>CAMOWK010000032.1 GCA_946628415.1 uncultured Lachnospiraceae bacterium | reverse complement strand
AGATTGCCACTTATTATTTACATTCCGGTACTTTTCCTAATGGGGATAGTTTATGTAGCATCGGGAACACTGTTTACCAAAAACAAAATAAGTCATTTAAAAGAATCAGTTATACGGTTCTTAGTATTAGCAACGATTTTCACCGCTATATATTACCTTACTTGAATGCCTAAATACACTCTCAAATAAAACAGTGAAAGGAATTGTGACTTAATGAGAAGAATGTTGTCGGGTATAATGGCATTTTTAACCGTCGTTATGTCCCCCTTTAGCGCATACGCATCGGATAAAGATAATAAGGTGGCTCCTTCAGCCATTTACGGCTCAAGGATAAATATGTCAATCAATCAGGAGTCAGTTAAGTATTCACCGCAGTATTTTGATCCGAATGAACTGAATGTAACATCAAGCTCTACCTTATCAGTAATGGATATTCCCGGATTATCAACGGAAGAGATGGAAAATATGAGAAAGATAGTATCGGGATTACAGGACCTTAATCTTTCTAACGCCATGCTTGCAGGAATACTTGGAAACCTCCGCCAAGAATCTAGCTTCAAACCCTCAGCCCTGTCAGCTTCAAAAACATACTATGGCCTTGTTCAATGGGGAAAAGAACGAAGAACAGCCCTTGAAACTATACCGGATTATGATACAGTCGAAGGCCAGGTAAAATTCCTGAAAGCAGAGCTTCAAGGCACTGCACCTGCAACAGGTAATTATGGTGCTACCTTAGATAAGTATCTGAGCCGCTATGATAGCTCGAATATGCAGACGGTAACAGATGTTGAAATGGCATGCGAAGCATTCTGCGTTGTAGTCGAGGGATGTACGGGTGGTAAAGCTGAAAATAAAAATAAAGCCAAAGACGGTAAATACTATCAAGATCTTGGCCAAAGAAAAGATTATGCAAAAGAGATTTATAATTATCTCGAAATCGGCAATATAAGCGTAGAAGCATCAGAGCAGGCTAAGGAATTCCTTTCAATAGCATCGTCAAAGCTCGGCTGCCCTTATGTATGGGGAGCAAAAGGCCCTAACTCATTTGACTGCTCAGGCTATGTCTGGTGGTGTTTAAATCAGGCCGGTGTAAACGTTCCGTACAGAACCACAGCTAACTGGATATCAGACAAGCCGTTTCCGCAGGTTACTTCTTATGATGATCTTAGGGCCGGTGATGTCATGCTTATTAGTGGACATATCGTAATTATCGTAGGAGACGGAACCATTATGGATGCTTCATCATCTAATGGAAAAGTGGTTCACAGAAATCTTAGTGAGTGGTGGAGAAATCACTTTGTAGTTGGATATAGGATATTTAATTAAATTGCCATGCTAGGATACCCTTTATATCATGTGCTATATTAATTATTCGCACGCATAATTATCGTATGAACAATAAAAGTAATAGGGGAGATATATATGAAAAACTTATTTAAGACAATATTCTTTGCAACAGCCATTATGACAATGGCTGCATTCGCATCATTTGCAGAAACTGAAAGGGTAGATAATCTGAACTCAGACTTTCTGCCAGAAAATGCAGTTGATGTTGTGATCACGGCAGATGTACCAGAGTATTACAACATGAAGATTGATGTCATGATAAATGGCATAGATTTCGATCTAAAGTATCGTGAGGATTTACCGAACAACGGTTACACCAGAACATACCCTATATCAGCCGGTGTTTATGATGTTACGGTGTTTTCAAATGAAGATATAAACGATGAATACACATACGAAGTATCTCCTAAGACATTGGATACTTCAAAGTGTCAGAATGTAAAGATCAAGGTTAAATCGTTAGGAAAAGATATAGAAGCTGGGGAAGAAGATAATCATGAAGTGGATGAAAGCATAGGTTCCCTTGTCGTTGAACCAGAAGTAATAGATCTCTCCGACGGAAAAACCTATGGCACATTCCGTGTAAAGCTAGTAAGCTACGAGGCAGCCATCACCCATGTAACATATCAGATTACAGACGGAAAAACGGTCTATGACATAGACTTAAAGCGAGACTATAATTTCGCTGCAGATGTACTCCTTCCCGTAGGTTCTTACTATGAGCTTGGTTCCCCAAATTTCGAACTGGACGAGAGAGCTGCATGGAACAATGAAATCAGATGTACGTGGTCCCATAAATATAATAGGGGCACTTTCGGAAACTACTACGAGATTGTGGAAAATAACACAACACTTCTTGACGATCTTGAAATCATGATGATTCAGAGAGGAGATGTCTTCCCGTTTGATTCATATATGCTTTTCCAGCCAATGATCAAGAACGAAAGAGATGCCCTTATTGAATCCCATGCTCAGGCAATTCAGGAATCATTGAATGAAACTACAGAAACAACAGAAGCAGAGACAGAAGAAACTGAGACGATTGCAGAGCTAAAGCCTGTAGAAGATACTACCAGCGTAGACATCGGACGTATCATTGCTATTGCCGGTGCTGTGGCAGCAATATTGATTGCAAGCGTTGCGGTTGTATTGAAACTAAAGAAAAAATAAGTACATATTTTAAAGCGGTCATATCATAAA
>CAMOWK010000031.1 GCA_946628415.1 uncultured Lachnospiraceae bacterium | reverse complement strand
ATTACCTCGATACTGAATTCATTCGTTTATATGATATACTTATACTTATATTATAATCAAAATCAAGGGAGAATCGAGATGTCTTTGTTTGCAAGTCATGAAGCAATTTAGGGTTATCTCCTTCCCTGAACCTTTCCACGTTTCCTGAAATCTACATTAATTTCTTCATCCCAGTCACTTTCATCGAGACATTCACTTGCCTTTGCAGCACCGGGAGCCATCATTACTGAGCATACAGCCTTGGAAATACCGGAAAAGACATTGGCAGTACCACGCTCATCACATACGTAGTTAACCGCCCGCTCCTTACGGATGCCAAACTTTTGTGCTTCCGCATAGGCGTCTATATTGGCACCGATGAAAATGAATTCCCATCCGTACGTCTCCTGCTGATGTTTCACCATTTTTTCGACTTCCTCCCTTGAGTACCGGGAGCTTGCATTCTCCATTCCATCAGTGGTGATAACAACAATAGTATTATCTGGTCTGTCTTCAGGTCTTATATATTTGTGAACATTACCGATATGGTGGATCGCACCGCCTACTGCATCAAGAAGAGCTGTGCATCCTCTGACGTAATACTGCCTGTCTGTCATCTTCTCTATCTTTTCGATCGGAACTCTGTCATGTATCACTTCACTCCGGTCATCGAAGAGAACTGTGGAGACCAATGCCTTCTCCCCGGTCTTCTTCTGCTTTTCCATCATGGCATTAAACCCGCCGATTGTATCTGCCTCAAGACCTCCCATAGATCCGCTTCTATCCAAAATATAAACTATCTCTGTATAACCTTTACTCATTCTGCTGCCTCCTGCATATCTCTGTATATTGATTTCTGCCCCTCTGCAGCGAGGCATTTCTTATCTGTTGTCTTAATGATACATTTTTGCAATTAAAAAAAGGTCAACTTCCGGTTGACCTTTTTAAACCCATATAATACCTACATTATCATCTTTTATATAAAGACTAAATTTTGTCGATTACTACTAATAAGCGGTTTTTTAAAGAGGACAATGACCATGAAAAAGATATCTATCGCGTTATGTATTTCACTTCTTATACTTTCGACTTCATGCAGTAAGGATGGATGAATATGTCCTACCAGCACTTTCCAAAAGATGTATTAATAGCAGAAATGTAACGAGGATAACTATGATTGAAAGAATATTGTATCGAAAAGACATGCTGAAATGTGCAATGTGTTACGATGCTCCCTGCAGCACTGCATGTCCTAAGCTTGAGCCTGATAAACTCCTAAGAAGCATATGGTTTGATAACGAGAAGGTTGCTGCGGCAAGTCTTCCGAAAGAAAATCCCTGCATAAGCTGCGACGCTACTTGCGAAAAGGCCTGTGTACGTTCTGGAAAAGTTCCTGTAAAGGATTTAATCACACGGTTATACGATGAGGTTAAACCGTCTCTTGAGGTATCACTTCCTAAGGATGAAATACACTTAAGAACAGAAATCTGCGGCATACCACTTGAAAATCCTTTCCTTCTGTCTTCATCTGTTGTTGCAAGCTCTTATGATATGTGCTCAAGAGCCTTTGAAGCAGGATGGGCAGGAGCATCCTTTAAAACCATCTGTAACTTCGATATTCATGAAGCATCACCCAGGTTTTCTGCCATAAAAGGGTCTGACGGCAACATAATAGGTTTTAAAAATATCGAGCAGCTTTCTGACCATAGTGTGGAAGAAAATATGGAGATATTCAGGCACCTGAAGAAAACCCACCCAACAAAATTCATTCTTGCTTCTATCATGGGGAGAAATGATGAGGAATGGGAAACACTTTCCCGACTCTGTGAAGAAAACGGTGCCGATGCCATAGAACTTAATTTCTCATGCCCTAATATGGCTGAAGAAGGTCTTGGTTCAGATATAGGACAGGACCCGGAACTGGTGGGGCGTTTTACTAAGGCTGCAAGGCGCGGTGCCACTATTCCTATTCTTGCAAAACTTACGCCGAATGTCGCAACCATGAGCCCGGCAGCTGAAGCAGCTCTGCGAGGTGGTGCGGATGGGCTTTCTGCGATAAATACCATAAAGAGCATAACCGGAGTAAATCTACATACCTATGTTGCCGGTCCTTCTGTTCATGGAAAATCTGCTTTAGGAGGCTATAGCGGAAATGCTGTGAAACCAATTGCACTTCGCTTTATGGCGGAACTTGGAAAAAATCCGAAGCTTAAAGGTATGCATATAAGTGGAATGGGTGGTATTGAAAATTGGTCTGATGCCCTGGAGTTTATTCTCTTAGGTGCGGGAAGTGTACAGGTTACAACAGCAGTAATGCAGTATGGATACCGTATTATTGATGACCTTAAAGCGGGCCTCAACTACTATCTTGCAGAAAAGGCTCTTAACAATGTAAGTGATCTTATAGGACTGTCACTGGATACTGTCAGTGAAACCACAGATGTTCTGGAACGTGACACTATAGTATTCCCGAGATTTGATAAGGACAGATGTATAGGCTGTGGAAGATGTGTAATTGCGTGCTCTGACGGCGGACATCAGGCAATAAAGATCAGTGATGACAGAAAGATCTCTCTGGATGGAAGCAGATGTGTCGGATGTCATCTCTGTGTTCTTGTATGTCCGGAAGAAGCCATAGGGTCAAGTAGGAAAAGGGTTCACAGATCGAAATAAGACAGTAAAATTAATGTCCCGGATATAAGAGTAGCATCTTATATCCGGGCATTTAGCTAATAT
>CAMOWK010000030.1 GCA_946628415.1 uncultured Lachnospiraceae bacterium | reverse complement strand
TTTTTGAGTGTTGTTAGCTTACCAACATCTTTCTTGTTTTCTTTATATACTTAGCAGGAATCTCATCTGTAAGCCTCCATACTACATTCATTGGATTGCTAGTCTCAATAGAACTCTTTATATTCTGGAGAACATATTCACTTGCCTTCTTTTCAAGATGGATATAGCATCCTTTCGGCACGGACACAAATCCCTTCTTAAGCTCGTACTCCACACTATGCTTTGTATTCGCAAGAAGAGCCGCGAATTTCTCTTCATAGTTATATTTCTTGTTGGCCTGACCAATGAAATCCAGAACTGTCAAACAATCCTTACTATCATCTAATCGTAAACCACGTCCTAACTGCTGAAGGAATATTGTAAGTGATTCAGTTGGACGCAAAAACAAAACCGTGTTCACGGATTCTTTTCGATTATCCATGTATTAATTTACCAATTTCAATGAACTAAAGTCCTCTCGTTTGCTATTAGCTCTTAAATCTCAGAAGCAGTTCTTATACGTTTTGCATCAACGATATTTCCTCCGGAAACGGATGGTTGAAGCTTCTCTGCTGTCTTACCAATTCCGCTTCCGCCTGATGTCGCGAAGATGTGAATGTCTTTTCCGGTCCAGTCATAGCCCTTGCAGAATGTATGTACCACTCTCGGGGCCTGTCCGTACCATATCGGAAATCCGATATAAACCGTATCATATTTTTCAAAGTCATCAATCTTTCCACTGACCGGAACTTCTTTACCACCAATCTGTTCACGATTACATCTTGCCAATGGATTTACCCATCGTATATCTGCCGCAGAATAAGGTACTTCCGGAACAATCTCAAAAAGATCTGCCCCAATCTTTTTTGCGAATTCCTTTGCAACTTTTGCTGTTGTGCCCTCTGCACTGAAGTATGTTACTAATGTATTCATAAACGTCTCCTTCAAAGGTACCGTACTTAAATGAAGTATAGATGATTCCGTCGGGGACCAATGCTTCCGACATCTTCAGAAATACTTCTTTCAATTCTGATTTGGGAAGATGAAGGATTGAGGAACAGGCCCAGATGCCGTCATAAGCAGCGCTTTCATCCAAATCCTGAAACAGCATATGTTTTACTTTTATCCCAGTATACTGGCTTGCTGCATTACAAAGTTCCACTGAACCATCTATAGCAGTAGCATCATATCACAGACCGATATATTTTCATATAGTCTGAATATAGACCATATGCATTTCCCTCAAACCATGATATGATTCTCAAGTCGAAAGAAATAATAGTCTTTTATTTCAAAACCAATCCCACTTTATCAAAAATTCATTAAAAGCGGCTAAGTATAGTGTTATACTCTAGCTAGGAAAAGGATCTATGAAGGATACAGAAATAAACATTAACTTTCAGTATAAGGACAGGCTTTTTCGTCTGCTTTTCGGACGGGAAGAATATAAAGAAAATGTGCTTGATCTTTACAATGCTTTAAACGACTCAGATTACAAGGATGTATCTGAGCTGGAGCTCTTTACTATCGAAGATGTCATTTACATCAAGATGAAGAATGATGTGGCGTTCATTCTTGACAGCTACCTGTCATTATGGGAGCAACAAAGTACAGACAACCCGAATATGCCGGTGCGCGGATTAATGTATTTCGGCAAGCTTTACAGCAAATACATAAAATTAAGGAAGTTTAACATATATGGCACAAAGCAGATAATGCTTCCAACACCGCGATATGTTGTGTTGTATAATGGTGCTAAGGATGCAGCCCCTATTAAAAAATTAAGACTGTCGGACTCCTTTATTAATCCCGATAAATCCGGAGATTTTGAATGGACAGCAACCGTATATTATTTATCCTTACGAAATCCTGATGGATATAAGGAGGCATCTCATGATTCTCAGAAGCTCTTTGAGACGCAATCAACTTTTGCTGACTCCCGGGATAAGGACCATATGATTCAGGGCGAAATGCAGATCTTGAACCTCAGAAATAAATGTAGGGTTTTGGATGAATATATGATCCTTGTCGAAAGAATAAGAGAATTACTTTCGGAAACCAATGATATAACTAAAGCTGTTGATACGGCTGTAGTTTCGTGCCTTAAAGATGGAATTCTGGCTGAGTTCCTAAGTGCCCACAGATCGGAGGTGTTGGACGTGTGTATAACCGAATTTGACGAAAAGACCTTTGTAGAGGGGATCAAGGCGGAAGGTCGCGAAGAAGGTATGGAAAAAGAACGTGAGTCATTAGTATTAAAGATGCTAAAAAATGGCAAAACTCCAAAAAGCATTTCCAATTTCTGCGATATTCCACTGGATTATGTAGAAGGGGTTCAAAAAAGGATGGGGTTAGTTTCTCCATCTGACAATTAGAATCATTAGAATTTCAACAAGCAGAGACGGCTCATCAGAGAACCGTCTCTTGCTTTTTACGCAGCATTCGTATAATCCATAATAAAAATTTTACTCGCGATATTCTGTGCTTTGTCTAAAATTCCTTCAATTTTTTCAATTACGGAAGCCGTGTAAACCACCTCGCCACATTGATTGCATTTATAGCATGGAACATTTTCTATAATCACATAACAATTATCCAACTGTGCAAAGTATGTACATTTTGACTCGATCATGGAATCAGCTTTGCAAACTAAACACCTCATCAATATATCTCCTTTCTCGTCTTAAGATCATTACTCCATTTAGTAGGATCGGGAATGATCATTCTGAAAAGATATGTAAAGATTATAATCTTTGAATGTCTACTAGACTTTAGAAGCATACCACAACA
>CAMOWK010000029.1 GCA_946628415.1 uncultured Lachnospiraceae bacterium | reverse complement strand
AGACCATCCATTTCCGGCATTCTCATATCCATGAGTATTGCGTCGTAATAACCTGCCGGTTTTGATATAAACTTATCTACAGCAATCCTTCCATTTTCAGCTGTATCAACTGATATATCCTTCATCTCAAGAACCATCGACATTATTTCTGCATTTACCTCCACATCCTCAGCAAGTAACACTCTTCTGCCTGCAAGTTCTTTTTTCTGTTCGATTTTAGATTCATTCTTTTTTCTAAATGCCTCTTTGAATTCATCAATCACATTTCCGGCAAAGAGTGGTTTAGAAACAAATGTATCTATTCCTGCCTTTCTTGCCACTTCAGCTATTTCATCCCAATTATAAGAGGTTAGAATAATAATTGGTGTATGATAACCGACTATTTCACGTATCCTTTTCGTAGTTTCTATTCCATCCATCTCAGGCATCTTCCAATCCACCAGTATCAGGTCATAGTCTTCTCTTCTTCCATGCTTAACTCTGACCATTTCTATGGCTTCCTGACCGGATGTAACTGTTTCACACTTTATTCCGACCTGACCCATGACTACATTTGCATGCTCACAGGCAATTGCATCATCATCGATAACAAGAACACTAATATCGTGTACGTCTATCTCTCCTTTAGTCAATTCATCCCTTTCTTTCTCTGACTCGTGAAGAGTTACTGTAACTATGAATGTCGTCCCAACATTCTTCCTGCTTTCAACATTAATATGACCATTCATCAGTTCCACCACACTCTTGGTTATAGACATGCCAAGCCCCGTACTTCCATACTTGTTTGCCACCAGAGCATCTTCCTGAGTAAATGGTTCAAACAAATGTGGCAGATATTCCTCACTCATCCCACAACCATTATCTTTCATGGTAAATCGAAGAGTGACATTTTTATCATAGTGATTTATATTTTCAACCAGAAGAGAAATTCTTCCTCCTTCCGGTGTAAACTTTACTGAATTTCCAAGAATATTTAAGAGTACCTGTCGAAGCTTTACATCGTCTCCAACGTAGTAGTCATCTACATCACCTTTCATATGGCACTCATACTCAAGTCCTTTATCCTTACACTGTCCTCCGATTATGGTATTAACCTGTTCCAGCATTTTTGAAAACGAAAACTCTTCTTTTTTTACCACCATTCTGCCTGATTCTATACGAGACATATCAAGTATGTCATTAATAATTCCAAGAAGATGATTTGCACTGGTACCGATTTTCTCAGAATGCTCACGTACCTTATCACTTATTTCAGAATCATTGAGTATTATACTGTTCAAACCAATGATAGCATTCATCGGTGTACGTATCTCATGACTCATATTTGAAAGGAATGTTGTTTTTGCCTTATTGGCCTGTTCGGCTGCGGAAAGTGCTTCTTGTAAAGCCCTGCTCTGTTCCATAGTTTTTCTTGTTTCACTGTCTACATTTACAAAGCATGCACCTACAGCATGAACTATATGATCCTCTCTGTCCTCCGGATGTCTGACTCCTGCAAAACGTATTTCCTCATATGAATCCACTCCATGGCGACGAACCATATAACGATAAGCTATTACTCTCTGAGTTTTAAGTCCTTCACGTATGCTATCCGGCTGAACAAAATCTATAAATTCCTGCTTATATTCATCCTTTATAGTGTTACTGGCATACTTCTCCAATTCATACAGATAATCAAACCTGTCACCAGCCTTTAGGCCATTCTTTATAGCCGAATGCTGCTGGTAGCAAACCCCTTCACCTGTTTCAAGATCCAGATAATAAACACTCCAATAGTCCGATGCCAGTGCGGTAATAAGTCTATCCTGCTCTTCTCCAAGCTTTTTCTGATTAAGCAATTCTTCCTGAAGAGAAAGTCTGTTTTCCAGTTCTGCCTGCTTAATACGGTTCTCTGTCTCAGCAGTTTCCTTTTCAAGAACAAGATTTGCATTACTGCGCATCTGCCTTGCTATTATATAAAACATAATAAGTAGAATCGCCGTAGCCAGGCATGACTGAATGATACTTCTAAGTATCGTAGCATCCGATATGGACTTTATACGTTCACTGATTACATTTTCCCTTATAAGATATGTCAGCATCCAGTCTGTCCCTTCAATAGGGACATATGTAAGGGTTTCCTGTATACCATTATAATTAAATGTGATTACACCTCTCTTATGATCTGCAAAATCTTTTTTCACTTGTTTCAGAGAATAATCCTTATCAAACTTTGCTATCTCCAGTGCCTTAAAAAGATTATTAACATTTGCCTGTCCACTAAGGACTTTGTTACTCAGAGCTATTCCTTCAGAAGAATACAGATTACAATATGTGGTATTTGACTCGTCAGATGCTACAGAAACACCCTTCAGCATTTCATCCATCTCTATCTCCATAAAACAGACCTTAAGCTCGTGATTTTTAAAAGAAACAGAATTAACAGGTACCGCAATAATTACCGTCTTATTTTCTTCATTTATATCCTTAACATATATCTCCGCTTCTGAAAGCGTTTCATGATTAAAAGGATACTTGTCGATATCAGTTTTAGTTCCTGTAGAAGTATATATCAGTCCACTCTCGTCAACAAAAGCAAACTTATCTAACTGAAAGAGGTTCTTCATTCTGCGCTGAAATGCCTGCAGATGCTCATCATCACTAAGATCCTCTTCAGAAAGGGAATCGATTGCCGTGTTGATAACCTCTATATTATCATTCAGATTCTTCTCTACAATTTCTTCGCGTCTGCCTGCCAGCTCATCTAAATAAAAGAGGCTTACTGATTGAACAGCCTTTTTTGTTCCATCTGATGCGCTATGTCCCATCCACAAAGTACCCACTATCATAATGAGCGCAACGAGAATGCCTCCAATTATTCCAACACGTATATTCATTTTACTGGAATGACTAATCATTTATACTTTCTTCCCTT
>CAMOWK010000028.1 GCA_946628415.1 uncultured Lachnospiraceae bacterium | reverse complement strand
TGACTTTCCCGCACCAGCTTATGAGGGTGATTCTTCTGGAACAGGTTTACAGGGCTTTTAAGATAAACAGTAATGAGCCGTACCATAAGTGATCATCAGAAGAATGGGTGTGTTATCCCTGGAACTGTCATGACAAATCCCATCTAAAATATACAGACTCTTTGTAAAAAACCTATTTGTAAGTATACAGACTAAGATGATAAAATTGTCTGTCAGAATATTTGATTTGAAAGTAATTAGGGCTTCGGATTTTTGAATCCGAAGCCCTTTGTCTCATCTATATCTATACTAAAAAATTAGTTATTATCCAAATCCAGATGCATTAGCTTTTGATCAGGGCCCATCACCCTTTTTACTCATACTACAGATTTATGTACGATTCCGGAAATATATTCGGGAACATTGTCCTTCGGCATATCCAGTACGAGAGCAAGTTCATCATAAAGGATGCCTTCTGCCTGCTGCATATAGTGTGAATCTGTAATTGTGAGCTTTTTACCCTGGCTTATACGTTCCTCTTTGCGAACGTATAAAGTTTTGATGACCCTCATAAGCTCGTCCGGGTCGCAGCTGCGGATACACTCTTTATAAGCATCTTCGCGCTGTTTGTTGTTTTTGATGTCAAGGATGCCTATGCGCGGAACGGTTTTGATGAAAGCATTAGCTTCTTCCTTTGACATGATCTTTCTCATGTTGATCTTCTGAGCATCAACAGGAGCATAAACGGAACCTGATGGCTTATCATAGGGCTGCATCACATAATACTCTTTGTTCTTGGATACGCCATCCATGTTAAGCGTTGTTTTGTCGATGATTTTGTGTATGCCTTTACATCCGTAAACTACATAATCACCATTTTGAAACATAATACCTCCTTTAAAAAATATGGTCTAACTAGAAACAAGTTCTGATGGGAACTTAAACAATTACTTAAATCACAATAAAATTACGATTGATTTGTAAGAAAATAATCTGAATTTAATATTGACAATCAAAGTAAGAATTCATATATTATATATTTTACATTTTTTGATAAAACTTTCAAAGTCAATATTGCACAATTAAGATTTAAAATTTCACCCTATTCTTGATATGAATTAAGCTCTGGGCTATACTTTAGCGAGGTTACATATATCAAAATTACGTAATATGCCAAAACCGGAACAAGGTTTGGACCTCATATAAGAGCCCGAAATTGAGCTTGTTTTGATTAAAAAACATCCGTCCGGAGAGAAATTTATGGATAAATTAAAAGAGTTATACTTTAAATATAAAGAGATAGTTAACTATCTGATAGTTGGTGGATTAACAACCGTTGTAAGCCTTAGTGTATATTTTATCTGTGTTTCCACCTTCTGTGATCCGACTTCACCGTTTCAGCTTCAGGTAGCTAATGTTATTTCATGGGTTGCGGCAGTAACATTTGCCTTCTTCACTAACCGAAAATATGTTTTTGAGAGCACCGGTAAAAACATCTGGGCTGAAGCCGGTAAATTCTACATTTCCAGGCTAAGTACCCTGGGGATAGATATGCTGATAATGTTTATCACGGTAACTGTTCTAGGCATGAACGATAAGGTGGCCAAGCTGATAGTTCAGGTTGTTGTCACCATCACGAATTATTTATTCAGTAAATACCTGGTGTTCAAGCGCTGATATATGAGGAGTCGACAGATGAGTTTAAAATATTTCAAGAATAAAAGAGCCTATGTTATGGCGTTTATATTCCCGGTCATAGCAATGCTTCTCATTTTTTTCTTCAGGGGAATATATCCTTTTGGTAATGAGACATTCCTTCGTACTGATATGTATCATCAGTATGCTCCGTTTTCATCTGAGTTTAATTATAAGCTTCAGCATGGTGGATCCCTTTTATACACCTGGGACGTAGGACTGGGCATCAATTTTACGGCTCTGTACGCATATTATCTTGCCAGCCCTCTTAACTGGCTTATGGCACTTTGCCCCAAGGGACTGATTCTTGAATTCATGACCTACATGATCGTACTGAAGATCGGTCTCTGTGGTGTAACCATGTGTTATTATCTCAGACATCATTATATAAATGATGACTTGGGATCCGCCTTCTTCGCAGTCTGCTATGCATTATCAGGTTACATTTCAGCCTACAGCTGGAACTGGATGTGGCTGGACTGCATTGTACTTTTCCCGCTTATCATGCTTGGTCTCGAAAGACTGGTAAAGGGAAAGAGCGGAATGCTGTATGTCATTACATTGGGTCTCAGCATCCTTTCAAACTACTACATTTCCATAATGATCTGTATCTTTATGGTATTTTACTTTATATGTCTTAACTTCCTTGAAGGCCTGGACAGCTTTGAGACATTTATCGTACGTAGCATAAGATTCGGTATTTATTCAATGATAGCCGGAGGACTTGCGGCAGTTACCCTGATCCCGGAAATATTTGCCCTCCAGCTTACAGCTTCGGGAGATTTCAGCTTTCCGAAAACCGCACAGCAGTATTTCACCATCATAGACATGTTTGCGAGACAGATGCCGCTGGTTGAGACAGAGCAGGGACTTGATCATTGGCCCAATGTCTATGCCGGGTCCATGGTGTTCATGATGCTGCCACTGTACTTCATGAACGGTGCCATAAGAGTAAAGGATAAAGTCACAAACGGCATTCTCCTTTTGTTCTTTTTCCTTAGCTTCAGCATAAATATACTTAACTTCATCTGGCACGGGTTCCATTTCCCGAACTCGCTGCCCTGCAGACAGAGCTTCATATACATTTTCATTATCCTTTATATGTGCTATGAAGCCTACATCAAGAGACATAATTCAGGAATCAAGGAAATCGGCGTGGCCTTTTTCACGGCAGCTGCATTCATCCTTCTTGCCCAGAAGCTGGTTACCGATGATGCCTTAAAGTGGTACACCTTCTATGTGGCGCTGC
>CAMOWK010000027.1 GCA_946628415.1 uncultured Lachnospiraceae bacterium | reverse complement strand
ATTATGTAATTAAGAGTTCATATGATGTTGATAAAGAAGCAGGTGAATCTGTTAGTAGTGAATTAGAGTCAGGTGCAATCTTTATTGCAGAAGTTGGATCAGATCGTAATCCAACTGCAGTAGATAGTGACTATATGTATGACAACTATGAAAAGCTTGAAGCAAAGGTTACATCCGATAATTATAAGAAGTATCAGGATGCTCTTGCTGCAGTAAAAAGTGCTAAAGAAAAAGTTGACTATTTGCGGATAGAGATTAATAATCTTAACAATTGTTTATTAGATAAGACAGAATATAATAACTATGTTAGTCTTAAGGCTCAGCTTGATGCTGCATATGCGGTTCTTGATCAAGCAGAAAATAAAAAGACAGATCTTGAGAAAAAGGTAAAGGATGCAGAAGAACTTCTTAAGACAATTGACCTTTCAAGATTTAATACATCTTCAAGCTCAAGCTCATCAAGCAGCTCAAGCTCAAGCAGTACATCTTCACAGCCAGCAGCTCCTGTAGTTACAACAGTAGCTCAGGCTCCTGCTTCACAGCCAGTAAATGAGCTTATTGTTACAGGTCCAATCACAACACTCTTCGATGATGCAGTACCTCTTACAGATATTCCTGTAAAGAATGCAGTAAAGAAGACTACAAATACTACAAAGACTACAGATGCTAAGGATGCTACTCCTAAGAAGAAGGCAGCTCCTAAGAAAGCAACAGTAGAAATTGCAGAAGATGAAGTTCCTCTTTCAGCAGCTCCAGCAGAAGCTATTGAAGAGAAGAATGAAGTTAAGTCACCAGTTACTAACACAATTGCAGATGCAACAGAAGATGGTGTAGTAATCGCTTGGTGGTGGTGGTTAATCCTTGTAGTAGTAGCAGCTACAATCACAAAGGTATCTTATGATATCAACAAGAAGAACAAGGAAAATAAAACTACTAAATAATTAAACTTAAGTTTAGGCCCTCGGAAATTTTTCCGAGGGCTTTTTTATTATCAGTGTAAAAAAGAATAAATTAAGTGAAAAAGACTTTAATTGGGTTATAGTTGATAGAATTATTATGAATTAAGTTTATTTATATTAAGGTTGAAAAGTCAGGATTTATGGGAGGGAGAACATGGATTTTAACAAAAAGATATCCAAAATAGGATCAGCAATTGTAACATTGACAGTATTTCTGTTTGCAATATTTCTGATAATCGATTTTTCTATGGCTAGCTACTTTGTATGCCTTATCCTGCCGATAGGGTTTATCATGATGACGGCAGGTTTGCACATCGAGTGCGAAGGTGACCGCAAAGTCGCCGCGAATGTCGGTATGCTCCTTGCTGCGGTGTACGGCACGTTTATTATGCTTGTCTATTTTACACAGCTGACTACGGTAAACAACGAACAGTTGAATGAACAGGCTACAAACCTGTTAGAAATGGCCAAGTGCGGGCTTATCTTCAACTACGACCTGCTCGGCTACGGTGTGATGGCGCTATCTACATTCTTTACGGGGCTATCGATGAAGCCCAAGAACAAGACGGATAAGTGGCTAAGAGCGCTGATGCTGATACACGGAGTATTCTACTTTAGTTGCACATTTATGCCGATGACGGGAATGTTTGCAAAGATGTCTTCTGGTGGCGATGGCATCGGTGGAAGGCTTGCGCTTGTTGTTTGGTGTGTATATTTTCTGCCTATTGGAATACTTTCATTTATACATTTCACAAAAGGTGAAATGCGGTATGATATTGATTAATGAGGTATTTGATTATCTTCCAGTTTATAACGCAATGGAAAGGTGAGGTGAGAAAAAAGAATGAGTACTGATAATAAATCCGCCTATGATTCAAATATATATGATGAACATATAGTTAATGTTCTTCCGTATTATCGGGAATACCATGATCAGATCATAGATCTTGTTGAGTCGTATAAGCCGGGGAACATCAGATGGCTTGATACAGGCTGTGGTACGGGTACTCTTGCGTCGATGGTTTTTGCGAGAAGAGATGATGTGAAGTTTACTCTATGCGATCCATCCGAGAAAATGCTTATCGAAGCAAAAAAGAAGCTTAAGGAATATGATATAAGCTTTGTCAATAAGGCTTCTCATGAGTTGGAATCGGATTCGGAATTCGACGTTATCACAGCTGTCCAGTGTCATCATTACTATCATCCGGATGAGAGGGAAGAAGCAGTAAGACATTGCTATAAAGCTCTCAAAGAGACCGGTGTTTTCATAACATTTGAAAATATCAGGATGTCAACCGATGAAAGT
This sequence comes from uncultured Lachnospiraceae bacterium, assembly GCA_946628415.1. Taxonomy (GTDB): domain Bacteria; phylum Bacillota; class Clostridia; order Lachnospirales; family Lachnospiraceae; genus Eubacterium_Q. The sequence continues at coordinate 700 of CAMOWK010000027.1, read as the reverse complement.
GATGCCATAGCTTTGAAACGTTGGGTGAAATTTCTCGGAGAACATGGAAATACGGAGGAAGGCATACAGTTACAGCTTGACAGAAGAGGAGTCGAAACATTTCCGATATCTATAGAAGAGCATATCAATCTGCTTAGAAGATGCGGCTTTAAATCTGTGGATATTTTATGGGCTTCGTATCTTCAGGTCGGTATATGGGCTGTGAAATGATCATTACGCGGAAGATTAATAAGGGGAGTGCAGCATGCCTTTAAAAAATCGTACGAAATGATATCAGTAAAATGAATACAGAGGATATCATTGGGAGTTTATATTCCTTGGAGCAAATATAGATGCTGTGTCTGTTGCAGGCAGGTTAGGAATACCTGTATCGAGAGCTGTAAGATATGAATGTGACGAAAGAGGAACAAGATTTTGCCCTGAAACTTTATTCCGGAAGGGGTAGAAGCACCGCCTATGGAAATAATCAATCAACCGGAGCTTCAGCTTTATGTTGATGGATTCGGAACCCGGAAGGGTGATATATGCTTTGTGGCTGAATCTGATAGCTTGATAGTCGGTGCTGTGAAGATGTATAAAAGCGTGGGATTTGAAATAGTTGATGAAAATAATGAAGAATACATTATGGTGTGTAAGTTATAACTATTCCAGGATAACTTAGAATGACAAAATACGATTTTAGGGAAAATGATGGATATAC
>CAMOWK010000026.1 GCA_946628415.1 uncultured Lachnospiraceae bacterium | reverse complement strand
GATCACTCTAATCACAGAAAGCTTCGATGATTCGATAAGGGGAGTATTGGATTAGAAAATTCCGGTTTGTTGGGATGATGTGATATATATGCGAAAAGAACTTTAAATCGGAAGATAAAAAACTTAATGAATTAACATACATCAATGCAAGAGTTATCGATAGATGATATCTTGTCTTCATAAGAAATGAAGGAGGTACATCGATGATGAAGGATGTAATGATAGGCACATGGGCGTGGGGACCGGGAAACAATGGATCCAAAATGGTATTTGGACAGAGTTATGATGAAAACAGTTTGAGAGAAACCTTTGACGAAGCAGTGAGACTCGGTCTGATCAAGTGGGATACGGCCGCCGTGTATGGTATGGGCTCCTGCGAGAAGCTTTTGGGGAAGTTCATAAATGGGAGAGAGGATATATTTCTCTCAACAAAATATTTCCCTAACAAGAAGTTTAGAACAGGTGATCTGGAGAAATCCTTTGAGGAAAGTATGACGAGGCTCGGCCTTAACTTTGCAGATCTTTACTGGATACATAAACCGATTAATCTTAAAGAAAATCTGAAGGATGCAATACCTCTTCTGGAGGATGGACGCATCAAGTCTATCGGAATATCCAACGTATCTATGCAGGATATAAAGATGGCAGAAGATGTTTTGTCTAAAGAAGGTTTTAAACTCGGGGCTGTTCAGAATCATTTCAGTCTGCTTAGGAACGACCAGCAGCCGATCATCGATTACTGCAATAGTAAAGGGATAACATATTATGCATATATGGTTCTTGAACAGGGTGCTCTTGCGGGAAGATATAATGCCAATCATCATTTCCCTACATTTTCAATGAGAAATCTGGCTTTTCCGAAGAGAAAGTTTAAGAAAATAGAAGGGCTTCTGGAATTAATGAATCAGATAGCTTTGAAGTATGGTATAGATAAGTCGCAGATCCCGATTTTGTGGGCTGTTGCAAAAGGTGCTGTTCCGATAGTCGGTATAACAAAGAAAAAATATGCAGAGCTTCTTGCCAATGCATTAAGAGTAAGTCTTGAGCCTGCTGAAATCGATAAGCTTACTTTGGCAGCTGCAGAAACGGGAATCAGGCAGCAAGGGGTGTGGGAACCACAATAATTTAGGAAGGTGTACGATGGATAAAGATTACTTAGTTGAGCAATTGGTGAAGCTTTCCGCTGAGTATACCTTATCGAACGGCAAATGATAGCCGTTCGATAACCCTGCGGGTAGTTCCTTCGGAACTAGGTCAGTACGGTATCCGAACACCTGATGTGTTCGGATACCTATAACATACCGGCAGAAAAGGAAGTCCTTGGTGAACTGATCGCGATGTCCAGTTTCAGAGTTATCACCAAAGGAGCTTTAATTGCGTCTGTCGGTGATGATACCGAGTATGGCGGCTTAATGCTTAGCGGTCTGGCTCGTTCATATTATATTGATAGCGACGGAAATGATATAACCAGAGGGTTTGCTGTAGAAGGATCGCTCTTAATGGATGAAGGGTTCTTTGGATACGAAGAGCGTATGTGCATGTGGGAGGCTTTGGAAGACTCCACCGTTATGCTCTGTGAGACATCCAAAGTGAGGGAATTAATCCATAGTAATGTGGCATTCAAGGATTTATGGATACTTATTCTTGAGAGCTCAGTGCGTTATAAATTATATAGGGAGAACGGCTTTTTGGTCGAGAATGCTACTGAGAGATATATCCATTTCAAAAAGTTATTTCCAAATGTATATAGCCGTGCTCCTCAAAAACATATTGCGACATATCTGGGCATTACCCCTGAATCTCTAAGCAGAATCAGAAGTGCTATGAAGGATGACTAAATTTATCGTGGATATTTTGAATAGCTGACTTATGTTATATTCTCTTCAGATATTCTTATGTTTATTGCAATGCTGACATTTACATTCTGAAGTGTTTCATGCTCATGACGTGCTATCACGCTATAAGTCCGCATACAAATGTGTCTGCCAGTGAGCAAACTCACAGCAGCAGATGCATCCATGCACCGCTTGTACTCATCAGCCGGTTCGATGCATTCATGCACCGCTTGTACTCATCAGCCGATTCGATGCATCCATGCACCGCTTGTATTCATCAGCCGATTCGATGCATCTATGCACCACTTGTACTCATCAGCCGATTCGATGCATCCATGCACCACTTGTACTCAGCAGCTGATTCAATGATTCACAGGAAAGAAGGGAACTGGAGAAGAGAGCAAAAATGCTGTTTGGATAGAGGATTTTATGGACAATATGACTGTCGTGATTTGATATAAGATGATATAATCTGAAATGACATGGCTTGAAAAGATGAATTAATTTGATTCAATAAATAATATAGTCATAATAAGCTATGGCGTAATAAAAAAACAGGAGGGTTTAACAATGGAAGGATTAGAAAAAGTAGTAGAGTTTTTAAAAGGTGCAGGGACATATTATCTTGCAACAGTAGACGGTGATCAGCCAAGAGTAAGACCTTTCGGAACTGCTCACATATTTGAAGATAAGCTTTATATTCAAACCGGAAAGGTAAAAGCTGTATCTAAGCAGCTTCATGCAAATCCGAAGGCTGAACTCTCAGCTTTTAAGGATGGGGTATGGGTTCGTGTATCAGGAGAGTTTGTAGAAGATGACAGGCGTGAGGCAAGGAAATCCATGCTGGATGCATATCCTGATCTTAGAAACATGTATTCAGAGGATGATGGAAATACAGAAGTATTCTATCTCAAGAATGCAACAGCCACCTTCAGTTCATTTACTGCAGCTCCGGAAACTTATTCCTTATCGAACGGCATTTGATGGCTGTTCGGATACCTATAAAATATCGGTTTTTACTAGTATTTATAGCCGGAAACTAACAAAAACTCGGAAGCATCATAGGGAATGGCTATAAAATCATTGATTTTGTTGAAATTTATAGCTTGAGACCAAGAAAAAGACTTGATATTCAACAGAAAAAGCAATAAAAGTAATGCGAAATGGCAGAATTTACAGTCTGCACAACGAATGCGAAGATGAGCGCAAAGTCGCCGCGAATATCGGTTTGATTCTTGTTTTGATTTGCTTATATTGCACTTAATCTGATAGAAACGTATTGGTTTAATTACCTTTCTATAACGGAAAAGCCACAGCCTCGTCGTATAGCTGCTGCAGTGTCTTGATGAACACTTGTAGGCTTTCTCGGTTGTTTGTCTTATGGGTGCAGAGTACACATTCAAATGTATCCTTAGAGTCATAAGGAATCCAGGCAAATTGTCCGCTGTGGTCATTTAGAAAACCGGGAGCAAGGCATATGCCACGTCCGGCAGCGACATTGGTAAGGGTAGTCTCATGATCGGGACTGTTGAAATATGTTATCTTTCCTGATGACATAAGTTTTTGCTGGACAGAGCGAAGGAGTGCCGGGGATCCGCCTCCGACCATAAGGGTTCTTCCGTAGATATCTTCATCGGTAATGATATTCTTTGAGGCAAGTGGATCATCCTTTTCGGTAATTAAATATATATGACTTTTAAACAGCTCGTGGACAACTGTTCCTGCGAGCTGTTTTGTATGCTCTTTTAAGGTAAAGAGTATGTCAGTTTCGTTTTTCAGAAATGAGTCCATGCCTCCTTCGTACTGGAACTTTGGAGTAATCTGCACATGTGACTTTTTCTTTTCAAATATACGGATGGCTTCCGGAAGAAAGTATATAGCCTGTCTCACCATAAGGCTGATACTTATGCTGTCTTTGTATTTGGTACTGAAATTCTGTCCCTGTTCGATGGCACGTTTCATTTCCTCCCGCATATTGGTAAGAAAACTCACAAACTGCTGACCTGCGGGGGTAAGTGTTGCGCCTTTCCCATTTCTTTCAAAGATATCAAATCCTACTTCTTCTTCCAAAAGCTTTATCTGATATGAAAAAGTTGGCTGGCTGACAAAGAGAT
>CAMOWK010000025.1 GCA_946628415.1 uncultured Lachnospiraceae bacterium | reverse complement strand
GTTGAAAATGAATCGACAAAAGAAATCGGAATGTGTAAGGATGCTGAATATACATTTACTTTGCGAGATGTACCTCTGGTAAATTTCATGGAAACTTTTATAATGGCGATGCATCTAATTAGTAGCCGGCAAAAAAAATGAGGAGGGCGAGTTGGATAAAGAGGAATTGACAAATCTTATAATCGAAAGCACTGATTCTCTTTTTCGGGTCAGTTACGGGATACTCAGAAATGAAAGCGATGCTGAAGATGCTGTTCAGAATGCCATAATAAAAGCATACAATAAAAGAAGTACTATAAAGAATCGGGAGTATGCAAAAACATGGTTAATCAGGGTTTTGATAAATGAATGTAGGCAGTTGAGAAGAAAGAAGAGTAAGGAACTGACCGGGACTGCTGATGATTATATGATGATTATAAGCGATACATTTAAAGAAAATAATAAAAATGAAATCATAGATATTGATATGAAAATGGATGTATGGGAAGCTCTTGGAAAGCTGGATGCTAATCACAGGACAGTTCTTATACTTAAGTTCGTTGAGGGATATACTTTAGATGAAATTGCCAAAATGACGGGAGTTATGAAAGGAACTGTTGGTAGCAGACTTAACAGAGCAAAAAGGAAACTGAAGGAATTGTTAGACGATTACATGGGAGGTTAATTAAAATGAATACAAAAGAGATACTGCTCAGCGGTATGCCGGAGACTCCTGACAGATTTAGAAAAAAAGTGGCGGAAACAACGTATGAATGTACGCGTGGGAAGGAGACAGGTGGCCATAAGAAACACGATATAAGTTACAAAAAAAATGAGTTTCGTTATGGATTTGTTGCAGCAATAGTTTTGCTTGTCGGAGGCAGCATTTCGCTCGCATATACAGTTCCAAAGCTGACAGAGTTTATGTCTAATCATGGTTTTATAAATGAAAGGAATTTGAATCGTGATGAAACCGCGAAAAATCGGACTGCAGCTATAACATGTGACACAGAGACAATGCTGAAGGTTGACGAGGCATATTTGGATGGGATGAATATGTGTTTCACAATGCATTCTGAGGATGAAAACTGTAGAATAACGGGAGTGGGCGATCATGTAACAGTAAATGGAGTAGATAGGGTGACGGAGAATTTTGATGTTTCAGCGGATGGAGTATACTTTGTTTCAATCGCATTGGATATGAATCTTTATGAAGGTCACGTTGGAGAAAAACCGTTATCCTTTAAATCCGGGGATGAAGTAAATGTTGAAATGAAACTGTACATTGATGGTATAGATGAGAAAGTGCCATACAGCTTTAATGTGGTTATTGGTGATGATTATTCAGGATATGCCGAAATACCAAACCAAAGACTTGATCTAAAAAGCGGAGTCAGTGCATCGGTACACGATTCATTTATATCAGACTCTGTCATTGCGCTTAATGTTTCATTTGAAGGGGAAAATGCATCTAATAAAGATGTTTATGAGATCTATATAGCTGATAATGAAGCAAGTGATTTTTGGATAGAATATCTTGTTGAATATGACAGCGGAGAAAGAGAAAACCTTCAGTTTGATGGAGTATTAGGCGATGAATGGAACATTAATATTAAAGGAATGGGACGTGATACAGATTATCTAAGGCTTATTCCATGCAGATACGCCGTTGATAAAGATAGTGGTAAACCGGATTATAGTAATCCGGAAGTACTCGAAGAGTATAGCTTTTCAATTAAACTAAAATAAATTTTCCAGGGGGACAGTTGAATGTGATATAATTTAATGTTGTTAAATTATGATGTAAGGTGCGAGGGACAGTAATGATAGAGCATGGTATTTTGCTACGGCACTTGCCAAGCAGTATGAGGCAGTCATTCCATTTATGGAGAAGAACAGACTCGATGTATGGACTCATAATAAGGCTATACAGAAAGCAGTTGAGAGTTATCGCATCACTCCGGAACAGAAGGAGTATCTGAAGAGTTTAAAGATTAAGAAATAGAGGAACACACGGAAATGAACGGAAGAAAGATATTAACCATAGTATTTGCTTTGGTGCTGGGTATCGCAATATCAGTGATACTTGTATTTGTTCAGACTGCAAGTCTGAAGAAAACAGTTGAAATGACATTCAACACTACAAATAAAAAGATCATGACAGGCGCTGTACAGCATGGTGTTAATATTTACATCTCTGAAAACGAAGATGGTGTTTCAGAAGAGATACTGAAGAAACGCGAAGGGGCGAAAGAGCTGAACGGCGGTCCATTTGAAGACGGTTTTAAACAGATGCGCTGCTTCGCATCGAAGCTTGTGTCCGGTATTAATTCTTCTGATATAGAAACAGTGAACGGTCAGCTGTCCACTCAGGATAAATTTGCATACTATGACGAGAACATGTCAAATATCATGATGGAGAATACTCTGCTGTATGTGAAGCGTGATATCGCAGGTGGCAGCAACGCAGAGGTTTTTTATACATACAGCGATGATGCTCTTACAGAAGTCATGAATGGACTTATGGATAAAAATGTGAACACCATCGGAACATTTGTATTTGAGGTAAATGGACTGTACACGAAAGGTGATGAATTTGTTCCAAAGAGTATCAAATACTATTCTGTCGGTGAAGGTGGTACAAAGCAAGATGGGGATTATATACCTACGGCTGCCAAAACTCCCGAGGAAATGATAGCTGACGGATATGAATATGTAACCTTTGAAGATCAGTTCCGGGTAGGTGATATTTCAGATAATTCTGACTATATTACTTATTGCTATGCAATTAAGGAAGAACCAAAGGCGAAAATGGAAGAGGTTCTGAAAAATGCTGTAGATAATGGAGAGCTTGATACAATGATCCGTGGAAAAGAGAGCCTTTTCACGGTTGAGTACTACCGTGTATCAAAGTACGATGTTCCGGAAATGGGAAAGAGCATATATACTGTCTCTTATAAAAGAAGTGCGCTTCTGTATGAGATTTTTGGATACGGCATGTTCGGGGGAAGAGGGCTTCTCTACATAGAATGGTTCATTATTCAGACCATCCTGATCATTCTTCTTTCAGTAGTAATTGCATTGATAATAAACAAGATTACGGCGATTGGAAAGTAGGACTAAAAGTTTTTTATATGTGTTGCGATTTTGTTACCATGTAAGTGGTATTATGTGAAGGAATTAAAAAACAAAACTTTTTCACGTTTTTTAACCAATATTTTGTTAATTCTTGCTAAATAGAAAGTATAATCCCGTCTTTGACAGTTTGAATGATAAAAATCCTGCTAAGCCTAGCATATATGTCAAATGCCTATGGTATTCACCATATCATTTGCGTCTGCGGCGATTCTGTGCGTAGTAATGTATCTGATGATGAAGGTGATGATAGACAGAAGTGCTTATAATATATCTCTGATAAAAGTATTTGGATATAAGAAAAAAGAGGTAAAGAAGCTGTTTCCGTTTATGATATCAAATGTTACCTGCGGACTTAATATCAAGGCGCCGATACTGTTCTTCGTTATAGCTTATTTAATAATAATCGGATTATACTTTATCATAAATACCATACTCGTAAGAAGACTGAATAAGTTTACGCCGGCTGAGGTGCTTAAGAACAGGGAATAGACGGGCAGCAGAAAAATTAGTTTCAAAAAAATGGTTGACAAAATTATTTTTAGTCTTTATAATCCAAAAGCGTAAAAGACAAAGGCGTCTTAGAGTAAATCTCTAAGGCGCTTTTTCTGTTTTAAGGAGGAAATGCTATGGAAAAGACAAATGTACCTGAACTGTTTGGCTCACTTGTATTTAATGACAGGGAAATGAAGAAGAGACTTTCCGCTGATGTCTACACATCACTTAAGAAGACTATCGATGAAAATGCAAGACTTGAAGAAAATGTTGCTGATGCTGTGGCAGAGGAAATGAAGAATTGGGCGATTGAAAATGGAGCGACACATTTTACACATTGGTTCCAGCCGCTTACAGGTGTTACGGCAGAGAAGCATGACAGTTTTATAGAGCCTACAAATGATGGCGGAGTTGTGATGGAGTTCTCCGGTAAGGAACTTATAAAAGGCGAACCAGATGCATCGTCATTTCCTTCAGGAGGTCTTAGAGCTACATTTGAAGCAAGAGGATATACAGCATGGGATCCGACATCATATGCATTTATAAAAGATCATACACTTTGCATTCCGACAGCATTCTGCTCCTATTCAGGAGATGCGCTTGATAAGAAGACACCGCTTCTAAGGTCCATGCAGGCGATAAACCGTCAGGCAAAAAGAATACTTAAGCTCTTCGGAACGGAAGCGAATTACGTAAGAACAAGTGTTGGACCGGAGCAGGAGTATTTCCTGGTTGATAAGGAAGTATTCAGCAAGCGTCCGGATCTTAAATATACAGGAAGAACACTTTTCGGAGCTATGCCACCTAAAGGGCAGGAGATGGATGACCATTACTTCGGAGTTATAAAGCCAAGAGTTACGGAATTTATGGAAGACTTGAATCAGGAACTCTGGAAGCTCGGAATTCTTGCAAAGACAGAGCATAATGAGGTCGCACCTGCACAGCACGAACTTGCTCCTATTTATTCAACTACAAATATAGCGACTGATTCAAATCAGCTTACAATGGAGATCATGAAGAAGGTGGCAAGCCGTCACGGTATGGAATGTCTCCTTCATGAGAAGCCATTTGCGGGAGTTAACGGATCAGGTAAGCATAACAACTGGTCAATCAGTACCGATACGGGGATCAATCTTCTTTCACCGGGCAAGACGCCTTATGAAAATGCACAGTTCTTACTATTCCTTGCAGCGGTAATTCAGGCGGTTGATGATTATCAGGATCTCCTCAGACTTTCGGTTGCTACAGCCGGAAACGATCACAGACTCGGTGCAAATGAAGCGCCTCCGGCAATCATTTCCATATTCCTCGGCGATGAGCTTACAGCAATCCTTAATGCAATAAGAGACGATAAGCCTTACGAAGGAACAGAAAATGTTGTCATGAAGCTGGGCGTTCATTCGCTTCCAAGATTCAGCAGAGATACGACCGATAGAAACAGAACTTCACCGTTTGCATTTACAGGTAATAAGTTCGAGTTTAGATCGCTCGGTTCATCAAACAGCATCGCATGCTGCAATATCATGCTTAATGCAGCCGTAGCTGAAAGTCTTCGTCAGTATGCCGATATACTTGAAAAGTCAGATGATTTTGAGGCTGATCTTCATGCACTCATAAAGAAGGTCATAACAGATCACCAGAGAATCCTCTTTGACGGAAATGGTTACGGTGAGGAATGGATCAAGGAAGCTACAGAGGTCAGAGGCCTTTCGAATCTTCGTACTACAGCAGATGCAATGCCTCATCTTCTTGATAAGAAGAACATGGATATGCTTATGGCTCATAAGGTATTTACCGAGACTGAACTTCACAGCCGTTGCGAGATAATGCTTGAGAATTACGTTAAGACTGTAAATATCGAGGGACTTACAATGGTGGATATGGTTCGTAAGAATTATCTTCCGGCAATTGAGAGATATCTCTACAGACTCGCTGAGACAACAAATCTTATGAGACAGGTAAGCAGCAATGTGAAATGCAATTATGAGGTTTCAACTATGGAAAGACTTTCAGAGCTTACAGATCATATCCTTGATGCAGTAAAAGCTCTTGAAAATGTGCTTGCCAGGTTTAAAGAGATAGATGATATCTTCGAGTCGTCTGCATTTGTAAGGGATGAGATGCTTCCTTCGATGGACGTGCTGAGAAAGTACGTTGACGAGGCAGAGATGCTTACGTCACAGCGTGACTGGCCATTCCCAAGCTACGGACAGCTGTTGTTCAGCGTGAACTAGTATTGAAAATATGTAGTATGATAATTGCTGAATGTATTAAGATGTTCAAGTTACATGAATGATATAGTTTTATAATATTATCAATATAAAATATTGGAACAAAGGCGTTCCGGGTGAATAACCCGAAACGCCTTTTTATATAGTGGCACATTACGCGAAGAGTAAGAGTTCGGCATAGACGAGTAAGTGAAATATAGTTAGTGCCGAGAAGCCATAGTGCGTAGTGACCAAAAAGGAGGAAATTAATATGTCAGAAGAAATTATGAAAGCGCTGGACGGCGAGCTGTTCGCAGTATGGTTCCTTATCGGAGCTGCACTTGTATTCTGGATGCAGGCAGGTTTTGCAATGGTAGAGGCGGGATTTGCCAGAGCAAAAAATGCAGGCAATATCCTTATGAAGAACCTGATGGATTTTTGCATAGGGTGTGTGGTTTTTATCCTTATAGGATTTGGACTTCTTTTGGGAGAAGACATGTTCGGATTTATCGGAAAGCCGGGATTCGACATTTTTACAGCATATGAAAACTTTGACTGGTCGAATTTTGTATTTAATTTAGTTTTCTGTGCAACAACAGCAACCATCGTTTCAGGAGCGATGGCAGAGAGAACAAAGTTCCTCAGCTACTGTGTTTATTCAGGAGTCATTTCAGCACTCATTTATCCGGTAGAAGCACATTGGATATGGGGCGGAGGCTGGCTTGCACAGCTCGGATTTCATGACTTTGCAGGCTCATGCGCTATTCATATGGTAGGTGGTATCGCAGCGATTGTTGGTGCAAAGATCGTAGGTCCGAGGATCGGTAAGTTTGAAAAGGATGAAAATGGGAAAGTAACAAAAGTAAATGCATTTCCGGGACACAATATAGTAGTTGGAGCGCTCGGAGTATTCATACTCTGGCTTGGATGGTACGGCTTCAACGGTGCAGCGTGTACATCGGTAGATCAGCTGGCATCTGTTTTTGTAACAACAACTATCGCTCCGTCGATCGCAACTGTAGTATGTATGATCTTTACATGGATCAAGTATGGCAAGCCGGATGTTTCAATGTGTCTCAATGCGTCACTTGCAGGGCTTGTAGCAATCACCGCACCTTGTGATGTAACAGATGCATTTGGTGCGATCGTTATCGGAGCAGTAGCAGGTCTCCTGGTTGTATTTGGAGTATGGCTTCTTGATTTTAAACTTCACATCGATGATCCGGTCGGCGCGGTTGCAGTTCATATGATGAATGGTATCTGGGGAACTATAGCAACAGGACTTTTTGCTACTACGTCAGCACCGGGAAATGACTCGGTTGTAGGACTTTTCTATGGCGGTGGCTTCCATCAGCTAGGACTTCAGTTACTCGGATTTGTAACGGTCGCATCATGGGCAGTAGTAATGATGATCATTACATTTACTTTAATTAAACTTATATTCGGGCTCAGAGTTACTGAGGAAGAGGAGCTTGAAGGACTTGATTCAACTGAGCATGGACTTGCTTCTGCATATTCAGGATTCAGTATCATGGATATGTCAAATGCAGCTATGAGTGCTAATGAGAATACAAACCTTGGTATTTCAGAATTTGAGAATACAAGTGTTGGAAGCGAGAACTATGAAGCGGCAAGCGAGGCGGCTAAGGATGCAGCGGTACCTGTTGTAAATACCGCTAAGGATATGGCAAATGCCGGAATAGTAACAGATACAGGTATAAATAAGGTTGTAATTATTACGAAACTCTCACGTTATGACAAGATCAAGAAAGCACTTAATAATCTGGGTGTAACCGGTATAACAGTTACTCAGGTCAGCGGCTGTGGAATCCAGAAGGGTGCCGGTGAAATGTACCGTGGAGTTGAGATGGATGTAACACTTTTGCCGAAGATCAAGCTTGAAGTCGTTGTAAGCGGAATTCCTGTTGACAGCGTAATTGAAACTGCAAAGAAGACGCTATACACAGGTAAGATCGGTGACGGAAAAATCTTCGTATATCCGGTAAGCAGAGTGGTAAAGATACGTACAGGAGAGGAGAATTATGCGGCACTTCAGGATGTGGAATAACAAATGCATCCCGTAGTAATTACCAATAATTTAAAAGAGCAATCAAACACCCCTCTACTTCCTTTCCGGGATTTAGAGGGATGTTTGATTTTTTAGTGACCGATATTTAAAATCTATATATTTTAAGTGTAATTCAGTTGTCTACGTTGAATGATGCACCAAAACTGGCGCATCGTATTTGTAGTAATGCAAAAGTAGAGGGTCAAAAGTAGAGGGTCAAAAGTAGAGAAGCTATAAATTCTGCCATTTCGCCTTACTTTTATTGCCTTTTCTGTTGAATATCAAGGATTTTTCATAGCCTCAAGCTATAAATTCCAACGAAACCACTGTTTTTATAGCCATTCCCTATGATGATTCTGAGTTCTGGTAGTTTTTGGCTATAAATATAAGTAAAAACCCATATTTTATTGCTTTTATTCAACTCATCCGGATGAAGCCCATATAAAGGTGTAAGAATGTTTTCAAAGGAAGAGCTGCGCGACGAACTTGTCGAGGCATTAGTTGAATGATGCACCAAAACTGGCGCATCGTATTTGCTAGGGCAGCCAATATCAGTTGTTTATTGCCTTGCAGTATGAAGAGAAGTGTAATATTATAAATGTAACTAAATAATAGTTACAAAGGAGCAAGGATGCCAAAGAAAAAAGAATTGATTAATAAGTTGTTTAGGAAACCATATCCTAAAAACTTTACTGTAAGGGAATTAGATATTCTAATGAATAAGTGTAATTGTAGCAAATTTCAAGGAGGAAGAGGGTCTGGAATTGGATATGTCCATGATAAAACAAAAAGGATAATTCAATTTGATCAACATCATCTTGGAAATGAGTTATACAAATATCATATTGAGAAATTAAAACAATTTATTGTTGATATAGATGAAATGGAGGACTAGATTATGAAATCAGATATGATGAAATATAAAGGATATAGTGCTTCAATCGGATATGATGAGGATGACAAGATATTTGTCGGAGAGGTTTTTGGAATACAGGATTCTCTTAATTTTCATGGTCGTTCAATAGATGAACTGGAAACAGCTTTTCATAACTGTATTGATGATTATGTTGATTTCTGTAAACAGGTAGGGAAAGAACCTCAGAAAACTTTTTCTGGCTGCTTTAACGTCAGAACATTGCCTGAGTTACACGAAGAAGCTTCCATGTTTGCTGTAGAAAATAAAATATCTCTAAATCAGGTTATCACAATGGCTATTGAATCGTTTTTACATAAAGAGACGGTTTAGGCAACAGTAATTACACATTAGGTTCAGTTTAAAAGAGTCGCTTCGGCGGCTCTTTTTTCTTTAGTCAAAACCATACTTATAGTAACAGTTTGTATTCAAGATAATCTGGATATTGAAAACTGAATAATAAGGAGGCAGTTGAATGATGCACCAAAACTGGCGCATCGTATTTGTAAACCATGAAAAGCTATAGTATAAATCATAAAAAACTATAATATCAGATGATATGGAAGGGTTTATTGCTTTTTAGACGTAGAAAGAAAAAATACTGGTTAGCTAAGCTATAAAAGTTATGAGATTTCTTTGTTTTATTGCTAATTGCAGGGGGAAAACAATATAACGATGTAAAAAAGCAATAAATGTGGTCAAACTGCTATTATTTATAGTCGAAGGCGGACAATGAGAGTGAAAAAAGGAAAATTAGTGCTTTAAAAGCTCTACGTTGAATGATGCACCAAAACTGGCGCATCGTATTTGTAGTATATATAGTAGTGCGCAACTGCGTTGCCACTATACATAGAGTGCTTGATATAATCAACAATTATAACATTATAACACTATTCTTTCCAACGGTTGTTTCTTGTATATCATCTTCGCATACAGGCATATATATGTTGGAATATTGTCTTTCTGTTAACCGAAGGATTCTTACTGTTCCTGTGTTTGGGATATAGTTTATGATTCGGCGATAATGCTTTTCGCAACCTTTTCTATTCGTTGCTGTAATATTATATGTGATATTCTAGAATCAGATTAGTCGAATAACAGAAATAACTCTTGACTTTTATCTTTAAAAATATATACTTTATTTAGTTTTATACAGTGCATGAAGCAAAGGCGCTTCGAGTTTTATGCTCGAAGTGCCTTTTTTAAGTCATGGTGCGAAGCACCATGATCCGAGCGAAGTGAGGACACGTTACGCGGAGCGGAACAATTCGGCGAAGCCGAATCAACACGGCGAAGCCGGGGTGGTGCCAAAAAGTCATGGTGCGAAGCACCATGATCCGAGCGAAGTGAGGACACGTTACGCGGAGCGGAACAATTCGGCGAAGCCGAATCAACACGGCGAAGCCGGGGTGGTGCCAAAAAGTCATGGTACGAAGCACCATGATCCGAGCGAAGCGAGGACACGTTACGCGGAGCGGAACAATTCGGCGGAGCCGAATCAACACAGCGAAGCTGGGTTGGTGCCAAAAAGTCATGGCACGAAGTGAGGAGGATAAAGATGTCATATGATAAACCAAAAGAAGAGTGTGGAGTATTCGGAATGTATGCGCCGGAGGGGCAGGATGTAGCAAGAGATATAT
>CAMOWK010000024.1 GCA_946628415.1 uncultured Lachnospiraceae bacterium | reverse complement strand
AAGAAAAGCTATTTCAGCGTAAAGGTCACTTCTCGTGACCTTTATTTTTGGTGAAGAATATGAAAAGTATTAATTCACTCAAATCTTACAGGGAGTTTGGCAGGGTGTATGCCCAAAAGAAATCGTATGCCAATAAATATTTAGTGATGTATTCCGCGGCCAATCATTTGGAATACAGTAGAATCGGAATCTCTGTAAGTAAGAAGGTTGGCAACAGTGTTGTAAGACACAGAATAACGAGGCTCATCAGAGAGAGCTACAGATTAAATAAAGATAACTTAAGACCGGGTTACGATATCGTGATCGTAGCCAAAAACACTGCAAAAGGTAAATTTTACAGTGAAATTGAAAGTGCTTATATACACCTGCTAAAATTACAGGGGCTTTATTTAGGTTAAAAAATATGTCAAAGGTTTGTATTTATTTAATTAGATTTTACCAGCGATTTATATCGCCACTTAAAATGCATGGAACCTGCATATTCCAGCCGACCTGCTCGGAGTATGCCATCGAAGCATATAAAAAATACGGATTCTTTAAAGGCACATGCCTTACGGTCTGGAGAATACTTAGATGCAATCCATTTAACGACGGAGGATATGATCCGGTTCCATAAAGGAGAAATTAATGACTTATTTAAGTAAACCACTTGCAAAGCTATTTGGTATGCTCATAAATATACTCTATCACTTCTTTGAAGGTATGGGTATTGAGAGTGTAGCACTTAGTATTTTTGCGCTTACTCTTGTTACAAGAATGCTCCTTTTCCCACTGAACTTTAATATGTCAAAATCCGGAAGAATTCAGCAATTTCTTAAGCCGGAATTTGATAAGATAAATAAGAAATATAAAGGGAAAAAGGATCAGACATCGATGCTTAAGATGCAGCAGGAATCATCCGCACTTCGTAAGGAGTACGGCATCAAGCAATCTATGGGTTGCCTCACGATGCTTATTCAGCTGCCTATCCTTTGGGGTATCTATGAAGTATTCAGAAATACCAGTGACTATATAATCGGTGCATCAGATAAAGCTTATTATCTCTTTGGTATGGGTTCAGAATTTAAAGAGCTCTTTAACCTGAGCAGTATACCTAACGACCCTACATGGAAATCACCAAAGCTTATAATTCCTATACTTTCATTTATATTCCAGCTTCTTAGTATGGTTGTAACTCCTATGCAGTCAACAGGAGATGAACAGCAGGATGCACAGATGAAATCAATGAGAAGAACCATGATGATCATGCCTCTCTTCTCCTTCTTTATATGTCTGTCACTTCCTATCGGTCTGGGTATATACTGGATTTCAAGTGCACTTATAGGATTTCTGATCACGCTCGGAACTAATATCTATTTTGACCATTGCAATATGGAAAAAATAGTTGAAAAGGCAAAGGCAAAAGCTGCAGTTAAGAATGCGAAGAATGATGCAAAAGGCAAAAAATCATTCATGGATAAAATGATGGAATCAATGTATGGCTCTGATGAGACATCTGCTGAGGATTCCGCAAATATGAATAAATATGGCAGCCTGAGACTTAAGAATTATTCGTCATCAAATGAAACGGGTGACAGTGGCTTTACTAAATCGGATGTAAAGTATAAAAAAGGAAGTCTGGCTGACAAAGCAAATGCTCTTTCAAGGTACAATGAAAAAGGAGATAGCAAATAATGGATTATAAGGAATACAGAGCTAAAACTATTGAAGAAGCTACTATTGAAGCAGCAACTGATCTTGGAGTTGAATCAACAAAGCTCGATATTATAGAAGTAGATAAAGGCAGCACGGGATTTCTTGGAATTGGTTCAAAACCTGCTATAATAAAAGCTAAAGTCAAAGAAGACGGAATAGTTGAAAGTACTAAGTCTTATTTGGATACACTTTTCAAGGCCATGGATATGGTCGTAAATGTAAACATTGATTATGATGAAGAGAAGTCTGAAATGAATATTGATCTTGAGGGTCCAGAAATGGGTATCCTTATAGGTAAGAGAGGTCAGACTCTTGATTCACTTCAGTATCTTACAAGTCTTTTTGTAAACAAGAAAAAAGATAAGTACATCAAGGTAAAGATGGATACTGAAAACTACAGGGCAAGAAGAAAAGAAACTCTTGAGAACCTTGCAAAGAATATTGCTTATAAAGTTAAAAAATCAAGAAGACAGTTTGTTCTTGAACCGATGAATCCATATGAGAGAAGAATTATACACTCAACTCTTCAGGGTGATAAATTCGTAGCAACAAGAAGTGAAGGTGAAGAACCTTACAGAAAAGTTGTTGTTTATCTTAAAAAGAATAAATAATTTATTTTCGGTATCCGGAAAGTTGGTAAATAATTATGAAACAAAATGCTGATATTGCTATGAGTAATAATAATGGTTTTCTTGATGTAGTTAAGAAAGCTGTTATTAAATTTGCTAAATCAGAAGTAAAGAACATACGTAATGATCTGCAGCCTAAAAACCGTAAGAAACTCATTTCAAGATATCTTCTCGGTTTAATAATATTCTACTACGAAGTAGTATTTAAACTATCTACCACAAGGATACCTCTTGGTATATCATTTTTATACATTTTCCTGTATTCAATAGCTTGGGGACTTATAGGATATATTCTTTCATCCATACTAAAACCTAAGAAAAACAGGATAGTCAGATCGGTTTTGATAATTCTTAATGCAATTCCGTTCATAGTTGAATATTTAGTATATCTCCAGTTTAAGGTTCTTTATGACCTTAATACTGTCACCGCCGGAGCGGACGGCGTATTACACGGCTTTATGGGACATGTTGCAAGACTGGTAATCAGTTTTGAAGGCTTTTCCCATTTAGTCCTGTTCCTTCTTCCGTTCATACTCTATACATTTTTACTTAAAAACTTGGATCCTGCAAAACATGCAACCGGTAAAAGGCGTATTCACACTGTAATTGTGATTATCTTTTTATTCTTTTTTACGTGGATACTTATACTCATTAACGGAAATGCAAGGCGTGTTTATAAGAAAGAATATGATTTTCAAAGTGCAGTAGGAAACTTTGGTCTTTATACAGGTCTTCGTCTTGAGATAAGAAACGGCATGTTCCAAAAAGACGTTACATTTGAAACGGAAGATGCTGATTTTATAGAAGAAATAGAAAAGAATAATGATAATACCGAAGCCGGCAGCAATGAAACTGAAGTAATCAGTAAAAATGATATAGCTACAGAAACTGATGCAAATATCGTATACGGTGAGAATTCTCTTGATATAGATTTTGAAAAGCTTGCGGAAAATGCATCGGGAACCAATAAGGATCTTGATACTTATCTTGCTACGCAGACACCTTCCAAGCAAAATAAATACACAGGTCTTTTCAAGGGTAAGAATCTTATCATGATAACAGCAGAGGCATTTTCAGGTGATATAATTGATCCTGAACTGACTCCTACACTTTACAGACTTGCAAATAAGGGTATTAAATTTAATGACTATTATATGCAGTCAACTGCCGGAACCACGGGTGGAGAATTTGAGCACATCTTCGGAATACTTCCTATGGATGGTGGTAAGTCAATGACAGATATGACAAGCCATCCTGTTTACATGAATATGGGAGCTCAGCTTGACAGACTTGGATATTACGGCAAAATGTATCACAACAACGATTATACATATTATGACCGTGACAAGACTCACGTTAAACTTGGATATTCAGATGGCTATATGGGTTACGGTAATGGTATGGAAGAATATGTAACCAAGGCATGGCCTGAAAGCGATCTTGAGATGTTCCAGGGTACATTTCCACTTTACAAAGATAAAGAACCATTTAATATCTACTATATGACAGTCAGTGGACATTCAATGTATACTCCTAAAACAAATGCAATGTCCAAGAAGAACTGGGATAAGGTTGAAAATCTTGAGTACTCTCCGACAGTTAAGGCATATGTAGCTGCAAACCTTGAACTTGAAAGTGCCCTTACATGGCTTATAAAAGAGCTTGAAGATACAGGTCTGGCAGATGATACGGTTATTGTTTTAACAGCGGATCATTTCCCATATGGTCTTGATTACGGAGCTTCTCTTGGCAACATGCCATATTTGTCAGAATTATATGGTTATAACGTAGTTGATTATCTGCACAGAGATCATAACACTCTGATCATATGGAGTGGAGCGCTGGAAAAAATGGATCCAATAGAAGTAAATGATCCGGTATCTTCAATGGACATACTTCCAACAGTATCCAATCTCTTTGGAACAGAGTTTGATTCAAGACTCTTCCCTGGAAGAGATGTATTTTCAGATGCAGAACCTCTTGTATTTAACTTAAGCTATGACTGGAAGACTGATCTGGGAACCTACATATCAGCAAGCGGTAAGTTTACACCAAATGAAGGGGTAACAGATGTTCCTGATGACTATGTTGATAATGTTAAGAAAATAGTCAGAAATAAAGTCAATTACATGAGTGGTCTTTTCAAAACCGATTACTATGGACATGTACTTGAAAACTACGAATTTAAAGATGAAAAGATAACCAGAGATAAAAGAAGCAGAGCAACTTCAGGTGATGCAGAACCTAAAGATGATACTGATTCCGGTACTAATAATACTGATGATGCTAATACGGATGATTCTAATACAGATAATACCGGTAATTAGTTATCATTCAGTCATATGGCTTATTTTTTAAACTATATATAAATAAAAGGAAATATATACATAAAAAAATCAGGTAGTTTGTGCTACCTGATTTTTTGTGTACCCGAGGTGATTCGAACACCCGACCTTCCGCTTAGGAGGCGGACGCTCTATCCAGCTGAGCTACGGATACAAACAAAGGTATTCTATATGACAACTTAAACTAATGTCAAGTATAAAAAAGTTTTTTATTTTTTTAGTTAACGTAATTTATCAACATTTTGTTATTAATTTGTTGATAAATGTATTAATTGATGTTAATAAACCATTTTTTTATCAACTTTATATCTAATTTAGACGTTAAAACAAATGATTACAAAAAAGTACTTTTAATTAACAAAAAAAGTCATTTTATTTACATAATACAAGCCATCAGAACCCTTTATAAACCTTGTTAAATTTGCCTTTTTGGTGTATTATATAGCGTAGACAATTATCGTTCAAAGGACATTTAAAATGAAGGAAGAAATAAGAAAAAACTGGGACAAAATCCTGAATATAATTGAGACTGAATGTGATGTTCCACATATAATAATCACTACATGGATAGGTTCACTTGAAATATATGACATCAAGGATAAGACTATATTCTTCTATGTAGATGAAAAAAGAGGCAAGCACGGAGTAGAATATCTTCTTAAGAAAGGTTATGACCTTTATCTTTTATCAGCTATAAGGCAGGTTCTTAATGATTCTGAAATTGATCTTGCTATAGATGAAAAATCCAGTTATCTAAAGAATGAAGATAAGTCCTATAATTCATCAGATGAAAATGATGCTTATATTTCTGCTGTCAAGAAAAGTAATCTTAATGAATACTATACATTTGAAAACTTTGTTCCCGGTGAAAGTAATAAGCATGCTCTTGCAACATGTCTTGCTATAGCAGATATGCCAAGTCAGGATAATTACAATCCTCTTTTCTTATATGGTGGATCCGGACTTGGAAAGACTCATCTTATCCAGTCCATAGCTCATTATATCATTCAGCATGATCCTTCTAAAAATGTACTCTATGTTACATCTGAAAAGTTTACGAACGAGATTATTACAGCTATTCAGAACAATAATACAGATGAATTCAGGGCAAAATACAGAGAAGTCGATGTTCTTATAATAGACGATATTCAGGAAATAATCGGACGTGAAAGAACACAGATTGAGTTTTTCAATACATTTAATTATCTGTACGAAGAAAAGAAACAGATTATCCTTTCTTCGGATAGACCACCAAAGGAATTCACTTCTCTTGATGAAAGACTCAGATCCAGGTTTGAATGGGGTGTTCCTATTGATATTCATGAGCCTGATTATGAAACCAGAATGGCTATTCTTCACAAGAAGGCTGAAAATAAGAAACTTACCAACATTCCTGAAGAAGTATTCACATACATTGCTGAAAACATAGTATCAAATGTCAGAGAACTTGAAGGAGCTCTTAACAAGATAAGTATATTTGCAAATCTTACAGGAGAAAGCATTACAGTAGATCTTGCAAAAGACACACTTAAGGATCTTATTTCAAAAGATGTGAATGTAGCAGTTACTCCGGAGCTTATTCTCAAGGTTGTCTCTGAACATACAGAAATATCAGAAAATGACATTAAATCAAAAAAGAAGAATGCAGATATAGCACTTGCCAGACAGATTGTAATGTATCTGTGCCGTACATATACGGATAAAAGCCTTCATGCTATTGGTGAGATAGTCGGAGGTAAGAATCATGCAACTGTTATCAGTGGTGTTAACAAAGTGTTGGAAAAAATGAATGTTGATTCTTCCTTTAAGGCAAATATTGAAGTTATGGTCAAGAAAATCAATCCAACCGAAAATTAAGCCTTTAGATTTTCAACAGGCTATTTAACTAAATGTTATAAAATTCATTTAAAATCAACAAATTATTAAATATAAAAAAATAAGCATTTAAGCCAAATATGCCACTTTTCAACAAAACAACAGCACTTATTATTACTCTTACTACTTAATATATTTATTAATACTTTAAGCCGCGGGCGAACATAAGGGAGATTATTTATGATTATCAAATGTAAAAAAGAAAGTCTTGTTTCAGGACTTGGTATTGTATCTAAGGCAGTATCATCAAAAACAACATACCCTATACTTCAATGCGTACTTATCGAAGCGAAGAATGGGAAGATTAAATTCACATCCAACAATACAGATCTTGGTATAGAGACATTCATCGAAGGTACTGTTATAGAAGACGGAGTAAGTGCTATAGAAGCCAAGCTCTTCACCGACATTGTAAGAAAGCTTCCTGATGACATTATTACTGTTGATACTTCTGACGATATAAGAGCAGTCATAACATGTCAGAAAACCAAATACACAATTGCGTATAAATCAGGAAATGACTTTATAAATATTCCTCCTGTAACAACAGATAAGAGCATTACTATTTCACAGTATACTCTGCGTGAAATTATAAGACAGACTATTTTTTCAATATCGGATAATGAAAATAATCCAATAATGACAGGTGAGTATTTTGAAGTCAGCGGAGATAAGCTTACTGTAGTTTCCATCGATGGAAAGAGAATTTCGGTAAGAAATGTAGAGCTTTCGGAGAATAAAGACAGTGTATCCGTAATCATTCCGGGTAAATCACTCAATGAGCTTGTTAAGATCATTAACGGCGGTGTTGATGATAAGGTTAATATTTACTTTGAAAAATCATATGTAATGTTTGAATTTGGCAATACAAAGGTTACATCAAGACTTATTGAAGGTGAGTATTACAAGATAACAAGATTCATGTCACTTGATCACAGTATGATCGTTACTGTTGATAAGAGAGAACTCATAGATGCAATAGACAGAACAACACTTCTTATTCAGGAGACAGATAAGAAGCCTATAATAGTAAGTGTCAAAGATGATAACAATATGTATCTTCGTGTTGATACAAATATGGGTTCATTTAATGAAAACCTTGAAGTTGAAAAAGAAGGAGGAGAGATAATAATAGGATTCAATCCAAAATTCCTCCTTGATGCACTTCGTGTTATAGATGATGACAGGGTTAAGATTTATATGAGTGATTCCAAAAATCCATGCATTATTAAAGATGATGAAGGCAGCTTCACATATGTAATACTTCCTATCAACATCAACACTGCTGCTTATTAATTATAAATAATAATCCATAAAGTTACAGAAATTATCAGTATAAAACGGAAATCATAATGAAAAGCATAAAAATAAAAGATGAATATATAAAGCTTGGACAGGCTATGAAGCTTGCCGGGCTGGTTGGTTCGGGAATAGAAGCAAAGATTCTTATTCAGGAAGGAAATGTTCTTGTCAATGGAGAAGTTGATACGAGAAGAGGAAGAAAGCTGTATCCCGGAGATGAATTTTCATATAATGGAGAAAGTGTTACTGTCGAATAATGTTTATAAGTAGATTAGCACTTCGTAATTACAGAAACTATGATACTGCTGAAATAGAATTTGATAAAGGCGTCAATATTCTTTATGGCGATAACGCCCAGGGTAAAACCAATATACTTGAAGCTCTTTACCTGGCATGCACCACTAAATCCCATCGTGGTTCCAGAGATAAGGATATAATTAAATTTAATGAAGATGAGGCACATATAAGGCTTACTGCAACAAGAAAAGAAGTTGAGAGCCGTATAGATATGCATCTTCGTAAAAACGGAAATAAGGGAGTTGCCATCGATGGTATACCGATCAGGAAGGTTGCAGAGCTTTTTGGTAAGGTAAATATTATTTTCTTCTCACCTGAGGATCTTTCAATTGTAAAGGATGGTCCAAATGAAAGAAGAAAGTTTATGGATACATCACTTTGTCAATTAAGCAGAGTCTATTACAGTAATCTAGGTAATTACAATAAGATAATTACTCAAAGAAACAATCTTTTAAAAAGTATATATTTCGATAAAAGTCTGATTGATACTCTCGATATATGGGATGATCAATTGGTTTCTTATGGCGAAAAAGTAATTAGAGAAAGACGTAATTTTATAAAAATGATGAATGATATCATAGCAGATATACATTCAGAGCTTACGGATGATAAAGAAAAGATAGAACTTAGATATGAGACATCTGTTCTTGAGTATGAATTTGCAAAAGACCTTAAGAAAAAGAGAGATATGGACTTAAAGTACCAAAGTACGCAGATTGGTCCTCACAGAGACGATATAGGTATTTTTGTAAATGGCAGGGACGTGAGAATATACGGTTCTCAGGGTCAGCAGAGAACAGCAGCGCTTTCTCTTAAATTATCAGAAATTGAATTTGTAAAAAGACTTACAAATGAAACGCCGGTGCTTCTTCTTGATGATGTTATGTCAGAGCTTGACAGTAAGAGAAGAGATGCACTTTTAAAGAAAGTAAATGAAGTTCAATGCATTATTACCTGTACAGGTTATGATGATTTTATAAAAGAACGAATAAGTATAGATAAGATTTACAAAGTCACAAATGGAGTAATTGAAGAGACTTTATAGTTCTTTCAAAGATAGGAACAGGAGAATAGAAATGGCAGAAAAAGAAAATTACGGAGCAGACCAAATTCAGATTCTTGAAGGTCTTGAGGCCGTAAGGAAGAGACCGGGAATGTATATCGGAAGTACTTCCAGCAGAGGACTTCACCATCTGGTTTATGAAATTGTTGATAATTCTGTAGATGAAGCACTTGCAGGATACTGCAGTGAAATACAGGTTTTTATCAATAAGGATAATTCAATTACTGTTATTGATGATGGGCGAGGTATACCTGTAGATATTCAGGAAAAGGCCCAGAGACCTGCAGTTGAAGTTGTATTTACGGTACTTCATGCCGGCGGTAAATTCGGCGGCGGGGGATATAAGGTTTCCGGCGGACTTCACGGTGTTGGTTCATCTGTAGTTAATGCATTATCAAACTGGCTTGAAGTTGAGGTATCAAGAAACGGCCATATTTATAAGCAGCGCTATGAGAAGGGTGAGATTATGTATGACCTTAAGATAGTTGGTGATACAGATAAAACCGGAACCAAGGTTACTTTCCTTCCTGATGATACTATTTTTGATGATGTTATATATGATTACGATACTCTTAAAGTAAGACTCAGGGAAACAGCTTTTCTTACCAAGAATCTTAAGATTACACTTACAGACCTCAGAACTGAAGAAGGAGAAGAGCCTGTCACAAATACATTTCACTATGAAGGCGGAATCAAAGAATTCGTGTCTTATATAAACAAGAATAAGACTCCTCTTTATGATACTGTCATTTATACTGAAGGTGAAAGAAACGGAATATATGTTGAAGTAGCTTTGCAGCATAATGATTCCTACAATGAGGCAGTTTACAGCTTTGTAAATAATATAATCACTCCTGAAGGAGGAATGCATCTTACAGGTTTCAGAAGTGCCATAACAAAGGTATTTAATGACTATGCAAGACAGTCCGGTGCACTTAAGGAAAAAGATGATAATCTTTCGGGTGAAGATCTTCGTGAGGGTCTTACAGCAATAATAAGTGTTAAGATTGAAGAACCTCAGTTTGAGGGGCAGACCAAGCAGAAGCTTGGTAATGCGGAAGCTCGTACAGCTGTAGAGGGTGTTATGACAGAGCAGCTAACATATTTTCTTGAGCAGAATCCAAGAGTTGCCAAGGCAATTGTTGAAAAGGCGCTCCTCGCACAGAGAGCCCGTATTGCAGCAAGAAAGGCAAGGGATGTTACCAGAAAGTCCACCCTTTCAGAATCAATGACTCTTCCGGGAAAACTGGCTGACTGTTCAGACAAGAATCCTAAGAATTGTGAGATATATATTGTTGAGGGAGATTCCGCCGGCGGTTCTGCCAAGACGGCAAGAAACAGGGCTACTCAGGCTATACTTCCTCTTCGTGGAAAGATTCTTAATGTTGAGAAGGCGAGAATCGATCATATACTTGAGAATGCTGAAATCAAGGCTATGATAACTGCTTTCGGTACAGGTATTCATGAAGGCTTCGACATCGAGAAACTTCGTTATGACAAGATAATCATAATGACTGATGCCGATGTTGACGGTGCACATATAGCAACTCTTTTACTGACATTTTTCTACAGATTCATGCCGGATCTTATCAGAAAAGGACATGTTTATCTTGCTCAGCCACCGCTTTACAGACTGGAGAAGAATAAAAAGATCTGGTATGCATACAGTGATGAAGAGCTGGCAAACATTATAGATGAAGTAGGACGTGACCAGAATAATAAGGTTCAGCGTTACAAAGGACTTGGTGAGATGGATGCCGAGCAGCTCTGGGATACAACCATGGATCCGGAGAAGAGGATACTGCTCAGAGTTTCAATGGATGGTGAAGATGAGTCGGAAGTAGACTTAACTTTCAATGTTCTTATGGGTGATAAGGTTGAACCAAGAAAGAAGTTCATTGAAGAGAATGCTAAGTTTGTAAAGAATCTCGATGTGTAATTATTAGATTTTTGTGACAGGAATCTGTAATTTGAATTATTTCAAAGGTAGATTATAATGGATGACGATAAGATTTTTGACAAAATAAATGAAGTTGACCTGAAGAAGACCATGGAAAACTCTTATATCGATTATGCGATGAGCGTTATCGTTGCACGTGCTCTTCCGGATGTAAGAGATGGTCTTAAACCAGTTCAGAGAAGAATACTCTATTCCATGATAGAGCTGAATAACGGTCCTGACAAGCCACACAGAAAATGTGCCCGTATAGTCGGTGATACAATGGGTAAGTATCATCCACACGGTGACAGTTCTATCTATGAGGCTCTTGTTAAGCTTGCCCAGGAATGGAACACCAGGTACCCGCTTGTGGATGGTCATGGAAACTTTGGTTCCGTGGATGGTGACGGTGCAGCCGCAATGCGATATACAGAAGCAAGGCTCACTAAAATTTCCATGGAAATGCTTGCAGATATAGGCAAGAATACGGTTGATTTTGTTCCTAACTTTGATGAAACGGAAAAGGAACCGACAGTTCTTCCTGCAAGATATCCAAACCTGCTTGTAAACGGAACAAGCGGTATCGCTGTTGGTATGGCTACCAATATTCCTCCTCATAATCTTCGTGAGGTTATTCAGGCTGTAGTAAAGATTATAGATAACCGTATAGATGAGGACAGGGATACAGATATAGAGGAAGTTATGGATATAGTTAAAGGTCCTGACTTTCCTACCGGTGCTGAAATACTCGGAAGAAGAGGAATTAATGAGGCTTACAGAACAGGACGTGGCAAGATAAAGGTAAGAGCCATATCTGAAATCGAACCTATGCAGGGCGGAAAGCAGAGAATAGTAGTTACAGAGCTTCCTTACATGGTTAATAAAGCTCTTCTTATCTCTAAAATTGCCGATCTTGTTAAGAATAAAAGAGTTGATGGAATAACAGATCTTCGTGATGAGTCATCAAGAGAGGGAATGAGAATTGTTATAGAACTCCGTAAAGATGCAAATCCGAGTGTTATTCTTAACAATCTTTATAAGCATACACAGCTTCAGGATACATTTGGCGTAAATATGCTTGCACTTGTGAATAATGAACCTAAGGTACTGAACCTTCTTGATATGCTTAAATTCTATATCAAGCATCAGGAAGAGGTTGTCACAAGAAGAACCAAATTCGATCTTAATAAGGCAGAGGAGAGAGCCCACATATTGGAAGGTCTCCTCATAGCCATCGATAATATTGATGAAGTAATTAAGATTATCAGAGGCGCTGCAAATGTAGCGGAAGCCAAAGCAACTCTCATAGATAGATTTACTCTTACAGAAGTACAGGCACAGGCAATAGTCGATATGAGACTTCGTGCTCTGACAGGTCTGGAAAGAGAAAAGCTTATGGCCGAGTATGAAGAGCTTAAGAAGAAGATTGCAGAATTAAAAGCCATACTTGCCGATGAAAAGCTTCTTCTTGGTGTAATAAAAGAAGAGATAATGATCACTGCAGATAAGTATGGTGATGACAGAAGAACTTCCCTTGGTGAAGATGTTGATGACATGACAGATGAAGATCTTATCAAGGATGAAAGTACTGTTATAACAATGACTCATCTCGGTTACATTAAGAGAATGACTGTGGATAATTTCCATGCTCAGAACAGAGGTGGAAAGGGTATCAAGGGTATGCAGACGATAGAGGATGACTTTATCGAAGATATACTCATGACTACCACAATGCACAGAATTATATTCTTTACATCGAGGGGACGTGCATTTTCTATCAAAGGCTACAGGATTCCGGAAGCCAGCCGCACGGCAAGAGGCGTTGCTGTAATTAATCTCATACCGCTTGAAGGTGATGAGAAGGTTACAGCTATGATAGCCATAAAAGAATTCAATCCTGATAAGTACTTCATAATGGTAACAAAGAAGGGTATTATCAAGAAGATTCCTGAAAATGCATTTGCCAATATCAGAAAGAACGGTCTTATAGCAATCGGACTCAGAGACGATGATGAGCTTATAGAAGTTAAGACTACGGATAATACAAGAACCATTTATATGGTTACGAAGAAAGGTATGTGTATCGCATTCAAGGATACTGAGATAAGAAGCATGGGAAGAAGCGCTATGGGCGTTCGCGGTATGAGGCTCAGAAATGGCGATGAAGTTATCGGAATGCAGCTTTCAACCCAGGGCAAAACACTTCTTGCAGTTACCGAAAAGGGAATGGGTAAGAGAACAAATCTTAGTGAATTTACTGTTCATAAGAGAGGTGGTCTCGGTGTTAAATGCTACAAGATTACCGATAAGACAGGCGATATAGTAGGTGTTAAGGCTGTAAATGATGATCATGAGATAATGCTTATCACAAATCAGGGTATAATCATCAGACTTCGCTGTGACGAGATTTCTATCATAGGCAGGGCGGCATCCGGCGTTAAGCTTATGAAGATAGATAAAGACAGTGATATCAAAGTTGCCGGTATAGCAAAGGTAAGAGATCTTCTTCCGGAAGAACTTGAGGCTATAAGAAGAGAAGAAGAATCAAATAAAGAAGTCAATAGTGATCAAGTTGAGGATTCAGAAGCATAAGTAAAAATTTCGCATGAGGGGAAAATTGTATGAAAGAGTTTTTCGATACAATGGAAAGCTGGTCAAATACTGCGGGGCTCGAGGCACAGCTAAAGAGCCTTGCGGAATTTCTTGTTGTTCTTATCTTAATTGCAGCTGTGTTCTATATCTGGGTAAAGCTTAGAAACTATCTGGTTCACAGAAAAGATAAGGACAGAAAAAACAGAGATTTTCTGGATTAGTAGGAGACTGGTGATGAGAGAAGTATACAGTGAAGATATTATTAATGCGGTAAAGGATATTTGTATAAAAGCAAACTTATATCTTGCACCTGATATGGAAGAAAAGATAAATACTGCCGAGAGCACTGAAAAAAGTGCTCTTGGCAGTATGGTTTTAGGACAGCTGATCGAGAATCTTAAGATTGCAAAAGAGGATCAGATACCGATCTGTCAGGATACGGGAATGGCAGTCTTTTTCGTGGAAATAGGGCAGGATGTTCATGTAAACGGCAGTCTGACCGAGGCTATTAATGAAGGAGTAAGACGCGGATATACAGAGGGCTTTCTCAGAAAATCTGTTGTAAATGACCCGCTTATCAGGGTAAATACGAAAGACAATACTCCGGCCATAATTCACTACAATGTTGTTCCGGGAGACAGTTTAAAGATAACCATAGCTCCGAAAGGATTCGGAAGTGAAAATATGAGCCGACTTATAATGCTTAAGCCTGCAGACGGTGTGGAAGGCGTAAAAAAGGCTGTTATAGATACAGTAAAAGCAGCCGGACCAAATGCATGTCCTCCGTTTGTAGTAGGTGTAGGAATTGGCGGAGATTTTGAACTTGTCGCACTTCTGGCAAAGAAGGCGCTTACAAGAAGTGCCGATTTACATTCAGAGCTTCCTCACATAAAGAAGCTTGAAGAGGAACTTCTTTCCGAGATTAATTCACTCGGAATAGGACCGGCAGGTCTGGGAGGTTCCGTTACTGCACTAGCAGTAAATATAGAAACTTATCCTACACATATTGCGGGACTGCCCGTTGCAATAAATATGTGTTGTCATGTAAACCGCCACGCAACTGCCGTTTTATAGGCAGGATTCCCGAAGGGAATCATGTCCGAGCGAAGCGAGGATGCGTTACGCGA
>CAMOWK010000023.1 GCA_946628415.1 uncultured Lachnospiraceae bacterium | reverse complement strand
TTCCTGCTGCTCCTCCATTAACCGTTACATTCTTGGTTATCTTGAGTGAGCCCTTTGCTTCTTTATAATTATTTACAAGCGATACTGTAGCATTCGGTTCTCCTTCTACAACAGTTGCCTCACCACTTGTCACACTACCCGTAACAAACTCATATGTATCATTTGCTCCAGGAGTTGTGCCTGTTTCTGTTACTGTGTATTTCTCTCCAACGGCAAGTCCTGTTATAGTATATGTATAAGTACTACTTCCTGCCGGGTTATTAACCCACTTTCCAACAGCAGTCGCACCACTTGCCACGTTATCTTTATTAAGTGCAGGGATTGAAACCGCCGTGCCATTAACATCAACAGCAGCAGATTCATCAGATTTCTTAATACTAAATGTAATGTCATCCAAATCATCCAGAGCTGCTCCTGAAATGCTCTTTTTAACAACAAGAATACCACTTGGAGCAGTATAATTATTTACAACTTTTATTTCATTATTTCCACTACCACTAACTGTGCAGATTAAAGAAGAATTAGCACTATCAAGCGAATAGTTTTTAGGCATAGTTGGTTCTGAAACAGTAAGCTTTGTTCCGACAGGAACGTCCTTTATCTCTATGGAATTTCCTGCTTTAATAGTTGCTACAGCTGTTCCTGAAAGAAAATTCAATTTGTCACCTGTAACGCCTGTAGCTGTAAACTCACCGCCAAGTGTAGGATTACTACTTATACTAAGCGTAAAGTCCTGCTCTGGGTTAGCACCAGCACCATTAACCGTCTTGGTAATCTTTACATCTACCAATTTCAAATAATTATTTGTAAGTGTAACAGACTTATTACGTGAAGTAAGATCTGCCTCAGCTGAAACAACACTCTTGTTTTCAGTAGCCGTAGCACTTATCCATTTATAACCATCAACAACCGGCAGATTATCTATATCTTCTTCAACCAGGTATTTAGCTTTTTCTAATCCGGTTATTTCCTTAGGTGTACCACTTGTCACATCAAATGTCGCATCTTCTTTATTATCTACATATGAAACTGTATTGCCATCAACTTTTACATATTTGCCAGTATTAGTTCCGCCACTAGTCTGTTTTACATAGAACTTAAAGAGCTTACTTCCAATACTAGAAGGTGATACAACTTTATTTACTGTAAGTTTAGTCGTGTCATCCTCTGCTCCATCATATGTATTTGTGATAGTTACTGTTTTTGATAATTCTTCATTTGTAAGTTCAACAGAACCATTAGAAATATCTATTCCTGTTAGTTCTCGTTGCTTATTAACTCCATTTTTATCTTCTATCCATGGATTATCTCCAACCGAAGCATTTTTTTCTTCTATGTAATATGTCCTTCCAATTACAATCTCCGATCCAGATATTTCAATTTTTCCATTTGCCGGAACTTTAATTGTATATCCATCCCAACCTGCAACATTTCCAGCTTCATTAATTGCCTTTTTAGTAGTGCCGTCCATGTAGTAAACGGAAACATCATATGTAAGATCATTTTTAGGTTCAAATCCAACTACTTTCTTCTCAATAACAAGTTTTGCTTTTGTTTTATCCTCATAATCATTTGTAATTATGACTTCTTTTGCATCAGTAGAATCCCCATCTATTTGCACACTTTCAGATGAGTATGTAGTGGTAAGACTGTATTTGTCAGTGTCATAATCCGGGGCAGTACCTTCTACAACTTTGTAAGTACCTCCCGGAAGAAACTTGAGAACAGTTCCATCACCACCCGCTGTAACATCAAAGTAAACAGGATCGTCACTGCCAACAACTCCAGTATCAAGTGCGCTTACATACTTATCCTTATATCTATCATCTGATCCAGTATATTGAACTGCAAATTTAAATGTCTGGTCATTTGCAGCTTCATTATCACCTGTAATTGCTTTTTTAACCACAAGTTTTCCTGTAGCCTTGTAATCGTTTGTCAGTGTTACCGTAGGAACGTTATCTGCACTAACATTTACAGTAATATTAGATGGTGCTGTAAGTAAATAACCTTCCCTTTCTGCAGAATGCGTTGAATCATTTACTTCTGCTACAGTATATTTACCAGCCTCTAAATTTTCAAATGACGTAGACCCATTAGCTGTTACTTCAATCACACTTCCAGCTCCGGTTACCTCTTCACCATTTGTATTGTAGAATTTACCATCCTTACTAACAGTCACATAGTAGACTTCCCCATCTTCAGGAGTATAATCACCTGTTACATTCTTTTTAACTATAAGACTTGAATTCACCTTATTATAAAATGCTCCAAGCTTATACTCCGGTCCTGACATAGGAATATATGCATCATCTTTATTCTTCTCATATAAAGTATGTGAATCATCGCCTAGATAAGAATACTGTTTAACCTCATACTTAAGCGTTCCTCCATCATTACTAACCCTTAACTCAATATTTATATACCCTGTCGAATTTTCCACACCTGACGTATTAGTATTTCCCGCATTCACTTCTTTCACAACAAAATACAGCAGCTGCGGATCATCTTCTCCTATTACATATTTAGGATCTGTCCCTGCCGGAACATTGTCTCCGTCTTTATAAAACTTCAGTTTAGGAAATTTAATATAACTAGTTGCCGTATTAGCTATATCTACTTCAACGTCCTGCCCTTCAGTATTTTTTTCTGTAATCTTAGTTATAGGAGTAAGCCCAGTTGTATTATAAGAACTATCAGTCTCATACCACTCAAATTTATACTCACCTGCTGATGCGCTTATAGTGTCGTTTGAAACAGTATTTTCACCATTCCAAGCTGTAGTAAATGCCTTTCTTGCAGCAAAATGAATCTCGCCTTCTCCATCATCTAAAAGATTCTGATTTCCACCACTATAAATGAAATGCCACTCAGCCTCATTTGTCATAGCATCTGCAACAACCCAACCTGCTGAAGCACCACCTGAATTTTTAACATTACTTGAATATGGCGCTAAAAATGTCCCTGCACCATCCTTTATATCTATTGCCCCAGTCGTTCTTACATTGTAAATAACTTTCTGGCAAATCTCCTGATCAACCTGTTCACTTGTCTGTCCATTTGTTTTATTGTGCTTACCATTACTGTTTGTTGATGAATCGATATATGTGTTACCATTATCAACTATTTCTACGCCTATTTTAGCTATGGTAACATCTTCATTATTATTTATAGAATTTGTTTCCGTATCATTCTTGCCATAATTAAAGATAACAACTGTTGAAGAGTGCTTTTTTATAAGTACTCCTTCACTCTTTGCAAGTTGTGTTTTTAAGCTTAATGCGTTAGTTTCTCCTTCTGGTGCAACACTAACATCATCTACATTAATGTATACAACTCTATCTTTAAATTCATCAGATGACAAATCTATAGTTATTGTTGAAGAATTCGCACTATAATAAGTTGCCGGTAAAACATAATCATTACTACCTGCCTTAATTGCAAGTTGTGCAGATTTCTTTTTTATACTATTAACAATACTACTAATATTATCCTTTGTAGAACTATTAACAGTCGCTGAAATTTGAACTAAATTATCCAGCGCACGTTGTTCTCCTGGCGTGCCATTATTCCACACCTTAAAAAAATCACCGTTAAAAAGTACATTCGTGTACTTTACCGTTCCATTTTCTTGGTACGTGCCATTATCGGATGGAACTACTACGCTGTTAGCCCTTGTAATATACTCTAATGTGGAATTATCATTTTCACCTATCTTATCATTAACGATTGTACTTCCCAATTCAATATTTATATTAGATACAGTGGTTACACCTAGTTTAATAGCGTTAGCATCCGCTTCACCAAATAATAGCTGTGCAGTGCCTTTAATGAAATCTATATCATTATTTGACCCATTATTATGAAACTGACCCGCTGCAATAGTTGTCTCCATATGACCTTGCTGTGTGAAATCATTCGCAACAATACCAAAGTCCATTGCTCTACCAAGTATGGTAGAATAATTGACCTGACTGGCAGCATCCATAATTCTAGGCAAATCATCGTCCGCAGCCCTAACCTCTTTCGGTCCGCCTATTCCTCCTCCGGTCACTGCAAGGCCGATTGCCATAGCAGCTGCCATTACTACTGATGTGATTCTCTTAAATCCTTTTTTCATAGTTTTCTCTCCCTTTCGCAGTTTCTCCAATCACATCCCAGAAAAACCGCTTGATTAGAATATGATAAGATCTTGTAAAACTAAAAAACTTCTATTTTATGATGTACATGGGACGCTCAAATGCCACAAATGGACACACTCCTCCCTTGTACATATATAGGGAAATTGTAACAAATAAGCCATTTTTAGGCAAGTTATACATCTTTTATTTCGCAATTTTGTCACATTTACCAAGATGCCTAGTTATCTGTTATCATATGAGGCACAAAATCTAGTGTAGTTCACATAATATACACACTTCATTTGTGCATTATGTCACCTATAAGTATGCCTTAATCATCAGATGAATCCTCGATTAATTCGCCTTTTGTAACAAAAAAACGCGGCAACTGACGTATCACGTCAATAAACCGCGAGTTTTCTCTTCCAGAGCATCAAAATGCTTGTCGATTTCAAATCAAGTAAATAAGCAACTCAATAAATCATTTAAAGGCATTTCCTCGACCCTCATTATATAGTACCACTATATGCTATTAGCTCGACCTTATCAATACTCTCTCCGTGTAACATGATTATACATCTTCTCCACACCTTCCGACATATTTATTGGAAGTATCTCAATTTTCGGATTTGCATTTTGAAACACCACAAAAACCTGATGAGCAAACCCCTGTCCCATCCACTCTAATCCATCAAAATCAAGCACCACCTCTTCAAACTGACTCAACCTTTCACAAAGACGCTTTGCCTGCGACCTTGACACAGGCGATGATGCATAAATGTTCTTTAAAGGTATCATAGTTTTGGTAAATCCGCCTTCAACATCTGAATATCTGTTAAATACCTCGAGAGCCGTTTTTTTAGTATCATTTGCTAAAGACATTATTACACAAGTAGCAGAAGGAATTTCTCCAGCCATTCTATAAACATAATCCTCATCAAATGCATTACAGGAAAAAACCCTTCCACTTGATATAATATAAAACTCATCCATCATTCTCGCACTGAAGAAGATTCCTTCACCAGAATGATTAATATTATCTGTTGTAAGCTTTCCTTTAAAAAGTTCCGTAATGGCATCTTCTATTGATGCCATATTAAAAAACGATTTAATCTTTTCAAATATTCCAACTCCGTTATCATTTATAATAACTGTCGTGTTCAGGGAATCTTTTTTTACAGTAATCTCAACACTTTCAGCTCCAGAATGATCTATTACATTATTGATCATTTCGGAAAAAGCATACTCCCATATCCCCAGAGCCCCCGAGCTGATTCCATCAAGGTGTTCTCTTAATACATTTACGTATACATCAGTATCAGAAAGCAGCTGATTGGCAGAACGTGAAAGCGTATATTTCCAAACATGGGATGCAAGTTTATATACACCCTTTTTTTCTTTTATGATTACACCTCGTTCTGTTAGTTCTGCCAAACGACGATACACAGTACTTTTATCTATATTCATTTTATCAGATACATAATCAGCAATCCGACATTCACCCTGCCCCACTTTTTCAATAATGTACTGATTTATAGCTTCAACTTTTTCCCTATTAAACTTCATTACAGAACCCTCATCTTTCAAATGATAACATTGCTATAAATGTATTTTTCACTTTATTTATACCGTCTTACTCGCAATAAGTCAACTTCATACTTGCAATAAACAAAAATAAACTCGCAATAAATGTTTTTATTGCGAGTTTATTGCGAGTTTTGTCCACCTATATTATTTTTTTCTTTGTTCTTCAGGCTTCTGCCTTTACTTTTTATCTCCAAATGCCGGAAGAAGTCCAAAGAAAGCCCCACACATTCCACCTATCAAATGTCCGAGCTGTGATATATTGTCTCTTACCGTAACCATGGTCCATATCTCACGTCCGAGATATATAGCCATAACAAGTATCAGAGTTATCGGAATAATCCCTTTCTTTACATCAGTTGCCGAAACAAGAACTATGAACATAAAGACTATTCCGCTCGCACCAAGAAGACCACTACTGAAGAATATGATATTAATGAGCCCTGAAACAACTGCCGTAAGCCCTATCATGAAAAGCATGTCTTTACTGCCGTACTTTTCCTCAAGAACCGGTCCAAGCAGCAGAAACATCATCATATTATTTGCAAAATGCGACAGATCTGCATGCCCAAGTACATGTCCGAACAGTCTCACGAAGAAAAGAAGAGATATCCTCGATCTGTAGACCGTAAAAAATGTATTGGTGCTCCTTCCTGCTGTCACGTATCCCAGTATAAGGGCGACGAACGATACAAGAGCAAATGTCAGCACCACCGGTGCGTTATATGAGAACATAAGTTTCTTTTTACTACTGTTATTTGCCATATCTATTACATTCCTTTATTATTTTCCATCATGTTTATGACAGTCGCAGTCCTCGTCACAGTGGTCAATTTCGCCGCTGCACTTTGCGCAAATGCCATAAAATACCGTTCTGAAAGGATCAACTCTAAATCCATGATGCTCTTTAAGGTGATGAGCCAGATCTTCTATCTCATGACAATCCATGTGATAAAGTGTCCCGCATTTTTCACACTTCATATGGTAGCAGCTCGGATGATGGTGATGCGAATCGTCACCGATATACTCAAAGCATGCCGAGGTCTGTTCATCAAGGATGTATTTATTGACCCTGCCCTCTTCCATAAGCCTCTCAAGCTGCCTGTAGACCGTTGTTGTTCCTATATTCTTGCCCTCATTTTTAAAGTGGCTGCATATATCCGCCACTGTAAAATGCTCCGAAGGTATGGTTTTCAGGTATCCTTCAAGTTCCTCACGTTGTTTGGTTTTATACTTTTTATCTGCCATATTTCACCCGTTACAAATTATGTAAACTAACATTTAAGTTCATACATCACCTTGTGAATATTCCGTAGAGATCACTAAAGTCCGCAAGTGATATATCAAACAATCCAGAAATATACTCTTTCGTAAAGACTTCCTCCACTTTTCCAAATCTGTCGATTTTACCATTTTTCACGGATATTATCCTGTCCGAATACTTTCTCACAAGCGAAAGATCGTGAAGTATCATGATTATCGACATCTTCTTTTCCCTTGCCACCAAAGACAGTAGTGATAATAATTCAAGTTTGTACTTAATGTCAAGATACGACGTCGGCTCATCAAGCAGAAGAACATCCGCGTCCTGACATACAGATTTAGCGAGAAGCACCCTTTGCCGCTGACCGTCACTCAGCTCGTCAAAGTATTCATCCATTATGTCAGTTATCCTGAACTTTTCCGCGATGTCACTTACGGCACTTATGTCATTTTCCTTAAGTCTCCCAAGAATGTCTGTATATGGGTATCTTCCGAGACTCACAACCTCTCTTACGGTCATCAGCTCCCCACCGTTTCTTCCTGTCATAAGTGCGGAAATGTATCTTGCCGAATCCTTTCCTGACATTTTCAGGATGTCCTCTCCGGCTATCGTTACATTTCCATAAAGCGGTTTTAGTTCCTTCGAGAGTGTTCTTAAAAATGTCGATTTCCCTGCGCCGTTCGGACCTATCACCGATATAACTTCGCCCGGCAGAATCTCGATGTTTATGCCATCCAGCACTATTTTTTTACCGTATCCCACAGAGAGATTTTCTGCTTTAACCGCTACGCCCTGCATACTCTACACCTCCCTGCTTTTTCTTTTTCTTCCGAGCATTATCATTATAACGACCGGTGCTCCAAAAACTGCGGTTACAGTACTTATGGATAGTTCAGTCGGCGCAAAGATGAGGCGTGCGAGAAGATCCGAAAGAAGGCAGAAAACCGCACCGCCCAGAAATCCGATTGGAATCATGACTTTCGGTTTATTTGTGCCTGTGAGCTTTCTTACTATATGCGGCACCGCCACTCCGACAAATGATACAGGTCCCGCAAAGGCTGTGACCATCGCTGAAAGAACGCTTGAGATAAGTATAAGGAAAATCCGGAAAAGTCTTATATTTACCCCGAGTCCCGCTGCTTCATTTTCGCCGAGAAGATAGGCTTCCAGCGGTTTCATCATGAATATAAGCAGTATCATGGCAGATGTGCATATGATGGTCATGGACATAACATGTGCCCAGCTCATCCCGGAAAAGCTGCCCATCGACCAGTAGTGGAGATTGACTATATTTGAATCATCCGCAAATGTAACTATAAGTTCCGTTACGGATGAACATATGTAGCCTATCATTATTCCGCAGATTATAAGTGTCGCCGTGCTTTTTGTCCTTCCGGAAAGCATCAGTATAAAGCCCGTGGATATCATTGAGCCGGCAAATGCAGCTATGACCATAGCCCATGAATTGAGAATAATGCCTTTACTAAGTGCAAGTACCATAAAAAATGACACCATAAGCTTGGCACCCGAAGAGATTCCGAGTGTGAACGGTCCAGCTATAGGATTTCCGAAAAATGTCTGGAGAAGATAACCCGACACAGCCAGACTGCCACCAAGTATCACCGCTGAAATGACACGCGGAAGCCTGATATCTACCAGAATCTTTTTTGCCATGGATAGCGATTCTTCGGTAGATCCGGTTGCAGATTTATTTCCCGGAATTATGAGCTCCAGTATATCCTTCGCGGAAACCTTCACGCTTCCAAGGCTTACGCTGAGAAAAAAAAGGACAGCAAGAATCAGCAGCAGTGCTATGCACACCGCCACGTACCTTGCAGTCCCTTTATTATGAATATTTTTCTTATCCTTACTGTTCATCATTGATTCGCACTACCAGTTGTTATTGTTTCACATTACCGATTGTTATTGTTTCACATTACCGATTGTTATTGATTCACATTACCGGTTGTTATTGATTCGCATTACTGATTGTTATTATTTTGCATTACCGATTGTTATTGATTCGCATTACTGATTATTATTATTTTGCACTACCGATTGTTATTGTTTCACATTACCGTTTTTATATTTCAGAACTCAGTTCGTTACGGCTCAAGATATTCCATCATGTTAAGCCCGTCTTTCCTGCCATTTATCGCCGCATTTATATCCTCAATTGCGTCTGCAACATGGGCGCTGAACTGGTACATATCCTGCCCGGTAATCCATACATTTCCGCTCTTTACCGCCTTCATGTCTTGTAGGATGGGGTAAGCCGTCACAAGTTCCTGTACCGACTTTACATCACCGTTTATGGTGGTATCATAAATGATCACATCCGCGTCCTTCACAGAGGCATAAAATGTCTCAAGATCCATATGCATTGTGGAAAGTGCATCTTCGTCCTCATTCTTTATTGAAGCCGGCACGTAACTCCCGCCTGCCATTTCGATCATCTTCGGGACGTAATCACCGGACTTTCTCACAACAGCGTACCCTTTTGGCGAGATGTAAAAATATGCTACTTTTTTCTTAGTATCACTTTCCGATGTGCCTTCATTCACAGCGCCCGGGTTATCATTACCTGATTTACCACTCTCCACCCCTGTATCACCCGATCCAGTATTATCCGCTTTTTCAACGATATGGCTGATACGTTCAATTTCCGAATCAAAATACATTTCAGCCTCTTTATTCTTCCCGGAGATCACGCCGTAAAGCTTAACCCATTCGAGACGTCCGAGCGGGCTTTCCTCGTAACTTGCATGATCCACGAGTACAGTTATTCCAAGCCTTTCTAGCTGTTCTTTAATCTCCGGTTTATGATATATCATAGTATTCTCAATTGCAAATGTAACGCCTTTTGAAAGAAGTGCCTCAAAATCGGGCGAATTGTACTTTCCCACAAAACTGAGCCCGCCTTCTTCCATCGCCTTTGCGACGTCAAGGATTCCCCAGTCATTTTTTTCCGTACTCGTGAATGAAACCATATGAAGGGCATCGATTGAAATAAAGAAATCCATGGCGGCAGAATTTGCCACATAATAATTGCCTGTACCTTCATTTATAACTTTAATATCCTTATCCACATTTTTAGGAGCTTTACAGCCGTGCGGAACAACGAGAAACTTACCGTCATCTTTAACGGTGATAAGGCTGTACGGAGCGCTGTTTCCCTGCCTGTACATATCCACAGTAAACTGCTTTGCATAAAGAAGAGAAAGACTGGAGCTAAGGCTCGCCTTAGTCCAGTCTGTAATAGAACTTGCTGTTTTGTCTCCGGCAATGTTTCCCGAGTCAAAATAAAGTTTATAGTCAATCTCATGCGGCTTACTCATTGCGGTTGTATCAGCTTTAACCGAAATCCATCCGTCAAATCCACTTACAGGAATCTCAAAAACGGAATTGCCGTCCGTGTTAACGGGAAGATACTTTTCACCGTCAACAACCATATAGTCATAATTAGAACTGCTCCACTCGATAGTCGCAGTAACCTTTCCTGCTTCGACCTTAATCTTAGCCGGAGACGTTACATTTGCCTTACCGGAGCCGCCTTCAAGCTTTACATCGACGGTATAAGTACCGTCACTTATGGAAAGCTCCTCAGCCGACTTTAGCCTTGACTCCTTAAACGCTTCATTTGGAAGGGAATCCGCTCTAAAGCAGAGGCTTCTGTCATACCACATTTCCTTCTTCCTGCTGAAAGCGGCAAAAGGAAGCGCCTTGTCAAGTGCCTCAAGATTCTTTATTTCAAATGAATGGCTGCCATCTGCCTCCTCAGTAAACGGAATATAGTCAGATTCATTTTTCTCTGCTGCCTCCTCGGCTGTGCCGCCGCAGATGTAAAGATACCCGGTGCCACCCATCCTTATGACAGCGTCCATGGAATCACCATTCACTGTCAGAGTGCAGCCCGTAATCTTGAACATCGAAGAACTGCTGTCAACCGAAATCTCATAAGTTCCGTCGTTTAAATCAGCGGCAGACACCGCCTCCATGCCTTCATATCCCACAGTATCGATATCGGTCATATCCCCTGCTGTGGCAACCGCACTTTTTTCTGCTTCGGTGGAAGTTACGGCCTCGCTTACATTTTCCTGCTTTTCCGATACATTATTCCCGCATCCTGCGGTAAAAATAAACCCAATCGACAAAACCGCCGCAAGAACACATTTTTCTAATCTCTTAAATCCAGTTTTCATATCCTTTTCCTCTCCCACATTTACCAAGGGACAGTCCCCGTGTTAAATTTACCAGAGGGACTGTCCCTGTGGTAAATTATTTGAGTGAATCGATAGCTGCTTTTGCATGATCTACGTACATCATCTGGATCTCGGGAACCTGTCCAAGTCCTTCGAGCACGCATGTTACTTCGAAGCCTTCTTTTTCAAATACTGATTTCCATGAGTCGTCCTCGTCGCCTGCCATATCGTTATTTGCGTGATCTCCCGCAACTACCATAAGAGGACGAAGAACCACTTTCTTATAACCGCCTTCTTTAACCTTGCTGAGAACATCATCAAGACTAGGAGTTGCTTCAACTGTTCCGATGAAGTAATTATCATACCCCTTATCATTCATAACGCCCTGAAGCTTTTCATAAACGCCGTTGCTGTCTGCCTCTGTACCATGTCCCATATAAACGATGGCAGTCTCGCCATCATCATACGATGCGGTTATATTCTTAATTATGTCAGCAACTTTTGAAAAATCCTCGTCACTTGTAAGAAGCGGCTCACCTATGGCAACTTTGGAAAATGCATCGCTGTGCTTTGTCACTGTTTCAACTATCTCATCGTACTCATAGCCGTTCATAAGCTGTGTAGGCTGAATAACAAGAGTCTTGACATCATTATTAATCGC
Source organism: uncultured Lachnospiraceae bacterium (assembly GCA_946628415.1). Taxonomy (GTDB): domain Bacteria; phylum Bacillota; class Clostridia; order Lachnospirales; family Lachnospiraceae; genus Eubacterium_Q. Next base: position 3,314 of record CAMOWK010000023.1, on the reverse strand, counting down.
TCTTGAAAGAGCTGTATCCATGCTGTCAATCAGAACGCCGTCTCTCTTCTGAACATGGTCGATTATTATATTACTTGTAAATGCACGGCGAATGCTGTAGTCCTCTCCGAATTCATCATCGATTGCCGACTCTATCGCACCTATAGTAAGCCTTCTCGAATCATTATAGCTTGTACCAAAGCTTACAACAAGAAGTTCATTATCACCTATATTATCATCATTTCTTATATTATCGAGGGAAGCATCCCCTGTTTCGTAATTTTCATCATCATCTGCATCTTTTTCTTCTTCCTGTGTCATTTCACGTGGTTCAGAGTCCTTTCCGCAGCCACTGAGAAGTCCCAGTGACATAGTAAGTGTGAGTAACAATGCTGTCTTTTTTACAAGTTTTTTCATTAATATACATCTCCTTTATATAATAATTTACTACTACAATCGAGTAGGGCAGATGTAATCGCACCCTGCTCGCCCGCGAGCCGCCGGTCAGCTTTAGCTGACAACTTACTTTCGGTGGCTCTGCGATATTAAAAAAATCCGACCAAGGGTCGGACAGACATAACAAAACAACCGAAAGAAAGAAGAAAATCCGTCCCTCAGTCATCTATGCTGTAGCCAAGTCCGCGTGGCTGATCACGCCATATAAAAAACATATACGTTCTGTATAAAACATACATAAAACTTATATGACAATGCATTTAAAAGATATGTGGCAGGTCTCCTGACTTATGCATCACAGCCATGAGAATACCTTCCCGGAATCATCTCCAGTGACATTTAACCAGAGTCATGACGGAAACACCATAAAGTAGTTTTCATCAGCCCTGACTCCTCACAGCTCCACAATTACAGTGACGGGATCGTGCAGGACTTCCACCTGCTTCCCTATTATCCTGCGCCAAAAAAGTACGGATACGCTCCCACTCTTTACGCAGGCACCACAATCTTATATTAAATTATTCAATATGATAAAGCTTATTTCTTATCGAACTTATCCTTAAGCTCCAGAGCCTTATCCTTGATGCTGCCCGGATCAGCCATTATCTTCTCGTCGATATCAGTCTTATCAAGAACATCTTCAACCTTTTCCTTAACCTCAGCAGCCTTGTCCTTTAAATCTTTAATATCCATGCCTCTACTTCCTTTCTGAAATTTTTATCAGCCCCAAAGGAGCCATACACTCATATAAAATGCATCTAACTCCGTATATTACCACATTCAAAATATGAAAACAAGATTCCGGAAGCTTCATCATACATTTCCCATACTGAGAATGACATTTGAAATGTAAACCACGCCTACCATCAAAAGGTCAAACACTATCATAAGAAAAATGAAAAACATATGCTTTTTCTTCTCTGAAACAAGAGTAGCTATGAACTCCCTTATAAATGCATTTATCCAGAAATAGCTTCTTGTCTTCGCCCCGATTCCTTCTACCTTTATCCCCTGTTCCTTTGCAAGCATCCCCGATCTGAACACGTGATAATTGGTGGTTGAAAATGCAATATTACTTTCTTTTCCCTCTGAATGTTTCTCAATCAGTTCCTTTGAATATTTAAGGTTCTGAGATGTATTAAGTGATTTATCCTCAACAAGTATCCTGTCTTCCGGTATACCTTCCGCAATAAGATAATTCTTAATTGCTGCAGCTTCAGCCATGACCTCGTCATCACCTTTACCGCCTGAAGGCACAAAATAAATGTCTTTACCCGTCTTATCCTTCTCCATCTTTGCAAATTCAACAGCCCTGTCAGCCCTTCCCTTCAGAAGTTTTGTAAGAGAGCCGTCCTTTGCTATACGGCAGCCAAGTATAAGTATATAGTCCTTATCAAACTTCGGAACATGTTTTGCCGCAACTATTCCCATGATTATACTTCCCATGAGAATACATTCGAGATAAGTCACAATCCCATAGGTAAAACAGTTTATGAACATTGAAATGAATCTTCCTATTCCGGTCCAGTGATGGGTATCTATAATCTGGCTTCTATCCATGTAAAATTCTATAATTATCGAAGCCGCAAGAAGAAAGAACAGAAAGAGCCCGAGTATGAAACCAAGCATATTTCTCCAGTTTTTCCCTTCACTTCTGATAAGCTTTATATTACTGATAGTTACAGCTATAAACGTCAGAAGAAGTACCGGCGATGTGATTATCGCAAATCCCATAAATGCATCTATAAGGGATGTAATGGACTGAATCAGTCCGCTTCCTTGCGCCAGACCCGTTAACTGGTTGAGAATAATGAACAGTATAAAAATGAAAAGTCCAAACGCCAGAATGTTACTGTAGTCGAACATATCTTCCTTTATCTTCTTTATAATCCAGTAGAGAAATGCACTTTCGAAGATAACAAGATATATAAGCCAGAGTAAATTCACCAGAAAGCTTCCACTGCATTCACCAAAATAGTCTTCGACAGTCACCACTCCTGATTTATGAACGAAGAAAATAATCAGATTAAAATATTCATTTTTATCTTTCAGTTCAACATAAGCTCTTCCCGGTTTCAGACCTCTTACCTTTATATGGATTGCTTTATCTCTATAGCTGTAATCAAGGACTTCTATTATACCCGTACTCTCTTTATCAGGTTCAACCGAAAGGCTGTCCAAATCAACATTTGTGTTATATGTATTCAGTTTATATTCAAATTCATCCCCTGTTATATTTACATATATAATACTGACTATTATAAGTATTATCCCAAGCAGAAGAATAAGATGTTTTTTTACAAATGACATCATAATCTATATAAAATCCTTTCTTTAATTGAAAGTTTCCCGGTATTTCTCTCCGCATCATATCATAAATGACATGCTTTTGCCAATTTTTCAAAATACGAATGATAAAACACTTTTTGTTTTTCCTCTTTTCTGTTATTATATAGTCACGTTTAATTTAGGTAACGGCTAAATTAATCCCTACCACAATAATATAAAGGAGGATCATATGATTTACTCAACAGAAGTTAAAAACATGTGCCCTGTTGCACAGGGAGTACATCATGGTGCTGCCCCAATTCCTGAGGAAGCAAAATGGGTACAGGCAAAGAAAGTTGAAGACATATCAGGTTATACACATGGTATAGGCTGGTGTGCACCTCAGCAGGGATGCTGCAAGCTTTCCCTCAACGTTAAGGATGGTATCATCCAGGAAGCACTTGTAGAAACAATCGGTTGTTCCGGTATGACACATTCAGCAGCTATGGCAGCTGAAATTCTTCCTGGACTTACAATTCTTGAAGCTCTCAATACTGACCTTGTATGTGATGCTATCAATACAGCTATGAGAGAGCTTTTCCTTCAGATCG
>CAMOWK010000022.1 GCA_946628415.1 uncultured Lachnospiraceae bacterium | reverse complement strand
CTCCAGCATTTTTTCTGAAATTGTATAAGGTGGAATATAATTCCCCATATGCTTGTCCACTCCATTTCATCTTGCTTATTATCTTGCTTATTATCTTACATATTTCTTTCTTGAATGTCAATTCGTTTAAACTGGAATAAGATTCGATTGCCTTTATTATGGCAAGAGAAAAGAAAAACGTGTATGCCAAAGGAATGACCACAAGACAGATATACGAACCCAAAGCATGAAGTACGTGCAAGACCATTATTTTCAGGTTTTATTGTTTTACTCAAGATTTTTTGTCTTCTTCGAATTTAGAACCATCTCTAATTTACTCTTATCTACCCATTCCTCAGTGTAACCACAGTCACAACATATATATCGTTCCACAAAAACAACCTTCGATAATGTAGTTGCTCCACACATTATATTATTGCCATAGGTTCCATCAGGATGACCGTCATTTTGTATTACTACAATATTGTTTCCGCCACATTTGGGACACTGCCTACTATTTTTCATTTTACACCTCGAACAAATGATATATCACTAACACTTCGTACCAATTTTAATCATCATACTCTACAAAAGTTTTTCCATCATCGAAAGAATGATTATACATTGAATACATAAACGTATTATCTTCATTATTGTTATGAAGACAAATCTATCTTCAGATAATCTTTTCATTCAAAAGTTTCCTTCTCGCTATCAAACTGTTCGGAAGAGAAGTCACTTTCGTATAAGGCATTTTATCACAGAAAGGCACTTATGTCATCACGATATATACATGCTTGAGCTGGTTGCTTATTAGTGACGCCTAGTTGCTAATTTACTGCTCGAGTATTCAAGTGAGTATTAAACTGTGATATAATATTCATTAGTAGACTAATTTTGTATGGAGTAATTATTTAATTATTACATCAATGATGAATTGAGGGGTATGACCATGAGAAAATGTAACTATTGCGGTTCATTTATTGAAGACAATATGAATATTTGTCCATATTGTAATGCGTCAGCATCTAGTAGCATGAACTATATGGCTAATGGTAATGCGCCAACATATAATAATGCAAATTATATGACGAATGGCAATGTTGCAGCGCCGACAAAAGGGAAAAAGAATGGAGCAATTGTAGCCGGTTTAATCATATTAGGAGGAATTCTTATCATTTTGTGTGTGTTGCTTGTTGTTGTTATTGTAAGAACGAATAAGTCTGACAATTCATTTTCTGTCGAAAATGAAACCGTGGCCGATTCTAATGAGAATAGTACGGAGAAGAATGAAGCTAATAATATGCAGATAACAACTTCTACTGAAACCTCTGAGGTAAATGCAGAAGTGGATGAGATGGAAGTTTATGACCCGATAATAAAACAATATAGGGTAGATAAAGAAGCAAACAATGATCCGGAATATCGCGGCTCATACTATATGCTTGATGATTTAAACGGCGATGGTAATGATGAACTGTTTCTTGCTTTTTATGGAGACTATTATGGGGATTGGTATCAGCAATATGTATGCGATGATGTATACACAATAGTGGATGGCGCAGCGGTTCGGTTGTCATGTAAAGAAAGCCTTCAGAGTTGTTCGAAAGACTATGTTACTTACGATCAGGAGATATGCAAAATATATGCATGTAATGACTGTATTTGCATTATGGCATATGCTGAATATCCTTCTGATGCGGGGTACTATAACTATCATTTTTTTAAAGTCAGTGTTGATGGCTCTTTAAGTCATTTCATTAGTTATTATCAGACTTGGGATGATAGCAGTGATTCTCATGACGTGTTTTTTATTGTGAAAGATGGTAATAAAGAAATCGTGGATGGAACAAGCTGGCAGGAGGGATTGGATAAAGTATGGGGGACTCCAACAGAATCTTATCAATTAATCGAGGATAATGAATCCGTATCGAGTGGAGAGTCAGGAGACGACTCAGGAAATAACGATGTAGGCAATGATGCTTATAAAGAAGCGGTAAAGGGCTTTTTAGAGTTAATTCGAAATCAAAGAGAATTAACCGAAGATGATATTTTTAGAAATGTTGACTACACATTTATCGAAGACGAATCACTGTTAGGGTACGATAAGTATGATTTAAACGGTGATGGCATAGATGAATTAATACTTCTGTATGATGGGAATACTATAGCTGTATGTACATATTCTGCATCTGATTCAAATGTTAAATGTGTAGCTGCAGGCGGAGTCAGATATGGCTTTGATATTGGGACTGATTGCAAGATATATGAGTATGGAAGCTCAGGGGCAGCATCTCAAATGAATGGTAAATTTGAATTAAGGCCAGATGGAGCATATGAGGTAATAGTGGCTTATTATACAGAACCGAATAAAGATTGGAGTGAAGTATATTACTATAAAGCCGAAAGAAATGACCAGGTATATAATCCGGAAGGAGCGATAAGAATATCAAAGGAGGAATATGAAGCGGGGCTGAGTAGTATCCAGGATTTCGCAATCATGAGTTTTAATAATCATCCTATCAGTGACTACGAATAATAATACTATAACTTGCTGAAAGAGAGGGGACATAAATGTACAGTGGCGACAACTCAAATAATAGAATCTGCTTGGGATGTATGAGAGTAATAGGTAATAGCTATGATGTTTGTCCTGAGTGTGGATATGCGCGCGGAAGTAAGGCTGAGCTGCCATTTCATCTTCAACCGGGCAGCTATCTGTCAAACAGGTTCCTTATAGGGAAAGAACTTAATGATGATGGTCGTTATATAGATTATGTGGCCTATGATACAGTTGGGAAGGGCACTTGGACAATTACTGAACTATTCCCGAGAGACTACGCTGAAAGGGGTATGGAAGGGCAGGTCTTAACGGATTTGGGACCTATAAGAAGGTTTGATTTTGATAGGAACAATTTTATTAAAAAGGTTTCTTCAATCAGTACACCTATTTATGAGAATAACACTGTATATATAATTAGGCAGTACAGCACAATACCAATGAGTACACTTATAGGTGATACTCCAAAAAAAGAGTATTCAAAAAAGAGCTTATATAAGACACTTGCGCCGAATGGTGTTATTGCTTCAATTATAGCTGCGGTCATATTGGCGATTATCAGTGTGCCGTGTCTTATGTCGAAGGATGAAGGAATAGTGGTACTTGGAATTGTAATTCTTATGTTCCTGTTGATTCCACTCATTATTATTATCAGGATTTCTATTAAGTGGAAAAGGTTTAGTAGTAGCCGGATGGTAGATCAGAGCCTTAAAGACATTAATGAGAATACAGTTTTTAAATTAAGAAATGCTTTTTTTACAAAAGACTTTATATATTTTAATGATAAGGAAAACATAATAAAAGCGGCAATTCAAGGCATCCTATGGATTTATAAATCCAAGCGTACTGTAACGTATTATCATGTAGTGGCTTCGACAGAAGAAAGTATAGTATTACATTTAATTGATGGTAACAAAATAGAAATTGGTGTAACAGATTGGTATTTTAAACGCTTATGCTATTTTTTGAAGTATCGGAATCCAAATATTATATTCGGTTATACCAAAGAAGCGGAAATGTATTACAAAAACTATTTTGCAACCAATCAACCACATGTATCACAGTGGAAACTTGAAGAGAAATAGTTTCACAAGCGTATGCTTCAAATGAGTGCTAAATAATGATATAATCCTCATATGACGTTTTGTGAAATATGAGGAGGGTATTATACCTGGCATATATTTGAAAAGCAGTATATCTACTAGAAGTTCATTAACTTAATCTGGAGGAAAATAAGAAAATGTATTGCAATAGTTGCGGATATGATATGCCGGCAGGAACTATGATCTGTCCTAATTGCGGAACGGATTATAGGGCTCATTTCTCGAGAGAGCAACGCCCATATTCTGAAAAAGATGGTAAGGCAGAAGTCCATCTTAGTGTTGGTACAGTTATAAAAGGAAGATATCATATAGTTGGACTCATTGGAAGAGGTGGGTTTTGCTATACTTATAAGGCAACTGACAGTATTCTCGGAGTAGAAGTTGCTATTAAAGAATACTTTCCTCATGGTATAGCATCACGTAGGGAAAATAGGATGGTGACAGTTTTCACTCATCAGGATGAGCTGGTTTTTGATAAAGGGAAGAAACGATTCCTGAAAGAAGCACGTGGACTGGCGCAATTCAATGGATATCCAAATGTAGTGAGTGTATATGACTTCTTTGAAGAGAATGGTACTGCATATATAGTAATGGAATTTCTCAGAGGCATGAACCTGAGAGACTATATGAAGCAGTGTGGCGGGATTCTGGATTATGAATTTGTTCGGAATATAGCTGCTACACTTTGTGATACACTTCAAACTATTCATAATAGAAAGTTTATCCACAGAGATATAAGCCCGGACAATATCTTCTTATGCGATAATAATTACATTAAGCTTATTGATTTTGGGGCGTTGAATCAGCAGACAAGCGAAGTAAATGAGACAGTTACAGTTATATTAAAACAGGGATATGCACCAGTTGAGCAGTATTATCGTAACGGTGAACAGGGACCATGGACGGATATATATGCTCTGGGAGCCACTCTATATAATTTTGTGACAGGCAGAGTGCCTCAGGAATCTGTAAGCAGGATGGAACAGGACAATCTTGTTGCACCTCATCTTTTGAATCCTAAAGTTGATAAAAACTTTAGCATTGCAATAATGAAAGCAATGTCTGTAAGTAAAAATGATCGTTATAAATCTGCAGAAGAATTTAAAAATGCACTTTTTGATACCTCGGTACATTCAGCTGATTATTATGATGTGTATAAGAATACAGGTTCCGGAGAGTCTGTAAAAAAGAACAATACAGGATGGGAAACTGTCGATATTTTTGAGTCTACAAATCTTGGTAACTCAGGAGTAATGAGTGAGAGAAGAACGAATTACTCTCAAAATGGATACAGTAGCATGCCTAGTGGTGGAAACGGTTATGGATATTCCGGTGAGTACGGTCGAGGCATTTCAGTTGAAAACAGGGTAACACCGACAATTGCTCCTACACCTCCTACAGGACCAACGTCATCGATATCTTCGGAAACTCGTAAACTGGTCATATTGTTCAGTTGCATTGCGGGAGTATTGGTTATAATTGGGGCGGCGTTGGCAATAAATCTGGTTAAATCAGGCAATAATAGAACTAATACCAATCGTTCCGGAGTAACAACCGCAGCAAGCACTTCATCCACAGAAGTAGCAGATAAAGAGGTTGGCACAACTGCTCCAGATGATACAGAGGCAACAGTTAAAGGCGCAGATGTAGAGCTTGATGGTAGTGGTGAAGTTATTAACATCTATGTATGGGATGAAGATTTTGCTTGGAAAATGCAGAATTGCCTTCCGGGTTACTGGGCTAGTAACCCGGATGAACCTCTTGATGGTGGTACATACAACGGTGTTAAGGTTAAGTTCTACCAGACTAGATTCGAGTATCAGGATGAGCTTGACACGGCTATTTTTAATCAGGCAGATGCAGACGCTAACGATAAGATCGATATATTCCTTGTAGAAGCTGACTATGCTAAGAAGTATGTGGAGCAGCAGGACTGTGTTCTTGATGTTAACAAAGATCTTGGTATCACTGATGATGAACTTTCAAAGCAGTATGATTATACAAAGCAGGTTATGACAGATGCTGAGGGGAATCTCCGCGGCCTTTCATGGCAGGCTTGTTCAGCTGGTATGATTTACAATAGAGAGATTGCTAAAGAGGTTCTTGGTACAGATGATCCAGGTGAAGTTCAGAAAGCTGTTTCTGACTGGGACAAGTGGTTTGAGACAGCAGATAAGGTTAAGGAAAAAGGTTACCTTATGACAGGTACAGTGAATACAACAATGCGTATTTACTATAACAATTCTGCTCAGAACTTCGTAGTTGATGGTAAGGTATCAGTACCTGATGATATCAAGAAGTGGGTCGATGATTCTAAGAGGCTTATTGATGCTAAGGAGGCAACTGCAGAAGACCCTTGGGTTGGTGAAACAGTTACTGGAGGATTCATGCAAAATCCGGGAAATGTATTCTGCTACTTTGGACCAGCTTGGTACTTTAATTTCTGTCTTGAATCATTTAATCCAAATCCAGATTCTATCTTCGCAAATGGCGGATGGGGATTTATCGTTGGACCTCAGTCATTCTACTGGGGTGGTACGTGGATCTGTGCTGCGGCTGGTTCTGATAACACAGAGCAGGTCGCTCAGATCATGAGAGACATGACAACTAATGATGACGTTATGAAAGACATGCTTATCATTTTCAATGAATGCGTAAACAACAAGGATGTTCTTGCTGATATGGCATATTCAGATGAAGGTAGTGTTGCCGGCCTAGGTGGTCAGAATCCATGGGCATTGCTTTCAGAAGGTGCTGAGAACGTTGATGCTTCTAACCTTACAGCGTATGATCAGGGTACAGTTGAGTCATTCCAGACATATATGAAGGATTACTTTGATGGTATATCGGACTATGACACAGCAGTAGCTGAGTGGAAAAAGAAAGTAATTGAGATGTATCCGGAACTTAGAGAGTAATCTTAACTTTATAGTTATTTTATAAAACAAGTCTGTTTGCAGAAAAAAAGCAACGTTTTGTCAGAATGATAAATTCGTTGCTTTTTTTTGCTTATAATTTATATAAACTGAAGAAATGAATGGTTATTAAAGATTGCTATTCAAACGAATAGTAAATAATGATATAATACTCAAATGAATTGCTTTTGACTAGTTTTAATGATGATAAGAGGAGACTGAATATGAAAGCATGCAAATACTGTGGTTCATACATTGAAGATGATGTGCAGATCTGTCCATACTGTAATAGAGCAGTGTCACAATCTGAGAATCCATATGGAAACAACGCGGGGTACGGACAACAGAATCCGTATGGAAATAGCCGGGTGTATGGACAGCAGAATCCGTATGGAAATAGCCGGGGATACGGACAGCAGAACCCATATGGTAACAGTCAGCAGTACGGACAGCAGAACTCATATGGTAACAGTCAGCAGTACGGACGGCAGAACCCATATGGTAACAGCCAGCAGTACGGACAACAAAATCCATATGGCAATGGTCAGCAGTTCAGACAGCAGAATCCGTATGGTAACAGTCAGCAGTATGGACAGCAGAATCCATACGGAAACAGGCAACCGTATGATTATAATAATATCCCTTCTAAAAAGAATAGATCCACCACTGAGAAGGTATTGATTATTTCGGGAATAGTAGTTCTTGTGCTTTTATATTTTATAGGCGACTGGTATCAAAAAAAGCTCCGGATGGAAAAAGCGGACAAAGAAGCCATGGAAATGGTCGAAAATATGGATTTAGATGCAGAAGATATAGACCTTTCTGTTACAACGGAGGAAAACACCAATTATTCATCTGACTTTAATGATGTTGGAGATTCTTATGAACCCGGTAGATTTGAGAACGGAGTATACATTAGCGATACATTTAAACTGAAAATAACCACTGAACCGGAAATGGTTATGGTATCAACTGAAGAGAGAGCTTCATGGGGTGATGATTTAAGTGCTGCCGATTTAGAATCGCCTGAGATTATAAAGGAAAAAATGAAAGAAAGCGGTACTATGTATGCTGACTTCGGAGCTGAGTCGAAAAATCTTGCGGTTATTGTTACAACAGCATATATGGCTGGATTTTCCAAATTAGGAGTTACTTCGAATTCTTATGATGATTATGTGAGTAATCTGGCAACCTATAATGGCGTGCTAAAAGATGCGGTTTTAATAGATGATACAACACAAAAGACTATTAACGGTGAGAATATTAAGGTGGGTTATTATAAGGCAGAAGATAGCAGTGGTTCGCTTTACATAGGAGTATTTTTTGTTGTAAGGGGAGATTATTTTGCAGATGTATGTGTTGTGGGAGGGTCACTGGATGATGTTAAGGAATTTATGAATAACAATATCCAATGATTAGTATTTTAGGAGAATAGTTATGGATGATAAGAGTACATATAAAAGAAACCTGGCAATAATCATTTCAGTTGCGGTGGTGCTTGTTATCGCTGGAGTAACAGCAATATTAGTGCTGCTGTTGAATAATAATAAAAAGACAAAATATTATGAAACTATAAAAAGAGCTGAATCTTATATGACGAGCATGAAATATGAAGAAGCAATTGCTGAATATGAAAAAGCTCTTAAGCTGAATGATTCAGATCCAAAAACTTATGAAAATCTTGCGGTTTTGTATGAAACCACCGGAAATACAGCTAAGGCAAAAACTGTTGCAATTAATGGATATAAGAAAACAAATGATAAAACTCTTTCAGAGATGGTAACGAATCTGAATGTATATGGAAATACAGGTTATACAATTTCTGAGAATCTAAGGGCAGTTGTAAGTAATAAAGATAATCTGGAAGCAAATGCGGGTTCTAATAAGAAGGTTACTCTTAAGAATTTAATTGTCACATGGGTGACGGTTTATAAGTATCAGGACTATATGTCAATGTATGGAGATGGAACATACTCGCTTGAAGGTGATTACAGTCTGGTTAGTTATGATGATATGACGTTGTATTACCCATCAAGTATGGGTTCGCTTGAAGCCATCAAGAACTCGAATAGCATTCCTGTAGCTGTAAGCTATAAAAATATTTCTTCAATTTTTGATGGTATTGATACAAACTCTGGTGTCGATTTTGAAACAGCAAAAGAGGCTCTTGGTGGTGTAGTAGATATTTTCCTTGATGATACTAAGGGTATTAATTATCTTCATGCTACATATCAGGGAATGGATATTAATATTGAATGTGATCGTGACGGTAACGTAACAAGTCAGACTCCTTGGAATATGTTCTACTGCGTTAACAGAGTGGATGATACTCCGACTACAGAGGTGGCAGAAGAAACAGAAACCGAAGACGAAAATCATGCAATGCAGGGTTCCGTCGAAGGAAAAATAATCGATGCCGTTACAGGACGTGGAACCAAGGGGGCTCATATTAAAGTCAGAAAAGGCAGCAATATGCACGTTGGTGCTGCAATATATGAAACTGATTCTGATAATGACGGTAAGTATATGCTGAGTCTGAATGAGGGCAATTATTGTGTTCAGGTTTCCAAGAATGGATATGTTGATCATTTCGAAAATATATCAATCAACAGAAATGTTCATAGAACAGGAATAGATATTATAATCAGTACTCAGTTGAACGGCGAAATCAGAATAGTGCTTAAATGGGAAGCATCACCTACTGATCTCGACTCATACTTAACAGGAGGAACGGATTCAGGAAGTAGCGTAGATGTTAACTTCACTCATATGAGGAGTTATGATGGAAGTAATAACTGTATTGCAGAGCTTGATGTTGATGATACAGATGGTAATGGACCGGAAACGGTAACGATTCATGATACAGAAGGAAGATATAATTTCAGTGTAAAAGATTTTACAGAATCAGGTACAATGGCGGGAACAAATGTAACTGTAACAGTGTATCTGCCGGATAATACTACCAAGACTGTAACGATTAATCATAATCTTGGAAGTACGAATGTTTGGAATGTCTGCACTATAGATCATGGTGAAGTAGCTATAACTAATAATTAATCGTTTGAGGTGGCTGTTAAAATGTATTGCGAAATCTGCGGCGCAGAGTTGACCGGAAAAGAAGAGTATTGTCCGGTATGTGGGAATCAAGTGTATCAGGAATCGGGTTTTAAATCGGTAGAAGAAACTGGTAATGTACTTATAAATGAAAAGTTAAACGGTGATAATACTCATAATATTCAGTTGCCGATTGATACTGTAATAAGAGACAGATATAAAATAATCGACATTATAGGAAGAGGTGGTTTCTGCTATACATATAAAGCAATGGACACATTGCTCGGAGTAGAGGTAGCAGTAAAAGAGTATTTTCCAAAGAATGTTGCAAGAAGAATAACGGGAACAACTATCAGTGTAGCGACAGAGAAAGATAAGGATAAGTTTTTACAAGGTAAGGAAAGATTTCTGAATGAGGCAAGGAATCTTGCTCAGTTTAATGGTATTCAGGGTATTGTAAATATATATGACTATTTTGAAGAGAATTATACGGCATATATAATTATGGAGTTCCTGAAAGGGCAGAATATAAGCCAGTATATGAAGTATCTGGGAGGAATTCCTGAATACTCATTTACCGCGTATGTAGCGGACAAAATATGTAATATTCTGTCAACGGTACATGAAAAAGGGATAATTCATAGGGATCTCAGCCCTGACAATATCTTTATATGCGAAAATGGGGATGTTAAACTTATTGATTTTGGAGCGGTTGCCCGAAGAAATGACTCGGTGATAGATACGCAGGTTTTAGTAGTTATTCTTAAACCGGGATATACTCCAAAAGAACAGTACAATACCAGCGGAAATATCGGACCCTGGTCAGATGTTTATGCACTGGGTGCAACGCTTTATAAAATGACTACAGGAATGGTTCCGCAGGAGTCAATACTGAGAGAGAATAGGGATGAAGTAGTACCTCCTCACACTATCAATCCCTCTATCCCATACGAATTTAGTATGGCGATTATGAAGGCTCTCAGTATTGATGCGGAATCAAGATTTGCGAATGTAAATGATTTTAAAAATGCATTATTCTATGAGAATACACCATCCAAAAAATTGGAACTGACTGAATACAGTGTAGCTCCTGTATATGATACTGCAATAATTAATGGAATGGATTCAGGAGTCCTTACAAGCACAAGCGTATTAATGCCATCCGGGAATTATTTTGAAACAGATGTTTTATCAAATACGGGTGGCCTATACGGCTATTATTCATCGCAGCTAAGTAAAAAAAATACAAAGGAGGTAAATGATGGAGTTAGGTTCATAATCCTTTGTATAGTTGGACTTGCCTCACTGCTTGTCATTGCATTAATCTTACTCGTTGTTGTTTTGTTATAGTTGGTTTTATATTACTCTTTCTAATCCACTTCATCTTCACTTTTAACCATTGAGTCATTGATACCTTTAAGATATGCCTTAAGGAGTGCTTTTTTTGAAGCAGAAAGATTTCTGTAGCTGTTAAGCAGTGTCTGTTCATCCTCACTCATACTGAAATCTCTGAGTGGATTTTCCTGAAAGTCAAAGAATTCCGAAAGAGAAATATTAAGACCATCGCATATACATTCCAGTGTGGGGATAGTTGGATAGGTTTTCCTATTATAAATGTTATTGATGCTGGACGGTGATATGTCTGCCATTTTTGAGAGCTTGTATAATGACCATCCATTAAATTTGGTTAGTTCATCAATTCGATTAATAATTTCTTCTATCTCTATCATAATGCACCTCCCATATTGTTACTCATTTGTGAATAAATAGTAACAAAATGCATTTATGAGTAGTAGTGATAGAATGAGCACTAAAATAATTAAAAAGCTCATATGAGGAAGGTTGTAGCTAATAGAACAGCTCAACTTTTATAGAGGTGACTTTTTAAATAATCAATTTTACGATCTTAAAAAATCGAGTTTTATACCAAAAGACATAATTAGCATACTCAATTTATTAAAGACAAGCCAGCAATCAACTGATTACTGGCTTGCTTTTACATATTTACATCTACAGTTCTTCCTGCTTTGTCAGATTTCTGCTTATACTGATTTCAAGGTTCCCGTTTTTTGTTCTCAGGTTGTCCATGAAGCTTTTGATGGATTTGCCCTTTTGCATTACTATTTCATATTCGAGTTTAAAGAGCGTTCCCATATTAGTTGTCTTTACTTCTGCGAGTTCATATCTTTCAAGGTAATCCTTAAATGTATCGTCGAATCTTCCTTCATAATCAAGGTCTTCAGGAACAGTGATCTTAAGAACACGAGTTTCATTTTCCTTGCCGCCGAAATTAGTGAGATGGAGTATAAGACCTGCACCTGCAACTATTAAAGTGAAGATAACAGCTATGCCTATATAGCCCATTCCTGTTGCAAGACCGACTGCCATAGCGAGGAAAATGCTTGTGATTTCCTGCCCGCGCCCCGGCGCCGAACGGAATCTGACAAGACTGAATGCACCTGCAACGGCGACGCCTGCACCGAGATTGCCGTTAACAAGCATTATAACTATTTCAACGATGACCGGAAGAAGAACGAGGCTTAGGATGAAGCTCTGGCTGTATCTTCTCCTTATCATGTAAAGTGCAGCTATGAAAAGACCACATATGAGTGAGCATATCGTGCACATAGCAAAACCGCTTCCTGTAATAACTCCGTTTGTAAGTACTGAATCAAATATATTGCTAAGCATAAGCAACCTCCTCCTTTCTTCCTAATACTAAACTTTGCTGTCTTTCATTCATTACGATAATATTTCTTGCCTTTTCATTTAATAGGTTCTCGACATATGCATTTCCGTATTTGGAAAATGATGTCTTGAAGATTTTCATCCCGCTGAGTATCCTTGCAAGATTCATCGGCATAGCACCGGCGATTTTTATCTCCATAAGACGGTCGCCCTCTCTGAGAAGTTTTTTTCCGTATCCGCCCGATTTAAGACTAAGATCACTTTTTCTCCATCTGATATTTTTATCAAATGTAATGCGGAGTGAAGAGTCCTCCTTACCTATAAAAGCAACCCTGTCGTATGCTATCATCATCTTAGGTACAAGCTTTCCGTACAGGGAAATCATACTGTTGATTTCCTTTGCTATCTGGCAGTCAGTAAAGCTTTTGCTGTCAGAAGAAAAACTTTTTCCTGATACAAGATGCGTAATCGATTCCTCGTAAGGGAGGCTGATCCTTCTTTTATAAACTACGCCGTCGAATTTCTTTTTAATCTCGACAAATGAAGGGCTCTCGTTTGACGGTACTTCATAAGTTCTAAGTCTGAGCTTTTCTTTATACGCCGGCTTTTCAAGAGATTTTCTGATAAGCCTGTCGTCTTCCGTGTCGAAATAAATATTATAGATAGTTGTATCTCCGTAGCTGTCCACTTCGGCAAATTCACTTATCCTTCTTATCAGTTCATCATACTTTTCTGCCGGAACCATATATTTTAATTCTATTCTTTCAAAACTTCCGATATATCCGCTCATTCAGATCACTCCCCTCCGGAAGATGACAGTCATGAAAGCTGCCACGCGTCATCTCTTCATGTTATGGCTAGATATTAACGGGGCAAGCTTAAATTAAACTTAAAATAAAAATATTATTTTGGGGATTTAGAAAAAAATGCATTTTATGGAGGGACATCACTAAAAAAGGAGGGTAAGTTACACCCTCCCTGAGTTTATACAGAAACCTGCAAAATTGATGTTTTAGTCAATCGGATATTATATAAGTTAGAATTACTCTCCGACAACAAGAGTGCCCTCAGGTTTCGGTGGAGTGGTTCCGGAATCACCACCGGCAGCCGAATCGTTGGAATAAAGAGCCTTAAGAAGTAAAGGCGTAGCTATAGAGCTTACTATAATAAGAAGAATTACAGAGGTGAAATACAGCGGTTCGAGAAGTCCGGCAGCAAGTCCGCGCTGTGCAACGATAAGGGCAACTTCGCCTCTTGTCATCATACCGACTCCTATCTTTAAACAGTTTTTACCTCTGAATTTACAAAGCCTTGCCATAAGACCGCAGCCAATAATTTTGCTGATAAGTCCTGTAAAAACAAATGCAAGAGAGAAGAAAAGTATAGACATATCAAGCTCTTTTACATCAGTACGAAGTCCGATACTGCAGAAGAACACAGGTCCGAAAAGCATATATGAATTAATATCCATTTTTTCGGAAATGTATTCCGAGTCCTTGAGCTGGCATAGAATTACACCTGCTATATAAGCACCGGTGATGTCGGCAACCCCGAAATACTTTTCAGCAACAAATGAAAGACCGAAGGCAAGCGCAAGCGCAAGAATAGGAATACGTCTTGTGTGTCTGTGTTTAGCGTCATATATCTTAAAGAGCTTATATACAACAAAACCAACGCCGATGGCAAAGACGAAGAAAAGCCCGGTCTGGATAAATACAGTAGAAATCTTGGAGCCCGGATCTTTAAGACCGATTACTACGGTCAGAACGAGAATTCCTATAACATCGTCAATAATGGCAGCGCTCATGATGGTCTGCCCTACTTCATTTGAAAGCTGACCGAGCTCGCGGAGCGTCTGAACAGTGATGCTTACGGAGGTTGCTGTAAGTATGGTTCCCACGAAAACAGCCTTTAAAAAGTCCTGAGAACCAAGTGCGGGAACGCCATAATAAACCATGTAAAGTATCGTTCCTAATGCAAGAGGAACAAATACGCCCGCACATGCTATGAGTGTAGCCTTAAGCCCTGTCTTCTTAAGGTCCGAGATATTGGTTTCAAGACCTGCTGAAAACATAAGCAGTATAACTCCGATTTCCGCAAATGCTGAAAGAAAATCAGAGGACTCAACCAGCCCAAGCACGCTGGGACCTATAAGAAGTCCGGCGATTATCTCACCTGCCACCTGAGGTGCTTTTAGTTTCTTTGCTGCAAGTCCGAAGATTTTTGCGGCGATAATGATGATTGCGAGTTCTCTGAAAATATCTAATGTTTCCAAGTTTTGTCGCTTCCTTTCCTGCTGATGAATTTATTATTTATTGCCGTTCGACAACTCCACGGGTAGTTTCTTCGGAGCTGGGGCGGTACAGTATTCGAACACTTGATGTGCTCGAATACCTATGTTTTTACTGAATCCATATGGTAAAATTGATGGATCGATCACTCTCCGGCATAATTTGTAAACCATGCCATATTGTTATTCTTATCATAATAATTAAAATCACAAAGATAGTATTCTCTGCCCTTACTGTCACGAAAATAGTAAAATGTAACGGGTGAACTCATCTCTGTCGGATAATCTGTTCCAAGCACATTCACAACTTTATTCAGATCTGCGCCTGTTTCGGAAAATGTACCTTTCCTTGACCTCACAAAAACGGCCTCGGGATCCGTCTGTGCATGAGCCATATCTGTATAGTAATCTGCAAGCTCATCTTCTTTGGTGCGCCATTTTATATCAGGCAGCCTGACACTCCCCAGATGTTCACAGTTATACCACTCTTCGGAAGAATCATCAACCACATATATATCAATTCCGTCCAGCCTGTTTTTTAGGTTCTGAGTCTGGATGGCAGTTGCTGCCTTTATGGCTGCATCCTGTCCCGATTTTTCATCTGTGGCATAAATGACAAGAATTAAATCATCTGTGGAATCGGGATAAGGTTCGTAAGAAACACCAGGTTTACTGCAGGCTGTATCCAGATCATCCTTCACATTTGATACAACCTTCTCCATAAGAGATTTCATAAATGTATCGCTTGTTCCCGGAACAGAGCCAAAACTTGCACCATCAATATTTATATCATTCATTTTACTGGATACGGTATAATCAAAATCCTGAAGTTTGTCGTGAAGAGTGACGACACTTCCTTCATCTGTCTCATTTCTTGATACAATGGTGCATTTCCCGTATTTATGTTTTGCTTCTTTATATAGAGATTTTGCGCTCCTCGGGTGCCCACAGGCGGTGATGCTGATTATAAATAAAAATGAAACTAGAAAAAACAGTGTTTTCTTCATGGCAATTCTCCGATTTCAAACATATATATATTATAATAACACTGACAGGCGGTCTTTCATATGATAAAATTTAGCCGTGCCGGAGGAAATGATTATAGATATCATAGTATAGGGGAAAAAAGAATGCGTACAATACTTATAACAAATGATGACGGAATAAATGCTGATGGGCTGATACGACTTGCCGGGGCAGCGGTTTCTTTTGGTGAAGTCTATGTGGTAGCTCCCGAAAAAGAAAGGAGCGCAGCTTCGCACAGTATAACTCTTCGTAAACCGATAGATATATATGAAGCGGAATTTCCGGTAGAAGGAGTAAAGGCTTTTTCGTGCAGCGGAACTCCCGGTGACTGTGTAAGGGTAGGGAGTATAGCTGTGATGCCCAAGAAGCCTGATATAGTCCTTTCAGGTATTAATTACGGATATAATGTTGCGTCAGATACTCAGTATTCCGCGACTGTTGGAGGGGCGCTTGAGGCAGCGTTTCAGGGATATCCGGCGATTGCCTTTTCTGAAGGGACTTACCTTGATTATGAGATAAAAGGGAATCCTCATGAGGTAACGGATCATTTTCTTATGAGCGTTCTGGAGGAGTATATCGATATGCCTTTTACGGAAGGACAGGTTCTTAATGTAAACTTCCCACCTGTTCCGCTCGCTGAATGTAAAGGCATTTTAAGAGACCGAAAGCTTTCAAAAGGTATGATATTCAGGGATGAATACGATGTGATAGAGGAGCTGCCCGGAGGCGGCAAACGTTACATGGTAAACGGAAAGCATGTTTATGATGCCGAAGAAGGAACGGATTTAAGGGCGGTTTATGATAAGTATGTCTCCATCGGCTATGTGAAGAATCTCAGTTGATGCAGTGAAATTTCATGTCTATTTTGATGCGGTTATTTCATTTGATATAAGTTACGTATCTGTTTTATATCAATAGCAATCCGTAACGATTTTGGAATTTGTCCTTGAAATGCATCGCACCTTAGTTTATAATCCCATTAAATCTGTGACGAGACGAGTAAGTTCGGTGAAAAGACCCAGAGAGAGATGCTGCTGTTTAACAGTATGCTGGAAGCATCTTGCCCGAGTAACGTTCTGAAGACTACCTCTGAGAGACCTGCAAACAGGTACGGTGATTCCGTTATAATCAAA
>CAMOWK010000021.1 GCA_946628415.1 uncultured Lachnospiraceae bacterium | reverse complement strand
AGAACAGGACAGGGGTATTGAAATAATAAAAAATGCAGGCAGATGTTTTGACAGAAAAAAGATTAAGAGAACTGGCGGAACGTGCTTACAGCACATCGCGGTACATTTATACTGATTTTATGGACCTTGCCGGTCAGAGCATTTTCCATTCTCTGGAACAGGAGCTCCGCTATTCGGGAACCGAAATATTCGGCGGAACTGACGGCTGTGAAAGATGTGTCATACGTTTTGGAAATGAGGAAATGTGCGGCTATGTCGAGGACTTTCCCATAGTCATACTTAAAGTGGCGCCTGTTATGAAAAAGTTTGCTGAAGAGCTTACTCACAGGGATTTTCTCGGCTCGCTTATGGGTCTGGGAATCGAAAGAGAGAAGATCGGTGATATCATCGTAAAGGAAAAAGAAGCCTATGTATTTGCAAAGGAAGAAATCAGCGGTTATATCGCCGAAAATCTTGACTATGTAAAGCATACCCATGTTAAGACCGGAATATGTGAGACACTTCCTGACGAAGCAAAACCCTGCTTTAAGGAAGTGAGACTCATAGTCAGCAGTAACCGCCTTGATGCAGTCATTTCCGGGCTGTATAAGCTTTCGAGAGATGCGTCATTAAACCTGATCCGTGCAGGGAAAGTATATATAAACGGAATTGAAACAACTTCAAATGCAAAAAGCCTGAACAGCAGGGATGTAATCTCTGTCCGTGGATACGGCAAGTTTATATTTGATGATGAGGGCGGAAAAACAAAAAAGGACAGATTGTATGTAGATTTACGCGTATACATATGATCGAATATCATTTCATTTTTATTTCTATGATATAATTTCATCTATTTAATACATCGGCGAGGTGACAAGATGCTAGAACTAAAGGGAATCAAAAAGAGCTACAAAATTGGTGAAACCAGGCAACAGGTTTTAAAAGGTATTGATATTAAGTTCAGGAAGAATGAATTTACATCAATCCTTGGAACATCCGGTTCAGGTAAAACTACATTGCTTAATATCATAGGAGGTCTTGATATCTATGATGAAGGCGAGCTGGTCATCGATGGTACTTCTACAAGAGAGTACAAGGACAGAGATTGGGATACCTACAGAAATTACAGAGTTGGTTTCATATTCCAGTCCTATAATCTGATCATGCATCAGTCTGTTCTTCAAAATGTTGAGATAGCATTGACATTATCAGGTGTTTCCAAAAATGAAAGAAAAGAAAGGGCTGTAGAAGCACTTAAAAGAGTAGGTCTGGAAGAACATATAGACAAGAAGCCTAATCAATTATCTGGGGGACAGATGCAAAGAGTTGCAATCGCCAGAGCGCTGGTAAATGATCCGGAGATTATTCTGGCCGATGAACCGACAGGAGCACTTGATTCCAAGACTAGTGTGCAGATCATGGATCTTCTCAAGGAAATAGCCGGTGATAAGCTTGTTATAATGGTTACACATAACCCTGAGCTTGCGAGAGATTATTCCACAAGAATAATAGAACTTAAGGATGGTGTCATAATAAATGACAGCGATCCATTTGACGGAGAGGAAGAGGTTGTTGAAAGAACTACATCTCAGACTTCCATGTCTCTTATGACTGCGCTTGCTTTGTCATTTAACAATCTACTTACAAAGAAGGGAAGAACCTTCATGACGGCACTTGCCGGTTCTATAGGAATTATAGGTATAGCCCTTATTCTGGCGCTTTCAAATGGTGTTAATCACATTGCGAAGTCATTGGAAAGAGATTCATTTTCAGATTATCCTATAGTTGTTGAGAAGGTCAGCTACGACCTTTTGGGTGCCTTTTCAGTGGCGATTCAGGAATCCGGAAATGAAGAAAAGGTAGAAGGAGATAAGCTTGCATCAAATGATGATATTGTTAAGAATACAGTTGTAGATCTTGACAAAGGATTAGTTAAAGAAAACAATCTTGTAGAATTCAAGAAATATATTGAATCCAGTGATGAGTTCAGAAATAACTGTGCATCAATAAAGTATTCTTATGATATGGATCTGCAGATTTATACAAAGGACTATAAGAAGGTTAATCCAAGTCCGGTCAAAGAAGAAGGCAATATAATCGCTGAGAAGGATTTTGAATCGGGAAATCTTAAAGTGCTTGCAGGTAAGCTTCCTGAGAATGCTAATGAGATAGTACTTATAGTTGGTTCTAACAAAAGAGTCAATGATTCGATACTTTATTCGATAGGTATTAAAGATACCAATACTCTGCAGGAGGATCTGGATAAGATCAGCAAAGATAAGAATTATATTGTAGACAGCACAACTTATTCATATGATGATTTCCTGAATAAAGAGTTTAAGGTGATTCTTAATACTGATTACTATGAAGAGTCAGACGGTAAGTACATAGACAGATCAGAAGACATGGAATACCTGAAGGGCAAAATTGATAATGGTATAGATATCAAGCTCGTTGGTATAGTTGAGGATGAAGATGCAACCGAAAGCATTATCGGTTATTCACATGATCTGACTATGCAGATAATAAATGAAATAAGTAAAACATCTATATTCAAGGCTCAGACAAGTAATAAAGAGGTTAATGTTTTAACAGGGAAGATTTTTGATGGTATAACCGACAGTTATGATGGTTTATGTAAGACTCTCGGTATATATGAAGAAGGCAGTCCTTCATCTATAAGCATATATCCTAAGGATTATGATTCAAAGGGCAAGATTGAAAAACTTATTGAAGAATATAATACAAATGCGAAGAATAGCGGTAACGGAAATCTGGAAATCAAATACTCGGATATGATGAAGAGTATTGTAGGTGGTGCTTCAAAAGCAATTGACGGTATATCCTATGTTTTGATCGGATTTGTAGCTATAAGTCTTATAGTTTCATCAATCATGATCGCTATCATTACATACATAAGTGTACTTGAAAGAACTAAGGAAATCGGTATACTTAGGGCCATAGGAGCCTCCAAGAAGGATATCACGAGAGTTTTCAGAGCAGAAACTGTTATAGAGGGCTTCATCTCAGGTATTCTCGGTGTTGGACTTGCTTTGCTTCTGATAATTCCGATCAATCTTATTGTTGCTGCAACGACTCAGATAAAGAATGTAGCTATTATGCCGGTAGGAGCAGCCATAGTCCTTATTCTGCTCAGTATAGCTTTAAATGTTTTGGCAGGTGACAGACCGGCCAGACTGGCAGCAAAGAAGGATCCGGTAGAAGCACTTAGATCAGAATAATAGTTTTAAAGTATATAAAATGAATTGATACAGAGAGTTTAGTTTATAATTTGATATCATTGGAAAGTTAGACAGATGGCAGAAAACAAAGGATACAATTTAAAGTTCTTCGGGCAGGATATTTTTACTGGCTTAATAATCATGCTTGTTTCAATTCCTATATCCATGGGGTATGCCATGGTAGCAGGACTTCCTGCTATCTATGGGCTTTACGGGTCATTACTTCCGATTATAGTTTTCGGGATTATGAGTACATCCAAAAGGCTTGTGTTTGGAGTTGATGCAGCACCGGCAGCTCTTGTTGGAGGGATGCTCGGAAGCATGGCTATAGCCGCGTCTTCCGAAGAGGCTATGAAAGTAGTTCCACTTATAACGCTTGTTGTATCTGTGTGGCTGCTTATTTTTTTTATAATCAGGGCAGATAAGATTCTTAAATTCATTTCCCAGCCGGTGATGGGAGGGTTCATAACAGGAATCGGCGTTACTATCATAACTATGCAGATTCCGAAACTCTTTGGCGGAAATGCAGGCAGAGGTGAACTCCCGGAACTTTTGGTACATACAGTAAAAGAGGCGATAAACGGCTTTCATTTAATATCGCTTATTCTTGGTGTTGGAACTGTTATCGTTATCCTTATATTTAAGAAGTTTTTTCCGAAGCTTCCCGTGCCGGCTATAATCATGGGCGTATCAGCCCTTGCTTCATATATATTTGATCTTGGTAAATACGGTATAAAGATGCTTCCTAAGGTAAACGGAGGTCTGCCGGAGTTTTCATTTCCTGATGTCACATATCTTGCAGATAATTACGAAGCTATAATCGTACCGTCTCTTACAATAGCACTTGTAATAATGTCGGAGACACTTCTTGCCACTACCAATATAGGACTTAAATATGATGACCGTATTATGCCGGGCAGGGAAGTGCTCACATACAGCATATGCAATTTTGTCAGCGCCATATCAGGATGCTGTCCCGTAAATGGAAGTGTATCAAGGACGGGAATAGCCGATCAGTTTGGTGTAAAGTCAAAAGTAATGTCACTTACTGCAGGAATCAGTATGCTGTTTATACTTCTCTTTGGCACGGGATTTATAGGATATCTGCCGGTTCCTGTTCTTACCGGAATCGTTATATCGGCACTGATCGGGACATTTGAGTTTGAACTGGCTCATAAACTAAGAAAGGTTGACAGGGCTGAATTTCTTATATTCTATGCGGCATTCACAGCAGTTCTTCTCTTAGGTACAATCTATGGAGTTATAGTAGGTATAATTCTTTCGGCTGTGACATTTATAATAAGGCAGACAAAACCTGCCACTGCACTTCTTGGGGTTTCTCCGGACATGGAAGGCTTTCATTCCATAAAGAGAAGCGGCGAGGCAATCCCGCTTAAAGGGGCGGTTATATACAGGTTCACGGGGTCACTCTTTTATGCGACGATAGGACAGTTCCAGGATGAACTTATGAAGGCTGTAAAAAATGACACGAGGGTTGTTGTAGTCGATGCATCCGGCATAGGCAGCATTGATGTTACTGCTGCGGAAAGACTGCTTATGCTTCATAAAAAGTTTAAGGAAAGAAATATAGATTTTTATCTGGCGGGACATGTAAGTGATGTTAATACCGAACTTCGTAACTTCGGAGCTGAGGAGCTTATAACAAGCGGCGCAGTAAGGTCAAGAATTTCTCTTGCACTCAGAGCTTCGGGAATTGACAGACCGTATGTGCTTGAAAAAAGTGAAAATGAACCGACGATTAGACCATACAGCAAACAGCTTGCTGAATTTGAATGGGCATTCGGACCTGATTCTGAACGCATGATGAAGGAGATTGCTGTTAAGATAATTAAAGAAATTGAAGAAACAGGCAGAAGTGATATGGACTTCATTCGTGAAGAAGAGAAGAAGTATGCACTGGGTTACTGGAATTATGCCGATGAAGATGAGTTCCTTGATATACTGGAGGAAAGGCTTATCCTTCTCAGGGAAAAAGAGAATGGCGATTCCGGTAAAAATAGCGAACTCCTCGACCTGATGATTAAGAGGCATGTCCAGCTTGAGCAGAAGATTATGGAAAGAAACCCAGCTTCTGTTAAAAGGATTTTAAAACACAGAAGAAAACGTGATGAGAGATTTAAAAACCATCACCCTGAAAGCTATGACAAGCTTGTAAAGGAACGTGAACGCTACATGAATGAGATGAAAAACAGCAATCCGGGACTGTATGAAAAAATAAAAGAAATCGATTGTTAGACAGTAGATCAATTGTAGTTCAAAAATCCATACCTAATCTTTGAATTGTGATTGCTTTGACATGAGCATAATATTAAGTTATAATTTTAGTGGGTTACTTGAAATATAATTGAATGATTGTATGTGTAATAAAAGCTTTATCGGGAGGTAGTTGGTTATGGCTTGTTTCATAGTTTCGGCAGTTGAGGCTGCTGCAGTTACAGCAGTAGAAAAGGTTGAAGAAAAAAAGGAAGCTCGTGCAATAGAAAATGGCGAGGAGATAAAAGAAAAAGTTCCTTTCAGCAGAAAACTTAAATGGCTTTCATACATGCTTTGGGGCGGTGCATTTCTTCTTATGTTTGAGCATGTATGGCATGGAGAAGTAGTGGCGTGGTTTCCGTTCCTTACAGCTATGAGTGACAAGGCTGACATGATAGGCATGTTTAAAGAGATGGCGACTGTCGGTGTCTGCATGGCGCTTCTTATTACGGCAGTATGGGCTGTGATGTGTGTTGTTGCGGATATGATAATTAAAAGACCGGCAAAGTCATCCGCAAAATAGTCGTGAGTTTGCTATGCTTATCCGGTATAAGTGATATTTGAGGGGATGGATATGACTTTATTGATCACTGTTTTTGCGGCGGTTATAGTTACCGCACTATGGTACAAAAAAGAAGATGACAGCATGAAACTCGGAATCATGATATTCATGTTTTGGGGCGCATCCATAATGTGGTTGGTCGATGCAGTCTTTGAG
This sequence comes from uncultured Lachnospiraceae bacterium, assembly GCA_946628415.1. Taxonomy (GTDB): domain Bacteria; phylum Bacillota; class Clostridia; order Lachnospirales; family Lachnospiraceae; genus Eubacterium_Q. The sequence goes on along the minus strand of CAMOWK010000021.1, from coordinate 14,543 downwards.
TATGTGGAACTTGGAGCAGAGTATTTTACTCCGTCGGTTCAGGATATGCTGAATGATACATTTCTTGGACTGTCAGTTGTCGCTCTTGGAATTGTAGTCTGGATTGTAAGACTTCTTATAACAGATCCTAAGGGCAGAGTTCGTGCCGCACTTACAAAAAAAGAAAAGTAGAATCTTTGATGATTTATCCCGGACGATAGAAGACCTTTCGTTCGGGTTTTTTACTGTTTTATTATTTATAAATAAGTGGGTGCTATAATATGAAAAATGGATTTACAACAGGAAGCTCAGCTGCGGCGGCATCAAAAGCTGCGGCATACATGCTTTTATCCGGAAGTAAAAAAACTAAAATAGAGATTGATACACCGAAAGGAATAGTATATAAAGCAGACGTTCTTGATATAAGCATAGGGGATGATTTTGTTTCATGTGCTGTCAGAAAGGACAGCGGCGATGATCCGGATGTAACAAATGGGACTCTTATATATTCGAGAGTTTCTTATAGTAAAACACTTTCAGGTGATTTGGAAAACGGAGTTATCATAACCGGAGGAAAAGGCGTTGGGAAAGTGACAAGACCGGGACTGGATCAGCCGGTAGGAGAATATGCCATCAATTCTGTCCCAAGGGAAATGATAGAAAAAGAAGTTTCCGAAGTGATGGATTATCTCGATTATGAAGGGAGTCTTCTTGTGGAAATTTCCATTCCGGAAGGAGAGGAACTTGCAAAAAAAACCTTTAATCCCGCACTTGGTATAGAGGGCGGAATTTCGGTGATAGGAACAAGCGGAATAGTTGAACCTATGAGCATGGCGGCTATAAAAGAAACTATCAGGATCAGTATAAGGCAAAAGGTCGCTATGGGAAATGAAAGTATAATAATGACTCCGGGGAATTATGGAGCCGGGTTTATGAAGGAAAAATACGGCATTGACCTGGATGATGCGGTAAAATGCAGTAACTTTATCGGGGATTCAATTGATATCTTAGTAGAAGAAGGGGGTAAGGGACTGATCCTTGCAGGGCATATAGGAAAACTCATCAAAGTTTCCGGCGGAATAATGAATACGCATTCCAAAGAAGGTGACTGTCGTATGCCGCTGTTTGCGGCAGCTATGATAAGGTGCGGAATAACAGGTGATATACTAAAAGATATACTTGCTTCACTTACAACCGAGGAAGCTATAGAAAAGCTTATACGTTATTATGATTTGGGTAGAGATGAAGCGCTCCGTGCAGTAATGAATGATATAATGGAAAACATAATGTATTATCTTGACAAAAGAGCCGGTGGGAAGCTTCGGATCAGGTGCATTATGTATTCGAATGATTTCGGACTTTTGGCAGATAGTGAGATGTTAGAGACTGGAGAATGATATGGTGCATTTTGTTGGTGCCGGTTCGGGCGCTGTTGATCTTATAACTGTAAGAGGTATGAAGCTTCTTCGTGAGGCAGATCTTGTTATATATGCGGGTTCACTGGTTAATCCGGCACTTCTTTCATATTGTCGGGAAGGAGTGATGACATATGACAGTTCGCTCCTGACACTTGATCAGGTGATTACGATAATTAAGGAATTTGAAAACAGCAAGCCTTATGGCGTAAATATAGTTAGGCTTCATACGGGTGATCCAAGTATTTACGGTGCAATAAAGGAGCAGATGCTGGAACTGGACAGACTTGGTATTAAGTATGATATATGCCCGGGAGTTACGGCTGCGTTTGGAGCGGCGGCAAGCCTTGGAATCGAATACACTCTTCCCGGGGTATCTCAGTCACTTGTAATAACAAGAGAAGAGGGAAAAACGGCAGTACCGTCTAAGGAAACTATAAGTGATTTTGCAAGACATGGCTGCTCTATGGCAATCTACCTTTCCATGGGTCTTATAGATAAGCTGGTAGTGCATCTTCTGGAAGGGGGATACACAGCTGATACTCCGGCGGCTATAGTTTATAAGGCTACATGGGAGGATGAAAAGAGTATCATTGCAACAGTCGGGACACTTAGTGCGGCGGCTGAAAAACTCGGGATAAAAAAGACGGCTGTAATACTTGTCGGAAATGCAGTTTCACCGGGAAGCAATATAGAAAAATCAAAACTATATTCAGCTGATTTTTCTACCGGATTCCGCATGGCAAATACTGATGACTGATAGATGAATATGGCATACTTGGCACTTTATTATTGGCATAGGCATACTGCTATATTTATTGGAAAATGAACATGAAATTGAAAATGATTCTGAGTTTGGGAGGAAAGTATGAAAAAAAACATAATTAACATAGTAGGTATTGGCCCCGGAGATCCAAAGAAAATGACTATCGAGGCATATGAAACACTTTACTCTTCGGATACTTTAATAGGGTATGACAAATATTTGGATATGCTGAAGGATACATTCCCTGATAAAAGATTCATTTCTACGTCTATGACTAAGGAAGTTGAAAGATGTCGTATAGCATTTGAAGAGGCTGAAAAGATTTTAGAAGATGAGTCAGGGGAAAGGTACTTTAAGGTATCGGTAGTTTCGAGTGGTGATGCAGGTGTATACGGAATGGCATCACTTATGTATGAACTTTTGCCTGAATATCCTCAAATAGGAATAAATGTTATTCCGGGAGTTACGGCGGCACTTTCCGGGGCGGCGCTTCTTGGAGCACCTATAGCAAATGATTTTGCGGTAATAAGTATGTCTGACAGACTTACACCATTTACTGAAATAGAAAAAAGGCTGATTCTTGCGGCAAAGGGCGATTTTGGAATAGTGATATATAATCCTGAAAGTAAAGGAAGGAAAGGGTATCTAAAAAAAGCGTGTGAAATACTTGCACCATATATAGAAGAAAACCGCCCTGTGGGTGTGGCAAGAAATATAGGAAGAGCAGGTGAAAGCTTCCTGACCATGACATTTAAGGAACTTTCAGTTTACAGTGCTGATATGCATACCACTGTTTTTATAGCAAACAGCAATTCATTTTTTGTTGATGGAAAAGTTGTTACAAGACGTGGATATGTACGTTAACCGGATGATAATAATTCTTGCTAAGCATAGCTGGTGGATGATATAATTTAGAATGTATCAATTGTAAACCTATGGATTTATTAAGGGGGGGTTTTATGGTTAAAAAGTTTAAAATCAGAAAGACAGCTATGGCGTTTATGTTAGTAGCAGCTATGGCTGTGCCATCGCTCGGGGGAGGCGGTGCATTAGCGGCAGAAGATACGAATGATACTGTTAGAGTTGAAGCTACTTCTGAAGACAAAACAGTAGAAGTTGGAAATGTTACAGTTACCAATCGAGAAGGTGTAATTGTAAAATCTGACGAAGACTACAATGCAACAGTTACAACAGGTGATATTACAACAAAAGATGACGGGAATTATCTTGATGGGGTACGAATAGATCCGGTAGGAGTCAAGGTAAATACATTTGAAGAGTCATCAGCAAATATTACAACAGGTGATATAAAAGCAGATTCCGATGGGGTATATGTAGAATCAAGTGACGATTCATCTGCAAGTATTACAACAGGTAATATTACAACAGGTAATATTACAACAGGTAGTATTGTAACGGATGATCAAGCTGGTATTTCTGTGAAGGCATATAACAATGCAAATGTAGAAGTTACAACAGGTAATATAAAAGCAGATTTCGATGGGGTATATGTATATGTAGAAGACGATTCATCTGCAAGTATTACAACAGGTGATATTGAAACGACTAAGCGACGTGGTATTTATGCGGAGGCAGAGGAAAATGCAAAAATAGAAGTTATAGCAGGTGATATTAAAGCGAAGCTCGATGGAGTTGAAATATACTTAACAGATGGTGGTAGTGCAAAAGTGGAAATAAAAGGTGATATCAATTCAGAGAAAGCAGGAATTTACTTTGATACGGATAATGAAAATGCAAAAGCTGATATTCTTGTAGATGGTACGGTCAGTGGTGAGCGCGCAGGGGTTGTATTTTATAATGATCGTGTTAATGAGTGTGAGAATCTAACTCTTACCGTCTGGAAGATAAAGCTTAATGAAGATGGAAAAGTGGCAATCAATGATAGAGTTTACAGTAATAATAGTTTTAATGATATCGAGACATTTGAAAAAAATATAATGTATATCATGAGAGTCAATCAGCCGGAAGAGGGAGGAACGATTTCTCTTACGGATGAAAAAGGCGGGGCTCTTAAGCAAAGTTATGATTATGAAGTTGCTAAAGAAAGTGATAAAGTATATGTAAAAGTAACACCGGATGAAGGCTATAAGCTTACAGGTGCATATAATGGAGAAGATGGAGAAAAACTCGAGCTCCTTAAGGATGATGATGGAAATTACTATATAGTAGTTCCTAAGGGCGGTGGAGTAACTCTTGCAGCCACACTCGAAAAAGAAGAATATGATATATCGTTCTATGATGATGACGGAAAACTTATTCAGAGTAGTAAGGCGTTTTATGGAGACTCTATCAAGATTCCTGAAGCACCTGTAAAAGAAGGATATAAGTTCCTTTATTGGGAAGGATCAAAGTACTATCCGGGCGATGAATATACTGTAAAGAGTGCACATACATTTAAGGCGGTATGGGAGAAGATAGAAGAACCTGAAGAAGAAACAAGTGAAGAAGAAACAGCAGCACCTACCGGTTCTTCTGACAAGAAGACAGATGCACCTTCTGCATCACCGGCAACAGACGACACAACAAATCTTATTATCCTCTTTACGATAATGATGATTTCAGGTGCGTGTGCAGCTCTTACAGCAGGTCTTAAGATCAAGATTTCGAAAAGATAAAAGGTTTTTTACTGATATATTTTAAAATAAAGAATAAGATGAGCAGTGGCTTAAAAAGCGCGGCTCATCTTATTTTTATGCCTGTATGAATTCATTGTAATTCGATGTTCCCTACTATATAATTATTTATAGGTCGGTATCATCCGGCCGGGTGTGATTTTGTATGATGTGGGAGTAATATTGATGTACTGTAGAAAATGTGGAAATAAACTTCTGGATGACAGCCTTTTCTGTGAGAAATGCGGAACCAAGCAGATTGCAATGCCACAGCAGGGGAATGACACGGCGGCAGGAAATGCGTATGCTAATCTTGCAAACGCAAATTCGGTAAATGCCAAACCTGCAAACATAAATCCAGCACCGGCTCATAAATCCTCGAATAAAAAGCTGATCATAGCCTTAGCTATAATCGGCGGCGTTATCGTGCTTGGTGTTTCCGTGGCGCTTTCTATTTTGCTTATCAAGAAAGCTTCGAAGAAGAATTCATTTACCTGGGAAGGCGATAAGAAATACGAGAATTCCGAAGGCTATAATGATGGCAATAGCGACGACGATAACGGAGGCTTCTTCGGAAATGTTGATTCGCAGGATGATTATCTCGCAAAGTTTAATGAGATTCTTCTGGAAGAGCAGAAGAAGTATGGCGATTTCCATATTGAGGATGTTGGCTGGTGCTTCGAGCTTAAGGGTGTCTGCTACATCAATCTTATCGATATAGATCAGGACGGAACGGATGAGATGCTTCTGGTCCACACGGATGATAATTCCGGCTGCTATATGAATTATGTTCTTGAAGTTTGGAGATACGACCATAAGAAGGCAGAGTGCCTTTACAGCGGAAATGGTGATATATCCGGAGTAGAAGGTATAGCGATACAAGTGTTCGAGATAAATGGAGTCAGAAGTGTAGTTGTTAAGAAGGATGCTTTTGAAAATAATGATTTATATACCATAAAAGATGGAAAATGGACCCTGTATGACAGCGCTACGCTTGATGAATTTAAGTATGAGTCGCCGGGCAAATCATCCCTTAGAGGTATGATGGGTGACCTGCTTTTCTGTGACAGTATGAATTATGGATCGTCCGAATCTTCGGATAATGCCGCATGGAAGTCCTCAATGGAGGATAAGTACAATGAAATGTGCCTCATACTGGGCGGGAATTATGACAATGGCAATCCATTTGTTCCCGGAAAATATGAATATTCAGTAAGTGGAAAGACTGTAAAGCTTCATGTAAATATTGATGATTATATCAGCGGAAATACCATAGATATGGTCAGACTCGGAACTGATCTCGGATATAAGAATGGTTTCTATACTTATACGACAGACTGGACGAATGAGGATACAAACGAGCATAAGACATATCAGAGTACAACATATTTACGCGCTTATTATGACGGATTCCAGGCTACTCTCCATAATCATACGACCGAAGAATTGAATCGTCCATATGAGGGCTCCCACGAAATACCTTCACTTGAGGTTGAATTCTATCCATATTCATATAAGGGCGTAACATTCCTTAGTGATGAAAAGGTGTATCTTGCAAGATGGGTAAATGATGATATTTCAAACTCTAATCTGACTGTTATTAACAATATTGATGACGAAGCAGTTGAGTTCCGCGTCACCAGGGATCAGGCCATACTCTATGCCTATGCGCTCGAGTATTATTCCGGAAAATACGGCTCGGATAATTTCGGACATGATGTATTTGATGGATTAGGATATACTGTGGATGAGAAGGACGACTATTATGTATTCTATGATTTATATTAAAATCAAGTTTTATCGAAACATTTAACAAAGCACTATAAACCATTCGAGGTGGACCCATGACTTACCGTGAAATAGCCAGAGATCTGTTCGGCGATAAAGAAAGAATTAAGAAGATGATCATCATTCTTGCTGTATTCGCCTGCATCATATCTTCGGTATTCTTCATTGAAATATTAAATGCATACAGAAATGTGGACAGCGGACTTATAGCGTCTGCTTCGGACGAAGTCGTATCTACGCAGGAGGGCAAATATATAGGTGGCGACATGTTCAATATGGTTACCATCATGGCTCATAATATGGGGAATTCCATAGAACCTATCTCCATACTTTTCGTAGAGGCGATAATATCTATACTCGCGAAGGTTTTTCCTGAGAAGATGGGGCAGTATTCCAAAGAGCTGGGTATCATGAACAATATCTATATGGCGATCTTTATTATCGTATGTTTCGCGCTTCTTAAGTTCAGCAGGAGCAATGCATTTACTAAACTTACAGGACTTGTTGCTGAGGATTTCGAGAATAAACTCGGAGGCTTCCTGTCTTTCTTCTTTCCGTTCATAGTAGTTATGTTTCAGATTTCGGAAGAGGAAGGCATGAGAGTGGTTCAGAATGTAAGGCTCGCTATGGAAGCGGCTCCTCATCACAGCACGCTTGCTACCTCGGTAAATACATCGGGCTCAGTTATGGCAGCTGCGGGAGTGACTACGGTTCTCGGTGTGGCGCTTTGTCTTCTCATAGGTACAGTTTCGCTTTTCTTTTACTACATATCCAGAACGGTAACCTTCGCAGGTGAGATAGTGTCGCTTCCGGCATCGATAGTACCGGGTTTCTCGCTTTTTATAGAGATTCTCAAGACAGTACTGATAGCATTGGTTAAGCTTCTTTCCATCAAAACACCATGGTTCTTCGTGGTGATATTTGTAATCTTTACGCTTATGACAGTGCTGCTCTTTAAGGAAGCATATCCGGTTATACGTTATTTTAAGAAGATATATATAGCACCTTTATTCCATAAAAAGGCTACGGAACTTATTGCGAATCCTAAGATTCATGAGCATTTTGAAAATGTATCTATATGTGTTCCCGCATTTGCAAGGGGCAATATAAGTCAGGATATTAAGAATTACGACCTTTGTTGGTATGTGGTTTCAAATGGCTATTCATTTCTTATAAAGCAGAAGGATCTTGGCAAGAAGACTCCATGTATACTTCAGTATAGTGCGACGACTCCTTATAAGATTCGAAAGCACTTACGGTTTATCTCTATATATCTTCCTGATGTAGATAAACCTAAAGGAAGATTTGGAATAGAAAGGAAGAGATTTACTGTAATTGTGAGCAGAAGCTATACGGAGCTTTTCCCGAGCTTTGTGGAGCTTTCGGGCTTTGATACTGTAGACAGTGATGTAAGCTGGTGGAAGCAGCTTGCTATATAGTGTGAAAATTGTAATAGAACAAGGGTAACCTGTACAGGTAGTTCTGTGTAAATCTTAGCAATACATATCCGTTATGGGGACGGAGAAATGGGGTGGATTATGGCAGATGGGATTAACAGTGAAAGAAAAGTATTCATATCACCTGAGAAAATACCGCTTGGTTCGGCGTATGTTCCGAAAGATTATGTGACTTCGGGCTCTATAATCCAAAAGTGGCAGTCGGACGCTGTACCTATGACTGTGAGTATGGCTGCAGTAAGCCCGGGTGGAAAGATAGTGATGATATCCAATTCCAGGGAGCTTTTCGAAGATTATAAGATTCCTATGGTCAGTAAGACTGTAAGGCAGATGCCGGGAGTGATACTTTCCGGCCTCAGGGACTTCATCGAACCTTATGATTACCTAAGTCAGTTTGCGGCAAATGTTGCGCAGACCGGACTTAAGCCGGTGGCGAAAGCGGTGCTTCCGAGTGCTTTCGGAAAGAATCCTCAGGGTGAGCAGAGTAAGCTTATATCTTTCTTCAGGTCACATTCCGTCAATATTAATGTTCAGATGGAGATAGCGAATGTCATATGTAAAGGTATGATGGTGAAATTCAGAGGAGTGAAGAACGGCAAAGAGATAACGGTTCTTGCAGGCATGGATTATATGGGGCTTGAGGTTTACGACGCTCTTGGTGGCGCGCAGCGCCTTCAGGCTATGATGAATCCTCTCGGTGCTATAGGAAGTCTTTTTGGTGGCGGTATTCAGGAACAGCCGTCCGGTCCGCGTATGCAGCATGGTCCCGGTGGTAAGATTCCTTTCGGTCATGCCGCTCAGTATGGTAAACAGGTTGATGTTATTCAGTGGGGTTGCAACAGAAGCTATATAGCTATCATGCCTAAAGAGGATGAGGGCGAAGGAGCAGGTGCTTTCTTAGGCTTCGTCAGCACGCTTATTCCGGACGAGAACTTAAGTAAGGAATATGATTCTCTTGTAGATCAAATGTACCGCAGAAGACTTATGGAGGCGCAGGGATATGCGGCTCAGGCTCAGCAGGCACAGATTAACCTGATGCAGTCGCAGCGTAATCTCCAGCAGACGCTTGCACGTAATTCGGCTGAGATGTCAGCGGGTATCATGGATTCATGGAATAAGAAGATGGCTTCTGATTCACGTATCAGTGCAAATTATTCGGAAGCGATAAGAGGAGTCAATACTTACACCGGCCTTGACGGAAGACCTGTAGAGGTCAGTGTTGTAGCAGATCATGTGTATCAGAACAGATACGGCGAAACATTTGGCGTATCAGGACCGGCTCTCGATCCCGAGCTTACAAATAGAATAAACTGGACCGAGATTTAAGATTCTCATAATAATCTATTAATGAAGTTTCTTTTCGCAATAGAGTAAAGTTTTTGTCAGTTGAATAAAAAAATAAAGAGAGAGTATCAAGCCTCTTTGATATAATGATTTTGACCCAAAAATCCAAAACAAGGAGGAAGATACTCTCATGAACATTGTAGCATTATTGGAAGGATTAGTAATAGAAAATAAGATGAGCAGTGGTTTAAAAAGCACGGCTCATCTTATTTTTATGTATCTGACATTTAAGTTCGTTCTTTGGTATGGTACAATGTACGTATATGAAACGCACATTGTATCCGCCTAAGGGCGGACAGGTTTCAGAGATAAGGAGATAAGTATGTACGGATGCACAAGACTTCTTTCTGTAAAGGCATTTACGGATGAAGGGGTTAAATTAAGGGACAGGATTATAAGCAGTAACATAGACGGCGTTATCTTCTGTGACATATATAAGACAGGTGAAAAAATCAGACTGTGCAGTGCAGAATCTGATTCTTCAAATGAAAAAACATCTGATGAGAACAGAAAATCTCCTGTAGTGAATAAAAATGAAAGACGCGAAGTTTTGTCTCCGCTTGGAGAGTGGGTGAGGACGTGTTTTTCAAATCATATCGGAATGGTTTTCATCGGGGCTGTGGCAATAGCAGTTCGCCAGATAGCACCGCATATTATCGGAAAACTGGTAGACAGCCCTGTTATCGTTATTGATGAAAAAGGGGAATACGTTATACCTATACTTTCAGGACATGTAGGCGGAGCAAATGAATTATCAAAGATTATAGCGGACAAGATTGGAGCAAAGGCTGTTATCACCACTGCAACCGATTTAAGAAATAAAAAGGGCATTGATATATATGCAAAAGAAAACTTTCTTGGTATAGCAAATAAAGATGCCATAAAAAATGTATCCATGAAAATTCTCAGAAATGAAACGATTGAAAAAAATGTGGATTTTGATATCGTTTCATTTGAAGATTATCAGAATCCCAAGCTTTATGGAAATACGGGGGAAGAAAAACTCCTGCTTTATGAAAAGCCTTATGTGATCGGAATAGGGTGCAAAAAGGATACGGATGCATCAAAGCTTGCGAGGTTCATAAAAAGCTCTGTATTTGAGTATCTTGATGAAGAAGGAGTGAGCCTTCAGGGAGACTCGGTTGATGAAAAATATGAGAAATTCATTTCAGGGGTAGCGGCAATTACTTCCATAGATAATAAGAAAAATGAACTTGCGATAAATCTCTGGGCTGAACAGAATATGATTCCTTTTATTACTTATTCTGCCGGGGAACTTGCATCTTTGGATGGTGATTTTGATGATTCGCCATTCGTTGCGGAAACTGTAGGGGTAGGAAATGTCTGTGAAAGATCGGCAGCTCTGTTTGCAGAAAACAGAGGTGAATCAGGGGACTTTGCTGTAAAGAAAAAGACTCACGCCGGAATGACATTTGCATTATTTAAAAGAAAATCGGTTTATGTAGAGACGATTATTTAGTAGATGGGGAAGGCAGAATGAAATTACTGATATTTGCAGGAACAAGTGAAGGAAGAAGACTGGCGGAGACTCTTTCGGAAAACCATATAAATGCGACGGTTTCTGTCGCAACCGACTACGGTGAACTGGTCATGCCGAATCTGGATGGAATAACCGTAAGGAAAGGGCGTATGGATCTTCCGGGGATGGAAGAATTTATTCGGGCGGGTGGCTTTGATACTGTTGTAGATGCAACACATCCTTATGCAAGGGTTGTATCTTCTAACATTAAAAGTGCAGCAAAAAACCTCATGCTCAGGTATATCAGACTTGTCAGAGATACTTCGGTCACTGAAGATATGCTTTCAGAAAATGTATACTTTTTCAGTTCGCCGGAAAGCGCTGCGGAGGCGCTTAAACTTTCAAAGGGAAATATACTCCTTACTACCGGCGTGAAAGACATTTCCACATATGCCTTGGATGAAAATGTGCTGAAGAGACTCTATGCAAGGATACTGCCCGGAATTGAAAGCATGACTGTGGCAAATGATGCCGGAATAACAGCCGGTCATATTATCGCAATGCAGGGGCCTTTTTCGGAAGAGATGAATGAGGCTTTGATACGTGAATTTGATATTAAGACCATTGTTACGAAAGAAAGCGGCAAAAATGGGGGCTTCAGGGAAAAGCTGATTGCGGCAAAGAAAACCGGAGCAACGGTATTTGTGATTTCGCATGAAACAGAAAATGGCAGTTCATACAGGGAAGTGCTGGATGAACTGTCAAAAATCTGCGATAAAAAACTTCGGCTTGGAAAAGAGCTTCATATTTCTCTGGTCGGTGCCGGCATGGGGAATACCAAGAATCTTACTGTGGAAGCTTTGGATGCTGTTCAAAATGCTGATCTTATTTTTGGGGCAGAAAGACTTGTCCGAAATCTTGCGTCCGGGAAAAAGAGCTTTCCGATTTACAAGCCGGAAGAAATTCTCTCTTATATAGAAGATGCATTTTCAGAAGATGACAGAGATCAGCTTAGGGCTGCAGTGCTGTACTCCGGAGATATCGGGATTTTCAGCGGGGCTGCCGGGATGAGGGAAATGCTTTCCGACTGGGATAAAGGGATCAGTGTAACTCTAAATGAACTGCCAGGTATATCGTCTGTCGGATACCTTGCGGCAAAGCTTGGAGAAAGTTGGGATGATGCAAAGATTATAAGTATACATGGCAAAAAGTTTCTCACTGAAAAAGATGTTATTAAAAGTGCGGTCAGTAGCTTCAGGAAAACTTTTATACTGGTGTCAGGTAAAAAAGATGTAGAGGATATATACGGTCTTATATCTAAAATGGATAATGGGCAGATGGCTTTTGCTGCAGGATATAATCTTTCTCTAAATGATGAAAGACTTTTTTATGATACATCAGATGAACTTCCTGAAGGACTTTATACTATATTTGTAAAGAATAATTCGGTAAATGAAAATACAGCTTTCGGATACGGCTCGGAAAAAACCGGCATATCAAATGCTGATCTGATTCTGTCAGATAAGGTTCCCGTAACAAAAGAAGAAGTAAGAAAGGTTATACTCGGAAAACTCAGACTTAGTAATAAAAGTGTACTTTATGACATTGGGGCAGGTACAGGCTCCGTCACTGTCGATGCAAAGCTTATGGTTCCGGGGCTTAAGGTATATGCATTTGAAAAAGAAAAAGACCGCGTTCTTCTTATTAAGAAAAATATAGAAAAATTCGGGATCAGTGATACTAATGTATTGGAGGGACGTGCCACCGAAACACTTGGCAAGGCAGAAGACGCTCCAACAAATGTCTTTATAGGTGGAACAGAAGGCGAATTTGATGATATAATAAAAAAACTGAGAGACAGGGTACTGGCTCAGAATATTAAAACCAAAAAGAAGGGATATACTATCCGCGTTGTTGTGACAGCAATAACGATGGATATGAGATCAAAGCTCATGGGGCTTAAGAAGGAAAGATACATTTCCGATTATGAATATGTTGAAATGAATATCTCAAGGTCAAAACCTCTGGGGAGTGTGGAGATGCTTTCTTCGGAAAACCCTGTTGCAATTTGCAGTTTTAATCTCTGTTAACATGTAAATCGACTGTAGTGCGAACTTAAGCGGAGGCATAAAATGCGTATTCCCGGTATAGTTATATCGGCTCCCAAATCCGGGAGCGGAAAAACTTTAATAACGATGGCAATCATGAAAGCTCTCAAAAACAGAGGTTTTTTTGTAAGGGCTTTTAAGTGCGGACCTGACTATATAGATCCGATGTTTCATAAAGAAATACTCAGAGTTCCTTCAAAGAATCTTGATACATTTTTTGTTGATGAGAAGACGCTTAGATCTTTATATACAGACAGTATAAGTGAGACTCTGATGACAAGACAGGTTGGAGGAAGAGGACTGTCAGGAGGAAACGTAAATGCATGGCGAGGGGCGCCGAGTGAAAGAGTGAAAAATGACGAGCCCATATCTGTCGTTGAAGGAGTAATGGGACTCTATGACGGCATAGGTATGTCGGATGAGGCTTCAACCTATGAAATTGCCAAAATGTTAAGTCTGCCTATTATTCTTGTAATAGATGCAAAGGGCATGAGCAGATCGATAATCGCAGAAGTGGCAGGCTTCCTGAGATATGACAGAGAGGGGCTTATAAGAGGGGTCATACTTAATAAAACGACAGAAAAAGTTTATAATACGGTGGCTCCGATCATAGAGTCCGAACTGAATATATATGCTCTTGGTTATATGAAATACAGTAAGGAGCTGACGATAAAAAGCAGGCACCTCGGACTTGTGCAGCCTACGGAGGTTGAGAATCTGAGGCAGAAGGTAAGCTCTGCGGCTGAAAGGCTTGAGCAGACTGTTGATGTAAATAATCTTATAAGAATTGCAAATACAGCCGAAAGACTTCCGGATCATCACCTTATGATAGAAAGGGTGGTTAAAAATGGAACGAAAAGTCCGGTGATAGCGGTTGCGAGGGATAAGGCATTTTCGTTCATATATGAAGACAATATAAAAACACTGCGTGAAGCAGGAGCTGAGATCAGATTCTTTTCACCGCTAAGGGACGAAAGACTTCCGGATGGAACAGACGGGCTTATCCTTTATGGAGGCTATCCGGAATTATATCTGCCGGAACTTATGCAAAATGAATCCATGAGGATGAGTGTAAGAAACGCCATACTTGACGGCATGCCGGTACTGGCTGAGTGCGGAGGCTATATGTATCTGCATGAAAAGGTGTATGACCAGCATGACAGGGCTTATACAATGTGTGGTGTAGTTAAAGGAAGCTGCCGTGACACCGGAAAGCTCACTCATTTCGGATATGTTACAGTTGAAGAAAAGGAACCGAGGTTTCTTCCGAAGGATACGGTTATACGTGCACATGAATTTCATCACTACAGCAGCACGGCAAATGATACAGCTTGTATAGTCAGAAAAGAAGGAAGTGATGAAAGCTGGGAAGGGATTATGAGTGGACCTACAAGCTTTGTCGGATTTCAACATTTTTATTATCCGTCCTATCCGGAATTCGCTTATCACTTCATAAAAGAAGTGGTTAAATACAGGGATAAAAAGTGATTCAAAAAAAATTTCAAAAAAAATGAAATTTGTGGTTGACAACCCAAAATCATAGTGGTAATATAAACAAGCTGTCGCAAAGAAC
>CAMOWK010000020.1 GCA_946628415.1 uncultured Lachnospiraceae bacterium | reverse complement strand
TTACAAGGTCATCCTTCTTAATCTTTGATGTTGCCACAGTGCTACCTCCTTACAGTACTTCAGGTGCGAGTGAGATAATCTTCATGAATTTCTTATCACGAAGCTCTCTAGCAACTGGTCCAAATATACGAGTTCCTCTAGGATTAAGATCATCCTTTATAATTACTGCTGCATTTTCATCGAATCTTATATAAGAGCCATCCTTACGATGAGCGCCCTTCTTTGTACGAACTACTACAGCCTTGACAACGTCACCCTTCTTGACAACGCCGCCCGGTGTTGCATCTTTAACAGTTGCAACGATTATATCACCGATATTTGCATATCTTCTTGTTGAGCCGCCTAAAACTCTGATGCAAAGAAGCTCTTTTGCGCCTGTGTTGTCAGCGACCCTAAGTCTTGTTTCCTGCTGTACCATTGTCACGCGCCTCCTTATTTAGCTTTCTCTACAATTTCAACAAGTCTCCATCTCTTATCCTTAGAGAGTGGTCTTGTCTCCATAACTCTAACTCTATCGCCCTTTTTGCACTCATTGTTCTCATCATGCGCTTTAAGCTTGTATGTCCTCTTTACAATCTTGCCATAAAGGGGATGCTTAACATTATCGATGATTGAAACAACGATTGTCTTGTCCATCTTGTCACTTGTAACAATACCTACACGTGTTTTTCTAAGATTTCTTTCCACTGCTTCTTCTCCTTTCGATAATTATGCTTTAGCCTTTACAGCCATGACTGTCTGAATTCTGGCAATATTCTTTTTAACTTCTTTGATTCTGCTTGTATTCTCAAGCTGGTTAGTAGCATTCTGGAATCTTAAATTGAAGAGTTCCTTCTTAGCAGCTACTAAGTCAGCATTTAACTCATCAACAGTTTTTCCATTTAACTCTGCCATGTAATCCTTAGTTTTCACTGCTGCTACCTCCTTCTAAATCTGCTTTTGAAACTATCTTGCACTTGATAGGAAGTTTGTATGTAGCAAGACGAAGTGCCTCTCTGGCCTTCTCTTCAGATACGTTACCTACTTCAAATAGTACTCTTCCCGGCTTAACAACTGCTACCCAGTACTCAAGTGAACCTTTACCTGAACCCATTCGAGTTTCAGCAGGCTGAGCTGTAACAGGCTTGTCTGGGAATATCTTGATCCAAACTTTACCTTCACGTCTGAGATAACGGTTGATGGCAACTCTGGCTGCCTCTATCTGATTGGACTTGATCCATGCAGGTTCCATTGCAACGATACCGTACTCACCATGAGTAATCTTGTTGCCGCGCAGTGCCTTACCTTTCATGGAGCCTCTAAACTGCTTACGATGTTTTACTCTCTTTGGCATTAACATAATTATTTATCGCTCCCTTCTACATTTCCCTTAGTAGGAAGTACTTCACCATGGTAGATCCATGTTTTAACACCAACCTTACCATATGTTGTATTTGCCTCAGCAAATCCATAATCAATGTCTGCACGAAGTGTCTGAAGAGGAATTGTACCCTCGCTGTAGAACTCTGTTCTTGCCATATCAGCACCACCAAGACGTCCTGAACAAGCTGCCTTGATACCAAGTGCTCCGGCTTTCATAGTTCTTCCCATGCAAGATTTCATTGCACGTCTGAATGAAACTCTCTCTTCAAGCTGCTTAGCTATGTTTTCAGCAACAAGCTGTGCATCAAGATCAGGCTTCTTAATCTCTTTGATATCGATTATAAGCTTCTTTGATGTAAGCTTCTGAACTTTAGCTTTAACCTTCTCGATTCCTGAACCGCCTTTTCCGATTACTACACCAGGCTTAGCAGTGTATACGGAAACCTTAACACGGTCTCTGGTTCTTTCAATGTCTATCTTTGATATATTTGCATCATAAAGCTCTTTCTTGAGGAACTTTCTGATGTTGTGGTCTTCAACAAGGTTGTTTGCGAATTCATCGTTTCTTGTATCAGCATACCACTTTGAATCCCAATCCTTAATGATTCCGACTCTTAAACCATGTGGATTAACTTTCTGTCCCATGCAGCATTTCCTCCTATCTCTCGTCAAGCACAACTGTAATGTGGCTTGTTCTCTTCTCGATCCTATAAGCTCTACCCTGTGCTCTTGGATGTATCCTCTTCATAGTAGGTCCCTTGTTAGCAAAGCACTCTGCTACATAGAGATCTTCCATCTTCATGCCGTTATTGTTCTCGGCATTAGCAACTGCTGACTTGAGCAGTTTATATATAACGCTAGAAGCATATCTATTGTTATACTGAAGGATTCCGAGTGCTGTCTGGACATCCTTGCCTCTTATGGCATCCAGTACGAAACAAGCTTTGGTAACTGAAACTCTTGCGAAAGAAACAGTAGCCCTAGGTCTTGTATCTTTTTCTTCATTTCTCTGTCTTATGATTTGAGATCTATGTCCCTTAGCCATGTCGATATTCCTCCCTTAATTACTTCTTCTTTTCGTCCTTACCATGACCTCTGTATGTTCTGGTTGCAACAAACTCACCGAGCTTGTGACCAACCATATCTTCTGTAACATATACAGGTACATGTTTTCTACCATCATAAACTGCAATAGTATGACCAACAAATGAAGGGAAAATCGTTGAACGACGTGACCAAGTCTTTACGACCTCATGAGCTTCTTTTTTATTAAGTTCGTCAATCTTCTTCAATAAGCTTTCATCTGCGAAAGGTCCTTTTTTAAGTGAACGTGCCATGACTTTTCCTCCTTACTTAACATTCTTTCCTGATCTTGTTCTTACAATGTACTTGTTAGACTTAGCATTCTTCTTTCTAGTCTTAAGACCAAGCGCCGGCTTGCCCCAAGGAGTTGAAGGACCGCTACGTCCGATAGGTGCTCTACCTTCACCACCACCGTGTGGATGGTCGTTAGGGTTCATAACAGAACCACGTACTGTTGGGCGGACACCCATGTGACGCTTACGTCCTGCCTTACCTATGTTTACAAGACCATGTTCAATGTTACCAACAGTTCCTACTGTTGCTCTAGCCTCAACAGGAACCATTCTCATTTCTCCTGAAGGAAGACGAAGTGTAGCATACTTACCTTCTTTAGCCATAAGCTGTGCTGTGTTTCCGGCTGAACGAACAAGCTGTCCACCCTTACCAGGTACAAGCTCGATATTGTGAACTTCAGTACCTACCGGAATAGCACTGAGCGGAAGTGCATTTCCAACCTTGATATCTGCATCAGGACCACTCATGAGTGAATCACCAACCTTAAGTCCTGCAGGTGCGATGATGTATCTCTTCTCACCATCTGCGTAAACAAGAAGTGCAATGTTTGCAGTTCTGTTTGGATCATACTCGATTGTAGCTACCTTTGCAGGTATTCCGTCTTTATTTCTCTTGAAATCAATGACTCTGTATTTCTGTCTGTTTCCACCACCATGGTGTCTTACTGTGATCTTGCCCTGATTGTTTCTTCCTGCATTCTTCTTCTTAGGTGCAAGGAGTGACTTCTCAGGAGTCTTTGTTGTAATTACATCAAAGTCAAGACCTGTCATATTCCTTCTAGAAGGTGTATATGGGGTATATGTCTTAATTCCCATTTTCTTTCTCCTTTCAAAATCCTTTAGCTTTATCTGGCAGATTCAGGTGATAATACCGCAGGTATCACTCTGCCAATATCTTTTAGCGATTTAATCTCTAAATACTATCTTACAGTCCTTCAAAAAGCTCGATATCTGCGCTTTCAGCTGTAAGTGTTACGTATGCCTTCTTATACTTGGAGGTTCTTCCCTCTGTACGGCCACGTCTCTTGAGCTTACCATCATAGTTAGCTGTATTAACTGAAGCAACCTTTGTTCCTTCGAACATCTTCTCAACAGCTTCCTTAACCTGGTTCTTTGTAGCATCCGGGTGTACTAAAAATGTGTACTTCTTCTCAGCCATGAGATTCATACTCTTCTCTGTGAGAACCGGTTTTAAGATAACGTCATAATACTTGATATCTGCCATTATGCGTACACCTCCTCTATTGCCTTTACAGCATCCTTTGTTATAACAAGTGAGTCATGGTTAAGGATGTCATATACACTGATTGATGTGCTGATTGCTGTATCAACACCTGGAATGTTTCTTGCTGAAAGAACAAGATTCTCATTCTTATCCTTTGTAATGATAAGAGCCTTATCAGCACCAAGCTTATCTAGCATTGTAACTGCTGTCTTTGTCTTAGGTGCGTCGAAGCTGATCTCATCAACAAC
The DNA here is from genome assembly GCA_946628415.1 of uncultured Lachnospiraceae bacterium. Lineage (GTDB taxonomy): Bacteria > Bacillota > Clostridia > Lachnospirales > Lachnospiraceae > Eubacterium_Q. The sequence continues at coordinate 31,652 of CAMOWK010000020.1, read as the reverse complement.
AACGAACTTCTCGTCATTTACCTTTGAAGTAAGCGCTGAGAAAAGAGCTATCTGTCTTTCTCTCTTGTTTAACTTCTTGGAATAATCTCTTGGCTTTGGTGCGAATACAACGCCACCGCCTGTCCACTGTGGAGCACGGATTGAACCCTGTCTTGCATGACCTGTTCCCTTCTGTCTCCATGGCTTACGTCCGCCACCTCTTACCTCTGAACGGGTAAGTGCGCTCTGTGTGCCCTGGCGTCTGTTTGCAAGAAATGCAACGACTGCCTTATGAATTAAGTTTTCATTTATCTCTACACCGAAGATGTTATCGGAAATCTCAAGCTTTTCAACTTCCTTACCTTCAGTATTGTAAACTGCTACTGTTGCCACTGTTAGTTCCTCCTTTCATAAAGGTTTAGTTATAAGACTTAACTGATTCGCGGATAACAACTACAGCCTTCTTTGGTCCCGGTACGGCACCCTTAACAAGGATTACGTCATTCTCTGCATCTACTCTAACTACCTCAAGATTCTGAACAGTTATCTGAACATCACCTGCATGACCCGGCATCTTCTTACCTTTCATAACACGACCAGGTGTTGTTGCTGAACCGTTTGAACCTGCATGACGATGGTATTTTGAACCATGTCCTGAAGGACCTGAGTGAAGACCATATCTCTTGATACCGCCTGCATAACCTTTACCCTTTGACTTTGCAGTAACATCAACCTTATCACCTGCAGCAAAGATATCTGCCGTGATAACTGACTCGCCTGCTGTGTAATCAGCTACGTTATCAACTCTGAATTCCTTTATGAACTTCTTAGGTGTTGTACCTGCTTTCTTAGCATGTCCAACCTCAGCCTTTGTAGCACCGTGTGGAAGTCTAACGACTTTCTTACCGGAACCGTCTTTAGCTGTTACCTTTTCCTTCTTCTCTTCAAAACCTACCTGAATTGCCTCGTATCCATCGCTCTCTTCTGTCTTAACCTGAAGAACTGTACATGGTCCTGCTTTAAGAACAGTTACAGGAACGAGTGATCCGTCTTCTGTGAAGACCTGAGTCATTCCAAGCTTTTCTGCAAGTATTGCTTTCTTCATCTTTGTTTCCTCCTAATTAATTCACAGCGGATTGCAAATGCAATCATACTAAATTGCTTCCTTATAATAAGAAGCATTAGGTTCTACTGTTATTTACTTAACCTTCATGTCGATATAAACTCCGGCAGAGATATCCATCTTACGAAGAACATCAACTGTCTTCTGGTTCGGAGCAATGATATCGATAAGTCTCTTGTGAGTTCTCTGCTCGAACTGCTCTCTTGAGTCCTTATACTTATGAACTGCACGAAGAATTGTAATCTTCTCAACCTTTGTAGGCATCGGTACAGGACCGCTTACCTTTGCGCCTGTCTCCTTAACAGCATCAACAATCTGCTTTGCTGCCTGATCGATAAGTTTGTGATCATACGCCTTTAATGTGATTCTCATTACTTGACTAGCCATAAAAAAAGCCGCCTCCTTTTCGTTTTTCTTTGTTACGAACAAGTGGTGACTGAACAACTTCCCCGTGTGTGTCCTATTTTGTTACATAGTACATTTCACACGTCATCTCTGACTCTTGCCAGATAGTATAAATTGTATCAGTGACTTGGTCGCCAGTTTCTCTGAACTTGACATTCGCTCCACGAAATTAACCTGCAACTTGTGCAGCAACCTCCGCTTCACAGCTATCTAAGTGTCACAGCAAGAGCCATTATATAGCAATAATATTTATAATGCAAGCATTTTTTTAATAATCTTCATTTATATAGGAATATCTGTGATGATCCCTGAATTTACCATTGATAAGTATACTGGATTTCTCTATACCCTCAAACCCGAATCCAAGTCTCTTAAGAAGATTTATGGATTTGTGATTATTTGTAAGAACTCTGGATTCTATACGATGCACATGAAAATGCTCGAAAACATCTTCCATGGAAGCCCGGCAGGCCTCTGTGCAGTATCCCTTTCCCTGAGTCATTTCATCCTGGTCATAACCGAATATAACACTGGCATAAGGCTCACGTCTAAATCTTATATAGCTTATAGATCCGATAATTACATCAGGTTCCTCTTTCAGTGCATAATAATAGTATGCACATGAACCGTTTTCCATATTCTTTACTTCTCTTTCCCTTTCGGAATACTGATAATCATACGTATAGTACACATCCGGAAAAGTCGGTTCATAGTTTTCGAAATACTCTTTATTACGTTTATAATATGAAAGAACCCCTTCTGTCAGACTGACATCAGGGGTGTAAATTATAAGTCTCTCTGTTTCAATAGTTCTAGACAATGCGTCCACCTCACAAATGAATGCTAGTTTATATTCTTCTTAACCGAAAGTATATTCTGCCCGTTTTTATATTCATACTTAACGTCATCCATAAGCTTTTTAACCATAAAGAATCCCAGACCTCCTATGGAACGCTCATCAGCAGAAAGTGTAACATCAGGATCTTCACGTGAAAATGGATCGTATGGCTTGCCGTGATCAAGGAAGGTCACAACTACAGCTGTAGGCTCATCTTCAACCTCAACTCTTACTGTTGCCGGTCCTACCTCAGGATTATATGCATATCTTGCAATATTTCCAAAAAGCTCATCTATTGCAATATTCATCTGCATCTTGATTTTAGTCGGGCATCCGATTTCATCAAGCCTCGCATCTATAAATTCAGTAACTTCCGGTATGTTTTCAACTTTTGCCTCAATATTTAACTCTTTCAAGTCTGCCTCCCCATCTATTCAACGGTAATAATATCTGAAAAACCAGTCACATCAAGTATCTCCATAACAATTTCATTAACATTAATAAGTTTCATCTCACCCTGTTTCATCATTACCTTCTGAGCAGAAAGAAGAACACGAAGCCCTGCAGATGAAATGTACTCCAGATCAGCGCAATCAAAAACAAGATCTGTGAGTCCTGAAATTGATTCATTTACTTCAGCTTCAAGGTCCGGTGCTGTAACAGTATCGAGTCTTCCTTCAAGAGTGAAAACTGCCTTGTCATTATCAACCACTTTTTTTACATTAAGCATAACTCTTCTCCTTATCAATAAGAATAAAATCCATGTGCATAAACCATTCAATAGAATCCATTTCTTATTATACGATATTTCCGGTTTATTATCTATCCTATTTTTCCTATTTTTAAATAATGATCAACTATTTCAAAATCTTTCTTACTTCAGTTTTGTTCTTCTTAGAATAATCCTTAGGTCTTGAAATGTCAGTCCAACCGTAATCCTGAATAAGATTTTTATTTCTTTCTTCCTTATCAAGGAATTTGGCGCCTTTATCAAGAAGGGTTCTTATTTTTTCTTTTCTTTCTTCTAATACTTCCTTTATAGGCTTATCCTTATCAGGCATATACATGGATCTGGAAATTACGCATTTACTTATCTCCTGACCATATTTTTTAAATTCCTTAGAAATATCACGTCTGGTCTTACCATCCTCAGTAAGAGGCCCAAAGCCAGAGTCATGCCACTTTTCATATTCAGCCGAAACATGTTCAAGTTCCTTAAGATACTTCTTAAATTCATTTACTGTGGTATGTTCTCCCAGAGTCTTTCCTTCTTTAATCTTATCAAGGAAATTAATATACTCTGCGCTTGTGAACCATGCATTTTTACGTGTTTCAGCAAGGGCATCAACTGTCTTGGTACAGTAACTTACCGTGTCATTTATATACTCAAGAATTTTTGAGTCCCTAGCAAATCGGTTGCTTTCATTTTCAAGCTTCCTGTCAAGAGCACCCGGCTTTTCTTCAAGTCGTTTCTTCTGCTTCCTCATCTTTTCATCTATTTCATTCTTTTTGCCAAGTTTTTTGCTGGTCTCAGCCTTAAAATGATTATTCTCTCTCATAGTGAATGAAATAAGATCACTGACGAGATTCATTCTGTAGACGCTGTCCTTTTTTGTTGCAGGAATCTTTGTTTTCTTCATGTAAGCTCTGCAGGCTTTTATGATTTTTTCATTCTGCTTTATTTTTAATTCATTTGAAATTGTATCATCATCTCGAAGCTGCTTTGTCTCTCTTATTATTGCCTGAAGTTCTTTAAGTCGCTTATTATCAGAATTAAGTATTTTATCCTGAACTTCTCTGTTATTTTCTGTCGCCTTTTCAAGCGCATCCTCATCCACGAAGCTCATCTGGAGCTCATTGTCAAGGAACCAGTTCCTAACCATGTTGTGAATCACATCTACTCTTCCCTGCTTAGACTTTCCGGCATAAACAGAATCTATAACCTTTCCAAGCTGGCTATAGCTTGTAACTCTTATGAGATTATAGTTATCATCTGCAATATATACGCCGTCAGGAATCTCAGTAAGTCCACTCCCTCGGAAATATTCTCCGGTTTCCGAATCATAGAATCCTGCAAGATGCGCCTTGCCGTCACCTTTTTCAAGAACCTGAGAAGAATCTGTACTACCGAGCTCCATTCCATGTTCAGTCGTTCCAATGATTATTCTCTTAGCACCTCTTACATTCTGAAGCGGGAATGCCATATTGGTATGTTCCTGAGCCATAGAGCAGAAAAGTGTAGTATTAAGATTCGGTACATTTCTTAGATCAATACTGCCATGGAACCACTTGGTAAAGATTCCGGGGACCGGATCGCGGAGAATCAGATTGAACTTTACTTTATCACCAAATCCTTCTGCGCCCAGATGAGTATTCTCAAACTCCTCTACCCACTGACGCATGAGCTTGACGCTTTCACCGGCAGATACAGCGCCACGGCTGTGTCCGGTGAGATTAATGTGGATATCATCAGGAACTCTTCCCTCACTTATGCATTTGTTAAATATAGGAGTAAGAAACTGTGCTACAAAATTCTTTCCATATACTCTCGTATTCTCGATACTGTATTCACCCCAGTTAAATGCACCCGGCTTAAGCCAAAGATCCGGTGTAGGGCCTGCAATACTATATCTCTGCTTGATCATAGTTTTGCCGTCCTTTGTTTGAACAGGTGTTTTTTTCTTACGAATATGCTTATACTTCTTAGTACTGTTCGGTTTATTAACTCTTTCTCCAAACTGTCTTAAAATCGAATCATCCGTACTCTTAGTCCCATCGCTGAAAGTTTTTCCATGAAATCCATTATACTCACGTCTTGCTTCTCTGAAGCCCGATCCGGCAAAATCTATCTCAAGAACCTCTTCACCCTTCTCCATGTATTTATTACCCAGGGAATGGTGAATTGTGACTCTTCTTTCTTCAGCTGTTCCACGATGCATTTCATCTATGTCATCATATACTTCTTCACCGAAGACTTCCTTGATTGCACGTCTGGTACTCTTCTTAATGTTATTATGCTTATGACCTGAATGTCTCGTGAAACGATTCATCTCCTCATCAGTCATCTTAGCCATAACATAATCTTTTTTTCTTCTGATTTCCTGTTTTCTAGTGGGAGAAAGGGTGCTGTAGAGTGTTGCGTTGTTAACAAGATCAAGAAAGTTTTCAGAAGGAGCACCCTTGCCCATCATCTGATTAGGATTAAGAAATCCATTTTTCTTGAAAAAGGCAGCATAATTTTCATCACTTGCATATTCAGTCGGAAGTATACCTACAGAAAGTGAATCATTGATAAGAGGATTTAGTTCTTCTCTCATCTTTTCTCCTGCTTCAAAGGAATTCGCATATCCGGCTATATCGGTAAGAATACCAAGTCGAGCCGGCATATCGTGTAGAACAGTCTTTTCAATCTTTCTTAGGAGTTCGATTCCTTTCTTTTTTTCATCATCCGAAGCATAAGTATAAATGCCTTCAAATAATGATGAGAGCATTTCCATATCTGACGGAGTCCATCCATTTGCCGCTGCTCTTTTAAGGAAATCGCACTCCAAAAACTCGATAGAATTTTTTCTTCCCTTATCGTAAAGATCATTCATTCTACCGTTCAGCATAGAAATAAGATTATTTCGCGTATCCGTAACCTCAAAAAGAGGAAGCTTATTCTTACTTCTGTTATCTGCATAGGAGACACCGAGCTGTTTAATACACATCCAGACGTAGTCAGTTATGAATTTACCGTTGGCATACTTTTCTTCAACGATAAGTTCCCCGCCCAGCCCTATACTGATGCCGGATTTCTCAAGCAGCTCTTTATCAATATCCACAAAATCATCATCTATTTCTTCTTTATTAACCTTGTTATCGATTTGCTTATCATTTTTGATATCAACTTCAACGAAGTCGTGGTCAACTTCAATGATATCTTCATCAGGTCCTAACTCTCTCATATCGACTCCTATTAACTCTTTTAAATACGAAAACTATGTTTTCGGCCAAATCTGTTCGTTATGTAATAATTTTTAAAAAAAGATACTTATTAAAGTAATGATCACTCAGTGATCACAACTTGTTACCAGTAACCATATTATACATTAAATATATAACAAATGCGCAACAATTATGATAATTAATCAGACACATTTAAGAAACATGTGCATTAACAATAGAGATAAAAAGCACCATATATCAGCTTTCACATATTAACCCTACACAAAAACAGTGTCATTTCACATTTATAGTAAAATGACACTTTAAAAATCTACTTAGTCCATCGCCCGCTTGCTCCGCACGGAAGTACAAGACTGTTTTTTAGAACCGGGAGTCCTATCTCACTAGAGATAACACTTCCACCAAGTTTTGGCTTTATCGCAGTACTTATCATATAGCTGAGTACCGCCGGCTGAAGTCCTGTCGTATATGAATTGATAAGAAAAAACAGAGAATCCCCGTCAAGAAGCTCCGCAGAAAGTTTTATAAGATTATATACACTCTCCTCGATCTTCCATACTTCACCCTTGGGACCTCTTCCGTATGAAGGCGGATCCATAATGATTCCGTCGTATCTATTTCCTCTTCTTATCTCTCTTTCAACGAATTTCACGCAGTCATCAACAAGCCACCTTATCGGTGCATCCGAAAGTCCTGATGACGCTGCATTCTCTTTGGCCCATCCAACCATTCCTTTAGCCGCATCAACATGGGTAACCGCCGCACCGGCAGCTGCCGCTGCAAGAGTAGCCCCACCTGTATATGCAAAAAGATTAAGCACCTTAAGTCTCCCTTTTTTAGCAGGATTCTTCTTAATCTCAGAATCTATAATCTCTGAAAACCATTCCCAGTTAACTGCCTGTTCAGGAAAAACGCCTGTATGTTTAAAGGCAAACGGTTTCAGGTTAAATGTAATTTTCGCCCTTTCTTCATCTGTAAAATGAAGCTTGTAGCTGATCGTCCATTCCTCTGGAAGATCATTAAACTCCCAGCTTCCGCCTCCGCTTTTACTTCTGTGGTAGTAACCATTCGGCTTCTTCCATTCAGGGATGTCCATAGGAGTATCCCATATAACCTGCGGATCGGGACGACGCAGCACATACTTTCCCCATCTTTCCAGTTTATCTCCCTTGCTAGAATCAAGAACTGTATATTCATCCCAACCGTCAGCGACCCACATATCATTTACTCCTGTTCTTTTATATATAATTGACCAAATTATCGTATTTATACTGTAATTATATCAAGCATAACTACCGTTCCACATTTAATACCGCTGCTTTATAACAAGATGTGACCGCAGTATTATTATCACTGCTCCATTACCAGCTCTTTAAATAATACACAAGTTGTTTTTTTATTTCAACATCCGAATTCTGATTTGCAATCCCAATAATTGTCCTGACAAAATCCCAGCTCACAATCTTTATCAAAATTCCAAATCATCATACACAGTAAAACTCTACTCCTGCCATACTTACTGTATCGCCGATTTTAAGGACAACCTTGTTATTCTTGCTTATTCTTCTGTTATTTATATATGTTCCGTTCGTAGATCCAAGATCCTCGATCAAAGTCTCGCCATCTTTCTTTAGTAATCGGGCATGCCTGCGGCTTATGCCGGGTTCGTCGATCAGGTAATCGCATTCCTTCATGCTTCTTCCAATATTGGTTTCCACATCACTTACCATTATGGGTGCCGTACCGTCTGATATGACAGGAACAAGTTTTCTGACTAACCTTTCCTTAACCGGGTTTTTTCTTGTCGTGACTAATCCTTCGTTACCTGAGATGCTTCTCATTTCAACTATATTTTCTCTACCCGAAGTATCTCTCGTTTCAACTATACTTCCTCTACCCGGTGTAGCTCTTGTTGCAACTATACTTCCTCTACCCGATGTACCTCTCGTTGCAACTATGCTTCCTCTAACCGGTGTAGCTCTTGTTGCAACTATGCTTCCTCTACCCGAAGTATCTCTCGTTGCAACTATACTTCTATTGCCCGAGGCATTTCTCGCTTCAAAATAATCATCAGGCAAGTATCCGCTTTCTGCCATGGCGATATCCTCTTCATCCTCCCTCTCTGTAATATGTTTATATATGACAAATGCAAGATAGAGCACAAATACCACAGCAGTAAATCTGACGGCATTTCCACCCAGAAGAAAATATCCCGGAATGCCTGACAGAAGAATAACTAATCCTACTATGGCATATTTCTTAATCATGCCTTTATCTTTCTTATTTTCTGCTGTTTCCCTTACATCGACATTAGCGGAATTCTTGATTGGTGCAGAATCTTCGTTCAGACTACGGTACTTATTTACTCTATCATTCTTTTCCTGACTGTCTTCCTTTATCATAAGAGAATTATCCCTTAAAGCTTTCTTTCCTGCAGAGTTTAGTTTCTTTTTCTCTATAATTTCGCAGAACATTCTGGGAGAGAAATTTTCCTTAAGTATCTCGCTGTAAAAATCATAAAGAAATACGACTCCGTCCCTGTCCTCATGGTCATAAATCTGCATTATATCTTCGAGCAGCTTCCTCAGACTGTCATAAAAATCCCTGCCACTGTCGGGAGCGTAAATGAACCTCAGTTTGTCATTTTCTTTGTCATAAAAAATGTATTTAAGCGAGAGAAGTATATTACTTACATTTAACAGATAGCATTTTATCTCTTCAATACATTTATATAGAGCCGAAAGAATCTTCTTCACATCACGCATATTCGGCGCACGTCTGCTGAATAGTTTATCAAGACTTCCAAGCCCGTCAACTTTGTAAGACAGACTCACATCATTCCCGTTTATTCCTCTCATGGCAGACGGAATAAACTCAAATTCATTTTGCGTGAGCATTTCTATCTCATATCCTGTGCTGTCTGTAACAGGCGACAGTTCAAGCACACTATTCACACCCTTACTCCTCTGTGATATCACCATATAGCTGCCACCTCCTCAGCCTGTCCGTGCAAAGATCATATTCCGTCTTCCCACTAATCTTTGTTTCACCTTTCATTTCAAGTTTTGCTGTTATTTCAGCCGCTCCGTTTTTATTTGCACCGGCTGCATTTACATCTTCCCTGCCGCACCAAAGAGTGCCTGCTCCAACACCATCTTCATTAATGCATTTTTCGATATACTCTCCATCATCTTCAAGGGGAATAGTATATATAGCCTCATATATGTCACCCCGTATCAGTTCGCGGTTGAAAATATACATAAATGCATACAGCACGAAGAAAATTACCAGAATGATAATAGGAAAAAGTATGCTTGCCTCAACAGAAATACTGCCCCTGTTGTTATGAAATGTTTTTTGCTTTTTCTTCATATATGACCCCTTGTTATATATCACTGTTCTCAATTGCTGTGATTTGCTGTTCTCGGTTGATGCGATTTATTGCTGTGGGTTGTCACGGTTAGTTACCGCATTTGGAGCAGGGAGGATATGCTTTCTTTGCTTCGCTGAGTTTGACTCTTCGTACATTTCTTGCCAGTCTCGAGCATGATAATGAGCTGTGATATTTGTCGCCATATTCAGTTATGTAAACCTCGTCATCTGTATATTTTCCGCAATACTCGCACTTGCCTCTCCTGTCAGCTTTGGCGGATGCAAGACTCACCCTGGAAATATTATAGTGAAGATAGGTACAGCTTCTGCTCATGTGATATACTGCGCTGTTATCCGCGAGATATACATATATGTCATCATCATCCGTTTCATTTTCACAGTTTTTTACATCATACCCGAGATAAGCCTTTTCCTTTATTTCGTAGGTGCAAAGCTTTGAGAATTTCCCGAACAGCGGTGCATTTATCCCCAAATGATAAGTAACCTTAAGTCTTATATATCCTTCTTCATCAGGAAACGATGAACCAAGAAGACTTATCCCCATGGTTCCGCCCGTAATATAGTCTTTCACCAACTCACTGTCATCAATGTATTCATGGAATTTTGCTGTAGCTACGAGAAATGACGCTGCATCAGCCATATCTTCCTTGTCAGCCAGATAGGCGTATTCTGACATATATTCAGAAGTCTCTACCCCCGCCTCATAGATAATGCCTTTAACAGCAATCGCATTGCACATAAGAATAATTGCAAGAACCGCAAATAGGAATATAGGCATCACAATCGAAGCTTCGACGGACAGACTGCCCCTGTTCCCTGATGAAAAACTGATAGCTTCTTTTTTCTTTTCTTCTTTTGATTTCCTTTCTTTTTCACTTATTTTCTTTATTCTTTCATCACTATTCCCCAATTTACGCATCACCCCTTGCAATAACCATATATAAGTCTTTCCATAATTACCGGACGGGATTTTTCTTTTAGTTTGTATCTACCACTCACTTCGTGAACTACTCGGCAATTGAATTGCCAGAGCATCTGATGTGCGGAGCTTTCGCTCCGTAGATTCAGGGTGCGTCCATGACACCAGTACTGCTTTTTACACAGCTACTTAGTGGACTGGTCTGACTGGTATATGCTTCACTTTGTTTTACCAGAGTTATCCCTTTCATTTTCAGTTTATCTAATAACCGGGGATATCTTCCGGCACCCGGAACGGTCTTTTCAAATAAGAAGATATCCCCTAAAATCCAAATTCCTCTCTATAGCAAAATACAGAACTACCGTAAGATATCTCCGCGTTAATTCCAAAACTTGTTATGGCGTTTTTCATGGAAAATCCTTTGTATCCGTTTTTTACGGTATTCACCTCAATTACATCAAGTATTCTGTATGCGACGTCATTTGGTCTTAGTGCCATAAACATAAGGAGAAACTGATCATATGTAAGCCCCGTAGAATCCGAATCATCATTTTTTGCCTCACTGAATTCACCCAGTTTATCAAACGAGGTTTTCCATGTTGTTCTGTCCTTTACCAGAGCAACTTTGTTTCCTCTTATCAGCCTGTACGCATCAACCACCGATTCCGCATAAGCCCAGCATGCTGCAAGAAGATAAGTGACAACAGGTTCAGCCGGAGGAAATAATGCGGTAAGTGCCGCTGCCAATGCCTCAACTTCGCCCATTTTTTCAGCATCACTAAGTAAATATATGAGGTTCATTACAAACTTAATTCCAACTATCTCATTTATAATATAGTTATAATTCTCAATTTCCGTATCTTTTCCCGCTATAAGATATTCCTTTTCAAGGTGAAGCGCCTTGCTGTCATCATATTCATCTGTTGCTGATGTGAAGAGCTTATCCGCATAGCATATAACTTCAACATTATTCAGCAGTTTTCCGCCTGTCAGTTTTTCTTTCGACAAATAAGATTTAAGACTTCTGTAGCTTTTAAAATTGCTGTCAACATCAGGATTTTTGAAAATGCCGGTATGTCCTTTTGAAGGAAGGCTTCCCAGATCAAGAACCGTATCTGTAAGAACCAGATCATCGGGCTTTATGAGATTTCCTATTCCGAATTTTGCCCACAGTGCAACCTTGTCTCTCGGATCTTTCTCCTTTGCTTTTTCGTATTCCCTTCTTTTTTCTGCCTCTTCATCTGCTCCTGAATCCTCATCGCCACTTCCTGTTCCACCTGTGCCACTACTACCACCAGCTCCACCGCCAGCTACTCCACTTCCTGCTCCACTACTACTACCTGCGCCACTTTCTGTTCCACCTGTGCCACTACTACCACCAGCTCCACCGCCAGCTACTCCACTTCCTGCTCCACCACTACCGCCTGCGGAGTCTGCCTCTCCGCCGTCATATCCATTTACTTTTCTGTCCATTTCCTCGATGTCAGAGTCAGACATCCCCTTATCCTTTTCAACATACTCTGAAACCTTATCGAATGCAGCCTCAAGAGCGCCGTAAATAAAATACTCCGACACCTGATTTCTAAATTCGTAAAGATCATCATCCATCAGAAGTGTATATCCGGATAATTCTATACTTCCTATATCAAATGCATCACCGGCATTTGCCCTGAGACTGCTGTCGATAAGAGCTTCAATTGTCCCTTCTCCTTTCCCGTAATAGTTTTTATCAACAAGAAGCAGATGATATTCGTCAAATACATATCTGTTATAGTCTGCCTTTATCCCCGAGCCCGCAGTTCGAAGTAATGTTACGGATTTTGCTTTTGCACATTCGACATCTATAGCATTTATAATAGCCGGAATAAATATCATCAGAACCACAAGCACCATAGATATAAATGCCGTCACCTGACCCTTATTATTCATCTGCTCCATGCCTCCTTTGCTTAAATAATCTGTTTTGCGTTACTGCTTATTGATTTCCATATAGATTCAACCAGAGCAGTTATCTGGTCTTTGAAGATTATTACCATAGTAATGAGGACAACCAATATTAGAATTATCTCAACAACAGCAACACCCTTATTGTTATCCATTTCTTTTAAAAACTTCATAAGACACCTCCTATAGATTAACAAATGCAGGATAGACAACTATCCCGATCACTACCAGAAGGAGGATAAGCATCGGAAGCAGCAGCTTCTCTGACGCTTCCTCTCCCCTTTTTTTCATCCTCTCTTTTAATTGAAAACCGGCTTTTCTCTCTTCTTCAAGGAGCAGTTTTACGAGATCTTTATTGCCATGCGTGAGATTCTGCTCAATAAGAGACATGATTCTTATATATTCCGGAATGCCTATGCGTTTTCCCAAACCCGCATACGCCTCTTCTTCGGAGACTCCGTTTGAAATCTCTGAAAGCATAACGGCAATCTCCTGATATAAAACCCTTCTCTTATTCCTCCCCGATCTTTTTTCATCTTCTACCATTCGGGTAAATGCACCGCGAAGGCTCATCCCTGAATTAAGACCAAGTATCATCTTGCTCACAAAGCTGTAATAATCATCAAGAAGCTCCCTGTCTCTCTTTTTCCCTGATTCATCCAGTTCGTTGATTTTTGAATATGCATATACTCCCACAAGAAGAATCCCGATAAGTGCGATGCTTCCGGCTTTATCCTTATAATCCTTCTTCAGAGCAACACTGAATCCGCCCTCATCGGAAGGAAGGTCAAATGTCTCTTCCTCTCTTTCTTCTTCCTGCATATCCTCCAAATTCTCGATTGCTATGGTCACATCATCCTTATCCTGACCGGACGGTAAAACCACTACATTTAAAACCATTTCTCTTTCATACTCTTCGTAAATGATGCTTCCCGTAAGCGTTATCTTTGTTGCTTCTTCTATTTCATCATTATTAACAAATCCAAATCTGTTAACCACCGTAGGGTCGCTGCTTTTCCATTCGATAGAAAGATTTCCCGTTTCATCAGTTTCGGGAAGCAGCATATCCCTTTTTATACTTTCCGCATCAGAATTATCAGAAAGGAAAATGTCTTGCACGTAGTTTTCAGCCTCATCCGCTAGAATCTCAAACTCTTTTTCGGTATAGCTCCTAGGTGAAAGACTGAAATTTCTTACCCATGTTTCATCATCCTTACTCAGTTCGATTTCATATGACTTTTCATTCCTCCCGACATCCGGTCTTTTAAGCACATCATTTACATTTTTCTTTCCCATTATTACAACCACAGCACAGAGAATCAGTACCGCTGTAAGCATCATTAAAATCTCGGTATAAAGCTTCAACATGAAAGCCTCTGCCTTATCTTTTAACTCCGCTTTACTCATTACCTCAAATTTTCTGATTCTTTTCATTACCAGTTTTTCAAGAGATTTAAAATATATGATTTTAAGCAGATATGATGCAATGCGCTCGTAAAAAGCATATATATGTCCTCCTTTCTTTTCATCACATCTGCCGGAATCCAATGTTTTATCCTTCATTTCCAAGTCTCCCTTATCTTTATCAGGGCAGCTTCGTCAAAAGACAACCCTGCTGACAAATTATCCATATTTATATTCCACTGTATCCCGGAATACACCTGACATCTAAATCACGTTCCAGTCTGTCACCTTGCCGCCTATATAGTCTGCAAGGAAAACCCCGGCAAGTGCAGCGCACATAACAATCACTCCTCCGATATTTCCATATAGTGGGAGCATGTATTTAGGATTACTTATTCTTAGATAAACGACTATCATAAATGGCATGCACGTCATAATCCTCTGTTCCAGCCTCTTCGACGCGACCATTACATTCATCTCTTCTATCAGTTCAATCCTTGATGTGATTGTTTCAGAGGTTTTCTTTATAATCTTTATTACATTTCCACCGGTTTTCCTTACAGAAAGAATCACGCCTGCAAAATCCCTTATCTCTTCCTGATCATACTTATCCGCAAATTCGTAAAGGGCGCCGTGAAGACTAAGTCCCATCCTCAGTTTCTTCTCTATAACAGTCAGTTCCTTCATAATCACTTCATTTTTTCCATAGACGGATGAAAGATCTTTTCCCGCTCCGATAAATGCATTTTCAAGCGACATTCCTGATGAAAGTGCTGCTGCAACTGTCTCTATGAGGGTTCCAAAATCCGACAGGAGCTTTATTCTTTCTTTTTCTTTCCAACTCCCTGCGATTTTTCTGTAGGTCATAACCCCTATCAAAGCTCCGGGTATTATTCCCCAGATACTGTTGAAGAAGAAATATGCGACCAGTATGTCTGCGCCGACAGCCGCGGCTACTGATATCAGTATTCTGCCCCACTCCTTCTTCAAACATACCCTACCCTTGACCATTCCTAACATAATTCGCCTCTCATTCCAACCTAAGTACCTAACTATCCTTCCCCATTACATATCTATCACTTAACCGACCTTTTCTGTCACAGATTCAATCACTCAGCTACCCTCCATTACCCTCACAGAACTAATACCTAACCATCTATAATCTCTGGCCCTTTCACTGTTCCAAAAACCTGTTTTGGATATCCTGTTCTCTGACTACGTTTAAGAGTCCGCTTGACGCCAGCTTACCTATATGCATAAGGTCATTCACACGCCTAAGCCTTCCCGATATTCTTCCGGCATTTTCGCCGTCCTCTTCAAAAACATATAGTCTACTAAGTACAATCTCATCTTCCTTCATTCCTATCACCTCACTAATTTCCAGTACCTTCCTGCTCCTGTCCCTGAGTCTCCCCAGATGAATAACTATATCTATCGCAGATGCAATCTGCTGTCTTACAGCCCTTATGGGAAGATCTACTCCCATAAGTACCATGCTTTCAAGTCGCAGCATCATATCCTCTGCACTGTTGGCATGGCCGGTGGAAATGCTGCCATCATGTCCTGTATTCATCGCCGCAAGCATATCAATCGCTGCTGCATCTCTAACTTCACCTACAATCACGCGATCCGGTCTCATCCTCAGACTTGTTCTGATAAGATCCCTTATGGTTATCGCATTTTCGCCCTCGACATTTGATGTTCTTGCCTCAAGGCGAACCAGATTCTCAACCCCTTTAATCCTAAGCTCCGCGGAATCTTCTATCGTGATCACTCTTTCATCAGACGGAATGAATTCGGAGAGTGCATTTAGAAAAGTTGTTTTGCCTGCGCCCGTCGAACCTGAAATGAAGATGTTATAACCTGCTTTAACGAGGTTCCCGAGAAATTCAGCCACATCCTTGTCAAGAGCTCCAAGTTCTATAAGGTCTTCCATCCCCATAACTTTCTTAGGGAATTTCCTTACTGTCACCGCCGTCCCGTCACATGAAACGCCGCCAAGGACTATGTTTACTCTTGAACCATCCGGAAGTATGGCATCGGCTATGGGGGTAGTCTCATTTACGCGCCTGTTTGTACGTGATACTATGTTCTGAACGATGGTAAGAAGCTTTTCGCCGGACTCGAAACTCTTATCTGACTTTATGATTTTCCCGGCTTTTTCGATATAAATCCTGTCATAACCGTTAATCATAACTTCGGTAATCTCATCATCCTCCAGAAGTTCCGAAAGAACATCAAAACGTCTTATCGCATTAAATGTATCGCGCTTTAGCTTTATCTTTTCTCCGAGTGGTATATATCCTTCCCTGCTGATTCTGGCGATTGATTCATCTATCAGTTCCATCACCTTCGAGTCATCCACATCCTGCACCTCGTCCAAGCGTCCCACCACTTCTTCCTTTATTCTGCTCTTTATCCCCTGCTCCAATCCCATATACTACCTACGCTCCCATGCTTCATACACTCATTTCTCATATTTCTAATCAAATCCCTATTCTCACCCAGCTATTCACATCGACAATCCTCACATACTCTATCCACACCCAATCATTCCTTAATCCCAATCACCACCCAATCTACATATAATCTCTATTCATGTTCCTATCACTGTGTGGTATCATTCCCATCCCCCGACGTCCTCCCAGCCGGAGTTTTCGGGAGCATATCCTTCAATGATTTCAGCACGGGCGAGTATGTCACCGTACCCAAGCGAAGTCATTATCCGTTTAAATGTATCGAATTTCCTTTTACAAAGTTCTCCCGGAGGTACGGGAAGAATGAGTCTTCCAAAAGTTTTAAGTATCTCCGGATCTCCAAGAGAAGCCGTTCCTATATCAAACACAAGACCTCTGTAGATTCCGGAAGACAGGAGACCACTAATGATACGGTTCATATCATCCGCATTTATGAGCTTTGCATCCATATAGAAATCTGAAAGAATAAGTGTATTTATCCCCTCTATTTGTTTTACACACTCCAGCGCCGTCTCCTCAAATCTTCCGTTATCCGTTTTCACCATGTAAAGGAGGTCACATGATGTGGGGTAAGGCGATAAATCCTCCATAGCCACGTAAAGGTACGAAGCCCCGGCGTTCCTGACCAGATTCTTTGCGGCATACGTTCTTCCGCATCTTCCAAACGGCGAATAAACGCCTGTTACTTCACCTGTCACTTCACTTAGTGATATGCTGACTTTCTCCTTAACCACTCTCCCCGCCAGAAGCGAGGCTGCCTTACTACAGATATTTCGGACATTCTGATATCTGGCTGTTACGTAACACCCATCTTCCTTTGGTGCCTCTTCCAAGAGAAGACAGGGAACATCCCTATACACATAACAGCCTTTATCAGTTTTTTCGCATGGCAGGTGATTATCCGCGATGATAATGTCAAGGCTTCTTTCTTCCAGATAAGCCATCACTTCATCAGTATCGGTAAAAGCCACCGCTCTCATGGAGAGGCTGGTATCATCGTTGATATATGCAGCCATTGCCGATGTATAAACTCTATTATGATCACATATACCAATACGTAGCTCTCTTGCCATGCAGTCATGTCCTCCCTTCTGTGATGAGAAGATTATCACCGCAGGAATCTTTCGTAAAGGATTTCGATGTTTGGTTTTGTTGCGAAACAAACGCTGTCACAAAACAAAAGAAACCACGCATTTGCGTGGTTTCTCTAAACTCTCACTTTACTTTATTCAGTTATCAACAGTATTAACATTACATAACTCTGCCATTTTAGTTTGCATAAAGCTCTGTTTTGTGCATATGTAACATCCAATTTTGTGCAAGCTGTATATGACAGAATTTGTAGCATTTCTTAATATTCTGGGGTGATTATGTTAACATCAGTTGCATAATCAATATCTTCCGATCCATGATTAAATGTTGCAGTTCGTTCATTAACAAAATTAGCTTTACCGTTAATACCAATCATGCCTATATCCGGTTTTGGCAGAAATCCCGATTGTATAAGTGCAATAACAACTTTTTTCTCAGCTTTCTGATAATCCAAGGAAGACGGGCCTAAAAACATAGATTGTGGGACTTCTACTTCCATTTTTACACCTTCTCCACTTTTAAGATTAATATCGAAACTAAAAATGAGATATTGAGTCTCCCCTGAGTTTCCGCCAAAAGGAGAATTGCTTTTTTTCTTAAAAGAGTAGCCGTAGTTATCTATATAATTTCCTTTATACGACTCAAGTGTTCCAATTGGAGCAGTTGTTGTATCATACTCAAGATTTGTAATACCTGTCTTCGTATACTTAATCTTAGGTGCATTCATAAGCTGAAGCTTATCTACTCTGTTAACTCCCGCAAAGCATACGCCGTCTTTACGATTCTCAATCGCGCTGCCTGTATCAAGCTTAGCAGTAGTAACTGCAAGATATCCGTAATTGATGAGTGATGATCCATTTGTAAGCTGGAGAGGTGCAGGTGCGTTCTTTGCCGTACTATTCTGAAGACAAAGCATCTTTCCTCCCGGCATAACTACAATACTACCATCCTCACAGTCTATAGTTCCTTCCGCATCTTCAGTGAAAGGAGCTATGATACCGCCATCTTTTATGATAAGAGTTCCACCATTCTTTATAACTATCTTACCATTATTGATAAGATTACATTCAACTGATACAGTACCACCATTTATAGTAAGTGTCTCACCCTTAGGGATGATTATACCTTCTGTTGAATCAACATCTCCGCCGGAAACTATAGTTGTCGTTGCAGAAAATGGATAGAATTTCCCCTCAGGAACCTCCTGAGTCGGGAATGATGTATAAACATGTCTTGTTCCTACATACCACTTAAACATGGCATAAACATTGGTTGTCTCCGGATGGAATATATCACGTGCCACAGTGTGGTCAGACCATCTTGTCGAAAAGTCTGTTACATTAACTTCATAACTTGGATAGCCATTTAATGGCTTGGCATCATATGCTACAAGGTAGCCTGTATGTGTGACACCGAGAGTAGGTCCGGTCTCTTCAGAATCCTCCTGATCATTATCCCAGACCTTAGCATAGTCCAGCTGGTCATGATTCATACCACCAAGCACTTTACCGACCCAGAACTCCGAATCTTCATTTCCCATGAAAGGGAACATGAGAAATGACTTGGACTGATTCTTCACGCCACCACTTGTAGCGCCTCCGCCGGTTCCTTTCCATACATAAATTCCCGGCTGTTTACCCTCCATACCTTTTCCGCATTCGAGATAGGTATCGGTTGATTTACTTCCTATTGATAGTGCCGTATCAACAGACTTACCTTTTTCTTCACCTCTTGCCAGATATATGGATACATCGGCACTCCACTGAGTCCAGTGTCCACCTGATTTTAAATCTGCGATATTCCCGGTACCGGCATTTCTGCTTTTTATATAAAGCGCACCCATGGAACCGTTTTCTGTAGTGAAAAACCTATCCTGGAAATATACTCCCGTGCCATTTAGGTTTTTGCCAATACTATCAAGCTTAATAAGACTACTCTCTCTTTCAGCAAAGCCATTTAAGAAGTTCCTTTTTGAGCAGCCCCAATCAAACTGAGATCGATAAGAGCTATTCCATGTATCTTCACTTGTCGTAGCCTTATCCCAGTACTGCTTCCAGTTTTCATTGCTTATTCCTCTTTTTATATGCTCTTTATCATCCCAAAGTGAAATAAAGCCTTTCGGAGCAAGAGTGGAATATTTTGACGTGTCTCTGTTATTATCTGTATCATAATAAAAGAGCAGTGACGCATGGAACTTGTCGTCATCCATATAGGTATCAAAATTAGTCTTAGTAACCTTGTTCCACTCCCAGAATTCCACAGTACCAAGCTTTGGTTTAAGGATTCCTGAGCCTTCGTCCTTTTCTTCTCCATCCTCACCTTCACTTGTTCCTGTTTCCGTATTCTCTTCTTTCGGAGCTTCCGTATCATCAGCATGAACAGTCTGAAGATTATTGCCATTTGCGGTTATGAGCATAAAAGCAGCAAGTGTACATGCTGTTATCCTCTTAATTTTTCCTACTTTTTTCTTCATAACGATTCCTTTTCTTTAATAACAAAAGACAAATCAATATGTATCATACAAATGTAACTGTTCAGATAGCTTAAAAGATTCCGAACAGTTACATACTTTTCTAATTATTATGGATTATACATGCACCTATGCAACAAAAGCGCAACATAATCGTTTATTTTTTATCTTTTTCTTCATCAGTAACGAGTGAAACTGACGCCACTGATGCATCTTCGTTAAAGTTTACTTTTATATTTTTCGATATACCGAGTGACTCACTTGAAATAGTGAAGGTCGCCTCTTTTACATCTACGGACAAATAATCCTCCTTAGGCGTTCCGTCAGTGACACTTGAAATTGCCTTCGTATAAACATCCTCGGTTGAAGCTTCCTCAGGATCAGTAACGATTCCTGTACCCTTTGAAATGTAAACTGTCACTCTCCCTTCTTCTTCATAAAAAGAGAAGTCAACCATAGCATCCGGGCTGTTTAAAACCCAGTCATTTTGCCCATTCAGAAATACGATGTTCCCTGTAAACTCATTCATGTCCTGCGACAAAGCTTCACCGTCCATAGTTGCATTGTTAAGTATAACCGGATAATCAGTATCTCCTCCGATAACATCATAGCCTTTGATATAATAAGGGTCATCAAGACACTGTATCTCAAAGCCGTCTCCCAATTCTCCGACATATATAGGAATATTGATCTCTGCTATATTTAACTTATGACCGGCTGCAGATACTGCCTTTATAAATCTTACTCTTGTAAGTCCCGGAGCAGTTGGTTTTATTACATACTTAGCCTTAGTCCTCGGTGCTTTTCCTTCCTGAGTTACTTCAACCTTTTCCTCGTTGTCTATCTTAACCTCCCAGCCGATAGTCGGTGTCTTGCTTCCGTCAAGATTTACAACTAAAGTATTCTCCTCATAAGTGTAGGTTACAGGATAATCTGAATCATCAAAAAGTCCATTTGTCCTCATTCTCTGATTTCTGATAGCTATAAGGACATAAATACCTATAGCTATAACAACTAATGCAATTATTCCTATGATGATGATCTTCTTTTTATTCATTCCCAGTTTTCACCATTATCTGATTTTTAATCTCGTATGCTTGTTACGAATATACATACTACTTCTGTCTAAAATTAATTATCTCTATTGATATATTTATTAAGTGTGTCAACAACTGTATTAAGGTTATAAGGCTTAGCTATATAATCATCGAGCTGATTCTCGATAATCCTTTCCTTATCTCCAAACATAGCTCTTGCTGTAACTGCTATGATAGGAAGTCTCTTTCTGTGTTCTCTCTGCTCTATCTTACGTATCTCCTGAGTTGCAGCGATACCATCCATTACAGGCATCTGAACATCAAAGAGTGCTGCTTCGTATTCTTTCTTCTTGAAGAGTTCAACTGCTTTCTCACCATTTTCAGCTATGTCATATGAGAAGCCTGCCATGCCGAGAAGCTTTCCGATAACCTGCTGGTTAACAGGCTCATCTTCTGCTACAAGGATACGTGCATTCTTGCCGTTGGCATTTATGGAGAATACAGCCGGATCCTCTTTAACTACTTCTTTAACAGTTTCAGTTTCAGCCGCTTTAACTACCTTAAGCGGAATCTCAGCTATAAATGTCGAGCCGATTCCTTCCTTACTCTGAACAGAAATCGTACCATTCATAAGCTCTGTAATCTGTTTTGAAATTACAAGTCCAAGTCCTGATCCACCATACTTTCTTGTATCAGAGCCGTCAACCTGTGAGAATCTAATGAAAAGCTTATTCATATTGTATTCGCTGATACCGATACCTGTATCGGAAACAGCCATACGGAGCTTTATGCTGTCAGCGGAATCGTCAAGCGCCGCAACCTTTACTCTTACGCCACCGTCAGATGTGAACTTGATGGCATTTGAAAGCAGGCAGTTAAGAACCTGCTGAATACGCTGACCGTCAGCCTTTACAAGCTTAGGAATGTTATTACCAAAATTAAGATCAAGGGTTATGCCCTTATTGGTTGCCGCAGGAACGTGAGCTGCAACTGTCTCCTCAATGGCAGACCTTATATCACATATTTCTTCTTTTATCTTGTACTTTCCTGCCTCAAGCTTACTGATATCAAGGATATCGTTAATAAGGCGGAGGAGATTGTCTGCACAGTTCTTTGCAGTAACAAGATTATCTCTGTAGTCAGCCTGAAGATCGTCTGCCATAAGTGTGAGCTGAACCATACCAAGGATTCCATTGATAGGGGTTCTTATCTCGTGGCTCATATTTGCAAGGAACTCAGCCTGAGTCTTATATGCAGCATTGGCATCCTCGATAGCCTTGGAAAGTTTTGCCTCTGTCTCTTTCTGCTCGGTAACATCAATAACAACCATGTTAATGTAATCTGCTTCTGACTTATACATAACTGTATTAAATGTCTTGCCAAGCTTCTCCATGGTTATCTCAACATCCATCAGGTCTCCCTGCTTGGTTCCTGAAGTATTGTAAGCCTTGAACCATGCATTTATATCCTGAAGGACTTCTATATTGGTCTCACTGAGTACCTTATCATGATAGTCAGCCTTATCAAGATTAAAATAATCGCCAAATGTCTCGTTGGCGTCAACAAGCTGATATCCGCTGACATTTCCCGAATAATCTTCTATAATCTTTGCCTGAGCAAAGCCTATAGGAAGATTCATGAAAAGCTTACGATATTTGTCATTCTGTGAGCTTGCACTGTTATCACTTCCCATCATGACATAAAGCACAAATGCCGCACATAGTACCTGAAGCGGTATCATAATGTAGTTTACCGGTGTCCCGACAACTGCCCCAACAACACCAAATGCAGCGATAAGCACCGCTGTAATTATAATTAGTTTTACCCATCCGAGTGATCTTATTTTTTCCATCTTTTTACACCCCTCTCTGACCTATCATTTTACTATAATAATGAATCATGGTCAAGCAACTTCAACTTAGTGATTCATATTCCGCTTTGCCCTTTTTTAATGCCGGAGCCACAACAAATACCGCCAAAAATAGAATGAAACATGACACGGAAAGCATAATTCCGTACTTCATCCCGTCAGGGAAATAATTCATTTCTATCTCATGCTCCCCTTTCGGAAGTTCGATTGCGATAAATGCATCGCCCACCTTCTCAATTTTCTTCTTTTTGCCGTCAACCTTTACAGTCCAGCCTTCATCATAAGGGATTGAAGTAAAGAGAAGCCTTTTTTCGGATACATTGATCGTCCCCTTAATATGACTGTCACTAAATTCATTTATATTAAGAACTTCCTTTTGATGTTCATTAATTGCTTTTAGGAAGTTTTCACCATTCCATTTTGAAAGCTTAACCCCGATCTGCCCCGATGGAGAGTAAGAGGATGAGAACTTGATATTGAAGGATGCAACATCACCGCGCCTTAGTTCTCCCATTGAGAAAAGCTGCTGAAAATATCTTCCGTCGCAGAGCTTCTCATCATTAACCTTATACGTTACATTTTCCATGTAATTGCCGGAGAGTTCAACAAAATAGATTCCGTCATCCGGGATGGTGAATTCGACATCCATATAGATATTGTCGCCGGTTCCGTTCTCATAGGAAATGGCTCTCGGATCGGAGGCAACTGTCGCATCGCATCCCATCCCATGAACATCCATATCCACAAGAGTACTTTCAAATATGTCGCCTCCGCCGGTCGAAAGCCTTACAAAGCTGTTCACCTTATCTGCATCGCCGTATCCGTCATGCATCCATGCAAGAAGCCCGGGACTTACCGCAAAACCTATCGGGAGCACGTACTTATTCTTATAGACCTTGGTTGAGCCGTTTTCGGCAAATTCATCTGAATAACCGATCTCCGGATAGTATGCATCGTCATGATCATATACATATTTAACTCCGAGGATGGCATTTGTATAAGGGGTCGCCCCATGATAAAGGTATTCATTTACCCCTGTATAAAAGCCCATATCACCCATCACTTCAACCGTGTCACCTCTTACGGTTGAGCAGAACGTAGATATGCTCTTCATATTATCAAATGTATTTTCGTCCAGCATTACAGGATTTACGATTTCCTCTCTGTAGAAATCACCGCCGTTCATTTTCTCATACTCTGCAACATCTGCCGTTATTTCCTGCATTTCCTCACAGTACTTAAGATAGAACTCACCGTCGGCGAAACCTATCTCTGTAAAGCCGTAAATTGCATTTCCTATAAGTTCGACAAGGCAGATAAGCATGATGAAAAGATTGAGTGTCTTCTGCTTTAAGAACTTTTCAACCTTAAACTCAGCCATTACAGCGTAAATGATGATTAGAACGCCTGCGATGATGCCGAGCCATATCTCTGAAAGCTTGCTGTCCGGATCTGAAAAGTGGAGCGCGGCTGTGTAAAAACCTATGGAAAGCACTCCGCTTATATATATCACCGCCGGGTGAATGCTGCGCAGTCTTGACAGCCCGTCGTATGCCATAACAAGAATTGTGAATATATACACAAATGCAAAACGGTTAGGGATTCCGTACTGGTCATGGAAACCATGCCATACATAATTAAGCGTTGCCTGATTCATGCTGGCGATCAGGAATATGACAAGCAGGATTTTTCTTATCTTCTCCCACGGACGGATTCTGTTCGAGAGCACATAAATAAACAGAAACAGCACTGTAAATACACCGCAGTAAAGGTTTGCGGCTCCGTCAAAGTTCTGGTTTTTTATAGGAGCCACCAGCATAAAGTGCTGTTTTAAGATTTCAAATACATTTCCGTACCATTCCCACTCCGGGAAGGTCTGGCTTGCTGACGAGGTTTTCATTATGGCAAGATACGCCGTAAGAAGCGAAAATGCAGCCATTCCTGCCGCAAGAAGTGATGCTCCCGCAAACCTGAAGCCATTTACAAAGAAGCTCTTTACATTTTTGTGTGCCGACACAAGATACCAGAGCACGAGGAAGATACACATGATAAATGAAATGTAATAGTTTACAAACAGTGAATAAAAAAGCGCCACCGTATAGAGTCTTGCGCTTTCGCCTCTTATGATTCTTTCCATTCCGAGGATTATAAGGGGCATTACCATGATGCAGTCAAGCCACATGATGTTCCACATGTAGCCTATCATGTAATTGCCAAGCGCGTAGGCAACCGCAAATGGAACCATTAAGTAGGTGTTCCTTACTTTTCCGCTTCTCCTTGAGAGGTAGTACCCGAAGCTGCCCGCTGAAAATGACATTTTGAGAGCTATCATTACTGACATGAAAGCTATAATGCTTTTTCTGGAGACAAGCCCTACAAGGAAATTAAGCGGGCATCCCATGTAGTAAAGGAGCAATGACTGAAAGTTAAGTCCGAGCCCGATATTCCATGTGTAGAGCAGACTTCCGCCTTCTTTAAGTTTTCCCTGAAAATCAGAAAAAAACGGCAGATACTGATGCATGCTGTCTACAAATGTAAAGGAATAGCTTCCGAAAGGCGCTACTCCTCCAACTATCATAAGTATTGCGAAGAAACAAATGACTATAAGTGCCGGAAGAATCCACGCAAAGTTGTTTCTCCATATTTTTTTAAAACGTTCTTTCATTTTTTGTGTGTACCTTTTGTATTGTGATGCTTTATGTTGTGATACTTTTTTTATTGCAGGACTGCCCGTTGGGTGAGGCTGTTTTAACGCTGTGTTTTTATTACTGTGTAGCTACCGGGTGGGGTTGTTTTGTTGCCGCTATATAAGACATGAGCTCGTCAAGCTCCAAGTTGCCACCGAAAATGGAAAGTGCGCTGCCGATTGTAATATCCAGCTTCCCATCTGACGAGTTTCTTACCTTATCTATATCTGAAAATGAACTGATTCCGCCTGCGTATGTGACCGGAATCCTGTCAAATTCCGAAAGAATCCTGATCAGCCCTTCATCGATTCCCGAGGACTTACCCTCAACGTCGACGCCGTGAATGAGGAATTCTCCTGCATAATCCGAAAGCTCACCGAGCGTATCAGGACTTACTTCCATATCTGTAAACTTCTGCCACCTGTCTGTCACTATATAGTATCTGTCACCTTTTTTGCGACAGCTGAGATCTAGACATATATTTTCACTGCCCACTTCACCTATAAGTCTGAGAAGCCTTTCCATATTAAGCTTTCCATCTGTGAATACATATGATGTTACGATAACATGGGATGCGCCCATATCAAGGAAATGTGATGCATTTTCAGCGTTTACTCCGCCGCCTATCATAAGTCCGCCCGGATAAGCATTAAGTGCGGCCTTTGCAACCTCAAGATCCTGCTCGTAATACTCGCTATCTCTGCTGTTAAGAAGTATTATATGTCCACCCGGAAGATTCTTCTCTTTATAGAGATTTCCGTAATATTCTCCGCCTTTTTCCGACACAAAGTTGTCGGTTGCCGTGCTTCCCTCATCACGTAGGGTGGAGCCGACTATCTGTTTTACCTTGCCATTATGAATGTCTATACATGGTCTTAGTTTCATATACTTTCCTTATTAAGTCGTTATATCTGTGTCATTTCATTTCTGACTGATTCATTTCTTCCCTGACTGTTTCATTTATCCGGGGGATAGAAACGTTTCATTTATTCTCTGACTGATTCATTTATCTGGGCATAGAAACGTTTCATTTCTTCTCTGACTGATTATACCAATTGAGGAGTTGGCGGTTCATTTCGATGCAGTCTCGTCCTCTTTCACATCCTGGAGAGCGAATTCACGGAGAGAGTCATCATTCACATCCTCAAGACCAACTATACGATTAGCCTGCCTTTCAATGCATCTTTCAATATAATTACGGACTTCTCTTGCATTTGCAAAATTCTCCTCATGCTTCATGGCTCTTTCCGTAAGATATTTCTTTACGTAAGTCTTGGCGGAGCGGGACGGGATATACTCCTGTTTCTCACACATCTGGAGGAATATCTTATAAAGCTCGTCGCCCGTATAATCCTGGAAGAATATGTACTTATTGAATCGGGACTTGAGACCCGGGTTGGAGTTCACAAACTCATCCATTGGGTCGGTATAGCCGGCAACTATTACGATAAGGTTGTCTCTTTCGTCCTCCATCCTTTTAAGAAGCGTATCGACCGCTTCCTGTCCGAAATCCTTGTCATCGCCTGTATTCGTGAGTGTGTATGCCTCATCAATGAAAAGCACTCCTCCAAGGGCACTGTCAATCACCTTTGCAGTCTTCGTTGCGGTCTGTCCTATATAGCCGACAACCAAATCGGAACGGTCAACCTCAACGAGATGTCCCTTCTTAAGCACCCCGAGCTTCTTGTATATCTTTGCAAGAAGTCTGGCTACTGTCGTCTTACCTGTACCCGGATTTCCGGAAAATACCAGATGAAGAGATATCTCGGGCTGTTTCATCCCCCTCTCTTCACGCATCTTTTTAACCTTGATAAGATTTACAAGGTTATTAAGATCCTGCTTAACCGACTTAAGACCTATTAGAGAGTTAAACTCATCCATCAGTTCTTCAAGGCTCTTGTCATCTTCATTTTTCTTTTCTTTCGTTGACTTGTCACCCTGATTATTCTTATCTTTTTCGCCCTGCAATGCATTTCCCCTTTGATCATGCGATGTGTCATTTTTAATATCACTGGAATGATTGCTGTTCGTGTTCTGGATTATCTCATCCAGATTCTCAAGATCGATTCCGGACATATCTATACCTTCACCTGTCATCGGCGAATAAAGCGTATATGGCTTTCCGCCATTATAAAGCCCCAAGCCCTGCAGATATTTATCAAGCATCAGCGAATAATTGGTAAGATTGCCAAGCTCCGTGACATTTGCCCCTGCGTAGGATATGTATTCCCTGCCGATGGCATCAAACGCTCTTGCTATGTACCTTGAAACGGTATAGCCCTCGGCTGTTCTCCTCTGGCCGCCCGAAAAATCCGCCTTGGCAAAATAAGTAAGAGACCTTGGAACTGTATTGATAAATTCAGGTCCCGTACAGCTTTCATAGTGAAACTGAAGAAACTTCGCCGGCGTCATGTATAGCGAAAAATAGTCATTAATAAAAGAGGCAGAAAACGAAGATGTGTTGCTGTCTGCCTCATAAAGAAAACCAACATAACGTATAAAATCGTATTTTAACATATCACGAACAGACATCGTGCCCGCCGACACAAGTCCTCTGTTTGTGATATCATCTGCGTACATAAAACACTGTGCTACAAGCGTCTTAAGTCCAATATTAAGCATGATACTTACCCCTCTTTTCAGTCTGTCCCTGTAATTATAGCTTTTGTTATGTTTTATAGCAATAGTTTAAACCTATAAAATGCAGCCGGGGCATTGCCCCGACTGCATCAGTAATTCTTATTAAAATGTATCGCTGACAAAGCACCTACTGTATCTTTGCGATAATACTTGCCCTCTTCTCCGGTTCCACCTGTAGCGCATCTAAAGCTTGATCAAGAGTAAGGTGTAATGTTTCCATAATACTTACAACAGCATTTTGGGTGGTTGTCTCTGTTGCCTGTTCTGTTGCACGTTTTGTTGCCTGCTCTACCGCTTGTTTTGTTGCCCGTTCTGCCGCCTTTTCCCCTGCCATCTCATACCTTTTTATAGCTTCTTCTCCAAAATATTTCTCTAACCAATCAACCATACCAGAATTCCTCCTTACATTCATATATAAGTCTTCATTCACTTTAGAACTAACTTGTAACACCGCACTTGCATTATTAATATCACCTGGTGTCACATATCCTAATGAATATGCTACGTTTTGTTTCCATACTAAATATACTAATACAGCCGGAGCATTGCCCCGACTGCATCAGTAATTCTTATTAAAATGTATCGCGATTACTTATTCATCTTCTTACGCTTGATCACTATAAATACTATAGCAGCAAGTGAAAGAATCATAAGAATTGCAATTATAAGTATAGGTGCGTTATCACCTGTTTTCTTGGTTGTTGTGGTTGTGTTTGTCGGTGTGTCTGTCTTTGATGCTGACTTAGTAGCAATCTTAGACTCAAGCGATGTAAGATTTCCGGCAGTAACCGTTCCCTTGTTTTCCTTATTAAGTGTTACTGTGTATCCATCCGGAACCCATGTAACTACATAAGTGTACTCACCAAGTGGTGATGTGTAATTACCGAACTGATCTTTCTTCGCAAACTGAGTTATCATACCATTGTCATCAGTTTCACACTCAACCTTTGTTCCATCAGGCATCGTTACTGTCACCTTAGCATGAGGAACAACACGTCCTGAAGGTTCTTCAGTGATAAGTATATCAAGTCCACCAAGAAGCGTCTCGATAACTGCTTCGTGTTTACCCTGACCACCTGCAGGCACCTCAACTTTACTTGTCTTACCCTGAAGTTTTTCTTTAAATTCATAATTATCAGGTATCTTAGTTATTGTAACAGTATATTTACCCGGTGTTACTTCTGGATATTTACCTGTCTTCTCATCAACAACTTCACCCTTTTCGTTAGTTATGTATTTGCCAATCTCCTTACCTGTCTCATCAGTTACAGTTACTTCTGCACCAGGTACATCCTTAGTCTCAATACCCTCAGTATCGTTAGGAGTTTCCACAGTTACATGTACATAAAGCTCACCCTTTATCATTTCATTCTTAAACTTAAGAACTCCATCTGCTCCAAGCTCGCCAGGTCCCTTAACATCCTTTACATTTCCATATTCATCCACGGTAAATGTAATCTTAGTTGTTTCCTTCTTGTAACCCTTAGGAGCAACTGTCTCTTCAAGAGTATAAGTTCCTGCTTCAAGTCCGCTTATCTCATGAGCTGTCTTAGTTGAAGTCCATTCATCAACCTTAGTTCCTGCTGAATTCTTAAGAACTATAGTTGCGCCCGGAACTTCCTCTGAACTTGTCGCATCAACCTTGCTAATCTTAACCTTTATAGGATCGTTTCTGAATGATATAAGTCCTGTTGTTGCATCGTATTCTCCAGGATTACCCTTTACATTCTCAACCTTAAGGCTGTTACCATCCTTCTTTACATCAAATGTTACAAAGAAATCCGTCTTCTTATATCCATCAGGAGCCTCTACTTCTATTATCTTGTAGCTTCCTTCAGTTACAGGAATCTCTTTAACAGATGTCGTTGATTTCCACTCAAGAACCGTTTCTTCAGGAGTAACTGATGTCTTTATAAGTCTCAGAGTAGCACCAATGATTGATTCATGATTACTAATATCAACCTTCGATATTTTTACATTAGTCTCAAGTGTACTAACTGCATCAAGCATCACAATTAAGTTACCTGAAATGCTTCCGTTTGTGCTTGCTGTAGTTCCTGTTACATTTCCTTCATTATCAACTGTAAATATGATTTTTGATGCTATGTCATAACCTGAAGGTGCAGCTTTCTCAATAAGCACATATTTTCCGGCAGGTAAAGTAGCTTCATGCTGAGTTCCATCAGAAGTCCACTCGTCAACTACTTCTCCTTCTACATCACCATCATATTTCTTAATGCAAAGCTCCGCATCAGGAAGTTCAGTTCCGGCACCGGCAACCTGCTTACTAACCTTAACAGTATATGTAGGTACTGCAGGATTAGTATATGTATTCTTGATATTTGCAACATTATTAGCTGATTCTTCATAAATAGTAACACTTGATGTACCTGTCTTTTCAAGACCTGTACCGTCCGGTGCAACATCTTCCTTCGCTTTAGTTTCATCTTCAATTATCTCATAAGTCTCACCTACCAGGAGATTATCGATAACAAGTGCTGTTCCAGGTGTTACTTCGAAGTATTTTTCACTTGCCGCCTCTGTTCCTTCAGTATTCTGAATGTAATTATTGCCATGCTTTACAGCAATACTAAATGTTTTTGTTTCCGGAACAACAATCAGAGCTGCATTCTCACCTTCTTTAGCTACAGTCTTATTGATTGTAAGGCTTGCTTTCTTAGGCTCCGGCGCTGTGTAAGTATAAGTATTAGTTATTGTAATAGTTTCTTCAGTTTTATCTGCCGTAGCCTCAAATCTATCAGGGCTGTAGCTTGCTCTACATGAAAAGCCCGGATTTAAATCCTCATCATTTACAGCTACTTCTTCAACAGTATAAGTCTTACCTAATTCAAGTCCCTTAATTTTTACACCATCAATATTAGCAAGTGAGACCTCAAATGGGGTAGGCTTTTCAGCTGCTAATCTACCGCTTGTATCATCCTGAACATATTCTGAGCCACATTTAACGTAAAACTTATATGTTGAAGGGCGTCCACTATCTTCTTTCGAACCAGCTTCAACCTTCTTAACTGTAAGCGTAGCCTTTGTTTCTACTGTCTTATTGTTTGTGAATGTAGCTATTGCAGTTTCCGGTACGCTAGCTCCTGTCTTTCCTGCTTCTACTGTTACACTCACATTGTTTGTTACTGTTACATCTGCAGGAACATTCTGTTCTTCTACTGTGTATGTTCCTGGATCAAGATTTGGTACTTCTACAGTTTCACTTGCTCCGTTTGTTATTGTTACTGTAGCTTCTCCCTTCTTCTCGGAACCTTGCATGATGAAGAATTTATAATCTCCATCCATCTCTGTTCCTGCTGCTCCTCCATTAACCGTTACATTCTTGGTTATCTTGAGTGAGCCCTTCGTTGCTACTGTCTTATTGTTTGTGAATGTAGCTATTGCAGTTTCCGGTACGCTAGCTCC
>CAMOWK010000019.1 GCA_946628415.1 uncultured Lachnospiraceae bacterium | reverse complement strand
AGCATTGATTCGGTATCCGATGATCAAAGAACAGCAGATACGATATCAAAACTGATATATAATGCTTGACTATAGTCGTAGTGACAAAGATAATAGTAAAAGGTTTATAACTGACAGGACAATTAGAAGAGAAAATAATAATGTTAATCATAGGTATAGTCATAAGCACAGATGAGAAGGAGGGCTTATGGAACTGCTTTTTATAAATGCATGTGTCAGGAGCAAATCGAGAACAAAAAGACTTGCAGATAAATTGCTGAATGAGCTTGGTAAACCATATGAAGAAGTGAATCTCACAAGTGTCACATTCCCTGTGGTTGATGAGGATTTTCTTAATGAAAGGGACAGACTTTCTTCTAAAGGAGAGTTTGATGCTCCTATGTTTAAGTGGGCAAAACAGTTTGCCGAAGCAGAAGAAATTGTGATAGCGGCACCTTTCTGGGATCTCTCATTTCCTGCTGCACTGAAGCAGTACCTCGAACAGGTAAATGTAGTCGGGCTTACCTTCAGGTATACTGAAGAAGGAGTACCTGTCGGGCTTTGCAAAGCCAAAAGAATCTTTGTGGTAACTACAGCCGGTGGATATTTTGTGCCGGAGGAATATGGATTCGGATATATAAAGGCTCTGGCAGAAGGATATTACGGAATTCATGATGTCAGACTGATAAGCGCTGCAGGACTTGATATCGTTAACGCTGATGTGGAAGAGATACTTTCGTCAGTTGAGAATAATATAAGACAATACATATAGAAATTATTATATTTGAAAGGAGATAGAAATATGGATTTAATTCCAAGCTTTTCTGTTGATCATACTAAGATCATACCGGGAATTTTCACCAGCAGGGTAGATGTTCTTGAAGATCAAATGGTCACAACATATGATGTGAGAGTTACAAAGCCTAATACTGAACCGGCTGTGGATGTGGCTGCGATGCATTCGCTTGAGCACATTATTGCCACTTATCTCAGAAATGACGATGAATGGAAGGATCAGATAATCTACTGGGGACCTATGGGCTGCCTTACAGGTTTTTACCTTATCATGAAGGGGAACCGTGCACCGAAGGAAATTCATAATCTGCTTCTTGGTGCATTCAGGTCGGTTGAAAGTTATGACGAAGTTCCCGGCGCAACAGCTGAGAACTGCGGCAATTATCGCATGCATAATCTTGAGATGGCAAAGTGGCATGCAAGAAGATTTGCAGATTACCTTGCTGAAAATGAATCCAACCCGAAGATTTTTGAGTACCCTAAGACTGAAAGACTTATGACAGATGACGGCCGCAGTTTTTTTGATTCATAGGAATTACAGTTTTCTCAGTTCATCAGAAAGATATTCATAACGATGCAGTTTTTCTTCTTTTGAAAAATGCATTTCACGTGTTTGAAGCGAGCAGTTATCGTAGTCGAGTTTTTCGTCTCCGAACTGCTCGCTTGTCAGGTCAAAGATAACTCCGTTTACGTTATTAAAACAGTGGTAATTTCCACCCGGTCTAAGAATTCCGTATACATCACCGCCAAAAATATCCTGTGCAAGAAAGGCAGTAACGGAACATTGTCCGAGAGTGATATTGTCTTTTGACCATTCATCCCTAAGTCTCGGAGCACATGTGTATCTGCACCATATATTTAAAAGAATGTCATACAGATCCCGTGGGTTCTTTATTCCTTTATACGTATCGCTTATCGGTGCTACATTCGCATTTTCCCATCCATAAAAATTATAATTCATAATATTTTCCTCGACACTTTTTGATACCTAGATTTTATGTGTCCGGGGTATCTCTGTCAATTAGATATATCATCATTCATTTCTTTATTTTCATCACTATTCATTTTCGTGTTTTGAATCACTTTCCATCATCATACTTTTCACAGATTATGCCGGGATTTGTTGCACATTTGTTACATTTAAAGTAATATTCTTTTAGGGAAGCTGATAAGGAGGGCGAAGGGCATGGCAAAAGAAAAAATAATTGATCTTCATATGCATCTCGATGGCTCAGTTACAGTGGAAATCGCAAAAAAACTTGCAGAACTGCAGGGCATTGTACTTCCATTTCCAAATGACGATGAATTAAAAAGACATCTCACAGTCCCCGGGGATTGTGAGAGCCTTAATGATTTTCTGAAATGCTTCAGCCTTCCGCTTTCGCTTATGCAGACTAAAGAAGGCATATCCGAGGCTGTATATCTTATATCAGAAAGCATCAAACGCGATGGCATAATATATGCGGAGATACGTTTTGCACCTCAGCTTCATACAGGAGGAAATCTTACGCAGGAAGATGCGGTTCTGGCTGCGATGAGCGGCATAGAAAGAACTGATTTAAAGGTTAACATAATACTATGTCTCATGCGTGGCAAAGGAAATGAAGCTCTTAATGAAGAGACTCTCCTGCTTGCAAAAAAGTATCTTACCAAAGATAAAGGAGTCGTGGCAATCGATCTTGCAGGAGCAGAGGCAGTTTACCCGACTGAGGATTACAGATACATTTTTGAGAGAGCAAGGAATCTTAATATTCCGTTTACTATCCATGCCGGCGAGGCGGCAGGACCGGAAAGCGTAAAGCTCGCGATTCAATACGGAGCCAAAAGAATCGGGCACGGAGTAAGGATATATGAAGATCCGGAAGTTGTGCGGCTTGTAAAAGAAAGAGGGATTACTCTTGAAATGTGTCCTACCAGTAACAGGGTGACACGTGCCGTGGATGATATGTCAAAGTATCCTCTGATGGATTACCTTAGAAATGGAATTAAGATTACTCTGAATACGGATGATATGGGAATACTGGGGATAACTCTTCCGGACGAATTTAGGTACATGAGAGATAAGTTTGGACTCAGCCGGGAAGATGAAAGAGTATTGCTGAATAACTCTATAGATGCAGCTTTTACTACTGATGAAGTAAAGGAAGAACTCAGAAATATGACATCAATCATCCTAAGAGGGTGAAACTCAGTGATCTTGATTCAAACAGGGTTCAGCATGATCAGACATCTAAAAACGGTAGTATGGTCAAATAGAAAAATGTATTTTCTGCATCAGTTTTATATGTTATACTCATAGTGATGGCATTAAATTACAGCTGGCATTACCTGCCTGCCTGTTAGTGCTATCATTTATACATTGTTTTAGGAGTGCTTACTATGACTCTGCAACAGATTTTATATGCAATAACCATAGAAGAATGTGGTTCTATGAACAAAGCTTCCGAGAAGCTGTTCATTTCACAGCCGACTCTTACAAGTTCAATGAGAGAACTTGAGAAAGAAGTTGGTATTAGGATATTCCTTAGAACCCATAAAGGAATCACACCTACTCCGGAGGGCATGGAGTTTTTAGAAGACATTAAAGCCTTTTACCAGCATTATGGTATGGTTAGAGAAAAGTACGCCGGTGAGGGTAATTATAAGAGAAAGTTTGGCGTATCAACACAGCACTATTCATTTGCCGTAAAAGCATTTGTTGAAATGGCAAAGCATTATGATATGAACAGATATGATTTCGCGCTTAGAGAGACTGA
Organism: uncultured Lachnospiraceae bacterium; assembly: GCA_946628415.1. GTDB lineage: Bacteria > Bacillota > Clostridia > Lachnospirales > Lachnospiraceae > Eubacterium_Q. The sequence goes on along the minus strand of CAMOWK010000019.1, from coordinate 34,813 downwards.
GACGAAGAAAGTTATCACGGATGTAGGATCACTGAAGAGCGAGATCGGAATCTTATATACGAGCAGCCTTAATCAGAAGGTACTCACGAAGACCATGACAGAGCATGAGGTTGTTTTCCACCCGCTTATAAATTGTAAGGCGTGTGTATATCTTTGGGGAGAGCATCCTCTTGCTAAGTATGAAAGCATAGGGATAAAGGATCTTATGCCTTACCCATGTATGTCATTTGAACAAAATGAAGAAGAGTATTTCTTCGCTGAGGAGATTCTTTCTGAGAACACATATCCTCAGACTGTTAAAGTAAATGACCGTGCCACCATGCTGAATCTGATGAAGGGGCTGAATGGATATACACTTTGTTCAGGTATTATTTCAAATAAACTGAATGGTGACGGATACGTTGTTATTCCTTTTAAAGAGGATGAAAAGAATAAAAATAATATTATGACTATAGGTTATCTTACTAAGAAGAACAGTATTCTGAGTAAGATTGGAACGTTATACATTGAGAAAGTAAAAGAGTACCTCAATGGGATAAATGCTGAAATCCTTTGGGAAGACTGATTTGTGGAGTGGTGATTATGGATCAGGCAAAATATACAAAATTTCTTGGGATTTTTGAAAAGCTGGTTGACTGCTCATGCAAGACAGATGAGTTTGACAGAGAAGAGTTTGTTGGTTATCTGTCAGAGATATGCGAGCTTTTTAAGATAGCAAAAGGAGTTACAGAATTTTATGTGGATCAACGCCATGAGGCTGAGGCTGATGGTGAGATCATTTGTGATTATGATAACGGAAAGGGTGAAGTTCTGGTTCTCAGAAACCGGCTTGTCACGAAATCAGCAGCAGTTATCATAGGTAATCTTTATGTGGCAAAAGAAGATATGCCGATTGACAGAGAAGAGCTCGAAAAGGCTGATCTTGTATTCAGACATGTATTGGCATTCGTGGCAAGAAACAGGCTGCAAAAAGCTGTTTCGAAGATGGCATATCTTGATAATGACGGGTATCCCAATCTAAGGGCTTTCGGTCAGTTTGTTGAAAATGAATTTGAGAATGATAGGCTTAAGGGTCATACTGCCATATGCTTTAATATAAAGCATTTTTCCGTTATCAACCAGGATGTCGGAAGAAGTGCCGGTGACAAAATTCTTCGCGATTATTATGAGATTCTTAGAGATACCATAGGCGAAAAAGGCGGAATTTTCAGAATGGGCGGAGATAACTTTTTAATGGTGGTTGACTCAACCATTAAAAAAGATGTTCTGAATATCCTTTCAGGTTATCCCATTCCATATGACACTTCATGGGATTCTCAGAAGCGAGTGCTTATTTCCGCAAGAGCCGGTGTAAGTGATATAAATGATGATATCAATCTTGTTAATCCGGGACAGATCATAGAAACTGTATATTCAGCTGTTCAGGTGGCAAAGCAGCGTGATGATAGCGTTGTTTACTTCAACAGGGAATTTCAGTTAAGACGTAAAAAGATAATGAAAGTAAGACAGAGATTCGATGAAGCTATTAAGGCCGGAGAATTTCGTGCTTTTTACCAGCCTAAGGTTGATGTTTTCACCGGGGAAGTCGTCGGTGCAGAGGCTCTATGCAGGTGGTTTCATGAAGGTGAAATGATCATGCCCATGGATTTCATTCCTATACTTGAACTTAGTATGGATATCTGCAAACTTGATTTTCATATGCTTGAAATAGTCTGCCGTGATGCGAGAGCCCGTCTTGATGAAGGTAAAAAGATAGTCAGAGTTTCGGTCAATCTTTCCAGAAAGCATCTGGTTGATGCGGATCTTCTGGAGCACATACTTGAAATAATCGACAGGTATGAGGTGCCTCATCAGTATATAGAGATAGAGCTTACTGAAACTACGACAGATGTTGAGTTTAAGAACCTAAACAGAATTGTTACGGGACTTCAGGAAGCCGGAGTATATACATCCGTAGATGATTTTGGAAACGGATATTCTTCGCTGAACCTTATAAGAGTAATTCCGTGGAATGTACTTAAGGTGGACAAGGCTCTCCTTCCTTTGGGGGATGAGGATGAATCCGATATAACGCACAGAATGTACAGTCATGTTATCTCCATGGCAAATGATATAGGGATCAAATGTGTAACTGAAGGCGTTGAAACAAAAAAGCAGGTTGAAATCCTTAAAGAAAACGGCTGTAGGATAGCACAGGGCTATTATTTTGATAAACCTCTTCCTGCCGAAGAGTTTAAAAAACGTCTGGAGGATGATTATTACAAAAGGCTTCTGGATTAACAGAAATGAAATGCTAATATTTAAACTGTAAAACCGGTATCATAGTCAAGCTTATAAATGCTTGGTGTGATGCCGGTTTTTGCTTCCCGGTTTAGTGTCAAAATAACATTTACTCTTCCCAAAACGAGTTGTTTATATTAAAATTGTAATGTTATGTGACAGTGGGCTTTTTTGCTGTCAGGAAAGGAAGAGCGCTATCATGAGAAGAGGATCGCTGCAACTGCTGAATTACATATACAATCTTCAGCCGATCGTGAATTTTGGTGCTATGTTTGCTGACGGAAGTGAAAGTTACAGGTCGCCTGCCGAACCGGACTATGGTGACGATGTAACTTTAAGATTCAGGACTGCTTCCAATAATGTTGATGAGGTCATATGCGTAGTAAACGGAACGAAGCACTATATGGAGAGAGTGAGACGTGAGAGAATCTTCGATTACTACGAGACGGTTGTTAAAAATGTAACGGAAAAGGTATCGTATTATTACGAAATACACGTTGGCAATCTCGTATGTTATTACAACAGGCTGTTTCTCCAAAAAGAACCGGACGAGCAGTACAGCTTTCAGATAATTCCCGGATATAAAGTTCCTGACTGGGCAAAGGGCGCGGTATTTTATCAGATTTTTGTTGATAGATTTTATAACGGTGATAAATCCAATGATGTATTGGATAATGAATACAGCTATATAGGCAAACCGGTTAAAAGAATAACTGATTGGGATAAGGTGCCTGATACATCTGACGTAGGTAATTTCTATGGCGGTGATCTTCAGGGCGTGATCGATAAACTTGATTATCTTCAGGACCTCGGAGTGGATGTCATTTACCTTAATCCTATTTTTGTATCTCCGTCAAATCATAAATACGACATTCAGGATTATGACTATGTAGATCCTCATTACGGACGCATAGTTTACGACGAAGGTGAGGTTCTTCCGGAAGGTGAACTTGAGAATAAGAAATCACAGAGATATATAAACAGAGTTACAGACATCCGAAACCTTGAAGCCTCAAATCAGCTTTTCATAAAGCTTGTTGAAGAAGTTCACAGGAGAGGGATGAAGATAATCCTTGACGGAGTATTTAACCATTCAGGTTCATTTAATAAATGGATGGACAAGGAGAGGATTTACGAGGGAAGAAAAGGGTATGAGCCCGGTGCATATGTTTCCAAGGACAGCCCATACAGAAGCTTTTACAACTTCTCGGATAGCGATGCATGGCCGTACAATGATTCCTATGACGGATGGTGGGGACACGATACTCTGCCAAAACTCAATTATGAAGAATCACAGAAGCTTCACGATTATATAATGCATATCGGACAGAAGTGGGTTTCTCCGCCTTTTAATGCAGACGGATGGAGACTCGATGTTGCTGCGGATCTCGGTTATTCCGAAGAGTATAATCACAGATTCTGGAGAGATTTCAGAACTGCCGTAAGAAGTGCAAATCCGAATGCGATAATTCTTGCGGAGCATTACGACAGCGCAAGAAACTGGCTTCAGGGAGATGAATGGGATACCATAATGAACTACGGTGCATTTATGGAGCCTATTACATGGTTCCTTACAGGAGTGGAAAAACACAGTGATGAATTCAGGGGAGATTTCCTTGGTAATCCTGACATTTTCTTTAACTCAATGAAATATTATATGGCAAGCATGAATCAGAATTCCATTGATGCTGCCATGAACGAACTTTCCAATCATGACCATTCGAGATTCCTTACGAGAACCAATAAGAGGGTAGGAAGACTTCATACAGTAGGCGCTGATGCTGCATCAGAGGATGTTAATTACGGTCTTATGAGAATGGGCGTTACTTTCCAGATGACATGGCCGGGGGCACCGACTATCTATTACGGTGATGAGGCAGGAGTGTTCGGATGGACGGATCCTGATTCACGAAGAAGCTATCCGTGGGGGCATGAGAATAAGGAGCTTATTGATTTTCATAAGAAGATGATAGCTATTCATAAGGGTTACCAGGTCTTTATGAAAGGCTCACTTATATTCCTTCATGGTGAGAACAAATGCATTTCATTCGGAAGATTCACTGAGGAAGAGGCGGCAGTGGTTATCATCAATTCTGATTATACCGACAAGATGCTTAAGATTCATGTAAGACACCTTGGGGTTAGAAATAACCGTACCATGAAGAGGGTTATACTGGCTGATGAAAAAGGCTACAGTATGGATGACCAGATATGTATGGTTCAGAATAATGTTATGAGCGTAGTAATTCCTGCTATGTCTGCGGCTGTTTATGTGGGCAAGCTGAAATAAGGAGAATTATGGAATTTAGACTTCATTCTGATTTCAAGCCTACCGGCGATCAGCCGGAGGCAATAAAGAGACTTGTTGACGGATATATGTCCGGCAAGAAGAGAGAGACACTTCTCGGAGTTACAGGTTCGGGTAAGACATTTACTATGGCAAATGTCATTGAAAAAATCCAGAAACCTACTCTTATAATGTCGCACAATAAAACTCTTGCGGCTCAGCTTTACAGTGAAATGAAAAGCTTTTTCCCTGAAAATGCAGTTGAATATTTTGTGTCATATTACGATTACTATCAGCCGGAGGCTTATGTGCCTTCGACTGATACTTATATTGCAAAGGATTCTTCCATCAATGATGAGATAGATAAGCTTCGCCACTCTGCGACTGCGGCTCTTATCGAAAGAAAAGATGTAATAGTCGTTGCTTCGGTTTCATGTATATACGGTATAGGTAATCCTGAAGATTATAAGGGAATGATGCTGTCACTCCGTCCGGGAATGACGATGGACAGAGATGAGCTTATCGAGCATCTGGTTGATATGCAGTATGCCAGAAATGAAATGGATTTTAAGAGAAGCACCTTCAGGGTAAAAGGTGACAGAGTTGACATAATACCGGCAAATACCAATGAGGACGCCGTAAGGGTTGAGTTCTTCGGAGATGAGATTGACAGACTTGCGGAGTTCGATCCTTTAACGGGTGAGATAAAGAGAAATATAAACTTTTCAGGCATTTTCCCTGCATCATACTATGTTATTGCTCCGGAAAAGATGGGAAATGCCATTAAAGAAATTGAAGAAGAACTTGCCGAGCGGGTAGCTTACTTTAAGGCTCACGACAAGCTCCTTGAAGCACAGAGGATAAAAGAGAGAACTGAGTTTGATATTGAGATGCTCCGTGAGACAGGTTTTTGTTCGGGCATTGAGAATTATACAAGGATACTTGCCGGAGGGAAGCCGGGAGATCCGCCTGATACTCTTATGGATTTCTTTGGGGATGATTATCTTCTCATTGTTGACGAGTCGCATATAACACTTCCTCAGGTAAGAGGTATGTTCGGAGGCAATAAAAAGAGAAAGGAAACTCTCATTGACTTCGGCTTCAGACTCCCGTCCGCAATGGATAACAGACCTCTTAATTTCGATGAATTTGAGGAAAGAATCGACCGCATACTGTATGTTTCTGCTACTCCGGGTGAATACGAAGCAGAGCATGAAGAGCTTCGTGCAGAGCAGATACTCAGACCTACGGGACTTCTTGATCCTGAGGTTATTGTTCGTCCGGTTAAAGGACAGGTCGATGATCTTTATAAAGAGATTACAAATGAAACGAAGAAGGGAAATAAGGTTCTTGTTACAACTCTTACAAAGAGGATGGCGGAAGAACTTACAGATTACCTTAAGGGACTCGATGTGAAAGTCAAGTACCTGCATTCGGACATAGATACAATTGAACGTATGGAGATAGTAAGAGATCTTCGTATGGGTGTTTTTGATGTCCTTGTAGGAATAAATCTTCTGAGAGAGGGACTTGATATTCCGGAGATAACTCTTGTTGCCATACTTGATGCTGATAAAGAGGGATTTCTTCGTTCTGAAACTTCACTTATCCAGACCATAGGACGTGCTGCCAGAAATGTGGGCGGACATGTAATCATGTATGCCGATACGATCACGGATTCAATGGAAAAGGCAATCAGTGAAACAAACAGGAGAAGGGAACTTCAGCAAAAATATAATGAAGAACATGGCATTACTCCTAAGACTATAGAGAAGGCAGTAAGAGAAGTTATATCACTTGGCGCCGGCGGCGGAAGCGGAAAGAAGGACAAATATGGCAGGAAGGTAGACGCCATGTCGCCTAAGGAGCTTAAGAAGGAAGCTGAAAGACTTGATAAGAAGATGAGGGCTGCGGCAAGGGATCTTAATTTTGAACTTGCAGCCGATCTTCGTGATGAACTGAAGGAATTAAAGGAACTCCTTCGTGATATGGGAGAACTTTAAATAAATATTGAATAACGAACATATGTTTGATATAATGTATATCGTACAGTCCTGTTACAAGGGACTAAAAGATATATAGCAGAGGTTAGAATTATGGCAGAACATAAGATGATTACCATAGAGGGTGCCAGAGAGCATAATCTAAAAAATGTTAATCTTAAAATTCCAAGAGATAAGATGGTCGTATTTACTGGGCTTTCCGGATCCGGAAAGTCCAGCCTTGCATTTGACACCATATATGCAGAGGGACAAAGGAGGTATATGGAGTCACTTTCTTCGTATGCAAGAATGTTTCTCGGACAGGCAGACAAGCCGGATGTAGACAAGATTTCAGGGCTTTCACCTGCCATTTCCATAGATCAGAAATCAACTAACAGAAACCCGAGATCTACTGTCGGAACTGTTACTGAGATATATGATTATCTCCGACTTCTTTATGCAAGGGTCGGAATTCCTCATTGCCCGAACTGCGGACGGGTGATCGAAAGACAGACTGTCGATCAGATGGTGGACAGGATTATGGAGATGCCGGAGAAAACTAAATTCTCCATCCTTTCACCTGTTGTAAGGGGCAGGAAAGGCGAACACGAAAAGGTACTTGAACGTGCGCGTAAGCAGGGCTTTTCCAGAGCGAATATCGACGGGATCCAGTATTCACTTGATGAAGAGATAAAGCTTAAAAAGAATATAAAGCATAATATAGACATAGTTATAGACAGGCTCGTTGTTAAAGAAGGAGCCGAGAAGCGAATGGCTGATTCTATTGAGACAGCACTCAAGCTTTCGGAAGGACTTCTTAAGGTAGATGTGGTAGATGGAGAGGTTCTTAATTTTTCCGACAGTTTTTCATGCCCGGACTGTGGGATATCGATTGACGAGATTGAACCAAGAAGCTTTTCATTTAACAATCCTTTTGGAGCCTGCCCTGAATGTACGGGACTCGGATACAGGCAGGAATTTGATGAAGATCTTATTATTCCGGACAAGAAGAGGTCTTTAAATGAAGGCGCATTTGGAGTACTCGGCTGGCAGTCCAGCGGTGATGAGAAGAGCTTTACACATTCACTCTTACTTGCACTTTCGCTTGAATATGGTTTCTCACTTGATACGCCGTGGAAGGATCTTTCGGAGAAGGCAAAGGATGTGATACTTAACGGAACAAAGGGACATAAAGTAACTGTTTATTACAAAGGACAGAGAGGCAGCGGAAAGTACAATCTTGCATTTGAAGGACTCCTCAGAAATGTATCGCAGAGATACAGAGAGACCGGTTCGGAAACCATGAAGGCTGAATATGAAAGCTTTATGACATTTATACCTTGCTCCGTCTGCGGAGGAAAGAGGCTTAAGAAAGAGAGCCTTGCGGTTACTGTTGCGGATAAGAATATTTATGATATTTCAGAGATGCCAATAGGAGATCTTCATGACTTTATTGCACATCTTGAGATAAGCGAAAGGCAGAGACTTATCGGGGATCAGATCATCCGTGAGATTGAGAAGAGAACCAACTTTATGGTAGAAGTCGGGCTTGACTATCTTACACTTTCAAGAGCGACAAGTTCTCTTTCGGGTGGTGAGGCTCAGCGTATAAGGCTTGCGACTCAGATAGGTTCAGGACTTGTCGGCGTAACATATATCCTCGATGAACCAAGTATAGGACTTCATCAGCGGGACAATGACAAGCTTATTGCAGCGCTTAAGAATCTCAGGGATCTTGGCAATACCCTTATAGTCGTAGAGCATGATGAGGACACCATGCGTTCTGCCGATTATATAGTCGATGTGGGTCCGGGAGCCGGAATCCATGGTGGGGAAATTGTTGCTGAGGGAACTGTCGAGGATATAATAGCAAGTGAAAAGTCTGTCACGGGTAAGTATCTTTCTCATAAGATGGAGATAGGCGTTCCGCTGATCAGAAGAAAACCAAACGGATTTATCGAGATTAAGGGAGCCTATGAGAATAATCTTAAAAATATAGATGTAAAGATACCTAAGGGGATATTTACATGTGTGACCGGAGTATCGGGTTCGGGTAAAAGCTCACTTATAAATGAAATCCTTAAGAAAAAGCTTCTCAGGGATTTAAACAGAGCAAGAGTTAAACCCGGGAAGCATAAAAGCATCACCGGTTATGATGATCTGGATAAAATAATAGACATAGACCAGTCTCCGATAGGGAGGACGCCGCGATCCAACCCGGCAACCTATACAGGCGTTTTTGACAGTATAAGAGACCTTTTTGCAAGCACAAAAGATGCAAAGACTATGGGATACACAAAGGGAAGATTCTCATTTAATGTATCGGGCGGAAGATGCGAAGCCTGTAAGGGTGACGGTATCATAAAGATAGAGATGAATTTCCTTCCTGATGTTTATGTTCCTTGTGAAGCCTGCAAGGGGATGAGATATAACAGGGAAACGCTTGACGTAAGATACAGAGGAAAGAATATATTCGAAGTGCTGGATATGACGGTTGATGAGGCGTGTGAATTCTTTGAAGCCGTTCCGACTGTAAAGAGAAAGATAGAGACTCTTCGTGATGTAGGACTGGGATATATCAAACTCGGTCAGCCTTCAACAACTCTTTCCGGTGGTGAGGCACAGAGGATAAAACTTGCAACTGAGCTTTCAAAGAGAAGTACAGGAAGAACCGTATATATTCTTGACGAACCTACAACGGGGCTTCATTTTGATGATGTCAGAAGACTTCTCGAGATACTTCAGAAGCTGACCGATGGCGGCAATACAGTTATAGTTATCGAACACAATATGGATGTTATAAAACAGGCGGATTATATAATCGACCTCGGCCCTCTCGGAGGAGTAGGAGGCGGAACTGTCATAGCTGAAGGTACACCTGAGGAAGTGGCAAAGAATAAAAAGTCATTTACAGGAGAATACCTTAAAAAGTACCTGTAAACAGGCAGAATAATATACAGTATTTGGGGATTTTTAGATGGGGAAGATTAATATAATAAAAGGTAAATCCGGAAGCGGAAAGACCTTTTATATATGTAATAAGATAAAAGAGATACGACTGAGGGAACCACACAGGAAGATCATAGTTGTGGTTCCTGAACAGTATACCCACAGCATGGAAAGAATGCTCATAGAAAACAGCTCTGACGACGTAAAGAAAAAGGGACTTCTCCATACAGAGGTTCTCAGCTTTACCAGACTGTCTCACAGAATTCTGGGAGAACTCGGCGGAGAAAACAGGACAGTTCTTTCTGAAGTGGGTAGAACTCTGCTTGTGCGCCACGTTACGGGCGGTGACAAAGTAAAGCTTAAATTCTTTAGTAACAATCTTAAAATGAATGGTTATATCGAAGAGATTAAATCATTCATTTCCGAACTCATGCAGTATGATATAAAGCCTGACAGACTCGACGAGATAATTAAGAGTATCAGTGCCGATAAGGTGGGCAGGGGAAGCCTTACTGCAAGACTTGGTGATATTTCTTCAATTTATAAGGCATATACTGCCTATATGGAGAAGAATGAGCTTATCACATCTGATGGAATAATCGATCTCGCAACTTCTCTTTTAAATGAATATCCGGATGAAGAGACTCTGCTGGATAACAGCATAGTTTATTTTGATGGCTTTACAGGATTTGAACCGCTTCAGCTGAAGTTTCTTCTCCTACTGATAAGACGTGCTTCGGAAGTTACATTTACTATCACTATGGATACCGAAGAATTATACGGCAGGTCAACGAGAAGACTTTTTAAACTCGGGCTTGATACAGAGAGAAATCTCCTTGATATTGCGGACAGCCTTTCAGTAAGTCCTGTTAATTATATTGACGTTCGTTCCTTTTTTGACGCGTTCGTTCCGAAAACGGGATATGATGATGGCAGTGTGACAAAAGATTTATCCTCTGACATAGTCACCGGCGGAGAGATACCTCCACGTTTTAAGGAGGCACCTGACATAGCAGCTCTCGAAGCCGGACTCTTCAGGACAAAATATAAAAAGTACAAGTCTGTACCTGAGAATATAAGCATAAATGTTCTCAGGAAACCTGAAGATGAGATTGACTGGGTGATAACAGAAATAATGAAGCTTAGAAAAGAGGACAGTACGCTTCATTATTCAGATATAGCAGTCATAGCAGGCAATCCGGAAAGCTACGGGATTACTGCGGCCGGAGCCATGAAGAGGGAAGAAATACCGGTATTTGTGGATTTGAGAAAAAACCTTTCTGTTAACCCGGCAGTGCAGTTTATTCTTACACTCTTTAAAACATTTATAAGCGACTTTGAACATCATAATGTGATCAAGCTTATCAGGACAGGATTTCTCTTTGATATTTCAGAAGAAGAAAAGACTGTAGATGAACTGGATAATTTCCTTTACGCTTCCGGCATAAGAGGCATTTCCATGTGGAAGAAAGAATGGAATACTGTTTCATACAGTAAGGATGAGGAAATTTCAAAAAATATTAACCGGCTGAGAGAGAAGATTATCGCTCTTCTTGAACCCGTATACATGGATCTAAAAAAAGCGGCTACTGTCAGTAAAACCAGTGATGTATTAATGGGCTTTCTTAATTCATCTTTTGAAGAAGGGAAAAGACCGATCAAGGAGTGTCTTCTTGAAAGAGAAGCTTCATTTCAGGAAAAGGGAGAAATCAGGCTTTCGCTTGAAATGGGGCAGCTGTATGACAGTCTTGAAAAACTGGTTAATGATATGGATACTCTTCTTGGTTCTGAAAAAGTCAGTACGGAGGAATACTATAACCTCTTTTTAAGTGGTATATCCGCAATGTCTGTTGCAGTAATTCCGCCTGAAGACGCAGTGATATTTGGTGACAGCGGAAGAACAAGAGTCGGAAATGTAAAGTATCTCTTTTTTATCGGTGTTACCGATTCATCTATTCCTAAGGGCTCTTACGGCGGCGGACTTATAAGTGATGAAGAAAGAGAGTACATGACAGGTCTTCCGATGGAAGATGGAAAAAAGATAAAGCTGGCAGGTACAGCACTCGAAAGAATCGATGAGGATGAATTCCACCTTTATATGAATCTGACGAAGGCGGAGAGGAAGATATTCATTTCCTATCCGGATATGGACGAGGATGACAGAAAAGTAAATCCTGCATATCTGATAAACAGAATTAAGGCTATATTCCCACTGATCAGTATAAATCATATCGGAAGAAAGAACCTCGTTCCCAGATTTAAGAATGTACCGGGAAAAGATGAGACGGATGGAAAACCGGGAAAAACAGACGAGATGATCAGCAAAACGGATCGGATTTCAAGACTTGATTCTGAAGTGGTTGAAGGTCTTTATTCATTTGTTGATGAAGAGGGGAATAGAATTCCCGCAAATCTTAGCATTTCCCAGCTGGAAAAATTTGCCTCTTGCCCTTACATGTACTATCTCATGTATGGACTTAGACTTTCTGAAAGAAAAGAGCATAAGGTGAGTTTTGCTGATATCGGTGATATCATGCACGGAGCACTTGACGGCTTTGTCAAGAAAATGCATGCGGAGGGAAAAGACTGGAATGATTATTCGGATGACGTAAGCTTCCTTAGGGTTGCGGAATCATCATTTTCAGAGGCTATTCAGGAATATAAAAAAGTGAGGATGTATTCTTCTGACAGAAATGAATATCTTTTTAACAGATATAAAGATACATTTTACAGAACCGTACTCAGGATAAAAGAGCAGATGCTCCTTGGCGAATATAATACCATGGGAAGCGAGGTTGCCTATAGTATAATTGAGCCTGTAAAACTAAAGGGGATTATAGACAGAGTTGATACTGCAGAGGGAAAGAGAGTTATTTTTGATGATGATGGAATCCCTCATGGTGAGGACTGCACATATGTAAAAGTAGTTGATTATAAGACGGGTACTCATAAGGTATCACTTACAGAACTTTACTATGGTGTTCAGATTCAGATGATCATATATCTTGGGGCTGCAAACGACATAGTTAAAGAAAAAAGTCAGAATAAAAAGATGGTAATACCTGCGGGAGTATTCTATTACAATATTGATGACAGCTATACGGATATAGAAACTGCCTCAAACGATGACTATATAAAAGTAATTCCAAACGGAATGTATGATGGGAACCTAGGGTCGATAAAGGCACTGGATACTACCATGGTGGAAGGAAGCGATATTCCTGAGGCACTTATCGGCAGTGCAAAATCAAAGGCAATAAGGCTTTTAACCAAAAAGGACGGAAGCATTTCATCCAGCTGTCTTGACAGTATAGCTACTGCTGAGGAACTGGAAGACATCATTGATTATGGCAAATTCAAAATAAACGAACTCAGTAAAAAGAGATCTTCCGGTGATATAGAGATAAGACCGTTCAGACTGTATTCTGATGGAGGAGCCAAAGAGATAGATACATGCAGGTATTGTAAATATACGGCTATATGCAGATTCAGTAATGATATAGAGGACTGCAGGCTTGCATATAAAGAAAGTAAGGAACGTACACTTTATCTTATGAAAAAAGAAATGGGAGATGCATCGTGGCAAGAAACTGGAATGTAAATCAAAGACATGTCATTGACTGGCGTAATTCTGATATGCTGGTTTCTGCTGCTGCGGGAAGCGGTAAAACAGCCGCTCTTGTGGAAAGGATACTTCACAAGATAGTCGATGATCATGTTGATATTAATAAAATGATAGTCGTTACATTTACCAAGGCGGCTGCCGGTGAGATGAAGGAAAGACTTACGGATGCACTGTATGCCATAATTGACGAAGAAGGGAAAAAGAAAGTTTCAGACCAGAATCTGGTGGAGCATCTTGAAAGACAGATAACCCTGCTCGGTACTGCACAGATTACTACTATAGACAGTTTCTGCCAGTACATCATAAAGAATTATTTCTATGTGGTTCAGGAACTTGATCCAGGATTTAAAATCATAGAAGAGGACGAGGCAAAGATACTCCTGTCTGATACTGTGGATGAACTGCTTGAAATGCATTACACAGAATATGCAAAGGATCCTGATTCTGAGGAGAGTAAGAGCTTTGCAGCGCTTGTTGACTTCTTTTCTTCATGGAAAAATGATGATAATGTTAAAAAGACTCTTATAAAGATACATGATAAATGCATAACTGCGCCTGTTCCGGAAAAGTGGCTGGAAGGCATTATGCATGATTACTCAGAGACTTTACTTACGGATTCCGCATGGATGAGGGATGAAGCAGATTATATATGCAAAAATATAAAGGCATGTATTGAGTATGCTGAACGTGCAAGGGAGTTCCTTTCACAGGATGATGAGCTTTCTCCGTGGCTTACCACTATTGAGGACGATATAAGAAAACTAAAGGGACTGATCACATTTTCTTTTGCTGAGGACGACGGGTACATCCCGACTCTGTCTGAATTATATGATAATTTTCTTGCCTTCTACAATTCCGGAGGCTTCCTTGGATGGAACAGAAACCGGATTAAAGATGAAGACTTGAAAATGTATAAAGATTCCGCCAAAGTATGTCGTGATTTCTATGCCGGTAAAAACGGAATGATATTCAATATCTGGGCAGGCTATATAAATCCTGATGGCACAAAACATATGCTTGAAAATATCCTTACTCACATGCTCCGTGTAGCACCGGAAAAAAAGAAAAGTATAATCTACGGATTTTCAAGTGTCAGGGAGTATCTGAACGAGTTAAGTCCTGAAGGCGTTATCTTAAAATGCATGAGTGTCCTTCGTCCTTACATTGAGACTCTGCTGGGACTGGTACTGGAATTAAGGGAAAACTTCAGTGCTGCCAAAAGAGCTCTTGGGGTGGTTGATTTTAACGACCTTGAGCATATGGCTCTGAATATACTTTCCGACATAGATAAAGACGGGGAACTCGTACCATCCGAGACGGCAAAAATGCTTGGAGCATATTATAATGAAATAATGATTGATGAGTATCAGGACAGTAACCGTCTTCAGGAAAGCATACTTAGAAGTATATCTGACAATAATATGAATCTTTTCATGGTAGGTGATGTCAAGCAGAGCATTTACAGTTTCAGAAATGCCGTGCCGCAGCTTTTTATGGATAAACAAAAGGAGTATGAGGCGGAAAAAGATTTTGAAAATGCGGATGAAGCCTTAAGAAAAGGTAAGCAGATTCTTATAAATCTTGATATGAATTACAGAAGCCGAAAGGAAGTTCTGGATTTTACAAACTCGATATTCAGAGGTCTCATGAGTGAGAACTTCGGTGGGATAGAGTATGACGATGCAGCGATGTTAAAGTATGGGAAACTTTACGATACACTTGACTGGTCATCTGAGAATTTTCATACAGAACTTATCCTTGTGGACTCAAGTAAAGGTACAGGACTTATTCCTGATGGGGATAACGGTAACAAGGTGAGACGAAAGCTAAGAAGTATCAATATGAAGACTATAGAGCTTGAAGCTGTTGCCGTAGGAAAAAGAATTAAAGAACTTGTTTCCGGAGATGAAAAGCTGCTTATAAGCGGTAAGGATGAAAACGGGAATGATATAAAGAGGAATCTTAAGTATAAGGATATCGCTATACTTCTTCGGTCGAATGAAGCCGATGCCGTAAGAAAGATTCTCACTGAAATGGAAATCCCGGTTTACTCCGAAGCAAAGGACGGATATTTTGAACGTGCTGAAATAATGACTATGCTTGATTTTCTTCGTATAATAGATAATCCTCTTCAGGACATTCCGCTTGTATCTGTGCTTCATTCCGAGCTTTTTATGTTTGATGAAAATGAGCTCGCCCTTATAAAGATTCATGGCGGAAACGGTGAAAAATTCTATGACAGATTGAAAGGCTTTGCAGCATCAGAGTATGCAGAGGAGAATGAAAACCTTAAGAATAAGATTCAGTATTTTCTGGATGAACTGGCTGCGTTGAGGGATGAATCGGCTTATATGAGCCTTTATGAACTTGTGGAAAAAATCTATACTGACTATGACTATTATAATAAAGCCGGGCAATATGAGGACGGCGATAAAAGGCAGGCTAATCTTGACCTTATGATGACAAAAGCCAGAAGCTTTGCCGAGAAAGATAATAACAGTCTTAATGATTTCATTCATTTTATCGAAAGTATCGAAGAGGAACAGATTTCTTATGGTGAAGCTGTTCTTACAACAGATGACGCGGTAAATATAATGACTATCCATAAAAGTAAAGGCCTTGAGTTCCCGGTAGTCTTTTTATGCCATATGGAGAAGAGATTCAACCTAAGCGACTCGAACGGAGATGTAATACTTGACAGTGATGCCGGACTGGGAATTACTTTATTTGACTCAGCATCAAGACTCACTTCGAAGTGGAATTACAAGAATTATATAGCGAGCTGTATAAACACGGCGGCTAAATGTGAGGAAATGCGGGTTCTCTATGTAGCGCTGACAAGAGCCAGAGAG
This sequence comes from uncultured Lachnospiraceae bacterium, assembly GCA_946628415.1. Classification (GTDB taxonomy): domain Bacteria; phylum Bacillota; class Clostridia; order Lachnospirales; family Lachnospiraceae; genus Eubacterium_Q. The sequence goes on along the minus strand of CAMOWK010000019.1, from coordinate 18,838 downwards.
AAGCTTTTCGTGGTCGGGTCTTTTGAAGCAAATGTCAGCGAAACGGAAAAGAATAAAGCTAGTGATCCGATTGCATTTATAAAAAATGATTACAGAAAAAAACTTACCGATTTTATTACAAAGTATAAGATATATAGCAGCATTAAGTCACCGCTTATGACTGCTAACAATTATCAGTCATGGATACTTAAAGGGGTGGGAGGTGAAATGTCTCTTACCACGGCTTTTCTTCAATACATCGACATGACGGATAAAAAAATAGACTCCATAAATGAAGGGCTTGACTATATTCCGCCCGGTGTTCATATTACCGGAAATGGGGATTCCACTATAGATGTAACCATTGAATCTTTTGAATATCTGACGGATTTCTATACGGATATTAAAGCTCGTCCGGATGAAGCTGTTCCTGAAAAAGAAACGGATGATTTAGATGATGAAAGAGGAAAAGAGATAAATGACACTTCCGGAATATTTGATGAAAGCCTTTGGGATTATGAATATCCGTTTATGAATAAGAAGGGCTATCCTCTTAAGGTGAGCGTTTCATTTCTTAAGGCATCCGAGCATGAATTTGAGAATGATATATATATCACAGGAAATGATGTTAAATCAGAACCCGGCATATCGGGGGCGGAAATCGGAACGGCATACCATAAGGTTATGCAGAAAATGAGATTTACATCTATAAGTGATTATGAGGATGAGAAATTTGGTGGCAGATTTTTGGATGATTTAAGGGACAGAGGCTTTTTCACTGACGAAATAAGACAGTCCATAAAAGAATCCGTCATCAGCTGTTTTGCAAAGCAGTTTCATGACTCGCCCGTCTTGAAGGGGATTGTAAATGCCGATAAAAAAGGACTTTGTTTTAAAGAACAGCCTTTTATGAAGGAATACCTGTCAAAGGATCTTCCTGTATATCTTGCAAAAAACGATGCCGATACCGACCCGGATGACCACAGGACTCTGGTGCAGGGGGTAATCGATCTGTACTATATTGATGATGATGGTAAGGCTGTTATCGTTGACTATAAGACAGACGGAATCAGATCAAAAAGTCATGACGGGCTTAGCGAAATTCTCATAGAAAGGTATAAGAAACAGTTTGATTATTATACCGAAGCTGTCGAGAGTCTTGAGGGAATACCGGTAAAGTCGAGATACATTTACTCGCTTGCGCTTGGGAGATTCATTGAGATTTAGCATTACTTGGCATATACACCGTTTTAAACGAACTTGTCACCCGGGCACTCTTGTCATATAATGACTGTTGGGTGCCCGGTAAGGGACTATACTTTATTAAAGTTGGAAAGGAAAAAGAACATGAGGAAAGAGACAAAATGTATCGAGGCAGGATATACACCGAAGAATGGTGAATCAAGAATGATCCCAATTATTCAGAGTACAACATTTAAATATGATACAAGTGAGGATATGGGTAAACTGTTTGATCTTGAAGCAGAAGGATATTTCTATACAAGACTTCAGAATCCGACAAATGATATGGTTGCGGCAAAGATATGTGCACTTGAAGGAGGAAGTGCTGCAATGCTTACTTCTTCGGGACAGGCAGCTTCCTTTTATTCTGTATTTAATATAGCAAATGCCGGAGATCATGTGGTTGCATCATCAACCATTTACGGCGGAACCTACAATCTTTTTAATGTAACCATGAGAAAGATGGGAATCGATTTTACTTTTGTTGATCCGGACTGCAGTGATGAAGAACTTGAGGCTACATTTAAGCCAAACACAAAGGCTGTATTCGGTGAAACTATAGCGAATCCGGCACTTATTGTTTTCGATATAGAGAGATTTGCAAATGCAGCTCATGCACACGGTGTTCCGCTTATCATTGACAATACATTTGCAACTCCTATCAACTGCAGACCTTTTGAGTGGGGTGCAGATATCGTTACACATTCGACAACAAAATACATGGACGGACATGATGCTACGGTTGGCGGATGCATAGTTGATTCAGGCAAGTTTGACTGGATGGCACATAAGGAAAAATTCCCGGGACTTACTACTCCAGATGAGTCTTATCATGGAATTACATATGCGGAAAAGTTCGGAAAGGAAGGTGCATTTATCACAAAATGTACCGCTCAGCTTATGAGAGATCTGGGCTCTATTCCTTCACCTATGAATGCATTTATGCTTAATCTCGGACTTGAATCTCTCGCAGTTCGTATGGAAAGACACTGCAGAAATGCCGAGAAGGTTGCAAGCTTTCTTTCGGAGCATGAGAAGGTTTCGTGGGTAACATATCCGGGACTTCCGGGGGATAAGTACTATGAAAGAGCAAAGAAGTATCTCCCTGACGGATCATGCGGTGTTATTTCATTCGGCGTAAAGGGCGGCAGAGCGGCAGCAGAAGAATTCATGAAGAATCTTAAGCTTGCCATGATCGCTACTCATGTTGCCGATGCACATACATGTGTACTTCATCCGGCATCATCAACGCACAGACAGCTCACAGACGAGGAGCTTATCGCAGGCGGAGTTGGTCCGGATCTTATCAGACTTTCTGTTGGAATTGAAAATGTAGATGACATTATAGAGGATCTTACAAATGCATTAAGTGCCATCTAGTTTACTTTTGCATTTGGCTGGAGCTTTAAATGAAGATAGGAATTTTTGACTCGGGAATAGGCGGCTTATCTGTGCTTCACGAAGCATACCATATGCTGCCATCGGAAAATTACATATTTTATGCGGATACGGCACATGTTCCTTACGGACTGAAGACGCCTGCAGAGATAGAAAGCTACGCTGATGAGATTACAAGATTCCTCATAAATAAAGGAGTGGATGTGATAATCGTTGCCTGCAATACGGCAACGAGCGTGGCGATTAAAGAACTAAGGCATCACTACAATCTTCCTATAGTGGGAATGGAACCGGCTGTAAAACCTGCCGTAAGTTTTGTTGCAGGGCAGGACAAAGGCACAACTGACAGAGTGCTTGTGATGGCTACTCCTGTCACCATCAGTGAGGAGAAGCTGAGGAATCTTCTTATTAAGGTGGACGATGGGCATATAGTCGATCTGCTTCCTATGCCGAAGCTCGTTTCATTTGCCGAATCTGAAATGATGGACTCACCGGAAGTTAAGGCTTATCTTTCAGAGCAGTTCAGTAGTATTGATATAAATAGATATGCAGCGGTTGTCCTCGGATGTACGCATTTTAATTATTTTAAACCTCTTTACGGGGAATTCTTTGGAGAGGGCACAAGGTTTTTTGACGGAAACCATGGAACCATAGCCCATGTTGCAGATGTACTGGGGCTCAAGGTTTGTGGTGACAGTGACAGAACGATTCATTTTAATGATATAGAAGAAATGCATCTTTGCGGAAATACCGTATATTATGCATCAGGAAAAGAAGTGACCGACAGACCTATGCTTGAGCACTTTATGAGACTTCATAACAGACTTGAGGAGGTGGAGAAATGACCAAAGCAGATAAATATCTTGCGGATGATATTAGAAATATACTTGAAAATGGATATATGGATGAGAACCCCAGACCTAAATATGAGGATGGGACTCCGGCTCATACCATAAGTGTAAATCATGTAACAAGGAAGTATGATCTGTCTAAGGGAGAGTTTCCGATTTCCACACTCAGGTATCAGGCATGGAAGACGGGGATCAGAGAGATATTTACTATATATCAGCATCCGACGAATGTTATAAGTGAGATGGAAGAGCTTGGGGTTACGTGGTGGAATCCATGGGATATAGGTGACGGAACCATAGGTCAGAGGTATGGGGCAACGGTTGCAAGATATGATCTTGTCGAAAATCTCATCGCGGATATTAAGAAGGATCCTTATGGAAGGCGGAAGATAATGTCTCTCTGGCAGGAGCAGGATCTTCGTGAAACAGCCGGACTTGCGCCTTGTGCATTTCTTACCATATGGAATGTAAGAGGCAGGTATCTCGATATGTGTATGATTCAGAGAAGCGGTGATATGCTCACGGCATCAGGTGCCGGTGGGATTAATGAAATCCAGTATGCGGCACTTCTTATGATGATTGCCAGAAGTACAGGATACGAGGCAGGCGTATTTACACACTTTGTCGCAAATGAGCAGATTTATGACAGACATACTGAAAATGCGCATGAAATGCTTCGTCGTTATGAGGAAGCGGAAAGTAAAGAAAAAGATAAAACTTCCGATTTGCCAAAACTCATTTTAAACGGTGAGATGGGCAAGGACTTTAAGAGCTTTGTCATGGATGATTTTGTAATGGAAAATTATGAGCCGATGAAGCCTCAGCTTAAGTTTGAGCTTGGAATATAGTTTTAAATCTAAGAATCAAAGAGTATAAATTTTATATACAGGAGGACATAAAATGTCCAAGGTAATCATGGTTCAGGGAACCATGTCAAATGCGGGGAAGAGTCTTATAGTCGCCGGACTGTGCAGAGTATTTAAGCAGGACGGCTATAAGGTTGCCCCATTTAAATCACAGAATATGGCTCTCAATTCATTTGTAACAGAAGATGGACTTGAGATGGGCAGGGCGCAGGTCATGCAGGCGGAAGCTGCAGGGGTGCGTCCTGATGTTTATATGAACCCGATTCTTCTTAAGCCTACAAGCGACGTTGGCTCGCAGGTTATCGTAAATGGTGAAGTTGTCGGGAATATGCCGGCAAGAGAGTATTTCGAGTACAAAAAGTCACTTGTTCCTGTGATAAAGAAAGCCTTCACTCGGCTTTCGGAAAAATACGATATTATAGTTATAGAGGGCGCAGGAAGTCCGGCTGAGATTAATCTTAAAGAAAATGACATCGTAAATATGGGGCTTGCAGAAATGCTTGACGCCCCGGTTCTTCTTGTCGGGGACATCGACAGAGGCGGTGTTTTTGCACAGCTGTACGGAACATACGCACTTCTTCCGTTGGAAGAAAGAAATAGGATTAAGGGATTCATCATTAACAAATTCCGAGGTGATGCAAGTTTGCTGGATTCGGGGATTGATATTATTGAAGATAAATGCGGGATTCCGGTTGTGGGTGTTGTTCCTTACACAGATGTCCGCCTTGCAGATGAAGACAGCCTTGCGGAATATCTTAATGAAAATCCCACGTCGTACAGCAGTACGGCAGGCAATGACGCGTCAGTCAGAAGTACGGCAGAATATGCGGGAACAGTTGGCAGTATTACGGAGAATAATGCGGCAGGCGGTAGCACAGTGGAATATGCGAAAACAATTGGCGGCACTACGGAGTATAACACGTCAATCAGGAACGCAGTAGATAATGATAAGTTCGATGTGGGTATTGCAGGGCATGACAAATCAGACAGTAAAAAAATTGACATTGCTGTAATCAGGTATCCGCGGGTTTCAAATTTTACGGATTTTGATGTGTTTCGTGTGCATGAAAATGTAAATCTTCGCTTCGTTTCGGACGTGAGGCAGCTTGGGAAACCCGATATGATAATACTTCCGGGAAGTAAGAATACTATGGGCGACCTAATGTGGCTTAGAAGAAGTGGGCTGGGAAGTGCCATACTGAATATATGCAGACAGATTGACGCAGCCACGGAAACGCAGCAGGAGAATTTCGGATATGAAATGCCGCAGGATAAATCCGGATATGAATTACCGCAGAAAGATTCCGGACTGGGTGATAAGTCAAGTGGTATATATCAACCAGTAATATTTGGAATCTGCGGAGGATTTCAGATGCTTGGACAGACCATAGAGGATCCTTATTATCTTGAGGAAGGCGGAATGGAAAAGGGACTGGGACTGCTTCCGATTGAGACTGTTGTTAAGAAGGAAAAAACGCGTAAACAGGTTTTTGGTGAGCTTGACAATGTTGGTGGTTTACTTAAGGGGATTTCCGGAAAGAATTATCAGGGGTACGAAATCCACATGGGTCACAGCCGATTCTGCAATGATTCCAACATTGCCATCAATGCCAGTATAAATAATACCAATATACTTCCAAACATAGTAAATAAAGGTAATGTATACGGAACCTATATACATGGCATTTTTGATGAGGAAGCGGTAAGGGATGCTGTATTAAATTCACTCGCGAAGAACCGTGGAATCACAATAAACGAAACCGAAAGCTTGAGTGTTTTTAAGGAAAAACAGTATGATAAACTCGCAGATGTCATAAGAGAGTTTTTGGATATGGATTATATTTACAGTGTTTTAAAGGCAGGAGAAAAATGACTATAAAAGAACTGTTCAGTTTAACAGCCGAAAACCTTGATTACGATATTAAAAGCAGTGCAAAAGCCAAGTGGGACAGCGTGGCTAAACCGCTGGACGGTCTTGGTGAATTTGAAGAAATCATATCAAGCATTGCAATGATAAAAGGAAATGTTGATTTTACACTTGATAAGAAGGCTCTTGTTGTCATGATCTCTGACAATGGCATCGTGGAAGAAGGAGTTAGCCAGTGCGGACAGAATGTGACAAAAAGCGTTGCCGTAAATCTCGCATTGGGAAGAAGTTCGGTTTCTAAACTTGCCGGTGATATAGCAGATATATTTCCTGTCGATATCGGAATAGCGGGCGAGATAGATTCCAAGTACTCATCTGTTATTAACAGAAAAGTAAGACTCGGCAGCCGTAACTTCCTTAAGGAGCCGGCTATGACCATGGACGAAACACTCCTCGCGATCAAGACCGGAATTGATATGGTAAAAGATTTATCGGCTGCAGGCTACTCCATAATTGCAACCGGAGAAATGGGAATCGGCAACACTACTTCGAGCAGTGCCATCATTGCATCTCTCCTTAAACTTCCTGTAAGAGAAGTGACAGGCAGGGGAGCGGGCCTTTCTGACGAAGGCTACAGCTATAAATGTGATGTGATAGGTCGGGGCATTTTCCGTTACGATCTGGGAAGCATGGCCGAAAGATTATGCCGGGATAATGATATAGATCTCGATATTAAGAATATAAAAAAAGCCAGAGCCTTTTCGGCGCTCAGTACATTTGGAGGCTATGATATAGCAGGAATGACAGGTATCTTTCTTGGGGCTGCTATTTACAGAGTTCCGGTCATAATAGACGGAGTCATAAGCCTTACATCCGCGCTTATTGCATGTGATATTTTAGAAGACGCCGGAATGTATATGATTCCATCACATATGGGACTTGAACCTGCCATGCGATATGTATATGAAGAAATGAACCTAAATCTAAAGCCGGTACTTCATGCCGGTTTAAAGCTTGGTGAAGGAAGCGGAGCTATCATGATGTTTCCGCTGCTCGATATGGCACATCGTCTTTATAACGGAACAACATTTAAGGAGTCAGATATAGAAAACTATAAGAGATGATGCCGAATTATCTGTTCTGTCATTTGTAAGTATTGAGGGAGCTCTCTGAAACTGTTATAATAAAACAGTAAACCGTAAGTCATCGGATTTGTCGGACTATAGCGATCGACAGTATATTACTTGCCGGTCTTATAATTTAAGGAGGAAGGATATGGCAGACCGAAATACAGGTTGCGTTAACTGCGGCTGTGATGTTATTGAAGAACATATTTGGAATGACGGATGGTCAGTCTGTGACGAATGTTTAAAGAAGATATATCCGCTCCTTAGGAAAAAGAAGACGAGAGGTCTTTTCAGACTTACTGAAAGTGAAGAGGAGTACGTTCCATTTTCTGATGTTCTTAGAACTTACAACAGGAATTACATAAAGAGAGTTTTCCGTTATAAAGAAGAAAATGACAGGCTTTCGGAGGAGTTTGTCCCCACCGATATCATGTTTGACGGAAGATTCGAATATAATAAAGAGAAGGACTGTTTCAGGGTTAAATACTACGGCGAGTTTGAACCTCGTAAATATAAAGAATTATACTCACCTGTAATATTTTTTGAAGAGGTTACAGCTTTTTATATTCAGGAGCATTTTCATGACGTTTATAACGGAAAGGGATTTTACGATGAGTATGACAATACTGATATATGCATAGAAACTGATAATCCGTGCGTGGATTTTGTTGAGCTGCAGCTTCCGGTCATTGGCGTTGAGATTCTTCAGTCAACAAGAAGTGCATATCGTAAAAAGGCAGATGAGATATGTAATAAACTTTCGGATATATTTCAAAGAGTTCCTACTGACAGAAGAAAAGTATATCCATATTTATAAAGCACCATGACCGGGTGTTTTGGTTGGTGCTTTATTTTTTTGCAGGACGAGGATCAGAGCTTTAGGGGGATATATGATAGTTACCGTCATAGGTGGAAGTGCGAGCGGTAAGTCAGCTTACGCCGAGAAAAGACTGTCTGACACAGGGGCTGGTACAGCGAAGTACTATATAGCTACCATGAAAAATGAATCGTATAATGAAGAAAGAATCAGGAAGCATGTACTAGGCAGAGCCGGAAAAGCTTTTATAACCATTGAAGAACCGGAGAATTTAAAAAGAGTCATGGACAGTTTGCTTTATAATGATGATTCCGGTGAAAAGGCGTGCCTTATAGAAGATATGTCCAATTTACTCGCAAATATTATTTTTGATGTGGACGGCGGCATGACGGAGTGTGATGTAAATGACATCATAAAAGATATTAAATCATTGTCGGATGTATTTAAAGAAGTGATAATTGTAACAAATGACATTTTCGGTGACGGGATAGATTACCCGGACAGTACAAAGTATTATCTTGAGCAGCTTGGGCTTCTTAATCAGATGCTCGCAGGGATATCCGATACAGTCATCAGAACTGTATTAGGAATTCCGCTTGTGATAAAGTGAGGTAATGTGATTGAAGTTTTTAAAATCATGCATCGTTGCATTTTCAACATATTCGAGAATACCCATGCCGTATTTTGACTGGAAGAAAGAAGATACAAAGTATTCACTCTGCTTTTTTCCTGCAGTCGGGATTGTGATAGGGCTCATCACTTCATCGTGGATGCTTTTTGCAGACAGATTTGGAATAAACGTATTTGCATATACGCTTGTTGCGGCAGCTGTTTCGCTCATCATAACAGGCGGCTTTCATGTGGATGGATTTATGGATACGATGGATGCTCTTAAGTCCTATAAAGACAGGGATGAGAAGCTTAAGATACTTTCGGATCCTCATATCGGGGCATTTTCGGTCATCATGGTAATTCTTTATTACATGCTGTATCTCTCGGCGATTTCCACTATAAGGGATAGTGGAAGCATTATAGTTCTGGGATTTACATTCCCGCTGTCAAGAGCTATGTCGGGACTTTCTCTTCTTTATTTCAGACCTGCGAAAAAATGTGGAAGCCTTGAAATGACAAGAGAGGCGGCTGATAAAAAAACAGTTTCTGTTTTTCTCTTTGGAATGATGATTCTCCTGCTCGGAATATCATTTTTTATATCGCATGGGGCAGCGGCAGGTATGGCGGTTGGAGCATGCATTTCAATCTATTATTACAGATACATAAGCTATAAAGAATTTGGTGGAATAACGGGAGACATTGCCGGATTTTTTGTATGTGTTGCAGAGCTTTTTATGGCAGTGGGGATAACTGTATCTGAAACGCTGACAGCATTATTATAACTGAACTAATATAACTGCGTCTTTATTTCTGCTGCTACTTGACAGCGCTGAAGCAGTGAGCATATTTAATTTAAATTAAGTTTTTTGTATCGGAGAAATGTATGATTATTTATACAGGTGGCAGGGTTCAGGGAAAAACTGAACTTGTACTTAAAAAATACAGTGATATAAATAAGAGATTTAGTGGTAAGGATTATTTTTCGCTTTGTGGATTCCTGAGAGGGGATACAGGAAGCGGAAGAATATTTATCGATGATATGCATCTTATTATAAGAAGCATGATGGAAAGCTGTTGTGAACTGGGTGATTATGATGAACTTCTGGATGAACTTATCGGACTTCTTACAGATGAAAAGATCAGAGACCGGATTATTATTACCGGTTGTGAGATAGGTTCCGGAGTTGTCCCCATGGACAGGTTTGAAGAAAGATGGCGGGAATTAAACGGAAGATGCATGATACGTCTTGCTGAGATTGCAGAAGAGGTATATCTCGTGAACTGCGGTCTGGAACAAAGGATAAAGTGAGGTAAAGTGACCGGATTATGGAATACTGCTTTGAATTTCTGATTGAATTATATCTTATAAGGCATGGAATGACACGAGGTAATCAGGAAGGAAGATATGTCGGGAGGACGGACGAAAGTCTGACTCATGACGGAAGAGTAGCATTAAAGAGTTTGAAGCTCCCGAAGGATTTACTTACTTTTTCGGGTCCGATGAAGAGGTGCGTGGAAACGGCTGAAAGACTTTTTCCGGATAAAAGACCTCTTATACTTAAAGAATTTACAGAGATAGATTTTGGTGATTTTGAAATGCATAATTTTGAGGAGCTGGATGGAGATCCTGTATATCAGAGATGGGTTGACTCAAACGGCAGACTCGATTTTCCAAACGGAGAAAAAAGAGAGGATTTCAGAAGAAGAACTCTGAGCGGCTTTTACCACATGCTTACCATAGTTTCAAATATGGCAAAGGATGATCCGGCGTATTTCGGGAGAAAGAGCGGTTCTTTAAATACGAAGGTTGCAGCGGTTATTCATGGCGGCAATATCATGGTCATAATGTCATACCTTACAGGCAGGGATATTTATGATTATATGGTACATAACGGAGAGGGGTATAAACTTCTTCTTTCCTGCCATGAGGCAGATTATCAATTGCTGCAGTATAAACCAATTGGTGGAAATGTAATTATATAGGTGGAAAAATGACAAGAGTTGATCTGGTTACAGGCTTCCTTGGTTCGGGAAAGACTACATTCATCATAGGCTACGCAAGATATCTTGTAAAAAAAGGACTTAAGGTCGGTATAATCGAAAATGACTTTGGATCCATTAATATAGACAGGATGCTTCTTGAAAAAGAGATAGGTGATATCTGCCGTATAGAGATGGTTATAGCAGGAGATGCAGACTGTCACAGAAGAAGACTAAAGACAAAGCTTATAGCGATGGGCATGGACAAATATGATATCGTCATAGTAGAACCGTCCGGCGTATTTGATATAGATGAATTCTTTGATCTTCTTTATGATGAGCCCCTTGAAAGGTGGTACGAGATAGGAAATGTTCTCACTGTTATAGATGCGGGGCTGGAGACTGATTTATCTAATGAATCGCGCTTTATTCTTGCTTCAGAGGCGGCAAGAGCAGGACGCTTTCTGATAAGTAAAACAGATATTCATCCGATAGAAAATGATCGGCTTTTCGCGTATGTGAACGAATGCCTTAAAGAAGTAAACTGTGAAAGGACAATTGACAGCGATACATTTATTCTGAAATGGAATGATATGACCGATGATGATTATAAGGTGATAGAGTCATCGGGGTACAGATCATATGACTTTGTGAAAAAGTTTAATCTTTCGGAATCGGATTTTAAATCACTCTTTTTCTTCCATGTAGAGACGGACGCGGACAGCCTTGAAAAGACTATTCGTGAAATCTATAATGACACTTCCTGTGGAAATGTATTTCGTATCAAGGGCTTCATCCCGAACATGGACGGTACATGGACAGAAGTAAATGCAACGAAGAATAATATAGAGATTAAAACCAGTGAGAAAGGTCAGGAGGTCTTCATAGTGATTGGGGAAAATCTTTCTCACGATGCAGTTGGTAAGCACTGGATTAGTTACAGAAATGAGTATGTATGATGATTAAATATATATTGGCTCATCTTCTTGCCTTTCTGGCAGGATATATACTGGATCTTTATCTGGGTGATGATCTTTGGCTGCTTCATCCCGTAAGAGTTATAGGACTTGTTATAGCTTCATTTGAAAAAAAACTTAACAAAAAGAAATTCAGTGATAAAAAAAGAAGAGTTCTGGGGAGTATTTTTGCAGTCCTTCTTACTTTATCCGTTTGTCTTATAATGGCAGTATTTCTTATCATCGGGTACAGGGCTCACATCTTACTTGGAGCTCTTGTTGATACACTTTTTACCTGGAGCACTGTAGCCCAGAGAGATCTTAAAAAAGAAAGCATGAGGGTGTATCACGATCTTAAGCTCTATGATTCAGGCTTGGGAGCAGACGGATTAAGCAGTGAACAAAAAACAGGTGAATTAAGTGACGGGCAAAAATACGGGCTGCTTAATAAAGCAAGACAGTCAGTCAGTATGATAGTCGGAAGAGATACGGAAAGACTAAGTAAAGAGGAAATCATCAAAGCTGCGGTTGAGACGGTTGCCGAAAGTACATCAGACGGGATCATAGCTCCGATGTTTTATCTTTTCCTTGGCGGTCCCATACTCGGAATGGCATATAAAGCTATAAATACTATGGATTCCATGATAGGATATAAGAATAAAAGATATCTTTTCTATGGCAGGACTGCCGCAAAGATGGATGATGTTGTCAACTATCTGCCTGCAAGACTTACAGCTTTTCTTATGATCATTTCAACTATGATCTGCAGGGCGGTGTTTGCACCGGGCGAAAAGAAAAACGGTGCATTTCCCGATTATATATATAATTACAAAAATGCAATCAAGGTTTACAGGCGGGATAAGGATAAGAGTACGAGTCCAAACTCCGGAAGACCGGAAAGTGTTATGGCAGGAGCACTGGGACTTAAGCTGCTTGGGAATGCTTACTATTTCGGTAAGCTTGTAAAAAAAGAAACTATTGGTGACGGGTTAAAGAGTCCGGAAACGGAAGATATAAAAAGAGCTAATAATGTGACCTGGATAAGTGGCAACCTTTTTGCGATACTTGTCATCGTTTTCGCGATTGTGCCAATGCTTATTATATATATGCACTGAATGAATCATACCTTGTGGGGGTGGAGTTATGTATTATCTTATTAAAGACACTCTGGTTGAGTGCAGTCTGAACAAACTTCATGACGAGAAGTATCAGTACGTCGCGGTTCTGACACCGGAAGAGTGGGAGAGTCAGCGTGACAGTTTTGATATGGGTATTGATCTTCCTCTTGATATAAATGAAATACACAATACTAAAGCTGAAGTGAACTTTGACTCACTTACAGGTACTTTTTCTGTGCCTGACAGAAATGACTTTTCCCTTGATTATCATAAGTTTGCATTTGCGCTGGATGAAAAGGGAATAGTATTCATTGATAACGGCGAAAAGGTGATGAGGATAGTTGATAATATTAGAAGAACCAAGAAATGGCGTATTCCGAGTCTTGAAAGATTCATTTACGACTTCCTTGAACAGATAATAAGAAATGATCTTCCGCTTATGGAAAGGTACGAGCTTGAACTTGATGAGATTGAAGACAGTATCATGAAGGAAGAGGAAGATATAAACCTTATCCGTATAAATGAAATCCGAAGCGACATAAGAGACCTTCGTGCGCACTATGAACAGCTTATCGATTTTGGACAGGAACTTGAGGAAAATGAAAACAACTTCTTCAAGCAGGAGAACGTCAGATATTTCAGGCTGTTCTCCAATCGTATGGCAAGGCTTCACGACGTGGCGTCGTCTCTTCGTGATTATACCATGCAGGTACGAGACCTTTATCAGGCGCAGATGGATGTGAAGCAGAACAGGATAATGTCACTTCTCACCATCGTCACGACCATATTCATGCCTCTTACACTTATTGCCGGCTGGTACGGAATGAACTTTTATAACATGCCTGAGCTTACCTCCAAATACGGTTATCCTGTGGTGATAATACTCAGTATTCTTATAGTTATCTTCAGCCTTATTTTCTTCAAGAAGAAAAAATGGCTGTGATAAAGGAAAAGCTAAAATGCATGGCGGGGACATATACAGGAATAAAATTAAATATGATTTTTCAGTAAACTTAAATCCGCTCGGCATGCCGGAGTATCTGAAAGAAACTGCATTTATGGATAGTTTTAAGATTTATCCGGACTATGATTATCAGCGTGAGCGGGAATGTATCGCAAGCTATCTGAATTTGGGGTACATTTCTATGTATAATCATTCAGTGCCGGATGACTGGAGCAGGGACAGAACTGACGCCACTGATTCAGTCCGAGTGAAAGGAGAAGATATAGTTCTTGGAAACGGTGCATCGGAACTTATCATGGCGGTTTTTAATTCTGTAAGACCTAAAGAAGTATTTATTCCGGTCCCTTCATTTTCGGGATATGAAAGGGCGGCGCGGGCTTTAGGCTGCCACGTTACATTTTACGAAATGAAAGAGGAAAGGAACTTTCTTCCGTATGAAAATATAAGAGATTTTATACCCGGGGACACCGATCTGATAATTCTTACAAACCCGAATAATCCAACAGGGAAATTATATCCGGATGAGTTTTTAAATGACATTCTGGAATATACGAAAGAAAAAAACATAACGGTTCTGCTTGACTTATGTTTTGCTGAACTTTCCAAGCCGGGCGTTTTTTCCTTGAAAGATGGAACTTTGGCAGATAATATTATAGCTGTCGGTGCGCTGACCAAGAGCTTAGCCCTTCCCGGGGCAAGAATCGGCTATGCATTGGTTAAGAATGAAATGCTGAGGGAAAGACTTAGAGCCTTTCTTCCGGAATGGAATATTTCAGGACCGGCATCACTTGTCATAAATACTGTTTTCGGAAGCCGTTTGGATGAAACTATTTCTTATCTTGATAAGTCAAGAAAATTCATATCAGAAGAAAGAGAATACCTTATTTCGGAACTAAGAAAAAATGGGATCAAAGTTTTTGATTCGGATACAAATTTCATTCTTCTTAAGTCAGGGAATGATTTATATAATGAACTTTTAAAGAAAGAAATACTTATTCGGGACTGCAGTGATTTTAGAGGGCTGGGTAAGGGCTTCTACAGGATTGCTGTAAGAAGAAAAGTCGAAAATGACATTCTGCTTAATGCATTATGAGAAAATGAATCAGGACGATAAGATGGAGAAAAAAATCATAATAGAAAAGCCTGAAGATATAGAGAAAAAAAGCTTTATGATCATACAGGAAGAACTGGACAGGATGGGGAAAAAACTTCCACCAAAGGAAGCGCCTGTTACGATGAGGCTTATTCATACCAGCGCAGATTTTGATTATGCCGATACGCTTAAGTTTTCCAAAACCATAGCTCTATCTGATAAAACAATCTATGAGGATATGGAGCATAATTATTCGGGGACAGCAGGTGATTTCGATTCGGTTAATAGTCAGTATTCACATGCTGTGGATGTGGCACTTGATTTACTAAAAAGTGGTGCAGATATAGTCACCGATACAAATATGGCAAAGGCAGGGATAAGTAAAGCGGCGTTAGAGACACTTGGGATTCGTGTTCACTGTTTTATGGTTGATGAAGATGTTGCCGGGATTGCTAAAGAAAGAGGCATCACCAGAGCTGAAGTCAGCATGGAGAAGGCAGCAAAACTGGAAGGACCGCTTATCTTTGCTATAGGAAATGCACCGACCGCACTTATAAAACTGCGTGAGATGTATGATAAAGGGATATATACTCCCGCTTTCATAATAGGTGTTCCCGTTGGATTTGTGAACGTGGTTTATGCCAAGGAACTTATAATGGAAACAGATATTCCGTATATAGTTAATTCCGGCAGAAAGGGCGGCAGTAATATAGCAGCAGCTACGGTAAATGCACTTATGTATATGCTTACCCGGTAATTGAATAAACATGTATCTCCGGAATACGGAAGAATATTTTAGGGGAGAGAGTTGTAATTGGGCTGTATTATGATAAAATGTACTTTTCTTAATGAATAACTATCATTTTGGAGGAACTTATATGAGAAAGAAGATTTTTAAGCATGGGATTATAGTTGTATTGATGTGTGCATCATTGTCACTGGCTGGATGCGGTAAGGATGAACCTACTACAACAGAACAAACTACAGTAACTACAACAGAGGCAACAATAGAGACTACCACAGTAACTACAACAGAGGCGACTACCGAACAGACCACAGCGGCTACAACGGAAGCAACTACAGAAACAACAACGGCGGCTACGACTGAAGCTGCACCGGAGGAAGCTCCTGATCAGAGCAAAGAAGATGATCTGAAAGAACTTGGTTTTACATTTAAGATACCTGAAGGATTTAAAATGGAAACTAACTTTGAGGATGACGGCGCTTTGCACTATTGCTATGAAGACTCAAATGAAATGACGATAGAAATAATCCTGTCTGAGAAAGCAGCTAATATAAATGATATGTATCAGGCGAGAAAGAGCGACGCAAGGATAAAAGAAATAACTCTTGATAATGCTAAACAGGATGGATTTGTAGTTTCAGGTTATATGTTTGATTCAAAAGATTATGTGTTCTATGATAATCTGAAAGTAAGAAGAGGCTGTTACGCAGAAGTAAGCATTCTCTATAAGAATGACGCAAACAAAGAAAAATGTGATAAGATAGTTCAAAACTTTATCAATAATATTGATTATGGCACGGCAGGGGATTGATGAGGAAGTATTATATGAGCGACAACAGGCTTCATGCAGGAGATATAGTTCAGCACTTTAAGAGAGAAACTCTATCTGAGAAAGATAAAGAGAAGAACATTTATCTCTATAAGATAATCGGGATAGCAGAGCACACCGAGACCAAAGAGAAGATGGTTGTGTACCAGTCTTTATATGGTGATTTTGGTATGTATGCAAGACCGTATGATATGTTCATGGGCAAGGTTGATAAGCAGAAGTCTTCAGAATGGATAAACGAAATTTCCTCCAGTCTTATGATGGAGGTGAGTCAATGTTCAGACTGGCTCAAAGAATATACAATCTGCTGGATGATCTTTCGAAGGACGATAAGGTTTATCTGCTTGTAGCTCATAACGGAATAGCCAGATGCATACATTCAACCATGCCCTAGAAAATGAATCGAGAGAGAAAACGGGAGGTTGAAAGATGAAGAATAAGAGAGAATTCAGATTAATGATGAACAGAATGTGGCAGATGTTTTTGAAGATGTTTACGATAGTAAGCCTGGTAAATCTTTTCCTGTTCATACCGGCACTTAAGTATGGGGATTACTTATACTTTTAGGGCTGATTTTGTAGCGTACATGATGCGGCCGATTTAAAACGTACTTTCTTTATTATTTGCTCGGAATATGGTAAAATATGAACGGTGTTTTCTGCACTGATTTGGGGTAAGAGAGCAGACAGAGTGTTTAAAGCATCCTGCCTGCTTTTGTGGTTTTAGAGCGGTATCGATACATTTGAAAGGAGAATCGATCATGGCGTACAAAAAGAACAAAGACAAAGATCTTCACAACGTAATAAACTTTGAAGATGAAAAGATAAATGTAATGGTTATGGGTGTTTCCGGAAGCGGCAAGAGTACGCTCATCAACTCAATCATGGATGAAGAAGTGGCTGAGGTTGGAGTTGGTGATCCTGTAACAGACACGATTTCAGTATACGAAAAGGATGACATTCCATTTAGACTTATCGATACTGTTGGATATGAGTTCGGTCTTTTCAGACAGTTAAAGATCAAAAATGAATTGAGAGATTTCTGCAAAGAAGGAATCAAGAAGAAGGAAATCGAGAAGCTGATCCACGTTATATGGTACTGCATCGACGGTACATCCAAGAGGATTGACCAGAATACTCTCAGCTACATCAAGAGCGTTTCAAATGACTGGGAAGGCGTCCCGATAATCATTGTATTCACGAAGTCGTACTCGAAGATTGACATCGAAGAAAACATCGCCATGGCGAAGGATTCGGTCGAGAAGTACAACAATAATCACAAGAAGAAAAAGAGAATGAACGTCCAGGAAATCATCCCGGTAGTTGCTCAGGATTATCCGATAGATGAGGAAAAGACTGTTCCGCAAAATGGATTGGACGTTTTAGTGGAAGCAACCACCGAGCTTGCTCCGAAGGCGAAGATCATCGCAAAGGAAAATGCATTGACCATCGACCTGAAACTCAAGCAGAAGAGCACTCAGTCCCTGGTAATGGCAGCATCTGTCGCAGCTTCAGCAGTAGGGGCGGTTAACATCACAGTACCTGATGCAATGATACTGATGCCGCTTCAATCAGCGATGCTCGCAAAGATTGCCAGAACCTACAATATCAGCGACTCATCACTAAAGACTGAGATTATAGATGAAATCACGAAAGCCGGCGCAGCTACGTTGGTCGGCAGAACGCTCGTTGAGCAGATAAAGAAGATCCCCGGCATAAACATCGCCGGTGCAGTCATAAATGGAATCGTTGCAGGCTCCATTACATTTGCCCTTGGTGAAATCGGAATCAATCTTTTCGAGAGAGTTTACAAGGGCGATGAAGGTCTGAAGAAGGACAATCTCGGCGATGTGATCCAGGGCCTTATGGCAAAATACATGCCGAGCATAATCGATTCAATAAAGGAATACTCCAAGGAAAACAAAGTAATCAGCGTTTCAAATATAAAAGAAATACTGGGCGGAGCAGTGAAGGATGCTTTGAAGAAAGATTCTGATAAATAGATTTGCATGGAAAATGGATATCATAGCATTTCATTTCCACTTATCAGTGCGAGTGTATTCGGCGGGAATCTGGAGAATGCACCGGGAGAATCTGCAAAACAGTGCTACAGGGCTTTCGATAAGTTTGTTGAAGATTATCCGGACTATGACATTGATGTGATGCTCTGTGCATTTACGGATGCGGAGATGGCGAAGGTTAAAGAAGTTATAGAAAACTGAAAAACGAAGAAAGGTAAGCCGCAAAAGCTTGAGAGAGTTGAAAGGTCGCAGGTTGCACACAACAACGCTGCCAATTACCCGGCTGCCATTGGTCAGGTTTCTCATAACCATAGACAATAGAACAGGACAGGGGTATTGAAATAATAAAAAATGCAGGCAGATGTTTTGACAGA
>CAMOWK010000018.1 GCA_946628415.1 uncultured Lachnospiraceae bacterium | reverse complement strand
CGTAATGCATACTCGCTTCGCTCGCACATGATTTACTTCGTAAATCATGCCTATTCTGTGGTGCCATCTGTGCTTCGCACATATGATATCCCTGCTGCGCAGGTCTATATTACGCTTCGCGTAATGCATACTCGCTTCGCTCGCACATGATTTACTTCGTAAATCATGCCTATTATACCACAATATCGAGATTTGCATCAGCAAATCCGGGATGTTGCAGGCGGGTTTCGCAGAAACCAGTCCGTCTTTAGACGGATACAATGTGCGTTTCATATACGCACATTGTACCACGTAAGTCAATGGGGAGGGATGTTCAGAAAAATTGTTACATAAAATGTTACAGAATATGTTACATAACAGGTAACAATTATTATGTAAACTGAATTGAGATACATTTTCACAAAAAGGACACATAATTGTGGCGTAGTCGGGGGGATTCCGGAAATTAGTAAAAAAAAAACATAAAATTATGTTGACATTATATTTCATGAATGTTATATTAGCGATGTAACAATTTGTAACATTTTTGTAACAAATTTATTTGAAACGAAACATTTTGGATTTTTATATCGAAAATATTGACCATTTGGAGGTTATAAAGTGATTAGTTTTAAGAAGGTAACAGCAACAATACTTGCATCAACAATGCTTCTTTCATCATTTACAGTAAATGCTGCATCTGACACGCAGTATATGGAGAATATAAGTATTTCAAGCAGACTTGAAACCTTTATTAAGGAATCAGATGAGAGTAAGCTGGCTGAACTTGTAAGCATGCTGGATGCCAAGTCAAATGATATAGCTGCTAAGTTTACAGAGATAACATATGTTGACGGAGTTGCTACGCTTACAGATGCAAAGACTGAAGAGGCAACTGCAAGTGATGCTGAACCTGAGAAGCCGGCTGTAAAATATGCGCAGTTCGTGGATAGAGCAGTAGCTACTGTAGACAGTGGCAATCGTCTTAATATAAGAAGAATCGCATCAGAAGAAGGAGAAATCGTCGGTCATCTTGCAAGTGGCGGAATCTGCCTCGTTGGTGAGACAAAGGCCGGATGGACATTCGTTCAGTCAGGTAACTGCGAAGGATATGTTAAGACAGAATACCTTGCATTTGGTGATGATGCCGGTAAGTGGTGTGAAGCTAACAATGTTTCACTTAAAGCTAAGATTGTAGCTGATAATCTTCGAGTAAGAAGTGAAGCAGATATAAACAGTGAGGTTCTTACACTTGTTCCTAGCGGAGAGAGTTATGATATTCTCGGAGAGAAGGGTGAGTGGTCATACATTTCAGTTGATGGAGACATTAAAGGATATGTTAAGACAGAGTACCTCGAAGTAAAGTATTCTACTCCAAGAGCTACTACAGTTGCTGAAGAGACAGCAGCAGAAGAAGCTAAGAAGAAACGCGAGGAAGAGGCAGCGGCTAAGGAAGCTGCAAAGACAGAAGCAACAACAGAGGCAGCAACTGAGAAAGCAACGACTGCACCTGATGAGACTCAGAATAATAATGAACCTGCAACAGAAAAGGCAACAGAGGCAGCAACTGAAGCAACAACAGCTGCTCCTGCAACAGAAGCACCGACAACTGAAGCTCCTGCAACTACAGGCGGAAATGTGGCACTTGGTCAGCAGGTTGCATCATATGCACTTCAGTTCGTAGGTAACCCATATGTTTATGGTGGAACTAGTCTTACAAACGGATGTGACTGTTCAGGATTCACAATGTCAGTATATGCACATTTTGGATATAAGCTTCCACATGCATCTTCTTCACAGCCAAGTGCGGGTTATGAAGTAAGCATGTCAGCTCTTCAGCCCGGTGACTTAATCTACTATCTCAACTCAAGCGGAAGAATCGGTCACGTTGCACTTTATACAGGTAACGGCATGGTTGTACATGCAAGTTCACCTTCAGCCGGAATCAAGACTTCTGTATATAATTACAGAACACCTTATAAGGCTGTAAGAATTATTAAATAAGATCACAAAAAAAACCAAAATATATTCTCGTAGCCTCGGCAGATTTTTGCCGGGGCTACGTTCTTGTTGAGGGAAAACAAAATCAAACATACAGAAAGTCAGTTGTCAACTTTATTTTTGAAAGTAAAACGGGACATTTATCATAAATGCCCCGTTTTTTGTATAATTTGCACAACAAACATATGGTTTGGTTGACTATAATTAACAGTCAGACAATTTAAAGCCTGTTGATAACTATCACGGAAATACGTGATTTGTTGGGTTATTCACAAAGTTATCAACATTATCAACAAATCTTTGCTTTACATAACAAGCCATATTATTACGTAAAGTGGTCGAAAAAATTCGTCGATTGTAACGAATTTAATAATTCCTATTGATTTTTACCAGAGGGACTGTCCCTCTGATAAATAGGTGTTAGTTGCGCATCAAGTAATGTTTTTTAGTGCAGCAGTATATTATGCCTGAAAGAGATATGATCATAAGTATTACTATTATATTCACAGGAGTATCATCTGCGGTTTTTTTATCAGTGGTACCCGCACTCTGATTTTTTTTGTTTCCTTTGTCACTCTTGCTGGCTGATTTATCAGAGCTATCATCATTAGGAGTCTCTTCTGTAATATCTTCATCAGTTGTATCCTCAGAAAGAGCCAGGGCAAAAGTTGAGAAGCTGTCTGCAGGGAATATAACCATGGCTCCTTCCATACCGGGAGCCAGCTCTGATGCCGGTATTACTTCGGCTTCAATAACTTCAAAATCGTCTCCGTTATGGATGTTGTGCACTACAGATACTTTCTTCCCGAGATAACTGCTTGGAAGCAGAAGATATATAAGTCCCGGATTTTCAAGATCATTCATCTCAAATGACCATACATCGTCAGTACTTCCCGTTCCCTTGAAGAATACCTGATCAAGGCTAATTTCAAATGCATCTTCGAGAGAAAGCCCGTTTTCATCAGCAACACGCATGAATGCATCCTGTTTTTCATCATCTAATTCAGGAGTATCTATATAAAGTCTTGCGGTACCTGCATCTATCACTCCATCGTCCAGTTCAATCATAGCAGCATCCACTCCGTCTGCGCTGATCTTAGCGTCATTTTCAGTTTCTTCAACCTGAGCACCGATGTGGAAGTTGCCTCTTCCGACTCTGAAGCTGAATATTGAGGATTCTGTAGCTGTTCTTACATCATCTCCGGAAAGCTTAAAGGCTTTTACCTGATAGCCATATTCGGGCTCGATCTTCATCGTTACCCATGAACCTTCGGGAACAACCATTTCCCCGCACATTATGCCTGTGCCTTCTTCTTTGTGCTCATTATAATGAAGGAAAGGATAAAGGTCATTTCCGTTTTCGTCCTTTAGTTCATCAATAGTTTTTGTGTATTCACCCGTACCATCATTATATGTAACTGAAAGAAGTTTAAGCCTGGAGTGAGGTATGCACTGGTCATCGTTTGGATTATCATCATCATTCCAAAGGAAGTTTCCGATAAAGCATTCTTCCGGCGTGATAGGGCGAACTTTTATACTGATGTTATATACTTCTTTGTTCTCGTTATCACCAGATGTGTCGGGAGCTGCTTCCGGAACATTATCTATAGTAAATGAAACGTTCTGGCTTCTTATACTGTTAAGCCATGCATTTCTATTGGAATAATCAAGCGGAACAGGGTAAGAGGTTCCGTTTATTTCGATGGTTTCAATCCTGTTTCCCCAGTTTGTGGAGAATTCAATGCTTACTTTATTGGTTGGATCACCGTTTTCATCAGTTGATCTGTCAAAGAATACAGTCTGATTCTTATAAGTACTTATGTCAGCGTTTTTATCATATTGCCTCATGTATTCGGTTCTGTTTCCTTCATTGATGCCAACACTTACAACATAGGCATATTTATTATATGGAACAGATGCGATTCCTGTTTCATCATCCATGGTATCGTAATTATCTCTTACCATGGGCTCTCCGGTCCAGGTACCGTCCACTCCCATAAGATTTATGACAGCCTCTACATTTCCACTGCCTTGCGAATTGTTTCTGCTTGGATATGGTTCAAAATGAATTGAATTTCCGGCAGATAGCCCAAGACCGCCAAGGTTACATTCATTATCTCCGTTTATGGATAAATCCTGATTGCCGGAGGCAAGTATTACACGAATGGCACAGTTGTCTCTAAATTCATTTGTCACTACAAAGCTAACGTTAAACAGTTTGTCCGGGTTGATGTATAAGCCGTTGTTTTTCCATACAACATCATTTGACAGAGATGCATCGTATCTTACTTCAAAAACATAAGAAGAATTATCTACATTAAATGTAACGGTTTTGGCAGCTTCTGAAATAGAAGTCATATTGTCGAACTGCACGAATACCATCCCTGAAGTATCAGGTTCGCCTTCACCAAGACTAAGAAGAGGAGCAGAGTTTATTTCATCCTCCTTGCTATTATTCGTGTCATTTGTTTCACCGTCAGGCTCAGCTTTTTCAATGTCATCAGTCTTTGCAGCGGCGTCGGTTGAAGAGGCAACTTCCGTTTCTCCTTCAGCGTAAACACTCTTTGCCGGCATAGATCCAATCACCAGACAAAGTGCAAGTATAATGGCGATCAGACGCCGTTTTTTATTTCTTTTCATAAGCAAAATATCTCCTTAAACTATGCCGATTAATAATAAACCGGCAAATAATTATGCTTTACATAATTTTATTATGCCGGGGTGTATTTCTCTATTGTCAAAACGTTTTGTCAAACTTCCGACTAAACCCAAACCAAAGGCACTATAGTAAAATAGACTTTTTCGTTTGATAGTACTACGCCACTGTGGTATAATGAGCGTAGCTCTTAATATACAGACATAAGGGTGGTTATATGTCTGTAAAAGAAACATTTTAAGAGTAAGAACTTGCAAAGGAGTGAGCGTTTATGAACTATATAATCAGTGGAAAAAACATCGATGTTACAGATGGACTTAAGGAAGCAATTTACGACAAGCTTGGAAGACTTGAAAAGTATTTCAACGAAGATACCAAAATGATAGTTACATTTTCTGTTGAGAAAGAAAGACAGAAGATAGAAGTAACAATCCCTATGAAGGGTCATATCATCAGAGCTGAGCAGGTCAGCGACGATATGTATGTTTCAATAGATATGGTTGTTGAGATAATCGAGCGTCAGGTTACAAGATATAAGAAAAAGCTTATCGATAAAGAGCAGGATGCAGCATTTTTCCAGGATAATTTTATTGATGAAGAGGTCGACTATGATGAGGACGAGATCCAGATCATAAGAAGCAAGAGATTTGCTGTTAAGCCGATGTATCCTGAAGATGCATGCGTACAGATGGAGCTTCTGGGACATAACTTCTTTGTATTCAGAAATGCTGAAACAGATGAAGTAAATGTAGTATATAAGAGAAAAGGTAACACATACGGACTTATAGAGCCTGAGTTCTAAGGCATTGAACATAGAAGTTACAAAGGAAGGAGTCAGAGGATATGGTCTTTGGCTCCTTCCAATTGTTTTTGTTAAGCTTACGAAATGAAAGGTATGTAAGATGAAGAAATGTATAGTTTGTCTTAAGGAGATAGAAGATAACGCTACCGAATGTAAATACTGCGGCTCCTATCAGGTGGATCTTGATGAAGATTATTCAAAGGATTATGACGGCAGTCTTGATGATATTATGGAAGATGACCTTAAATCCATAAAGGAGAAGGTTGACGAAGAGATAAATAATACTGCGGTGCATGCTGAAGCTCCGAAGAAAATGACCATGAAAAAGGGGACTGAAGCGAAAGATGATAATCTGGATGACATTTTTAATGATATTGATTCTGCAGCTCCTGCCCCCAAAAAGCCTTCGACGGATATTAAGAATAATTCAAAGGAAAAGAAAAAAGCACCCGTGGATATAAAGAGTGTTGCAACAAAGAAGAGAAACAACAAACCTCTTATTATAGGAATAATTGCTGCGCTGCTTCTTATCGGTCTTATCGTCGGAACAGTTTATATCATAAAGACAGGTTTCTTTGAAAAAAGAGCTGTTGCAAAGACAGTAAAGTCTTATTATGAGGCACTGAATGAAGACGATGGCATTAAATACGAAGAAGTAACCTGCCCTCCGAAGATGAAGGATTATATGGAGGAATACATAGCCGGATATAAGGAGGTTCTTGGGGATATTACAATTGATGAATACTTTAAGACTTACTTCCTCTCGGATGCAACAGTTTATTCGGATGTTAAGATAGTTGATTATACTCCTTATGATGAGACTGTAGTAGAGAGTCTGGAAAAAGAATATAAGGATTATTACAACCTTGATATTGACATTGAAAAAGGATACAGCATAAACACGGAGTTTAAATATAAGATGGAAGGCGAAGCAGAAACGAGTGGTGCAAGCATAATGCGTGTCATCAAGGTAGATGGCAAATGGTACATTTACAATTAATGATGAATCGGTGATGTTTTATGATACTGATTCATGTGAATTTATATTACATATAGAGATTAATACAGTTATCGGGCAGGCAAGCAAAAATAGCTTGCCTGCTTGCGTCTTTGATGTTTTAATGTTATAGTTATGCGGTAAAATAATATCCGGAGGCAAAACATGGCTTTTATTGATAAAATTTTCGGAACCCATAGTGACAGGGAACTGAAGAAGATATATCCGATAGTAGATAAGATTGAAGCTCTTGACGAAGAGATGCAGAAATTATCGGATGATGAACTGAAAGGAAAGACAACCGAATTTAAAGAAAGACTTGCAGCGGGAGAAACTCTTGATGATCTTCTCGTTGAGGCATTTGCGGTAGTAAGGGAAGCGGCATGGCGTGTTCTTAAGATGAAGCCGTTCCGCGTTCAGCTTATAGGTGGTGTTATACTTCATCAGGGAAGAATTTCAGAGATGAGAACAGGTGAAGGTAAGACGCTTGTATCAACACTTCCGGCTTATCTTAATGCTCTTGAAGGCAAGGGCGTATGTATAGTTACAGTTAATGATTACCTTGCAAAACGTGATGCCGAGTGGATGGGTCAGGTACATGAATTTCTCGGCCTTAAGGTTGGTGTCATTCTTAATGAAATGAAGAATGACGAGAGACGTGCGGCGTATAACTGTGACATTACATATATAACAAACAACGAGCTTGGTTTCGATTATCTTCGTGACAATATGGTCATTTACAAGGAACAGCTGGTTCAGCGTGGACTTCACTATGCGATTATCGATGAGATTGATTCCATCCTTATCGATGAGGCGCGTACACCTCTTATCATTTCCGGTCAGAGTGGCAAATCCACAGACATTTACAGAATGTGCGATTATCTTGCAAGACGTATGCAGAAGGGTACTGCATCAACGGAAATCAGCAAGATGGATATGCTCATGGGCGAAGAAATTGAAGAAGACGGCGATTATCTTGTAAATGAAAAGGATAAGTATGTAGTTCTTACGGCTCAGGGTGTCAAAGAGGTTGAGCAGTTCTTCCATATAGAGAACCTTGCAGACAGTGATAACCTTGAGATTCAGCATACGATGATCATGGCACTCCGTGCTCACGCACTTATGCACAGGGATCAGGACTATGTTGTTAAGGACGATGAAGTTCTTATCGTAGATGAATTTACCGGACGTATCATGCCGGGAAGACGTTTCTCTGACGGACTCCATCAGGCAATTGAAGCAAAGGAAAATGTTAAAGTTAAACGTGAAAGCAGAACTCTTGCGACAATCACATTCCAGAACTTCTTCAATAAATTCGAGAAGAAAGCCGGAATGACAGGTACTGCTGTTACAGAGGAAAATGAATTTCGTGAGATTTACGGCATGGATGTTGTTGTAGTTCCTACCAACCTTCCTGTTGCTCGTATCGATCATGAAGATGCCATATATAAGACCAAGAAAGAGAAGCTTACGGCTATAGTTAATGATGTTGCAGCTTCATACGAAAAAGGTCAGCCTGTACTGGTAGGTACAGTTAATATCGATTCATCAGAGGAACTCAGCGCACTTCTTAAGAAGAAGGGCATTCCTCACAAAGTACTTAATGCCAAGTTCCATGAACTTGAGGCTGAGATAGTTGCAGATGCAGGTCAGCGCGGTGCGGTTACCATTGCTACCAACATGGCAGGTCGTGGTACTGATATCAAGCTTGGCGAAGGCGTTGCAGAACTGGGAGGTCTTAAGGTAATAGGTACTGAAAGACATGAGTCAAGACGTATTGATAATCAGCTCCGTGGTCGTTCCGGTCGTCAGGGTGATCCGGGTGAATCTAAGTTCTATCTTTCACTTGAAGATGATCTTATGAGACTGTTCGGTTCAGAGAGAATCATGTCCATGTATGATGCTCTTAAGATTCCTGAGGGTGAAGAGATTCAGCATAAGACAATAACAAACTTCATTGAGAAAGCTCAAAAGAAGATAGAGGGCAATAACTTTGCCATAAGAAAGAGCCTTCTTGAATATGATGAAGTTAATAATGAGCAGAGAGAAGTTATCTACGCTGAAAGAAGAAGAGTTCTTGATGGCGAGAATATGCGTGATACAGTATTCGGAATGGTTATGGATACTGTCGATACATTTGTAGACAGAGCCGCATCAAAAGAATCGGGAGTTGATAACTGGGATATAAAGGAATTAAATGACACGCTCAGGCCTATTATTCCACTTAAACCTATCGTGCTTACAGATGAAGAAAAATCAAAGGGCGATCCGGAACTTCTTAAGGAAAGACTTAAGAAAGAAGCAGCTGATCTTTATGAGGCTAAGGAAGCAGAAATCGGTAATCCCGATCAGATGCGTGAGATAGAGAGAGTTATCCTTCTTAAGGTTGTTGATAAAAAATGGATGAACAACATTGATGATATGGCTCAGCTCCGTCAGGGTATCGGGCTTCAGGGCTACGGCTCCAGAGATCCGGTAGTTGAGTATAAGATGGCAGGATATGAGATGTTTGAAGACATGACAGAAGCCATTAAAGAAGATACTGCCAGATACATTCTTCATGTAAGAGTTGAGGAAAAGGTTGAAAGGGAAGAGGTGGCGAAGGTTACCGGAACCAACAAGGACACAACCAGCAAGAAGGAACCTGTTAAGAGAAAGCAGGCTAAGATAGGAAGAAATGACCCGTGCCCATGCGGCAGCGGCAAGAAGTATAAAAACTGTTGCGGTAGGTCATGAGAAGGAATCGAGCGAAGCGAGATTCAGAGGCTCATGATCCGAGCGTAGCGAGGACACGTTACGCGAAGCGGAACATAGACCTGCGAAGCAGGGATATCATATGTGCGAAGCACATATGGTGCCAAGAGGCTAGCTACGAAGGAGCAGGCGGCGCAAGCTGACCAGCCAATGATGGAAAGAAGGTGAAATGAGTGTTAGAGCTAGATCAGTATAAGTTCACCTACGGCGGATATAAGACTCCACTCATGGAAGTGAGGGATTCACTTTGACGTTGCAGGTAAGGAGAAACGTATAAAAGAACTTGAAGCTTTGATGGAGGATCAAAACTTCTGGGATGACGCTGCTGCAAGCGGCAAGGTTCTTAAAGAAGTAAAGAATCTCAAGGATTCTATAGCGAAGTTTGATACACTTTACAGAGATTACGAAGATATTGGCACCATGATAGAGATGGCGGAAGAAGAAGCGGATGAAGAGCTCACGAACGAAGTAGGCGAGATGCTTGAGGCTTTCACTAAGGAGTTCGATTCATTTCGTGTGGAGACTCTTCTTTCGGGAGAGTTTGATGCGAATAATGCAGTTCTTACACTCCATGCAGGAGCGGGCGGAACTGAGTCCTGCGACTGGGCAGGCATGCTTTACCGTATGTTTACGAGATGGGCTGAAAAACATGACTTTTCTGTCGAAGTACTTGATCTTCTGGACGGAGACGAGGCAGGAATTAAGAGCGTTACATTTCAGGTGAATGGCTATCATGCTTACGGCTATCTTAAGTCGGAAAAAGGCGTGCACAGACTTGTAAGAATTTCTCCATTTAATGCAAATGGCAAGAGGCAGACTTCTTTCTGTTCGCTTGATGTCATGCCTGAAATGGATGATAATATAGAGATAGAGATTAATGACGAGGATCTTCGCGTTGATACCTATAGATCCAGTGGCGCCGGCGGTCAGCATATCAATAAGACCAGTTCGGCAGTACGTATAACTCATATCCCTACCGGTATAGTGGTTCAGTGTCAGAATGAACGTTCACAGCATATGAACAGGGATAAAGCCATGAAAATGCTCCGCGCGAAGCTTTATATGCTGAAACGTAAGGAGCAGGAGGATAAGCTGTCCGATATCAGGGGCGAAATAACTGAGAATGGTTTCGGAAATCAGATAAGATCCTACGTTCTTCAGCCATATACTCTTGTAAAGGATCACAGAACTAATTATGAGATGGGTGATGCGGCAAGGGTACTTGACGGAGATCTTGATGGATTTATGGGAGCGTATCTGAAATTCCTCGCTACCGGGAAGAAGGTCGGGGAGGAATAGAGCTTCCCGATAATTCATTTTAGTTTGGATGGAAATGTAAGTACTCCGGGAATTTATTGGGAGAGGTATAATATGGATAAGAAGTACATTATATTTACTCTTGATGGTGAGATTTATGCTGTCGATATATTGGAAGTTACAAGTATAGAGGAGGTTTCAAAACCTACTCCTGTTCCAAGAGCACCAAAATTCCTTGAAGGAATCATAAACCTGAGAGATACTATACTTCCTGTAATAAATCTGAGATATGTACTGGGTTATGAAAATAAGCTAGTTGGTGAAGGTAGGAATAAGGTGCTGATTTCCCGTATGAACGGCGTTGAAATGGCGCTTTCGGTTGATGATGTGGTTGAGATTTATGCCCCGTCAGAAGATGTTATCGCGGAAATGCCTGAGCTGGCAGTCACCCCTGCTACAGAATATGCATATGGGATTCTTAAGAAGGGTGAAGACGTTGTAATAGTCATTTCCACGGAAATGGTACTAACAAAAGCAGAGCAGGATGAGGTAGACCTGGTGCTGGAAAAATATGAGAAGTAACTAAAGACTCAACCGGTTGCTTACGTTACTTTAGTATGATGTGATTTGAGGCAGTTCGCATGAACTGCCTCTTTTTTACTTGACGCGCGACAAATAATAATGTACTTTATTGTTAATGAAGGATATTTGACGCACGACAAGTAAATTGATAAGGGGAAAAGATGAGCGGAAGATTTATTAAAGAAAAACAAGATCTAACATATCTTAAATGGGCACACGCGAGAAGTTCCAGTGGAACTGCAGGAAGCTTTTTAAAATCAGAGTCTACTCTTGATGGGAAAAAGATTTATTATAAGCTTTCAAATTTTGATTCGATTAATGGAGTAGTAGGTCATGAATGTATAAATGAACTTATTGTTGATAGATTACTTACGTTACTTAAAGTTCCCCATTTGGAATATGATCTCATAAATGCGGATATAGAGGTTGAGGGAAAGTTGATTTCGACATATCTTTCAGCATCAAAGGATTTTAAGGAAAGAGGAGAAAGCAAGGTAGCATTAGATGATTTTTATACAGCTAATGCATTCCCCGGTGAGTCGCATTATGATTTTTGTGTAAGAAATGGCTGGAAAAATTATGTTGATACCATGATAGCAGTTGACTATATCATACTCAACAGAGACAGACATGGTGCTAACATAGAAGTTCTGAGAAATAGAAGGGCACATACAATGAGAATAGCCCCGCTCTTCGATCATGGTTTATCACTTCTTTATTCTTGTTTTTCTGAAGAAGAAGTAGAAAAATTTGATATCATGGAAGACAGACGATGCCAAAGTTTTGTAGGAGGATTCTCCTGCCTTAAAAATTTGAAATTGATAGAGGATAAACATAGGGTTTTCTCGGGAAGACTAGCACGTGATGACAGGGCATATATTCTAGGGGATTTGGATGTGGTACTTCCTAAAGTATATCTGGACAAAATTTGGGATATGATATTTGAAAGGTATAAGAGATATGAAAGTTTATAGAATATCAGATTCAGAATTAGGGAGATCCGTGGGGGTACTGCTCTACTATGAAAGGACGAAGGTTTTCATCGTCGAACTTGAGGAAACTCTTGACGAGTGGACAGGACCTCTCCTTTTTACAAGCTTTATTAAAAAACGTCAGTTTACAATACCAAGAGATATAAGTTATCTATGGGTTAAAGAAAGAGTGATTCCAAACGATAGGCAGAATATAAGCAGTATTCTTGCCAACCATAAGATGGAAGCATATGATGAAATGCGACTTATGGAACTGTCGCGAGGTAAATGTTCACAGGATAGTCTTTTTATAGAGAAAATAAGCGGACTTCCGGAATACGTTCAGGAAAGGCAAAAGAAGAATCTTAAGGAATGCTTTGTCTCTGAAAATCGAAGCATTATTTGCTTCTTCAAAGACGAAACCGTAAAAAGAGTTTATCCAGAAACTCTTTCGAATCTATATGGTTTAGATAAGGTTTTGTCGAATGAAAAGGTATTATTTTCCGGCAGAGTAGGTGAGGGAGGGTATTATATGACATTTAATGATTCATTTGATATACCAGCATCCAGATTATACGAAGGTGGACAGGTTATTCCGGTAAGTCTCTCAGATTTTGTATCATTTGTAAAAAGAAACACCTATGATACAACGAAGAGTTCTTCTGAACTTAATTGCTCCAGACAGAATATATCTTATCTGGTAAATAAAGGAGAAATAAAGCCTATTAAAGAAGAGGTAAAAGGAAATCTTTATCTTAAGGGAGAGATAATATCTGCAAAGTGGTGATGATGTTTAGTAAAGAACAAAAGAGTTTAAATTGAAGCAAAAATGCTGATAGGAATATGTGACGATAATGCTATATATAGTAATCCGGCATCGTCTCACGTTTTTTGTTTTAAGTTATAACAAAACATTTTCTGTATTGACAAAGAATTTGGCAGATGCTATAGTGTGGTTAGTTACTTAAGTAACTAACCACATAACGTATGGCGTGCTATAGAGAGGAGGGATACCTTGAAGATTGATGATACATCTCTAACACCTATATTTGTGCAGGTGGCCGATTGGATCAGATCAGAGATTCTGAATGGAAATATAGCTGAAGAAGAATGCATTCCTTCCACTAATCAGTTGTCAGGAACTTACGGCATCAATCCCGCTACGGTGAGGAAAGGCTTTGACATACTTACAGATGAAGGGATTCTGTATAAAAAACGCGGAATCGGAATGTTCGTCAAAACCGGTGCAAGGGAGAAGCTTATAAGTAAGGCAAAGGCCGAGCTTGCCCGAAAGGAAGTGACCGGTCTTGTCAGAAATGCCAGAAGGCTTGGACTTACGAAGGAAGAACTGATCTCTATTATCGAAAATGATGAAAGCTGGGGTGATTAACATGATTACGGTTGAGATTGAAAATGTATCGAAGAGCTTTGGTGATAAGAAGGTTATTGACGATATAAATCTTAAGATGCTGGACGGTCATACATATGCGCTTCTCGGCAGGAACGGCTCGGGGAAAACGACGCTTATGAATCTCCTTACAACGAGATATCTGCCTGATTCCGGCAGCATAAAGCTTATCGGTGAGGAAGCATATGAGAATGACAGAGTTCTGTCAGATATTTGTTATATGAAGGATTTCGTACCGGTATTCTCGGACCTTAAGCCGGTGAAGATATTCAGTATGGCAAGTAAGTATTATACCCGCTGGAACGAAGACTTACAGCATAGACTGACCGAATTCTTCAGGATAGATGAGAAATCCGTATACGGTCTTATGTCTAAAGGCCAGCAGACGGCAGTGGGACTCATAATCGGTTTATGCAGCGGCACGAGAATACTTCTTTTCGATGAGATATACTCCGGCCTGGACGCAGTTTACAGGAAGGAGCTTTACAATCTTCTTATGGAGGAACAGGAGAGGTATACTCGGACGATGATCCTGACAAGTCATCTTATAGAGGAAATGACAAATGTATTTACCGATGTGATCATTCTCCATAACGGAAAAGTCATACTTACGGATGACATTGAAAATGTACAGAGATATTCGAAGAAGCTGACCGGACGACAGGACATAGACGATCTTCTTAAAGGGAAGAATATTCTTTCAAAGGCTTTCATCGGACAGAATATAAAGGAAATCCGTATCTACGACGAGCTGGGGGAAAGTGAGATCGAAGAGCTTTGTGACAGAGGCTACAAGGTTGATAATATGAATCTTCAGGAGCTTTTCAGGGCGATGACCGGAGAGGAGTGATGAAATGTTCATTGATATTGTATCTTTATATGGAAATGTATCGCTCATCCTGCTGGTACTGTTCATTTCGCTTTTTGTTCTGATATCTCCTTTAGTCAACAGAAGATATGATGAGGAAAAGGTTTTCGAGTACAGGAGAAGGACCATTCTGCTTCCGGTGTAATAACATTACAGTGACTTTTTAATCATATATCAGTATTCAGGGTTGAATCAGTTTGAAATGTTATGTAAACTAAAAGAACTCACCTTTTGGAATACTGAAGATGAATTATAGGGTTACATTTTTTTATGAGGAGGAAGCGCCTATGAAGAAAACAGGTAATGTTACAGCACTTTACGAACGTCTTTCGCGTGATGATGAGCTGCAGGGTGAATCTTATAGTATATCCAACCAGAAGAAGCTGCTTAGGGATTATGCTCTGCAAAATGGTTTTACAAATCTCAGGGATTATACGGATGATGGAATCTCAGGGCTGAGATTTGACAGACCGGGCTTTATGCAGATGATGGGTGATGTGGAATCAGGTGATATCGGAACCATCATCGTAAAGGATATGAGCCGTCTTGGAAGGGATTATCTTAAGGTGGGACAATGTACGGAAATGCTTCGCCAGAAGGGAATAAGGCTGATATCCGTAAATGAGGGAACGGATACCTTTAAAGCTGAGGATGATTTTGCTCCGTTCCGTTTTATAATGAATGAGTGGTATGCCCGGGATACAAGTAAAAAGATACATTCTACTTTTGTTGCTAAGGGTAATTCCGGCAAACATGTTGCAAGTTCGCCACCATATGGCTATATGAAGGATCCGGATGATCCTGAAAAATGGATTGTAGATCCAGAGGCTGCTGAAATTGTAAAGGAAATCTTTAAGCTTACTATGCAGGGACTCGGTCCATATATGATTGCCAAGATTCTGGAAGAGAGGAAAGTCCCTATACCGGGATATCATCAGAAAATGCTTGGAATGGGACTGTATCAGAGTTATGATTTCAAGCATCCTTATAGATGGTGCAGTTCCACTATAGTATCTATCCTGTCAAGGCAGGAGTATCTGGGACATACAGTCAATTTCAAGACTCAGAAGCACTTTAAGGATAAGAAGAGTCATTATGTATCAGAGGACAACTGGAAGGTATTTGAGAATACTCAGGAGGCAATAATAGATCAGGATACATTTGACGCTGTCCAGAGGATAAGAGGAACTGTAAAAAGATATCCAAATGGATGGGGAGAAGTAAGTCCACTTTGTGGTCATATGTTCTGTGCGGACTGTGGCGGTAAACTTTATATCCATCGCAGGTATAACGGAACAGATAAAAATGTATTTGTATGTGGTAATTATTCCAAGCAACCTATAAGAACTCTTTGTCCTACAGGTCATAGGATTGATGAGGATACCGTAATTGATATTATTAGGCAGACGCTTAAGTATGTTAAGTCTGATATTGAAAATAATGCAGATGGTTTTATATCCAGACTTCAAGATGATTCCGGAGATGAATATAAGGATGATATAAAGGCAAAGAAGCAGCTGATTTCAAAATATAAGGTTCGTATTGATGAATTAGAAAATCTGATATGCAAGATATATGAGGATAATATTACCGGAAAGCTTCCTGATAACAGATATGATATACTTTCAAAAAAGTATGAGGAAGAACAGATGGATATCCGTGATAAGGTAAATACCTTAGAGCAGGAGATTCAGAACATCAGCAGTTCAGAGACCGACTGTAATAGATTTATCAATGCTATAAGTCAATATGATGACTTCGAAGAAATCACCCCCTATATGGTAAATGAGCTTATTGATAAGATTGTAATACATGAGAGAGAACAGCGTGGAGCGATTGTTAATTATACTCAGAAAGTAGAAATCTATTTCAGTTTCATCGGAAAGCTTGAATTACCAGCCGCTGAAGATGAAGAACTCACGGAAGAGGAGCTGGCAGAGAAGAAAGCAGAAATGGATAAGCTTGAAGCGAGAAGAAAGAGACTCCATGAGAATTACCTGAGAAGAAAAGCATCTGGAAAGACCAGAGAAGACTATGAAAAGAATAAAGCCAAGAAGAAAGCTCAGAAAGAAGAGAGGATGAGACAGAATCCAAACACCTATGGAATACCTGTAAATGAGTATAAGAAGATGGTGGCAAAAGCATAATATCACGGTGGAAAGTGATAACAACATTTGTTATAATATATAGCGAAAGGACAGGTGAGAGAATGGGAAAAATTGATGCTAAGACATATGAGTATATGTCAGATAATGCTCATTTTGCAGATATATTTAATTATTTTCTCTACAATGGTAAGAAGGTTATAGATCCGGATAAGCTAAAGGAAATGGATTCTCGTGAGTTATCTATGCCGTATGGAGATGACAATGTAGCTGATACGATTCAGAAATATCGAGATGTTCTAAAGTATGTATGTGCAATGTACGATGAGAATGCAGCATATCTAATACTTGGAATCGAAAACCAGGCAGAAGAGCATTTTGCTATGCCTGTAAAAAATATGGTTTATGATGCTGCACAATATGATAAGCAGGTGAAAAGAGCTGCGTCATCCCATCGTAAAAGTGATGAAACTAAAGAAATCAATAATGGGGAGTTCCTTAGCGGATTTTACAAGGATGATAAGCTGCTTCCAGTAATAACTCTTGTAATGTATTGGTCAGCTGATGAATGGACGGCTCCGATGACACTTCATGAAATGTTTTCGGTAAATGATAAGAGTATCCTGAAATTTGTTCCAGATTATAAGATAAATCTCGTTGCTCCATATAATATGAGTGATGATGATTTTGAAAAATTTGAAACTACACTTGCCAAGGCTTTGAAGTTTATAAAGTATTCAAAAGATGATGAAGCCTTGCAAAAAGTGTTGGATAGTGATAAAGTATACGAAAATATTGATAGAGAAACAGCAGAACTTATCAGAGATGTAACTAATTCAGAAATGGAATTTGAGGAAGGGCAGGTGATTAATGTGTGCTTAGCTGAACAGAATATGAAAAAGAAGGCAGCTGATGCAAAGGCAATAGAAATTGCGAAGGCTTTACTTGCTTTAGGAAAAAATACAGTTGAAGATATTGCCGAGACAACAAAACTTCCTTTGGATGTTATAAAAGGATTAGCGGAGCCTAAAATGCAGTAACAAACACAATTGAATATTTGAAAATACGAAGGCAGTTATGATTTTGAAAAATCAAATTCATAGCTGCCTTCTTTTTTTGCATTTTTTGGTTTCGATGTAGAAGAAGAATCGAAAAAATGATTTCTTTTTGAAATTCGAAAATTGTATTTTTGATTTTTCACTATAATTCAGAAATCGTATTTCTGATGTTCTGAAGAAAATGGAAGATTGAAATTTTGCGATTTTGGAGAGGAAGAAAAATGGGGGTAAAAAGGGCGGAAAATTGGCAAGCATTGGGTAACGGTACCGTTTACCCCAAAATCTCAAAAACCAGAATTCATTCTGATTTCGATTTTTAAGATTTTGATACTTGGGAGAATTCCCAAACCCTTGATTTTTATATAACCGCTATAAGATAGAAAACTATATTTCAGATGAAGAGAGGAGCATGAAAATGTCAGATTTGAAACAGATTCATTTCAGAGTAACAGAGGATGTCTTAGAGGAGATAAAGTTCCAGATGGATTTTTTGTCCTGCACGACAATGGCGAGATATTTTAATTATTTAATCCTATCAAGCGTTCTATTTCGCGTTGACTATACAGGTTTTAATAAATTGACTGATGCAATTAATGCTATCGGAAATAATATAAATCAGATAGCGTGGAAGGTTAATAAAAATGGTGGAGTAGAAGCGGAACAGATCAAGGAACTTAGAAATGAATTCAGAAGCTTAGAAAAGGAATTTGCAAAATTATCAATTCTTGAACTACGGCTTTATGAGTATCTTCCATACAATTCTAAGTTCAAAAAGAAGTCCAGAGATATGAAAGCATTTGATATGCGCATAAGTGATGGAGTTCATAGAAAGATTATTTCTGGTGAACTCTATAGAAAGAAAATGGAGATTCTGAATAAATGGCTGCTCTCGGATTCGTGGGAACTTCCAGATGGTGTGGAAGAAATAAAAGATGCTGAGAGCAAATCACACGAAGTCAAGGATTTGAATGTGGACGAGCTACTAAATAAGAAATGGAGTGAATTTGATTAAACTATGAATGATAAAAATACAACAACAGATGTGAATGATGAATCTATCCATCAATCTCATCCTATCAATCAGAACAACAATAATTTCGTGGAAGTCTATTATCCCGACTCTTTTATGGCTGAGATAAATGGGTGTAGGTTTCTTATAGAAGTTCACTTTAGCAATAAGAGCAAAATGACATTAAGCGATAAGCTTATTCGGATTAATGACGGTTGATGAAATAGAAATAAACAACGTTTGGACAATATTGATTTTTACCTTGTAAACGTTCGTTATATTATGATAAAATACCCCTATAAAACATAGATAGATGAATCAAGAGTATGCGAGACATCGATGACATCAAAGTAAAAGCTTCCGGATAATATCGTTGAATTGAAACTCGTCAAATGTAAAAAGGAGTTGATTTACATGAGACAGATACATGATAATCTTCAAGAGAATAGAATAGAAGAGAAGAGCTTTTTTGGAATGCAAATATTAATTAACAACCGTCAGAATACATAGCGTTCAGCTATGCATTCTGACGGTTATTTTTGTTTCGAAAAAAAGAGACCTTAGTAAGGAACTTTGGGAGGGGAATCATATGGGTAAGAGATTAAGAAAGATAATATCGATTTTGCTTGTAATTGTAATGATAATCGGTATGTGTCCAAATTCGGTAGTTCTGGCGAAAGAATCAATGGATTCAGGTATGACAGCAACTTCAACAGATGCAGAAGAAGGTATTACAGAAGATAGTAATACAGAAGAATCAGATCCTTTTATAGAATCCGAAAAAAGTGATACATCGACAGAAACGGATATACAGATCGATGAAGAAACTTACCCTGCATTTAAACCTGAACCTGTAATCATCGATGGAGTCAGGATAAGTGTTAGTGCTGCTGAGGGTGTATTCCCTGAAGGAGCGTCGCTTTCGGTTGCAAAGGTTTCAAATGCCGAGCTTGGTGCAGTAGAAGAAGCTCTTGATGTGGAGAGAGATGAAACTGAAAAAGTCGCTATATCTTACACATATGATATCAAGGTTTTCGATAAGGATGGAAACGAACTTCAGCCGGAAAAGGGCGCTGATGTAAAAGCTTCGTTCTCTATGGATGCAGTTGCAAATGAAAACCTTGAAACAAATGTATATCATATTTCAGAAGATGCTTCAGGTTCGCTTTCTGCAGATATCCTCCCAACAGAAGAAGATGGAACAACAGTATCTGCTTCTACAGACGGCTTCTCCTACTATACAGTTGAATTTACATATGATGAAAAACAGTACGTGATGCAGGGTGACACAAGCGTCGCTCTTGTTGACATACTTTCTTTTATTGGGATCACAAAGGCAGATGGAAGAGCGGCAGAGGATAGTGATATCAGTGCTGTAAGTGTAAGTGATGAAGAACTCTTCTCAGCTTCAAACGAGAGCGGAGAGTGGATCGTGACCGCAAATCAGGCATTCACCAGCACCGAATGGATGAAGGTCACTGTTGATGGGGTGGAGTATGAGATTACGGTGACGGATGCTGCGGGAAGTTATAGCGTGACAGTCAATGCAGGTACAATAGGTTGGTATATGGTTGGAGCAACGGGCGGAAACTCTAATTGGGCAACTCCATCCAGTGTTGAAATTCAATTGCTTAATGGTAGTACAGTTGTTGGTAGTTCAACAGTTAATTCCAATAGTGGAACTGTAACAATAAGTACTAGTGATACAGCAACAAATATAAAACTGACTGTTAAAGGCTCTGGAGATGTAATTGTTAATACCAGTACACACCAAACAGAAAAACAAGAAAAAACAATGACAGGAAGTGCGTCTGTGGGTTCTGGCAGTGTGGATTGTAAGAGTACTCAATACCCCACAATGTATACTACGGTTTATAGTTGTACGGTTTCTTATAGTGTTAATAGTCTTACCACTGACCCTACCTATACTGCTCCGACAGCTAAAACTCTTACCTACAACGGTTCCTCTCAGCAATTGGTTAATGCGGCAACAACAAATGGCGGAACTCTTAAATATGTACTTGGCAGCGATGCTACCACAGCTCCTACAAGTGGCTGGAGTACTACTGTTCCTTCAGGTACAAACGCAGGAACATACTATGTCTGGTATCAAATTGAAGCGGCAACAGGTTATAACGCTGTTGCGCCTCAGTGTGTGACTGCATCAATTGGTCAGGCTAACAACCCTATAACATATGCAAATCAGTCTTGGAGCTATAACTTTGCAACCATTGCTCAAACAAAGAACTTAAATCAGGCAACAAATGCCCAGGGTACAATTACTTATTCACTGCAGTCTCAGACAGGTGGTTCTTATTTTGGATTCAATACATCTACAAGAGTACTGACTGCAGCTGCAAATACACCTGTTGGAACTTATACTGTAGTTATCCGAGCATCGGCAGGCGGAAATACAAATTATAAGAGTGGTACAAAGGATTCAACCGTTACAGTGACAATCGGCAAAACCAGTTCTTCCGCAACAGCCCCGATCGCGGCAAACAAGACCTACAACGGCTCTGCGCAGACCATTGCTGCGGGAGGCTCTGCTTCAGGCGGAACGATTTACTATGGTCTTGGGTCTTCTACTACAAGCGGGCCTTCATCTTCATCATGGAGTACGACCTTGCCGTCCGCAACAAACGCCGGTGATTATTACATATGGTACAAGGTAACAGGCGACAGCAACCACAATGATGTTGCTGCTACATATGCTGCAAAAGCAACCATCAGCAAGCGCACAGTCACACCTACCGCGCCTACACTCACTACAGGAACACTAACGTATGACGGTACAGATAAGACACTGGCAAATGCCGGTTCCACAACAGCCGGCGGAACGATGTATTACTATGTGTCGACCAGTTCGACTACACCGACATTTTCTATATCGACTTGGAAGCAAAGCATTGATACCAAAACAGATGCTGGAACATATTATATTTTCTGGTATGACTATGTGAGTGACACAGCAAATAATAATGACACAACTACTGATAAGATTAACTCTGTTCAGTCACTGGGCTCAAGAACTATAGGCAATGCGACTATTACAGTAAACGCACCTAATCAGTCTTATACCTATACCAGCAACCCTCAGGGCACTGCCATAACGGCAACCTCTGTAAATTTACAGACCGTAACCATAAAATATGGAACTGTTTCCGGAACCTATGATCTTACAACAGCGCCAACAGCTACCAATGTTGCCGACAGTAAGACAATCTATTATCAGGTAACTGCACCGAACCATACTACAAAGACCGGAAGCTATACACTGACGATCACAAAAGCAAATGCTTCCGTAACGGCACCGGCAGCAAATACTCTTACCTATAATGGCTCGGCTCAGGCACTTGTAACAGCAGGTAGTACCGCTGATGGAACATTGCAGTATAAGCTTGGTACAGGCGGGACATATTCTTCTGATATCCCTACAGCGACTAATGCCGGAACCTATACGGTATATTACAAGGTAGTTGGAGATGCCAATCATAATGACATTGCGGAGGCATCTTTAGAAGTAACGATCGGCCCGAAGTCCATCACTCCGGCTGCAAACCTTGGTCTTGCTGACAAATATCCAGCCGGAGCATTTCCTGAGGTCACGATATATGATGATGATCTTCATGTTGCTGTACCAAGCAGTGAATATATTATAAGCTACTCTAATATCAATAATCCGGGAGAGGATGCTACGGTTACCGTATCTGACAGAAATGGCGGTAATTATACCGTGGAAACAACTACGCATACCTATACTGTTGAAAATGGTATCCCTACTGTCACCGTAGCTCCGCGTTCTGTTGGAAGTATTGAATATAATGGAGCAGCACAGCAGCTCCTTGCAAATGGCGGTACGGCACTTCATGGTACTGTTTATTATGCTGTAACAACTACAGCCACGAAACCGGAAACAAGTGCATATACTATTACTGATCCTGATGCAATAACCGGAACAGAAGTTGGTACATATTATATATGGTATATGGTCAAGGGTGATACCGGATATAATGACCTTTATGCTGATGGAGACGGCGCTTATGATTATGCGACTATCACCAAAAAAGATATAACGATCACTGCGGCAAGTGCCAGCAAAAATTATGACAGTACTCCTCTTACAAGTAATAATTATACGATTACTTCCGGCGAACTTGCGACAGGTGATGAGATTACAGACATCACGATAACAGGAACCCAGACAGAAGCAGGCAGCAGCAACAATGTTGCAAGTGGCGCAGTTATCATGCATGGGGATACAGTCGTTACTTCAAGCTATAATATTACTTATGCGATAGGAACACTGACAGTTAACCGAAAGGCTGTAACGATTACAGCTGATGATGGTGAATGGACATATGATGGAACGTCTCATAGTGTAGGAGCATTTACCGTTACAGGTATGTCTGGAGATGATGAGCATGAATTTACCGTAACTATGACTACGGGAAGTAAGATCACAGATGCCGGTACTTCATCAAATGTTATCTATTCAGTTGATGGTGTTCTGATGACAACCGGAACAGCTAAAAATATAGGAAACTATACTGTTACTACAGCAGACGGTACTCTTACGGTTAATAAAGCTGATTCCTCTATAACAACAGCGCCTGTTGCCAAAACGCTCATATATAATGGCTCGGCGCAGGAACTGGTTGATGATAGTGATGCACATTTCAGTGGTGGAACCCTTCAGTATAGAGTAGGGACTACGGGGGATTATTCAGATGATATTCCTGAGAGAACTTATGCAGGAACATATACTGTTTATTACAGATTAGCCGGGGATTCTAATCATAATGATTCTGAAGGCGGATCATTTGAAGTTACTATTCAACAGAAAACTGTTAAAGTCAGCGGTATAACCGCATCGGATAAGATATATGACGGGACAGTTGCAGCCACACTTGTATATACAGGTACAAGCTTTGATGGAATCGTTGAAGGCGATACACTTTCAGTTACGGCAACAGGTACATTTGCTGCTGCAGAAGGAGACCCCGGATTTAAGGTCGGCGAGGGAAAGACGGTTAATATATCCGCTCTTGCTCTTGGCGGTGCAAGCGTATCTAACTATGTACTTGCGGCAACAGGTCAGCAAGAGACAGCAACTGCCGATATTACTAAGAAGGCTCTTACGATCACGGCAGACAGTGACGAAAAGGTATATGACGGAACGGCACTTACAAAGGATTCATATACAAGCACTGCTCATGTAACCGATGATGTGATTGAAAGCGTAACAGTTACCGGAAGTCAGACAGTAGTCGGTAGTAGTGATAATGTTCCAAGTAATGCAGTTATTAAGCACGGAGCAACAGATGTATCTGATTGCTATGATATTACATATGTAAATGGAACTCTTACAGTTACCAAGAAAGTAGTTACAATTACGGCAGACAGTGATACCAAGGTATATGACGGAACAGCGCTGACGAAGAATTCTTATACGAATACTGATCTCGGAACAGGTGACAGTATTGATAGTGTAACTATAACCGGCAGCCAGACAGTAGTCGGAACAAGTGAAAATGTTCCAAGTAACGCAGTTATAAAGAATGCTGATAATGAAGATGTAACAGCAAGCTACACGATTACTTATGAGAATGGAACTCTTGAAGTAACCAAGAAGGCTGTTACTATCACAGCGGACAGCGGTACTAAGGTATATGACGGAACAGCGCTTACAAGGCATACATATACCAATACGGATCTCGCAGAAGGCGATACGATTGAAAGCGTTACATTTACAGGAAGTCAGACTGTAGTTGGAACGAGTAACAACGTACCGAGTAACGCAGTAATAAAGAATTCCGCAGGTGAGAATGTAACATCAAGCTATGATATTACTTATGCAAATGGAACTCTTACCGTAACGAAGAAAACACTTACTATCACAGCAGACAGCGACAGCAAGGTATATGACGGAACAGCGCTTACGAAGAATTCATATACGAATACTGCCCTTGGATCAGGCGACACTATCGAAAGTGTAACTGTAACGGGCAGTCAGACAGCGGCCGGATCAAGTGACAACGTACCGAGCACTGCAGTAATCAAACATGGTGATACAGATGTAACTTCAAGCTACGAAATCACATACGCTAACGGCACACTTACCGTAACAGCAAAGCCTGTTACTATCACGGCAGGCAGCGACAGCAAGATATATGACGGAACTGCGCTTACAAAGAACACATATACAAATACAGGACTTGCGGAAGATGAAACCATAACAAGCGTAACCGTTACCGGCAGTCAGACAAATGTCGGAGAAAGTAATAATGTGCCGAGCGCTGCTGTTATTAAGCATGATGAAACAGATGTAACAGCAAACTATGACATTACATACGTAAACGGAACGCTTACGGTTAATGCCAAGACAGTTACAGTAACAGCTGATAATAAATCAAAAGGTTATGGCGAAGCAGATCCTGAGTTTACCGCAACAGTAGCAGGGCTTGTCGGAACAGATACTGTTAACTACACCCTATCACGGGCAGTGGGAGAGGATATAGGTGAATATACCATCACAGCAGCTGGCGCTGCTACGCAGGGTAACTATAGTATTACATATGAAACCGGAAAACTTACTATAGGCAAGGCGACTCTTACCATAACGGCCGAAGAAAAGGAAAAGACCTACGGCGAAGATGATCCTGCACTTACCTATGCAGTTTCAGGACTTAAGAACGGCGATACGGAAGATATCGTGACCGGTGCGCTTGCACGCTCTGCCGGTGAAGATGTCGGAACCTACGCGATAAACCGGGGAACTATTTCAGCCGGAGATAATTACAATATCAACTATGTTGGTGCAAACCTTACCATCAACCGTAAGGTAGTAACAGTTAAGGCGAATGATAAGAGCAAGACCTACGGAGAAGCAGATCCTACATTTACCGCAACAGTAACAGGTATGGCTAATGGTGAGTTAGCTTCAGAAAAGCTTAGCTATACCATAACAAGAACAGCCGGAGAGAATGTAGGTACTTATACCATTACTCCAAATGGTGCTGCTGAGCAGGGTAACTACAGCGTTACTTTTGAAACAGGAACACTGACCATAGGAAGGAGAAGCGTCACAGCAACTATAACCGGTCATAACAATACGACAGTTTATGATGCTTCAGAGCATAGTGAAAGTGGATATGACGTATCATTCAGTGATGATCTATATAATGCAGCATATTTCATGTTTAATGGAACGGCTTCAGCTGTACGTACTGATGTGGGAACCACAAATATGGGACTTGCGTCATCGCAGTTCACTAACACCAATGATAACTTTGAAGTAACATTTAATGTGACAGACGGTTATCAGAGGATTACGAAGGCAACGAACGCAGCAACTGTAACGCTTGTTGACTGGACCTATGGAAAGACTGCAAATGAACCTGTTGTCACAGCTGATTTCGGAGCTGATACGGCAGTTT
Source organism: uncultured Lachnospiraceae bacterium (assembly GCA_946628415.1). Taxonomy (GTDB): domain Bacteria; phylum Bacillota; class Clostridia; order Lachnospirales; family Lachnospiraceae; genus Eubacterium_Q. Next base: position 18,078 of record CAMOWK010000018.1, on the reverse strand, counting down.
ATACTTACTATACAGATGAGGCTTGTACATCGAAGACCGGTACAACAGCTGAGGAAGGTGGCGCTGCAGCAGAAGGCGAAAAGCCGACTCAGGCAGGTACTTATTATGTGAAGGCTGAGATCATCGGAACAGATAATTATGCTGCAGCTTCGGACAGTATTTCATTTAATATTAACAAGGCCGATATAACCATTACAGCGGATGATAAGAGCGGTAAGTATAAGGAAGATATAGTTACTCTTACGTGGCAGGTAGGCGGAGATTACATCGAGGGAGATGAGCTGGGTATTACAGCAGCTACAACAGCAACGAATACCTCACCTGTAGGAGAATATCCTATCACACTAAGTTGGAATGAGAATCTGAATTATAAAGCTGAAATCGTAAATGGAACATACACAATCACAAAGACTGATCTTACAGTTACCGCATCGGCTTATACAGGAATCTATGATGGAGAAGAGCATAGTATAACTGTGGATGTTGATGGAAATACGGAAGCGGTGGTTTACTACAGTGATGCTACGGAGCTTACAGCAGATAACTATAATACCATAGGAAGTCTAACTGCACCGACGAGAAAAGATGCAGGAGTTACAACGGTTTATTACTATGTGTCAACTGGTAATTATAGTCCTGATCCTGTCAGAGGAAGTAAGGATATAACGATCACAAAGAAATCTGCAACGATTACCGCAGATAATGGTAGTAAGGTGTATGGAGAGGCTGATCCGGAGCTTACAGCAGTTGTATCAGGAACAGTAGGCGGTGAGGAACTTGACTTCACGTTGGCAAGAGAAGCTGGTGAGGATGCAAAAGACTATACCATAACTGTTACAGATGGTGATAATCCTAATTATGATGTGAGTACGGTAAATGGTACATTTACTATCAATAGGGCGGATGTAACGGTCGCTGCAGATGATAAGTCAAAGAATTATGGTGATGAGGAACCTGAGCTTACTGCTACGATTACCGGGCTGAAGAGAAATGATAACGAAAATGTGATAGATTATACATTGTCACGTGTAGCAGGAGAAAATGTAGGAAATTATGACATTACTGCAATTGGGGACAGTACTCAGGGTAACTATAATATACAGTTTGCTAGCGGTACACTTACTATCACCGAAAAGAAAGTGAATACTCCTGAGATAAAGGTAGCTGTTGGCGAATATATTTACGATGGAACAGATAAGCTTCCAGAAATATCAGTATATGATGGAAATACGCTGATTCCTGTCGACGAATATGATGTCAATTACTCGGATAATAAGGATGCCGGAACAGCAACAGTAACAATAACTGACAAGGAAGGTGGAAACTATACAGTTAATGGAGAGGCAACATTTATTATCAAGAAAGCAGATCAGGATGCACCGGATGAGAACACTATATCAGTCAAAAATACTACCGATGAAACTTCAAAGGATGGAGTAATCGAGGGCGTAAATGATTCTATGGAATACAGCACAGACGGCGGTAAAACTTGGAAATCTGTAGAGGAAGGAAAGACATCTATAGATGGACTTGGAGCCGGTGAAGTGATGATAAGATTAAAGGAGGATAAGAATCATAATCCAGGAGCATCTGTCACAGTAACAGTACCAGCTCAGGGAGATGTGGAGGTCTACTTAAGAAAGATCGGAGATGCACCTACTATAACAGTAAGAAATTCAAAGGCTGAACTTGCTGACAAGTTATTAAGTGATACCGAAAAGGATAGCGTTAAGGCTGGAGCAGATGTTGATATTTATCTTACAGAAGAAGATATAACAGATTCAATATCCGACTCAGATAAGAAACTGATTGAGAATGCGCTTAACGACGGAGAAGTTGCAGGTCTGTATCTTGATGTAAATCTTTACAAGAAAGTAGGAAATGCTGAGCCAGTCCAGATAACTGATACAAATGGTTATTCCATAAAGCTTGGTATAAATCTTCCTGATAATTTGATTAATAAGGACAGTAAGGTAACCCGAAGCTATAGAGTACTTAGACTCCACGCAGGTAGTGTAAAAGAAGTAACATCTTCATATAATAATTCTGAAAAGATTGTAGATACAGAATCAGATAGATTCTCAATATTCGCTATTATATATAAAGACGTAACTGAAGAAAAGACAACTACTGAAGATCCGGAAAAAGAGAAAACTACAACTGAGGAACCGGAAAAGACAACTACCGAAGAACCGAATACAGAGGAGCCTACAACTGAGAAAGAATCAACTCCTGCAAAGGTTACACCACCTGAAAAACAGAATAATGAAAACAACAATGCTAATACTGGCGACGGCACACCGATAGCTGTAATAATTCTTATTATGTCATTAAGCTTAGGTGGTTGTGCGGTGATAATACGCAGGAAGAGAAAGAATTCTACAGAATAAAGGTTTTTAGGCTATAGAATCCCGTAAGCTGCTGCTTGCGGGATTCTTGTAGTTCTCTCAAAAAATATTGTTGAATTCACTTGTTATAAGTGTTATATTCATATAAAGGAAAAGCACCTACTCCAAAGTGGATGCTCCCGAAAAAGATCATTTGCTCTTGTAGAGCAGGCCTCTCCCGTTGGCAGACAGGAGAGGCATTTTATTTATTTCGCTTCTTCCTCGAGTAGAGAAAAGAGAGCAACGCAATTACCAGCGAACTAAGTGATATCAGTACATCGATCACTCTTAGCACAACTATAATAGTTTCATAGACTGTCATACGCGCCACCTCCCTTCCTTAGATTCCGGCGAACTGGTAAATGGCTCGAGAGGGCGCAAGTGTCCGGTGGACACTGTTTTGCGCACCCTGTCATGGGTACTTTCCTTGCACATGTGTGCCATAACAGAGGAACATTTTCATACATGATTTTCAATATTAAAATGAGGCATTTATCCGTTCGGAATCCTATTCCCGATCGGATAGATGCCTTTTTTGATGAAAAAATCATTGACAAGTCGCATCAGGATCTTGCAAGAAATATATTATATATAATGGTGATGTGGCTTATATATTTCATTTCCTGCGAGATTACTTATAACAGACTGGGCCTGAGGATAACAGCCGATATATCAAAGCTGAGTAAGACTGATATAGGAGCGGAATATGCGAATCAGCTTAGCGAAAGATATATGAGTCAGGCACACAGCTTCTACGGTTATGCTTTCTTCATAATACTTTCATTTTCGCTTTACCTTGCAGGAAAGCTGGTCAGGGAGATTGACAGCAGCAATACATTTCATAAGGTTTTATATATAATCCTTATTTCAATATCGCCTGTGCTGATGATCATAGGACTTACAAATGAAAGGGGTTTTGACAGCCTGATGCCGCTATTCTCTGTCATTATGGCTGCGGTGACTTTGCTTGTTGTCATTATCTTTATACGCGACTGGAAAAAGAGCGACATGAGGGGGTGATTATTTGAGAATGAAAAATGGACTTAGAGTAAAGGATATAATGATATTTCTTCTGCTGATGACTATGTTCGTGATATTCTACCCGCTGGTCTTTATGACGGTATATGAGATGAAGAACGGAGAGCGGTTTGTCGAAGTCTTTTCCGATAACTTCTGGGGAGGAGTATTTATAGATATATTCATTATCTTCTGCATCATTCTTGTATTCGTGAACAGAGGGAAATGTACCGATGAAAGGATGTATATGACATTTGGCGGGAGCAGGAAGCGGTATTATAAGCAGCATACGAGGAAGCTTCTTAAAGAAACGCTAGTTCTGTCTCTGGTGAGGAGCATTTATATATTTGCACTCAATATCTACCTGCCGGACTATCTGGTTGTAAATGATAACAGCACGGAGGTTGAATACGAGAAACAGCTTATAGCCGGGCATCCGGATGTTGGTTATCCGCTTAGTGATTACGTAAGGGTTTCAAAGATAGTACTTGATCCGGATAAGGTGAGCGTGTCATTCATTTATATCCTTATTCAGAGCATCTTTATCTTTTCGCTTATCTTTCTTGCAAAGGAGATACTCGAGAGTTTTTTTACGGGAAAGAGGATTGTCTTTGAAGGAATACGGGGGAATGAAACTGTCGCTCGAACGGTGAAGAGTACTGTCAGAAATATCTTCATTTTTCTGCTGCTTGCGGTATCTGTTCCGGTTGCATTTGAGTCGTATTATTTTATCGATACATGGTATTCCGGTCTGCTTGATTACGCGACCGGCTTTAATGGGGAAATGTATTATTTCTACGAAGGATATGGTGGACTTAAGAACCTCCCGAAGTGGGTTTCGGGCTATGCCGATTATTATCTGTTCAGCCCAAAAGAACGCGTCAGCTTCTTATGGAGTCTTCCTCTCGAAATAATACTTCCGGACGGAACAAGAATGTCCCTCGGGAACCTCGGAAGATGGGTGTACGGCATAATGATGGTCATGATCATCGTAATACTTTTTATGATCTACAGAAGGTCGGTGATGAGGAAACAGGACCGGATAGAGGGTTGACAGCGCCGCATCCGGAAGCCCCGGTGCATTTGCCGGGAGTGGATATGCATCTGGAAATGTTATGGCGAATGTAACCGGTGGAGTTGGAATACAGTATAACAGTGGGGTGTTAAGTGGTTATTCTTTAAGGAATTCTTTGATATGAAATTTATACATAGATTGGCAGTTGCCATTGACTTTATTCTAAAAAAGAGACTGAGATTTCTTCTGATCAGTGGAATCATATGTGTAAACATGATTCTTATGATTCTTGTCACATTTTTATTATGCAATAAAATACGCTATAGATTTATAGCAGAACATATTATTAATGATAGTTTGGATAGTGTTGCTATAATTGAGTTTAATCCGGAAACAGAAGAAGGGTATGATAATTATAATGCTTTTGCGGATGAGATTTGTAAGCTGCCATCAGTAAAGTATCTTGGTGATTTTGACAATGAAAGTGGAAACACTTTGTTTCCTGAGCTGCTGGAGATGCAAAATGGCAGATTTGATGATTATAATTATGCCACACATTTTATTGAAATGTCGCCGGATGTTCTTCAGTTATATGGGATAAAACTGAAAAAGGGAAAAATAATATCAAACGAAGAGGCTGCAGAAAAAGACGAGTATTGGTCAGGATATTATCTGGGTTCAAATTATAGTGATACTGCTGTTGGAAATGTATACACAAGTGAAGATGGTAAATGGACGGCTGAAGTTCTTGGAATCATAGATGATGGAGAAATGGTATTCAGCCAGTATTTCAGTGAAGATAATGACATTTTCTATAATAACTATTATCGAAAACTGGATGATTATTACATATGCGTGAATTCTTACGTAAATGGAATTGAATTTAGAAGAATAATAAGTTTGAATGATGGTTATGATGTAAAGGATCTTAGGGATGCAATAATTCCTTTATCTAAAAAATATAAAGTTCCTTTTTCTGTTATATCTTTAGAAGAAAGGGTTAATAATCAAATTGCTGATAATGAAGCAGTATTTAACAGTATAAGAAATATGGCTGTTATGCTACTTATAGTAGCAGTATCAATAATAATCTCTTTCCAGACCATATCTTTGGTTGATAATTATACGGATTACGGAATAATGCTTTCGTGTGGATGTGATATATCGGATATAAAAAGCGTTATGATAATTGAGTTCTTACTTAAATATTTGATAGCCTATTTTTTTGCAGTTATTCTTACATTTATTATACTATTATTCGAATACTTCCGGAATTGAAAGAATGCTTTTTGTAAAGCTGTATTATGTTTATTCGGTGCCTGTTTCTTTTGTTTTGGGAATGCTGGTAATGGGTGCGTCCGGTATAATCCCGTGGGCTTTTGTGTATAAAACTAATGTTTCTGAACTTGTCAGATATAACTAGCAAAGGGATAAAATGAAAAGAATTTTAGATTTGTTGATAACAAAAGATAAACTGGTTTTTCACCTTACAGTCATCTGCTTTATAGTGATTCTTTTTTCGCTGTTTAATTTTTTTATCATTTCCAATAATGTTAAAGAGGGAAAACTAAGATATAAGGATGAAGAACAGAATATAAACGCATATTATGCGTGTTATGATACAGGCATAAATTCTACGGAACCTGTAGATGAGAAGAATATTCCATATGATGAAATAATGGATATTTTATTTGATTTTTGCAAAGATAATAACTGCGAACAGGTTATTTTGAGATACTATGACAAACTTGGCAATTCTTCTTCGGAAGTTCAGGTGGATATTGTATTTGGAAACGGCTATCAAAAAGAGATAGAAAGTAAATATGAACCTGAAAAAAAGAACTGTGTATATGCAGGAAAGGGGCTTCTGAGATACATTATTAAATACAGGGGAAAAGAATATCTGGATTATGGGGGAGAATATATTCGGGTGAACGGAATTCTTCGTTCAGGTGAATATCTTAGCTCAGAAAAAAAGATATTGATCCCCTATGATAAAATGTCTGAATTAAGTCAGCAGAATAAAGAAAACAGATTATCAGAAATCTTTAGGAATTATGGCCTTTATATCATTATAAAAACTAACGATTATGAAAATACAGATATGGATAATCTTATGTCCGGGCTTAGAAAAAACAATGTGGCTCTAACATCAATCGATGAGAGTAATGAAGAGGCTATACAGCTTTTAGCCCTTATTAAGATAATTATGTATGTTTTAATGGCAGTTTCAGCTTTAAATCTTATTGCATTGATTATACTGTCTGCAAGGAGAGAAAGAAAGGAGCTGGCCATAAGATTAATGATCGGGGAAAGCAGGGGGAGTATTTTAATTTTGGAAATGGTTAGACTTGCCGGTTATTTGTTGATCGCAGTCCCATTATTTTTACTGATAGAAGCAATCTTTATATATGTATTTAATTTTGAAACCGGAGATTATGCCGGTATAAGCAGCCTTATAATATATCTTTTCAAATGGATGACAGTATATGTTTTAGTGGCACTTGCTATCTATTATGTGAGTATAAACAGAATAGACATTTTATCTGAGATCAGGGAGAACTAAAATGATAGAGCTTAGCGGTATTTCTAAAATATATGGCAATAGAGAAAATTATAAAAATGCACTTAGCAGTATAAATCTATCCATAGAGGATGGTGAAATGATCGCGATCATGGGGCCGTCAGGGTCGGGAAAATCTACTTTATTAAATATTATAGGCGGTCTTGCCACACCATCAAAAGGCAAGTATAAGTATAATGATATAGATGTGACTGCTTTAAATCAGAGGAAATTGGGAGTATTTAGAAAAGAACATATAAGTTATGTATTTCAAAGCTATGCGCTCTTTGATAAATACACTGTGTATGAGAATGTAGCATTTCCTTTGATGGTAAGAGGAGTAAAGTACAGTGACAGAAAAGAAAAAGTAAATAAAATACTGGATGAATTTGGACTGTCTAAACTCTCAGGTGAAAAACCGAATAAACTGTCGGGTGGAGAACAGCAAAGGACAGCTATAGCAAGAGCGGTTGCGGCAAACACCGATATTATCCTTGCTGATGAGCCTACAGGTGCGCTTGATCAGCATAATTCAGAACTGATAATGGAATATCTGAAGAAGGTTAATGAAGAAGGTAAAACTGTGATTGTTGTAACACATGATAAAGATGTTGCAGAATATGCAGACAGAATAATATATCTAAAAGATGGAATAATAGTATCAGATAAGTGATATGCTGATTACCCCCGGTGTTTTCCGGGGGTTTTATATTTCTTAACAATTGCTCCTATTTGACCAAAAAAACTTGCTTGTTACCACTTATAATGATATATTTATTCGGTAATTTTCTTTTGAAATTAAAGTTTTTTGTATACCTATGAATAAGTAATCCGACATAGTTCGGGGGAAAGGACTGACCTGATATGATTAATGTAGCAATACTCGGATACGGCACAGTCGGCTCGGGAGTTTATGATGTAATCACGGGCAACAATGATGTGGTAAGCCGTAATGCAGGTGATGAAGTAAAGGTTAAATACGTTCTTGATTTAAGAGAATTTCCGGGAGATCCTGTCATGGATATCCTTACTCATGATTATAACGATATTCTGAATGATGACTCGGTTGATATAGTTGTTGAAGTTATGGGAGGAATCGAGCCTGCAAATACATTTGTGAGACAGGCTATTGAAAAAGGTAAGTCAGTTTGTACTTCAAACAAGGCTCTTGTTGCAAAGTATGGTACTGAAATCTTAAGTCTTGCAAAGGAACACAGTGTAAGTTTCCTTTTTGAAGCGTCTGTCGGCGGTGGAATCCCTGTAATACGCGCGATAAATGAATCGCTCACAGCGGATCATTTCGATAAGATATACGGAATTCTTAACGGAACTACTAATTATATACTTACAAAGATGGATGAGGAAGGCCTTGCATTTGATACAGTTCTTAAGGATGCGCAGGATAAGGGTTATGCAGAGAGAAATCCTGAAGCTGATATCGAAGGATACGATGCATGCAGAAAGATTGCTATTCTCACATCACTTGTATATGGAAAGTTCACTGACTTTGAGGAAATCTCTACAGAGGGAATTACGAAGATAGAAAACAGTGATACCGTACTTGCAAGAAGCGGAGGATACGCTATAAAACTTCTTGGGCTTACAGATAAGAATGAAAATGGTATCTATTCTATGGTTGCGCCGTTCCTCATTGGTAAAAACAATCCTCTTTACGGAGTTGACGGAGTATATAACGCAGTTAACCTTCACGGAGATATGCTTGAGAATGTAATGTTCTATGGACAGGGCGCAGGTAAAGAGGCTACAGCGAGTGCTGTTGTCGGAGATATTGTCGAACTTGCAAAGAATAAGGGGGTAACTCTTCCGTTTGGATGGACAGAGGAAAAGGTCAAATTGTCCGATAACTTGGCTTATGAGACCAAGTTCTTTGTACGAGCTGACAAAAATATAGAAGAAGAACTTGACAGAGTACTGGACTCTAATATAAAACTTATGTCGGATGATGCACCGGATAGCGTTGCATTTATCACAGATAAGATGAGTAGAGCTGCTTTAGATGAGAAGCTTGGAAACCTGGACGTACATGTAATTCGCGTGATGTAAATAATGTATATTATATCGTGACACCCCACCCTACAAAATATCCCGTCACGATTCAGGAATGGAGGCAAAAGTGTTAGTAGTTAAGAAATTTGGAGGCACATCAGTTGCCAACAAAGAGAGGATCTACAACGTTGCCGAAAGATGTATCGATGAATACAAAAAAGGTAATGATGTAGTAGTAGTCCTTTCAGCTATGGGTAAGTATACAGACGAACTTATCGCTATGGCAAAGGATATCAATGAGAACCCGCCAAAGAGAGAAATGGATATGCTCTTCACAATAGGTGAGCAGATGTCAGTATCACTTATGGCTATGGCTATGAATAAGCTTGGGGTTCCTGCTGTATCGCTCAATGCATTTCAGGTTGCAATGCATACCACTTCCGTATATGGAAATGCAAGGATTAAGAGGATTGACAGCGACAGAATAAGAACTGAGCTTGAGCAGAGAAAGATTGTTATAGTGACCGGTTTCCAGGGCATTAATAAATTCGATGATTATACAACGCTCGGAAGAGGCGGTTCAGATACAACAGCAGTTGCTCTTGCAGCAGCGCTCCACGCAGATAAGTGTGAGATTTATACAGACGTTGACGGTGTTTATACTGCAGACCCGAGAAAGGTTAAGAACGCTCGCAAGCTTGACACTGTTACATATGATGAGATGCTTGAATTTGCAACTCTTGGTGCAGGGGTTCTGCACAATCGTTCTGTTGAACTTGCAAAGAAATACGGTGTACAGCTGGTAGTTCGTTCCAGCCTTAATACAAATGAAGGAACCATCGTTAAGGAGGATGCCAAGATGGAGAAGATGATAGTCAGCGGTGTTGCTGCCGATACAGATGCTGCCAGAGTTGCAGTTATAGGACTCAAGGATGAGCCGGGTGTTGCGTTCAGACTTTTCAATGCACTTGCTCAGAAAAATATTAATATAGACATGATACTTCAGTCAGTAGGTCGTGCAGGTACAAAGGACATTACATTTACATGTAGTGATGATGATGCTGACGAGGCTGCAAAGATTATATCTGAAGCTATGAAGTTTGAGGATATAAACGTAAATAAAGAGGTTGCAAAGGTATCTATCGTTGGTGCCGGAATGCAGACAAATGCAGGCGTGGCTGCAAAGATGTTTGAAGCACTTTATGATGAGAATATTAATATCAGAATGATCTCCACATCTGAGATCAGAGTTACGGTTCTTATTGATGAGAAGAACGTTGAGCGTGCTATGAATGCAATTCATGACAAGTTCAATCTCGGAGAGAACGAGAAATAATTCCTAAATGGAATGGTCTTTATGATAATAAAATGTCAGGTAGGAGAATCTGCCTGACATTTTTTATTACTCATATTTGGGTTAATAATGATTCAAAGACTATTCATCATTTCATCTCATGAGTTTATGCGGAAAAACTTGACTAAACTTTAGTTTATGAGTACCATAACAACGGAAGTCATAACCAATTGTTACTGTTATTTAACAGGGTGAGGGTGCTTAAATGAAAAGAACGGACTATATCAGCTGGGATCAGTATTTTATGGGTATTGCGATGCTTTCTGCGGAGAGGAGCAAGGATCCTAATACGCAGGTTGGAGCGTGCATAGTAGGAGAAGACAACCGGATACTTTCGGTAGGTTATAACGGAATGCCGCAGGGATGCGAGGATGATGACATGCCATGGGGAAGAGATGGTTCGGCTCTTGACAGTAAATACATGTATGTATGTCATGCGGAACTAAATGCAATCCTCAACTACAGAGGAAGCGGTTCTGTTAAAGGCGCAAGGCTTTATGTAACGCTTTTTCCATGCAATGAATGTGCGAAGGCAATAATTCAGAGCGGAATAACTGAGGTTGTGTATAAGTCGGATAAGTATGCTGAATCAGAGAGCACGATTGCTTCGAAAAAGATGTTTGATGAAACCGGTGTTACATACAGACAGTATAATACTCAGGACAGGGATATAAAGCTGATACTGTAACAGGAAAACTACTGGGATTTTCTATTCCGTTTTGGCAAAGGTATCATTTTATAAAAGAAAAAAGAAGAAAGTAAATGGAAAAGGATACAAATAAGAGAATATCCGTAGGTATGACGAAGGAGGCACTGGTTGAATTCGTGCTGAGGTCATATTACGGGAAATTGTCAGGGATATTCAGCGTAGTGCTGGGCCTTATAGGGGTAGCGCTTTTCATAATGGGATATATACGGGAAGCCAGATACCAGGCAATGGTAGTATATGGCTTTATTGCGGTACTCAGTTTAATAGGGAATCCGATAACACTTGTGATGAAGGCGAGAAAGCAGGCGGATACGAGTCCTGCATATAAGAAGCCGATTATTTATGATATATCACCTGATGGACTCTCGGTTGCGGTCAGTGTCACTTGTGACGAGACAGAAGAAAGCAAGGAGCTGGGTAGATTGGATGATGCAGGTGCAAGTGGTGAGCCGGAGAGTCTTAATCTGGACAGTAGCTACCAGCAGGAAAAACTCGAATGGAGACATATATACAGGCTTCGTCTTGGAAGGAAAATGCTTGCGATACACACAAGCCCTGTACATGCATTTGTCATTCCGCTTTCAGAACTGGGGAACGATAAGGATATAGTTCTATCAAGACTTGTTCAGTATACTGAACCGCATAAGCCGCACATATCGGGTACACTTAAACATTATAGGAAACAGGGGTAGTTAAATACGCAGGGATTATCACGATAGTAACATCGGAGGATATGATATTTTGACAAAAACCTTTATCTCAATATCGGAGAACGATACATTTGAATATGGAAGAAAGTTTGGAGAAAAAGCAAAGGCGGGGGATGTCTACCTTCTCGACGGAGAGCTTGGAGTAGGAAAGACCGTTTTCACTAAAGGATTTGGAAAGGGGCTCGGTATTGATACTCCGATAAGCAGCCCTACATTTACCATACTAAAAGAGTATGACGAGGGCAGACTTCCTATGTACCATTTCGATGTTTACCGGGTTGGTTCGGAAGACGAGATGGAAGAAATTGGTTTTTTTGATAAACTGGATAATGCTGACGGCGTGATTCTTATAGAGTGGGCGAAGCTTATTCCGGGGCTTATACCTGAAGGCGCAATAAGCATTACTATAAAAAAGGATACTGAAAAAGGCTTTGATTATAGAGAGATTTACATCGAAGATATATAGGTGATATGCTGATGGTCGCGAAGCACATCATATTTAGGAGGCAGCACTATTTTGAATAGAGACGTAGTAATTGGGCTTCTCATTCCGTTCATCGGAACGGCGGCAGGATCTGCATGCGTGTTCCTTATGAGAAACAAATTATCGAGAGCGGTTGAAAGAGCACTTACAGGATTTGCAAGCGGAGTGATGGTCGCAGCATCAATCTGGAGTCTGCTCATTCCGGCGATGGATCAATCCGAACCGATGGGAAAACTTGCATTTGTTCCGGCAGTCGTTGGATTTTGGGCAGGTATTCTTTTCCTGCTTTTCCTTGACAGTGTCATCCCGCATCTTCACATGAATGCGGAGAAGGCGGAGGGACCTAAAAGTAAACTTGCAAAGACCACAATGATGGTTCTTGCGGTTACGCTTCACAATATTCCTGAAGGAATGGCTGTAGGAGTGGTCTACGCAGGCTATCTGGCAGGTAATTCGAAGATTACATCGGGTGCGGCACTTGCACTCGCACTTGGTATTGCAATTCAGAACTTCCCGGAGGGTGCAATAATTTCAATGCCTCTTCATACGCAGGGACGAAGCAAATGGAAGGCATTTATGGACGGTACTCTGTCCGGTGCCGTCGAGCCTATTGGTGCGATTCTTACCATACTTCTTGCAAGCGTTCTTGTCCCGGTACTCCCTTATCTGCTCAGCTTTGCAGCGGGTGCGATGATGTACGTAGTCGTAGAAGAACTGATTCCGGAAATGTCGGAAGGCGAGCATTCCAACCTTGGAGTTGTCATGTTTGCGGTAGGATTCACTCTCATGATGACACTCGACGTTGCGCTTGGTTAACCCATTTGCCACGGGGACTGTCCCTCCGGTAAATGCTTGTGTATGAGTAGGATGTCTGGTATTATGGGACTTGTTTACAGTATAGTTGAAAAGGCTGTGCTTGGAAATATAGGCGCGGTCATAATAGGGAAAGCTTAGCTGCAGAACCCTCAGTGGAATAACTCATAAAGATATTCGGCGGCTGCACGTATTATGCGGTCGCCTTCGCTGTGTCCATGGTTGGCATTTGTTTAGGGATTGAGAGGAGAGAGTAATGAAAATTCTGGCGCTTGGAAGCTCGGGCACTGTTGCGACCGTTGCTCTGGTCGAAGACGACAAAGTTATAGCAGAATATTCGACAAATTATAAGAAGACCCATTCAGAGACTCTTCTTCCTATGCTGGATGAGATTACAAACAGAGTCGGAGCAGATCTGGATGATATAGATTTAATAGCGGTCGGGGCAGGCCCCGGCTCATTTACCGGTCTTAGGATAGGAGCGGCTACAGCCAAGGGGCTTGCGCTTGCTTTAGATAAACCTGTCATCCCGGTTCCTACCTGCGAAGGTCTTGCATATAATATGTGGGGCTTCGATGGACTGATATGCCCTATAGTCGATGCCCGTCGTAATCAGGTATATACCGGAATATATCGCATATCGGCGAGTCTTGCTGAAACGAACGGCGCGCTTACGCACATTCTGGATCAGGACGCTATGGATATCCATGAACTCATAAATAAACTGAATGAAATGGATGACAAGGTATGTTTTGTCGGCGACGGAGTTCCGATATTTAAAGATACGATTGCAGAGGAAATGAATCGCGAAGCATTATTCGCACCTCCGCATCTCAGTCATGAGAGAGCTGCAAGCATAGCGAGCCTTGCAATGCATTACTATAATGAAGGAAAGGCAGTCATGTCCGATGACTTTTCGCCGATTTACCTAAGAAAGTCACAAGCCGAAAGAGAAAGAGAAAAAAATGAGTGACAGATACGGAGAGATTATAAGCAAAGTTGCGCGACTTGAAGCAATCAGCTTCGATGATCCATGGAGTGAGGAAATGCTCAGCGAGACATTTTCTTATGAGTATAATCATCTTATCATACTAAGTGACGGCGAGACATTTTCTTATAGAGGTAAGGAAGAAGCGGGAGCGGATGAAAAACCGAAAGAAATAGTCCCGGACAATATCTATGGATATGTAATATACTCTGAAACTATGGATGAGGCAGAACTTCAAAGGATTGCTGTTTCTCCCGAAAAAAGAGGGGAAGGATACGGAAATCTTCTTATTAAAGAAATGCTTCGTGAACTTGGTACATTTATGATCCGCCGTGTGATGCTCGAAGTAAGGGCGGGGAATGCCCCTGCCATAGGGCTTTATCTAAAAAATGGATTCAAGCGCATTGCTGTAAGAAAAGCGTATTATAGGAATCCTGTTGAGGATGCAGTTATTATGGAGTCAGTCATTTGAAATGACTGCAGGATGCAAGCTGATGGACAAATGAGATTTAGGTCAGGCGGCATGCTATTAGAGAAAGGATAAAAATGTTAGACATATGTTTGCTCGGAACCGGTGGAATGATGCCGCTTCCATACAGAGCGCTCACCTCGCTTTTCGTAAGATATAACGGCAGCGGTATACTTATCGATTGCGGTGAAGGAACACAGATAACTACAAAGAGACTGGGATGGAGCTTTAAACCTATAGACTTAATCCTTATAACACATTTCCACGCAGATCATATCAGCGGTCTTCCAGGATTTCTGCTTATGATGGGAAATGCAGGGCGCACGGAGAAACTGACTATAGCCGGACCTGCCGGAATAGAAAAAGTCTGTAAGTCGCTTCTCATAATTGCACCGCGACTTCCGTTTCCGATTGAGTATATCGAAATAGACGGCGCTGAAAAAGTGATGGAGATGCTTGGACTGACGATCACAGCATTTAAGGTCGATCATAATCTTACCTGCTATGCCTATACGGTTGAACTTGCCCGTCAGGGAAGATTTGATGCTGAAAGGGCAAAAAATGCAGGGATTCCACTCAAGTTCTGGAACAGACTCCAGCACGGAGAAACTGTAACAGAAGATGGAGTTACATATACGAGTGATATGGTCATGGGAGAGGCAAGAAAGGGACTTAAGGTAACTTACTGTACCGATACAAGACCTGTTCCTGTCATAGCAAAGCATGCAGAGGGGGCGGATCTTTTCATCTGCGAAGGTATGTATGGCGAGCCCGGCAATGAAGAAAAGGCGAAGGAAAAGAAGCACATGACCATGTATGAGGCGGCAGAACTTGCGAGAGAGGCTGATGTCGGAGAAATGTGGCTCACGCATTATTCGCCTTCAATGAATCGCCCTCAGGATTTTGAAGATGCAGTTAAAAAGATTTTTCCAAGAACAGTAGTTGCAAAGGACAGACAGACGGTTGAGCTTCGTTTTCCTGAAGAATAGAGAATGAGAATGATATTTATATAGAAGAAAAGTGAAAAACATGGAAGAGATAAAGATACTGGGAATTGAATCGTCGTGTGATGAGACTGCGGCTGCAGTTGTGGTAAATGGCAGGGAAGTAAGATCAAATGTCATTTATTCTCAGGTGCCGCTTCACACATTATATGGCGGGGTCGTTCCGGAGATAGCTTCAAGAAAGCATATAGAAAAAATAAATCAGGTTATAAGAAAAGCGCTTCTTGATGCAGAAATGACTTTAGATGATATAGATGCGATTGCAGTAACTTACGGACCGGGACTTGTGGGACCGCTTCTTGTCGGGGTAGGAGCCGCCAAAGCTATTGCATTTGCAAAAAAGAAGCCTCTTGTTGGAGTTCATCATATAGAAGGGCATATATCTGCAAATTATATAGAGAATAAAGAACTGGAACCACCATTTATGTGTCTGGTGGCATCGGGCGGTCATTCGCATATCGTTAAAGTGACCGACTACGGCAAATACGAGATAATCGGAATGACACATGATGATGCGGCAGGAGAAGCATTTGATAAGGTTGCAAGAGCTTTAGGACTCGGCTATCCGGGCGGGCCTAAGATAGATAAGCTCGCTAAAGAAGGCGACCCGCACAGCATTGCATTTCCACATGCAGTAATAGAAGGTTCGCCTTATGATTTTTCGTTCAGTGGCCTTAAATCAGCGGTGCTCAATTATCTGAACGGCTGTGAAATGAAAGGCATTGAAGTAAATAAGGCGGATGTTGCCGCTTCATTCCAGCAGGCGGTTATCGACGTGCTGACAGACAGAAGTCTTGCAGCGGCCATTGAGTATAAATGCAACTCGCTCGCACTGGCAGGTGGAGTAGCTGCAAATTCAAGTCTACGCGAAACTATGAAGGAAAAGGCTGAAGCGGCAGGGCTTAAGTTTTACAATCCTTCAATGATACTATGCACGGACAATGCGGCGATGATCGCTGCGGCGGGATATTATGACTATATACGTGGTATAAGAGATGATTACAGTCTTAATGCAGTGCCAAACCTTAAAATCGGTGCCAGATAGAATGCTGTTTAGAAGTGCAGCGATGCATAAAAGCATGAGAAAGAACAGGTATTACGACTGTGCGATGCATTTACGCATCATATGATATGGGATAAATGGGGGATATATGGTAACGGCGATAGTGCTTGCTGCCGGTAACGGAAGCAGAATGAAAAGTAAAACACCAAAACAGTTTATGGAGCTGGATGGAAGACCTCTCATATACTATGCGCTTTCCAGATTTGAAGCGAGCATAGTTGATGAGATCATAGTTGTGACACGTCAGCAGGATATCGACTATATGCGTAAAGACATAGTTGAAAAGTATGGATTTACTAAAGTAAGACGTGTTGTTGCAGGGGGTAAAGAGAGGTTTGACTCAGTTGAAAAAGGAATCCGTGCTGCAAATAAGAAAAGCACGACCATAATGATCCATGACGGCGCACGACCTTTTATAACAAATACAATGATTCTGGATTCGATTTCCGCTGTAAGAAGATATAAGGCGTGTACGGTAGCAGTTCCTGTGAAAGATACGATCAAGGTTGTCGACGAGGACATGAACAGTGTGGAAACTCCTGACAGAAGAAAACTGTACATTGTACAGACACCTCAGAGTTTTGACAGGAAGCTTATAGAAGAGGCATATAAAAGACTGCGTATTTCGGGTGATAAGAATATAACTGATGATACGATGATCGTAGAAAAGTACATGGGGCAGACAGTTAAAGTTATAGACGGTGATTATAAGAATATCAAAATCACCACAGAAGAAGATTTAATATATGCGGAAGCTCTTATTAAAATGTAACCCTCATATGAAAGATTATGAAATGAAAGTCATCGGAATATAGAACATATAGTGCCTGGAAATAATTGAAGCACAAGATGGTGACAGAATAAAAATCCTCGAAAAGCCTTGTAAAATCAAGGCTTTTTGCGACTAAAAAATAGTTGAAAAAAAGTTTAAAAAGTGGTTGACACTATATAAATATTTTGTTAATATACATTTTGTCGCTGGAAAAGCGGCTAGATTTATAGCGTTTAAAATAATGCTAGTATGACTATGGAGAGATAGCGAAGTGGTCATAACGCGGCGGTCTTGAAAACCGTTTGTCCGCAAGGGCGCGAGGGTTCGAATCCCTCTCTCTCCGCTACCTAATTTATATTAGGACGCATCAGGGAGGCGTTTGGAACTTTGGAGAAGTACCCAAGCGGCTGAAGGGGCTCCCCTGGAAAGGGAGTAGGCCGGTAGTCCCGGTGCGAGGGTTCAAATCCCTCCTTCTCCGCTCTATACTTTTTAGAGAGATCGCCGAAGATGCATTTATGACTCTTGACAACTTAATAACATGACAACCCCGAAAATTCTTTTAAATAATTATATTTTTTAAAGTTTTTTCGGTTCAGAACGAAACCAAACAACAGTAGATTTGGTACTCGAATAAGCTAGAAAGTTTATATGAGTATTCGGAAAGAACGAAATTTTTATTGAGAGTTCGATCCTGGCTCAGGATAAACGCTGGCGGCGTGCTTA
>CAMOWK010000017.1 GCA_946628415.1 uncultured Lachnospiraceae bacterium | reverse complement strand
CATAACGGGGCGCACTCGAAATGCGTTAGCCCTCCGGGGCACGAGGGTTCGAATCCCTCCGTCTCCGCTATTTTATTTTTTGTTTAAGTGAAGTGAGAGGATAAGCAATGTATAAGATTGTAAAGAAAAAGGAACTGAATCCTACAGTCACCCTGATGTCAATTGAGGCACCGCTTGTTGCAAGAAAGGCGGAGCCGGGTCAGTTTATAATCGTAAGACCTTTCAGTGACAGCGAGAGAATTCCGCTTACTATTGCGGGATATGACAGAGACGCCGGAACTATCGATATAATATTTCAGATAGTCGGTGGCACTACACAGATTCTTAATACCTTAAATGAAGGTGACGCGGTTCAGGATTTTGTGGGACCTCTCGGAAAAGCAACTGAAACAGAAGGACTTAAGAAGGTTGCCGTAGTCGGTGGTGGAGTTGGCTGTGCCATAGCTTATCCTATAGCAAAAAAACTTCATGATATGGGAGTTACGGTTCATTCAATAGTAGGCTTCAGAAGTGAAGACCTTATAATTCTTGAAGACAAGTTTAAAGAATGCAGTGATAAGTATGTTCTTATGACCGATGACGGCTCAAAGGGAACTAAAGGACTTGTTACAAATGCTCTTGAAGAGCTTATAAAAAACGGTGAGGAATATGATGAGGTTATCACCATAGGACCTCTTATAATGATGAAATTCGTTGTACAGCTTACAAAGAAGTATAACGTCAAGACCATAGTCAGCATGAATCCTATCATGGTTGACGGAACAGGAATGTGCGGAGGCTGTAGACTTACAGTCGGAGGAAAGACTCAGTTCGCATGCGTTGACGGACCTGACTTCGATGGTTTCCTCGTTGATTTTGATGAGGCAATGGCTAGATCCTCAACCTATAGGCCTTTTGAGCAGGCAAAGCGAGAGAAAAATTGTAACCTTATGAATCAGGAGGTAAAGTAGTATGCCGAATATGAGAATGGATAAAAATCCAATGCCAGTACAGGATCCTGATGTAAGGAATAAGAACTTTTCCGAGGTAGCTCTCGGATATACAAAGGAACAGGCGATTGACGAGGCAAAGCGTTGTCTTAACTGCAAAAACAGACCTTGTGTTGGCGGCTGTCCCGTACATATAGACATACCTGAGTTTATCGCAAAGGTTGCAGAAGGAGAGTTTGAGGAAGCGTATAAGATTATTACGAGAAACAGTTCTCTTCCTGCCGTATGCGGTCGTGTATGCCCACAGGAAACACAGTGTGAAATGAAGTGCGTAAGAGGTATAAAGGGTGAGCCCGTTGCCATCGGACGACTTGAGAGATTCGTCGCTGACTGGCATATGGCAAATGTAACGGATAAACCTGAGAAGCCGGCATCGAACGGTCATAAGGTTGCCATCGTAGGTTCAGGTCCTTCAGGACTTGCATGTGCCGGAGACCTTGCGAAAAAAGGTTATGATGTTACTATATACGAAGCTCTTCACCTTGCAGGAGGAGTTCTTGTTTACGGAATTCCGGAATTTCGTCTTCCTAAATCCATAGTTGAAAAAGAGATTGAAGGTCTCAAGGCTCTGGGCGTAAAGGTTGAAACAAATGTCGTTATAGGAAAAACCATTTCCATAGACGAATTAAAAGATGAGTTTGGTTATGAGGCTGTTTTTATAGGATCCGGAGCAGGACTTCCGAGATTCATGAATATTCCGGGTGAGAATCTTAACGGAGTGTATTCCGCAAATGAATTTCTTACACGTATAAACCTCATGAAGGCGTACAAGGAAGGTGCTGAAACACCTATCAAGCGTCCTACGAAGGCTGTTATAGTAGGCGGCGGAAATGTTGCGATGGATGCAGCAAGATGTGCAAAGCGTCTTGGCGCAGACGTAACAATAGTCTACAGAAGAACAAAGACTGAGCTTCCTGCAAGAGCGGAGGAAGTTCTACATGCAGAAGAGGAAGGTATTAAATTTGCATTCCTAAATAATCCGGTTGAAGTAATAGGTGAAGATGGCTGGGTTAAGTCAGTAAAATGTCAGGTTATGGAGCTTTCCGATCCTGATGAATCAGGAAGAAGAAAACCTGTGCCTGTTGAAGGTAAATTTAATGAAATTGAAGCTGACTGCATGATAATGTCAATCGGTACATCACCGAATCCTCTTATTAAGTCCACTACAGAAGGACTTGATACAGAGAAGTGGGGCGGTATCATTGCCAGTGAAGAGACAGGGCTTACATCCAGAGAAGGTGTATATGCCGGTGGTGATGCAGTTACAGGTGCGGCAACAGTTATCCTTGCCATGGGTGCAGGAAAAACAGCAGCCGCAGGAATCGATGCATATATAATGCAGTAGATTAAAGAAACGAGAAATCTGATGTCATTAAAAGAAAAGAAGACCGCCGACTCGGTTATGAAGTCGGCGGGCATTTTAGTTTTTACAACACTTATATCGAGCCTTCTTGGCTATGCCAGAAATATAATCATTCCGGCAACTTTCGGTAAGGGAATAGAAAGCGATGCATATTTTGCCGCATTCACTATACCTGATTATGTTTATACTCTTTTGGTGGGCGGTGCACTAAGCTCTGCATTTATTCCTGTATTCAGCAGTTATCTTGCCAAAAATGAGGATGAAGAAGGGTTCAAGATGGCGAATACTATAATCTCCATAGTGACAGTTCTCGCTGCGGGACTATGTCTTTTTGGAATGGTATTCACACCACAGCTGGTCAGACTCCTTGTTAAGTTTGAGGAGGGGGGATTTCTTCTTACCGTAAAGCTTACCAGGATAATGTTCGGACAGTGTTTCTTTATGTGTCTTACGGGACTGTCACAGGGAATACTCCAGTCATATAAACGTTTTACACCTCCTGCAATGGGCGGTATCTGCTATAACCTTGTCATTATATTCGGAGGACTTGCCATATCGGAAGTTTTCGGACTTGGCATCGCGGGTTTTTCACTTGCTGTAGTTATCGGTGCATTTGTGAATCTTGTAATCCAGATTCCTTTTGTAATCGGGCAGGGGTTCAGGATAAGACCGACATTTAGTTTTCATCACGCGGGCGTCAAAAAGTTTTTCAGACTCCTTATACCTGTTCTTATAGGTCAGTCCGTTATGGAGATAAACCTCATAGTTAATCAGAGATTTGCGTCAGGGCTTGAAGAAGGTACGGTTACTCTTATGAAGCAGGCTCAGACAGTTATCCAGCTTCCTATACGTATCTTTGCCATGCAGATCGCACTTTCCGTATTCCCGACTCTTACAGGTTACTTCGCAAATGAAAAGAAGAAAGAATTTGTCGATACATTTACGGGATGTCTTCGCACAGTGCTGTTTATTATCATCCCTATTGTAGCGGGAATGATATCGCTCAGGGTTCCGCTTATAAGGGTTATGTATAAGACAGGTAAATTCGGAGAAAGTGACGTAGAGGCGCTTGCGTATCTGCTTATGATCTACACATTGGGCGTGGCTGCTTATTCCGTAAGAGAAGTAATGATAAGAGGCTTTTATGCAACAAAGAACACGGATACGCCTGTAATTATCAATGTATTCATAATGATTCTTAATTCGGTGCTTTCATTCCTTTTAGTCGGACCTCTTGGAGTGACCGGACTTGCGCTTGCTTATGTAATTGCCGGTTTTACAAGTATGACGCTTCTTACATTTTTCTTCAGAAGAAGGATGGGCAAGCTCGGGGGAAGAAATATTCTCAATTCATTATTAAGGATACTTGGAGCGGCAGGAGTGATGTTTGCTGTGCTTATGCTGATTACACCGTTTTTTGAAAATGCATTTGGCGACGGGCGTAAGATTTCGCAGCTCATAGAACTTATATGTCTTTTTGTTATAGGAGTCGTTGTATACTTTGTAATGTCTATAGTGTTTAAGACACCTGAGCTTTCGGAGTTCATTGGTTTTATAAAGAAGAAGCTTGGTAAAGGTTAATAAGGAGAAATGTATGTACAGACTTTTATCAGAACTTGTAATGTACAGAGATACGGACAAGGATAGCGTCCTGAATAAACTTGCCGGAATCATAAGAGATTTTGATGAGTATAAGCCTGAATTCGGTGATAAGGAAATCCTTAAGGACAGGATTTTTACCGAGATAAGAAGGCTTCTTTCCATCGCAACATCTTATGCTTTTAATAATAATCTTTGGCAGGATTACCTTGCATTTACCATTATGATGCAGGAAAATCCTTATGCTCTTACCTGTGAAAGAAAGGAAAAGATAATAGGCAGCGCAGAGGTCTTTGCACTTTCTGATATGGAAATATTCTATAAGCTCTTTCACTATGATTTCAGCAGGATAGAAGAAACTCTCGGGATCAATTCATTTTCTGTAATAACTGATTATAAGGCAATCTCAAAAAGAGAACAGCTCTTTAACAGAAATGTAAGTGAAAAGGTAAGAGAACTTTCCGATAAGCTGGCAAATGCGGCTGACGGAAGTGAAATGCTGGACATAGTAACCCGGTTTTATGAGAAGTACGGCGTGGGAATGTTCGGAATGAACAGAGCCTTCAGGATAAATCATGAAGAAGGAAAGGGTATAGAGTTTGTTCCGATAAGAAATACGGATAATGTGTTGCTTTCCGATCTCGTGGGATATGAGCTGCAGAAGCAGAAGCTCCGGGACAATACAGAAGCTTTTGTGATGGGAAGACCTGCAAACAACTGTCTTCTTTTTGGTGACAGCGGTACAGGTAAATCCACAAGCATTAAGGCTATAATCAATGAGTATTATGACAGAGGCCTTAGAATGATAGAACTCTATAAGCATGAGATGAAGGACTTGGCGAATGTAATTTCTCTTGTAAAGAACAGAAATTACAGATTCATCATTTACATGGATGACCTGTCATTTGAGGATTTTGAAGTTGAGTATAAATACTTAAAGGCTGTTATCGAGGGAGGACTTGAGGCAAGACCTGATAATGTGCTCATATATGCGACCTCCAACAGAAGACACCTGATACGTGAGGTCTGGTCGGATAATAACGACGTCGATCTTGACAAGCATACATCGGATACGCTCCAGGAGAAAATGTCTCTTGTAAACCGTTTCGGTATAACCATAGGTTATATGAATCCGAATAAGAAAGAATTCGAGAATATAGTAACTGAACTTATGAAGAGACATCCTGATGTGAAATACGATATGGACGAGCTTCTTAAGGAAGCCAACAAATGGGAAGTTTCCCACGGAGGGTTCTCAGGAAGAACTGCCCAGCAGTTTGTGAATTATATACTTGGAAAAAATACAGCAGATGAGTAGACCGGGCGGTACATTTTAAAGGTAGAGGGATAAGATGACACGTAAAGAGAGGGCGGCTGCGGTTGTCGGGATATTAAACCGGGAATATGGGACAGATTTAAGATGCTATCTTGATCATGAAAATGCATGGCAGCTTCTTTTTGCCACGATTCTCTCTGCACAGTGTACGGATGCCAGAGTCAATATAGTAACAAAGGATCTTTTTAAGAAGTACACTTCGATTTCAGACTTTGCAAATGCAGAACTGCATGAGCTTGAGCAGGATATAAAAAGCACAGGGTTTTATCATAATAAAGCAAAGAATATAATAGGCTGTGCAAATGCCCTTATTGACAGGTTCGGTGGTGAAGTTCCGAAGGATATAGATGAGCTTGTTACCCTGCCCGGGGTCGGGAGAAAGACCGCAAATGTCATCAGGGGAGATGTATTTGGTGAACCGTGCATAGTGGTGGATACTCATGTAAAGAGAGTTTCGGGGCTTCTCGGGCTTACAAAAGAAACCGACCCCACCAAGATAGAGTTTGATCTGATGAAGATACTTCCTAAGGAAGCATGGATATTATACAACTTTCAGATAATAGCACATGGAAGGAGTACATGTATCGCAGGACGCCCGAAATGCGAAGGATGCGCACTTAGTGAGGTGTGTGCGGACTACGTGCGGAAAAAACGTAAGAAAGTATGAAGAATGGCTCTTTCCATTGACTAACTAAGATTATATGATAAAATAGGCATGATTCACAAAGTGAATCATGTGCGAGCGAAGCGAGTATGTATTACGCGAAGCAAATATCGGAGGAAAAAGAAATGATAGATTTCAGTAAAAAAAGCAAGAAGCTGAGACTTGTTGCAGGAATCATATGTGCACTTATAGTAGCTGCCATGGTAATTGGACTTCTTGTTCATTAGGAGTGTTTAAAAATTTATGAAAAAGAAAAATGTATTGCTGAAAAGAGTATCTCTTCTATGCATGGCTCTTGCGCTTGTTATATCAGGCTTAAATCTTGGATTTTCACATGCTGAAGAAGCAAGCGATGGTGATGCAACGTATTATGATGAGAGAAACCTTCACATAAAAAGTAACATTTCCATATGCGGTGTAGATGTCGGCGGACTTTCATACGGAGAGGCTGTAACTAAGATAGAGGAGCTTTCCGGAAAGCTTAAAGATACGGAAGTCACCTTAAAGAGCAGCTTTGGTGATATCTCTACCACTATGCATGATCTGGGATATTTCGATGATGCCGAAGATGCAGTGAAGAAGGCTATAGAGCTTGGGAACAGCGGCAATATTCTTGAGAGATATAAAGAATCCATGCAGATAAATGAAGAGGGAAAGGATGTCCCTCTTACAGTATCGGTCAGGGAAGAAAATCTTTCAAATGTCGTGGAAGGACAGCTGGGAAGCAAGATTCATGTGGGAAATGAATATGAACTTACAAAGAATGACGATGGAACAGTATCGGTTAAGGTGACTGGCTCATCCTCATCTGTAGACCTTACTGCTACAGTTGAAGCGATAGACAGCATAGTTAATACCGATTGGCATGGTGAAGCCGTAACAGCTGATATCGTTATAAATGACGGAACAAGCGAGAAACAGCAGGAACTCAATTCAATTAAAGATGTTCTGGGTGAATTTACCACCAATTACAGCAGTGCATCAGGTAGAATGAAGAATATCGAGAGAGCAACATCGCTTCTTAACGGGACAGTGCTTTTCCCGGGACAGGGACTATCGGTACATTCAAAGATAAGCCCGATAACCGCGGATAACGGATATTTTGATGCTCCTGTTTATGCGGGAACAAAGGTTCAGCCGGGAATCGGAGGAGGAGTATGTCAGGTTTCGACAACTCTTTATAATGCTCTTCTTCGTGCTGAGGTTTCAATTACCAGAAGGCAGAATCATGGAATGACGGTTCACTATGTTGACCTTGCCATGGACGCTGCAATCTCCGGAACTGTTAAGGACCTTGAATTTGTAAATAATCTTGACGCGCCGATCTATATCGAAGGATATTGTGCCGGCGGATACGTTACATTTAAGATATACGGCAAAGAAACAAGACCATCTAACAGAAAACTTGAATTTAAGTCAAAGACGGTTCAGACTCTTACACCTGGTGAGGATCAGATTATCGAAGATCCTACACTTCCGCCGGGATCAAGAGTTAAGACCCAGTCCGCAAAAACAGGATATGTTGCAGAGTACTGGAAGTACGTATATGTAGACGGAAATCTTACGGAATCCATAAAGATCAACACAAGTACTTATAATGCGGTGCCGGCGCAGATTTCTGTAAATACCAGCGAAGCTCCTGAAGATACAAGTGAATCCGACACAACGGAAACTACGGAGGCTACGCAGCAGCAGGGAACAACAGAAACAACCGTGACACCTGCACAGCCTTCGGATAATCAGCCTGCTGAAACACCGACTGCGGACAGTACCACTGAACAGAATGCTACAGAGCAGGATGATGCTTCCGGTGATGTGGATGAGGAATAATACATAAAATACTAATTAATGCTAACTTTTGAGGGATTAAAAGAATAAGTACTTTTAATCCCTTTTATGACACCATAAGCAAAGGTGAGAATCAAAGGTGTTTAATTACCGGATAGTTCGGGAAATACTTGGAAAATCAGAATGAAAGCAGGAAAGTTTGATCATAAAATTTTAGAAAGAAGTATACTTAAGCATGCCAGAAGAAAGACTCACGGAGTAAAAGAAGGGGCAGGACATGGAATTGATGCGCTGATTTCAGAGGATGGAAGGTGCATGGCAGAGGGGACTGCGTCAAGCGAAGAACCGCTGATTCCGGGAACTATGGTGGGAGAACTGGCGGTCATCCGTGCGATTAATAACCTAAGTACAGCTTGTGATAAACTTAGTTACATATCTATGACACTTTTTACAGGAACCGACGTTTCCGAGGATGTAATTAGAAATGAAATGCTTTCGGTTGAAAACACTGCAAGCAGCTTTGGAGTAAGCCTGGTTCATGGCGACAGCAGGGTCTTTGGGATGATTGAACCAAAGTCCTATATTATATCAATAAATGCATACGGGTTATATAAAGAGCAGATAGATAATGATGATGAATCTGTACCGGATGACGAGAGAAAGAGAATAGATACAGTAAGTGGAATAAGCGCAAATGACAGAATAGTTCTTGCGGGTTATACAGGACTGTACGATGCAGTAACCGGTGCATATGCTAAAAAAGAAGAGCTTTCTAAAATTTTTTCAAGTGAGTTATTATGTAAACTACTAGGGCATGGACGACATTTCTGTTGCATAGATACTTGCAGATATATACGCAGCATGGTGAAAGGTATTTATATGCATGATGTATCGGAAGGTGGGCTTTACCGCGCACTTT
Organism: uncultured Lachnospiraceae bacterium; assembly: GCA_946628415.1. Taxonomy (GTDB): domain Bacteria; phylum Bacillota; class Clostridia; order Lachnospirales; family Lachnospiraceae; genus Eubacterium_Q. The sequence goes on along the minus strand of CAMOWK010000017.1, from coordinate 36,437 downwards.
ATGATATGTCGGTTTATGCCGGGCTCGGAATAGATGTGCTTCATGATGATATTCCTATGCTTCAGGAGATTATAGAGATTGCGGAATATGAAAAGACTGACCCCTATACCATGAACGGAATGGGATGTGTACTTGCGGCAGTGCCTGAAAGTAATGTAAGTTTACTTATTACCGGATTAAAGGAAAAGGGTATTCCTGCTGCAGATATAGGTTCATTCACAAAGGATAAGAGCAAGGTCATAAGATATAATAACGGGGAGATGCAGCGATACATCACTCCGTAACACTTAGTTTTACATGTAAACAGTGATTCATGCTACTATTTGAATCATAAAGATATGGGAGGATATAAAATGAGAGAGGAAATCCTTAAGATACTCGAAAAGAACAGCAGACTTTCGGCGAAGGATATAGCCGCAATGATAGGTCAGGATGAAGAGACTGTTGCGGCGGAAATTCAGGCAATGGAAAAGGAGAAGATTATCTGTGGTTATCACACAATGATAAACTGGGATAAGACTGATAAGGATAAGGTGACTGCGCTTATCGGAGTTAAGATATCACCGATAAGAGGTGAGGGCTTTGACAGGATAGCAGAGAGACTTTCCAAGTTTGACGAAGTGTCTTCCGTTTACCTTATGTCAGGCTCAACGTCTGATCTGTATCTTATAATTGAGGGCAATACACTTAAGGATATATCACATTTCGTATATAACAAGATAGCGCCGATGGAGACGGTTGTTTCAACAGCTACTTATTTTGTCCTTAAGAAATACAAAGATCACAATGTATCTTACGTGATAGACAGAGATGTAGATGAAAGGAACAAGGTGTTGGCATGAGAGATATGTTATGTAAAAAAGTAGTTGATCTGAAACCTTCGGGAATCAGAAAGTTCTTTGATATAGTCAGTGAAATGCCGGATGCAATTTCACTTGGAGTAGGTGAACCTGACTTTGAAACTCCGTGGCATATCTCGGATGAAGGCATTTATGCGCTTGAGAAGGGCAAGACTTTTTATACCTCAAACTCAGGTCTTCTCGAACTTAGGACAGAAATATGCAAATGGTATAAGAAAAGATACGGCGTAAGTTTTGACCCGGCAAAGGAATGTCTTATCACAGTCGGAGGGAGTGAAGGAATAGACCTTGCACTTCGTGCTATCATAAATCCCGGCGATGAGGTTATAATCCCCGAACCATGCTATGTTTCATATGTTCCGTGTGCGATTCTTGCAGGCGCAAAACCTGTAAACATAAATCTTAAAAATGAAAACAGCTTCAAACTCACAGCAGATGAACTTGAAGCGGCTATTACGGAAAAAACAAAGGTTCTTATTCTGTCGTATCCGAACAATCCAACGGGGGCGGTAATGACAAGAGAAGACCTTATACCTATAGCCGAAATCTGCGCAAAGAAGGATATACTTGTCATTTCCGATGAGATTTATTCGGAACTTACATACGGAAATGCACCGCATGCCACAATAGGAAGCCTTCCGGGGATGGAGGACAGAACCATAATCATAAATGGTTTCTCCAAGGCATATGCAATGACAGGCTGGAGACTTGGCTATGCACTTGCTCCTAAGGTAATAGCAGAGCAGATGACAAAGATACATCAGTTTGCAATAATGTGTGCGCCGACTACCAGTCAGTATGCAGCAATCAGTGCCATAAAAGAAGGGGATAAGGACATCGCGAGAATGCGCGAGTCATACGATAAAAGAAGAAGATATCTTCTTTCTAAATTTGAAGAGTGGGGTATGCCTTGTTTTGAGCCATTCGGAGCATTCTATGTATTTCCGGGGATCAGCAAATACGGCATGACAAGCGATGAATTTGCAACGAATCTTTTGAAAAAGGAAAAGCTCGCAGTAGTTCCGGGAAATGCATTTGGCGATTGTGGAGAAGGCTTCATACGAATCTCTTACGCATATTCAATCGAAGAACTGATGGAAGCCATGGGACGTATCGAGCACTTCATACAAACACTATAGTTTTTTATTCTTCTGTCGTTTCTTCGGATGCTTCATCTGATGACTCTTCCGAAGACTCCGTTGTCTCGCTTGGGTCGGAAACAGCTGTGGTTGAAAGAATCGCAGCATCGATTGCTCTGAAGTCATCATCACTTATGTAGAAGGAGTCATCATTCGTAAGAATCCTTACTTTAAGAGTGACCGGATCTTTGTATTCGATATTGTCAGAAGCTTTTGAGAGAATATCCATTATGCCGCGTGCAAATTCATTTTCGTACTTTTCTCTTTCGTAGTTGTTGAATTCGCCGCTTGCGACTCTGGTATTAAAATTATCGACGTATTCTCTTACTTCTGCATCGGTCTGATTCAGTATGTTTATGGGATTTATAGTTACATCGACGTAATAAACTTCATTTTCCTTATAAGCATCACCTACGGAAAATCTTGTTTTTGAGTAAATCTTCTTAGCAAGTTCAAACATTTCGGGAGCCAGTACGTGGTCGCCGGAAATGTCAAGATCATAGTAAGCGCTGAGATTATTGGCAAGTCTGGATGCATTCTGGAGATATAGAGCCTCGGCATCATCCTCGGATGCACCTGTAGCCCTTATATAATCCTTGGAAATTCCGATATAATTTGCTGTGATAAGACTCTCGATGTAGGTCTTATATTTTGCCTCGTGCTGGTTCACACTACATCCGGCAAGTGAGAAAATAAGTGAAAAAAGCAGGATCACAGCCGTGAATTTTTTAAGTTTTTCAGTAAGCATATTTAAGTCCTCCAAGAGACGATTTAATTAAAACTATCCCTAATAATATAAATAAAAGAGTGGCAAAAGTAAAGAAAAAAGTAAGTGCATAATAAATGTACATGTGATATACTACTTTTGTCCGTAAATCAATTGAAAGTATTGCTTTGAAAGGGGATAAAGTTATTATGTTAGATGCACAGTTCAAGTCAGTTTCTTTCGGTGGCTATGATAAAAAACAGGTAGATGCTTATAAGAAGCAGGTTGATACATATATGAGCGAAACTCAGGCTAAGGAGGCAAGGCTTGAGGAGGAAATTTCAACACTTAAGGAGAAGGCAGCAAAGCTTAGTGATACAGTTAAGAACCTTCATACTATGAGAGAGGTTAATCTTAATGAATCAAAGGGCACTATCGACAATCTTAAGGAAGTAAATGAATCGCTTCAGGGTGAGATTGACAGACTTAAGGCTGAACTTGATACATATAAACAGAGAGATATAGAGTCAGCTAACAGATACGAGTCTATTTCAAAGACACTTCTTTCAGCAAGAGAGTCAGCTGATATCCTTACACAGAAGACCAATCAGGAATGTGAAGAGAAGATTACAGAAGTAAATGCTCAGTGCCAGCAGATGATAGATGAGACAACAGCTCAGTGCGAGGCTCTTAAGATCAATACTCAGAATGAATGTGCAAAGTTAAGACAGGATACAGAGACTGACTGTTCAGAGAAGAAGAGTTCTGTATATGCTAACTGCGAAGAACTCAGCAGAAGAACAAGAGAAGAGACTAATGCACTTATAGCAAAGACAGAATCAGAATGTGCTGAGAAGGTTGCAGCTACAAATGCTCATTGTGAAGAGCAGATAAGCCGTACAAATTCAGCTTGCGAAGAGCAGAAGGCGGCTACCAGAGAAGAAGTTGCAAGAACAAGAAGTGCTATTAAGAAAGAATGTGAGAGCATCAGTGCATTTGTTTCACAGCTTATAACTTCTGTAGAAAATGTTTCAGAGGCCTGCAATAGGACAAAAGAACTTACAGACAGCGCTTTCGGCGAAGTAAGTGTTAGCGAAGAATAATTAAAGCTTAGTATTTTGCGGGGCATTTTAGTAATCTAAAATGTCCCGATTCTCATTTGAGGAAGGAGAACCCGGGGTGAAATCAGAAACAGAATATTTACTTGCAGGACTTGAAGAGTCTCGATGTGTTGTATTAGTGGTAGGGTTCTCTAAAGTGGGATCTCTTAGAAGAAGGATGGCGTACATTTCTCCGAATGCCAAGGATATGGGAATCAATCAGAAGGTTCTCTTAAGCGGTTTTAAACTTCCTGAGGATTATATCCATGTAGAAGACAGACCTGCATTTGTTGAAGCCGTGGCTCTGGCGAGAAAAGAGAACAGGGATATTAATTATGCAGTAAGGATAATCGGAGATGACGGGGTTGTACGTCAGGTTGACCTCAGTATAAAGATTATTGATGCAAGCGAAGATGATGCAGAAATCATCTTCTTTGTCAGAGAGCAGAGTGCAGTTGCAGTTGAAGAACTGCTTCGGGAAAATGAACTGGATTTCAGTATAGGTTCGGATTTTTTCAAAGACACTGTAGCGGATGTTATATTTAATGCTCTGCCTAACAGCACCGGTCTTTATTCTGCAATAGTTGATACATCGGGATCGCTCATTGAAGGGCCTGCGGGACCGGATAATTATCTGGGCGTTTTTTATGACATGTTTGAAAGACCGGAGTATGCAGAGCTTTTTGAAAAGATAAAGACTGCAGCTTTTCTTGATGTGGATGAAGAAGGAAAGTATATTCCTATTGATGACAGACATCCGGACAGCAGGATCACGGCTTATCCGATAACTGTTGAGAATAAGACTGTAGGGTACTGGATTGTTGCCGGCTTTACAAGTGATGAGGCGAGTATTCTTTCGGACAGAAACGCTTCATTTGAGAAAATGATGAACGTCATGAGTGATTACATCAGGAGATATACTATAGCGGAAGATAAGATTGATAAGAGACAGGCTGCTGCAAATCGTATTGCATTTGAAATAAAAAGACATAAGATACTTGAAGAGTGCCTTGAAGAGATAAATGTTGACAGAACAGATGCATTTACAAGTTGTTTTCAGGATATAGGAGAACTCTTTGAGACAGATTTTGTGGGAAGCTACAGACATAAGAATGGAAAACTTATTCTCACTGTGTATTGGACAAATGAGACAAGTGAATCCGAGATTGAGAGGCTGTCTGAAATAGGTACCATAACTGAGAGCTTTGAGAAAGATGAGAAAGAAGAATTTGAAAAGAACGGATTCATAGTTGATAACGGTAATGTTACCAACAGAGTGCGTGTGACTGTTTTGAAAGGCATTGCACGTGCTATAATACTTATGCCTATATTTGTTAATGGCAAATGTAACGGGCATATAGCTGTTATAGAGAGAAAAAAAGAACGTATCTGGAAAGAAGAAGAGATAGATTTTGTCAGAGGTCTCGCAAATGTATTCGGAGCAACCGAGATGCTTACGGATCTTGAGAACAGAATGGAGAAAAGTAATCTTTACATTCTCGAGACACTTAACTATCTTAATGCCTGTGTATTTATCAAGGACCTCAGCTCAAATGAAGTGCTGTTTTCGACAAATGCACTGAATGAGGTAATCGGGAAAGAGTTTACCGGTATGGACAGCAGGCTTCTTATTCCGGATGAAACCGATAAATTCAGCAAAATGGGACTTGCGGTAAAAATCCATAAAGCAGGACAGACAAGAAAATGGACAAGATATATGGACGTCTTTGACAGCAATATGAATATCACAGAGGTTGATATTAACTGGCATGGAGGAAAACCTGCGGTTCTGTATATTCTTAAGAAAAATGGCGAAATGGAGATTATATAATGTCTAACGATATTGGAATAGATCTTGGTACATGTACCACGCTTATCTATGTTAAGGGTAAGGGTGTTGTACTTAAGGAACCATCGGTTGTTGCATATGATAAAGACCTTGATAAGATAGTTGAGATAGGTGAAGAGGCGAGGGTGATGCTTGGAAGGACTCCCGGAAATATCCTTGCGATAAAGCCTATCATGAGGGGAGTCATTTCCGATTACACAACTACTGAACAGATGCTTAAATACTTCATCCGCAAGGCTGTAGGAAGGAACTTCTTCGGAAGAAGACCGAGAATCAGTATATGTGTACCTTCAGGTATTACAGAGGTTGAGAAAAGAGCTGTTGAAGAGGTTACTTACAATGCAGGCGCCAGAGATGTTACCATTATAGAAGAACCCGTTGCTGCGGCTCTCGGAGCAGGGGTTGATATTGAAAGACCAAACGGTAACATGATAGTGGATATAGGCGGTGGAACAACCGATATAGCAGTTGTATCCATGGGCGGTACGGTTATCAGCATGTCCTGCAAGACAGCAGGCGGCGATTTCGATGAAGCCATTGGAAGATACATCAGAAAGAAATACAATCTTCTCATCGGTGAAAGAACCGAGGAAGAGATTAAGATAAATATAGGAACCTGTTATAAGAGACCGGAGAACATTTCCATGGATATAAGAGGAAGGGATATGGTTACGGGACTTCCGAAGACTATTACCATTACTTCCGATGAGACTGAAGAAGCACTCCGGGAACAGACAGGACAGGTTATAGATGCCATTCATTCGGTTCTTGAGAAGACGCCTCCGGAACTTGCGGCTGATATTTCAAGCCGTGGTATAGTCCTTACAGGAGGAGGAGCTCTGCTGCATGGCCTCGAGCAGCTGATCGAAGAGAAGACAGGTATAACTACACTTACTGCTGAAGAAGCACTTTCGGCAGTAGTTATAGGAACAGGAAAATACGTACTTTAGGGTTAACGAACATCCGCCCGCAGTTGCAGGAAGAGTCTGCTGTTTTTGCAGACCGGCTTTAGGTGACAAGGTGGATGTTTTCTATGTTTATTATGAGAGTTGAAGGCGTAATAGAAAAAATTATATATAAGAATGATGATAACGGCTACACGGTACTCTCTCTTGAAACAAATGACGGCGAGGAAGTGCTTGTCGGTAATGCCTATGGTCTGTCCGAAGGGATGATGATATCTGCCGAGGGTGAATATGTAAATCATCCTCAGTATGATATACAGTTTAAGTTTACTTCTTATGAAATTAATATGCCTTCCGATGAAGAGGGTATAGAGAGGTATCTTGCATCGGGAATAGTTAAAGGCATAGGCAAGGTGACGGCCAAGGCTATCGTTAAAAAATTCGGAAATGAAACGCTGAACATTCTGGAAAAAGAGCCCGAAAGACTTGCCGAGATTAAAGGCATTTCACTTAATAAGGCAAAAAAGATAGCCGCTTCCTATCATGAGAACCATGAGTACAGAGATGCGGTGATATTCCTCACGGGATACGACATTTCAGTCAATCTTGCTCTTAAAATATATAAAGAGTATAAGGATCAGGTTTATAACATCATTGTATCAAATCCTTATAAGATAGCAGAGGATATACCGGGCGTCGGGTTTAAGATAGCGGATGATATAGCGGTTAAGACAGGCTTCACGGCTGATTCCGAGTACAGGATACGCGCAGCTATAATCTATGTTCTGAGCCAGATTGGCTTTGAAGGACATATTTATCTGCCGAAGGATGTGCTAAGAAATGAGGTGGCAAAGCTTCTTGGGATAAATCCTTATGATGAGGTCTATATAGAAGAGTACGAGAATATAATCATAGATCTTTCCATAAAGGGGAGCGTCGTTATCGAAACGAGCCCTGAAGGCGTTAGAGAAGTATACAGCAGCTGGAACAGCCATGTCGAGAGATACAGCGCCGATAAGCTTCTTTCGCTTAAACTTAAATTTGATATACCTGAAGATGAACTTGAGAGTTCTATAAAAGACGTTGAGAGAGAGACGGGGATTGTTCTTGATGACGTTCAAAAGGAAGCTGTCGGAAATGCAATAGGAAGCGGAGTTGCCATTATTACGGGTGGACCGGGTACAGGTAAGACAACCATTATAAATGCTATTATAAAGTATTTTAAAATGAAGGGCATGGAGGTTCTTCTTGCGGCACCTACAGGAAGGGCGGCAAAGAGGATTACTGAATCGACAGGGTATGAGGCGAAAACAATCCACAGACTTCTTGAGTTTGAAGGAAAGCCTGACGATTCGGCAGATGCAAGCAAGCTGCGTTTCATGAGAAATGAAGATAATCCTCTGGAGTGTGATGCGGTAATTATAGATGAGGCATCCATGATAGACAGCTTTCTTATGTATGCACTGCTTCGTGCGACAAACTACGGCACAAGACTTATCATGGTTGGTGATACAGATCAGCTCCCTTCGGTAGGAGCGGGAAATGTTCTTAAGGATATCATTTCCAGTCATATATTCCCTGTTACCATGCTTACAAAGGTTTTTAGACAGCAGGAAGAAAGTGATATCATTAAGAATGCTCATATGATACGAGAGGGTAAGCATCTTGTTGCCCATAATAAAAGTAAAGATTTCTTCTACATTCCGAAGAAAACTCTTAGTGATGCGAGAAGAGAGATAGAAGAACTTATGACTAAGAATCTTCCGGATTATCTGGGAATAAAACCGGAAGAGATACAGCTTATCACACCTACAAAAAAACATGAACTGGGAGTGGACGCGATGAACCGGTGTCTTCAGGAAAAGATGAATCCGCCATCTCCCCAAAAAAATGAAAAGATGGTTGGTGACACTATTTACCGGGTCGGTGATAAGGTCATGCAGACCAAGAATAATTATAAGCTTGAATGGAAGATTTACAGTGATAAAGAACATACTGTTGTAGCTGACAACGGTATAGGAATCTTCAATGGTGATATGGGAATCATCAAGGAAATAGACAGTACTTTTGATGAGATATATGTGGAATTCGATGACGGAAGAGTTGCCATATATGACAGCAGTATATTTGATGAACTGATGCATGCATTTGCGATAACAATACATAAAAGTCAGGGAAGCGAATACGAAGCGGTTATCATTCCGATTTATGCCGGCGGAGGCAGACTCTTCAACAGGAATCTTATCTATACTGCCGTAACAAGGGCGAAAAGACTGGTTGTTATGGTTGGTGAGGATAATGAAAGAAGAAGTATGATGCAGGTGATCAACCGGATGATAGACAATACGGAGGAGCAGGAGAGATATACGGGATTCATGGAAAAACTGATAAGGCTTGGAGATGGGTAGATTTTTTGTTTCCAGCAAGATGTGTGCTTTGTGACAGAGTGATAAAAATCACTGAGCACGGAATCTGTGCGGAATGTGAAAAGGACTTAAGATATATCGAAGAACCGAGATGTTATATATGCGGGAGAGAACTTGATGCATTTGATGAAGAATACTGCCCGGACTGTAAGGCTAAAGAAAGATTCTTTGACGGTGGATTTCCGCTTCTTCACTATGTACCTCCCGTGTCCGATTCTGTAGCTGCCATAAAGTACAGAGGCAAAAAAGAGTACGTTTCATTTTATGCTGAAAGGATAGCAGCCCGGTTCGGCGAAACATTTGGAATGCTTGGAGTAGAAGGACTTGTGCCCATCCCGATTCATAAGAACAGACTGAAAAAAAGAGGTTTTAATCAGGCCGGGCTTCTGGCAGATGAGATATCAGGTTTGACAGGACTGCCGGTTCTTGACATACTTGAAAGAAGAATCGATACGATTCCGCAGAAAACTCTGGGCAATGAAGAGAGGTTTAAAAATCTTGAAAAGGCGCTTTGCTTAAAAACGGCTGATATGGAAGGAAAAAGGCTTCTCATTGTAGATGATATATTTACGACAGGATCGACTGTAAATGCTGCCGCTAAAATTCTTAAGGCAGCGGGAGCAAAAAAGGTGTATTATACTAGTATTTGCAGGGCGTAAGTCAGAAAGGAACTAAAGATGAAAAAGGTATGTGTGATTTTCGGAGGACGTTCATCCGAGCATGATGTTTCCTGTATTTCGGGAGCAACTGTGGCTAAGGCAATGAAGCCTGACAAGTATGAGGTTATCCTTATCGGGATAACCAAGGAGGGCAAATGGCTCCGGGTCAGCAGTATAGAAGATATAGAGAACGGCTCATGGAGAAACAGCAGTGAGAGAGCATATATACTTCCCGACACAGACGGATATCTCCTTATAGAGAAATCCGGTGAGTTTACTAAAGTGAAGGTTGATGTACTCATCCCTGTACTTCACGGAATGTATGGAGAGGATGGAACCATTCAGGGGCTTTTTGAAATGTCAGGCATTCCATATGTGGGCTGCGGACATTTATCATCGGCTATAACTATGGATAAGTTTTTCACAAAGGTAGTTGCGGATGATATAAAGATAACTCAGGCAAGATATGTACCTGTGCGTGATTATGAGCTTTCTGATATGGATGCGGTCGTTAGAAAAGTTGAAGCAGAGAGGGAGTATCCTGTATTTGTAAAACCGTCGAATGCAGGCTCATCCATGGGCGTAAGCAAGGCAACGGACAGAGACAGCCTTATCGCCGCATTAAAACTGGCAGCACAGCATGACAGCAAAATCCTTGTGGAAGAAGCCATAAAGGGACGTGAGATTGAATGTGCTGTATTCGGAACTACGAAAGACGCCAAGGCATACGGAGTTGGAGAGATACTTGCTGCTGCAGAATTCTATGACTTTGATGCAAAGTATAATAACGCAGAGTCGAAGACCATAATAAATCCTGAACTTCCGGAAGGTAAAAAAGAAGAGATCATGGAAGTTGCAACAAAGATTTATAAAGCGTGCGACTGTTTCGGATTTGCACGAGTTGATTTCTTCCTTGAAAATGAAACGAACAGGGTTGTATTTAATGAGATCAATACGATACCGGGACATACAAGTATAAGTATGTATCCGATGATAATGGAAGCGGCAGGAAAGCCACTTGCAGATTATATGGATGAAATGATCGAAATGGCTTACGAGAGATAAGTGTGAAGATCAGAATAGATAGAATAGAATATTCATGGCTGTATGCATAAGGATGGGGATTAAAAGCCCATCCTTTTTATTGCGTACACATCCGAGAATGATACCCAGAAGAACGGCAAATATGCCCTGCAATAAATTAAATTGATAGATTCCGTAGAAAACTGAAGAAATGATTATCGCTGCAACCGGATTAAAAGCCTTTTCAATGTAATGCATTGTAAGGCCTCGGAAAAGTACCTCCTCGGCAAAAGGAGCAAGTACGATCATGGAAATGATTGTGGTTGCAGAAAAATCCGCAGTATCTGAATAAAGCCTACTGTTGATAAAACCTATGAGGGCGCTGGAAAGAACTAAAAGGGCGGATACAATGAGATTTTTGATAGCAGCTCCATCTGTTGAATTACCGCTTCCGGCACCAACAGCAACTGTATTCTTATTTTCTTTAACTATGCTCTCTTTGCCTGTGCCCTCAGGAATCATAACATAGTACCACCATCCGAAGACTATGATAAACAGTAAGAATTTTATCACAAAAACAGGACCATTGTCATAGGATGACTCCTCTGACAAGGTCCCGTTAATCATAGAAATAGTTATTCCTGCAAAGAAAGCTACTATCTCAAGAAAGAGAGAAATAGCAGGTGGAAGTATTATAAGTAATAAACTTTTAAACTGTAATTTTCTTTGCTCTTTCTGCATCTTTTTTCTTCTTAAGCTTTTCAGCTTTAATCTCTTCTTTGGATTTTTTATTTGCGAGCTCTTCAGAAAGCTCTCTTTGGTATGCTGCCTGTTTACGAAGAAGTCTCTGACGGAATCCGCCTTTTTTCTTCTTCTTGTCATCTTCAGCAGTAGCGGCATTTTTATTCTTACCACGTATCTGTTTTACACTTACCAGATATATTCCGCTGACCATTGCCTTAACTTCGCCACGTGAAGGCACATCTTCAAAAATAGCATCATCACATATAAGTGACAGTATCTGTGGACCGACCTTAGCTTTAACGATCGGTACCTTAGCCTTTGTGTATCTCTTGCCCTTAGCCTCAAGCTGTTCGGTAACAATCTTAGGCAATTTGGCGTCTTTAATAGGCATTATCTTCTTATCAATTACAAGCATGGTCACCGGCTGTGCCGCTTCAACCATTTGTTCTTTTTGTGCTAACTGCTTTTCCTGCATTTTATTGCCGAGTAATGAAAGAACAATTAACGCAATAACTAGAACGAGGAGTACAATTAAAACCCATCCCCATACTGGCATATCAGTTACCTTCCTTTCTTATGTTCATTTAGCATGGCTTCTATACGACCCGGTATACTGTCATAGAAAGCCTTTCTCTCTGTTTTATCCATTTTTGATGGATATTCAGGAGCTGCATATTCTACTATAACATGTCTCTTTTTAAGAAGATGATGATTGTTCTCAAATATATCATCAAAATTAGTAAGAGCCATAAGTACTATAGGACGACCCGATTTTTCTGCCATCCTGTAGCCGCCTTCCTTAAACGGAAGAAGCTTATCAGTGTGATTTCGGGTTCCTTCAGGGAAAAGCCCCATGGAAAGCCCTTCTTCAAGTCTCTTTGTTCCTTCGGAAATGGTCTTTATTGCAGCTCTCGGGTTATCTCTGTCAAGGTAGAGACATCCGATATCTGTCATATAAAGATTAAGAAGAGGGTATTTCAGGAATTCTTTCTTTGCCATAAAACCCATAGGAGTTTTTGAAATGGTCTGCGTGATAATGATATCAAAGTAGCTTCTGTGATTTCCGATAAAAAGCACTGCTTCATCTTTCGGAATATTGTCGCTTCCTCTGATTTCAATATCAGTTCCGGCGAAGAAGATCAGACCTTTAAAAAAGCCTCTTACATATTTCCACGCTGCCTTCCAAGACTTCATGTGCTCGCCCTTTTTGTAAAGGGAAGAAAAGCGTGCATGAGCAGGAAGTGAGAAAATAAGAGCAAGCAAGGTATAAAGCCCCGCGAAAAAAAGTCTTATCATATTTATTTCCTCTTTACTTTTCTAACGACCAAACATTTTGGCTGTTTCAAACAGACGTTTTCTCAGATGATCCGTAAGAACATCCTCTTTGTATCTCCATGACCAGTTTCCTTCACCGACACCCGGTTTATTGAATCTAGCCCATGAGTCAAGCTCAAGAACATCCTGCATAGGAACTATAGCCATGTTTGCAACTGAACCGAAGCATGCACGTATGAATACCCAGCATATATCACTTGCATCTGTACTGTAGTAACGTCTGAGTTTATCTCTGGATGCCTCGTAAGTATTTCTGTACCATCCGAGAGTAGTGTCATTATCATGAGTTCCTGTGTAGCATACACAGTTTCTGATGTGGTTATGAGGAAGGAAGTTGTTCTCGTTTGGATTTTCAAATGCAAACTGAAGAATCTTCATTCCCGGGAATCCGAATTTGTCACGGAGTTCGATAACAGAATGGTCAATCTCTCCGAGATCTTCGGCGATTATCGGCATATGATATCCGAGTGTAGCCTCAAGGTTGGTGAAGAAATTCTCACCGGGAGCTTCTTTCCACTCACCGTTTATAGCTGTTTCCTCATCTGCCGGAACTGCCCAGTATTTATCGAAACCACGGAAATGGTCGATACGAAGGAAGTCTGTCAGTGAAAGCTGATGACGGATGCGTGAAAACCACCATTCATAGCCTGTTTTAGTGTGCTCAGGCCAGTTATAAAGCGGGTTGCCCCAGAGCTGACCGGTTGATGAGAAGTAATCAGGCGGTACGCCTGCAACTTCTGTAGGATAACCTTTACTGTCAAGCATGAAGAGCTTCTGATTGCTCCATACATCTGCGCTGTCCCAGGCAACAAATATAGGAATGTCGCCTATAATCGATATATCTCTTTCGTTGGCATACTTCTTAAGACGATCCCACTCAACATAGAAGAGATACTGGCAGAAGGTGTAAAAACCTATGCCGTCACTGAGTTTTGCTTCCCATTTTTTTCTTTCAGCCTTAGTAGGCTTCTTAAGAGTATCCTCCCACATATACCATGGGGCACCATTATGATAATCTTTACCTGCCATGAAAAGTGCATAATCGGAAAGCCATGTTGCTGTCTCTTTAAATGTGGACAGCCCTTCCATCATCTTTTCATCGGATGAGAACTTGTCATGAATTTCGGCATCATTAAATCTGTCATAAGCTTTGTGAAGAAGTCCCATCTTAAATGGAATGAGATCCCCGTAGCTTATATCTTCCGGATTCCACTGCGGCATATCATTAAAGTCCTCATCCCACAGAAGACCAAGTTCTCTCAGGTGGTCTATGCTTATTATAAGCGGCTGACCTGCAAAGGCTGAAAACGGCTGGTAAGGTGAATCTCCGAAACCGGTGTGACCGAGTGGAAGCACCTGCCAGGCTGTCATGCCTGAGTCTTTAAGAAAATCTATAAAATTATAAGCACCTTTTCCCAGATCGCCTATACCGTAAGGACTAGGAAAAGATGTAGGGTGCAGAAGTATGCCGGCATATCGTTTCGGTCTTAACTCTGCTTCTGCTGTTAAATCCATATTACTGTATCCTCCTGACAATTGAAAAACTTACTTGTATGGCTAAAAAAAGCCACCATGTGATTATACCTAACCGAACATTAAAAAACAAGAAATTATGCGAATCTTTTGTACATTTTTTCAAAGAGAGGTATAGCTTTTTCAATTTGCTTCGTAGGAACGCAGTAAGATATTCTGAAATGTCCGGGACATTCAAATGAATCTCCGGGTACGATAATGAGTCCGAGCTCTTTTGCGGCAGTCCAGCAGAAAAGATTTGCATCCGGAACAGGTGACTTAGGGAACATGTAAAATGTACCGCCCGGTTTTACGCATGAATAACCTATATCTGTCAGTGCAGAGTAAAGAAGCTTGGCATTTGTTTCATATATGGAAAGGTCGCTCGTAAGATCAAGCACCTCTTTTGTTGCAAGCATGATTATGGACGGAGGACAGTTATGACCCGTGAATCTTGAAATCTGACCGCACATAGGAACTATGTATTCTGCGTCCTTTGCTTTAGGATTAACTGCTACATATCCAAGACGCTCCCCCGGGATGGAAAGTGACTTACTGAAGGAGTAGCAGCTGATCGAATTATCGTAGAAGGATGTTATATAAGGAGAATCCGTGCCCTCAAATACAATCTCTCTGTATGGCTCGTCAGAGATAAGGAATATCTCATGACCGTATTCCTTTTCCTTCTCTCTAAGAATATCAGCGAGTTTTTTCACTGTCTCGGTTGTATATACAATACCCGAAGGATTGTTCGGTGAGTTAAGAAGTACTGCCATTACTTTTTCATTCATCATTTCAGTAAACTTCTCGAAATTAATCTGAAATGAATCTGTGTCGGCAGGAACGATTTTAAGCTCAGGACCGCAGCCTGTTACATAAGGAATGTATTCAGGAAAGTAAGGAGCAAATGTAATTATCTCATCACCTTCTCCTGCTACACATCTTATAGCGTGTGCGAGAGCACCGGCAGCTCCTGTCGTCGGGAAAATGTGAGCCGACGTATAATTCATTCCGAATCGTTTATTTAAAGACTCGGCAACGGTTTCTCTGAAACTCATAAGTCCGAGTGTTGGGCTGTAGCCGTGAAGAGCAACAGGGTCACTGTTTTTCAGAAGGTTTTCCATAGCTTCCGTGAATTCTGCCGGAGCAGGTACGGACGGATTGCCTATCGAAAAATTAAATACACTGTCAGGACCAAGTTCAGCAGCCCTCTTCATACTGTAATCAAAAAAATCTCTTATGACAGAAGTTTTTCCTGTCATATCTTTATAAAACTCTGAAATCATTATTTATAACCTCCGGTCTTTATATGTGACAGTTACTTCATATATCGGAACTATCACCTGGATTTTTACATTTTATATCAGAAAAGCAATTAGTGCAATTATTACTAAAATATGATAAATTGTAAAGAGTTAAACAAGAGGTATTAATGCATGAAAAAAGAGGAAATGCTCAGCAATCCGTCTGTGACGATTGCGGCTTTAAAAAAATATGACTTTTCATTTCAGAAAAAGTTCGGACAGAACTTTCTGATAGATGAGCATGTTATAAATAAAATCATATCCGCGGCAGAAATATGTAAGGATGATACGGTTCTTGAAATAGGACCGGGAATGGGAAATCTCACGCAGCACCTCGCAGAAAATGCCGGAAAGGTTTATGCGGTTGAGATTGACAGGAAGCTGATTCCGATATTGTCCGATACGCTTTCGGCATACGATAATGTTGAGATAATAGAAGGCGATATTCTTAAAACCGACGTAAGTGGTTTTGCCGGGAATGGAAACCTTAAGATAGTTGCGAATCTTCCTTACTATATAACCACACCTATAATAATGAATCTGCTTGAGAATCATATTCCTGCAAAGTCGATCACGGTTATGGTTCAAAAGGAGGTAGCAGAAAGAATGGCGGCGAAACCGGGAGGCAAAGATTACGGTGCGCTTTCTCTTGCTGTGCAGTATTATTCCGAGCCTTATCTTGCTGCAAATGTACCGCCGAATTGTTTTATTCCGAGACCTGCTGTAGGTTCGGCTGTTATAAGGATGAAGATTTATGACACTCCGCCTGTGGAAGTATCGGATGAAAAGGAAATGTTTAGGATCATTAAAGCATCCTTCGGAGAAAGAAGAAAAACTCTGCAGAATGGAATCAAGAATTTCCCGGAGCTTGATTATTCAAAAGAAGAGGTAAGTGCCGCACTGAACGAGATGGGACTTGATGAAAATATACGCGGCGAAAAGCTCGGACTTCAGGAATTCGCGCGTCTTACGGATATATTACGGAAAAATCGGGATGTGGTATAACCTGATTACAGTTAAGAATTATAAAACTAAGCTTGCTCATGATTATATACCATCGGTGCATAATCATTGAACAATCTCTGAGGTTACTGATTTGAAATATACAGAAGATGAGAAATACATGAGAGAGGCGATACGCCTTGCAAAGAAAGCATATGCAAATGGTGATGTTCCGATAGGATGTGTGATAGTTTATGGGGACAAAATTATAGGCAGGGGTTATAATAAGAGGAATAAAGATAAAACTGCTCTTGCACATGCCGAGATTCTTGCAATAAAGAAGGCGTCGAAGGTGATAGGAGACTGGAGACTTGAGGACTGCACTCTTTATGTTACGCTTGAACCTTGTCAGATGTGCGCAGGAGCCATCGTTCAGGCAAGGATTCCAAAGGTTGTTATGGGATGCATGAATCCCAAGGCGGGATGTGGCGGCTCGGTATTAAATCTTCTTTCCATGGACGGCTTTAATCACAAGGCTGAAGTGGTAAGAGGAGTTATGGAAGAAGAGTGTTCCAAATTATTAAAAGATTTTTTTCTTTCCCTTCGCGAGAAGAAGAAAAACCAGGAAAACTAGTACATCATCAGTTACATAAATATAAGTGAGAAGGAGAAACTATATGGCAGAAAGAATCTATTTAAATGAAGGTTGGGGTTTTACAGAGAATTACAGTGAAGAACTTCTTGGCGATACATTTTCGGGAGAGCTTAAAAATGTAAGGCTTCCGCATACTGTTGCTGTTACACCGTACAACTATTTTGATGAAAGCATATATCAGATGGTAAGCGGTTACAGAAGGGTGATAGATGCTCCAAAAGACTGGGAAGGAAAGGTTGTGCTTCTTACAATTGAAGCAGCCGGACATTATGCAGAGGTCTATCTTAACGGAGAAATGCTTATCTCACATGGTAACGGTTATACGGCATTTACGGTGGATCTTTCCGAGAAGCTTCTGTACGGTAAGAAAAATGTGCTCGTTGTAAAGGTGGACAGCAGGGAGAGCCTTAATGTTCCTCCGTTCGGTTATGTTATCGATTATATGACATACGGCGGTCTTTACAGAGAGGTCTATCTTGATATTAAAGAAAAGAATTATATAAAAGACGTATTTGTAAAGCCGGTTATTCCTGAGGATGAAATCCTTCCGGGAGAGGATATGGAAGGAATGAAGATGAAGGAAAGACTTCGTGACTTTACATTTACAGGGGAAATTGATTATGATTTAGAGATTTCCAAGGCTGAAAAGGAAGATCTGGAGAATCTGGTTTATAAGGTAAAATGCACTGTTTATTCTGTAAAGGATAATGAAGAGGGAGATGTACTTGCCGAAAAAACTGTTGATTTTAAACCGGAAACTGACAGCCTTACGATGTCAGGCAGCATTGATGTAAGTGATGTAAGACTCTGGGATGTTACTTCTCCCAAGCTTTACATTTTAAAGACTGAACTTACCCGCGGTGACAAGGTACTGGACGAAAGAAAGGCTAAGTTCGGCTGGAGAAAGGCGGAGTTCAGGAAAGAGGGATTCTACTTAAACGGCAGAAAGCTTAAGATCAGAGGACTTAACCGTCACCAAAGTTATCCATATGTTGGATATGCCATGCCTGAAAGCATGCAGAGGCATGATGCGGATATAATGAAGTTTGAACTCGGACTGAATGCCGCAAGAACATCACACTATCCGCAGTCACATTATTTTATGGATGAGTGCGACAGAATAGGATTACTTGTCTTCACGGAGTTTCCGGGATGGCAGCATATAGGTGATGAAGAATGGAAGAATCAGGCTGTCAGAAACCTCGATGAAATGATACGTGAATATAGAAACCATACTTCCATAATTCTCTGGGGCGTAAGGATAAATGAATCGCAGGACGATGATGAATTCTATACAAGAACCAATAATCTTGCTCACACACTTGATCCTACAAGACCGACAGGCGGCGTAAGATTCATTAAGAAGAGTAATCTCCTTGAAGATGTATATACATATAATGATTTTGTACATACAGGAAAGAATCAGGGAGTTGATAAAAAGAGCGTTGTAACTCCTGACATGGAGAAGCCGTATCTTGTAAGTGAGTATAACGGTCATATGTATCCGACCAAGACTTATGACGATGAGGAACACAGACAGGAGCATGCTCTCCGCCACGCAAATGTACTTGATTCAGTAAATGAAAACAGAGATATCTCAGGTTCATTCGGCTGGTGTATGTTTGATTACAATACCCATAAGGATTTCGGAAGCGGTGACAGAATCTGTTATCACGGTGTAATGGATATGTTCAGAAATCCTAAGCTGGCAGCGGCTGTTTATTCAATGCATCAGACAAAGACACCGGTGCTTGAAGTCAGTTCAACCTTTGATATAGGTGAGCATCCGGCAGGTAACAGAGGAAATCTTTACATTTTTACAAATGCTGACAGCGTAAAGATGTACAAGAATGATAAGTTTATAAAAGAATATACACATAAGGATTCTACGTATAAGAATCTGAAATATGCACCTATCATAATCGATGATTATATTGGCGATGCAATAGAAGAAAATGAGGATTTCTCTCCGGGACAGGCAAAGCTTGTAAAAGAGCTTCTTAATTATACAGCCAGATACGGACAGGAATATCCGCTTAATATGAAAGCAAAGATGGTTAAGGCGCTTACTGTTTACCGCATGTCATTTGATGACGCGGTGGAGCTTTACGGTAAGTATGTAGGTGACTGGGGTGCCGAAGCCACAACGTTTAAATTCGAAGGAATTAAAGACGGCAAGGTTGTTAAAACAGTGGTTAAATCAGCTGTAACAAAGCTTCACCTTGATGTAAGATCGAGCAGCAGTTCTCTTAAAGAGGGCAGTTCTTATGATGCGGCTCTCCTGCGAATAACGGTAAGGGATGAATTTGGAAATGTAGTTCCATTCTATAACGAGCCTGTCGATATAACGGCTGAAGGACCGGTTGAAGTTGTAGGACCTTCATTTGCCATGATGCGAGGCGGAATGGGCGGTACTATTATAAAGACTGTCAATGAAAAAGGAATGGCAAAGATTCATCTTAAATCAGCACAGACTGATGAAGTAATTATTAATCTCGAGGTAAAATAAATGCAAGTACTTCTGGGACTTTCCATACTCCCGTCAATTTTGATCATACTATATATAAGAAAAAAGGAATATCATGATAAAGAACCGGCAGGGCTGCTGACATTACTCTTTATCATGGGCGCGGTTCCGTGTGTTATAGGGGCTATACTTCTGGAAATGATGGGAGAAGCCATCTGGAGTATATTTATTCCGAGGGGAACACTGCTCTTTTCATTTATCGATGCATTTCTTGTGGTTGCTCTCGCGGAAGAGGGCTGTAAGTTCCTTGCCATGTATATAGTCAGCTGGAATAACAAGGCTTTTGACTATAAATACGATGGAATCATTT
Source organism: uncultured Lachnospiraceae bacterium (assembly GCA_946628415.1). GTDB lineage: Bacteria > Bacillota > Clostridia > Lachnospirales > Lachnospiraceae > Eubacterium_Q. The sequence continues at coordinate 16,441 of CAMOWK010000017.1, read as the reverse complement.
ATGCGGTTTTCACATCACTTGGATTCGCAACGATAGAAAATATAATGTATGTATTCCAGAACGGAGGCAGTTTTTCAACTGCAATTCTCCGTGCAATCCTTTCTGTACCGGGACACGCAGAGTTCGGTATCTTCATGGGATACTTCTACGGAATGGCAAAAATGCATTACGTTAAAAGAAGGTATAAAGAGTGTACCAGATACAGGCTTCTTGCTCTTGTAGTACCTGTTTCAATTCATGGCTTCTATGATTTCTGCCTCTTTGTAGAAAACTGGGTGGCGACAGTCATTTTCGTAATGTTTGTTATAACTATCGACGTACTGGCAATCATCCGTGTAAACAGATCGGCTAAAGAGGATGAATACTTCTTTACTCAGTATGTGCTTCAGGCAAACGGAAGACCTTTCAAGGTGGAGAAGGGATACCAGCTTGCATATCTTGGAGGACAATATACTCAGGTAAAGAATCCGAATATGAATCAGAGCTCCATGGACAGCATTGCAGCCCTCAACAGATCGGGATATAGCGTATCGGGTGAAAAACCGGTTCAGGGCTTCGGAAATCCTATGCAGCAGGCGTACATGCAGCAACAGTATATGAGACAGCTTTCTCAAAATGGATATGCTGTCTATACCACTAATAATTACGGTGGTTACAGAATCATGAATAACGGCTATGGACAGGGTTACGGTCAGAACGGGTTTAATCAGCAGGGTTACGGCCAGAACTATGGACAGGGTGGCTATAATCAGGCAGCGGGCTATGGGCAGAACTATGGTCAGGGCGGCTATGGACAAAATGGCGGCGTGTATGGTTCGGCAGGCGGCAATGCAGGTTATGGTCAGGCAGGAGCCGTTAACGGATATAATCAGGCTGGTGGATATAATCAGGCAGGATATGGAAATTCCGGGCAGGCAGGCTATAATCAGGCGGGTTATAGACAAAGAAATAATCAGCAAATGGTGCAGAGTCAGGCGGGATATAGAGGAAACGGCGCTCAGGGTTATGGTCAAAACTATGGACAGGGAGGCTATAATCAGGCGGCAGGCAGCAGTCAGGGCTCTGTCGGAAGAAGTCAGATACCGAGGACAATGGCGTTTATAATGCCGGCTCAGCCAAGATTTATATACTGCCCGAGTTGCGGAGGAATCACACCGGTCAGTTCATTTAGCTGCAGAAACTGCGGTCAGCCTATAAACGGAAGATAAATTATTTGTTTTTTTGGATAGAGAGAGAAGTATGGATTCACTTACTATTTTATTAATCGCGATACCTATAACAATCGGCGTTGTTGTCGGGCTTATTATTGCCGGAAACAATAAAAAACTGTTTGATTCGGGTGCGGCAAATAAACAAAGAAATTATGATTATTATTTGCAGGAGCATACATTTAAAACAACGGTTCAAAGTCTTAGGGACATGTATGCGGCACTTGACAAGAGCTCTCTTACGGGAGCGGGCATCAGTATCAGTACCAATGCCGAAAACACAAGGTATGTCTTCAAACACAGTTCGGGGAGCTTTGCGGCTACCATAAAGGCAGCAGGAGCAAGTAATGTCCCGGGCATCTGTATGTATAAATTCAGAATGAATAGTTGGCATGAACATCGTGGAACTATGGACAATTCCGCCAGAATGGGCGGCAATATGGTTCTGACTGCACTTGAAAAGGCATTTCTTACTCTTGATTTTAATGCCGTTGTTGAAAGAGTTTATGTGACGGATATCAATACAAGATCCTCTTTCTTCTAGGACTTTGATACCCGGAATGATAAGTTGGTTTTAATAAGTTTTCCAACGGGATTTTTGTTGAATGGAGGAAGGAAATGTTTTGCAGAAAATGTGGTACAGAGCTTTTTGATGACAGTACTTTCTGTCATGTTTGCGGGGCACCTGTACAAAGACGTGTAAAGAATGTTGCTTCACCCGGGGATAATCCGGCGTATGGTGCAAATGATGCGTATAGCCCGAATGGTGAATATGACCGGACGTATGGCGCAGATGAAACAGGCAGTTCTGCATATGGGGCAAATGATGCATATGACCGGACGTATGGCGCAGGTGAAACAGGCAGTTCTGCGTATGGGGCAGATGGTGAATATAACCGGACGTATGCCTCGGATGGTGAATATAACTTGACGTATGGGGCGGAGAGTGTGGAACCTGAGCCGAAAAACCAGAAAATGATTTTGGGCATTATAATGGGAATAACTCTTCTTTCAGCCATAATGATCATTCTTTTTGTTATTTTGCCTCTTAGACCGAAAAGAAATTATTCTACGCAGAATGGAGGAAGTGATAATAATTATACGAATACTACAGAGGCTTATACTTATGCGACTACCGAAGCAACTGTGGAATCAAATGATGTAGCCTCGACGGATGGCGATACATTTTACATATATGGATGGAGTTCATACAGTGATGAAATGGAAGGGTATCTTGAACTCTTTTTAGAGAAACATCCGGAATACCGGAACAGGATTGTTCTGAAAACTGATTATGACATGGAGAGCTATCTCAGTGATGTAATTGGAAAGATTAATAGTGGTGAATACTTAAGTGAAACACCGTCACTATTTATGACTGAAAGTGACTATGTAGACGTTTTGGCAAACAGGGATGCCTGCTACTCCATGAGAGAGATAGGTTTTGATGAAAGTAAAGCAGAGGAAATGTATAAGATTTCCGAAGCATATACATTTTTTGACGGCGAACGTATGGGTGTCTGCCCTTATGTATGTCCGGGTGGCTTTTTCTATAATGTAAATATTGCTGAAGAAGTATTCGGCACTTCTGATGAGGAAGTTATAGGAGAATACTTTAAGAACTGGGACGGTGTTCTGAAAGCAGCTGCAATACTAAAGGAAAAAGGGTATTACCTTGTTCCGGAAACTGAATGTGTATCAAAATGCATGGGAAATAATATTAACAGTTCAGTTATTGATTCAATCAGAAATAGTGGATATTCAAAAGAACTGTCTACGTGGACTGAAGAATGGTATATGGCTGTAAGAACAGATACATTTGGAATATTTGGATGCCCGTGGTTTGTATACAGCATTGGTGCTGATTTTGACGGAAATGATTCTGCAATTGTTCCTTATAAAATCTGCGTTGCACCTGCTTCATACTACTGGGGCGGTACTGTATATGCGGTTCCAAGGAGTTGCGTGGATACCGATCTTGCAAGGATGCTCATAGAAGAATTCTGCTGTAACCGTGAGACCATGGAGATAATAGCAGATAGATACGGTGATATGGTTAATAATATGAGCATTAATGAGTCATTTATTTCCGGTAGCTTAATGTATGAAGAATGGACTTTGATGGATGAAAACAAAACAGAAATACAGGGGAATCCAATTAAAGCCTTTGACAAAATGGCAAGGATTGAGTATGGAATGCCTTATACGGAAACCGATTCCGGAGGGGGCGATTCCGGTGGTTCCGGAGAAGGTGATTCGGGTGTTTCCGGTGGAGGAACAGGCGGAGGCGTAGATGTAAGTTCTGCCCTACGTGTTGAGAACGGAATTCTGGCGGTTGATGAGAAATTGTTCGGAATGACCTATAGTGAACTGAATGAAATGTTCGGTGGAAAGTTCCCTGAACTTGAATACTGGGAATGGTCAGATAAACCTCTTGATTATCTAAACTATATACATTCTGACGGGCAAAACTATGTATTGTTTTTTGAAAACAGTCGCCTTGTCGGCGTCAGGATAGAAAGCGAAGTTAATTCCGGCGTAGTACCATGGGATTATTATGATAAAGCCAAGTCAAGATTTGGAGAATATGATTTTTACTGGTATAACGGGGACGAATCAAGTGTAGTTGAATATGACTGGGATTACACGATAAATGGTAAAGTCGGTCAATATGCAATGTTTATTAATTACTATGATGACATAGGTCATCTGGATCAGCAGTATACATCGGCGGATTATTCGGGAGAATCAATCCATCCACACTAAAGGGTTTTATTATGAATGGAAATGTAATTGGAATCCTGCTTATAGTAGGAATAGCGTTTGTCATATTATTCATCAGATTTTTAATTAATAATCTGGTCAATAAGGGGACAGATTTAATAGCTAATTCATACAGAAAAAGTAAAAATTTAAGAAAAGGGCCGGAGATAGTCCGCCTTGCTGATATGTATCCTGAAATAGCAGCAATGCATATGAGAAACGGAACTGCAGTTGCAGCAAATCCTGCTCTGATGCAGACTTTTGAGAGTACCCAGTCAGTTGCAGCAGGAACAGGTGCAGGAAGTGCAATGAGAAATGCAGCAGGCGCAGGTTATGCCCAGTCAGTTGCAGCAGGAACAGGTGCAGTAAATGCAACAGGAAATGCAGCGGCAGGGACAGGTGCAGCATACGGACAGTCGGTTGCGGCAGGCACAGGAAATGCAGCCGCAGGAATCGGAGCCGGATATGGTTCGCAGTACCCGGTGAAGCGTCAGAGTTCAGGTGCATTACGCGTCTTCGCATACATATTCATGATACTTGGGCTTGTGGTAAATGGGGGTGCACTAATCAGTGTTATCATGTTTTTCAGTAGACAATTAGCAAGATATAATTCAAAATCCGGCTTTTTGTATTACTCGGAATCATTTTCCTATATAAGAACGGTTAAAGCAGCCCTCGCTTTAATCCTTATTACGATTGCTGCATATGTAGTTTTACTAGTTACAAAGAAAGTATTATATACATATTTCTTTCCTATACTCTTAATGGTAGTAAATGTGCTGTATATATATATATTCAACCCGATCCTTAGACTATTTTCAGGATATATCTTCAGAATGGGTGGGGTACCGCGATACACTATTATTTTAAGGTTTGCAGCGCTATTTTTTCTGATTCTTTCACTGGCATTCGTGGTAGTATATGTAATTTATGTTATGAAAGGGAAAAACTTCCTTCTATATATTCTGCTTGGAATAGGGCTGTTTGTCGCTATGAGCGGAGTTTTTATAATGAGAAGGGGTTTCCGTGTTCCAAATCTGGAGTGCATGGTAATGTGTAATGCTTTCTGGGTTGCACTTTCATACCTATTTATTGCACTGGCATATAAGGATAAGAATAAACCACTGATTACTTGAAAATTATCGGGAGTTATAATATAATGTCACAAGCGCAGCCGGGGAGATAGCGGTGCCCTGTACCTGCAATCCGCTATAGCAGGGGTGATGGCCAGCCTAGAATTGTCTTTTGTGATGCTGGCTTCGGTAAGTGATGTTGAAGTTTTGGTCTTACGCGACGGGAACCTGTGAACCGTGTCAGGTTGGGAACAAAGCAGCACTAAGCAGGACCTTCCGTGTGCCGTGAGGGTGCCGGGACTGAGTTAACTGCCGGAGTAACGGTCATGATAGCTTTGCGAAGCTGGCCGCGCTTTTTTTATACGTTGCTTTTTTGATATTTTAGTGCTATTATTGAGTAGTGTATGTAAGGTAAAGGTATATGTTATAAATTAATGGGTAAGGGGCAGAGTTACATGAATTACTCAGAAGTAATGGACTTTGTTAAACAGAAGACTGCCGAGATCAGCCGAACTGAAAACTATCCTTTCAGAAGCAGATATGAACATATCATGAGAGTTTACAGATGGGCTATAAGACTTCAGGCAAAATTGGGTGGTAATCTTGATGTGATTGTTCTCGCTGCACTTTTACATGATGTCGGCTGGGAAGACGGAAGAGACCATGCTGAAGTCAGTGCTGAGATAGCGGTTGACTATCTTGACAGTATAGGGATAGATCCTGAGACAATCACAAAAGTTGGTGAGATTATAATGATTCATGAGGATAAGGATTCTGACAAAGAGCTTTCCCTTGAGGCGAAGATTGTTATGGATGCGGATCTTCTTGATGAAGTGGGTGCTATCGAAGTGCTCTGGGATTCTATGGCTACTGCAGGCATGGAAGACCCAAGTTATAAAAAGGCTTATTACAGGATTAAGGAATACTACAGAACCAACAAACCTAAGATAAAGAGGTGCAAGACGGATCCTGCAAGAACCGAGTATTCAAAACGTATGCAACTCTTGGAGAGTTTTATATATCAGCTTGAGAGAGAGCTATTCTAAGGAGGTTTTTTATAATGGCTAATAAGATTATTAAAGGTGTAATTGCAGTAATCATTATTGCAGCTGTACTTGTAGGTGTCTATTTTGTAATGCCGGGACAGGTTAAGTTCAAGATCAATCAGTTCTATCAGGAGAATTTTGATGATAATGCAGCTAAGTATATCACAGAATATAAAGCTATGAAGATTCCTGGAACTGATGTTACATTTGATAAGGCTTTTGAGAATAAGGCAAAGAATCATTCATGGTATGTTGAGGAAGTTGTTGAAGGAATTCAGTACAAGGTTCATCTTAACGGATATAAGATGGATATAGTTTATCTCCAGGAAGACGGAAGTAATTCGCAGCATTTCACAAATACACATGCTGAATATACATTTGATGTAGTGGTTCAGGAAGATGGCTCACATAAGAATACAGGATGGCATTTCCTCGTAGACGGAAATGAGAAGCCTGAATATGACAAGAAGGCATCAGCTCAGTCACTTGCTCAGTAATGAAAGTAATTAATAATTATAAATATCAAAGCCGGAAGTTTTGTCTTCCGGCTTTTTATTGGTCTGATTTGTTTTGACGGAATACACAGTGAGTACTCCTGCAGTGAGTTTTACGCTTCTGAATCAGGAACGATTTCATTAATTATAGAACATATCATTGAAACGGCATCCCCAGTTTCTCCGTGATCCATAGCATCTATAAATGCATCTTTTTCAGACATTACTTTGTTTACTGCCTCTGTCAGAGTCTCGTCAGAAAGACTTTCATCCTCAAGTACTACACTGTATCCACTCTTTTCAAAGGACTTTGCATTAAGTATCTGATCACCGCGGCTTGCTGAAAGAGGAAGTGGAATCAGTATATTAGGTTTCTTAAGTGCCCTAAGCTCGCATATGGCATTAGCACCGGCTCTTGATATTACAAGGTCAGCAAGTGCAAACATGTCGGCAAGTTCAGCTTTTACATATTCAAACTGAGCATAGCCTGTAGTGCCATTTAGTGAAGGATCGTTTTTTCCTTCACCGCAGATATGTATCACGTTATACTTTTCAAGGAGTATAGGCAGCGCATGGTGAATTGCATTATTTACAGAAACGCTTCCTGTACTTCCGCCCACAACAAGGATGGTTGGGCGTTTTTCGGTAAACTTACAATACTGCATTGCTGCCTCAGGATCACCGCTGAAAAGCTCTTTTCTTATAGGCGTGCCGGTTACGGTTGCAACACCTTCGGGAAATGTCTCGGCAGTTTCCGGGAAATTACAGCAGACTCTTTTTGCCTTAGGAAGCGCAAGCTTATTGGCAAGTCCGGGAGTCATATCTGATTCATGTATTACTACAGGAATTTTAAGAACATCAGCTGCGAATACAACCGGAACAGAAACAAAACCACCCTTTGAAAATACCACATCCGGTTTTATCTCCTTAAGGAGCTTCTTTGCTTCCTCAAATCCTTTTATTACTCTGAACGGATCTGAAAAGTTCTTTAAATCAAAATAGCGTCTCAGCTTACCGGAAGAAATGCCATGATAAGGAATACCTATTTCGGTGATAAGCTTTTTCTCGATTCCGTCATGGCTCCCGATATAAGTGATTTCAAAACCGGATTCCTGCAGCTTTGGAATGAGTGCTATATTCGGAGTGACATGTCCGGCAGTACCGCCGCCTGTAAGAACTATCTTTTTCAAAATGTATTCCTCCTAAAGTTTCTACTCTAAAGACTAACAAGAGTATTCTATCATATTTAAGTTTATCAATAAACTAAAATGTGATAGAATAAGTGGAAATGGCCACCGGGTGTGACCTGAAACAGAAAGTAAACGATGAATGCTTTATTTAGTGACGAAGGAGTATTTTTATGGATGATATTGAAAGAACTACAATAATAGACAATCCGGTTCCTCCGAAGAAAGATAACACATCGGGTGAACAGCCTTTTAGACCGGTTCCGTCTGATGAACAAAAACAGGGTATGCCGGCAGAAGGAATGCAGCCACAGAATGGTATGCCGGGATATGGACAGCAGCCATATACTCAGCCGGGAGCAGTTCAGCAGCCATACGGACAGGCACCATATGGACAGCAGCCGAATCAGCCTCCTTATGGACAGCCGCAGAGCGGACCTGCAGCATACGGACAGCCGCAGAATGGTATGCCTCCTTACGTACAGCAGCCATACGGACAGACACCCGGAAATCAGCAGCCGGGGGGAAATGTACCTGAGAAGAAAAAAATGAGTACAGGAGCCGTTATCGGTGTAATCATCGGAATAGTTGCAATTCTTGCCATTATCGGAGCTGTTGTGGCATTCATATTATTCGGTAAAAAATTCGTGGATAGCTTTGAGCCAACAACTGTTACAACTACTGAAATAACAACCACAGAGGCAACAACATGGGAGATTACTACTGAAGCAACAACAGCAGAAGTAACAACCACAGAAGCTACAACAGCTGCAACTGAAGCGGAAACCACAGAAGTAACAACTGAGGAAGAATCAACAGAAGCTACAACGGAAGAAGCAGCTTCTACATATGAAGTGGATTATCCGGGCAACTATCCATACGGACTTGCTACACAGAGGTTTGGTGATTATACACTCGGATTTATAGATGTCCCAAGCAGCTGGAATGTATTCCAGGAAGCAGGCGGAAACTGGGATAACACACTTGCTCACCAGCAGTATTCATATGGTATGGCGGATATCATTACTCACGCGACATTTAATGCAGACCTTAAAGGTGATGATCTTAAAAAGACGGTTGAAAGCTTTAGAAACAATTCGGTTGAGGGGAAAGTTCAATCAGCCAGATTTGGTACAAATACCGGATATCTTCTTACAGAGAATTACGGTGATGGCACAGTTCTCAGGATATTTATGTTTAATGACGGTAAAGGTCATACACAGTACCTTGCAGTTGAAGGTCTCCCTGATGATGAATACAGTGACGTATACAGGCTTGTATTCCAGAATTATTCATTTGAACAGTAAAATGTCATAAAAAAATGCATTTTTTTCGTTAAAATGTAAGTGGAAAAAACACTAAAAACCGAGTAATAAATCCTTGTAAATTATATCGTAAGATGGTATCATTTCTTCGGCTACGTAAAGAGTCCCGAAAGGATATTTCGGAAATATATACAGTTTAGTGATGGGAGATAATAAATCATGGCACAGAAGACATCATTTGATTTCAGCAATGCCAAATTCATGGCAAGTGATGCTGATATTACAGCAATTAAAGATAGTGTAATTTCTGCAAGAAATACTCTTGTAGAGAAGACGGGAGCAGGAAATGATTTCCTTGGTTGGATTGACCTTCCTATAGATTATGACAAGGATGAGTTTGCCAGAATCAAGGCAGCTGCAGAGAAGATCAAGTCTGATTCGGATGTTCTTCTTGTAATAGGTATCGGTGGTTCTTATCTTGGAGCAAGAGCTGCAATAGAAGCACTCAGACATTCATTTTACAATGTTATTACAAAGGATCAGAGAAAGACACCGGAGATTTATTACTGTGGTAATAATATAAGCAGCACATACATCAGTGAGCTTTGTGATGTTATAGAGGGTAAGGATTTCTCTATTAATGTTATTTCAAAATCAGGAACTACTACTGAGTGTTCAGTTGCTTTCCGTCTCTTCAAGGAGATTCTTGAGAAGAAGTATGGTAAGGAAGAGGCTTCAAAGAGAATATATGCGACAACCGATAAGGAAAAGGGAGCTCTTAAAACTCTTTCTGATTCAGAAGGTTATGAGACATTTGTAGTACCTGATGATGTAGGAGGACGTTTCTCAGTCCTTACAGCAGTGGGTCTTCTTCCGATTGCAGTTTCAGGTGCTGATATAGACGCTCTTATGCAGGGTGCAGCTAACGGACGTGAGCATTGCCTTAATGAAGCATTTGACAGTAATGATGCACTTAAGTATGCAGCTTACAGAAATGTTATCTATAAGAAGGGCAGAGGAGTTGAAATCCTTGCAAACTTTGAGCCTTCACTTCATTTTGTTTCTGAATGGTGGAAGCAGCTTTATGGAGAGAGCGAAGGTAAAGATGGAAAAGGCATTTTCCCTGCTGCAGTTGATTTTACAACCGATCTTCATTCAATGGGTCAGTTTATTCAGGATGGAACAAAGAATCATTTCGAGACATTTATAAATGTACTTAATCCAAGAAAGGCTGTTGTAATGCAGGAGGAAGAAACAGATCTTGACGGTCTTAATTACCTTGCAGGACGTACAGTGGATTTCATTAATAAATGTGCCATGAACGGAACAATTCTTGCTCATGTTGACGGAAATATACCGAATATCAGAATTGATATGGATGTTATAGATGAACTTGCACTTGGTGAACTCTTCTATAAATTTGAGTTTGCATGCGGTGTCAGCGGTTATATACTTGGAGTTAATCCTTTCAATCAGCCGGGAGTTGAGAGCTACAAGAAGAATATGTTCGCGCTTCTTGGAAAACCGGGGTTTGAAGAGAAGACCGCAGAGCTTAAGGCAAGACTCGGTGAGTAATAATTCTTGATCGATATAAAATCTATGGCGGCGGGTGGTTCACCCGCCGTTTATTATTTAAGAGGATGAAATGGAAAAATTTACGCTTATGGCGCCTTGTCATTTCGGGACTGAGGCGGTGCTTAAAAGAGAAATACAAAGTCTTGGCTATGATATAGAACGTGTTGACGACGGGCGAATCGTTTACTCCGGAGATGTTACTGCAATTCCGAGATCAAATATATTTATAAGAACAGCCGAGCGAATCCTTCTTCTTGTCGGTGAGTTTACCGCTACGGATTTTGATATGCTTTTTGAAGGCACAAAAGAAATACCATGGGAGAGATATCTGCCGAGGGATGCAAGATTCTGGGTAACAAAGGCTACAACGAGCAACAGTACCCTTATGAGCGGTTCCGCGATTCAGTCCATTGTTAAAAAGGCGATGGTTGAAAGAATGAAGCAGACCTATCACCTTAACCGATTTGATGAGGACGGCGATGATTATCCGGTAAGGGTTTTCATCTTCAAGGATAAGGTCAGTATAGGGATAGACACGACAGGGATTTCACTTCATAAAAGAGGTTACAGGGAACTTGTCGGAAAAGCACCGATTTCAGAAACTCTTGCCGCTGCGCTCCTTATGCTTACGCCGTGGAAGAGTGACAGAATACTTGTGGATCCTTTCTGCGGAAGCGGTACATTTCCTATAGAAGCCGCGCTTATCGGAGCGAATATTGCTCCCGGCGTGAACAGGGAATTCACGTCATGTGATTTTAATAAGTTCATCGATAAAAAAGTATGGTATGATGCTTATAATGAAGCGAGAGATCTTGAAAAAAGAGATGTTAAGCTTTCTATTCAGGGATATGATATTGCTCCTGATATGATAAGGGTTGCGATGAAGAATGCAGATGCCGCAGGGGTCGGAGATTACATACATTTTCAGGCAAAACCGGTATCCGAGTTGTCGTCGCATAAATCCTACGGATTCCTTATAACGAATCCGCCATATGGGGAAAGACTTGAAGAAAAAGAGGCACTCCCCGAACTTTACAGCACGCTGGGTGAGCGTTTCAGAAGCCTGCAGGACTGGTCGCTTTTTATGATCACATCATATGATGAGGCTGAAAAGTATATCGGTCGAAAGGCAGATAAAAACAGGAAGATTTATAACGGAATGATCAGGTCGTATTTCTATCAGTTTATGGGAAAGAAACCGCCAAGAAGATAGTACTATGAAAAGATTATTACTTATTATTCTTACAATTTCAATTATTATTCTGGGAGTATTCCTTGGCAGAAGAGAGATGGCTCTTAGAAATGTATCGAAGTCGGATGATTACGACGCAGCAATCGCCGGAGTAAAGGAGGCAATGCGTACTGATCTCTCAAAAAATCCAATGGAGATAAGACTTGAGGGACACAGTATAAAGGGACTCAATTACAAGGTGCTGATGGACAATGACATGAAACTGTATGTTTCCGAAGACTTTGTCATGGATATTCTGGGATGCGCCGTAAGACGTTACAATTCGGGAGAGATTGTCCTTGAGAGAGCCGATGCAAAGGTGAGTCTGGATAAGAATACATATAAAATCGCGAAGGATGTAATATTTGTTCCCGTCGATGAGAGACTTCGGCAGCTTGATTATGCAGTGGAGATCAGCTTTGCCGGGCATTTCGTTGACTTCTCTCAGATAAAGGGAGTATCGCCGCTTCCTAAAGCTTATGACATGAGAAAAGACGGCAGGCTTACGGAAGTCAGGGATCAGGGCAGATTTGGAACCTGCTGGGCTTTTGCCTCACTTGGCGCACTTGAATCAAGTACGATGCCTTATGAGGAAAATTCATACTCTCCCGATCACATGGCTCTTTCCAACAGCTATAAAACAGGACTGACTGCAGGTGGTGATCACAGTATGAGCATTGCCTATATGGCTGCATGGCAGGGACCGGTATATGAAAAGGATGACCCTTATGGCGATGGAAAGACTGTAACTGACCTTTCGCCGGTGAAACACCTTGAAGAGGCAATTGTAATAAATGAAAGAAATGATGAGGTCATAAAGGGAGCAATCTACAGATACGGTGGTATAGAAACTTCACTGTATCTGGCACTTTCATATGATAACATAGACTCTGAATACTACAGCGAAGAATATTCAGCTTATTATACAGATAAGGTAAGGAAACCAAACCACGATATAGTTGTAGTGGGATGGGATGATGATTTTCCAAAGGAGTATTTTAATATAGAACCGAAAAAGAACGGTGCATTTATCTGCCGCAACAGTTGGGGTAAGGATTTCGGTGATAAAGGCTATTTCTACGTTTCATATGAAGATCCGAATATCTGTAACCAGTCAATTGTATATACAAGGGTAGCAGGAACTGACAACTTCGACAAAATATACCAGACCGATATGCTGGGATGGGTCGGACAGATGGGATTTGACTCCGATGCGGCTTATTTTGCAAATGTTTATACCGCCGAGGAGGATAGTAAACTCAGTGGCGTTTCATTTTATGCTACAGATAAAAACACTGAATTTTCTGTATATATTGTTCATGATTTCAAAGACAAAGATGATTTTCAGAGGAAGGAGCTTGTATCCTCCGGAGCGGCGCGTTACGCCGGATATTATACGGTTCATTTGCAGGATGATATAGAGCTTAAAGAAAATGAAAGGTTCGCTGTTGTAGTTTACATAAAAACGGAAGGCTCTAAGAAGCCGGTCGCAATTGAGTACGCGGCAGATAACAGAACGAGGAATGCTGATATCTCAGACGGTGAGGGCTATATAAGTGAGTACGGCAGGAACTGGATAAGAACAGAGGAAGAACAGGATTCAAATGTATGTCTAAAGGCATTTACTACTATAAAGTAGACGGTAAAGAAAGGATTATGATATGAAAAAGCTGATTTTTGCAACGGGTAATGAGAATAAAGTTAGGGAAATATGCGAAATCATGGGTGATCTCGGATATGAGGTCATTTCCATGAAGGAAGCAGGGATAGATATAGATATCGAGGAAAACGGGACTACATTTGCAGAAAATGCACTTATTAAAGCAAAGGCTGTAAATGACATATGCCATGAGCTGGTTCTTGCGGATGATTCGGGACTGGAGATTGATTATCTCGGCAAGGAACCGGGTATATATTCTGCAAGGTATCTTGGACATGATACGCCATACAGTGAGAAAAACCGCATGATACTTGAAAGGCTGGAAGGCGTGCCGGATGAGGAGAGGACGGCAAGATTTGTCTGCGCTGTTGCGGCTGTATTTCCTGACGGAAGAAGTGAAGTGTGCGTTGAAACAATGGAGGGACGCATAGGTCATGAGATAGCGGGCGAAAATGGATTTGGTTATGATCCTATATTTTTCCTTCCGGAATATGGAAAAACATCTGCGGAGATATCTCCCGAGGAAAAGAATGCCATAAGTCACAGAGGTAAAGCTCTTAGGGCTATGAAAGAAAAACTGTAGGACGGATGAAGGGCAGATTTTAGCTGATCATGGCGGGTAAACATTGGATGGAGATAATATGATTTCTTGGAGAAACGATTCATTTTACAGGAATATAGAAGTGAGGGCGCTGATAGTAAGTGACACGCACGGAAAAAATGATAATCTGAAGAAGGCTGTTAAAAAATCAGGTCCATTTGATGTGATGCTTCATGCGGGAGATCTTGAAACCGACAGCAAGATTCTGAGTGAAATGGCGGGGTGTCCGTCATACTTTGTGAGAGGTAACTGTGATTACGATCCGGAGCTTCCGGGATTTAGGATTGTTGAGCTTGCTGGACACAGGATTTTTCTTACACATGGTCATAGATATCATGTTGGCTTTGGTACGGAAAAGCTTGAATATGCAGCGCTTGAACAGGATTGTGATATAGCTGTATATGGACATACGCATGTTCCGGGTGTTATAAAGAAAGAGGATATTATAGTTGTAAATCCGGGAAGTGTATCGCTCCCGAGGCAGACAGGTCGTAAAAAGACATTTATGATAATGGAAATCTATAAAGACGGTAAACTGGACTTTAATCTGGTAGAACTATAGTTATCTTGTTGTTTTTCAGGGATTATAAATAGTAAATAAATGCATTTTACGGAGATAAGGTATGAAAAAAGGAGATATAATCGAAGGCGTTATAGAAGAATACAGCTTCCCAAATAAGGGGAGCTTTATTTATAAGGAAGAGGTAAACGGTGAAACGATTGAGCGTAAGGTGGTAGTTAAGGATGCACTTCCTGGTCAGACTGTTAAGGCGAGAGTCATTAAAAAGAAGCAGGGACGTGCGGAAGCAAGGCTTCTGGATGTGAAAAAGAAGTCGCCGCTTGAAACAAAGAAGCCCATGTGTAATCATTTTTACCAGTGCGGAGGCTGTACTTATCAGACACTTCCTTATACCGGTCAGCTGAAACTTAAAGAGAATATGGTGAAGGGCGTTCTCGGAAATGTAATTGATTTTGGAGACAGTGATTCCGAAACCGGGAATCCTCTTCCAAAGATAAAGTGGGACGGAATCAGCGGCTCACCGGATCAGTTCAGATACAGAAATAAAATGGAGTTTACATTTGGAGATGAGGAGAAGGATGGACCTCTTACTCTGGGGCTTCACAGGAAAAACTCTACGCATGACATTATCCCTATTGATTCATGCGCAATAGTCAGTCCGGCATGGAATATGATAGTAAAATACACTCAGGATTTCTACAGAAAGCTGGGAGTACCGCATTACAATTCATTTACACATAAAGGCGTTCTGAGAAATCTTGTTATAAGGCAGTCAGCGACGGATGGAAGTATACTTGTGAATCTCGTTACGACTACACATCACAGTATAGATGAGAATACCAGAAATATACCATGGAATGAAAAGCGGAGTGAAACGGTTGATGAGCTTCATCTCCCTGAATACGTGGCAGGACTTCTTTCTATAGGTATGCCTGAACCCGTCGGACTTGATGCATATACTTCGCATGGATATGAAAAAATCAAAACCGGGAAAAAGATTGTGAGGGATACGAAGGGTAAGTTCCAGAGAGTCGAAGGCAGTATGTATGACGATGTGGGAAACGGAGAATTTGAGTCGCTTTCATTTTATAACAGGATTGCCGGTGTGCTTTATACCGAATGTGACACCATGGCAGATGCAATAATCCCCGACTCGGTAACGCTTCTTTACGGTGAGGATTTTCTCATGGAGGAAGTGCTTGGACTTAAATTCAAAATCTCACCATTTTCATTTTTCCAGACAAATACAAAGGGGAGTGAGGTTCTTTACAGCAAGGTAAGAGAATATGTCCTTGAGGCATTAGCCGGTGGCGCTCCGGAACCGGGAGAAAATACCGGTGACTTTGAAACGGTGAATGAGAAAAAAACGGGAGTGATATATGATCTCTATAGCGGCACGGGAACTATTGCTCAGCTTATGTCTCCTGTTGCGGATAAGGTCTACGGAATTGAGATTATCGAGGAAGCCGTTAAGGCTGCTGAAGAAAATGCAAAGCTAAACGGGCTTACAAATTGTAAGTTCATAGCAGGGGATGTTCTTAAGAAGCTTGACGAGTTGGAGGAAAAACCGGATCTTATAATTCTTGACCCACCAAGGGACGGAGTGAATCCAAAGGCATTAACCAAGATTCTTTCATATGGAGTTGATAATTTGGTTTACATAAGTTGCAAACCTACTTCCCTGGCACGTGACCTTGAGATATTTGAGGCAAACGGATATGTGCCTGTACGAGGTTGTGCAGTTGATATGTTCCCGAATACGCAGCATTGCGAGGTAGTAGTCTCGATGTCTCGAGTCGGGTAGAGACTATAGAAATG
>CAMOWK010000016.1 GCA_946628415.1 uncultured Lachnospiraceae bacterium | reverse complement strand
GTATACTTCCTGTTGAGGATATGCCATTCCTTCCAAACGGACGTCCGCTTGATATAGTTCTTAATCCTCTTGGCGTTCCTTCGCGTATGAACATAGGACAGGTACTTGAGCTTCACCTCGGACTTGCTTCCGAAGTTCTTGGATTTAAGGTTTCAACACCTATATTCGACGGAGCAAACGAGAAGGACATCACTAAGGCTCTTGAGATGGCTAATGACTACGTAAATACAGAGTGGGATGATTTCAAGGCTAAGTATGAAAACGATCTTGAACCTGAAGTTCTTGATTATCTGTATCAGAACAGGGCTCACAGAGATGAGTGGAAGGGCGTGCCTATCAATAAGTCAGGTAAGGTAACGCTTCGTGACGGACGTACAGGTAAAGAATTCCCATCACCTGTCTCGATAGGTTTCATGCATTACCTTAAACTGCACCACCTTGTTGATGATAAGATTCATGCTCGTTCAACCGGTCCTTACTCACTTGTTACTCAGCAGCCACTTGGTGGTAAGGCTCAGTTCGGTGGACAGAGATTCGGAGAAATGGAAGTTTGGGCTCTTGAGGCTTACGGCGCATCTTCAACACTTCAGGAGATACTTACAGTTAAGTCTGATGATGTTGTAGGACGTGTTAAGACATACGAAGCTATTATTAAGGGCAAGAACATTCCTGAGCCGGGAACACCTGAGTCATTCAAGGTACTTCTTAAAGAGTTCCAGTCACTTGCTCTTGATGTAAGAGTTCTTCGTGATGACGGTGAAGAAGTAGACCTTTCAGAGACTATAGATTACAACAGAAATACCAGAAGCTTCCTTGAGGGAGATGAAAGGTATGATGAAGATCTTGAGTCTCAGGGATTCAGCGGTGTAGATGAGGATGGCGAGCTTACTGAGCTTTCCGATTCAGATGATTACGGTTATGAATCAGAATTTGAAGCTGACGAATTCGATGATGATGAATACTAAAATGAAGGGAGAAATGAGTAATGGCAATAAATGAGAATGTAGAACAGGAACAGCCAATCAATTTTGACGCGATCAAAATTGGACTTGCATCTCCTGACAAGATCAGAGAGTGGTCTTTTGGTGAAGTAAAGAAGCCTGAGACTATCAACTACAGAACTCTTAAACCTGAGAAGGACGGACTCTTCTGTGAGAAGATATTCGGACCTACAAAGGATTGGGAGTGTCACTGCGGTAAGTATAAGAAGATACGTTTTAAGGGTATCGTCTGCGACAGATGCGGCGTTGAAGTAACAAAGTCATCAGTAAGACGTGAACGTATGGGACATATAGAGCTTGCAGCTCCGGTATCCCATATATGGTACTTCAAAGGCATCCCAAGCCGTATGGGACTTTTACTTGATCTTTCACCGAAGATACTTGAAAGAGTACTTTACTTTGCATCATATATAGTTCTTGATGCCGGTGAGACAGATCTTCAGTATAAGCAGGTTCTTACAGAAACAGAGTATCAGGAAAAAGTTCAGGAATTTGGCTACGATGCATTTCGTGTAGGAATGGGAGCTGAAGCTGTAAAAGAACTTCTTCAGAATATTGATATTGATGCTGAAGCTAAGGCACTCAGAGAAGAACTTATTGAATCAACAGGTCAGAAGAAGACTAAGATCATAAAGAAACTTGAGGTTGTTGAAGCATTCAAGAATTCAGACAATAAGCCTGAATGGATGATACTTGATGTTATACCTGTTATTCCACCGGATCTTCGTCCGATGGTACAGCTTGACGGTGGCAGATTTGCTACTTCAGATCTTAACGATCTTTACAGAAGAATAATTAACAGAAACAATCGTCTTGGTAGACTGAAGGAGCTTTCAGCACCGGAGATAATTGTCAGAAATGAAAAGCGTATGCTTCAGGAAGCTGTTGATGCGCTTATAGATAACGGAAGAAGAGGACGTGCCGTAACAGGCCCCGGTAACAGAGCACTTAAGTCACTTACAGATATGCTTAAAGGTAAGCAGGGACGTTTCCGTCAGAACCTTCTTGGTAAGCGTGTTGACTATTCGGGACGTTCGGTTATCGTTGTAGGACCTGAACTTAAGATTTATCAGTGTGGTCTTCCTAAAGAGATGGCAATAGAACTTTTCAAGCCATTTGTTATGAAGGAACTTACATCAAAGGGCCTTGCCAACAATGTCAAGGCTGCTAAGAAGATGGTTGAGAGACTTGAGCCAAAGGTATGGGATATCTTAGAGGATGTTATTAAAGAGCATCCTGTTATGCTTAACCGTGCCCCCACACTTCACAGACTTTCAATTCAGGCCTTTGAACCGATACTTGTTGAAGGTAAGGCGATAAAGCTTCATCCGCTCGTATGTACAGCATTTAATGCCGACTTCGACGGTGACCAGATGGCTGTACATCTTCCGCTTTCGGTTGAGGCACAGGCAGAATGCAGATTCCTGCTTCTTTCACCTAACAACCTGCTTAAGCCTTCGGACGGTGGTGTTGTTTCGGTTCCTTCACAGGATATGGTACTTGGTATCTACTATCTTACAAATGATAAGTTCAAGGAGATATCAGCTACCGATGATGATATAGTTAAATACTATAGCGAAGAAAATGAAGCAGCTAACCTTGAGGCAGTTAAGAATGATGTTGTAAGCGGTAAGATATCCGAGTATGACATAGTTAAGATTAAGGTTATAAAGAAACAGTCCAAGGATGGTAAGGAGATATTCTTTAAGGATATCTACAGTGAGGCTATTGACCTTATAGGTCGTACATATAAAGATATAAGCCGTGCAATTCTTGCATATGAAAATGATGAGATAACTCTTCAGCAGAAGATTTATGTAAGAAGAAAAGCTGTTCTTCCTGATGGAAAAGAGATAAGCGGTTTTGTTGCTACAACACTTGGTAAACTTATTTTCAACGAAGTAATTCCGCAGGATCTTGGTTTTGTAGACAGAAGTGATCCTAAGGAAGCTTTGATACCTGAAATCAATTTCCATGTTGGCAAGAAATACCTTAAAAAGATACTTGATAAATGTATCAATATCCACGGCGCTACTAAGACAGCAGAAGTTCTGGATGATATAAAAGCAACAGGTTATAAGTATTCTACACTCAGTGGTATCACGGTTTCTATCGCAGATATGACTGTACCTGATGAAAAAGAGGCTATACTTTCAGAAGCTCAGGATGTTGTTGATAACATATCAGATCTTTACGGTATGGGTCAGCTTACTGAAGAAGAAAGATATCAGTCTTCCATAAAGGTTTGGGAGAATGCTGATAAGAAGCTCACCAAGTCGCTTCTTGACGGACTTGATAAGTATAACAATATATACATGATGGCAGATTCCGGAGCCCGTGGTTCCGATCAGCAGATCAAACAGCTTACCGGTATGCGTGGACTTATGGCAGATACGACAGGTCGTACTATCGAACTTCCAATTAAGTCGAACTTCCGTGAAGGTCTTGATGTTCTTGAGTATTTCATTTCTGCTCACGGTGCACGTAAAGGTCTTTCCGATACGGCTCTTAGAACGGCAGACTCGGGTTACCTTACAAGACGTCTTGTAGACGTTTCACAGGAGCTTATTATTCGTGAGACAGACTGCTGTATAGATCAGGATGAAAAGCCGGGTATCTACGTATCAAGCTTTATGGAAGGTGATGAGACTATCGAAGGCTTCCAGGAGCGTATTACAGGAAGATACATTGCTGATTCTGTATTTGATAAGAACGGTGTAATGCTTGTTAAGAAGAATCATATGGTTACACCAAAGAGAGCTGAGCTTATAGTAAAACAGGGCGTTGATGAAAATGGCGTTCCATTTATGGATGCTGAGACAGGCAAGGTAAGACGTGATGCCAAGCTTCGTATCAGATCGATACTTACATGTAAATGTCATCTTGGTGTTTGTGCTAAGTGCTACGGCGCTAACATGGCAACAGGTCAGGCAGTTCAGGTAGGTGAGACTGTCGGAATCATAGCAGCTCAGTCAATCGGTGAGCCTGGTACACAGCTTACAATGCGTACTTTCCATACAGGTGGTGTTGCCGGTGGCGATATCACACAGGGTCTTCCTAGAGTCGAGGAACTTTTTGAAGCCCGTAAGCCTAAGGGACTTGCTATTATCGCTGAATTTGGCGGTAAAGTTGAGATAAGAGACACAAAGAAGAAGAGAGAGGTAGTAATCACTGATGATGAAACTGCAGTAAGCAAAGCATACCTTATTCCATACGGTTCACGTATCAAGGTTTATGATGGACAGATTGTTGAGGCAGGTGATGAGCTTACAGAAGGTTCAGTTAATCCTCATGATATTCTTAAGATCAAGGGTATCGAGGCTGTTCAGAACTACATGCTTCGTGAAGTTCAGCGTGTTTACAGACTTCAGGGTGTTGAGATCAATGATAAGCATATAGAGATAATAGTTCGTCAGATGCTCAAGAAAGTAAGGATTGAAGACAGTGGTGATTCGGATTATCTTCCGGGAACACTCGTTGATATCCTTGAGTTCGAAGAACTTAACGAATATCTGGTTGAAGAAGGTAAGAAGCCTGCGGAAGGTAAGAGAATTATGCTCGGTATCACAAAAGCATCTCTTGCAACAAACAGCTTCCTCTCAGCCGCTTCATTCCAGGAGACAACAAGAGTTCTTACTGATGCAGCTATCAAGGGTAAGATTGATCCGCTTATCGGTCTTAAGGAAAATGTCCTTATCGGTAAACTTATTCCTGCAGGTACAGGTATGAAGAGATATCGTTCGGTAGCTCTTGATTCCGAATTCCTGAATGATGTACCGGAATATGAGGACTATGACTATGAAGAATCTGATGATGTTCTTCTCGATGAGGAGTTCATGAAGGAAAATGTTCTTACTTCTTCCGATGATGATGCTGATGATGTAGTAACAGAAGAAGATGAGGCTCCTACTGAAGCAGAGTAAGAATGCAGAGTAAAAAGTGCTTGACACTGAAAAATTTAAAACATATAATACTAGGGCATGCGCAAAACGCATGCCCTTTCTCTGTGCTTATTTTTGAAAATGTATAAGCGCTGAAAAGGGAATGCGATTCGTATAGTATATAAGTAAGGAGGTGAAAACATGCCTACATTTAACCAGTTAGTTAGAAAGGGAAGACAGACAGCTGTTAAGAAGTCTACTGCACCTGCTCTTCAGAGAAGCTTTAACTCACTTAAGAAGAAGCCTACCAACACAAGCTCTCCACAGAAGAGAGGAGTTTGTACTGCTGTTAAGACAGCTACTCCTAAAAAGCCTAACTCAGCTCTTAGAAAGATCGCCAGAGTTCGTCTTTCTAACGGTATTGAAGTAACAAGCTACATTCCTGGTGAAGGTCATAATCTTCAGGAGCACAGCGTTGTACTTATCCGTGGTGGAAGAGTAAAGGATCTCCCTGGTACAAGATACCATATAATCAGAGGTACTCTTGATACAGCAGGAGTTGCTAAGAGACGTCAGGCTCGTTCAAAGTATGGTGCTAAGCGTCCAAAGGATGCCAAATAAGCCACTTTGATTTTTAAAAGGTGCTGGTTAGGGTGATGTTTTCACAAACTTTTACCTTTGATACAGCACGTGCACATATATGATACATTTCATCATGAGTTTTACCCATATGATAATGACATATACGTGAGTACCTAAGAATTAATTATTATTAAGGAGGGAAGAACCGTGCCACGTAAGGGACATATCGTTAGAAGAGATGTACTGGCTGATCCTATATACAACAATAAGGTAGTGACACGTCTTATCAACAACATCATGCTTGATGGTAAGAAGGGTGTTGCTCAGAAGATTGTTTACGGCGCATTTGACCGTATTAAGGAGCAGACAGGCAAGGATCCTATCGAGGTTTTTGAGGCTGCTATGAACAATGTTATGCCTCAGCTCGAAGTTAAGGCAAGACGTATCGGTGGTGCAACATATCAGGTACCTATTGAAGTAAGACCTGATAGAAGGCAGACACTTGGTCTTCGCTGGTTAACCAACTTCTCACGTCAGAGAACTGAGAAGACAATGGAAGAGAGACTTGCACAGGAGCTTATAGATGCATCAAACAACACAGGCGCATCTGTAAAGCGTAAAGAAGAAATGCACAGAATGGCAGAAGCAAACAAGGCATTTGCTCATTACAGATTCTAGTATCATTAATATAAGGAGGAAAAAACCTTGGATGGAAGAGAATATCCACTTGAGAGAACCCGTAATATCGGTATTATGGCTCATATAGATGCCGGTAAGACAACTCTCACGGAAAGAATTCTTTATTATACAGGTGTAAACCATAAGATTGGTGAAACCTATGAAGGTACTGCTACCATGGACTGGATGGAACAGGAGCAGGAAAGAGGTATCACTATTACATCTGCTGCCACAACATGCCATTGGACTGTGCAGGAACAGACTAAACCTAAGCCGGGTGCTCTTGAGCACCGTATAAATATTATCGACACACCGGGTCACGTAGACTTCACTGTTGAAGTTGAGCGTTCACTCCGTGTCCTTGATGGTGCTGTAGGTGTATTCGATGCTAAGGGTGGTGTTGAGCCACAGTCAGAAAATGTATGGCGTCAGGCAGATACATATCACGTACCAAGAATGGCATTCGTCAATAAGATGGATATACTTGGTGCAAACTTTTATAATACAGTTGAAGAGATCAAGACAAGACTTGGTAAGAGACCTATCGTTATCAATATTCCTATTGGTAAAGAGGACTATTTCCAGGGAATCATCGATCTCTTTGAGATGAAAGCTTACATCTACAATGATTCAAAGGGCGAGGATATCAGCGTTACTGATATTCCTGATGACATGAAGGAACAGGCAGAAGAGTATCATACAGAACTCGTAGAAGCTTGTTGTGAGCTTGATGATGAACTTATGATGCTTTACCTTGAAGGTGAAGAGCCAAGCATTGATCAGCTTAAAGCAGCACTTCGTAAGGGTACATGTGCTCACATTACAGATGCTGCCGGTGAGAAGCAGAGAGTAGTTCCTGTATGCTGTGGTTCTGCACATCAGAACAAGGGTATTCAGAAGCTTATCGATGCAGTTATCGAATTCATGCCTGCACCTACAGATATCCCTGATATCAAGGGCGTTGATATGGATGGTAACGAGATCACAAAGAAGTCATCAGATGAGGAGCCATTCTCAGCTCTTGCATTTAAGATTGTTGCAGATCCTTTCGTAGGAAAGCTTGCATTCATCAGAGTTTATTCAGGAACTCTTAAAAAGGGTTCTTATGTTCTTAATGCAACTAAGGATTATAAGGAGCGTGTTGGACGTATAGTTCAGATGCACGCTAATGACCGTAAGGATATAGAGAGAGTATATGCAGGTGATATCGCTGCTGTAGTTGGTCTTAAGAATACTACAACAGGTGATACAATCTGTGATGAGCAGCATCCTGTTATACTTGAATCTATGGAATTCCCTGATCCTGTTATCGAGCTCGCTATCGAGCCTAAGACAAAGGACGGTCAGGATAAACTTGCTACAGCACTTTCAAAGCTTGCTGAAGAAGATCCTACATTTAAGACACATACAGATACAGAGACAGGTCAGACTATTATCGCCGGAATGGGTGAATTACACCTTGAGATCATCGTTGACAGACTTCTCCGTGAATTTAAGGTAGAAGCAAACGTTGGTGCTCCTCAGGTTGCTTACAAAGAGACATTTACAAAGGCTGTTGATGTTGACAGTAAGTATGCTAAGCAGTCCGGTGGTCGTGGACAGTACGGTCACTGTAAAGTTAAATTTGAGCCTATGGATCCAAACGGTGAAGAGACATTTAAGTTTGAGTCAACTGTTGTTGGTGGTAACATTCCTAAGGAATATATCCCTGCAATTGGAGAAGGTATCGAAGAGGCTGCTCAGGCAGGTATTCTCGGTGGTTTCCCTGTACTTGGTGTTTCCGCTACTGTTTATGATGGTTCATACCATGAAGTAGACTCATCAGAAATGGCATTCCATATTGCCGGTTCAATGGCATTTAAGGAAGCTATGCAGAAGGGTAGTCCGGTACTTCTTGAGCCTATAATGAAGGTTGAAGTAACAATGCCTGCTGATTACATGGGTGATGTTATCGGTGACCTTAACAGCCGTCGTGGACGTGTTGAAGGTATGGAAGATGTTGGTAACGGTAAGCTTGTTAAGGCTTATGTACCGCTTTCAGAGATGTTCGGATACTCAACAGACCTTCGTTCAAGAACACAGGGACGTGGTAACTACTCAATGTTCTTTGAGAGATATGAGCAGTGCCCTAAGAATGTTCAGGACAAGGTGCTTTCAGATAAGAACTAATCTATACATTTTATATTAAAAGTATCTTGAAATAAGAGCGATTATTTAATATAATTACAAACAGTGTTAATTTCATACCCGGGGTTACGGGTACATTTTAAGGAGGATAATTAAAATGGCAAAAGCAAAATTCGAAAGAACAAAGCCACATTGTAACATTGGTACAATCGGACACGTTGACCATGGTAAAACAACTCTTACAGCTGCTATTACATCAGTTCTTGCAGCTAGAGTAGCAGGAAACGCTGCTGTTGATTTCGCTAATATCGATAAGGCTCCAGAAGAGAGAGAAAGAGGTATCACAATTTCAACAGCTCACGTTGAGTATGAGACAGAAAACAGACACTATGCACACGTTGACTGCCCAGGCCATGCTGATTATGTAAAGAACATGATCACTGGTGCTGCTCAGATGGATGGTGCTATCCTCGTTGTTGCTGCAACAGACGGTGTTATGGCTCAGACAAAGGAGCATATCCTTCTTGCTCGTCAGGTTAACGTTCCTTACATCATCGTATTCCTTAACAAGTGTGATATGGTTGATGATCCAGAGCTTATCGAGCTCGTTGAGATGGAAGTTTCAGAAGCTCTTGAAGAGTACGGATTCGAAGGATGCCCAATCATCCAGGGTTCAGCTCTTAAGGCTCTTGAAGATCCAAACAGCGAGTGGGGCGACAAGATCATGGAACTCATGAAGACAGTTGATGAGTATATCCCAACTCCTGAAAGAGATACAGATAAGCCATTCCTTATGCCTGTTGAGGACGTATTCACAATCACAGGTCGTGGTACAGTTGCTACAGGTAGAGTAGAGCGTGGTACACTTCACCTTAATGAGGAACTTGAAATCCTTGGTATCAAGGAAGAGGTTAAGAAGACAGTTGTTACTGGTATCGAGATGTTCAGAAAGATGCTTGATGAAGCTCGTGCAGGTGATAACATCGGTGCACTTCTTCGTGGTATCAACCGTGATGAAGTTGAAAAAGGACAGGTTCTTGCTAAGCCGGGTACAGTAACATGCCATAAGAAGTTTACAGCTCAGGTTTACGTTCTTACTAAGGATGAAGGTGGACGTCATACACCTTTCTTCAATAACTATCGTCCACAGTTCTACTTCAGAACAACAGACGTTACAGGTGTTTGTAACCTTCCTGCAGGTACAGAGATGTGCATGCCTGGTGATAACGTAGAGATGACTATCGAGCTTATTCATCCGGTAGCTATGGAGCAGGGACTTCGTTTCGCTATCCGTGAGGGTGGTAGAACAGTTGGTTCAGGTTCTGTTGTTTCTATCATTGAGTAATTCAGATAGTAATATCAGATATATGTATTTATAAGAATCTGCATTAAGGCAGTTTCGTATAAGAGATTAATCGGCGCAGTCATTTAATTGTGACTGCGCCGTTTTTCTGACTGATCGGAATAATCCTGCATGGTGGCTTTGTGAAATTATAATTTTGTCAAAAAGCCACTATTTTTCGTTGCTTTAACACTTTAAGCATGGTAGAATATTGTGAAAGTGTGACAAAAACACTTGATTTATAACCTGTTTTTTTATTTGATAAGGTGTGTTAATGGGAAACTTGAGTGTTGATTACAGTCAGTATACGCCGGTGGGAGATATTATATCAATAGCCTCCTGTCTGGTTTTTATAATACTGCTTTCAACTTCATATATTAAAAAGACTAAGCTCTTCAGTATATTTAAGCTGGGGCTTGGTACTGTTGTTGTTGCCAGTTATACAGGCTTTTTATACCATTTCGGCATGATGACTCCGGGAGTTATGTCTCATAATACTATTTATGTGCTTAGAGTTATTTATCATGCGGCATTATTTGGTTTTCTGTATGTTTTCCTTTACTATGCAATAACTATACTCCAACTTACCGATGTGAGGTATAAAAGGATTTTAGTCTCATACGGTGTGCTGTATGTTCTTATACTTTTAGTAGATGCATTTGGTTCTATATTTAAATATGGTTTTTATATAGATAAAGCAGGGGAGCCTCATACCGGAGTCAATATTTTTATTATCGGATATATCCTTTTCGTAGTTCAGATATTCCAGTTACTTCTTGGGCATAAAGATAAGATATATAAGCAGGTGATACAGAGTATAGGATTTGTATGTGCACTTTCCATCATCATACTTGCTCTTCAGGGACATTCCGGACAGACATCTTTTACCACGATAACCTATGTCTTTCCACTATATGCCATAATGTACATGATACACTCCAATCCGTATGATCTCGAAAGTGGTGCTCTTGATACAAGAGCGTTTGAAGATCTTATTTCCTATTACCATAAAAATCAAAAGAATTTTATTCTTATGAGTCTTCTTTTGAATGACTTTGAGGGTGAGGGTAAATCATATCCTGAAGAAATTAATGAGTTAGTCAGGCGTTTTGCAAGCGATTACTATAAAGGCGCGAAGCATTTCCAGGTTACAAACGGACATATGTTCCTTGTAGCCGGTATAGAGAAGAATCCTAATTATGATCATATCATCAATCTTATGCTGAACAGCTTTCAGGATCTTTATCAGAAATACAGGTATGATTTTAAGATTGTAATACTTAAGTCGATTTCCGAAGTGAGTGAACAAAAAGACTATGTAAGTCTGGTAAAATTTGTTGAAAGCTCCATGCCGATGAATGATATTCATTATTTTGAAGGTACGGATATAGATTCATTTAAACGTAATAAAATGATAATCAGTCAGATAGAAGATATCTGCAAAAAGAAAAATCTGAATGATGAGAGAGTTCTGGTTTACTGTCAGCCTGTATTTAATATACAGAGGGGGACATATGATACTGCTGAAGCGCTTATGAGACTCAGACTACCGGATATCGGTATGGTTTTTCCAAATGAATTCATACCTATAGCAGAGGAACATGAATTCATTCATACGCTTAGTCTTATCATACTTAATAAGACCTGTCTCAGTATAAAATCACTTCTTGATGAAGGCTATAAGATAAGCAGAATATCAGTTAATATTTCTATTATAGAAATGAGAGATGACGATTTCTGTAATGACATAAATCATGTAATTAAAAATTCGGGTATTCCTTTTGACAAGATTGCGATTGAGATTACCGAAAGCCAGAATGAGGACGACTTCAATCTTGTAAAAGAAAAGATTGATATACTTAGAGAAAGCGGCATAAAGTTCTATCTGGATGATTTTGGGACAGGTTATTCCAATCTTGAAAGAATTATGGAACTGCCGTTTGATATCATTAAGTTTGATCGTTCGCTTGTAATTGCAAGCAAGATGAATGATAAATCAGAAATGATGGTATCACATATGGCAAGGATGTTCAGCGAGATGCTGTACTCTGTTCTTTATGAAGGTGTAGAAGATGAGGATGATGAAGAAAAATGTCTTCATATGTCGGCAAAATATCTTCAGGGCTATAAATATTCAAAACCTATTCCTATAGAGAAACTCAGGAATTATATTGATAAATCAGCATAAGGGAGGAAGTAAGTATGGGAAAGATGTGTAAATTTACTGTAGAATTTGATGTTGAAGATGTTGTAAAAGGTGCTGTTATAGGCGCAGGTATCGGGGTTTGCATCGGAGGAATCTGCAGTATTATAAAGTCCGTGAAAATGAAAGCGCTTAGGGATGAAGAGATTAAACTTGGCTCGGATGATTTTGCGGAAGAAATTGAGAAACTCGAAAAAAGAAGAAGAAAAAGCTTATTCAGCGGAATAAGACGTATAGTTTGCGGTACATTTATCTCAGCTGTCGGTGTATTTTCATTTACAAATACAGGAAAAAAGATGATAGATGACGGAAAGAGTTATGTATCATCCATAGATAAGCAGGATATTCTGGATGCCTTGGGAAAAGTGAAGGACAGGGCAGGTATTGTAAAAGAAAGAGTTTATGTGGTAAGAGAAAACGGAAAAGATAAGGCCGCTGAAATTAAAGAAAAAGTAAAGAAAGAAATAATAGAAGAATTCATTAAAAATAAAGTTGAAGAAGTTGTTAGTAGCAGATTAAAAGAAGTTTTTAAGAAATAACCCGACATTTAATAAAGGAGTTGACGTAAAATGAAAGCATACAGTGACATGACAAAAGAAGAACTTGGAAAAGAACTTGAAGAACTCAGGGCTGAATATAAAAAGTTCCAGGAACTTGATCTTAGTCTTGATATGAGCCGCGGTAAACCGTGCAGGGAGCAGCTTGATCTGTCAATGGGAATGATGGATGCACTTAATTCACAGGCTGATCTTTCCTGTGAGGACGGAACTGATTGTCGTAACTACGGTGTCCTTACCGGTATAGATGAGGCTAAGGTTCTTATAGGTGATATGATGGAGAATAATCCGGATAATATCATTATCTATGGCAATTCTTCACTTAATGTTATGTATGATACTGTATCACGTGCTATGACTCATGGTATTCTTGGCAATACACCATGGTGCAAGCTTCAGAATGTAAAATTCATTTGCCCGGTTCCGGGTTATGACAGACATTTTGCTATTACTGAATATTTTGGTATAGATATGATTCCTGTTCCGATGACTCCTGACGGACCTGATATGGATATAGTTGAGAGGCTTGTCAGTGAAGATGAGAGCATAAAAGGAATATGGTGTGTTCCTAAGTATTCAAATCCTCAGGGGTATTCATATTCAGATGAAACTGTAAGAAGGTTTGCAAGACTTAAGCCTGCTGCAAGAGATTTCAGAATATTCTGGGATAATGCATACGGGATTCATCATCTCTATGACGATGATCAGGATTATCTCATTGAGATTCTTGCAGAGTGTAAAAGAGCAGGTAATCCTGACCTTGTATATAAGTTTGCTTCAACATCCAAGATTACATTTCCGGGAAGCGGTATAGCAGCGCTTGCTACATCACCAAATAACCTTGAAGATATTATGAAGCAGATGAAGAATCAGACTATCGGTCATGATAAGGTTAATCAGTTGCGTCACGTAAGATTCTTTAAAGATATTCATGGAATGACCGAGCATATGAGAAAGCATGCTGATATCATCAGACCTAAGTTTGAGATAGTTCTTGAGACACTTGAAAGAAATCTTGGAGGAAGAGGAATCGGAACATGGACTAAGCCTAAGGGAGGATATTTCATAGGTTTCGATGCGCTTCCGGGCTGTGCTAAGGATATAGTTCACGCTGCCAAGAAAGCGGGAGTTATTATGACAGGTGCAGGCGCTACATGGCCTTATGGAAATGATCCGCAGGATTCAAATATCCGAATTGCTCCAACATATCCGACGCTTGATGATCTTAAGATTGCAGCTGAATTATTCACACTTTGTGTAAGACTTGTCAGTGCCGAGAAAATATATAAGGAAATGAAATAATTTCCTATCGGGTTTAAAAAGAAAAGGGCAGGTGCAGTTTTGCATTCTGCCCTAAGTTATTGAGGTTTTTTAATGGCAGAAAAAAAGGTAGTTTGGGATAAACTTGATAATACCGCGCTTTTATTTCCTGTGATAGCCAATCAGAGTATGACAAATGTTTACAGGATTTCGGCACAGCTCTCTGAAGAGATTGACAGTGAAATTCTTCAGGAGGCACTTGAGTTTATTCTTCCGTATTTTGATATATTCAGAATGAGACTAAGAGCAGGACTCTTCTGGTATTATTTTGAGGATAACAGAAAAAAGGTACCTGTTGTAAGAGAAGAGCATACATATCCCGGTGCGTATATCAGTAAAAATGAGAATAATCATTTTATGTTCAGGGTGACATATTATGGGCGCAGGATAAATCTTGAAGTGTTTCATGCCCTTACCGACGGCTTTGGAGGCGTGATCTTTCTTAAGGAACTTGTATATAAGTATTTAAGACTGAAATATCCTGAGAAACTTGGAAATGAAAAGGATATGATCAGCAGTGACGTATTCCTTGACAAAGAAGACAGTTATATAAAAAACTATAAGAAGCCGGGAAAAGAAAGAAAGAAGTATAAGAGTGAGAAAGCTGTCATTATAAAGGGCGATACATTTTCAAATGATGAAGTCGGAATCATTCATGGTATGATGCCTGTTGATAAGCTGAAAGAGGTATGTAAGAAGTATAAAGTTACTATTAATAAGTATCTTACGGCAGTTTATGTTTATTCCATTTATAAGGAATACCTGCGTAAAGGTGCATCGGACGAAGCAATCAGCTGTGGTGTTCCGGTTAATCTAAGACCTTTTTATGATTCACATACCATGAAAAACTTCTTTGCAATAATTTCAGCAGAATTCAGACCTGAATTTGAGGATTATAAATTTGAAGAGGTACTGTCTATAGTATGTGAAAGCCTTGACAGGCAGATGACAAAGGAAAATATGGATGACATCATTGCCTACAATGTTTCAAATGAAATGAATATGATGCTCCGTGTGATTCCGCTGTTTATAAAGAATTTCGCAATTAAGCGGGTGTATTCTGCATCAAGTCATTCAAATACAACCACGCTTACCAATATCGGGAATATAGATATAAGAGAACCGTACAGGGAATATGTGGAAGGATTTTATGCTATGCTTTCCATGTCAGAAGGACAGAATATAAAAGCTGCCGTATCTTCCTATAACGGGGTTCTCACTATCACATTTAGTTCAATACTTGAAAATACTGCAATACAAAAACGGTTTTTCCAGACCATTACTTCCGAAGGAATACCCGTATCAATACTTACGAATGGGATATATGAATAAAAATGAACAGATGTACCAATTGCAATATAATAATATATGATGAAAGAGAGACCTGTCCTCTATGTCATAAGATAGTTGATGATATAGATGAAAAAGAGTTGGAGATTCTGCCGTTTAAAAGAAGTATGACAGGCTATCCGGATGTAAGGACAAGGAATAAACGTATAGGTTTCATTTTACGTATAATTCTTTTTGCTATCATCGTGGCGGAGATAATAGCCATTGTCATTAATTGCTTTACGACACCGGAGCT
Source organism: uncultured Lachnospiraceae bacterium (assembly GCA_946628415.1). GTDB lineage: Bacteria > Bacillota > Clostridia > Lachnospirales > Lachnospiraceae > Eubacterium_Q. The sequence goes on along the minus strand of CAMOWK010000016.1, from coordinate 34,110 downwards.
TTACTGGTCTGCATTATGCGGAGCATCAGCCGCTTATATCTACCTGATTCTGGTATACTGGATAAAGAGGGATATGGGATTTTCCATGAAGATAGCATTGCAGTTTTTTATGACCATGCTTTTCCTTTTTGCAATCGATTATTATACAGGTATGAAGGGCTGGGCGCTTACTTGGGCAATCCCGGGACTTATTCTCCTTGGCGATGTATCCGTATTCTTCTTTATGATGATGTATATTAGAAACTGGTTCAGTTATATTCCGCTTGTGATTTTCTTTGCTGTATGCAGCGTTATAATCCTGATTCTTTACTTTGTGGGATATGTGCATATGGTAGTAATGCCTGTTATATGTACGCTGGTTTCAGGGCTGTATCTTCTTTCGGTAATACTATTTGGCAACAGGGAATTCAGTGCTGAGATGCAAAGGAGGTTTCATGTATGATGGAGGAAAATGTCAGCAGAAGAGGAAAGAGAGTAAGACGTATAGTTGGTGCAATGAATCATTTGCCGGGCATTTCTTCGGGAGCGATAAGAACTTTTCTTTCGGAACATGAAAAAGACTGGGTATGCCCTCCTGAATATACAAATGAAAGGCTTCCGCTTTCTCACTGTTATATGGAACTTCTGAAACCGGTTTCAGATCCTGAATCTGATATGGGTGCAGAAGAATCAGAGCTTGAAAAAACTGTTCCGGAAAATTCCGAAAATGATGAAAAAGGAGTTGTTTATCAGCTTCACGGAGGCGGATATGCCGGGATGCTTCAGAATGCATACAGAAATATGGCTCATTTATATTCTGAAATGACAGGATATGATGTGGTAAGCCTTGATTACAGAGTTGCTCCCGAAAATCCGTATCCGGCAGCAATTCTTGATGCAGAAGAAGGCTTTAAGTGGATACTCGAAAAGGGGTATGAGAAGATAATACTTGTCGGTGACTCGGCAGGAGGTGGACTTGCTCTTTCACTCACACTATATCTTAAGGATAACGGTATAAGACTTCCGGATAAGATAGTTACCATGTCTGCGTGGACTGATCTTACGGTGAGTGGGGAATCATATCAAAAAAACTGGGATATTGATCCTGTATTCGGAAAGACAGATGATATCGTTACTTATAAGGATGCTTATGTCGGTGATGCTGATCCGATGAGTCCTTATATTTCTCCTATATTCGGAGACTTTACGGGATTTCCGGATACTCTTATGCAGGTAGGAGAGCTGGAAATGCTTCTTTCGGATACTCTTATTGTGGCTGAAAAGATGCAGCAGGCGGGGGTAAATGTAAAGGAGCATACTTATATGGGGATGTTCCATGATTTCCAGAAGGGATTCAATATATTTGAAGAGTCAAAAGAGGCATGGGATGAGATTGAGGAATTTATAAATGGATGACAAGAAGCGTCTTCTGGAAGTTGCACAGAAAGTGATGGCTATGGCGAGAGATACTATTGCGGTAAATCTTCGCTTTCTTGATGTGGCTCTTTCGGCACTCGGAACGATTCCAAAATATGATATAAAGGAAAAAGGTGCACTGACAGGTGGCGGTATGGCTACGGACGGGGAATACCTTTACTACGACCCCGTATGGGTTTTAAAAACCTATATGGAGGAACCGGAGAAGGTTGCAAGGACATATCTTCATCTTATGCTGCACCTTGTTTTTTTTCATCCATTTGAATACGGCAGACTTGAAAGCACCTACTGGGATCTTGCTTCCGATATAGCTGTCGAGGCGGTAATACTTTCTATGGATAAACCGGAGTTTATTCTGAAAGGTGATGCAGTGGCAAGGGATATACTTAAAGCTTTAAAGAGAAGCACCGGAACTCTGACGGCTGAAAAAGTGTACAGATATTTGCAGACAAATGGAATCTCTGAGTCGGGTAAGATTGAATGGTTTGTTAATTTTCATAAGGATGAGCATATATACTTTAAGCCAAAGAAAGAAATAAGTGTGATTCTTGAACGCTGGCAGAAGATAAGTGAACGTGTAAAAACAGATATAAAGAATTTCTCAAAAGAAGGCAGGAATATAGAAGAACTTGACCTGAGCCTTAAAGACGCCACAAGAGAAAGATATGACTACAAGGCACTTCTAAATCGCTTCATGAGTATTCACGAGGATGTCAGGATAAATGATGATGAGTTTGATTATATTTACTATACCTATGGTATGGATCTTCTGGGTAATATGCCTCTTATAGAGCCTCTTGAGTATAGAGATTCAAAGAAAATCAGGGATTTTGCCATAGTGATCGATACATCGGCATCTACGAAGGGGGATACGGTAAAGGCATTTCTTAATAAGACCTATAACATATTGTCTCAGACAGAAAGCTTTTTTACTAAAGTCTGTATTCATATCATCATGTGTGATAATGAAGTGAGAAGTGATACCAGAATTACAAATAATGAAGAGTTTCTGAATTACACTGAGAATCTTACGTTGAAAGGATTTGGCTCTACGGATTTCAGACCGCCTTTCAGATACGTTGAAGAACTCCGTAAGAAAGGAGAATTCGATGACCTGAGGGGGCTTATATATTTTACAGACGGATATGGTATCTATCCCGAACAGATGCCTGATTATTCTGTATTGTTTGCATTTCTTAAAGAGGATGAATATGCTCCCGAGATACCGGTCTGGGCTTATAAAGTTGTACTGCCGCCGGAAGAGCTGGAAAGTGAGGAAGACTTATGAATATCAGAGAAGCAAAAGAATTTATAAAAAATGATGTCGAGATATATCTTGAAAAGGATGAGCACGGAGATTACAGGATTCCTCTTCAGAATCAGAGACCAATATTCCTGCTCGGAGCTCCGGGAATAGGAAAGACTGCCATAATGGAGCAGGTTGCCGCTGAACTGGGGATTGCTCTTGTGTCGTATTCCATGACCCACCACACAAGACAATCTGCTCTCGGACTTCCCTTTATCAGTCATGAGGAATATGAGGGGCTTTCATATGATGTAACTCTTTACACAATGAGTGAGATAATCGCGTCCATCTACGAAGTGATGAAGAAGTCCGGTATTAAAGAAGGAATACTTTTTCTTGATGAGATTAACTGTGTTTCCGAGACGCTTGCCCCATCTATGCTCCAGTTTCTTCAGTATAAGGTGTTCGGTAGACACAAAGTTCCGGACGGATGGGTAATAGTTACTGCCGGAAATCCACCTGAATACAATAAAAATGTACGTGAATTCGATGTTGTTACCATGGACAGATTAAAGGTGCTGTCCGTAGAAGCTGATTATGATGCATGGAAAAAATATGCAAAGGATTATGGGATTCATGCAGCGGTTACAGGCTTCCTCGAAATTCATAAAGATTATTTTTACCACATTGAAATGACTGTAAAGGGACGTTCATACGTTACAGCCAGAGGATGGGAAGACCTTGCAAGAATAATCAGGATTTATGAAGAAAAAGATAAAAACGTAACTGAGGAACTGGTTGGGCAGTATATAAGAAATGACAGGATAGTAAAAGAATTTACCGCCTACTATGATATGTACAGAAAGTATAAAAGGGATTACAGACTGGATGATATACTTGCAGGAAATCCGCCTAAGACTGCATTAAAAAGGGCGGATAAAGCAGGTTTTGACGAAAGACTTTCTGTGCTTGGAATGCTATCTGACAAGATCATTTCCGAAATGGCTGAATCGGTTATCATGACTGATGTGATGAAGGATATAATGCCTGTGCTGAAAAAAGTACAGGAGCTTTCCAAAGATAAACAAGGTGATGAACTGAAGAGTATACTTGATAAAGCCGGAAACGGTGCTGAATCAAAGATGCAAAAACTTAGGGCGGCTAACACACTTACCGAAAAAGATAAAAAGATGCTCAGGGAGACAAGGGATTTCTATATGTCAATCCCTGATTTATCCGGCAAGTCGGGTGCTGACGCAATGGAGCTTATAAAAGAGACATTTGATGCAAAAGTAAGTGAAATAAAAAAGGATTCAATAAGTAAAAAAGAGAGACTTCATAATCTCTTTACATTCATAGAAAATGCATTTGGTGACGGAAATGAGCTTCTGATTTTTGTTACAGAGCTGACGGTTAATGAATATGGTGCTGCATTTATTTCAAGATTCGGTTCAGAGGATTATGAAAAGGCGAGTGAGAAGCTGATGTTAAGTGAAAGAAAGAACAAGCTTGCTATGGAAATAAAGTCACTTGATCTTGGGTTTGAGGATTAACTATGATTGATAAGAGTATTGATACAGAGAAGGGTACTCTGTATTACAGTATTAAAGATGATAAAGCAACGGTTACTACCTACAGCGGAAGAGATATAAAACTTGTTATTCCTGAACAGATAGAAGGCCTGCCTGTAAGGAAGATAAGCAAAAAGGCATTTCTTAATTCCAGACAATTAAGAGAGCTTGTAATTCCCGATACTGTAAGGAAAATATCCGATTGGGCTTTTGCACATGCTGCAAATCTTGAAGAAGTGAGTTTTCCCAGGAAAAATATAAAGATGGGAAAAGGCGTATTTACCGGTGATGAGAAACTGATAAGATTTACACTCAGAGACAGAGATGGTGACGAAAAATTCATTTCTCTTATGACGGAAAAAGAAAAAGAGGATCTGGGAGTTCTTATTGCACTTGTGGCGGGAATGCCGGGAGCATCATATCTTCTGGATTTTATGGAAGCGGGAAAAGAGGAATGGTACAGGAAGGTTGACAGTATTATCCGCGAAACACTTGATGAGCCGGACGAAGAAGGTCATACGGAGATGATACTCTGTGGTGAAGAGGATATCGACTGCACACTTGAAAGCTTTATAAAGGAGAAGAGGAAAAAGAAATCAAGGTTATCCCTCCTTCGGCTTATTTATGACACCGGCGTTTCTCCTTCACTTTTGCATGATATGAAAGAATATGTTCTAAGTCATACACTTGGCTGCGAATCCGATGAGGCATGGGAGGTTCTTCTTACGGAAAAAAGTCATATCAAGGAGTATTATACTCTCTTTTTTGAAATTGGTGCGGTGAACGACAGTAATTTCGATGATATACTTACAGCCACCGGAGATAAGGCTCCGGAAATGAAGGCTTTTTTCCTTAGAAAACATAAAAATGACCATGAAGAGGAATCATTTTTTGATAAGTTTCAACTTTAACAAGGAAATATGTTGTGGTAAAATATAATAGCATTTTTGTACATAAATGAGGGGTTTTTTATGATAGATGTTGAATATGATATAACCACATTAGAGAAGCTTTGTGATGAATCAGGGGTACTGGTCGATAACGTTCCATTTCCCATGATCATTACTGATGCAGACTACAGACTCATGAAAGCAAATTCAATGTTTCATGAGCTTTCAGGCATGAAGGACGATTTATATTCATTCAATTTTAAAAAGTGGAAAGATGACTATCTTGAGCCGATTTCCAGTCCTGAAATAGATAATAAAAGGCATACCGTAAGGCAGGAATATAAAAGAAAGAATTCCTCCGATAAGTTTTCTACTTATATGCTTTTTACGCAGGAAGTTTATGATGAGCAGGATAAACTTGCCGGATACATAGTAATATTCAGGGAGACAACCGATCAGAGAGATTATGAAAAGAATCTTTTCATGCTTGCAAATACGGACAGTCTCACCGGGCTCTATAACAGAAGATTTCTTTATGAGTACCTTAAAAACCATGCCAATAATCTTTGGTCATTTATCTACCTTGATCTTGATGGCTTCAAATACATAAATGATAATTACGGACATTCCAGAGGTGATAAGGTTCTTATAGATACTGCCAACCTGATAAGCAGGATATTCAGTGAGTATAAAGTTGTAAGGCTTGGAGGGGATGAATTCGCAGTACTTGTAGATGAAGAACTCGATGATGATTTCTTAAACATTAAGGTCGCAGACCTCTGCAAAGATGTTGAAAAGATATTCTCCGATGATACCATGACACTTACTATAAGCGTCGGCGTTGCAAGAAGAAGAGGAACAGAGATTAATATAGATGAGCTTATTCGTGAAGGCGACAGAAAGATGTATGAGATGAAGCAGCATCATCACGATAAGGCGCTTAAGAATAAAAAGAAGACTACCTCGCTAATCAGAAGCAGAGAATATCTTCTTGATATTGTACGTCAGGCATTTATTAAAAGTGAGGATCTTCCGGTTACCGATATTCCTGAAGATAATGACTATCTTAAGGAGGTATGCGAGGCTCTCAGAATATCAAGGCTTTTGCTTAAGTATTATGAGAATACCGAAGAAGAACACAGGGGTAACGGAAATGAGGTTGTCCTGTACGACAGTATGGGAAAGAAGGAAAATGAAGAGCTTGACATTTCCAGAAGATCCGAAAGAAGAAATGTAACCAGGGGCTATAATATAGCTTATTATATTGCGTGGCAGAAAAAGGATGAACCTGACTGGAATGATGATGAAACAGATGCAATAGACCTTCTGCTCAGAATTCTTTATGTTATGAATGGCAGAAACCGTGTAATGAGACTTGCAGAAAAGCTTACATTCTATGACCACGATCTCGGTATTCACAACATAAAATATTTCTTCGGTTTTCTTGGAAGACTAATACAGGAAAGAAAAGCCGGTGATTATGTTGCTATGTGTTTTAACCTTAAGAGGTTTTCTGTGGTTAATCAGCAGCTGGGCAGAATGACCGGAACGGTAGTTATGAAAAACTACGCTCGTGCGATCGAAGACATTTTGACGAAGGATGAATTGATCTGCCGTGTGGGCGGTGACAATTTCACGGTTCTGGTCAAAAAAGAAAAGGCAGACAGGGTACTGGATATATTAAAGGGAGTGCCGATTGTCTATAATGAAAGGACTAACGAAAAAATCTTTGTTTCTGCTGCTGTCGGTATATTCATAATCCCGGAAAATTGTCCGCTTAAGTCACCTTCAGAGATCATGGACAGGATCAGCAGTGCCATGTATATAGCAAAACGAAACGGAACAAGCGATGTGGTGTTCTTCGATGATCATATGCTTGATGACAAAAGGCGTGAGATCATGGTATCGGGAGCATTCCGCGATGCTCTTCATAAGGAAGAGTTCATGGTATATTATCAGCCTAAGATTTCAGTTGATGATAATACTCTTTCCGGAGCGGAAGCTCTCTGCCGGTGGATTCATGATAAGAGACTTATCCCTCCTGCGGAATTCATACCTTTCCTTGAAAAAAGTCAGGATGTCTGTGATCTTGATTTCTATATGCTTGAACATGTATGCCGTGACATAAGAAGATGGCTGGATATGGGTAAGAGAGTTGTAAGAGTTTCTGTGAATTTCTCAAGAAGACATCTCACCGATATAAGCCTGCTCGAGCATATTCTTGAAGTTATAGACAGGAATAATGTTCCGCATGAATATATAGAGATAGAGCTTACTGAAACGACAACAGATGTAGAATTCAGGGATCTGAAGAGGGTAGTAAAAGGCCTTCAGGAAAATGGAATCATGACCGCTGTTGATGATTTCGGAATAGGTTATTCATCTCTTAATCTTATCAGGGATATTCCGTGGAATGTACTTAAGATTGATAAGAGTTTCCTTCCACTTCCGGGCGACGCACTTGAAAATGAAAAGAAGCTTATGTTCAAGTATGTTGTTGCCATGGCGCAGAGCATTGGCCTTCAGTGTATAGTTGAAGGGGTGGAAACAAAAGAGCAGCTCAGCATTCTTAAAGAAAACTCATGCGAGCTTGCACAGGGATATTATTTCGACAAACCACTTCCTGTTGATGAGTTTGAAAAGAAGCTTGATAACTATATTTACAGATAAGTTTTGGAGGCAGAATTATGGGAGCTAAGATGATCTGTCCAAAATGTGGAAATGTGGATTATGACGGTGCTTTCTGCGAATACTGCGGAACAAGAATGGTTCCTGAAGCAGCTAATCCGCAGCAGACCGCGCCGGGACATACAGAGCAAAAGACTGCTCATGCAGTCTACGACGAGCGGCAGTACAATGAGCCACGGTATGCAGAGCAAAAGACCGCCCATGCAGGCTACGACGAGCGGCAGTACAATGAGCCACGGTATGCAGAGCAAAAGACTGCCCAAGCCGGGGATAATAATAAAAAATCGGGTGGGGGAAAGGCACTTCTCTTTACTATACTGGGCGTGATAGTGGCTCTCCTTATAGCACTTGTAGTTATTATCATTGTGGGAAGAAATATGAATCCGGGTGGTGTGACTCATGTAATAGACGATGCGAAGGTTTTTTCCGGAAAGGAAGAAACAAAGCTTGAGGAACAAATAAACTCCATTGAGAAAACAGACGGTCTGGAAATTTTTATAATTTCAACAAAAGAGCTGGATGGATTGTCAACTAAAGAATATGGCGATAAGAATCTGGAAAGACTTATTAAGGGTGATGGATACCTGATCGTCATAGATATGAAAAATAACAAGGTATATAAAGCTTCTTCGGAAAAAGTGAGTAACTGCATAGATGAAGGAACTGTAAATGAAGCTCTGACAACTGCAGCAAAGTCTTACAGCAGTGATGATTATTATAACGGAACGGTTCTTCTGATGAATGTTATCGAGACAAGTTATAATGCGGGACTGGCTGCAGGAAAGGCAGACATTAAGAGCGGGGATACAGCTTCCGGGTACGTAAAGACTGAAGAAACGGAAACGGCGTCTCAGGAAACTACAGAAGAAGTTTCAGCTGCTTCAACGGAGATTACTACTGAAGTAACTACCGAGGCTGTGACGGAAGCAGCTAAAACAGAAGAGGGTATTCATACTTACGAACTGATTATTAAGGACTGCACATGGACAGAAGCTTATAATGAATGCCTTTCAAAAGGCGGTCATCTTGTAAGAATCAATAATGTAGACGAATATAATGCCATTATCAATCAGATTACAAAAGAAGGAAAGAATGAGATGGTATTTTGGGTAGGCGGAACGAGAAATCAGGATACACACGCTTATCACTGGATTTATGAGGATGGGAGCCTGGGAGAAGAAACACTGAATACCGATGATAAATACAGGCCTTTATGGTTTGATAACGAACCTAGTTTTGAAGATACATCGGTTAATGCAAATGAATGTTATATGTCACTTTTATATGTGGAACGATTTGGAAGATGGGGCTTTAATGACGCTCCGAATGATGTTATATCATATGTAAGTCACTATTCAGGAAAGACAGGTTATATTTGCGAATATGAGTAAAGAGAAGAAAAAAGGAAGAAGCAGAAAGACGCTTTTACGAAACATTATTATAGTAGTACTTATGGTTGTGGCTCTGTTTTTAACGGTTCTTCTTACGGGAATTGCCCGTGACAGAAACAGAGTGATAGTCGATGAAAAGAATGCCTATGTTGGGATGGAAGGAGATGAGGAAAACACCTCCGATACCTCCATGGAGGCAATCACTGAAGCAACCACTAAGTTTATGAATGACGATGATATCGGTCCTGTCGAAGCACCTACGGAAGAGGTTGCCACATCGGGTGATACAAAGGAAGCTTCCGGTGATGATGCGAAGATAGAAAAGCTTCTTTCTGATATGACACTGGAAGAAAAGGTACATCAGATGTTCTTTATAAGTCCGGAATCACTTACAGGATATGAGACCGTTGTGAAAGCCGGAGATGCGACAAAGGAAGCACTTGAAAAACATCCGGTCGGAGGACTCTGTTATTCGACAAAGAATCTTGTGACTCCGGAGCAGACAAAGGAGTTAATAGAAAATACTCAGAAGATTGCAAATGAAGTCGAAGGTATGCCACTTATTACAACTCTTGACGAAGAAGGCGGAAGAGTTACAAGGATGGCTAAAAACAGTAGTTTTAATGTTACAAAGATCGGTCCTATGGGAGATGTGAAAGATAAGGATGAGGCATTTGCCGCAGGCGATACCATAGGAAAATACATTTCCGAGTATGGATTTAATCTTGATTTTGCACCTGATTCGGATGTACTTACGAATCCTGATAACGAAGTAATCGGAGACAGGTCATTTGGTTCTGATCCTGAAAAGGTTACAGAATGTTCGGTTGCATTTTCCGACGGACTTCATAAAAATAATGTCATGAGTACTTTCAAGCATTTCCCGGGGCATGGTGGAACTGATGCGGATACTCATGAGGGTTATGCTTATACCAATAAAACTTATGAGGAACTGAAGAAGGATGAGCTTATACCATTCATGGCAGCGGAGGAAAACGGCGTTGAATTTGTTATGGTTGCCCATATCTCACTTCCTAAAATAATCGGAGACACTACTCCATCAACACTGTCGAAGAAGATTGTAACCGATATGTTGAGAAATGATATAGGATATACAGGGATCATAATTACAGATTCCATGGATATGGGAGCTGTTTCCAAAAAGTACAGTGCGGGAGATGCCGCGGTTATGGCGATAGAGGCAGGAAATGATGTTATTCTTGAACCGGCTGATTTTGAGGCAGCAGTAAATGCAGTTATAAATGCAGTTAAAAGCGGTAAGATATCAGAGGAACGTATAAATGAATCTGTAAGAAGAATCTTAAAGGCAAAGCTAAAGCTAATGTAGAGGAGAAAATGATATGGCAGCACCAAACACACCCAGATCAAGGGAGAAATACGTCACATCAGGAAGTAAGGGCGTTCATAAAAGAGGAAGCGGAATAGGCGGCGGTCCTGTTGGAAGCAGCTCCGGATATTCAGGTAGAACAGGCGGTGGATCGGGAAATGTAAAGAGAGCGGCAGCCGGTGGCGGAAGCGGTCTTATTATAATCATTATAATAATTGTATTCCTTCTTAAAGGTGGCATTGGCGGTGGAACAGGTTCGTACTCCGGATCGGGCATAAGCGGCACCGGTGAAACAGGCGGTACAGGTTCAGGATATGATTTTATCAGCGGTCTGGGTAACAGTGACAGTTCATCAGGTTATACGACTGCTCCTTATACGGATAATTCAGGCGCAAAGCTTGATACTTCCGTTGCTGAAGGCTCAAGAGCAAAGAGAACAAATATAGTAGGTAATGGTGAAGATACAATTACACTTCTTGTTTATATGTGCGGAACAGATCTTGAGTCTAAATACGGAATGGCATCAAATGATCTTGGAGAGATGGCATCTTCAAATCTTTCCGATAAGATCAATATTATAGTTTATACCGGAGGATGCCTTGGATGGAAAACATCCGGTATTTCCAATAACACTAACCAGATATACAGGGTAAAAAAAGGCGGACTTGAACAGCTCGTTTCGGATGATGGCGCAAAGCCTATGACAGATCCGAATACTCTTTCATCATTTATCAGATGGGGAAAAGAAAAGTATCCTGCGGACAGATATGAGCTTATACTCTGGGATCACGGCGGCGGCTCTGTCAGTGGATACGGGTATGATGAGAAGTTTAAGAAAAGCGGTTCAATGAATCTGTCTAATATTAATAAAGCGCTTAAAGACGGCGGCGTTACATTTGATTTTGTCGGATTTGACGCATGCCTGATGGCTACTGCTGAAACGGCGCTCATGCTGAATAATCATGCAGATTACATGATAGCTTCGGAAGAGACAGAGCCGGGTATAGGCTGGTATTACACAAATTGGCTGAATAAGCTTTCAGAGAATACTTCAATGCCGACAATTGAAATCGGTAAGAATATAATCGATGACTTTGTAAGCGAATGTAATCGTAAGTGCGGAGGACAGAAAACAACTCTTTCCATAATTGACCTTGCTGAGTTTTCAAATACTGTCCCTTCAAAGCTTACAGAGTTTTCAAAGTCCATTAATAAAAAAATCAGTTCAAATGACTATAAGGCTATTTCAGATGCAAGATATGTAACAAGAGAATTTGCCACAAGTTCAAAGATAGATCAGGTTGATCTGGTTGATCTTGCCAACAATGTAGGTAATGAAGAAGGTAAGGCGCTTGCTGATGCACTTACAGGTGCAGTTAAGTATAACAGAACCTCAGCCAGCATGACTAAGGCATACGGAGTTTCGATATACTTCCCTTATAAGAGAGCTTCGTACGTTGATTCTGTCTGCAGTACATATGACGACATCGGAATGGATCTTGAATATGCCAAAGCTATAAAAGGCTTTGCGAAGCTTGAAACAACAGGTCAGATTGCAGCGGGTGGCTCATCTAATCCTCTTTCTTCAATCCTGGGCGGTTCATTCGGAACAACGTCATCGGGCGGAGATTCTGATGTTATAGGACAGCTTATCGGCTCATTCCTTACAGGCGGACGTGAGACTCCTATTGACGGACTCAGCGACAGGAATATAGAGTTCATGAATGAAGGTGATATATCAAACGAGGAAACTGCCGAGTATGTATCCAAGAACTTCTTCGATAAGACTAATCTTGTATGGGAACAAAATGGTGAGGAATACTCACTTACCCTTCCTGATAATCAGTGGGAACTTGTTCATGCCATAGATATGAATATGTTCTATGATGACGGTGAGGGATATGTGGACATGGGCCTTGATAATGTATACTCTGCCGAGGATGGAAAGCTTATAGCATCTACAGACAGAACATGGATAGCGATAGACAGTCAGCCGGTTGCTTATTACAGGGAATCAACCGAGGATGACGGCGAGAATTATACAATAACAGGCAGGGTTCCTGCACTTATTGACGGTGAAAAGGTTAATATTATCATGGTATTTGATAATGACCATCCTCATGGATATATAGCAGGAGCCAGATATGAGTATGATAATGATGATTCACCTGTAGAGGCTAAGGGTATTACAGAACTTAAAGAGGGGACAAGTATACAGTTCCTGTGTGATTATTATTCATATGATGGAAAGTACATTGATACTTACTATCTGGGAGAGCCTGTCATCTACAAAAATGACATACTTATCAGTAATACGGATGTTGGAACAGGACCTGTAAAGATAACATACAGGTTTACGGATATTTATAATAATGAATACTGGACTGATGCTATAGAAAAATAATTAGAAGGTATTATCTACCAAAAGGAGAAAGAGATGAAACAGCTGGCAGTAAGTTTTAACTCAGCCGATGGTGTCGAATTTCAACATGACAATCTTATAAAAGAGCTTTCAAAGGGGATTTACAGAAAAGCTATATTTCATGTATTCAGCGGGATAGAGGATACAGCAGAGATACTTAAAGTTACATCCAAACTGAAGGAGGATTTTCCCGGTACTATAATTGTCGGAACACTTTCTGCGGGAGAGATATGCGACGGACATATTCCACCTAAAGGAATATCGGCATCTGTACTGCTTTTTGAAAACGCCGGTGTCGATCTTATCAAATGTGTAAATGTTAAAGGAAATGAAAAAGCGTCAGGTGAAAAGATTGTTAAAGAGGCATCCAAGATAAAGGATGTTAAAGCTGTCGAAATACTTCTTCCCGGCACGGAATTTGATACTCAGATAATTCTGGATGAGCTCTCAAAACTTGGTGATGATATAGCTGTGTTCGGTGGCTATTCGGGCGGTCATAATCTTGAAGAAAGCAAGCATTTCATTTTTGATGGAGACGGTATAGATTATGACGCGATTTACGCTATAGTTTATTCGGGTAAAGACCTTCACATTAATGTTGATAAATCAGCCGGCTGGGAAAAGCTTGGTATGCCGTTTAAGATAACTAAAGCTGACGGAAACAGGCTGGTTGAGATAGACAACAATCCGGCTGTGGAAGTTTACGAAAAGTATCTTAAGATAACAGACAGGGACAGCTTTGCAGAAGAAACATTTGAATTTCCTCTTGCTGCATGGCAGGATAATGAAGAACTGCTGCGTCATACCATAACGGTTGAAGATGACGGAACTCTTGTTCTTGCAGGATATGTTTCGGAAGGGATGGATGTTTATCTTTCGTACGGTAATCCCGATTCCGTTATTAATATGGTTAATAACAGGCTTATCGCTATGGAAGAGTTTTCTCCTGAAGCTATACTTCTTTACTCATGTTCGGTCAGAAAAGCATTTTGGGAAGACTTTGCAGAGATAGAGATTAAACCGTTTGAAGATATCGCACCTGTCTCCGGTTTCTATACATGGGGAGAGGTGATGCGTAATCAGGACAATAACAAGCTTTATGAATATAATATCACCATGCTTTCAATCGGTATGAGAGAGGGTGATAAGAAGAAAAATGAATCCAGAGGTCACAAGGTTGATGACTCGGTTCTTTCCGGACAGTCTTCTCTCCTCAAAAGACTTACCAAGCTTGTAGCCGCAACTACAGGTGAGCTTCAAAAAGCTTACAGCGAACAGAAAGAGATTAATGAAAAGCTTCGTCGTATGGCTGATTACGATGCATTAACTGATATTTACAACAGAAGAAAGATTGAGGAAATGGTCGTTCGTCGCCTTAATGAAACGGCCGCGAATAATTCTGTTGCATCACTTATAATGGTGGATGTGGATCATTTCAAGTATATAAACGATGCCTATGGTCACAGGACAGGAGACACAGTGCTTCATGAACTTGCGTCTATACTTAAGCAGGAAGTTAAAGGCTGTGGAGGAAACCTCGGCAGATGGGGCGGCGAAGAGTTTTTCTTCGTCATTCCGGGTATGGACAAGAATGCGGCTTATGACTTTGCTGAATCGCTCAGGAAAAAGGTTGAAAATGCAAAGTTCACCGACATAGACGGGCTTACAATAAGCCTTGGGGTTCTTGAAACTGACGGAAAAGATCAGGGGCAGGAAGACTACACTAAAGTTGATAATGCGCTTTATGAGGCAAAGGCAAAAGGACGTAATATGACAGTTGTTGCCTGATTATCTAATGGGTCTTCGGTATATTTCAAATAATATGGGGTAAACATTATGAAGAAAATACTCAAATTTAAGTCATCGGATAAGAAAACCATGATTCATGCAGTTGCATGGATTCCGGAAAACAGGGAGCCTGTGGCTGTTATCCAGATAGTTCATGGGATGGTAGAATATATAGAAAGATATGAGGAGTTTGCCGAGTATCTAAACAGCAAAGGCTTTATAGTAGTTGGACACGATCATCTTGGGCATGGAGAGTCGGTCATTACCAATGAAGACTGGGGTTTTATAGATGAGGTGAATCCTTCGGCAAAGCTTATAGAGGATATGAGAAGACTTTATGTCGGTGCAAAGAAACAGTATCCGGATCTTCCGTTTTTCCTGCTCGGACACAGCATGGGTTCATACCTTGTAAGAAAGTATATAACAGTGTACGGAAATGATCTTTCAGGTATCATACTTACAGGAACCGGTATGGAGAAAAAGGCTACAACCAAAGCCGGACTTATGGTGATAAGAGCACTTGCCAAAAAGTATGGATGGAGGTACAGGAGTGATTTTGTTCGCGAACTGATGTATACTTCGCCTTACAAGCTTTATGATCTTAAAGGGATAGATCCTGAAAGAGGCTGGATTACAAGAGATGCTGAGATCACAAAGAAGTATTACAGTGATCCCAAGTGTACATTTACATTTACCCTAAATGGCTATGAGGCGCTTGTATCAACCGTGGAGTTTGTATGCGACAAGAATAATATAAAGAAGATTCCGAAGAAAGTTCCTCTTCTTATAGCATCGGGAGATATGGATCCTGTCGGAAATCTTGGTAAAGGCGTTAAGGAATTCTACAATGCTGTAGTAAAGACCGGAAAGATAAATGTGGAGTGCAAGCTTTTCCCTGATGCAAGACATGAGATTCTTAATGAGACAAACAGAGATGAGGTTTATGATTTTATATATAACTGGATGATTGAATACATTTAAAAGTCAGAACCATTATGAGGTTCGGACGGTAATAAAAATAGCCGGAGTGACCCGGCTATTTTTAGGGGATGAAGAAAGCGGAAAGTATGAAGATTACGGTCATAGCAGTAGGAAAGGTTAAAGAAAAATCCTTTCGAGAAATGATAGGTGAATATAGTAAACGGCTTGGGAGATACTGCAAACTGGAAATAATCGAAGTGGATGATGAAAAGACTCTTCCGGGAATGAGTGATACGGAAGAAGAACTGATAAAAAGGCAGGAAGGCGAACGCATACTTTCTCACGTAAAAGATGATTCGTATGTTACGGCCCTTGCGATTGAGGGCAAGGAACTTACTTCTGTTATGCTGTCTCAGCATATTGAAAAGCTGGGAGTTTCAGGGAAAAGCCATCTGACATTTATAATAGGAGGTTCGCTTGGACTTTCGCAGGAAGTGATTAAGAGATCAGACTTTCAGCTTTCATTTGGAAGGATGACATTTCCTCATCAACTGATGAGAGTGATACTTCTTGAACAGATTTACAGAAGCTACAGGATAATGAATAATGAACCATATCACAAATAGCTTTTACTTATAATGATTAAACTGACTAAGAAGAGGCTGTTATTTATGAATAAACAAATGTGTATTATAAGAGATTTAATCAGAACATTAGGAGTGGCTTTCGCTGTATTGGCAGTGACGCTTCTACTTCCTTTTAAGTCATTTGCAGATGAAGTGGAAAATGCATCCTCCGGCGATGCGGGCGGTGCTGAAGCACAGATTCTTGATGCCGATATAAAGAGTTAATCAGGGCAGGGGCTCGGTAATTTAAGAGATGACTCAACTGCTACAAGAACAGAACTTGCATCCGGTGAAGAGCTTACCGTTGTTTCCGACGAAGAGATTCAGTTTTTATATATTAAGTGGAAGACAGTACCAACAGGTTGGACTCTTATAGTTAACGGTGAAGAAAAGGAATACGGAACAAAAGGTTTTCTTCATGAATATGTTGAATTGCCGGAGGGTACTAAGGAATGCAAGCTTAAGATAAAAGACAGCATTGTTATGTGCGATATTTTTGCATACGGAAAAGGAAGCATTCCTAAAAAAGTTCAAAGGTGGGAAGAACCCTGCGATAAAGCAGATATACTTGTTTTTTCAACACATGCCGACGATGAGATTCTTTTCCTGGGAGGGGTGCTCGTACAGTATGCGGGAGTTGAAAAACTAAATGTTCAGCTTGTTTATATGACTACATACTGGGATGCACAGATTATTAGAGAACACGAAAAGCTTGATGGAATATGGGAAACGGGAGTAAGAAATTATCCGATCAATTCAGAGTTTCCGGATCTTTATGCTACAAGTTATGAAGGGGCTCTTACTGTTTATAACGAGGATGAGATAAAAGGATTTGTTACTGAGCAGATAAGAAGATTTAAGCCTCAGGTTGTGGTTACCCAGGATGTAAACGGTGAATACGGTCATGGAGGACATCAGCTTCTGGCACATGCCGTTATGGACAGTGTGGATAACAGCATGAAGGAAGATTATTTCCCCGAATCGGTGGATAAATACGGAACTTTCGATGTCCCGAAAACCTATCTGCATCTCTATAGTGAGAAAAAGATTAAAATGAATTTAAGAGAAAAGCTTCCGGAGTTTGGTGACAGGACAGCTATTGAAGTTATGCAGGATGCATATAAGCTTCATGTTTCACAGCAATGGTGCTGGTTTTATGTGTCAGATGAATATGAATACAGTTGCGCTGATTTCGGAATGTACCGGACAACCGTCGGTGATGATACCGGAAATGACATGATGGAACATCTTACAAGTTATGCCGAACAGGACAGGATAGAAGAGGAAAAGCGTAAGGAAGAAGAGGCAAAAAAAGAGGCGGAAAGACTCGCGTCTCTTCAGGATGCAGAAAAGAGTAAAAAAGAAGAAAACAGTAAAGATGTAAAAAAAGATGCCGGAAGCAGTAAAAAAACTAAGTCTTATGACAGTACTGTTCTTCACATAGTTATAATTATAATTCTTGTAATAATAGCAGCCATTATAGTTCTTCTTATATTACACAGAAGACTGGAAAAAAAAAAGACGGAGAAGACGGCGTGCTGCCAGAAAAAAATCAGGCTCGCGGCAAGGGAGACAAGGCTACTAAAGACGTACAAAAAACTTGACATTATAAGGTTTTAGAGTATGATATTACACGTGTTAAAGGGCATATTATTAATAATATTAGCCACGTGTAGTTATTTATAAGTATAAGGAGAAAAAATGGAAAAGAATATTCCTGAGATCTACGGAAGTCTGGTATTTAATGATACTGTAATGAGGAAAAAGCTTCCGAAAGACATTTACAAGGCACTTAAGAAAACTATAGAGAATAATACTCACCTTGAACTTGATGTGGCAAATGCAGTTGCTGTTGCCATGAAGGAATGGGCAGTTGATAATGGGGCTACTCATTTTACACACTGGTTCCAGCCTATGACGGGATATACAGCTGAAAAGCATGACAGCTTTGTTACACCTACAGGTGATGGACAGGTGATAATGGATTTCTCGGGAAAGATGCTTATCAAGGGTGAACCTGATGCATCAAGTTTTCCATCCGGCGGACTCAGAGCTACATTTGAAGCCAGAGGTTATACGGCATGGGATCCGACTTCTCCTGCATTTATAAAAGATCAGACTCTTTTTATCCCTACAGCATTTTGCTCTTATACAGGAGAGGCTCTGGACAAGAAGACACCACTTCTTCGTTCCATGGAAGCTATATCAAAAGAAGCAGTAAAGATTCTTAATCTTCTCGGAAATACTGATGTAAAGAATGTTCATACCACAGTAGGTGCTGAGCAGGAATATTTCCTTGTTGATAAAGATTACTACAGAAAGAGAAAAGATCTTATATTTACCGGTCGTACACTCCTTGGAGCCATGCCTCCAAAGGGTCAGGAAATGGAAGATCATTATTTTGGTGTTCTTAAACCACGTGTTTCGGCATTCATGCATGAACTGGATGAAGAACTTTGGAAGCTTGGTGTTCCTGCTAAGACTAAGCACAACGA
Source organism: uncultured Lachnospiraceae bacterium (assembly GCA_946628415.1). GTDB lineage: Bacteria > Bacillota > Clostridia > Lachnospirales > Lachnospiraceae > Eubacterium_Q. The sequence continues at coordinate 15,308 of CAMOWK010000016.1, read as the reverse complement.
AGTTGCTCCGTCACAGCACGAACTCGCTCCGGTATTTGACACTACAAATGTTGCCGTCGATCATAATCAGCTCACAATGGAAATAATGAAAAAGGTTGCTGATAAGCATAATCTTGCATGTCTTCTTCATGAAAAACCGTTTGAGGGAATCAATGGTTCAGGTAAGCATAATAACTGGTCCATGACTACTGATATGGGACAGAATCTTCTTGAACCGGGAAAGACTCCGGCCGAGAATATTCAGTTTCTTCTTTTCCTTGTAGCAGTTATAAAAGCTGTTGATGAGCATGCAGATCTTATGAGGATATCTGCTGCCAGTGCAGGCAACGATCACAGACTTGGTGCAGACGAAGCTCCTCCTGCCATTATTTCAATTTTCCTTGGAGATGAGCTTTCGGCAATTCTTGATTCAATCGAGAATGATACCTTCTTTGTACAGGAAAAAGCACCTCGTATGGAAACAGGGGCAAGTGTGCTTCCTAATTTCAGAAAAGATACGACTGACAGAAACAGAACTTCACCTTTTGCATTTACCGGTAATAAGTTTGAATTCCGTTCACTTGGATCAGGTGCTTCGGTTGCAACACCTAATATAATAATAAATACTGCTGTTGCAGACGTCCTTGAAGAGTTCTATAACGAGTTAAAGGATGTAAAGCCGGAAGAAATGGAAGAGAGCATAAGGGCACTAGTTAAGAAGACAATAATAGCTCATAAGAGAATTATATTTAATGGTGACGGTTATACTGACGAATGGGTGGAAGAGGCTGAAAGAAGAGGACTACTCAATCTCCGTTCCACACCGGATGCACTTCCTTATTTTATAAGTGACAGAAATGTTGAGCTCTTTAAGAAGCATGGAATCTTTACTGAAGCAGAGGTTTATTCAAGATATGAAATCCTGCTTGAGAATTATTGCAAGACCATTCATATTGAAGGACTTACACTTTCAAGTATGGTAAGACATGATTTCCTTCCTTCGATAACCAAGTTTACCAACAGACTTGCTGAGTCGATCAAGCATAAGAAGGAAATTCTCGGATATGCCAGTGAAGGTGAAACTGAGGTGCTTGGTATTATTGCAAGAAATTACGATGATATCTATAAGCTTACAAAGAAGCTTGATCTTGATGTGACAAATGCTGAAACAATAAAGAATTTCCAGGAAAAGGCTGAATTCTATCATGACACCATACTTACGGATATGGATGCTATCAGGAAGATAGCCGATGAGACTGAAAAACTTCTTCCGGAGGACATTCTGCCTTATCCGAATTATGAGCAGCTGCTTTTCTCTGTTTATTGATTTTTGACACATTATCTATCATTTGTTATAATACTTTGTTAGTATGTTTATGCATATATAAACTTTTTTATATATTCAGGAGGCATAAGTAGTGTACTTCAGCAAGCAGGGCGTTAAGAAGAAGCAGAGCAAACTTCAGGGCAAAACGCAAAAATACGAAAGAAGAGCGCTGGTTACAGGATTTGAAGTTATTCTTGTGGCTGTTCTTTTTGTAATCATCGTAATGGCCGGAGCAGGATTTGGAGTGTTCAAAGGGATACTTGATGATGCACCGGACATTTCGTCAATCAATATTAAGCCAAAGGGATTTAAATCCGTAATCTATGATAAAGACGGGCATGAAGAACTCTCTCTTTCTACAGCTAATTCCAACAGAATATATGTGTATTATGACGAGATATCCCAGCCTGTAAAAGATGCATTTGTAGCGATAGAGGATGAAAGATTCTGGACACATAACGGAATTGATATAAGAGGTATCGGACGTGCATTTTATGAGGATGTTAAGAATCGAAACACTCGCCAGGGTGCAAGTACGATAACCCAGCAGCTTATTAAGAATCAGGTGTTCAATGTCGGTCTTAATGAGTCAACTCTCGATTCCATCGAACGTAAGGTTCAGGAACAGTATCTTGCTATAGAACTTGAGAAGATTTATTCCAAGGAACAGATACTTGAGTATTATCTTAATACTATCTACCTTGGTCAGGGTGTTAACGGTGTAGAAGCTGCTGCACAGATGTATTTTGATAAGTCAGCCATAGACCTTAATGTAAATGAAGCATCTGTTATAGCTGCCATTACACAGAATCCATATAAGTATAATCCGGTAGTTAAGCCTGAAGAGAATATTAAAAGACGTAAGTCTGTTCTTGAAAGAATGGTAAAATGTGAGTTTATCACTCAGGAAGAGGCGGATTCTGTAATGTCGGACAATATCTATGACATAATAGATGAAGTTCATGAGAATAAAGAAGAAACTAAGAAAACAATCAATTCTTATTATCACGATGCACTTCTGAGAGCGCTTGCCAGTGACTTCATGGAAATGTATGACATGTCCAAGGAGGAAGCATTTAACGAGGTATACACCGGAGGATACAGTATATACTCGGTTCAGGATCATGATATGCAGGACATTGCAGATACGGTTCTTAATGATCCGAAGTATTATCCTAAGACATCTCTTATGCTTGATTACCAGTTAACACTTCTCGGAACTGACGGTGAGAATATTAATTATGGTAATAATCACATTATAAATTATTTCAAAGAACAGGGTGACAAAGGTTTTGATGAATACTTTGCTACTGAAGAGGAAGCCAGAGATGCGGCTACTACTTTCAGAGATGCGATGATTCAGGAATCGGGCGGAAAATTCGTTGATGAGTCATTTAAATGCACCTATCAGCCGCAGTCATCCATGTCAATTATAGACCAGAGTACAGGCTATATTAAAGCTATAGTCGGTGGGCGTGGTGAGAAGACGGATAACCTTGGATTCTGCAGGGCTACGAGAGCTATGAGACAGCCGGGTTCGTGCTTTAAACCGCTTGCGGCATTTCTTCCTTATATTGATACAGGTGGATGCCTTGCCTGCGGATTTACCGATGAACCTTACCAGTATGAAAACGGACGTGATGTTAAAAACTGGTATTCAGGATACAGAGGTTACGGAACTATTCGTGACGGTATAAAAAACTCCATGAATATTATTGCGGTTAAGGCTATCACCGAGGTAACTCCTGAGGTTGCGTTTGAATATCTGACTAATCTTGGGTTTACAACTCTTGTTGAGAGAGATGTTACATCCAGTGGAGCTATTCTTTCCGATATTAACCAGGCTATGGCTCTGGGTGGTCTTACAAACGGTGTAACCAACCTTGAGATTACTGCAGCATATGCTGCAATTGCCAATAATGGTGTATATATCAAACCGGTATATTATTCAAAGGTTTACGATCATGATGGAAATATCGTAATTGATAATACGACAACCGGACCAAGAGAAAAGAGGGTAATGCGTGCTACAACTGCTTACCAGCTTACAGATGCAATGAAGGATGTTATTAAGAGTGGTACAGGTACACCGGCGAGACTTTCCGGAACAACTATGCCTGTCGCAGGTAAAACCGGTACTACAACACATAACTACGATCTCTGGTTCTGCGGTTTTACACCATATCTTACATGTTCAATATGGCGCGGTTTCGACAGCCCTGAGAATATGGGAAGTATAAATACTCATAAAGAGATGTGGTCAGCGGTTATGAGTCAGATTATTGAAAAGAAAGGCTATGATCCGGGTAAAGATTGGGAAGTTCCGGAAGGACTTATAAAGACTTCAATCTGTAAAACTTCGAATCTTAAACCTAGACAGGGCTGTTCAACTAATTACGATTACTGTGATGAGGAATTTGTACCTACCAAATACTGTTCCGGACATGTTACGGTGAGAATCTGTCTTGATTCTTACGAATGTGCTACGGATAATTGTGAAAATGTGGCAACATTCCTTGTTGAATATGATGAGAACGGTAATCTTGTTCTTGTAGGAGCTACATTCCCATACAGCGGAAGTATTCTAAATACTTCATGCCATCTTCATCCGGCGTCCGCAGGTATAACGATTACTACCGCGGCTTCCGAGGGTGGAACTATAACTCCTACAACTGAAGTTAAAGAAGGTGAAAGCTTTACTGTTACTATTACACCTAATCAGGGTTACAGTATAAGTTCCGTAACGGTTGACGGAGCAGGGGTGGGGGCTGTAAGTACATTTACTTTTGAAGATGTAAATCAGCCGCACAGCATTTCTGCGACCTTCGTGGCAAACGGCCAGCAGGCACCACCACCGCCTTCAACAGAGGCACCGACGGAAGCACCGACAGAAGCACCGACGGAGGCACCGACAGAAGCGCCGCCGCCTACTGATGGATAATAAAATAATAGTGTTCATAACATAAGGGATTCCGTTTCCGGGATTCCTTATGTCTTTATATATTTCTTTTTTGGGGTGAAAAGAATTATGGAAGTGACATGTTTGCTTTATGAAGACAGGACAAGTGTTATTGAAAATGTTACCGGTATATGTGGGGATATCGGTGGGATAAGGATTCTTACAACATCCGACGAAGCAGAGGTTTTAAATGACATTTTTAGTTTCGATATAAGTATTTTTATTATTGCCACACATTTAAAGGATGACAAAAGAAAAAGATCAGGGTATGAACTTGCATCTAAAATCAGAAGTATCGATAAAAGCAGATTTTCAGAGATAGTATTTATAGCTTATGATTACGATTCGGAGTTCATTGCTTATAATAAGTTTTTTTCATTCAGATATCTTGAGTATCCTTTTCTGAGTGATGCCTTTAGAAGCACGTTATCTTATCTCATAGATAAGCATAAGTTTTATCTTAAACGGGGTTTTAGTGTAGAAAAAGAAGTTATACTGAAACACAGAAATTTTATCAGTGTTTTTTCCATGGATGATGTCGAATGGTTTGAACTTCACAGCAGATACTGTGCACTTCACCTACTTAAAAGCACACTCCGGTTTTACAGATGGGAGCTTCCGTTTACTGATGAAGATATAGAAAAATGTTTTCTTAAGCTGACCAGAAGTGATTTTGTAAATAAGAAATATATAAGAAACTGTCATCTGTCGAAAAAAGTACTTATGACACCGGATAATGAGGAAATGTTTTATGTGAGTCCGCAGGGCATAAAACACTTTAATGATTATATTCACAGAGTTGCGAATACAGAAGATTTATACTACAATAACAAAGACTGAAATGTCGGATAATATTTAAAGACAGCACAAAGCGTATTTTAAAGGAGAGAAAAATGATAAGTAAACTTATTTCTGAGATAAAAAAGAAAAATGCACCAGTAGTTGTCGGGCTTGATCCGACGCTTAAATTTATTCCGGAATCGCTTCTTCGCGAGGCATATAAAGAAAAAGGAAAAACGCTTTCAGCGATCGGCGATGCTATTTTTGCATATAATAAAGGAATTGTAGATGCCGTATATGATCTTATACCTGCAGTTAAGCCACAGATTGCTATGTATGAACAGTTTGGAATTCCGGGACTTATTGCATTTCAGAAGACGGTTTCATATTGTAAAGAAAAGGGACTTATAGTCATAGGTGACATTAAAAGAGGCGATATAGGATCAACCTCGGAAGCATATGCTATAGGTCATATCGGAAGTGTGGAGATAGACGGAAATACTGTATTTCCATTTGATGAGGATATAGTTACAGTTAATCCGTATCTTGGTTCAGATGGTGTCAAACCATTCATTGATGTATGTAATAAAAATGACAGGGGTATATTTGTTCTTGTTAAGACATCAAATCCTTCTTCGGGAGAATTCCAGGACAGAGTTATTGACGGAAGACCGCTTTATGAGATAGTCGGTGAAAAGGTAAATGAATGGGGACTTGACTCTATGGACGGAGATTACAGTAATGTAGGTGCCGTTGTCGGAGCAACTTATCCGGAAATGGGAAAGATACTTAGAGATATTATGCCTAAGGCTTATATCCTTGTTCCGGGCTACGGAGCTCAGGGCGGAAAAGGAAAGGATCTTACACATTTCTTTAATAAGGATGGACTTGGCGCTATTGTTAATTCTTCAAGAGGCATTATAGCCGCATATAAGCAGGAAAAGTATGCTTCTTACGGTGAAGAAGGATATATGGATGCATCAAGAGCAGCAGTTATAGATATGCTTGATGATATCAGAAGTGCGATCGGTACAAAATAATAATTCTGAAAGATTTTTTAGAGGGATGAAATGTCTAAGTATATAAGTACATGTGAAGTTATAAAAAGTGAAAAACTTGCTGAAGGCGTTATGAGTCTTTGGCTCAGGGCGGAAAACATTGTGAAGGATGCGGTTCCGGGACAGTTTGTGAATGTATATTCAAATTCAAAGGAAAAGCTGCTTCCGAGACCTATAAGTATATGTGATGTTGATAAAGAAGAAGGCAGTCTCCGACTTGTATACAGGATTGTGGGCGAAGGAACAAAGGAGTTCAGCCTTCTTAAAACGGGTGACAGCCTGAGAGTTCTCGGTCCTCTCGGAAACGGGTATACACTGAAGGAAGGTAAGAATCTTCTCTTTGGCGGTGGTATCGGGATTCCTCCTATGGTATATCTCGCAAAGACTCTTTCCAAAGCCGGAATATCAAAAGATAATCTTCATGTAGTTCTGGGATATAGAGATGAGGCTTTCCTATTGGATGAGTTTAATGGTATAGCGACTGTTCATATTTCGAGTGATTTTGGAACTATCGGCATGAAGGGAAATGTCGTTGAACTTGCGAGAAAAGAAAAACTTACAGGGGATATCATCTACGCATGCGGCCCTAAGCCTATGCTTCATTTTCTTAAGGAATATGCCAAGGAAGAGGGTATTTTAGCTGAATTTAGTCTTGAAGAAAGAATGGCATGCGGAGTCGGCGCCTGCCTTGCATGTGTATGCGAGAGTAATGAGATTGACGGACATTCCAATGTTAAAAATAAGCGTGTATGTGCGGACGGACCTGTCTTTTATGCGGGTGAAATTGTGATCTAGTGTACTAAATGTAATTTTAGTTTTTTTAGTGAATGATAAGTGAGGTATAATTTTGGCGGATTTAAGTATTAATATAGCCGGTGTTGATTGGAAAAATCCTGTTACGGTTGCATCGGGAACCTTTGGCTCCGGAATTGAATACAGTGAGCTTATTGATATAGAAAAGCTGGGAGCCGTAACTACAAAGGGTGTGGCAAATGTACCGTGGGCAGGCAATCCTGTTCCGAGAGTAGCCGAGATAAAGAGCGGAATGATGAATGCGATAGGGCTTCAGAATCCGGGCATCGATACATTTATAGAGCGTGACCTTGCATTTCTTTCCGAAAAAGATACTAAGGTCATAGTTAATGTATGCGGAAGAAGTGTTAAGGATTACGTGGAAGTTGTTGAAAGGCTTGCCTCTGAAAAGTGCGATATGCTTGAGATAAATGTATCGTGTCCTAATGTAAAAGAGGGAGGTATAGCATTTGGGCAGGATCCAAAGGCACTTGAAGAAATCACCAAAGAGATTAAAAAGTATGCTGTTCAGCCGGTTATCATGAAACTTTCTCCAAATGTAACGAGTATTAAAGAGATGGCAAAGGCTGCTGAATATGCCGGTGCTGATGCAATCTCTCTCATCAATACCATTACCGGTATGAAGATAGATGTGGAAAAAATGACATTTGCGCTTGCCAATAAAACAGGCGGAGTTTCAGGACCTTGTATCAAGCCTATAGCTGTCAGAATGGTTTATGAAGTATTCAGTGCTGTTAAAATTCCTATAATAGGAATGGGCGGAATAGCGTCGGCTGATGATGCTCTTGAATTTATTATGGCGGGAGCTACGGCAGTTTCTGTCGGAACGGCTAACTTTACGGATCCGGAGACGAGTCTAAAGGTCGTAAGTGGTATAAATGATTTCATGGACAGACATGGAATTAAGAATCTTGGTGAAATACGCGGAGTAGTACACAGAGTTTAAATGAAAAGAAATAAAAGATTAAAAGATAAAAAGTTAATAAGATACAGATTTGCAGACGAACTTCTGTCGGAGGATACGAAAATATCACTTGTTTCCGGAGGAGCTTCTGCTGTACTTCTTATTGTATCTCTTATACTCGGAATAGTAAAAAAAGGTGAAACCGGAAATCTGACAGGAATGATGCTTGGAATTGCGCTTGTTCTTGCTATAACCGGAGTAGTGTTCGGAGGAATCAGTTTCCGTGATGTAAGCGGTAGCAATAACAGTAAAAGATACGCCGCCATGCTGGCAGGTATAGTACTGGTAATTCTTATAGTGCTTATGGTTCTATGATCGGTTCAGAACTTCTTTTATAAATGAAAAACCGGCTGGATATAATCATAACATAAGATTTTCAGATGTGTGGAGAATAACAGAATGAATGAAAATGAAAAATTCATAAATGAAAGACTGGAACTTGCAAATGAAAGGCTCAGGGAGATTAAGAATGATAGTATGCCGAATGACAGATATGCAGACTTTTTTTTAAAGACGGCAGACTACATTCTTTTTGTTTTGGATGAGGGCAGGAATATTGATGCTCATGGAATATATAAGGGAAGTCTTATGCTTCCGGAGCTAAATAAAAAACTGTACACCGGTCTTTACGAAGATGATTATGGGAAATGCTATGCAAACCCGGACTATGCAGATGAGGTGTTTGGAACCTATGCGGCATACATTTCATTTATAGCGTCCGAGGTGTATGCGCTTCCGGCGTATATATATGACGGTAAGACGGAATTTGTGACCGTTATAACAGAGCTTTTTCTTGAAGTATATAATCTCTTTCTCATGGATAAATCTCCACTTATTAAAACTCTTGAAGAGACAGTATACTACTATGCATTTGACTATGTTGATATTTTTCTTCGCGACAGGACAAGGGAGACATTTGTGCCGGAGACAGGACTTGCTTACGACATTGTTATGAATGCCGATCTTTCCGATACTGATTATCTATACAGATACGGGGAAAGGATTACGGAAAGTGAGATAAGTCTGGCGAGGTTTATGAATTCACTGCCTGATTCCGATATAGAAAAGATGGCTCTGACATTTACAAAGGGCATGAGACGCGGCTTTGAAACGATGAATATTGATTTTGAAAGCAGAAGGACTGTCAGCATAAGATACTTTATAGGGCAGGAAAGACTTGTAAGGGCGGCTGTTTTACGGTTCAGAGATATGGGGCTTAAGGTGATACTTTCAAGATATGCCGTAAGCAGGCTTATTAGAAAAGGAATTATAAAACAGGGATATGAGGGGCTCAGCCATGCGAGACAATTTGAATATGATCACAGAATGGATGATGCTCTTTTTATGGATAAAAAATTCCTGGAGAGAAAGCTTTCGGCTGCAAAGGCTGCTTACGCGGAGTATGCTGAATACATGTCATATTACGGCGGACCGGCAGTTATAGAGATTTTCGGTGAAAAAGTCTTTTCACCTGTAAGTAAGGATGCCTCCGTAAAATATGATGACGGTCAGAAGGAACTTATAGTTAAAAGCGGCAGTGAAATGTCTGTTTTAAGAGAAAAGTATCTCCCGGGAGACAGCTACAGCTTCACTATAATAGCCTTTCCTGTGCCGGATATAGGTGAGGATTTCCCGGAGATTTTTAAAGAGGTTATGAAAATCAATACTCTTGATAATGATGAGTATATTCAGCTGCAGCAAAGAATAATAGATGTTCTGGATGCTTCCCGTTTTGTTAAGGTTCTGGGCAGGGATGATAATAAAACCGATATGACTGTTGTTATGAGGAAGCTTGAAAACCCTGACAAGGAGACACAGTTTGAAAACTGTGTTGCCGATGTAAATATACCGCTTGGTGAAGTCTTCACATCACCGGTTCTTTCCGGTACGGGAGGAGTTTTGCATGTAAGCCGGGTTTATATAAACGGTCTTAAGTTTGATAATCTTATGATCACATTTAAAGATGGGATGGTTACTGATTATACCTGTGATAATTTCAGTGATGTTTCTGAAAATAAAGGTTATATAGATGATAATATACTGTTCAACCATAAGACACTTCCCCTCGGAGAGTTTGCGATAGGAACAAATACCTATGCATATAAAATGGGAAACGACTACGATATTATGGATAAGCTTCCGATACTTATTATGGAAAAGACCGGACCGCATTTTGCGGTAGGCGATACATGTTACAGTCATTCGGAAGATACAAGGGTTTATAATCCGAACGGTAAGGAAATCATTTCAAAAGAAAATGATTTTTCACTTCTTCGGGAAACAGAACCTCTTAAAGCTTATTTTAACTGCCATACAGACATAACGATTCCGTTTGATGAGTTGGGAAGACTTTATACGGTGAATTATGATGGTACTGAAACTGACATTATAAGGGACGGACTTTTTGTTCTTCCGGGAACAGAGAAACTGAATGTGCCGCTACAGGGCTCTCATAAAGGAGAATAAATTGAGTATACTGGATATCATAAAAAAGAAGAGGGATGGAGGAAAGCTTACACATGAAGAGATAGCTTTCTTTGTAGCAGGAGCAACAAAAGGTACTATTCCCGATTATCAGCTGTCTGCGCTTTTGATGGCAATTTATCTTAACGGAATGGATATAGAAGAAACATCCATACTCACTCTTGAAATGGCTGAAAGTGGTGATATGCTGGATTTTTCGGATATTGGAACTGTTCTTGATAAGCACTCGACCGGTGGAGTTGGAGATAAGACAACTATTGTTGTAGGACCTATACTTGCTGCACTTGGGGTACGTACTGCAAAGATGAGCGGAAGGGGACTTGGCCATACCGGAGGTACGGTTGATAAGCTTGAAAGTATTCCCGGATTTCGGTCGGACTTATCTGAAGAAGAATTTAAAGAGGTTGTAAGAACTGTCGGCTTTTCGGATATAGGTCAGACGAAAAATCTGGCTCCGGCTGACAAGGTTCTATATGCACTCCGTGATGTAACGGGAACGGTGGAAAACTATTCGCTGATTGCATCAAGCATAATGAGTAAAAAGCTGGCTGCCGGCGCTGACGGAATAGTTCTTGATGTTAAATGCGGCAGCGGTGCATTTATGAAGGATTATCCTTCAGCAGAAAAGCTTGCAAAAGTAATGGTGGATATAGGCAATAATGCCGGAAGAAAAACTTCTGCATTTATAACTGACATGAATGAGCCGCTTGGAAGGTTTGTCGGGAATTGCCTTGAGATAATTGAATGTGTTGAAGCATTAAAAGGAAGAGGAGAAGAAAGGTTCATAAAACTGGTTTATGCCATAGCAGGTGAAATGTTAAATCTTACCGGAAAGAAAGACGACGGCATGATAGAAAAAGTTATTAATGACGGAAGTGCGCTTATGAAGTTCAGAGAATTTATAAGGGCGCACGGAGGCGACGATTCATTTATTGATGATTATAATCGGCTCGGCAAAATCGTAATAAAGGAAGAAGTTAAGTTTAACCGGGCAGGATATCTGTCACGATGTGACACTGAAAAGGTTGGACTTGCATGTATGAAGCTCGGCGGAGGAAGGGAAAAGCTTTCCGATACTATTGATCATTCGGTTGGAATTGAGATAAAAAAGAAGCTGGGTGACTTTGTGGAGACAGATGAAACTGCATTTATTATTTACGGAAATGATGAGGCTAAGGTGAGCGAAGCAGAGGAACTTCTTAAGGGTGCATACGAGATTTCCGATACACCGACTCCGAAGCCTGATGTTATACTTGGGCGAATTATCTTGTAAATAACACTCTGCTGGTTTATAATTACATGTGTTGGTGTATCTGCAAATCGGATACCGGATACTGTTTTGAAACTATATTATGTTTTATATGAGGAGGAGAAAATGGGTATTTTAACAAGATTTAAAGACATAATGGCATCTAATATCAATGCTCTTCTTGACAAGGCTGAAGATCCTGAGAAGATGATCGACCAGACTATGCGTAATCTTACAAGGGATCTTGCAAAGGTTAAAGAAGAGACAGCTGCTGTAATGGCAGACGAGAAGAGAGCTAAGAGAGAACTCGATGAGTGTACTGAAGAAGTTGCAAAGATGCAGTCATATGCTGAGAAGGCAGTCGTTGCCGGAAATGACGCTGATGCTGCTAAATTCCTTCAGGAAAAGGCAAGACTTACAGCTAAACAGCAGAGCTTACAGCAGGCTTACGACGTATCTGCTGCTAATGCCATGAAGATGAGACAGATGCATGATAAGCTTGTATCTGATATAAATGAGCTTGACTCAAGACGTGATGCTATAAAGGCTAAGATCAGAGTTGCAAAGGCTCAGCAGAAGATCAATGATATGACATCTAATCTTACGGATTCAGCTTCAAGTGTTGCTGCATTTGAGAGAATGGAAGCAAAGGCTGATTCAATGCTTGAGCTTGCTGATGCCACATCAGAGCTTATCAATAATACACCGGGTAACCAGATTGATGAACTTGAGTCAAAGTATCAGTCATCAACTGATGCAGCCGTTCAGGATGAACTTGCAGCCTTAAAAGCTAAAATGGGAGTTTCAGCACCTGCTGAAGAATAATGCAGGGACTTAATGATAGACAAACGGAGGCCTGTCGATATATAGACGGGCCTCTTCTTATACTGGCCGGAGCAGGCAGTGGAAAGACCAGAGTGATAACTCACCGTATCGCGTATCTGATAGAAGAATGTAATGTGAATCCTTTCAACATTCTTGCTATCACATTTACAAATAAGGCTGCAAAAGAAATGCGTGAGAGGGTGGATAATCTTGTAGGGTTCGGTGCTGAAAGTGTATGGATAAGTACATTTCATTCCATGTGTGTGAGGATACTAAGACGTTTTTATGACAGACTGGGCGGAAAAAACAACTTTTCCATATATGATACAGACGAGCAGAAATCCGTCGTAAAAGAAGTGCTTAGAACCTTAAACCTTGATCCTAAACAGTATCCGGAAAGAAGGATATTGAGTGTCATTTCCAAGGCAAAAGAGCAGTATGTAAGCCCGGATGATATGGAAAGAAGTGCAATGTCTTTCGGGGATATACAACTGGCAAAGTGCTACAGGGAATATCAGAAGCGCATGATAAAGAATAATGCACTTGATTTTGATGATCTTATATATAAGACGATTCAGCTTTTTGAGAGGCATCCCGATGTGCTGGAAATCTACAGGGAAAGATTCAAGTACATTATGGTTGATGAGTATCAGGATACCAATCATACCCAGTTTATACTTGTAAAATTCCTTGCTGAAAAATATAAGAATCTCTGTGTTGTGGGTGATGATGATCAGTCTATATACAAATTCCGTGGAGCCGATATAAGCAACATACTTGATTTTGAAAGCGTTTATCCTGATGCCAAGGTTGTAAGGCTTGAACAGAATTACCGTTCGACTGCAAATATTCTAAATGCTGCAAATGCTGTTGTTGCAAATAATAAAGGGCGAAAGAGTAAAAAACTCTGGACTGATGCAGGTGACGGCGATAAGGTAACATATACAAGATATGAAAATGAATTCATTGAGGCTGAAAAGGTTACCGAAAAGATACTTGAGCTTAACACTCACGGTATACCGCTTTCTGATATGGCTGTTCTCTACAGAACCAACAATCAGTCACGTGTGCTTGAGGAAAAGCTTATAATGTCGAGTGTTCCTTATAAGATTTATGGCGGGCAAAATTTTTACGGCAGAAAAGAAATAAGAGATATACTTGCTTATCTTAAAGTTATAGATAATTCCGCAGACGGCGAGTCATTTAAAAGAATAATAAATGTACCGAGAAGAGGAATAGGTGACACGACCATAAGAAGACTTCTTGATTTTGCTGCTGCAAATGATATGTCTTTATATGATGCTATGGTATCGATTGATGAGATACCTGACTTGAAGAGAGCGGCATCTAAGGTGGGTGAATTTGTGTCACTCATCAGAAGCTTTAAAAAAACTTACATGGAAAATGATCTTGTTACTCTTTATGATGAGATTATGTCGAAAACAGAGTATAAGGCTTTGCTTCAGGCTGAAGGTACTGACGAGGCAAATGCAAGGCTTGAGAATCTGGAAGAACTAAGAAATAAGATCATTGAATATGAGAACGGTACTGACGAACCAAGCCTTACGGGACTCCTTGAAGAGGTTGCTCTTGTGGCTGATGTGGATAGTGAAGAGGGGGATTTGGGAGAAAACGGCTTCGTTTCCCTTATGACTCTTCACAGTGCGAAAGGACTTGAGTTTCCGTACCTATTCATAGTAGGTATGGAAGAAAGGCTTTTCCCGAGTGGAATGGCTATGGACTCGGATGATCCGGATGCGGTTGAGGAAGAAAGAAGACTTTGTTACGTCGGGATAACAAGAGCTATGAAGGAGCTTTATCTCAGCTCCGCAGCATCGCGCATGCTGAACGGAAACAGGATTTTCACTGAAGAGTCCAGGTTTATAGAAGAGATTCCGGATGAATTGCTTGATATGAAAGACATTTCTTCTTTTTCAAAGAGCAATAGAAACCGTTACGGAAATGAATTCGGTTCGGGATCGTATGGCAGTGGTTCAGGTAATAAATCCGGAAAAAGCAGAAGTTCAGCCGGAACATACGGAAAGACGAATCCATATAAGACAGTTTCAAAGCCTGCTTCAAGCAGTGCATTTACGGTAGAATACGGTATAGGCGATACGGTAAGACACATAAAGTTCGGTACAGGAAAGGTGACTGAACTTATAAAAACCGGAAATGAATATGAGGTCACGGTTGTTTTTGACAGGGTAGGAGAAAAGAAGATGTTCGCATCTCTTGCCAGACTTAAAAAAGTATGATATCATATTAATACTATATTATGAAAGGTGGACTATGGTTATGAAGAAGGAACTTACTTTTGAAGAGAATCCAATCAGAGATGCAAAGAATGTTATTATCACTATATCAGTTATCGTTGGTATAGTAACTATCATTGCAGGTATTGCATTTGCAGTATATAAGTATCTTACTCCTGATTATCTTGATGATTTTGATGAGTTTGATGATGACTTTGATGATGACTTCTTTGAGGATGATTCAGACATTGCAGAAGATGTTAATATTGAAGCAATTACAGAGTAATATAAACTTTTAAAAGGTTTTAAGATACTCCTTTCATAAAAGAGAGTGTCATTTCGGTTATATACCGTTGTGGCACTCTTTTTTTGTAAAAAGTGAAGTGGAAAAAGAAGAAATATTTTTGAAAAATTCACTTGACTTTTATATAGTGTTTATTTATAATAGCGCTTGTGCTTTTGAAAAGGGGTCTTAGCTCAGCTGGGAGAGCATCTGCCTTACAAGCAGAGGGTCACAGGTTCGAGCCCTGTAGGCCCCACTCTAAACGCACTTGTGGCGGGATAGCTCAGTTGGCTAGAGCACGCGGTTCATACCCGCGGTGTCGAGGGTTCAAA
>CAMOWK010000015.1 GCA_946628415.1 uncultured Lachnospiraceae bacterium | reverse complement strand
AACGGGAAGTCCCTATTTTAGGGGCTTCCCGAGCTATTTGCATTATAGGAGTTCTATCGTCCCCGGCGGCTTGCTCGTCAGGTCGTAAAGAACTCTGTTAACTCCTTTAACTTCATTTATGATTCGGTTCATGGTTTTTTGCAGTATTTCGAATGGTATATCCGTGCAGTCTGCCGTCATGAAATCCGAAGTATTGACTGCCCTTAGTACCACAGCATAGTCATAGGTTCTGAAATCTCCCATGACTCCCACTGAACGCATGTTGGAAAGCGCTGCAAAATACTGATTCGGAAGATGCTTGATCCTGCCAGTGGCAAGCGCTTTGTCCATCTCGTCACGGAAGATATAATCTGCTTCCTGAACTATACGTACCTTTTCAGGTGTAATCTCATCGATGATTCTGACTCCCAGTCCCGGTCCCGGAAATGGCTGTCTATATACTAAGTATTCCGGAATACCGAGTTCGAGACCTGCCTTCCTTACCTCATCCTTAAAAAGCATGCGGAGTGGTTCAACTATTTCTTTGAAATCCACATAGTCAGGAAGCCCACCTACATTGTGGTGCGACTTTATAACAGCCGATTTGCCGAGTCCCGATTCTATTACATCCGGATAGATAGTTCCCTGAGCAAGGAAATCAACTGCACCTATCTTCTTTGATTCTTCCTCGAATACCCTGATAAATTCCTCGCCTATTATCTTGCGCTTCTTCTCAGGATCGGTTTCCCCTTTAAGTTTTTCATAGAACCTGTCAGCTGCATTTACTCTAATAAAATTGAGGTCATAATTACCGTGAGGTCCGAATACTGCCTCCACCTCGTCTCCTTCATTCTTTCTGAGAAGTCCGTGGTCTACAAATACACATGTAAGCTGCTTACCTACGGCTTTTGCAAGGAGAACTGCGGCAACCGACGAATCCACTCCACCTGAAAGCGCACAGAGCACACGTCCATCTCCTATTTTCTCACGAAGAGCCACGATGGTAGATTCGACAAATGAATCCATCTTCCAGTCACCCGCGCAACCGCATACATTATATACGAAGTTACGAAGTATCTCTTTTCCCTGTTCTGTATGCATTACCTCAGGATGGAACTGAGTTGCATAAAGCTTTCTTTCTGCGTCCTCCATTGCTGCAACAGGACAGTCCTTAGTTTTTGCCGTAATAGTAAAGCCCATCGGCACTTCAGCAATATAATCAGTATGACTCATCCATGTAGTAATAGTTTTTTTAATGCCTTTAAACAGCACTGATCTTGCTAATGAATCAGAAGTATCGCCACTTGTCGTTATGTTAACCTCGCTGTCCTTAACGGATTCCCCGATAAATGTCTCTGTTCTTCCGTACTCACTGACAGGTGCAGTTGCAACACGCCCTCCGAGAAGATGTGCCATAAGCTGTGAACCATAACAGATTCCCATTATCGGGATTCCGAGATTAAATATCTCCTTTGTGTAGGACGGTGAGTCTTCTGCATATACACTGTTCGGTCCACCGGTAAAGATTATCCCTTTGGGATTCATTTCTTTAATCTTTTCAAGCGAAAGCGTATACGGATGCACCTCGGCATAAACATTACATTCCCTGACTCTTCGTGCAATCAGCTGATTGTACTGTCCACCGAAGTCAAGTACTATGATTAATTCCTTGTTCATGGATACTCCTTTTTCATACTTCATAAAAATAATTACCTATTACCCAAATAACTGTCCGTATGCTTAAAAGCGGCGGACAGTTATTATGTAAACTATTTTAGAATTGCTTTAGTGCTTCCTTAAGCTGATTATCTTCATCGTGTTCGATAACCACCTTCTGTTTTAGCTTTTCATCAAGTTCAACCTGAACATCCGGTTCAATTCCCTTTTTATGGATATCATTTCCTGCCGGTGTAAAGTACTTGGCAATTGTAATCTTTACGGCAGAGCCGTCAGATAATGGAAGTATTGATTGAACTATACCCTTTCCGTAAGTTGTAGTACCAACGACAACAGCCTTACCATAATCCTTCATGCATCCCGTAAATATTTCAGATGCACTTGCACTGTTGCCATTTACAAGAACTACAATAGGCAGATTGACTGAATGATTGTCACTGCATTCAAATCTGTCAATCTGATTTCCCTTCTTATCTTCCGTATAAACAATAACGCCCGGGCCTTTTCCATCTGATAATTCAACCCTGTCATCCAGTATGTAGTCACACATTTCAACAACTGCTGTAACCATCCCGCCGGGATTATCTCTTAAGTCTATTACAATGCCTTTAGCCCCATCGGAAACAAGCGAGTCGATTCCCTCTTTAAATTGCCCCGGTGTCGTTCCGATGAACTGACTTACAGAAATGTAACCTATCTTATCATCAAGCATTTCATATTCAACAGTTACATTTTCAACCTTATCTCTGACAACGTCAAATTCGATAAATCCTTCACCTTCACGATACATGGTAAGATGAACCGTTGTCCCTTTATCACCTCTAATGAGATCGACCACATAGTCAAGCTCCATATCAGTTGTCAGTTCAACATCATCAACCTTCACGAATACATCATTCGGAAGTATGCCTGCCTTATCTGAGGGGCCGTCAACTATAGGTCTTACAACATAAATCTCACCGGATTCAATGTTCTTTGATACTACAGAACCTATGCCCTGATACTCGCCATTGTTTTCCTCTTCCAGATCTTCATATTCTTTTTTTGTGTAATAAACAGAATATGGATCATCAAGCCCTTCCATGATTCCGTCGAAATACTCTTCTTCCTGCTTTTCTGCGTCAGCATCAAAATAATAATAATTGTCAATAAGACTTTCTATCTCTTCAGTCTTACTCTTTATTCTGTTACTGTTCGGGTCAAAACCCTCATCTGAACTTTCTGTTGTTTCTTCTTTATTTCCAAACCAGGAACCAAATCTGCCCCCGGCACATCCTGCTATTCCAAATGTAGTGAGCACCAACGTCACACAAATAATACTTCTTTTAATAAACTTGCTTTTCATTTTTAAAGCCTCTGATTTTATCTAAAATAAGTCATAGGATCAACATAATTACCTGCAATACGCACACCGAAATGAAGGTGAGGTCCCGTAGATACACCGGTACTTCCGACATACGCAATTACGGTTCCGGCTTTAACTATCTGCCCTTCTTTACATGCATATCCTGACAAATGGTGATAAACCGTAACTACCGTATTACCATGATCGATCATTACAGTATTTCCTCCGGAACCCATATATCCGGTCTTAATTACCATTCCGTCTGCTGCAGCTATAACAGGCGAACCAAAGCCCGCACCAATATCTATACCTCGGTGATAAGTAGATGCACCTGCAGTAGGCGCCGAACGTCCACCGAATCCGGAAGTAATTCTTGTACTCGACGGACATGGCCACTGGAATTTACCTGACGAAGCACCCGTTGTAATAAATGCAGGTCCGACATATACATATGATGTTGATGTCTCAACTTGTACGAGCATAGCCTCAAGTTCAGCCTGGAATTTATTGAATTCAGCCTGCGCATCGGCAATCTCAGCATCATAACTTTTAACCTGCTGTTCTTTCGCATCTGCTATAGTCTGAAGAGCCGCCTGCGAATCTTCATACTCAAGCATGAGGTCGCTGTTGTCATTCTGCATAGTAGTAAGAACGGCATATTTATTAGCTATATTTGTTCTAATCTCTGCATACTGATTTAAAAGCTTCTGATCATATTTGCCGACAGCATTGACATATTCACTCTTATTAAGGAAATCCTCAAAACTTTCTGACGCAACAAGAACATCAAGAATTCCATAATTTCCATTCTCATAAGAATTCCTGATATGATTCTTAATAACTTCGTATTGTGCCTCTTCATCTGCCTTTGCCTCCGCAAGCGAAGTTTCGGTCTCAGCGATAAGCCCGGAAATTTCTTCCTGCTGTGCCTTAAGAGCTTCTATTTTATCATTATATGCAAGGATAAGCTTATCCATCTCAAGCATTTCTTCCATGAAAGAATTCTGTCCCTGCTTTAATTCATTAAGAAAAGCAAGCGCATTCTCAAGATTAGATTTTTTCTCATCGTAAACCTTGCCATAACGTGCTCTTAACTCTTCCTCAGTCAGTACTACTGTCTGGGTAGTTGTATAAGACACAGTCTGACCGGGAATGATTGTTGTGCTGAGTTCTGTAGAACCAGTGGTATTTGATGTATTTTCTGTCGAACCCCCTTCACTTGTAGGTTGTTCGGTAGACGAAGGAACTGCATCACCCGGTGACGCAGTTACATCACGACTTATTCTGTTGGTTGAAAAGGCAAAGCTATTACTAGTGCCTACCAATATTGACAACGTTGTAAGGATAGTAATAGCTTTCTTCAGAAACTTTTTAGTCAATTAAAGGCCCCCTATCAAACCCTAAGATGTTTTCTCGTAGTTGCCCAGCTGCCTATAAAACCGATACCTATACCGATTGCAAGAGAAACAGGTATAAGTGTCATGAACAGTTCCTTGGCAGGAATAAATGCGAACATGTTCTGCAGTATCGAAAAACGTCCGAGCACATAATCAAGTGCCATTTTGTATATAAAATATAACATTACAAGAGGTATTATGGAGCCAATAAGTCCGATAACAATACCTTCAACTATGAAAGGAGCTCTTGTAAATGCATTTGTGGCACCGATGAGCTTCATAATTTTAATTTCTTCCTTACGTACTGTAATACCGATTGTTATTGTGTTACTGATAAGGAAGATGGATACAAGGAACAGTATCGCAATAATAGCAACAGATACTATATTAACAAGCATATTAAGCGCACTGATGTTATCTGCGGTATATTCGGAGCTGACTACCTTTCTAACTCCCTCAATACCCTGAACAAAGTTAACAAAATCTGCCTGTTTACTTACATCATTAAGAGATACTGAATATGATTCAGAATCCTTAAGCGGATTATCATCACCGAATGCAGCCCTTGCAGCTTCCGGATCATCATAGTTTGAATCTGAAAATGTTTTCCATGCGTCTTCGGCAGAAATAAAGTCAAGTGTCTCTACTTCAGGTCTTGTCTTAATCTGCTCACCGATCATTCCCTTTCTTTCATCATCAAGCCCTTCGTCAAAGAAAACCGAAATCGAAACATTGCTCTCGATTGACTTCATAGCAGCCTGGAAGTTTATAATGATCGCATAAAATAGTCCGAAAAGGAACAGACAAGCAACTATAGTACCAATTGATGCAAGAGAAAAGAGTATATTTCTCCTGATATTCTTAAGTCCCTGTCTGAAACTATACCATATTGAACTAATCCTCATCGATATAGCCTCCCTTCTCTTCGTCGCTTATAACCTCACCTTTCTTGATTGTGATAACTCGCTTCTTCATGGCATTAACTATCTCTTTGTTGTGAGTAACAACTACAACAGTTGTGCCTTTTAAGTTAATCTCCTCAAGCAGGTTCATGATCTCCCATGAGTTTTTAGGATCAAGGTTACCTGTAGGCTCATCGGCAAGTATTATCTCAGGTTTATTAACCAGAGCTCTTGCAAGAGCAACTCTCTGCTGTTCACCACCGGAAAGCTGTCTCGGATACGACTTGTATTTATCGGCAAGTCCAACAAGGGTAAGCATCTGCGGAACCTGTCTTCTTATGTATCTGCCCGGTGTTTCAATAACTCTCTGAGCAAATGCAACGTTCTCATATACTGTTCTGTCTTTAAGAAGACGGAAGTTCTGGAATACAACCCCTATCTTTCTTCTGAGCTTCGGAATGTGACGTCTCTTAATCTTTGTGTAATCAAATCCGGCAACAGTAATCCTTCCTTTTGTCGGAGTCAGTTCTCTCAGGAGCAGTTCAATAAGAGTTGTCTTACCGGAACCACTGGAACCAACTATAAATACAAACTCTCCATCTTCAATAGTAAGGCTAACATCTTTAAGAGCCTCTGTACCAGTCGGATACCTCATGGTAACATTTTCCATTGTAATCATGTTAAGTCATGTCCTTTCTTAAAAATCTATAGTTTCCATATATTGCATGTATTTAACAACCATAAGAGCTATTTTGAATGTAATGGCATCATCAAATACTCTCAGGTCAAGTCCTGTTGATTTTTCAATCTTGTCCAGTCTATATACAAGCGTATTTCTGTGAATATAAAGCTGTCTTGATGTTTCAGAAACATTAAGACTGTTTTCAAAGAATTTATTAATAGTCGTAATTGTCTCTTCGTCAAACTCTTCCGGTGACTTACCATCAAAAATTTCTTTAATGAACATTTTACAGAGTGGAATCGGAAGCTGATATATAAGTCTTCCTATTCCAAGATTGCTGTAAGCTATGATGTTCTTGTCGCTGTAGAAAATCTTTCCTACATCAAGAGCCATCTTTGCTTCCTTGTAAGAACGTGATACTTCCTTGATCTCATTGACAATTGTACCAAATGCAACGTGCACGGAAATCATAGCTTCGCTTGAAAGCATATCTACGATAACCTTAGCGGTCTTCATCAGGTCATTCGTATCATCCTGAGGCTTAACCTCTTTTACAAGGATTATATTCTTCTCATCTACAGCTGTAATGAAATCCTTTGTTTTTGTAGCAAAAAGATTTCTCACTGTCTCAAGAGCATTCGTGTCTTTCTCGTTCTTGGTTTCAATGATGAAAACAACTCTCTTGGCATCAGTATCTATATGTAACTTTTTGGCCTTATTGTAAATGTCAACCAAAAGGAGATTGTCAAGAAGCAGATTCTTGATAAAGTTATCCTTATCAAATCTCTCCTTATATGCTATAAGCAGGCTTTGAATCTGGAAAGCTGCCATCTTTCCGACCATATAAGTACTGTCATCATCGCCTTTAGCAAGAATGATGTATTCCAGAACTCTGTCATCATTAACCTTGAAAAACTGATATCCCATAAGAGACTGGCTCTCTGCCGCGGATTCTGCAAATGCAGTTACAGCATCGATATACTCATCAAGATTTTCATCAAATGTCTTGGCAAGCGTCCTTCCTTCTGTATCCATTACAACAAGGTTTACCTTACTTATGGTTCTTATACCATCAATGGTATCCTGAAGTATCTGATTTGAAATCATTTATTCACCCCTTTTTTAAACTATATGCCCCCGCTACCTCTTACGGCTGCAAGCAGCCACGCGTATTGTGTATATATGTGCCTGAGCAGCTACTTGGTTACATACCAATCCATTTTAACAGAAAATGTTCTTAAAAAAAAGAGGAAATGCGATATTAACCGCATTTCCCCTCAATAAATTCACATTTAAACTAGTTAGCAATGATCTCTTCTGTCTCTTTATCGAAGATATGAATCTTAGAAAGATCAAATGCAAACTGAACTGTATCACCAGGTCTGGCTGTTGTACGAGCGTTAACTCTGGCTGTAATATCGAACTGATCGATTGTGAAGTACAGATAAACTTCAGCACCGAGCATTTCGTAGATATTGATTCTAGCATCAATAACTGATTCAGGTGATGACTCAATGAAGAGCTGCTCATCATGAATATCCTCAGGACGGATACCAAGGATAACTTCCTTATCAATGAAGTTACCAGCGATAAGCTTCTGAGCCTTAGCTTCAGGAACTTTGATTGAGTGTGAACCAAACATAAGAAGTACATCAGCACCTGACTTAACTACTGTACAATCGATGAAGTTCATAGGTGGCATACCCATGAAACCTGCAACGAAGAGGTTTGTAGGATGATCGTAAAGGTTCTGAGGTGTATCAACCTGCTGGATGATACCATCCTTCATAACTACGATTCTTGTACCAAGTGTCATAGCCTCTGTCTGGTCATGTGTAACGTATATAATAGTTGTCTGAAGTCTCTGATGAAGCTTTGAAATCTCAACACGCATCTGAACACGAAGCTTAGCATCAAGGTTTGAAAGAGGCTCGTCCATAAGGAATACCTTTGGCTCACGAACTATAGCACGTCCCATAGCAACTCTCTGTCTCTGACCACCGGAAAGAGCCTTTGGCTTACGATCAAGAAGGTGCTCGATCTCAAGGATCTTAGCAGCTTCATGAACCTGCTTGTCAATCTTCTCCTTTGGTACCTTTCTAAGTTTAAGACCAAATGCCATGTTGTCATAAACTGACATATGTGGATAAAGAGCGTAGTTCTGGAATACCATTGCGATATCTCTGTCCTTAGGCTCGATGTCGTTACAAAGCTTGTCACCGATCCAAAGTTCACCTGAACTGATATCCTCAAGACCTGCAATCATTCTAAGTGTAGTAGACTTACCACAACCTGAAGGTCCAACGAAGATAACAAACTCCTTGTCCTGAATCTCAAGATTGAAATCCTTAACAGCGTTAAAGCCGTTTGGATAAATCTTATAGATATTCTTGAGTGATAAACTAGCCATTTTAAAATCCTCCTATAAAAATATAGCTATTTGCATTCTTCTCAAAACACTAGGCCTATTTTAATACTTCTTCAATTTTTGCACCATATTATATTTGCATAAATCTTTTTAAAAACTTTTGTTAAGATTGCATAGTGACAAATAAAACTTATCACTTTTTAACAATTTTTATGTAAAGTAAACTCAAAAAATATCAAAATTAAGTGCATTTTTCATAGTTTTTATAACTTTATGCAGAAGTATACTACTCTACTTCGGTATCTGTCTTACCTATTACTACAAATATTTCAGTACCGTCTATAGGTGCGTCAGTTGCCCCTTTATCAAGCCTTCTAACCTGAATAACAGCGCTCGGGAAGTACTTCTTTAAATCTTCACCCTGTCCTTCTTCTTCGACACAGATTACTGTGATATCGGACTTTGCGTAATAATTTGCAGCTACTACGTCCTGATAGCCGTCACTCTTAAGTTTATCAACCCATTTTCCTGCGAGACCGCCTACTTCTGTCGCATTGAGAATAGCTATCGTGAGATCTTTTGAGGATTTTTCTCCGGCTTCTCCTCCATCTGAAGGAGCCTCGGTATCCTCTTCTTCCGGTTCCGCGGTAAGAAGCTCATCCTGCTGATTGTCTACAAGTAGTGACTCATCAACCTCAACCGTTTCCTTATTAGCCTTATTCTTAAGATACTGCCTTACGTATATAAATCCCATTCCTACTACCACTATCCCGAGAAGTACAACCACCGCCCGAAGAAACATTGAGAGAAACAGTGCACCTGCTGATTTCTTTTTATTCATAAACATTTGCCTTTCTATATATAATCATGATTCTTTTATTAGCTTTAAGTTTGTGGTAAAATCTTAACTAAACAAATATGATATTCTAAATCTTAAAATAAATCAAGTATAAGTATAGGACGGCAGGTAAGATGAAAACAGCTATTATAACCGGTGCATCGAGAGGAATCGGGCGTTCTGTATCTCTAAGGATTGCCGAGTCGGGTGATTACGAAAAACTCATAATCACCTGCAACAAAAACCATGAACTTCTGGATGCCGTAAAATCAGAAATTGAAGACATATCCAATATAAGCGTAAGTACTGTCTGCGGCAATATTTCCGATGAGGAAACCATACACCGGATCAGGCAGCTTATAGATGAGGCAAACCTAAATCCATGTCTTCTTATAAATAATGCCGGAGTATCCTATACCGGTCTAATACAGGATATGCCTCTTTCAACGTGGCATTATGTAATGGACACTAATGTAACGGGACTTTTTCTTATGTCAAAGCTCATAATCCCTTACATGCTAAGGAATCAGGACGGACGCATAATCAATATCTCATCTGTATGGGGGAATGCAGGAGCTTCCTGCGAAGCAGCCTATTCAGCCTCCAAAGGAGCTGTAAATGCATTTACAAAAGCTCTTGCAAAGGAGCTTGCCCCAAGCGGTATATCGGTAAATGCCATAGCCCCCGGAATGGTGGATACGGATATGAACAGAATATATACAGAAGAAGAGATAAAAGATATAGTATCAGAAATACCTGCAGGCAGGATGGCTCATCCGGACGAGATAGCCGAAACCGTACTGATGCTGTCACACTCACCAAAATACCTGACGGGGCAGATAATTACTGTTGACGGCGGATGGCAGACAGCCTAAGTTCTTTATATTATGTAAACCAAGTGACTGCGGATGATTCCGCCAGAATAATTAAATCGGAGAAATGATCATGGAAAGTGTATATGTTGAATTCTTTTCAAGTGAAGCACTCGAAAATGTAATGGTACTTCTTAAATATAAACCTGATCTCATCATTTATATCGGTCACAAACATGATATGATCACAAAGAAAATCGAAAGTCTGAAAAAATTTAAGGACAGGATTTCTCCTGATACAGAGCTTAAGTTTATCGAAGTTCCCAGGGATGATTTCGACTTTTGCGTGAATACACTCAATAATATAGCTGACAAATACCCTTCTGCCCAGTTTGAGCTTTCGGGCGGAGGTGAGCTTATACTTATGGCATTCGGTTTTGTCAGTGCCACGAGAAAGCTCACAACTCTTCGCATCGATCCATTTACCAATGTTGAAATCAGGATGAATGATGGCGGAAAGCCTTCAAGAACGTACTTCCCTGTGAATATAACCGTGGCTGACAACATGGTGCTTCACGGCGGTTCCCTGACTCCGCTTACCGGAACCACTTCTACCTGGAAATTTTCGGACGACTTCCGCGAGGATGTTCGCGCCATATGGAAGGTTTCCTGCAGTCTCCGTGCAAGGTGGACAAAATACTGCTCCGTCATTGAAGAGTGTATCAAATCCAATCAGCCCGACGATACCGGACTTTACATACTTCCGAAGTCAGGTCTCGGTGATTCCATCGAAGTATTTGAAAGGCTGAACCGTATAAATGTATTAAAGGATTTTTCTCACAGGAATAAAAGCATAGCTTTCAGATTCAAAAATGATATGATACGCCACATCATCACAAAGACCGGCAATATACTTGAGCTTCACGTGTACGAGGTTGCTACAAGGAGCAAGAATTTTAACGATGCCGTTATAGGTGCGGTGATAGACTGGGACGGAAAGACATATACTTACGACGAAAGCGGCAACATTTCCCTTGTCAATTATAAAGGAAGCGACAGAGGTTATAATTATACATCAAATTATTACCAGTCAGTTGATACCATTAATGAAATAGACGTTATACTCATGCGTGGAGTTCTGCCGACTTTCATTTCCTGTAAGAGCGGGCGTGCCGGAAGCAGTGCGCTGCATGAGCTTCAGACCATAACGCGCCGTTTCGGCGGCAATTACGCCAAAAAAATACTTATCATGGCATGTCCGGTTGACAAGTCCCCTTCCGGCACAAGCTACTTCAAGCAGAGAGCCAAGGATATGCACATCTGGGTGATCGATGATGTTTACAGCCTCAGTGATGAAGCCCTTCTTTCAAAGCTCATACGTATACAGGGCTCGTAGATAGAAAACGCAAGATTTCAAAGCATTTTAAAATCCCCTCCTTATCGTCTTTTCGATAAAGAGGGTATCTTTTACATCTATCACTAGTGTGCCAGATTTGAGAACATCGTATACTTGCTGTTCCATGCGAGATCGACTGTTCCGACAGCACCGTTTCTCTGTTTAGCTATTATTATCTCTGCAGTACCGGGTTTCTCGGTTTCCTTATTGTAATATTCATCCCTGTAAATGAACATAACAACGTCGGCATCCTGCTCTATGGCACCGGATTCACGAAGATCGGCAAGAACCGGTCTGTGGTCAGTTCTTACATCCGCTGCTCGGTTAAGCTGTGAAAGCGCTATAACCGGAACATTAAGCTCCCTTGCAACACCTTTAAGTCCACGGGACATATCTGAAATGAATTGCTGTCTTGACTCAACCGCACGAGCCGGGGTCATAAGCTGAAGATAGTCGATGATGATAAGTCCTATATCATTAGACTGCTTAAGCTTCCTGCATTTAGACCTCAGATCTCCGAGCGTCACAGCCGAATCATCATCTATAAACACCGGCGCGCCTGCTATATTTTCCGTACTTTCAATGATCTTATCCCAGTCACCGTCAGCCACATCACCTGTTTTGAGCGACTGTGCGTCTACCCTTGAATCCATGGCAAGCATTCTGCTTACAAGCTGTTCTTCACCCATTTCGAGCGAGAATATAACAACGGGAACTCTCTTTTTTACTGATACGTGATGCGCTATGTTAAGGACAAATGCCGTTTTACCCATAGAAGGTCTTGCCGCAACGAGAATCAGTTCTCCGCCATGAAGACCTGTAAGCATATTGTCAAGATCCACAAAGCCCGTAGAAAGTCCGTTAAGCCTGCCTTTATTCCTGCTGGCTTCCTCAATCTCATTAAGGACATTCATAACGATGTCCTTCATCGGTGTAAAATCGCCGGAGCCAGATTTAGCCTGTGACAGTTTAAAGATATCCTGCTCTGCCTTATCCAGTATATTGCCCACGTCATCTGCCGCAAGGTAACAATCCTTTGCAGTATCTTCCGAAACCTTGATAAGGCGGCGCATTATGCTGTTGTCCCTGACTATTTCCGCGTACTGGCGTGCATTTGCCGATGTAGGTACATTTGCAACTATATTACTTATAAATGAAACGCTGCCGATTTCAGGAGGCGTTCCTTTCTGCTTAAGTCTTTCAGAAAGAGTAAGGACATCTACTGCCTTACCTTCTCTGTACAGTTCCACCATAGCAAGAAAAAGCGTACCATATTGAGCATTATAGAAGTCATCCGAACTGAGCATGTCGCTGATATCAACGACCGCTTCCCTGTCCATCAGCATTGAACCTATGACTGCCTGCTCTGCCTCGTCACTGTGAGGCATTCTTCTTGTAACTATCGTTTCTTCCATAAAAAACTATTTCTCACCTTCTACGATGATTTTTAAATCAGCTGTTACTTCAGGATGAAGCTTGACAGAAACTGTATAGTTTCCGACTGCTTTAATGGCATCCTTAACGATTATTTTCTTTTTATCTATGGATATATTCTCATTCTTCTTAAGTATCTCCGAGATTTCCTTTGAAGATACAGAGCCGAATGTTCTTCCGCCTTCACCGACTTTTATTCCTGCCTTAAGAGTGATCTTTGACAGCCTGTCCGCCATTTCCTTTGCTTCGGCAAGCTTTTCGGCAGCCACCTTATCATCATTCTGCTTACGCAGCTTAAGGTCGTTAAGTGCTTTACTCGTTGCCTCAACCCCAAGTTTTTTAGGCAGTACAAAGTTCCTTGCATATCCGCTGTTCACTTCAACTATATCGCCCTCTTTTCCAAGTGATTTAACATCCTGCAGTAAGATTATCTTCATTTATATATCTCCTTCCATTTCCATTTCGGAAAGCACCACCTTAAGCTCTGCGATAAATGCCTCTTTTGACTTATCACGGAGCTGTGCTCCCGCTATATTGGCATGTCCGCCACCGCTCCATTTTTCCATGATTACCTGAACATTTACATCACCGATGGATCTGGCTGACACATATAAGATACCGTTTTGTTCTGTTACCACAAACGAAGCCTTTACATTTTCAACTCCGAGCAGGTCATTTGCAACCTTTGCGGCCGCTACCGTAGGAGATGCCTTATCATCAGGCTCTGCTTCGACATATGAAATGGCGTATGCATCGTGGAATATCTCTGCATTGTTTATTCCCCTTGCCCTGTCCTTCATATCCGACAGTCTTGAACGCATCATCTTTCTAACCCTTGTTATATCAGCTCCGCTGTTACGAAGGTAGGATGCAGCCTCAAATGTTCTGACGCCGGTTTTATTAAGGAAGTTATCGGTATCAATGAGAATTCCCATATACATGGCATCCGCTTCAACCGGTCTTATCTTTGGTTTTACTGAAATGTACTGGAACATTTCTGTTATCATTTCGCATGCAGATGATGCAAACGGCTCTATATATGAAAGCGTTGCATTTGTGATAGCCTCATTCGACTGCCTGTGGTGGTCGAATACAACGAGGTTGCTTACAATGCCTATCAGTTCCTCACACTCTGTCATGCTCGGTCTGTTAACATCACATACCACAAGAAGCGTGCTCTTTGTGACCATTGAAAGAGCCTGCTCATTGTTTATTATCATATCTTCATAAATACTGTTGCCGGTAAATGTACTGACTATCGGCTCTATCGCAGGCGTAACTTCATTCAGTATGATATACGCTTTCTTACCGAGAGTGGTAACAAGTCTGTAAATACCGACTGCCGAACCAAATGCATCCGCATCCGGTCTCTGGTGTGCCATGATAAGAACTTTATCTTTATTCTCAAGCAGTTCTTCAAATGCCTGAGCCTTAACTCTCGCCTTAACTCGGGTAGTCTTTTCCGTTCCGGCACTTTTACCGCCCACATAGTTGATAAGATCGCCGTTTTTAATAGCTACCTGATCGCCGCCTCGTCCAAGCGAAAGACCTATCGCAACCTTTGCCGCTTCAAATGCATCAGTGAAGCGTTCATATCCCTGGCCTATACCGATACTGAGAGTCGCTCTGATTTCATTTCCTGCATTGATACTCTTTACATCCTGAAGAATAGAGAACTTATCCTTCATAAGAGTGTCCATGTACTGCTGTCTGAAAACAAAGAAGTATTTGTCATTTTCAAGCCTCTTTGTTATGGCATCGATATTGGCAAGATACATATTTATCTTTCTGTCAAGAAGCGCCATGAGCACCGTCTGCTTAACATCTTCCATTGAATTCATAACTTCATCATAGTTATCGATATAAAGAAGTCCTGCTATAAGCTTCTGGTCATGGTTTTCTTTTATGTATCTCTTTAATTCGGTGACATCAAACATGTACATGGCTATAAGAACGTCTTCTCCATTATCGACAATCTCATCGCCCTCATTCCACGCTTCTGCCACATCAACCTTCTTAAAGAGCACGTTGTAGCATTTATCCTCATAAAGAAGTTCGATACTCGTCTCATTTTCTTCATCGAGGTCATCGAGGAAATCCATGTCTATTCTGTTAAAATAATCATCAAGGTCACGACGGAGATTCTTCTTTTCACTCACGCCTATGAGTTCGCGGAACTTACGATTGCCCCACATCAGCTTTCCATCACTGTCAAGAAGTGCATACGGAGTTGAAAACTCATAAAGAAGCTCACGCTGTATCCTTCCCTGCTTAACCGAAAAGTCCAGAAGTGATGAATTAAGTATAGGCTTTACCTTTATGTACGCGATTATAATTGTGAGCGTATAAATGCCTATAAAGATAAGCAGCATTATATCCGGCACTGAGTTTTTATCAAATTCGAGCATGCATAAAAGTGTAGTAACTACAGCCACCACAAAAGACATTACTACAAGGTATTTAATTATTCCTCTAAGTTCTCTTTCCTCTTTCAACTTTTCTACCTTTCATGCCATTTAGCCCTGCATCTGCTTAATTCTCTCTTCCACCTGTTCAAAGGTTTCTTTATATTTTGCAAGTTTGGCTTTTTCAGATTCAACCTTATCCTTCGGAGCTTTCTCTACGAACTTCGGATTGCCGAGCATTCCCTCGCATCTCTTGATTTCACCAATAAGTCTGTCTCTCTCTTTTCCGAGTCTTTCAAGCTCTTTATCAATATCAACCAGTTCTGCAAGAGGTATATAGATCACAGCATTATGAATGACTGCCGATACAGCATCATCCCCAAGACCTTCCTTATCACTTCTTACATTCACTTCACTTGCATAACCAAGAGCGCCGAAGAAGGACTTACTGTCCTCAAACACTTTTCTTATATCTTCTCTTTCGGACACAACATATACCGCTGCTTTCTTTGAAGGCGGAACATTCATATCCGCACGAACCTGTCTTATAGCCCTTACAGCATCTTTAATTATGTCAACCTGATTAGACTCTTCCTCGAAGCATTTTGCGCTGTCATATACCGGCCAGTCTGAAATCATGATTGATTCATTGTCGGTAAGTGTGCAGTAGATTTCCTCGGTCACAAAAGGCATGTAAGGATGAAGCAGCTTAAGACCTGTCGTCAGAACTTCGCGAAGTGTATAGATTGCCGCTGCCCTTGTGCTATCCTCACTGTTCCAGAGTCTCGGCTTAACCATCTCGATATACCAGTCACAGAACTCATCCCAAAGGAAGTCATGTATCTTGTCGGCAGCTATTCCGAGCTCGTACTTTTCCATATTGTCGGTTACATCACGAACAAGGCTGTTTGCCTTTGAAATAATCCATTTATCACTAAGTGTAAGCATATCAGGTGTTACCGCTGCTATATCTTCCTCGGTAACTCCCTTTTCCTTGGCACTTTCAACGTTCATCATAATGAAACGCGAAGCATTCCATATCTTGTTTGCAAAGTTTCTGCTGGCATCAAGTCTGTCCCAAATGAATCGCATGTCATTTCCAGGAGCATTACCTGTAATGAGCATGAAACGAAGGGCATCTGCGCCGTATTTATCCACAACCTCAAGCGGATCAATTCCGTTTCCGAGGGACTTACTCATCTTACGTCCCTGATCATCCCTTACAAGTCCGTGGAAAAGAACTGTATGGAACGGAACTTCACCTGTCTGCTCGATTGATGAGAATACCATTCTGATTACCCAGAAGAATATAATATCGTAACCTGTTACAAGAACATCCGTAGGGAAGAAATATTTGAAATCCTCTGACTCTGTATCAGGCCATCCCACTGTTGAAAATGGCCAGAGAGCTGATGAGAACCACGTATCAAGTGTATCTTCATCCCTCTTCAGGTTCCTGCTCTTACAGTGAGGACATTCGGTCGGTTCTTCCATCTCAACTATGGTCTTACCGCAATCCTGACAGTACCATGCTGGAATTCTGTGACCCCACCAGAGCTGTCTGCTGATGCACCAGTCACGTATATTATCGAGCCAGTTATAATAAACCTTGTTCATTCTCTCAGGAACAAGACGTATCTTTCCTTCCTCAACTGCCTTCTTTGCAGGAACAGCCATCTCGCTCATCTTTACGAACCACTGCGGCTTTACAAGCGGTTCTACTGTAGTACCGCATCTGTCATGAGTACCAACCATATGTGTATGAGGAACAGTCTTAACGAGAAGTCCGAGTTTTTCAAGGTCCTCAAGGACTGCCTTTCTTGCTTCATATCTGTCCATTCCGTCATATCTGGTTCCCGGGCAGCAAATGGTTGCGTCATCGTTCATTATATTTATCTCAGTAAGGTCATGCCTCTTACCTACTTCAAAGTCGTTAGGGTCATGGGCAGGTGTTATCTTAACGCAGCCTGTTCCGAATTCCTTATCTACATAGCTGTCTGCCACTACAGGAATCTCTCTGTTGACAAGCGGAAGAAGAAGTGTCTTACCTATGATATCCTTATATCTCTCATCGTCGGGATTTACTGCAACGGCTGTATCTCCGAGAAGCGTCTCCGGACGTGTTGTAGCTATCTCAACGAATCTTCCTTCCTCGCCGACAACAGGATAATTGATATGCCAGAAATGTCCCTCCTGCTCTTCATGAATAACCTCTGCATCAGAGATAGAAGTCTGACATACAGGGCACCAGTTTACTATACGTGACCCCTTGTATATCCATCCCTTATCATAGAGTTTCTTAAATACAGTATTGACTGCCTTGTTGTTTCCTTCATCCATGGTGAAGCGTTCTCTGTCCCAGTCAGCCGAAGAACCAAGCTTCTTAAGCTGATTTACGATACGTCCGCCGTATTCTTCACGCCACTCCCATGCACGTTTTAAGAAGCCTTCACGTCCAAGGTCTTCCTTGTCGATTCCCTGCTCCTTAAGCGCATTTATGATCTTTACCTCTGTTGAAATTGCTGCATGATCCGTTCCCGGCTGCCACAGAGCGTTATAGCCCTGCATTCTCTTCATCCTGATAAGGATATCCTGCATAGTATTGTCAAGGGCATGTCCCATGTGGAGCTGTCCTGTTATATTTGGAGGCGGCATCACTATGGTAAATGGCTTTTTGCTTCTGTCGACTTCCGCATGAAAGTACTTTTTATCAAGCCATTTTTTATAGAGCCTGTCCTCTATATCCGCCGGGTTGTAAGTCTTACCTAATTCCTTGTTCATTGTTTAAATGCTCCTTAGTTTTATATTGCCTGTTCTCTGAATTCATCCTTCAGATCAGCGAGAATGATATCCATTCTCTTATCGTATTCATTGATATCTTTATGAAGCTTATTGTAGACGGCTCTTTGCAGCATGGCAAAAATCGTCATTTCAGATACATCATCCTTTGCATCTCCGATATCCATCATGATCTCTTCAAAATACTCTTCCGAAAGATCCATACGTCTTATCTCCTCCCGGAGTTCAGCCGTATCACTCGTAATTGCTACTATGTAGAAATAGCCCTTGAGCGAAATAAGGTTATCGTTAAGCTCATGCGCCCTCTTAAAGTATTTCTTTGCTTCTTCAAGCTCAAAATTGGATGCAGCAGCAACTCCCCTGTTATGATATACATTTCCAAGGAAAACAAGATCGGTAATCTCTTCCTCCTCGTCAAGAATGCTGTCATATATAGTTGCAGCCTTTATATATCTCCTGTATCCGAGATAACCATCCGCTTTAAGTTTTAATTTCTGGTACTTTGAAAGCTTTTTATACTTCTGCCATGCTTCCATGTACTCCTTTATCTCATCGGCATCGTAGTAATCACCTGCCGAAAGGATTTCTATAAGAAGATCCTGCGCATGGTAAGCTTTGTTCGCTATGGCAAAAAGCTTATCGGAAAGCGCAGCCATCCCAAGCTCATCCCTTATCCATGTAAAGAGCTTTTCCGAAAGTGATGACTTACTTATAAGCACGGTATTATTGTAAATGTAAAAGCAGAGTTCCTCATAGGAATATATCTCAACTTTTGTATTGAGAAATGTGAAAGGATTCTCAGCTTTTCTCGACGTACATACTATAATCTTCGACATATCAGCTTTCCTCCTCGCTTTCCTCTTCACCCATTTTCGGAAGTTCGAATTCCTTACGGTATATCTTGTTCGTAGTAGGGAACAGCTTACCAAAGCCAAGATCCCTTACAATTACCGCTCCCGAGTGCGGATTCTCAAATTCAGCTTCAATGGAAAGCTTTGTGGTTTTATTCGGGCGTTTAGGGATACCGTGTATCCTTATCACTTCCTGCTTCTCTGTTTCACCACTGATGCTTCTATAGGAAAGCTTAACCTTATCGGTATTATCAAGTATAACTTCAATGCGTCCTTTGGTATTATACCACTGCTTTCCTCCGGTTGTTATCGGAACGAATTCTTCCTTTTCCTCATCGCCGGCTATAATTCCGACATCGAAAAGAACATTTTCCTTAGTCTCTATATAGAATCTCTCGTAGAACTTCTTATACTCACCGCCCACAGCTCTGTAGCAGGCGCCCTTAGTATAAATATTCTGTCCTACAAACACTCTTCGTCCCTGACACAGAACCGCTGTAGACTTTTTCATCCATTTGTCTGAAAAGCCGATTCCCGTAAGAAATACAGAAGAAATGTAAGCCTTTTTATTCTCGTACTCGGCAATCTTGGCAAAATCAGTATCCATCGAATACGTGTCATTTCCATAGATGGACATACTCATCTGCTCGGAATAATCCTCATGAGTAACGGAAACTATCTCCGGCTTTTTATTCCTTGAAATATCAATCCTGTAGTAATTAAGTCCGTCTGAATTATAATCATAAAGCGCGACGCTGTTTATCCACAGATCGTGCTGCTGATTGAATATATAGTAAAGCCCGCTGTCAAGATGACTGGTTATCTCTATACAGTCCTCCGGCACTCCGAGTTCTACATAAAGCTTCGACAAAATGGAAAAAATCCTGCTGTTATATTCGGGCACTGAAATAACAAGCTTCTTTACCACTGCGTCTTCATATCTGTAAAGAAATGAATCGATGTGAAGCTTTACCATCATGAGGAACAGTGTCTCATAATCATATTCATCATTGCCGACTTTTACAGTACTTGCGGTTTCGAGGTTTTCGAAAATGCCATCGATCACAACCCCCTGCTCGGTGAATCTTGCTTCAGAAGCCTCACCTCCGACATACCATCTCTTGGAATCCATACTGTAGAAGAGTATGTTGGGCATCATGTATGTTTCTTTGTTATTAAGCTGGCTTACCGACTCAGGTTCTCTCGTTATATCGTTATAGTACGATAGCTGCGTGAAATCTGAGCACAGATCCATGCCTATATAAAAGCTGTCAGCCATGTTTCCTCCCTTCGGAAATATCTATTACAGTATATCCAGATTCTCTTCAAAAAGGTGTACGGTGTTAATGTATTTATCAAGATCCTGAAGAAGCTTGTTATCTTTTCTCATCTCCTGATCAACAAGCATACTGTTGATCATCTCGAAACGATTTCTTTCCTTCTTATTCCAGGACTTGGTCTTAAGCACGTCACTTTCGATAATCTTTACATTTCCATGTTCATCATCGACTATGTTATATACAAGCCTCTCACCATGGAATACAACAAACTCCAGCACATAAAGTCCGGTTACGACCTCTTCAAGTCTCTTCCTCTTAACAGTCGCTTTAGCCCTTGTTCCCGCGTCAAATGAATAGTCAACGAAGACCTGACGCCTGTCCTCAGTCTTATAGATGAGATAGGTCTTAAGGAATACATCCTGCGGAAGCCTTATGAATGATGAAAAGCTCTTGTAGAAAGGAAGTATCTTGCCCGCATCTATAAATCTGCTTACCGTTTCGGCTATCCATGCCTTCTGCTGATTACTGTATCTGTCAAGATGGCTGAAGTAAAGTACAAGAGCCATCTTCGAGATTTCATCGTCTATATTGCCTTTTTCAACCTCGAGGTAGAGTGAGTCGAGAATATTGCTCGGCACCTGAACATCCTTTATGAGGTAATTATATGCACAGAATCTGAGGAATGCTTTAACAACAAGTCCCCTGCTTCTTCCACTGTAATAAGTTGCAAAAATGTCATAGATGTACTCAATGAATCCCTTTGTAAACATCATCTGAGCAAGCGTATTTTCGGCAAGGAGCGACACATCGCTCACCCTGTCCTTTGCCAGCTTAAAGAGTTCGGCAAGCTCAGTAAGTCCGCCATGGAAATTCATTATGATGTATGTAAGTATGTTGGAATTAACCGTTCCTGTCTTGTAGATATTGAGGCATATGGACATAAGGTCTTCATTAAGGAAGCCTTCCGAGTCCTTAACGCCATAGTCAGCAAGGCGGTACAGTTCATCCACATCAAGCTCATTGAAGCCGTAAAGCTTAACAGCCTGAAATGCCTTATCGAACATATTCATATCGATGAGATATGAGATTATGGTTCTTGTGTTGGCATGTGTCATGTACTCAATATCAAGACGGTCAAGATATCTTATAAGTACATCCCTGTCAAGGTTTTCATGATAGTACTCTATTATATTGAGACATGCTTTCTGCTTATAGTCGTAAGAAATATTCTCGCAGTTGATAACCTCTCTTGCTGCGTTTACTTCTTTTGCATTCTTGTAAGTAAATTCTTTAATGCTCTGGTAGTCGAAAAGGATGACCCTGTAATCCTTAGGGCTGTACTCCCTGCATATATGCATATATGCCTTTTCATCAACTATCCTCTCGAATCTGTACGGGATGGAGCCTGCATATCTGTTGCCCATATTATCTTCGAATATTACAGATGCATTATCTGAAATGATCTCAACATAAGCCTCGCCGTTTACAAGCGGAACTCTCTGTTCATTTGAAAGCTCTTCATGATTTATGATAACGGCTCTGACGTTCTTGTTGAAGCAGACCAGTTTTCTCTTAAAGATGATATTGATGAGCTTTCCGGCAAACATGGAGCTTACGGATTCAGGCTCAAGGAATTCATCATAAATGACTGTAAGGTCATCGTTTACTTCGCCTTTAATGATCATGTTCTCCATGAAATCTTCCATGGATGGAGCATATTCGTGATATATCTTCATGTTGTCTGCTTTATTGTAGATAACATTGGCATAAAGATATGCGAGTTCCTCATCATTAAGAGTATTCTTGTAATTAAGGTACATGAGCACCGAAGGCGGTATTATCTCGTAAGACGAGTGGTTCATACTCCTTATGTAACATTCATTAAGTCCAATGAATTTAAAGCTCTTAAGTACTGCAGCCTTATAAAAACGATGATATCTCTGATCGAGCATGTTGGCGGAAATAAGCATTGAACAGATACTCTTAAGAACCTCGTCATTTTCATTTTCCTTCTTAACTATCTTCTCTGTTCTTTCTCTCTTCTGGTAGGAAACCGCCGCTTCGCTTTCTTCCATAAGCGAGTCTTCAGCTGCTAAATCGTCTTCGTCGAGAAGAAGATCTATATCATCTTCATCCTCACTGTACATCTCATCATCTAAATCGTACTCGCTTCCGATATAGTCATTAAATCTGTCGCTTATATTTCCAAAGAATACGTTCTTTTCTTCCCTGTCTTCAAACTTATCGTCATTATCGTAGAGTCTTAAATCCGCAATGTTCTTATCGTAAATCTGTCTTAAGATATCGAATATCTGTTTATTGAAATCACGGTTCTTTCCGGCAATCTTGACAAACTCATTAAGCACATCGTCCGAAAGGTACTTATGCCTTATACCCCACTTAATGGTCGTAATCTCAAATGTGCCAAGCTTCTTAAGCATCATAGGGTTGGCATTTAAGATGTCGCAAAGCTCGAAATAGATGATAGGGCTGTTTTCGCCCTCATAGAACATCTTCTCAAGCTCTATATACAATGCATTTTTATCGTCGTTATATACCGGATCCACAAAAAGGAGCAGCCAGAAATAGAAAATCTTCGGCTCCTCGGTACGGAAAGTACGTCGAAGAAGCGTGCATGACTTATCTATGGTTTCCTCATCCTTAAGCATGAGAGCCTTTAAGTAGCTGTAGTAGCATTTCTGCTGATTACTCATTAAGTTCTTGTCAATATCAGCTTCAATTCTAAGGAATTCCTGCTCAACCTTTGCAAGGTCTCCCGCAAGGATATTCATATGCATTATTCCGAGTCTGTAAAGATCCTCTTCAGGATCCAGTTCGTTCAGATTCCTGAGTGCATCTATAGTATTGCCGATATATTCATCAAGACCTATCCTGTCCATTCTGAAATCAAGATATGCCTGAAGTATATTTACACGGTTTCTCTTATATTCCTGTTTCTTTGCTCTTTGTTCTGTATTCGGTCTTACCGCCTTAGGTCTAAGAAGATGAAACTCCACAGTTATCGTCTGATAGATATTCGTAATGGTAAGCTTTCCGCTGTTTTCACCATCCGGCACATGTTCCGGAGATATATAAACCTTAAGATCACAGATATTTCCGTTAAAGTCCTGTTCTGTTATCGTCTTCTTGGAAGCTATGATAAATTCACAGTCACTCTTTAT
Source organism: uncultured Lachnospiraceae bacterium (assembly GCA_946628415.1). Lineage (GTDB taxonomy): Bacteria > Bacillota > Clostridia > Lachnospirales > Lachnospiraceae > Eubacterium_Q. The sequence goes on along the minus strand of CAMOWK010000015.1, from coordinate 27,420 downwards.
CTCTGAAAAAGTATGTCCCCAGGTGTTCTTGCTTATCTCTACGGTTATAGCCTCTGTATCCGCAGGCATTTCCAGTTCATAGCGTGGCTTATCAACCGAAAGAGTGATAGTTCTTTTCTTATGAACCATAACCAGGAACTCTTCCATCGACTGATTGATGGAACGGCTCTCAAGCAGGCTGGTATATATCTGTTTTGTAAGAGGCTCCCTGTCTATAAATGTCCTTCTGAAGCTTTCGTCAGTAAAAAGCTTTGCAGCCTCTCCCCAGTTTTTCTCAGCCAGCGTCGCAAACTTGAAGAGGTCATCTATTCTCTGTCCGTTATACCTGATACATGGGGAAACTATATCTATGTCGTAAGGAATGCTGAACTCTCCGCCATCCGTTATAACACTTATATGACCCGAGAAGTTTTGCCCCTCTTCAAAACAAGTGGCGTCAAGAGTGTACTTCACCTCGAACCGTCTGCTTATGAAACTGTGAGTCTCAAATCTAAGAATGTATCTGCTGTCATAAACCATACCCTTTATAGGGAAGTTATTCTCGCTCTCAACGACAAAAGAACCGGAATAAAATGTTCCAGCTTCTATACTACGTTTGATATGATCTTCAGATATTCTGACCAGAGGCCGGTCTATTGAAAACAGCCCCTTTGCATATTGTTCAACAATTGCTTTCATTTTTCCCCCATTTGTTGTAAAATAGCCACTAGATATGTCCCATCCGGACATACACTGTGTATTATAACAAAAACATGATAGTTTTAAAAGGATAAATCGAGGTTTATGAGTAAAGCAACACTTAGAATTGAACAATACGAAACAGTCCATTATGATACCAATGTCAACCCTCTCGGAACGCCTGATTCCGTCAAGAGAGCGATTCAGGAAAACATCGACGCTGTCGTTACTTATCCTGATGTTTATTATGACAGTCTGAAGAAGGCAATATCGGTCTATACCGATGCTCCCGAAGAAAGTATCGTGCTCGGAAACGGTTCTTCCGATATACTCCGGCTCTTTACAGCACTTGTGATGCCTAAAAAGGCAATGCTGCTTTCGCCGGGGCCTATTGAATATGAAAATGTACTTCGGGCTTACGGATGCGAAACGGATTTTTTCGATCTGGACGAGAGTGAGGACTTTGAGATTGATGTGGCAAAGCTTTGCCAGACCATCGATTCCTCGTATGACATGATCATAATAAGCAATCCTAACAATCCTACATCCAAGTCTATAGACAGGGAAGCTATGGATATCCTTGCCAAGACCTGCAAGGAGCTGGGCATTTTCCTTCTTATCGATGAAATGTATATCGAGTTTACCGACAACGAAGCATCTCTTTCATCCATTCCGCTTACAGGAAGCTATCAGAATATAGCTGTAATGAGAAGTGTATCCAAGTTCTTTGCCGTACCGGGCATAAGACTTGCATATGCCGTACACAGCAATCCGGATAATATCGAGATCATAAACATCACAAGTACCAAGAATAACCTTGCTTCTCTTTCTGCAGTTGCCGGAACAGTCATGCTGAGCGACCGCATATTTATCGAAGAATCAAAGTCAATGATTCACACAGAAAGAAGCCTTGTTTATCTTGCCATGTCCACATGTAAGACTATAAAGCTTTATAAGCCTGAAGCTAATTTCATGCTTGCAAAGCTTCTTAAAGATAATATAAACGCAAAAACAGTTGCCGATCATTGCAGAACCCGCGGCATCATCATAAGGGACTGCAGTGATATCCGCGGGCTTGGAAGTGATTATATAAGATTTTCATTTATGAAACCAAAACAGAATGACCTTATGGTCAATACTATACTCGAGATAGTATAGGTATTCGAACACATCAGGTGTTCGGATACCATACAGGCCTAGCTCCTTCGAAGCTTTACACAGTCGTTGCAGCCTCAAGCGGTTTTAGCTTAGCTGCATACCTTGCAGGAATTATCCCCGCTAAGATGGATATAACGATTGCAAAAGCTATCGAGCCTACTACAAGCCACCATGGCATATAAGTAACCGACAGATTCCTCTGAAGCTCCAGCATCTCAGGAATCTTTTTATCTATTATGAAATGATTCACAAGGGAGGAGATTCCCACTCCAACGGCTCCTCCTACCGCACCCAGAAGTCCCGATTCAAAAAGGAACATAAAGAGAATATCATCACTGTCGCAGCCTATAAGTTTAAGGGTTCCTATCTCCTGCATTCTGTCATAAACCGCAGTAGACATGGTATTCACTATCCCTATAACAGCAACTATAAGTGCGATCATTCCGACGATTCCCAGAAGCGTCTTTATGGATGCAGTTGTCCTTTGGGCACTCTTAATTGCCTCTTTATTATTCTCTGCCCTGAATCCAAGATTAGATATAGCCTCCGAAATCCGGTCAACATCATCAGTGCTCCTTGTTTCAACTATCAGGTTGCTGTATATCCATTCATTTACAGCTCTTCCATCATTATCAAGCGGCTGCCCCGGAACTTTCTTTCCTGCTTTATTCCTTCTTGCATATTTCTTAAGACTTTCTATTTCGGTATATACGTTATAATCATATTCATTGTCTGTGGTACCGACTATTTCAAGCTTTACAGTTTTAAGATAGTCTGAATATGATGTTTCATCCGTTTCTGACTGCATTTCAGCTTTATCTGCATCATTTCCGGCAGTGTTTTCCTCTTCATTTTCAGCTAATGTCTCAGAATCAGGTTCATTATAAAATGTAAAGCTTATTTTCTCTCCCGTAAATGTATCATCCTCTGCCATGCTGTCATGATAGCTTACGCCGCTTATGCTGTTATAAAGTAAATAGGAAAGCCCCTGCCCTGCTATAAGCTCAGGTTTACTCTTCCCGCTTTCACTATATTCGCCATCTTTAAGACTTTTTCTTATAAGGTACTCCTCCGGAACCCCCATTATACCTGTATAGGTTTCGTATTTACCGAACTTGATTTCTCCTTCAAGCGAAACAACAGGATATACCTCGGTCACCCCATCAAGTTCCTTAATCTTAGCTATGGTTTTATCTGTAATCTTCCTGTCCTTTCTTCCAACCCTGTCGCTTCTAACATTATCATACACCATTATCTCTGTCGGATTACCCTGCTTCTCTATCTCCGATATCACAGACCTCGAGTAACCCATGCCTACAGAAACCATGGAAACTATGGATACAGTTCCGATGATAACACCAAGTATAGTGAGAAGAGTTCTCGCCCTCCTCTTCTTCATATTCGAAATGGACATTTTAAGTATCCAACTCATACATCTACCTCTCGTAACGAATGCATATGAGTTTCATGTTTTCTCATATGCTTTATTCATATATATCGGTTAGAACTCCGCCTCTATACTTTTCTTTCTCTTTCTTCTTGCAATAACAATTCCTGCAATAACTGCCACAATAATAATCGCCATCACAACATATCCTGCATTCCTGAATCTGTTCGGGTCACGTTCATCCTTCTTAACCTCAATGATGTCAGCATAGTTTACTTCCATTACATTTATGGTTCCTTCTTCTCCGCCTGATGAGATTTTCCTCTTCTCCTCGTAGTGATTACCTTCCCTGTCCTCATATGAAACAACAAGCTGATTATCATTTCTGGTCTTCATATACAGTGCGGTAGTTTTTGCGATTATGTCAACCTGCCCTGTCTTTCCGGCACTTATATTTCCAACATAAGACTGCTGCTTTGAAATATTAGAACCGCTCACTGTAGCAGTCACATTATAAAGAGTTGTAGAACCGGTATTATTTACCGACGCAAGAATTTCTATATTGTCTCCAAGTCTTATCTCTTCTTCAGCAATGTACAGATCCGATATCATTATCCCTTGCTTTAGTGAAATCGGAACAAAAACCGTATCCGTCACCTCGTAAGGTGTGCTGTAATTGCCTTCGTACTCAGATTTAATAATGAGTTTATAGGATTTATCGGTAAGGTTTATGCCTGCCTTAAGACTTATCTCCTGAACAGACTCACTCTCCTTATCTATCTTGTCTATGAATATCGTACCTGCGTTATTATCCGGAAGTATACTGCCATCCTCACTTGATACAGTCACCTTGATATTACTTACTGCATTTTTTGAAGTATTCTTAAGCGTAAATGTAAGTTTAAATGAATCGCCCGGATATATCTTGTCACTGCTAAGTTCATAATCAACGAGCATAAGCCTCTGACTTGCCGCAATGCATTTTAAATCATTAAAAAATGCAACGAATAAAATACTTAAAACTATCATTACCGTATATATAGACTTTAGCTTATTCTTCCTCATTTCATATACCTCTTATATTCTGTGATCTTAAACTACGTAGAATTTACTCAACTATGGTTCCGTCCTTAATTTTTATGATTCTGTCAGCTTCTCTTGTTAGGTCAAGGTTATGAGTGATAAGAACCAGCGTCTGCCCCAGCTCACGAACAGATTTCTTTAGAAGTTCCATAACCTCATTTCCGTTTGCTGTATCAAGCGCTCCGGTCGGCTCATCCGCAAGTATAAGTGAAGGTCTGTTGGCAAGTGCACGTGCTATAGCGCATCTCTGCTGCTGCCCACCCGAAAGCTGATTCGGGAGATGTGTACGCCTTTCTGCGATTCCGAGAAGATCCATAATGTGATTAATATATTCTTTGTCAGGTTTTCTATGATCGAGCAGTATAGGCATCGTTATGTTTTCCTCAACTGTTAGAACAGGAATCAGGTGATAAGCCTGAAATACGAATCCCACCTTTCTTCTTCTGAATACGGAAAGCTGCTCATCCTTTAATTTCGTTATCTCTTTATCATCAACAAAAACCCTTCCGTCAGATGGCGTATCCACACCGCCCATGATATGAAGAAGAGTCGATTTACCGGAACCTGATGCGCCTACAACCGCAACAATCGAACCTTTTTCAATACTTAGATTTACATTGTGAAGCGCTATTACTTTGTTCTCATTCTCCCCATAAATCTTCGTTACATTTTCAAGTCTTACTATATCCATGATTCTCTCCTGTTTTTTTGTTTTATGTAAACTATACCTGCTGGTTTTATGTAAACTGAAATTTTCTGTAATGCTAGATTACTCGCCCGACAGTGTGAGTTCGCTGGCGAGTGACCTCTTCATGTTTCGAAGCGGGAAGTATAAAGATCCCACCAGTACTGCTCCGGAAAGGAGAATTCCAACTGTCACTGCAACCCATGGGAAACTGACAAGCCCCTGTATAGGCACTGCAACCGATATGATTGATTTATCCAGATAGCTCATTAGCCCCATTCCAATTCCTACACCGATAACTCCCGCAAATATGAGCGCTATCACACCTTCAAGTAACACCGCTTTAGTAAGTCCTTTATCTGTCATACCCATAGCCTTAAGCTGAGCAAATTCCTTACGTCTCATATGAAGACCTGCAGCAGCAGTATTAGCTATATTGATGCAGTTTATAATTACGATAACAAATATGATGAAAGCCAGAAGTATCAGAAGCTTCGAAAATGGTTTAACAATCTGATTTATTTCAATAAACATGAATCCCACTATACTACAACTTGGAAGACTGGAATCATAAACACTATCAAAGCCGTAACATTTATCAAAAATAATCAGCATTTCATCATATGTTTCATCATCCATAAGCAGGTGGTTTTTCAGTTTATAACTAACTCCGTTCCAGTCATCCCTTGTATATCCCATAAAATCAAGATATCTATCGAGAGGGAGAATGAATTTAGAACTATCCTCTGTGTTAGGATCTCCGTCTATAATTCCTTCTACAGTAAACTTTTTTGTCTTCCCTTCCTTCATAAGCTCATGTCTTGCTTCAGAGATGATCATATATCTATCCACTAATTGGTCAGGAGCATTATCAGGATCAAAATATCCAAGTCCATTTTTTACCATTTCATCCGGGTCATCCCGGAAGCCTTTAATCTCTTCAGGAGTAAGCTTTTCTACACCCTCCTCATAATCATTCATTGACTTTTCGAGTTTTTCCAGGCATCTTTCCCGAAGAACAACAGGATCGACAACCTCTATGACATCTCCAATATTTATATCTGCAAATGTAACATGTCCGTATTCAAAAACCGTCTCGCCTTCTATAAAAGAATAACCGGATTTTACTACTATAATTCCATCATCCGACAGTTTTAAGCTTCCTTCAACCAGTCTGTCCTGTAATCGGGAATAGTCCTCACCATCATATCCCGTGAAACATAATCGATTTGTTTCTGCATCAGCTACTCCAGTTTTCCCATACTCATCCTTGTTATCATATATCTCTAATAATGAATCAAACTCAGGGATTGGTTTACTTTTTTCGACAGTATCAATGTAATTTGCTCTATAAAATTCCGATTTATTTTCTTTTACCAGATAATCTTTTAGGAAGATTTCTTCCCCGGAATAAACATCTGCATTGTATGAATATGCAGCATCCTCAACTTCTTTTGATGAGTTTATCCTCTTTAGTGAGTTTTCTTCAGGCATTGCAGCCTTTATTGCCTCTTTTGTATAAGTAGGAGAGTCCTCTACACTGAACCCAATTTTGTAATATCCAAAATACTTTTCCGAATCATTTGCAAGCTTTGTCAACATACCCACAAAGCTTCCGTAAAAAACAACCGCTACAAGTCCTATGGACATTGCTATTACTGTTTTTATAAATCTTCCTTTGTTACGCATAACATTTTTATATGCATAATCGCCTTCGACTCCGAAAATGATTCCGAACAGTCCCGACCTTCTCTTCTTATACTTTTCCTTCTTTATTCTGAACTCGCCCTTAACAGCACTTATCGGCGATATCTTTGCTATGTGCTTTGCACTTGACTTCATTGTGAAGAAAAGGTCAAAGAGAAATACCAGAAATATCATGATTGCAGGGATTATATGAAATGAAAGGCTGAGCTTTGTAGTCGTATCATTGAAAATTTCCGAGAGCGATACATTTAATGCAGCTATAATATAAAGTGGATAGCCAACTACTACACCCAGTAAAACGCCAAATGACTCAAGTATCAGTCCCTCGCGGAATATAATCTTTTCTACTTCTCTCCTAGTTGCCCCTATACATCTTAGATCTCCGTAATCTTTTATCTGCTCCATATTTGAAAGTTCTATGGAGTTCTTAATAACTCCTACTCCGATGATGGAAAAGATATATATAAAAAGAATTATGAACATGATGATTATATATATGCCTGAATCAGATGTCTGCAGATAAGTCCATGAGATAAGTTCATTGATTTCACCTTTTACTCCATAATCCTTCTCAAGTCCTCTTAAAACAAAGCTCATGAGATAGGGATGCCTTACATTTACATGAAGGGCATTCGGATATTTCTTTTCTCCGTTATTTATGAATTCCGTCCCGATGTAAGCACTTACGATACGCGGATCATTTACCAGTTGCTCCATGGTTTCGGATGGCATCTCGTAGAATACTATCTCGTAGTCCCCCTCTTCCTGTCTCACATCTTCTCTTACCTGAAGAGCGATATTAATAATTCCGTTAAGGATAATAAAAAGGAATGCGGTCACAAAAGCCACTCCGACTATAGTGAACACACTCCTTCTCTTATTAACCATTAGATATTTTTTAGCAATTTTATTATAAGTGAGCATGAGTTAAGCCTTTCGAACTACATTTTATATCATAATGATAACTCATGTCTCTTACTATTCCGTGACTGTTTTTCTTACATTTTTGTAAGATTAAAATGTAATGCAGAACTCAGTTCCTTTTCCTTTCCTGCTTTCAACGTGAATATGTCCGTCCATACCTTCGATTATAGACTTGGTGAGTGAAAGCCCGATCCCGATACTGTTCGGATTCACGGAATTATTCACTCTGTAGAAACGTTTAAATATATTCGGAAGATCATCCTCGTCTATTCCAATTCCGTTATCTTCAACAAATATCCTCGTAAATGCCGTATCGCGCCTTGCTGCAAGTTTAATCTTAGCTCCTTCCGGTGAATAGTCAGATGCATTTTTGGCAAGATTTATAAGTGCCTCAGTAAGCCACTCAGGGTCAAGCAGCGCTTTAACACCGTCATCACACGCAACGATAAGCTCCTGATTTTTTCTTTCAGTGAGATATCTGACACTCTCCTCTACCTGAAGCAGTACGGGCTTAATCTCTGTTTCTTTTCTTTCAAATGAAATAGCCTTTGCCTCAATTCTCGCAAGCTTCAGCATGGAAAGAACCATCCACTCCATCCGGCTTAACTGATTCGATGCCTCGCGGAGTATCTTCATGCGTTCTTCCTTCGTCTCAACCTTATCCTCAAGAAGAAGATCTATAAATACATTTAATGAAGCAAGTGGCGTCTTAAGCTGATGGGAAATATCAGACATGATATCCTTCAGAAAATCCTTCTCAGCAAGTTCTTTTCTCTTTCCCTCTCTGAACATATACACAAGCTTACCAAAATTCGAATACAGAAGTCCGACCGTACCTTCGGAAAGAGGATCCTCCCACTTTGTGTCTTCATTTAGAACAACCTCTTCCATAATGGCGGACATTTTCTCCATCTCATCATAAACGGAAGCTACTCGCTTATAATAAATAACGCCAAGTAAGCATGAAATAAAAAGCGCTGTTAAACACGTTATCAGCGCCGCTAACCCACCTGCGAAAACAGCGGAGAGTATTACTCCTGCCACTGTAATTCCCAGACTTATCAATATATGTTTTATAAGAAAATCTCTTTTTTCCATGAATTTATTGCTCTGCTATGTACGTAATTAATGCCCCTGCTTTATGCTTGTTCTCACTTTTAATCTGTACGGAATGTATATTCCCGCTCTGTGCATGTTACTCACTTTTGATTTGTACGGAATCTGTATCCTACTCCGCGTACAGTTTCGATATAATCAGAATCGGAGCCGAGCTTGTCACGGAGTCTCTTCATATAAACCGAAAGCGTATTGTCATCTATAAAACTGTCGCCTGTATCATACAGGCTTTCCATTAAAATGCTTCTCGTTTTGACCTGACCGGGACTTTCAGCCAATTCTTTCAGGAGCCGGAACTCCGCAGCGGTACAGTCCACAGGATTTTCTCCCCTATACAGTCTGAATCCATTTAAATCTATACGGTGCGAACCAAATGAAATGCTGCTTTTTTCTTTCGTCGAATCATTTCTAATTTCATGCATAAGTTCATTTCTTCTCAGTACGGCAGCTATTCGCGAAAGCAGTTCCTTTACCCTGTACGGTTTTGTCACATAGTCATCGGCACCACTGTCGAGTCCCTGAACTATATTTACCTCATCCCCAACTGCGGTAAGAAATATTACAGGTGTAAGCTTATCATTTGCACGGATTTCTTTTATAAAATCAAAGCCATTTCCATCCGGAAGCATAACATCAAGCAGAATTATGTCAACCTTTTTGTCTCCCTGCAGTACATTCCTCGCCTTCTCTATGTTTTCGACATGAATGACATTATACCCTTCTGTCTTAAGTGCATATTCAGTTCCCATTGCAAGTGCCGCATCATCCTCGACAAGAAGTATACTTTTCATATTCCGATTTATCCTACATTCTCTCACAATTTATTCATTATCACTACGCAACCCGGCTTGTATTACATTGGTGGGCTGACTATATCACTACTCAATCCGGCTTGTATTATATCGGCAGTCTGACTACATCATTCCACCACCAGACCTATGTTACATAGGCATTCTGAATTTATCATTCCGCCACCAGACCTATACTACATTGGTGGGTTCATTGCCATACGGATCACATCTATATACCAGTCGATAAGTGTTGTTCCAAATAACGAAGCAAGCACAAGTCCTATACAAAGAGACGGTCCGAAAGGAATCGGATCCTTCCCCTTCTTCTTTAGTACAGTCATTGAGTAAACTCCTATGATTCCTCCAACTATGGCTCCCATAAAGAATGCTGCAAAAATCCCCTTCGTTCCCATCAGAAATCCAGCCGCAAACATAAGCTTTACGTCTCCGCCTCCGAAGCCGTCTCTTCCTATAACCTTGCGGCAGATAAGATTGATCAGCATCATCGGAACACTTATCACTAAAAGGCCTATAAATCTATGAAGAAGTGAAATTTCCGGAAATACCCATATGGAAATAACTCCCAGAACAAGTATCGCTACATTTATAAAAAACGGGATGACCATGGTTCTTGCATCCACAAATGCAGCTATTGTAAGAAGAAGATAGAATATAAGCAGAAGCCCTGTCTTAAGTCCCAGCCCATATATATATCCCGCAGCCCCAACCGAAACTGCACCAATAATTGCCATGGCTATAAGCCTTCCCGTACTCCATTTGATTTCCTTTAAATCCCCGTCATAGTCCTTATCTTTTATAGTCATTTCCTCAGTCTTCTTAAGAAGCGGATATGCCGCCCCAAACAAAATAAGACCTATAATAGCAGATATAAAACTTGCCGTAACTGTACCCAATTTTATCTCCTTCTATAATACATGCTCACTAATTCTATAACCCCGTATACCGCTTAATATTACCACAAAATTCACCACGGGGACAGTCCCTCTGGTAAATTTTTGCCAAGGGGACTGTCCCTGTAGTAAATCAGTAGAAAAAAACACCCCAGGAATATCCTGAGGTGTATATCTTTGATGAAATGTATTTTGAAATACTATCTCTTTGAGAACTGTGGTGCACGACGTGCTCCTTTGAGACCGTACTTCTTTCTTTCCTTCATACGTGAATCTCTTGTAAGGAAACCAGCCTTCTTAAGTGCCGGACGGTATGCTTCTTTGTCAGCCTCGTTAAGTGCACGAGCGATACCATGTCTTATGGCACCTGCCTGACCTGTAAATCCACCACCGTAAACATTTACCATAACATCGTACTTACCTTCTGTACCTGTTACAGCGAATGGCTGCTTAACGATAACCTTAAGTGTATCAAGGCCGAAATAATCCTCAAGATCCTTCTTATTAACTGTAATCTTACCTGTACCCGGTTTGATATATACACGAGCTACGCTGCTCTTTCTTCTGCCTGTTCCGTAAAATCTGCTAGCTTTTGCCATCTCTCTATCCTCCTATTAATACTTGATCAGAAGAGCTTCCGGCTTCTGTGCCTGATGCTTGTGATCAGGTCCTGCATAAACAAAAAGCTTCTTTAACATCTGTCTTCCAAGAGGTCCCTTAGGAAGCATACCCTTAACAGCATGCTCAACAGCAAAGGTTGGCTCCTTAGCCATCTTCTCTTTAAGTGTTGTTGACTTGAATCCACCAACATAGTCAGAATGTGAATAATATACCTTATCATCCATCTTCTTACCTGTTACTTTGATCTTATCAGCATTAATAACTATAACGTAATCACCTGTATCAATATGAGGTGTGAATGTTGCTTTATTCTTTCCTCTGAGCACCTTAGCGATTTCGCTTGAAAGGCGTCCTAATGTATGTCCCGTAGCATCAACTACGTACCACTTTCTTTCAATGTTTGATGGACTTGCCATAAAACTCTTCATCGTGGTATCCTCCTTAATAATATTCAAATTAAAATGATCACAGTAGATAGATGATTACCCGATCCGGTTGTGGATGCCGGTCTTTTTGGCGGGAAATGTCCGAACCCGCGTGATAATCAGTATCACGTATGAAAGTATAAATGAAGGGCTACTCTACAAGCCGGGGCAGGCTAATGCATAGTACACCCGTCACAGACTGATATTTTATTACACTATTCCGTGTGTGTCAACCACTTTTTCCAATATTTATTCTCTATTCGCCTGCTGTATTTTCTACTTATCCCCTCTGTTTCTTTTACTTATCCTCTGCTGTATTCTCCATCCCTATCGCTTTCCACTACTTATCCCCCATATATTCTATCCCAACAAGGGTCAGTCCCCTTGCCTCAGCCTTCTTCCCGGCAAACTTCCTGTCACACGCGAGAAGTATGTCATTTACTTCAGAAACACTTCTCTGCCCGCAGCCCACCTCCATCAAAGTTCCGGCTATTATGCGAACCATATTATATAGGAAGCCCGTGCCGCTGACTCTTATCCTTATCAGCCTCGGTTCATTTTCGTCCCTTGTGACTGAAAGGCTCTTCACAGTTCTGACAGTAGTAAGAACCGCACTTCCGCTGGAGCAGAATGATTTAAAATCATGTTCCCCGACAAGATACTGCCCCGCTTCATTCATTGCCTCTGTATCAAGCTTCAGATATGTAAACGCAGTATATAATCTGTTAAGAGGATTGGGAAATGTATCGTTCCATATCCTGTATTCGTATGTTTTCACAGAATCCGTATGTCTCGGATGAAAATCGGCTGCAACCTCGCATGAATCAACAATCTTAATATCATCAGGAAGCCTCGTATTAAGCGCATAGGAAAACTTCTCCGCCGGCATTCTGGCATCTGTATCGAAAATGCATACATTTCCGAGAGCATGAACCCCGGAATCCGTTCTGCTGGCGCCCGTTACGGTTATCTCTTCCCCAAGAAATTCAGAAAGAGTCCTGTTAAGAACTCCTTCTATCGTTTCCCCGTTATCCTGAACCTGCCATCCGCAGTAGTTGGTCCCGTCATATGCAACTATCAGTTTTACTCTTTTCATATTCTAACAAAGAACTCCGTAATTATTACTCCCAACAGCATCAAAAGTCCTATCAAAAGAAAAACCTTATCACTGTTTACAAACGAAAGAGGTCTTTCAACTATTCTTCTTGATTCCTTACTGTAGGCCTTAAGACGTATCGCATATTTAATATTTCTTGTCCTCTTACGAGCCGCCTTGATCCTCGGAATCATTATCTTTATCTTCATGAGGGTCCGTTCAAAGAATCTGCCTTCTTCGACATCCGCACCTCTTGCGGCCTGTGCATCCCTCACCACAAGCATTTCATTTCCAAACACAGCCGGAAACGTAAACATTCTCAGTAAATGCATCGAATCCTCTGCACTCATCCTGAAGCCCTGCATAAATCCCGCCAGAAGATCCTCAGCCCTTGTCGACATTGTAACTACCGCAAATGTCATGGTCAGGCTGAGAAGACGTATAAATAGCCTAAGCGATGTCTGCCAGCTTACGAATATAAGGCTCAGGAACGCTATAAGAATAATTAAAACAAGAACTCCTATGGTCGCACGAAATACATTTCCAAAAGGTATCTCCGATATAAATACCAGCAAAAATGCCGTAACTCCGATGATTGCTACAGGTATCCAGTGATTCGACAGAATAACCATTACAAGATAAAGAATTAAAAAGTAAAGTTTTGCCCTCGGATCCAGCTTATGCACCGGCGACTTACCGCTATTAAATTTACCGTACATAAAACCGCTATTCAAAGCTCTCTCCTTCATTCGTTGCAACAATCACAGTTTTTCCGTCCGACAGATACTCGGAAATCATAGCCGATATAATTCTCTCTCCCTCAAGGTCAAGATCTCTATACGGCTCATCCAGAATAAGTATATCGGGATTCATCGCTATAGCACCTGCAAGTGCCGCCTTTCTCTTCTCTCCGCCCGAAAGCGCAAACGGAGATCTCTTCCAGGTCTTTTCATCAAGCTTAACATTTCTAAGAGCTACTCTTGCAAGATGCGTAGCCTTTCCTTTGTCACAGCCAAAGTTAAGAGGTCCGTATAGTATATCCTTCTCAACCGTTCTCTCGATAAGCTGATTCTCGGAATACTGTCCCAGATAACCTATACGTTTTCTTAGATTATTCAGATACTTAACATGATTCTGGTCCTTAATCTTCTGCCAGCCGTTTTTACCATACCCCGGAAACTTTCTTCCGAATGCATATACATTTCCCTTCTTTGCATGAAGCAGTCCGGAAAGGAGCTTAAGAAATGTACTCTTTCCTGCCCCGGATCTCCCTGAAATGATGTAGAGTCTTCCAGCTTTAAAATCATAATTAAAACCTTCAAGTATATGAAGCCTTGTTTTCCTCTTCCTATAGAAAAAGCTTGCGTCCCTAAGCCTTATTACAGGTGTTCCGTCATCGTTATTGTTATATACAAAGCTTCTTATATAGATTTTCTTACCATCGGCGCCACGGATAAGTGCGCTGTCCTCTTCCTTGCACCTCATGTGTTCAGTCACACGGGTTATACCCTTACTCTTTTTTAAGGTTGCGGCAACAGTGGAAATGTCACTTATAACATCACCCTGCCTCATCTCGATGACTCTGTCAGCCATTTTTATCTCTTCATCATCATTTGAAGAGAATATAAATGTCTTGCCATTTTCTCTTGCATCTTGTATCTGCTCGGCAAATATACTGTTTCTGAAATTATTATCCAGATTTGAAAGCGCATTATCAAATATAACTACTTCGGGATCAAACATAAGAGAAGAAAGAATGGACGCACGTCTCTTTTCACCGCCTGAAAGAAGTGGATAATTAACTCCTGCCTTACCCGGTATACCATACTTTCTTAAGATTTTTTCTATAATTTCGGCATCATAAGAAACTCCGATATTCTCAAAACCAAACCTAAGGTCAGTCTCAAGATTATCGAAGACAAAATTATCTTCAGGATTCTGAAAAGCCATACCACATATTCTGTGATACTTTTCAAGATCGTTCTCATTATAAAGATCCAGGTCATCCACCTTTACTACGCCATTTGATGAGGGGCGGAGAATTCCGGCAAGATACTTTAGAAGCATACTCTTACCGCTTCCGCTCTCACCCGTCACAGCAACTACCTCTCCTTTTCTTATGTTGAGAGTTATACTGCTTTTTCTGAAATGACGAAGTCTAAGATTCCTGACTTTTATGTAGTATTCACTGTATATATCCATACGAAGATTATAATAAAACTTTATTCTTATAGCAAACCTTTTATTATTTCCATATTTTTGTTAAAATAATTATCAGGGTGTTGCGCTTTTGTTATATACGTAATTGTATAATCGTAAAAAAATAAGGGCATTCATTTACCTAAAATGAATCAGCGGACTATATTAAGAGTATAAATGGAGGTTTTATTATGCCAAAGAGTTATTATGAGATTTTAAAAGAAGATTTAAAAACTTATAAGGATAAGAACAATCCCGACTATCAGCAGATTGTTAATGATGTAAATAAGCTTGAATCACTTCATAAGGAAAACGAGAAAACAGGAAAAGTTAACTCCGCAGCGATAATGCAGTATAACATCCTTGTTCGCAAGGATATCAACCGTTTCCTTAAGAATAATCTCGAACCAACTGTTTATGATGAAGGATATCAGAATATCAAGAACAGTTATTCAACTATAAAAGCAGCATGTGACAAGCACGAAGCCGAAAATGGTTATTACGATACATTTAGCGGTATAGAAAGAGAAACTACAGAAAGTCTCATGCATGTTTTTGATGGCAAAAAGTCTACCGATGTAGATTTTAATGATATCAAATTCTTAATATCTAAGAGGGCTTATCTAAAAAAACTGCGTACTGAGTTTAACGCCGCTGATACTCCTGAATGGAAACAGGATATATTAAATGAGATATACGGTGACCAGCTTGATAGTAACGTTAAGAAGTTCATGAAAGAGGATGAACTCGGTATAGAACTGTCACAGGTTTTAGATAAAAATCAAGCCCTTGTTACCGCAGATGTATATACTTTCGATGACCATATCAGTCTTGCCAACGATGCTTATGACAGATACATCAAAGATGCCATTGATGGTGTTGTAGACCGAAAGTATATGGACAACGCCCCGCTCTTTGATAAAAAAGAGCTTACGGAGGAAGAGAGAAAGATAGTTGCTGATGTTGCTGACGAAATTGATGCATATCATTCATTGTATACTTCTCTCAATGACGACCCTAAAAGACAGATAAATCCTTTCTTCGATACTGTAGAAATAAGATACAATGCCAAAACTTATGGAAGACTTCAGCCTATATATGGACTTGAGGAAGAGGCTCCGGAATTATCCGCTGAAGAAAAGAAAGATATAGCATTAGAAGAAAAAACTGCAAAATATAATTCTTATCAGGATAGAATAAAAGAGATTAAAGACCTAAAAGCCGAAGAAGACAAATGGCTAGAAAGTCACGGGCATCTTGGATTTAATGAAGAAGTCCGTCAGCATCTGGTAAAACAGAGTGAGTACGAAAAATCAATCCAAGACTATGAAGCAGAAGTAAAAGTTCAGTTTGGGGACTGGAAGCCTGAACCAAAGATAGCCGAACCGGTTGGTGCCGGACAGGAACCTATACAGCATGCTAATGCTGCCCCTAAACCTCAGAGTATAAGAGAAATTACACTTAATGAATATCAAAAGCATAAAGATGACCGAATTCTCTTCCAGCTTTATGCAAAGACACTTAAACAGGAAGAACTAAACAGAAGAAAAGATAATCCTGAATATGAACAGCATCCTGACAGCCCGAATAAGCTATCTTCCAGAATAGTTAATGATGCTCCTTATCAGGATGCAAGATCAAAACTTATAACTGATTTCACTACTAAAAAGATTAATGCAATTCAATTATCTCAGGAGATGAAAAAAATCTCTGATAATACCACTCTTGTTTCTAAATACAACAAAAGAGCCAAGGTTAAAAGAACTGATCGAAGCAAAATAGAACCTGAAATCGGTGACAGACTCCTTAATCCAGAAAAATATGAGATACAGAAAGAAGCGCCGAAAGATAACAAGATTGAAGAGAATATAATCGGAGATAATAATCTCGAAGAAGATATCATTCAGCCTGATAAAGCAAATGAAGAAATCAAGCCTGAGGAAAAGGTTGAAGAGATTAAGACTGAGGAGATTAAGACTGAGGAGATTAAGACTGATGAAATAAATACTGATGAGATTAAGGTCGAAGAAAATGAGATTGAAAAATCTACTATTTCACTAGACGAAATCGGAAAACTGGGATCGATACTTGAGGAACCTGAAAAAAAAGTTGAAAAGAAGGCTGAATTTGTTGACAGAAAGCCTGATATGATCAAACTCCTCGAAGCCAATCAGAAGGGTGTTTGGGGAGGTTCAAAACAGTACGATAATATTCTGGAGAATCTCAAAAAGATTGTTGCCGCAGAGAAAAAGATAAATCAGAATGCTAATCAATATCATCAGAGCGATGAAAAAATAAGAGTCGCCCGTAAAAAGAATCTTATTGGTAAAATGAAGCTTGTTTCTGATATGACACACTATATCAACAGAAAGCATGATGAAATGAGCAAGAATCCTGAAAAAGAGAATCAAAACTCCAAGAAAAGACGTTTGGGCATGGAAAAAATCATGAAGGCTCTGAAGGAAGAAATTAAACATGATTGTATGGAACAACAAATAGTTAAACCAGATCGTGGAATGAATTTGCAGATGATGCTTCACGAATTAAAGGTAGGAAACGGAAACGGAAGATCCACTCAGTATAAAGAGATACTACATTCTGTTGAAGATCTTTCAAAGAAGAATCCTATCAATGAGGAAAACTGCAATAGACATATAGAAACAGAGCTTAATATACTTACTGTAATGCAGACTTATCTTAACAGAAAGACTCCAATGATGCGGGAAAAAGATGGCACATATAAGTTTTATACACCTTATCAGGATAATAATGGAAAGCCAATTGAACCAAAATCCGATGATGCAAAGAGAGTGCAGACTATGCTTACTCAGTATGAAAAGTTTGCTGAGCTGACTTTAAATGATGTAAAGAAGTATCAGCCGGAAAAATATAAGAAGATAGCCACTGCTCTTGAATCAACCAACACTCGCTACAACATTAATATTAAAACAAATACAGCTGAGAAGAAAAACGAAGCAGAAAAGAAACATAATAACGAAAAACAGCTTGGAAAATAGCAAACTAGATACTATATCCGGAAGGCATCCCACTGGATGCCTTCTTTTAATTACTGACCAAATTAAATCTATCGAACAAAATTATATAACAAAAAAGAGGCTGACCAACCGGTCAGCCTCGATATTATCATTATACAAGTTCAAGTATTACTTCAAGAGCTCCATCACCCTTACGCTGTCCGATCTTTACGATTCTTGTGTAACCGCCCTTACGATCAGCATACTTAGGTGCATACTCACTGAAAAGCTTATCAGTAAGATCAACCTTCTTTGTTGCTCTCTTCTTTCCTGCTGCTTCAGCAGGTACTTCTACTACAGGATAAAGAACCTTAAGCATCTCACGTCTGGCATGAAGTCTTGACGGAAGATCCTTCTTAATTGTCTTCTCCTCTTCATGGTACTTAGTAACCTTCTTGCCATCAACGACTTCTTTGATTCTCTTGCCGTCTTTGTCCTTATCAGCTACTTTTGCCATAACTTTAACTTCTTCGAAATTATCCTTCTCTTTAACAGCAATTGTTATAAGATGCTCAGCAATCTTACGAACTTCCTTAGCTCTTGCTTCGGTAGTCTTAATCTTTCCATGATATATAAGCTGAGTTACCTGATTTCTGAGAAGTGCTTTTCTCTGATCACTCTTTTTACCGAGTTTTCTGTACATTGCCATGATTTAATCCTTTCCCGCCCCTTTAAAGGCCTTCACTATGCGTACTTCCCCTTTCCTATTAAGGCGTCCGGGGTATACTTCCGCTTTAGTGGTAATTAATTATTCTCCTGTATTAAGTGAAAGTCCAAGTTCCTTAAGTTTAGCAAGCACTTCATCAAGTGACTTACGTCCAAGGTTACGAACCTTCATCATATCTTCAGGTGTTCTGTCACAAAGTTCTCTGACAGTATTGATTCCTGCTCTCTTCAGACAGTTAAATGAACGAACTGAAAGCTCAAGTTCATCGATGTTCATATCTGTAACATCTTCTACTTCATCAACAACCTTCTCAACTATGACATTAACTTCATTTGCCTTTTCTGAAAGATTGATGAACAGATTAAGATGCTCACTGAGAACCTTAGCTGCAAGGCTAACAGCCTCATCCGGTGCCAGAGTTCCGTTTGTGAATACATCAAGAGTAAGCTTATCATAGTCCGTTATCTGACCAACACGAGTGTTTTCCACAGTAAGATTAACTCTCTCTACAGGTGTGTAGATAGAATCAACTGCGATAACATCTATTGCTGTGTCACGTTCTTTATTCTTCTCTGCGCTGACATAACCACGACCATTTGTGATGGTAAGTTCCATCTCGAGTTTTGCATCAGGGCCGTTTAAGTTAGCAATTACAAGATCCGGATTAAGAATCTCGATATCACCGTCAACATTAATGTCTGCTGCAGTAACAACCTTGTCTCCCTCAGCTTCAATGTAAGCTATCTTAGGCTCATTAAGAGTTGAATTGTTCTTGATGTGGAGATCTTTGATGTTCATTATGATCTCTGTTACATCTTCCTTTACACCCGGAATAGATGTAAATTCATGGAGAACCCCTTTTATCTTAACGAAGCTTACTGCTGTTCCCGGAAGTGAAGAAAGCATAATTCTTCTAAGTGAATTGCCAAGTGTTGTACCGTAGCCTCTCTCAAGAGGTTCAACTACGAATCTTCCGTATTTGTTGTCGTCAGACTGCTCTACTATCTCAATTCTTGGTTTTTCGAATTCGAACACTTTATACCCTCCTAAAATATTATAACCAACATCAGTAACTTATATTTTACTTAGAATATAACTCGACAATGAGGGTCTCATTCACCGGAACATCAATCTGCTCTCTGAGTGGAAGCTGAAGAACTTCTCCGGAAAGTGATTCACTGCTAGCGCTGAGCCATGCCGGTACAGTAACCTGTCCGTTTGCTTCAACTATATCCTTGAATCTCTGAAGTGACTTACTCTTTTCTTTAATCTCAATCTTGTCACCTGCAGATACTCTGTATGAAGGTATGTTTACTACCTTACCGTTTACAAGAACGTGTCTGTGTGAAACTACCTGTCTTGCTTCTCTTCTTGTTCTGGCAAAGCCCATACGGAAGATGATATTGTCAAGTCTCTCCTCAAGGAGAAGCATGAGGTTCTCACCTACAACGCCCGGCATTCTCTCTGCTTTCTCATAAAGATTACGGAAAGGTTTCTCCTGAACGCCATATATAAACTTAGCCTTCTGCTTTTCACGAAGCTGAAGTCCGTATTCACTTACTTTTCTGTTAGTTCTTGTAAGTCTTCTTCTTGATTTCTTATTTACGCCGAGATACATAGGCTCCATACCGAGCGATCTGCATCTCTTAAGAACTGGTGTTCTATCTATTGCCATAATTCCATGTACCTCCTAATCAGACTCTTCTTCTCTTTGGTGGACGGCATCCGTTGTGTGGTACCGGTGTAACGTCCTTAATAGTAAGAACTTCAAGACCGTTAGCTGCGAGTGCACGAATTGCTGCCTCACGACCACTTCCCGGGCCCTTAACCATAACATCAACTGTCTTAAGACCATATGGTGCAGCAGCCTTTACAGCTGTCTCTGCTGCCATCTGAGCTGCATAAGGTGTTGACTTCTTAGATCCTCTGAATCCAAGTCCGCCTGCACTTGCCCATGAAAGAGCATTACCCTCTGCATCTGTTAATGTTACTATTGTATTATTGAAAGAAGACTGAATATGAGCCTGTCCATGTTCAACATTTTTTCTATTACGCTTTTTTGCGTTCTTCTTAACGCCTTTAGTATTAGCTGCCATGTACTTAACATCCTCCTACGAATTACTTCTTCTTGTTTGCAACCGTCTTCTTAGGTCCCTTACGTGTACGAGCGTTGTTCTTTGTGTTCTGTCCACGTACCGGAAGTCCTTTTCTATGACGGATTCCACGATAACAACCAATCTCCTGAAGGCGCTTGATGTTAAGAGCTGTCTCTCTTCTAAGATCACCTTCAACCATAACTTCTTCATTGATAATATCGCTTATCTTTCTTACTTCATCATCTGTAAGATCCTTAACTCTTGTGTCAGGATTTACTTCTGCTTTAGCGAGAATGTTCTTCGATGTTGTGAGGCCTATACCATAGATGTATGTAAGACCTATCTCGACACGCTTTTCTCTAGGTAAATCTACACCTGAAATACGAGCCATATCTTGTTTACCTCCGAATAATAAATCTTAAACAATAAAAGCATGATGTTCGTCACTGATATCCTCTGTATGGATCAGAGGGTGAAATGTATATCGGACCCTTAACATCTTTCCATATTTATATACATAGCATCCCGACGTAATATACACATTCTTAACGTCTTTCACGGACACTACAGCCGCATCATAAGTCTTTTTGATACACGGAATAATGCATCAAACGCACAAAACATAGGGCATAGTTATGGATGGGCTATCATCCTAGATGTCCTACTGTGACTTTTCGCGTATTGGGTACTTCTAATGAATTAACCCTGGCGCTGCTTGTGCTTTGGATTTTCGCAGATTATAAGTACTCTGCCTTTTCTTTTAATGACTTTGCATTTGTCGCAAATCGGTTTTACTGATGCTCTAACCTTCATTAAAATACTCTCCTTTCGCATAAAGTCTCTGCAAATTGCTATTCTATCATAGAACAGTATATAATTGCAAGAGAAACTATTATTATTTTGCTCTCCAGGTTATTCTTCCTTTAGAAAGATCATATGGAGAGAGCACAACCGTAACTTTGTCGCCCGGAAGAATCTTTATATAATTCATTCTGAGCTTACCGCTGATATGTGCAAGAATCTGGTGACCATTTTCAAGTTCAACCTGAAACATTGCATTTGGAAGCTTCTCTATAACTACGCCTTCGCATTCAATCTCATCTGCTTTTGACATACATTATCTCCTTTTTTGAATAAATCCAATTAGTCAGCGTAAAGTATTAACCAAGTATAGCAACTATGTCGTCGAATACTTTGTTCATATCCTGAGTACCGTCAACTTCTTTTGCAATACCCTTCTTTGTGTAGTAATCGATGAGCGGCTGTGTCTGCTCATGATATACTGAAAGTCTGTTAAGAACTGTTTCAGGCTTATCATCATCTCTGAGAATGAGCTTCTCACCACATGTATCACAAACGCCCTCTGTCTTAGGTGCATTATATACTACATGATAAGTTGCGCCGCATCCAACACATGCTCTTCTTCCTGACATTCTGTTTACGATGTTCTCATCAGGAACTTCAACGTTGATTGCGTAGTCAACTGCCTCTCCTGCTTTAGAAAGTGCAGCATCAAGTGCCTCTGCCTGAGGAATTGTTCTTGGGAATCCGTCAAGTACGTAACCGTTCTTGGCATCATCCTCCTTAAATCTATCCATGATAAGATCTACAACAAGTTCATCCGGAACAAGGAGACCTTTATCCATATATTCTTTTGCTTTTTTACCAAGCTCTGTACCTGCTTTAATATTTGCTCTGAAGATATCACCTGTTGAAATGTGAGGTATACCGTATTTTGAAGCTATCATCTTTGCCTGTGTACCTTTGCCGGCACCAGGTGCGCCTAACATAATTATTTTCATATTTTTTCTCCGTATTATACAACAAAGACAGGCTCATCTCCGGGATATCCCGAAGATGTTCCTGTTATACTTTTCTACTTAAGGAATCCTGAATAATTCCTTACTACCATCTTTGATTCAATCTGCTTAATTGTTTCAATTATAACGCCGACGATGATGATGAGTGATGTACCGCCGAATGAAACATCTGCATTGAATCTTCCGTTGAAGAATATCGGAATTATCGCAACAAGCATAAGACCACATGCTCCGATAAATACGATATAATTAAGTATCTTATTAAGGTAATCCTGAGTTGGTTTACCCGGTCTGATACCAGGTACAAATCCGCCGCCCTTCTTAAGGTTGTTGGCAACTTCCATAGGGTTAAATGAAATTGTTGTATAGAAATATGCGAAGAATACAACAAGAAGTATATAAATCACAAGTCCTATATATGCCCATGGATAACCCGGCTTAAACCAGTAATTCTGGCTAAGTCCCTGAATAATCTTCTGTCCAACCTGACTCTTAACATTTACATTGAAGAGTCTGATTATAACTGAAGGAACCGACATAAGTGTTGAAGCAAAGATTATAGGCATAACATTTCCCGTATTAACTTTGAGTGGGATATGAGAGCTTCTTCCTCCAACCATTCTTCTACCCTGTACCTTCTGTGCATATGATACAGGTATTCTTCTCTCTGCATCCTGAAGAAGTATTGTAAGGATTGTAGTTGCAAGGATAACACTGATGATTATAACAGCAGATATTACCATGTAAACTATATCTTTTCCCTTAACAAACATCTGATACAGATTATAAAGATCGCTCGGCATTCTCGAAATGATATTGATAAGAAGTATGATTGAAATACCGTTACCAACACCTTTTGAAGTAATACGTTCGCCAAGCCACATTATTACAGTACTTCCTGCAGTAAGTGTTACAACTATAACAAGTACACTGAGGAAACCGTAATTCTCAATGTATCCTGCACGACCGAATCCGATTGAAAGTCCAAGACTTTCAATTACGGCAAGTGCTATAGATACAAATCTTGTAATTGCGGTCATCTTCTTACGACCTTCTTCACCATCTTTCTGCATCTCTTCCAAAGCAGGAATTGCTATGGTAAGAAGCTGAATAATGATGGATGAAGTGATGTACGGTGTTACACTGAGTGCAAACACTGACATTTCTGAAAATGAACCACCGGTGAATGAATCTATAAGTGTTCCGGCTTCACCCAGATTAGTAGCAAGATACTCTTTCAATCCTGCAACATCAACTCCGGGTGCCGGTATCTTAGATCCAAGCCTTACAACGACTAAGATAAAAAGTATAAACAGAAGTCCGTTTCTGATTTCTTTTATCTTAAGAGCGTCTCTTAAGCCTTTAAACATACTAAATCACCTCGACTTTTCCACCGAGTTTTTCAATCTTCTCAGCGGCTGCCTTGCTTACTGCATTTACCTTAACAGTAAGACATTTTGTGAGCTCTCCATTTCCAAGAATCTTAACACCATCTCTTGGATTCTTGATAATGCCTGCCTCGATGAGGCTTGCAACTGTTACTTCTGTATTATCATCGAATCTATTGAGCATGTCAACATTTATAGCAACGATATCCTTAGTGTTTCTGCATGTGAAACCTCTCTTAGGGATACGTCTGTAGAGTGGCATCTGACCACCTTCAAAGCCCGGTCTAGGTGCGCCTGAACGTGCCTTCTGACCTTTATGGCCCTTACCTGCTGTCTTTCCGTTGCCTGAGCCGTGTCCACGTCCACGTCTGAAATCATCACGTGTAACTGAACCCTCAGCCGGCTTTAAACTAGATAAATCCATTTAGCATTCCTCCTAAACTTCTTCTACTTTAACTAAATGACGAACCTGAGCAACCATTCCCTTTGTTGCATCATTGTTAGGAAGTTCAACTGTCTTATGCATCTTTGTAAGACCAAGTGCCTCAACAGTTCTTCTGTGCTTAGGAATTGCGCCTATAGGTGATTTAACGAGTGTTACCTTTAACTTATCTGCCATCTTAATTTACCTCCTAGTTAAGAATCTCTTCTACAGACTTACCACGGAGTCTGGCAATCTCTTCAGGAGACTGGATTGACTTCAGTCCCTCTATAGTTGCAAGAACTACATTCTGTTTATTGTTTGATCCAAGTGACTTTGTACGGATGTTCTTATAACCTGCAAGTGAAAGTACTGAACGTGCAGGACCACCTGCTATGATACCTGTACCTTCTGGAGCGTTCTTAAGAAGAACCTCTGCACTTCCGAACTTTCCTGTATAGTCATATGGGATACTTCCCTTATCATTGATAGGTACTTCTATAAGTCCCTTAATAGCATCTTCTTTTGCCTTACGGATAGCTTCAGGTACTTCAGCAGCCTTACCAACTCCAACGCCTACATGACCATTCTTATCACCAACAACTACAAGTGCTGAGAATCTCATGTTACGTCCACCTTTAACAACCTTGGTAACTCTTTTGATTGCAACTACGCTATCTTCTAGCTCTAATTTACTGGCATCTATTATCTGCTTCACTTTGATTTCCTCCTTATTAGAATACTAGACCAGCTTCTCTTGCTGCATCTGCCAAAGCCTTTATCTTACCCTGATATATGAAACCGCCTCTGTCGAAAACTACTTCAGTTATACCAAGTTTTGCTGCTCTTTCAGCTATAACCTTACCTACATAAGCTGCTGCTTCTACGTTATTTGTCTTTTCAAGTTCAGACTTTACTGCTGATTCAATTGTTGAAGCAGAAACGAGTGTCTTGCCGACTGAATCATCAATAATCTGAGCGTACATATGATTATTACTTCTGAAGACAGCAAGTCTAGGTCTTTCAGCAGTTCCGCTGAAACGGTTACGTATTTTAAGATGTTTCTTTTCGCGGATCGCGGTTCTTGATTCCTTGTTAATCATTTTCCTCACTCCTTTAATTATTTCTTACCAGTCTTACCGACCTTACGTCTGATTACTTCATAATCATACTTGATACCCTTGCCCTTATATGGTTCAGGAGCTCTAGTTGATCTGATCTCTGCAGCGTACTGTCCAACCTTTTCTTTGTCTATACCGCTAACGATGATCTTGTCACCTTCAACTGCTGTAGAAAGTCCTTCAGGATCTTCCATCTCAACAGGATGTGAGTAACCAAGATTAAGTACAAGTTTCTTGCCCTGCTTAGCAGCTCTGTAACCTACACCGTTAACCTCAAGTGTCTTAGTATAACCATTAGTAACACCGATAACCATGTTATTAATAAGTGTTCTGGTAAGACCATGAAGTGATTTCATCTTCTTAAGGTCATTTGGTCTCTTTACTAATATTTCAGCACCTTCCTGGAC
This sequence comes from uncultured Lachnospiraceae bacterium, assembly GCA_946628415.1. Lineage (GTDB taxonomy): Bacteria > Bacillota > Clostridia > Lachnospirales > Lachnospiraceae > Eubacterium_Q. The sequence goes on along the minus strand of CAMOWK010000015.1, from coordinate 1,684 downwards.
GATTTCCATCTCAGCCGGGAGTACTCTCTCAAGCTCGCCCTTAGGTCCTTTTACAGTCACCTTGTTATTTTCTGCTATACTAACAGTAACTCCTGCCGGTACAGCGATAGGCATTCTTCCGATTCGTGACATTGCCTTTACCTCCTAATATAATTCATGTATTACCAAACGAATGCAAGAACTTCTCCACCAACGTTTTCTTTTCTTGCTTCCTTATCTGTAAGAATTCCCTTGTTTGTAGAGATTATCGCAATACCAAGTCCTCCAAGTACTTTTGGAAGGTTTTCTGTGTCAGCATAAACACGGAAACCTGGCTTTGATATTCTCTTAAGTCCTTTGATAACTCTTTCATTCTTGTTATCACCGTATTTAAGAGTAATTCTGAGTGTACTAAATTTGCCGTCTTCAACAACGTCAACTGCCTTGATGTATCCTTCCTTAAGAAGAATGTCTGCAATCGCCTGCTTCATCTTAGATGCAGGTATATCTACTGTATCATGCTTCGCAGTATTTGCATTACGAATTCTTGTAAGCATATCTGCAATTGGATCGCTCATTGACATATTTTTGCCTCCTTAATAATATTCTACCAGCTGGATTTCTTTACTCCAGGAATCTCGCCCTTATATGCAAGTTCACGGAAGCATACTCTGCAAATTCCGTACTTTTTCAAAACTGCATGTGGTCTGCCACATATTCTGCAACGAGTATAATCTCTAGTTGAGAATTTCTGTTTTCTCTGCTGCTTTATCTTCATTGAAGTCTTTGCCATGTTACTTCCTCCTTATTTCTTGAACGGCATACCGAAAAGTCTGAGTAATTCTCTGGATTCCTCATCTGTTCTGGCTGTTGTAACAAAGATGATATCCATACCTCTTACCTTGTCTACTTTATCGTATTCAATCTCAGGGAATATGATCTGCTCCTTGATACCGAGTGCATAATTGCCTCTTCCATCAAATGCATCAGCGCTTACACCTCTAAAGTCACGTACACGTGGAAGTGCAAGGTTGATAAGTCTGTCAGCAAATTCATACATTCTGTCGCCACGGAGTGTAACTTTACAACCTATAGGCATACCCTCTCTAAGTTTGAAGTTAGCTACTGACTTCTTAGCCTTTGTGATTACAGGCTTCTGACCTGATATCTCTGTAAGATCCTTAACTGCTGATTCAAGAATCTTAGCATTATCTCTAGCTTCGCCAACGCCCATATTGATAACTATCTTCTCGAGCTTTGGAACCTGCATTACATTCTTATAACCGAACTTTTTGATCATTTCTGTCTTGATCTCGTTCTCGTATGTATCTCTTAATCTGCTCACTATCGTGCTTCCTCCTTCCTTAGATTAGTCTATGTTCTCGAGTTTGCCATTTACTTTAGCAACTCTAACTTTATCTTTTTTATCGCCCTTAAAGCCGACTCTTACTGCCTGTCCTTTGTAAAGGTACATAACATTTGAGATGTCGATAGGAGCTTCCACTTCAACGATTCCGCCAGCCTGGTTCTGCATGCTAGGCTTTGTATGCTTGAATACTTTGTTGACACCTTCAACAAGAACCTTATGATTCTTTGTATCAACTGCAAGTACCTTGCCCTCTTTACCTTTGTCTTTACCGGCGATAACCTTTACAAGGTCATCCTTCTTAATCTTTGATGTTGCCACAGTGCTACCTCCTTACAG
>CAMOWK010000014.1 GCA_946628415.1 uncultured Lachnospiraceae bacterium | reverse complement strand
ATACGAAATGAAGGAATCAAATACTTAAGCATTTAAGTATAGATAGAACCGTCGGACAGACGGAGATAGCTCGTGTATGCTGTGATCGTTAGATTGCTCGAACGAGAAGCCCCCACTTCTTAGCAAAGCGAAAGTGGTGGGAGTATGTCACGAAAATGAAACTTTGTATTGTTTTTCGGGTATTATATGTATAAGTATGTGAGTATATTATGGGAAATGTATTTGAAGTAGATATAGATGCCGCGGTGCGGGAATTTGCGGATATGGTTTACAGGATTACGGTCGTGAATACCAATTCCGAGGCGGATGCAGAGGATGCTTTTCAGGAAACCTTCGTCAGGCTTGTCAGATATAAGGATAAGATACTTACGAAAGAGCATCTTAAGGCATGGCTTATTCGAGTCGCAACAAATGAATGTCGGAGAATAACAGGTTCAGCATGGAAGAAGAATGTTTCTCTTGCGGGCAGCTCCGATGATGACGAAGAGGGCGATGTTCTTACAAATCTTGCGGTTTATGATGAAGGAGGGGGTATGGGAAATGCTCTTTCCAAAAAAGAAAGTGCATCAGACAGCACTCTTGAAGTAGTCATTTCAAATGAAACAAAAGATACGGTAATTGACGCGGTAAAGACACTCCCCGAAAAGTACAGGGAAGTGATTCACCTATTTTACTTTGAAGATTTTAAGGTGCAGGATATAGCAAGTCTGTTGGAAACGAACGAGTCAACAGTAAAAACAAGGTTAAAAAGGGCAAGGGAAGCTCTTTCACTAATGCTAAAAGGAGGTATGGATCTATGAATAGATATAAAGAAGAAATGAATAATATCCATGCTCCGGAACTGCTTATCGCAAAAACCATGAGAAGAGTACATGCTGAAGAAAAAAAACTTGCCGGTGATGAAATGACAAGACCGGATCTTAATCTGGTCCCGGTTGTAGAAAGTAAAGATAACGCAGATAATCTTATAAATGAAAGTAATGAGGAGAGTAAAGGAAAGACTCAAAAGGAAACGGACAGAGATAAAAGAAATAAGATCAGAACAATTCTGATCACCGTATCATCGCTTGCGGCGGCTGTCATCCTTTTTTTTGCTGTGAGAAGCTTTAATCTCAGGTCGGAAAATAAGAATAAGGGCGCCGAAATGACATATGACAGCGCGGCAGTAGATTCCGAAAACTATGCAGAGTCTCCGGAAGAAATAGCTGATGAAGAAATGGCGCTTTCCGCTGAGAGTGAGGACAGATCAGACGAAACTGCTTCGGATGAGAGGGATGGAGCAGTGCAGTCAGTGGCTTCCGGTGAGTACAGAACTGAAGCGGAATCAATAGAAGATGGGACTGAGACGGCACCGGATACATACTTCAATCTTGGATTTGAAGAGGATATTGATTTAAGTAAGTATAACGTTATAGAGCTGGATGTTGAAAAAAATGCAGAGACGAGCGTTGCATTTTGTCCGAAGATGGATATTAATGACTTTAAGATTCTTTCCCTCCAAATGTCTATGGAAGAATCAACTGCGGCGCCTGATGAAAGCGGTGCGTTACATTTCTCTGTTTCACCTATATATGAGGCAGATTCCTTAAAGAAGGGAAATGCATATGTATGTGGCGTTTCATTTGAAGAGGACACACCGACAAGGGGAATATCTTTTACGGATGTCAGTGGCAGCGAAAGATATTTTACTTTAGAGATAAGCGGTAAGGATGGAAGCCTTGTTTTATATCCATTTACTCCTGATAATGAATAGAAAAAAAATTGAAAAAGTTTGTAACGAATTTAAAATTACTCCGTCTAATCGATGAGATCAAATGAAAGGATGGGTGCTGATACTTGGATAAGGATACCGCAGAAAAGCTTTACGAAGCATTTTATATGAAGGTATTCTCTTATGTAATGACACTTACCAAAGATAAAGATGATGCTATGGAAGTGACTCAGGAGGCTTTCTTTAGAGCCATTTCCACGGACAAAGCTTTTAGAGGCGAAAGTGAAAGCTACACATGGCTTTGCGCGATTGCAAAAAATATCTTTATCGACGAGACAAGGCGAAGGAGAAGATTTACAGAGGAGCCGGAAGAGGAAAGACCGGATACCGGAAAAGATATAGAGGGACGTCTTACGGATAAAGAGTCGTCAATTAGGATACATATTATCCTTCACGACCTCGAGGAGCCGTATAAAGAGGTTTTCCAGCTCAGAATCTTCGGGGAATTGTCATTTAAGGATATAGGAGCTATCTTTGGTAAGACTGAAACCTGGGCCCGGGTAACGTATCATCGCGCCAGACTTAAGATCACAGAAAGGATGGAAGACAATGAAATATAATTGTGAAATGATAAAAGATATCCTTCCGCTTTACAGTGACGGTATATGCAGTGAGGCAACCAAAAACGTTGTAGAAGAGCACCTTGCCGAATGCCCTGATTGCCGAAACCTGCTCGGCAAGCTGAAGGATAATAAGATTGATATAGAAATGGTAAATGAAAAAGAAAGCGTTATTGATTCTCAGGCGAAGTTCTTTAAGAGAAAAAGCGCTTTGGCAGGTGGAATTGTGGCGGCAGTATTTGCGCTTCCTATACTCATTTGTCTGATCGTTGCAATTGCAAACGGGTCCGGACTTGGATGGTTCTTTGTGGTTCTTGCTGCAATGTTCATTCCGACTTCACTTATCGTAGTTCCACTAATGGTTCCCAAATATAAGATGCTGTTTACCATGGGCAGTTTTGCGGCAAGCCTCATGCTGCTCCTTCTGGTATGTGCAATATATACTCACGGAAACTGGTTTTTAGTAGCGGCGTCATCCTGCTTATTTGGACTGACGATCTGCTTCATGCCATTTATAGCAGGAAGAAGACCGGGAAGAGATATTCTCGGAAACAAAAAAGGTCTTGCCATAATGGCAGCATACACGATTACATTTTTCTTTATGATGCTCTCAATCGGATTTATGGTTAAGTCATATACATTTAACAGGATGGCGCTGGGGATAGCCGGACCGCTTGTAGTTATGACATGGATTTTATTCCTTATAATAAGATATGTTCCGTTGCATGGACTTGCCAGAGCAGGCATTTCCATAGGTGCACTTACAGTTTTCTGTTATTTTGTTGAAGATATGATTTCAGCTTTTGCGATGGTTCCGGATGATCCGGCTGAAGTATACGCATCAAGCAGCACTGTTCTAATAGGACCGGGAAACGGTATAAGCTTTCTCGCCGTCGGACTTGCAATAGCGGTAATCTTTATTGTGATAGGACTGATTGCAGGAAGAAAGAAGGGTAACGGAGATAAATAATCTGGAAAAAGGAGTAAATGAAATGAATAAGTTCGGAAAAGGAATCATAAAGAAGCTTGCTTTTGCAGGTATCATGACAATGATGATCGGTGCATTTACAGGATGCACAACAAGGCTCAATTATCTGTATAAAAATGCAGATAAGTTTACACCGGGTGACAGAGTTATAGAGGATAAGATCGAGAATATAAATATTGATTATCTCTCAGGAAATGTAACGCTCACGGGGACAGATACCGATGCGGTTAAGATAACCGAGACTTCCAACAAAGAGCTCGACGATAAAAGAAAGGTTCATACCTGGGTTGATGGCAATACGCTTTATGTAAGGTATTGTGCATCCGCAAAGAATCTCAACTTTGATAAGATTGAAAAAGAGCTTGATATTGAAGTGCCTGGGGATGTAAAACTCAGCAGTGTTAATTCTGACGTTTCATCCGGTGGATTTAAATGTAACGGCATAGAGGCAGATATTTTTGATGCGGAGTGTTCATCAGGCGGAATAGAAATTGACTGCAGTGCAAATGAGTTTAATCTTGAAGCATCCTCCGGAAGCATTACACTTAACCAGCGTGGCGAAAGTCAGTCTGTAAATTTGGAGGCTTCGTCAGGAAAAATACTTGGAACTATAGAAAATACATCGAAACTAAAGGCGGAAGGTTCTTCCGGAAATGTAGAGCTGACGCTCGGAAATGTAAAGGAACTCGTTTCGGAGATTTCCAGCGGAAACCTTACATTAACTATGCAGAATGTTCCGGAAACTTCTTCTTTAGAAAGCTCGTCAGGTGACATTACGATTTATGCGCCGGCTTCTTCCGGTATCACAGCAAAGATTGAAGTTTCAAGCGGTAATCTTAATTTTGATTATCCTTTCGAGAAAAAGGGTGAGACCTATATCTGTGGTGATGGTGCATGCAGGATGGATATAGAAGCATCCTCCGGAAATGTATCTTTCCATAAAATCTCTGAGTAGGTCTGTGAACACATAAAGCAATTAAAAATAAGTCAAGTAAAATGAAAATGATTTTCAAATTTTGCTTGACTTATTTTTATTCCTGTCATAAAATTGAAAACGGTTTTCAAATCACGACAAATTTTTTCGGGAGGATAAGATGAAAAGTATAAATAAAAGACTTATCAGCATGCTGACCGGAGCGGCACTTATACTTGGACTTTTTGCAGGCTGCACAGCCGGTGGTAATTCGGCCGCTACCGAAGGAGTAAAGGATAAATCGGAAGGCGGGATCAGTATAGTTACAACCATTTTTCCTGAATATGACTGGGTCAGAGAGATAACCAAGGATGTACAGGGCGTAGATATGACTCTTCTTTTGGATAATGGCGCGGATCTTCACAGCTACCAGCCTACAGCGGATGATATAGCAAAGATTTCAAAGGCTGATGTATTCATTTATGTAGGCGGCAAATCAGATGAGTGGGTTAATGACGTGCTTAAAGGAGCTGTTAATAAGGATATGACAGTTATAAATCTTCTTGATACATTAGGAGATAATGCGGAGGAAGAGGAGGTTGTTGAGGGTATGCAGGATGATGAGCATGACCATGACGACGCAGATCATGATGATGAGAATCATGACGATGCAGACTATGCAGACGAGAATCATGATGACGCAGACCATACTGATGACGACGCAGATCATGAGGATGATGAACATGAACACGAGCATGGAGAGGCAGAATATGATGAGCATGTGTGGCTCTCTCTCAAAAATGCAGAAGTTATAGTAAAAGCCATAGGTGATGCGATAATCTCCAAGGATTCTGCGAATGCTGAAACCTATAAAAAGAATGTAGATGCTTATTTGGCATCCTTGGATGAACTTGATAAAAAGTATGAGGATACAGTAAGTAATGCATCAGTTAAGACACTTCTTTTCGGCGACAGATTCCCGTTCAGATATATGACAGATGACTATGGACTTACATATTATGCGGCATTCATAGGTTGCTCGGCTGAAACAGAAGCAAGCTTTGAAACGGTAGCTTTCCTCGCAGGGAAGGTTGATGAGCTTTCACTTAAGCACATTATGAAGATTGAAAGCTCGGATGGAAAGATTGCCGAAACAATCAAGAATACAACTAAAACAAAGGATCAGGAAATTCTATCCATGGATTCCATGCAGTCGGTAACATTAGCAGATGTTGAAGCCGGAAAAACCTATATCGGAATTATGGAAGAGAATCTAAATGTTCTTGCAAAGGCGCTTAGCCGGTGATATCATCGGGGTGCGAGCGGACCGGGGATTTGTATCGCGATGATATGGTCCGGTCGGAACTGACTAATGAAATTTTATTATTGAGGTTTTGTGATGCCACAGATAAAGTGTATTGATTTAAAATTGGGATATGACAAGCAGGTGGTTTTGGAAGGGGTTAATTTCGAGGTTAACCCCGGGGACTACCTTTGTATAGTCGGCGAAAATGGATCGGGTAAGTCTACTCTAATGAAGACCTTACTCGGTCTTAATTCGTTACTTGGAGGAACTATTGAATTCGGCGACAATCTAAAGAGAACAGAACTGGGATATCTTCCGCAGCAGACAGAGGTTCAGCGGGATTTTCCTGCTTCAGTAAAAGAGATAGTTCTTTCGGGCTGCCAGAGCAGAATGGGACTTAGACCATTCTATAATAAGGAAGAAAAACGACTTGCCCGGGAGAATATGGAACGTATGGGCATACTTGATTTGGAAGATAACTCATATAAAGAGCTTTCCGGAGGACAGCAGCAGAGAGTCCTTCTGGCAAGGGCGCTTTGTTCGACAAGAAAGCTTCTTCTTTTGGATGAACCTGTATCCGGGCTTGATCCGAAGGTTACTCAGGAAATGTACAGCCTGATCGAATCTTTAAATAAAGAAGGCATTACGATAGTTATGATATCTCACGATGTCGAAGCAGCGATGACCTATGCCAGCCACATACTTTATATAGGAAAGCATCTTTTCTTTGGAACAAAAGATGAATTTAGAAACAGCAAGTCCGGAAAGAAGTATCTTGCTGAGGAAGGAGAATGATAACGTGGATAAGTTTTTAGAATATCTGTCATATCCATTTGTGAGATATGCGCTTATAGTTGGAGTTCTTGTCGCACTTTGTTCTTCTCTTCTGGGAGTGACTCTGGTACTTCGGCGCTTTTCATTTATAGGAGACGGACTTTCACACGTTGCATTTGGCGCAATGGCGATAGCAAGCGTGATGAAGCTTACAAATGAAATGCCGGTTGTTCTTCTCATTACTATAATCAGTGCGGTGCTCCTTCTTCGTACAGGTAAGAATACCAAGATAAAGGGAGATGCGGCGATAGCCATGATATCAGTCGGGGCACTCGCCTTCGGATATATGCTTATGAATCTTTTTCCGGCATCCAACAATATTTCGGGCGACGTCTGCAGTACGCTTTTTGGTTCAACTTCGATACTTACGCTCTCAAGGTGGGAGGTTATACTGTCGATAGCACTTTCAGTCGTAGTAGTCAGCATTTTTGTTTGCTTTTATAATAAAATTTTCAGCATTACATTTGACGAGGCATTTGCAAAAGCAACAGGAATGAGGGTAAATGCATACAATTTGCTTGTAGCTGTTGTAATAGCCGTCATAATAGTTCTTGCAATGAATCTTGTAGGATCACTGCTCATATCGGCACTTGTAATATTCCCGGCACTTTCCGCAATGAGAGTATTTAAGAGCTTCAAGGAAGTCACAGTATTTTCTGCTGTTCTTTCTGTTGTGTGTGCACTTATAGGAATGATCATTTCACTTATGGTCGGAACTCCGGTAGGTTCAACTATAGTTACGATTGATGTTATTGCATTTTTCCTTTGTACCATAGCGGGGCGTGTACTTGCGTAGATGTGAAATCTCTGTGACAAATGAATCATTTTATTATATGTTATGATAATATATTTGAGCAGTAAAGGTTTTGTAGATATAACAGGAGCCACAAATGAGAAAGATAATGAATTCCAAAAGAATAGCGTTAATCATTTCCGCGTTAATAATGACAGGGCTCATGACAGGCTGCGGAAACAGTTCTGTGGAAAAGCTGGCAACCACTACGGAGGCTGTAACAGAAGCAAGCGAGGAATCCACTTCAGAAGAAGAAAGTAAAACTGAAGATAGCAGTAAAAAAGACGAAAGCACTGAGAGTGGCGATAAGGATTCCGGCAAGGGCAGCGATGATACGTCAGAATCAAGCGAAGGCACGGAAGATACTACTACTGCAGCTGATGTAATAGACGACATTAAGGCTAAGGAAGAAGAAGCGAGTAGTGAAGAGGCTGCAAAAGAAAGCGGAACTGCTACGGAAGGTGTAGATGTCGATCTTACCACCATGAGCAGCACCATGGTTTATTCGGAAGTAATGAATATGATGAGTTATCCTGATCAGTACAAGGGTAAGAAGGTTAGGATGCAGGGGCAGTTTCAGTCATTTAAAGATGAGGAAACAGGAAAAACTTACTATTACTGTATTATCAAGGATGCAACTGCATGCTGCGCAAACGGAATAGAATTTGTTCTTACGGAGGGGGAGTATCCGGAGGAAATGGCAGAAGTAACCGTTGAAGGTACATTTACAACGTACTTTGAGGGTGAGTTTGAATATGCCACTCTTCTTGATGCAACAAGACTTAACTGATGATGAATAAAACTTTTGATGAAGTAAAGGCTGTGATATTTGATCTTGACGGGACGCTTCTTTATACTCTTCAGGATTTAAAGGATTCGGTCAACCATGTGCTGGAAATGCATGGTATGCCGGAGAGAACACTTACAGAAATAAGAGATTTTGTCGGGAATGGAATAAGGAAGACTCTTGAAAGGGCTGCAGTTACCGGTACACCCGATGATGAAGTTGAAGTAATGTATAATGAGTTTAATGAATACTATGACAAGCATTGCATGGATGCGACAGGACCTTACGACGGAATCCCTGATATGCTTAAGGAGCTTTATGAAAAAGGATATAAGCTTGCTATAGTTTCGAATAAGCACGACACAGCCGTTAAGGAATTAAATGAAATGTTCTTTAAGGAATATATAAGCGTTGCCATAGGTGAATCACCTAAAGTAAGAAGGAAGCCTGCACCTGACACGGCAATTACCGCGATGAAAGAGTTAGGAGTAAGTAGTTCTGAGGCAATCTATGTGGGCGATTCTGATGTAGATATAAAGACGGCAGAAAATGCAGGGCTTCCTTGTGTTTCTGTTACGTGGGGCTTCAGAGACAGAGAGTTTCTTAAAGAAAACGGAGCAGAGATACTAATCGATAAGCCGGAAGAACTGATTGAAATATTCAGCTAATATTGACACACCACAGATGGAAAAATCTGTGGTTTTTTTTATTGAAAATAGTGTATATGCCTGGGACAGGAGCAGCTGTACAAAATAGTTATAAAAATACAGTATGTAAAATGAATGAAAAGAGGATTCAGAAAAAAATCAGAAAAAAATGAATCTGCATTTTTAGTGGGTGAGCACAAAATAAAGTGGTTGGAAATATGACATATGAATATCTTGAGCGAGACCTTGAAAAGCCGCATAATTACTGGGTTTTTCGAGGATAAAACGAGGTTGAAAAAAGCCTTTATTTTTGATATAAGAAGATAGAATAACTGATAAACGAGGTAGCATCAAAGTGAAATTCGGACGTAAAAAACTGATTAAAAGACTGAGAATATTTTTAAGTTTAATTACCGCTATTCTTGTGCTGATGTACGGATGGGCAGCTAACATAAATACCTATGCCGACGAAAGCATAGATACAGGTAAGTGGGTTGTTAATGGTGACGGCTCTCTTAGTATAGATCAGGCGGCAGCTGATAATGCGGTTAAAAATATTGAAAGTAATGTTTCACTGATTCTTCTTGGTTCAACAGGTGGAAAAATTACATTGCCTGATGACCTACCGTCAAATGTTGTAACTAAGCTTAGTTCAGCTGAGGATGCGGCACTCATGCTTTTTCCGAATGATGGTAAGATTCCTAAGGAAGACGTTAGTAATATCCTGCAGAAAGTAAAGTATTCTTCAGCTACTACGGCGATTAATATTGCTGTTACTGATGGGGATACACAGGGGATATCGGTTTCCTCAAGTGATACCACATTTGGAATTGTAAATTCAGATGGCTCAGCTCATATATATAAATTTGTATTATTTGGAAGTGAAAAAAAGAATTGGGACGCAGCTTATAGTGAAGCTGTATCCGGAAAATATACATTAGGAGGTTTCAAAGGATATCTGGCTACTATTACATCAGTGAATGAGGCTACACTTCTTAATAATTTTTATAAAAGTGTTACCACAGCAAATGAGGGGGGGGTGGATTGCAGCAACTTCCTTAAGATATTCAACTGATAAAAATATAACAGATTTTAATACACTTTTTAATGATCCGAGTACTAAAATAACCCCTGATAATTTTAAGTTGATTTCAAGCTATACCAAATCTACAGGAAGTAATTTCTACAAATATACTGTTACTGATGGTGCCTATTATTGGACAACCACAACAAATGCTTCAACATATGCCACTCATTATTATTGGGCATGTGGTCCTGAACAAGGGATGGCTGTGCCAACTGATCTTTGGTCACCAACGCCTGAACCCAATAATTCAAGCGGCAATGAAAATTGTACTGTGGCTTCGTATAACAAAAATTATCTGTTTAATGACTATCCTCCTACTCAACCTGTTGCCGGTTATTTCCTTGAGTTCAGCGCATATCCGGCTGGACTTGCAAATGAAAATGTGCATTATAAATCCACAACAATTTATAAAGTTACATATAATGAAAATGGTGCCACAGGTGGTACTGTTCCTGATACTCAGGCAAAATTTTATCAACAGCCTCTTACACTTGCAACGAATTCAGGAAATCTTGAAAAGACGGGATCTGGAGATATAGGATTTAACGGCTGGAATACTAAGGCTGATGGAAACGGAGATCACTATGATGCAGGTGGTACTTATAGTGCAAATGCAAACCTTACTCTTTATGCGGAGTGGGTCACTAATCCTGCTAAGCCACCTACTGTAACAGGACCGGAAGACATTTCTCTTGATTATGGTTATGATGAGGGTTCCGGAAAATTAAGTGTAACGGCAGTTGCTGCTTCGGGGGCAGAATACGATCTTTCTTATCAGTGGTATTCAAATACGACTAAAAGTAATGAAGATGGACAGCTTATAAGTGGTGAAACAAAATCAAGCTATACTATTCCTGCAGGATCTAAAGGACTTGATGTGGGCGAATACTATTATTACTGTATAGTAACTGCCACAAAGAAAGATGATGCTAGTAAAAAAGCAGCTACAGCATCAGATCCAGCAACAGTAACTGTTGGTAAAGGAAAAGGTACTATAAAGTTCAGTGAGAATGATCCTGAAGAAATAAGTAAGACGTTTGGTGATGAAAACTTTACGAAAGTGGTAACTAAAACCGGCGATGGAACGGTTACATACAGCAGCAATAAAACTGATGTTGCTACTGTGAATTCGGAGACGGGTGAAGTGACCATAGTTGGAGCAGGGGACGCAATTATTACGGCAACTGTTGCTGATGGTGAAAAATATACTTACGAGAATAATAATACTACTTATAAGCTAAAGGTTAATAAAAAATCCATAAGTCCGACAATATCAATGAGTGATTATACTTATGGCGGAACTCTTCCGCAGCCTGGCGTAACAGGTAATACCGGAAATGGTGAAGTGACTTACTATTACAATACAACGCAAAGTCGCGAAGGTGCAATGCCTTGGAATGATAGTATTAACAGTAAGACTCTTGATGTGGGAACATATTTTATGTATGCCGATATTGCTGAGTCAACTAATTATGCTGCAGCCACTACGGGAGAAATGGCGGTATTTAAAGTGGAGCCTGCGGAGATTGAGCTTGATGCACTTAATTATTCAGACATCTATGATGGAAATTCTCATGGGATAAGAGTTACGGTTACAGAACCGGCGTCAGGTGCGACCATAAAATACGGACTGACTGAAGGTACTTATGACCTTGATACAAATCCAACCTTTAAGAATGTAGGGGCAACAAAGACTGTATACTTTGAGGTCACAGCTCCTAATTACACTGCTAAAACCGGTTCGGCGACTGTTGAAATATCTCCGAAGGAAGTTAAAGTGTCGGGGATCCAAGCAAACGATAAGACATATGACGGAAATGTAAATGCCCAGCTCAAGTATGATGAAGTAGAATTTGATGGAAAGTTGGGTGCGGATAGTCTGACGGTTACTGCGAAGGGAAAATTTTCTGATAAAAACGCTGCGGAAGGTAAGACGGTTGTTAAAATTTCAGACATTTCTCTCGGTGGTGATGATGCACAGAATTATGTGTTGGCAGGTTCTGGACAGCAAACCACAACGGAAGCTTCAATTACGCCAAAAACTATCGGATTAACCTGGGCAGATACAGAGCTTACTTATAACGGTAATGAGCAGACACCGACTGCTACGGCAACGGGACTTGTTGAAGGTGATACCTGTAACGTTACCGTAACAGGCGGACAGACAGATGTAGGAACTTATACAGCTATAGCATCCGAAGTTGATAATCAAAATTATGCTCTTCCGACAGCGAATACTAAAGAGTTTAAGATTAATCCTGCATCGATGAATGTTGAGGGCGAGGATTATGAAGGCGTCTATGATGGCGGAGAACATGGAATAAGTTTAACAGTTAATTCTCCTGCCGAAACGACTATTACCTATAGAACTGAAGCTGAAGGAGAATATGATCTTACAGAAAATCCAAAATATGCGGATGTTGGAACTTACACTGTTTACTACAAGGTAACAAAAGATAATTACACTCCTGTAACCGGAAGTAATACGGTTAAAATAACTAAGGCAGATCTTAAGGATGTAAGTGTTTCCCAGGCAAAAGACTTAATGTATAACGGTGAGGAACAGACTGTGGAGGTAGATGCGGCAGCAACATCTGTAAATGATCAGCCGGTGACATTTAAATACAGTGCATCGGAGGATGGCGAATTTAGTGACGAGGTTCCTGCATTTAAAGAGGCAGGGGAATATACAGTTTACTATATCGCAAGTGCACCTAATCATAATGATGCGAGCGGTACATTTACTGTGAAAATTAAACAGGCGGATACCAATTCTGTTACTGTCAGCATGGATGACTGGACCTACGGAGAAGAACCGAATGATCCGGAACTTACAGCAGACTTTGGTGCTGATACTGCAGTATTTACTTATAGTGATTCTGAAGACGGAACATTTACGGATAGTCTGCCAACGGATGCGGGTACATGGTATGTAAAAGCTGTTGTACCTGAGACGACGGATTATGTAGGAAACGAGGCTGTAGCAGAATTTAAGATTAATAAGGCAGTACCTGAGGTAACGGCTCCGGAAGCTAAGACAGATCTTGTGTTTAATAAAAAAGATCAGGAGCTTATTACAGAAGGCAGTACCAATGACGGCACTATGTACTATGCACTTGGTGAGGATGGCGCAGAAGTACCGGAATTTGATGGACTTTCTGAAGAAGGTGATAAAAAGTGGAGTACATCCATACCATCTGCCAAGGATGTAGGGAAATATGTGATATGGTACATGGTAATAGGTGACAGCAATCATCTTGATACTGAACCTGTGGCTGTAAATTCAGAAATTCTGGAAAAGCTTTATAATTATTTTGATGTATCCGGTGATGGAAGCTCATGGACAAAGGGTTCATCGGAAGACCTCCCATTTGTATTCAAGAGGACCGAAGATGATGAGGAAACTTTTGATCATCTGAAAGAGGTTAAGGTTGACGGAGGTGTCATTTCTCCTGACAGCTATACCACTGAACGGGGAAGTGTGATAATAAAACTTAAGGCAGCGTTTCTTGAGACACTTTCGGTAGGTGATCATACACTTACAGCGGTATTTAATGACGGAAATGATGTAACGGTCAACTTTAAAGTTTTGCCGGCACCTGAAAAATCCGGAAGAAAGTCTGATAAGGATAGTAATGCCAAGAAAGATATTCCAAAGCAGACGAGCGACGATACACCGATTGTAATACCTGTACTTGTAATGCTCGATTCACTTGCGGCATCTGTTCTGATACTGCTCTTAAAGAGAAGATACAGCTTCTAGGCTCTATAAATATGCCAAGTCAATTTGGCACGGCTGGGTATAAAGCGTCTGTTCAGCTATTATGAATAAATAAGAGTATAAAAATACCGACCACCCATTGTTAGATTCCAAATGATCTTACGATTGGTGGTCGGTTTTTATATGGTATTTTAATAATTTTGTGAGCAATTATTTTGAAAGAATTTTAGTTATTTATTAAACCACGGAAGAATACGATGGGTATTTTTGCAGTATTCGGTGTATTCATCACCGAATCTTTCAAGGAGCCATACCTCTTCAGTCCTCTTAAGCATCTCGGTAAGAACCGCCCAGAAAATGATAGGAAGTATATACATGTACGCATTGCCGGAGATGAACAGTGCGCCTGTCATTATAAACAGGATAGCTGCATAGATAGGGTTCCTTGTATGCTTATATACTCCGCCGGTCTGAAGCTTTCCTGACATTATATGCTCGTCGATGTTGGCATTTACTATGGCGTCAACCCACATCTTGATTCCAAACACTATGACAACTGCGCCTATTCCTATATATGCATATCTAAGGATTTTGTTCTGCGGAATGCCTGTGCTTATAGGATGGATATGGCCGATAATAATTGCGATAAGAGTTATGACAGCGCAGGGGATACTCCATTTTGGACCGATCCCGTATACCGGAAGCGGATTGTCAAGTTTAGTAGATGCGGCATCGGTAAAACCATTTTCATCGGATGCCGTTTTTTCTTCAACATTTGTATTAGTTGTGATTTCCTCAACATTTGTATCGGTTGTGATTTCCTCATCGCTTGTACCTGCGTCTTTTTCTTCAACGCTTTTATCATTAGCTTTATTTTCAAATTCGTCCATACTTATTAATTCCTTTTCTGATGTAACTATTCAGTAAAATGTGTATTTATAGTCTCCTTAATGCATTATAGTCTATATAAATAATTATTTCTACTTTAATTTGAATCAGCATTCGGTTTACATAACGTGCGTAATTCCGCCTTGAATGCTACAAATTCTGTCTTGGTTACATTTCACAAACTCAGTTGTATAAAGTGCATAAAGCAGAAGTATATGCAGATAAAAACAGCTGTTTTATTTAATGCCAAAACTGTTGAAAACAGAATCATACATATCAAAACCACACGAAAAGTGAGTATTTACGCGGCTTTTTCCTTATCCGCGCTACAGCTTGTTGCGCAACAAAACGAAACATTTTATTTGTTTACTAATCCTGGTGGCAATGATATTCTTCCGGGTGCGAAGGTGCCTTGAATATGCTTTGGTGAGGAGGAAGTGAATTTGTACCGAAATAACAGTAATGTAGAAGTAGAAAAAAAGGTTAAACGTGAAATCAATGATTCCGGAGGGAATGAAACGAAAGAGCATCATGATATCTATGACAGGATGTTCAAAAGGATACTTACTCTTTCAAAAAAGGCGGTGATAGGATTAATAAATGGAGAATTCGGAACAAATTACAACATTAACAGTAAACTGAGCTATAACTGGACTGAATTCGTTGATGATAAATTAAAAAAGGTTCTGGCTGATACCATAATATCTGTGAATGAGAAGGATTCTTACCACTTTGAAGCACAAATGTATAAAGATAATCAAATTGTTTTAAGAATGGTTGAATATGGATATAAGCATGCATTAAGAACGTGGGATGATATACCGCTTCCTATGGGGGGAAGATCAGATAATACAGCTTAAATTCCCAAGGCAGGTGGTCATTTATCTTGAAAGTGTTAATGTTCCGAATGAATATAAAGTGAAAATGGATTTTGGTAAACAGGGAGTGATCGACTATAGAATCCCGGTAATCAGATTTCAAGAAGAGAGTATTGATGAAATAAAAGAAAAAAGTATGGTGATTCTCCTGCCGTTTAAGCTGATAAAATTAAGAAGGAAGATAGAGGCGGTTCGTTCTAAAGAGAATATTTCTGAGTTGAGGGAGTTATATGAAGATGATATAATATCCACCATAGAAAGCAGTTATGCCTCCGGAGGTATTACTGCAAGGGATATGGATGTATTGATGGGGTTAACAAAGATGTTATTCGACCATCTTTATAAAGACTATGAAGAGTTGAAAGGGGTGGATAAAATGTTCGATCATTCACTTGAACTAGAAATCGATAAATACCTCGATGCCATAGATGAGAAAGATATGCAACTTGAGGAAAAAGATATGCAGCTTGAGGAAAAAGATGCAGAGATTGCAAAGTTAAAAGCAGAGTTAGCTGAGTTGAGAAAATAATCAATTATCAGAAGACCGGGGATTCTTTCTCCGGTTTTTGTTTTTCTTCATGAATTAAACATAAAAACTTCATAAAGCCTTAATTGAATAATTGCACGTCTTTTGGTAAACTTCGATTTAGAATTGCATTTTGTATACAATTTTAATGATTAGGAAATCGAGATGCTGTAAAGTAAGCAGTTAAATTGTATTTTGGAAAAACTATACAAATATGAGACAATATATAAATGAAGCCATAACTGAATACATAGGGAAGAATTTTTCGCCGTGGCATATGCCCGGGCATAAAAGAAAAACATCTATCAGTCCGCTTTTTAAATATGATTTTACAGAAGTTCCGGGACTGGACGACCTTCATCATCCTGAAGGCGTGATAAAAAAATCAGAAGAAGAGCTGTCAAAGGTTTATAAGACAGTCGAGAGTCATTATCTGGTAAACGGTTCGACCGGTGGAATTCTGGCGGCTGTGCATGCTGCTGTGGCAGTGTGGCAGAGATTGCGAAAAGAAGGGTCTTCACCAGGCGTCTTTAAATGCAACGATAAAGCCAAGGTTCTTATAGCAAGGAACTGCCATAAATCGGTATATAACGCCATCGGGCTTATCGGGGCAGAACCTGTATATATTTATCCGGAGGAGATGGAATTATTTCAGGATAATGCTAATAGGCATACATTTATTTATAAAGGAGTCACAGCGGGTGATGTTGAAACTGCACTTAGAAACCTTGCGGACGGAAAGGGGGACGAACCGGATCTTTCCGGAATAGCCTGTGCCGTCATCACATCTCCTACCTACGAAGGCTTTTTCTCTGATGTAAAGGGGATTTCAGAGGTGCTTGCAAAATATGATATCCCGCTTATAGTTGACGAAGCTCATGGCGCACATCTTCCGTTTGCAGAAGATTTTGGTAAAAGTGCGGTTTATTCAGGCGCAGATATAGTGATAGAGAGCCTTCATAAGACACTTCCGAGTCTTACTCAGACAGCTGTTATCCATTTGGCAGACACCGTATGGGGGCGAAGTGAAAGCTTACAGAAGGAATTAAGAAAGTATCTCAGGGTGTTCCAGTCATCCTCACCATCATACATTTTTATGTCGGGCATGGAAAGGTGTGTTGCATGGTGTGATGAAAACAGGGAAGAGTTTTCTGTGTTTCTGGACAGAGTCCGGGGCTTTAGAAATAAGATAGAAACTTCTGAATTTAAAAATGTATCTCTTATTCCGGAAAATGCATTGTTTAAAACAGATCCGTCACGACTTACATTTCTTGTGAATAAGATCAGTGGTGAAGAAGCTGCCGGGTATCTTATGGAAGAATACGGAATTGTTATTGAAATGTCCGGGTCATCCCACATAGTTCTTATATCGTCGGTAATGGATGATGAAATGGATTTCAACCACCTTTATGAAGGGATTAAAGGGCTTGATTCTTATATTGATTCCCGACCTTGGGAAGAGACAAAAACTGTATCCGATTCATTTTACATAGATACAGATGAGGGACAGTTTCCGCTTAACGGATCAAAAGGGAAACGGAGCAAAGATTATATATATGTATATCCGCCGGGCAGCCCTGTTATAGCACCGGGTGATATAATAGACAGCAGAATGTTAGAAGAAATAAATATACTTAAAGCTGCCGGCAAGACACTTGTAAAGCAGTAGAAGATCTCACGGGAAAGGAGTTACTATGAATCCATTTAAAGAAACAGAGTTTAGCAGAGAAATGACACCCGAGGAAAACAATGCAAGATATTACAGAAATATTGCGATAGGAGCGAGATTTTACAAGCAGGCAATAGTACCGACAATACTCTATGCCATTCTTTTCGGAGTGCTCCTGTATGACAACTTTGTGTCAATGACATTTGTCTTTTATTCAATCACTACAGTAATATACAGCATTTATATTATCCATATTGCAGAACAGAAATTTAAGGTAGGGAATCTTTTCTATATGCTTGTTCTTCTGCTGCTTGGAATATCAACCATGCTGACAGGAAATCATGTAGTCCAGATTATGAACTATTTTGCATTTCTCCTGATACTTGTTTCAATGCTGATACATCAGTTTTATAATGATAAAAACTGGGGGCTCGGTAAGTATATAGGCGCGGTATTTTTTACAATATTTGGAAGTGCTTCCTGCTGGGGCAGACCATTTTCTGAAGGCGCTGCTTATAGAAGAGGTCAGAAAAATATACATGCCACCGAAGGCGCAAAACCTAAAATGTCCGGGAATATAGTTAAAGGACTGCTTGCTTCAGTTCCATTTGTCATCGTACTCGGAGCATGTCTCTCAAGTGCAGATGCGGTATTTGGGAATATGCTGAAAAATATTGGATTTGATTTTAAAATCGGAAATCTGATCGGAAGATTAATATTCATATTTACTTCATTCATACTTACTTACGGTGGGGTAAGATTTATTCTTCTTGAAAAATACAATGATGCAGCTAATCCTGTTAAAAAGTCCAATTCGCTTACGGCGATGGCGTTTATAACGGTGCTTGATATCATGTATGTGATATTTGCTATAATACAGATTACATTTCTCTTCATGGGCGGTGCACTTCCGGAAGGAATGACCTATGCTGAATATGCAAGAACAGGTTTCTTCCAGCTGCTGTTCGTGTCATTTGTAAACCTGTTGATAGTACTTTTCATTAAGGCGTATGCAGAGAAAAATGGTATATTAAATGTATTGCTTCTTATTTTCAATATTTGTACGTTTATAACAATCGGGTCAAGTGCATACAGGATGAAACTGTATATAGACGTGTATTATCTTACATTTCTCCGTATTTTTGTACTTGTGGCACTTCTTGTTATCGCACTTCTTTTTGTGGGCGTTACATTTTATATATTCTTTGATAAGTTCCCGATGTTTAAGTACGGGCTTGTATGTATCACGATTGTTTACCTTGTATTTGCATTTGCGAAGGTTGATTACATCATTGCAGATTACAATCTGGCGAGAGTTGATATTAAGGTCGGTAATGAAACGGGTGCAGATCATGTGACTGACAGAAGACTTGAGGATGAGACTGATTATTATGCATGGCTTTCGACTGATGCGGCGCCTGCCATCGAAAAGTATAAAGAAAGAATGGGCGAGGCAGGAGAAATCATGATCACAAAATTCAAAAATAATCATGCAGGAGAATTTAAACGGGATGATATTTGGCATTATAATAAATCTGTACATGATGCAAAGAGTTTATTTGGAGAATAGATTATGGAAAATGCAGTAAAAAAGGCTTATGCAAAGATAAATGTTACGCTTGACGTTCTTGGACGCCGCGAGGATGGCTACCATCTTGTGAAGATGATAATGCAGAGTGTGAATCTTTATGACGTGCTTACATTTGAAAAGACAGGAATATTGGAGAGTAATAAGGGGAAGGTCGGTAAGGATGGGTTAATAAGCCTGTCGGCTAAAAACCCTGATGAGCTGGACAGCCTTGTTACGATGGATGAGAACAACCTTATATATAAGGCGGCAAAGCTCCTCTATGACAGATACGACATAAAAGAACCGGTGCATATCACTCTGGAAAAGAATATCCCCGTTGCGGCGGGACTTGCCGGGGGAAGTACTGATGCGGCAGCTACATTTAAAGGGATAAATGAACTGTTTAATCTTGGACTTAGTGTGGATGAAATGGCAGAGCTTGGAGCCGGGCTTGGTGCGGATATTCCGTACTGTATAAAGGGTGGAACGATGCTGTCTGAAGGTATTGGAGAAGTTCTTACAAAGCTTCCTGATTTTCCGGGCGTTACATTTGTACTTGCAAAACCCGAGTGTCCTGTTTCGACAAAAGAGGTATACGAAGGAATTGATGCATATGATATAAAGGATGGGGAAAGACCTGATACCGACAGACTTATAGAACTTCTCTGTATCTCATCAAAGGAGAAAGAAGTCCTCGAAAATATGGCGGAATGCATGGCAAATGTCCTTGAACTTGTGACCGTTCCGCTTCATCCTGAGATTGGAACCATCCGTGATATCATGAAAGAAAATGGCGCTGTACGGGCTATGATGAGTGGCAGCGGACCGACAGTATTTGGTATATTTACAGATAAAGAAAAAGCATGGGCGGCAGAGGCTGCGCTTTCTGAATCTGGACTTGTGAAGGAGCTTTTTGTCACCGGGAATGCCGAAGAAAACTAGGATGCCGGTATGGCAGCCTTGTGCGCGCTGGAACTAACTAAATACATAAAATGTGAGGGACTTATATGAAGCTTGAACTTGATGCAAATGAATATCTTCCGCTTAGAGATGTTGTATTTAAGACTCTTCGGAAGGCTATAATAAAAGGAAAATTCCAGCCGGGGGAACGGCTTATGGAGGAAAAGATCGCGAGCATGCTCGGCGTAAGCCGTACTCCGGTAAGAGAGGCAATCCGTATGCTGGAGCTTGAGGGACTCGTGATTATGATTCCCAGAAAGGGCGCTGAAGTAGCTGATATCACTATCGAGGATCTGAGGGATGCTCTTGAGCTTCGCCGTGCGCTGGAGGTTCTTTCGGTCGGACTTGCATGTGAAAGGATAGACGACGCCGGCAAGAAGGAACTTATAGCTGTCGGGGTTGAGTTCAAGGAAGCAATCAACTCAAAACTTGTTCCTGCCATAGTTGATAAAGACGAAGAATTTCATGATGTGATATTCAGGGCATCCGGCAACAAGAAGCTTATAACAACATCCATGAATCTTCGTGAGCAGGTCTACAGATACAGATATGAGTATGTAAAGAACTTCAGTTATCATGATAAGCTCATAAAAGAGCATGATGAGATTACCAGAGCCATACTTTCCGGCGACAGAGAGAAGGCAGAGGAAGTTATGAGGCTCCATATACAGAATCAGGAAGAAACAGTTATAAAAAGTCTCCGTGAAAGCGAGAGTTAGGGGGAACAAATGAAGGGCGTATTCATAAGCATGGAAGGGCCGGATGGCTCAGGTAAATCAACACAGATAAAGATGCTTTCGGATTATCTTAAGGATAGTGGCTACGAAGTTATTATAACAAGAGAACCGGGCGGTACTGTGATAAGCGAAGCGATAAGAGAAGTAATACTTAATAAGGATTTTACGGAAATGAATCCGATAACGGAGATGCTGCTTTATGCTTCGGCAAGAGCACAGCTTGTTGCAGAAGTTATAGGACCGGCACTTGAAGCGGGTAAAGCGGTAATAAGTGACAGATTTGTTGATTCTTCGGTTGTATATCAGGGGATTGCAAGAGGGCTTGGTATAGAAAATGTATATCAGGTGAATAATTATGCGATAGGGAAGTATATGCCTGACGTTACATTTCTCCTTGATATTCCTGCCGAAGAGGGAATTAAGAGGAAGAAAGACCAGAAAGAACTTGATCGTATGGAACAGGAAAGTCTGGATTTTCATAAAAAGGTAGCTGAAGGCTACAGAGAACTTGCGAAACTCTCTGCAGACAGGATAAAAGTTATAGATGCTACTTTGCCAATAGAAGAAATATATGATATTATAAAGAGTACTACTATCGGGGTGATCAACCGTTAAGTGTGATCCCGGTCAGCGGGGATATCCGGCAATTTGCCGTACACCTGCTTCAGAAAGGAGGATATTTGCATGGACTTTACGAATATTGTAGGACATGAGGATATAATTAAACATTTTAAAGCCAGCATCGAGATGGACAGGGTTGGACATGCTTATATCATCTGCGGTGAAGAAGCCAGCGGGAAAAAAAGTCTTGCCAAGTCATTTGCAAAGACACTTCAGTGCGAGGAACATGGTATCGATCCCTGTAACACCTGTAAATCCTGCCTTCAGGTTGAGTCGGGCAATCATCCTGACATTATAGTTGTAAAGCATGAGAAGGCAAAGGTTCTTACTGTAGATGAGATAAGAGAGCAGGTTGTTAATACAGTATCAATTAAGCCATACTCCGGTAAGTATAAGATTTATATTATCGAAGATGCTCAGCTTATGAATGCCGAGGCTCAGAATGCGCTCCTTAAAACTATAGAGGAACCGCCTCAGTATGTAGTGATAATTCTTCTTGCTACGACGGCAGAAAAATTCCTTCCTACCATCATTTCCAGATGTATGCTTCTTAATCTTAAGCCGGTTAAGGATGAGGATATCAAGTTTTATCTTATGAACAATCTGGGTATAGATGCTCATATGGCAGAAACCTGTGTGGGTTATGCTGCGGGAAATCTTGGCAAAGCTATAAAGCTTGCAACCAATGAAGAGTATCAGATGCTTATTCGTTCGGTAATCCGCCTTGAAACAGGAATATTTGATATGAGCATGGAAGATATAGAAGAAGCGATTATGGACTGTGACCGCTATAAGCTGACAATCTCCGAATATCTTGATCTTATGCTTGTATGGTACAGAGATATACTTGTTTTAAAGGTAACAGGTAATCCCGATAAAATTATATTTAAAGAGAATTATTCCGATATAAGGAATCAGTCGCATTATCTGTCATTTAACGAGCTTGAAGACAAGAAGAGAGCCATCGAGGACGCGAAGATAAGAATTAATGCAAATGCAAAGATGGAAGATGTCATGAAACTTCTTATCATGACACTGAGGGAGAAATAAATGAAGAAGGTTATAGGCGTCCGTTTCAGAGAAAACGGCAAGATTTACTTTTTTAACCCCCTTGACCAGGTGGTAAATGTCGGGGACAATGTTATAGTTGAGACCGTAAGAGGAGTCGAGTTCGCGACAGTTGTACTAAGTAACAGATATATAGATGATGAAAAGATCCTCGCATCTCTAAAGCCGATACAGAGAAAGGCTACGGAAGATGATATAAAGAGGTATGAAGAGAATAAAGAAAAGAACAAAAAGGCTTACGAGGCGTGTGTTGAAAAGATCAATCAGCACGGACTTCTTATGAAGCTGGTTGAGGCTGAATATACATTTGACAGAAGCAAAGTGCTTTTCTATTTTACGGCAGACGGCAGAATCGACTTCCGTGAACTCGTAAAAGACCTTGCAGGCATGTTCAGGACAAGAATTGAGCTCCGCCAGATAGGTGTAAGGGACGAGACAAAGCTTCAGGGAGGAATAGGCATCTGCGGCAGGGAGCTCTGCTGTCACTCCTACCTTTCGGATTTTGTGCCGGTTTCTATCAAGATGGCAAAGGAGCAGAATCTTTCGCTCAACCCTACCAAGATTTCCGGCGTGTGCGGCAGACTCATGTGCTGCCTTAAAAATGAGCAGGATACATATGAGTATCTTAACAGCAGGCTGCCAAATGTCGGTGATACGGTTACTACCATTGATGGTGTGACAGGAGAGGTTTCATCTGTAAATGTCCTTAGACAGAGGATCAAGCTTCTTGTGGATGATTCGGAAGGCAATCGTGAACTTGTGGAATACTCAGCCGAGGAGCTTAAACATCGACCTAAGAGAAAGAGAAATGACAATAAAAAGAATAAGAATACAGATGTGGACAGAGAGCTTTCCAAGCTTGAGGCTCTTGAACGTTCGGAAGGGAAATCAGCTCTGGACTAAAGGATAGCGATAGGTATATATGGTTACATTAAAGGAAAATGAAAGATTAGACGATCTTGAGATAAAAGGGTTCCGTATTATACAGAACCCTTTATATTTCTGCTTTGGTTCAGATGCAGTGCTTCTTTCTGATTTTGCAAGTCCGAAAAAAAATGACAGAGTAATGGATTTCTGCACAGGTACAGGAATAATCCCAACACTCATGATAGCAAAGGAAAAAGGAAAAAGCTATGAGGCACTGGAGATTAATCCATATATGGCGGAAATGGCAAAAAGGAGTGCAGAGTATAATAACATTTCCGACAGACTTATGATAATTGAAGCGGATATAAAAAGTGTAAAGGAAATGTATCCTCATGAGAGCTTTAATTATGTGACTGCGAATCCTCCCTATATAAAAGCAGATTCGGGACTTCTGAATGATGAAGATGCCGTAAATGTAGCGCGGCATGAAATACATTTAAATCTGGAGGATGTGATAAGTGCAGCATCGTATCTCTTAAAGCAAAAGGGAGGGTTTGCGATGGTGCATAAGCCGTTCCGTCTTCCCGAAATAATAGCCCTTATGAAGAAGTATCGTATAGAGCCTAAAAGACTCCGCATGGTTCAGCCGAAGAGAGGTACTGAGCCTGCCATGGTTCTTATCGAAGGCATAAAAGAGGGTGGAGCATTTCTCAAGGTAGACCCTGTTCTTATCATGTATAATGATGACGGAAGCTACACTGATGAAGTGCTGCGTATATATGGGAAACTGTGAACTATAACAATATGTGGGAGCTGAGAGAATTGGTGATCAGATGCTCCGTCAATTAGCAAAGTCAATTGCGAAAGCTCAGGCACGAACGGCCAATGCCGTGTGAGGGCAGAGTCCGTGATGAAGCAGATCGCTGATTGACGTGTCATAATATCAGGATGAAAAAAATGTCAGGAACACTTTACTTAGTTGCGACTCCCATAGGAAATCTTGAAGATATCACGATGAGAGCAATCCGTATCCTTAAAGAGGCGGATCTTATAGCTGCGGAAGATACAAGGAACAGTATAAAGCTTCTTAATCACTTTGATATCCACACGCCTATGACGAGTTATCATGAATTTAATAAATACGACAAAGCGGAGACACTTCTCTCTAAGCTTAGGGATGGTGAAAATATCGCGCTTATAACGGATGCCGGAACACCGGGTATTTCCGATCCGGGAGAAGTAATGGCGAAGAGGTGTCTGGAAGAGGGGATACCTGTTGTTCCTGTTCCGGGGGCGGTTGCTGCTGTGAATGCGCTTATAGCATCGGGACAGAGTACAAGGAGATTTGTATTCGAGGCATTTCTTCCTTCGGATAAAAAGGAAAGGCAAAATGTATTAAACGGTCTTAGTGGCGAGACGCGAACAATAATAATCTATGAGGCACCGCATCATTTAAGAAAGACGCTTTCCGAACTGGAAAAGTGCCTTGGCGCAGGCAGGAGTATAACGATCGCAAAGGAACTCACCAAAAAACATGAGAGATTTATAAAGACAACCATTGAAGATGCGATAAAAAATTATGAAACCGAGGAGCCCAGAGGTGAATATGTTCTTGTTATAGCCGGAAAGCCGAAGGAAGAGGTAGAATCCGAAAAGGCTGCTGCATGGGAAAATATGTCCATCGAGGATCATATCATGATGTATATGGATGAAGGACTCGATAAGAAGGCGGCGATAAAGAAGGTTTCCGAGGACAGGGGAGTTCCTAAGCGTGACATTTACAAAGTAGCAACCACGATTTAATGTGTGGAAATGATAATTGTAAGTAACATGGTTTGTAAATAGTAAAAGTAAGTAAGAAGGCCTGTATTTAATTATAGTAAGTATCAAGATTTGTAAATAGTTATTGATAAAAAATATCAAATATAGTAGAATTGTTTAAGTGAGATTTATTATCAATTACATTTTTAAGGAGGATAAATAATATGGCATACGTTATAGATGAAGGTTCATGCATCGGTTGTGGCTCATGCGCAGGAACTTGTCCGGTTGGAGCTATTTCAGATAATGGTGGTACATTTGTTATCAATCCGGACAGCTGCATCAGCTGTGGCGCTTGTGCTGCAGGCTGCCCTGTAAGCTGCATTTCTGAAGAGTAATCATTATTTAGAAAAGCTAAGAGACCTTTCGTGATTTCACGAAGGGTCTCTTTTTTTGGTATCATATGTTATTTTTAGACTTCGAATAAATATTTACAAAGTGTATTTCGGTTCTATCACATCCCTTCTATATATGATACGGCGAGACTTAAAGGTGGTATTGTGATGTATTTTATATTTCCTGCTCTGCCGTTTTCACACGTGTTAAAACCTGACACCGCTTATATAAAAGAAGTGCCGGAATCGGACGTGTGTATAAATTTGGGATGTTAGGTTGAATGGTATTACATTTTTAATCTAAATGCAAATATATGACAGGAATTGTAGCAAAAAAAACACATAAATTTCTCTTTACATAAAAGGAAAATATGATAAACTATCTGTAATCCGATTCCTTAGGAAACGGAAGGATGCTTAATAAGATTAATGCTTTGATCATTTAAGAGGATGTGATCATATTGAAGATAGAAAGAGTTAGTGAAAACAAAATAAGGTGCACACTGAATAAAAGTGATCTCGAAGAAAAGCAGATCATGATTTCGGAGCTTGCCTATGGTTCGGAGAAGGCAAGAGAGCTTTTTGCTGAACTCATGCATATGGCTGAGGAGGAAGTGGGCTTTGAGGTTGACTCTACTCCTATCATGATCGAAGCGATTCCGGACAGATCCGGCAATCTTATCCTTAATATCACTAAGGTTGAGAATCCTGAGGAACTTGATTCGAAATTCTCCAGATTTGCGGGGGATGGCAGATCGGAACAGGAATATGATGAAGGGATAAGTGAAGAGGATAAAGATATATCAAATACCGGAATTCTTCAGAATGTGCTTTCAGAAGATGAAGAAAGCAAAGAAGACGAAACGCTTGAGAGGGCGAATAATCTAAACAGCTTTATTCAGGAGCTTCGTAAGAATCTTGAGAATAATGCTGCGGATGTGAAAGTGAGCCCTGTTAATCCGGCGACTAATGATAAGGATGAAAGAAAAGCGGTATTTGCCTTTAAGAACATGAGGGATGTAATCTCTGCGGCAAGACTTGTCAGGACGATTTACCACAGCACAAATTCGCTTTATAAGAATGAAAATGACGGAAAGTTATATCTTTTCGTTGAATGTGACTTTGATCGCAAACAGGATTTCGTAAAGACCTGCAGTGTACTAAGTGAATTTGCGGCTCCATGCAGATTCATGTATGCGACAAAGGATTTTTTTGCAGAACATTTTAAAACTATACGTAAGGATAATGCACTTCAGATTTTATCTACACTGTAAGAATATTTATCCCATAAAAAAACGCCCCAAGCGGGGCGCTTTTTTAGTTTATTAAAGAGATTTAAATGTATTTATAACATTTTCGGTTGTGATTCCAAAGTAAGGGAAGAGCTCTCTGGCAGGAGCTGATGCTCCAAAGCTTGTCATGCCGATAGTCTTTCCGCCGAAGCCTACATATCTGTCCCATCCGAATGTTGAAAGTGCTTCAACAGAAACTCTCTTTGTTACATTCTTAGGAAGGACGGACTCTTTATACTCATCAGGCTGGTCTTCGAAAAGATCCATACATGGAACACTGACTACTCTTACGTCGATTCCTTCATTTAGAAGAGCGGCTCTTGCTTCAACCGCAAGTGAAACTTCAGAACCTGATGCAAGGATTATTCCATCCGGTGTATCCTTGTCGGAATCCTCAAGTATATAAGCTCCCTTAAGTGCATCTAAAGATGAGCCTTCCAGCTGTGGAAGATTCTGTCTTGAAAGAACAAGAGCAGAAGGTGCATCCTTGCTGTTTAGAGCAAAGTACCATGCGGCAGCTGTTTCAACAGAATCAGCAGGTCTCCATGCATAGAAGTTTGGAAGTGCCCTGAAGGTTGCAAGCTGTTCGATCGGCTCATGGGTCGGACCATCTTCGCCAACGCCGATGCTGTCATGAGTAAGTACATAGGTAAGCGGAAGTTTCATAAGTGCTGAAAGTCTTGCCATCTGTTTTAAGTAATCACTGAATACGAAGAATGTGGAAACAAATGGACGGAGACCGCCGTGAAGAGCAATTCCGTTACCGATAGCTGCCATTGCAAGTTCTCTTACACCGAAGTGAATATTTGAACCGGATCTGTCTTCAGCCGAAAAGTCTCCCTTGCCGTTCATATAGGTTTTGGTTGAAGGAGCAAGGTCTGCAGCACCACCGAAGAAGTTTGGAAGTATATTTGCAGCATAGTTAAGAATCTTACCGGAAACACTTCTTGTTGCTTCAGGCTTATCGGATACATGCCAGAAATCATCCATATCGTATAGGACTTTCGCTGAGTCTTTGTCAAAGTATTTGTCCCAAAGCTCTTTCATTTCCGGGAACTCTTTAGCATAGGCATCGAAGAGTTTGTTCCACTCGTCTTCCGCTTCAGCTTTCTTCTTAGCTATATTGCTGTAATTTTCATAAATGTCCTGCGGAACGACGAAGCTTTCTTTCTCTTCCCATCCGAGATTTTCACGAAGAGCGGCAACATTTTCAACACCGAGCGGTTCACCGTGCGCGGAAGCTTTACCTTCCTTTGCAGGACATCCGGCACCGATCTTGGTTTTGATCTCGATAAGTGTAGGTCTTGTCTTGTCAGACTTAGCTGCTTCGATGGCTACCTGAATTGCATTTATGTCATTTCCGTCTTCAACTCTTATGGTCTGGAAACCAAATGACTGGAAACGCTGCGATACATTTTCACGGAATGCGATGTTAGTACCGCCTTCTATAGAAATGTCATTTGAATCATAAAGAACGATGAGCTTTCCGAGACCGAGTGTTCCTGCAAGAGAAAATGCCTCATAGCTCGTTCCTTCCATCATACATCCGTCACCGCCGAGCACGTAAGTATAGTGATCTACGATGGGATAACCCTCTTTATTAAATACACTGCTTAGATGAGCTTCAGCCATAGCCATACCAACTGCCATAGCCATACCTGCACCGAGAGGACCGGTGGTTGCTTCAACGCCTACGGTATGACCGTATTCCGGATGACCCGGTGTGAGTGAGCCAAACTGGCGGAAGTTCTTGATGTCGTCGATAGTAAGTCCAAAACCAAAAAGGTGAAGAAGTGAGTAAAGAAGCATGGAACCGTGTCCGCCGGAAAGTATGAAACGGTCGCGATTGAACCAGTTTGGGTCAGCCGGGTTAAAGTTCATGCATTTCGACCAAAGGGTGTAAGCCATAGGAGCTGCACCGAGTGGAAGACCGGGGTGACCGGAATTTGCTTTCTGAATTGCGTCCGCTGAAAGAATGCGGATGGCGTCAATGGATCTTTCATCAATCGATTTCATCAGAATCCTCCTCTCCAAGATACTTTTTATTCATGTAATATTTGATATCATCGAGAACCTGCTCCGAATCCATCGCGTGAACGGCACAGGCTTCATCGAGTGATTCCATGTAAGCGGCAGGGCAGGTTATGCAGGCCATGCCGGAAGCCATGAGAATAGAAGCATTTCCGGGATCCATTTCAAGAATCTGATATATGGGCATGCTTCCGTTTATGGCATTTATATCTTCAGCTGTATAGCTTTTTTTCTCTTCCATAACTAGATACGTCCTTTCTACTTATATATAGTGCGGTTAATTGCAGGTAACATATTAACACAAAAAAAATACTATAACAATGGAATATTATATGTGAAAGTTGTGATATTTTCATTGTTCATTCAGATTTTATGTGCGTAGATGATTTTTTGTATATTGTATACAATCTCTGTACTTAAAAAAGTACAATTAATGCGGCTTTTTGGATTGACGTGTATACAAGAACGATTTATAATGAAATCATTAATAGGGAAAATGCAAGTAAATCACTGTTTTTTTGCGGTTTTAATGCATTCCCGGAGAAAAGAAAAAGGAGGATATTTTAAATGGAATTAGCAGGTTGGAATGGCTTTGTAGCCGGCAAGTGGCAGAAGGAAGTAAATGTTCGTGACTTCATTCAGAAGAACTATACACCATATGAGGGTGATGATGAGTTCCTTGCTGAGCCTACACAGAACACTAAGGATCTTTGGCAGATGGTTCTTGATTTATCAAAGAAGGAAAGAGAAGCAGGCGGTGTGCTTGATATGGATACAAAGGTTGTATCAACACTTACATCACATGGTCCTGGATATCTTGATAAATCAAAGGAGACAATCGTAGGATTCCAGACTGATAAGCCATTCAAGAGAGGCATGAACGTTTACGGTGGTATCCGTATGGCTGAGAAGGCTTGTAAGGATAATGGTTATGAGGTTGATCCTGAGATAGTTGAGTTCTTTACAATTCACAGAAAGACACACAATGCAGGTGTATTCGATGTTTATGATCCAGAGATCAGAAGATGCCGTTCAAATCACATCATCACAGGACTTCCTGATGCTTACGGACGTGGACGTATCATCGGTGACTACAGAAGAGTAGCACTTTACGGTATTGATTACCTTATCCAGGATAAGGAAGAGCAGAAATTATCATTCGGTACAGAGTACACAGATGATGTAATCAGAGGCAAGGAAGAGATATCAGAGCAGATCAAGGCTCTTAAAGAGCTTAAGCAGATGGCTGCATCATACGGTTTTGATATTTCAAAGCCTGCAACAAATGTTCAAGAAGCTATACAGTGGACATACTTTGGTTATCTTGGTGCTGTTAAGGAGCAGAACGGTGCTGCTATGTCACTTGGACGTACAGCTACATTCCTTGACTGCTACGCTGAGAGAGACCTTGCAAACGGTACATTTACAGAAGAGCAGATTCAGGAGTTCGTTGATCACTTCATCATGAAGCTTCGTCTTGTTAAGTTCGCAAGAACACCTGAGTACAACCAGATATTCGCTGGTGACCCGGTTTGGGTAACAGAGTCACTCGGTGGTATGGGTGTTGACGGACGTACACTTGTATCAAAGATGTCATTCAGATATCTCCATACACTTGATAACCTTGGTACAGCACCGGAGCCAAACCTTACAGTTCTCTGGTCAACAAGACTTCCTATCAACTGGAAGCAGTATTGTGCTAAGATGTCAATCAAGTCTTCATCAATCCAGTATGAGAATGATGATATGATGAGAGTTGTTCATGGCGATGATTACGGTATCGCTTGCTGCGTATCTTCAATGAGAATTGGTAAAGAGATGCAGTTCTTCGGAGCAAGAGCAAACCTTGCTAAATGTCTTCTTTACGCTATCAACGGTGGTGTTGATGAGTGTACAGGAGTTCAGGTAGGACCTAAGTACAGACCAATCACATCTGAGTACCTTGACTATGATGAGGTTATGGAAAAATATGAGGATATGATGGAATGGCTTGCTAAGGTTTATGTAAATGCTCTTAACATCATTCACTACATGCATGATAAGTATGCATATGAGAGAATCCAGATGGCTCTTCATGACAGAGACGTAAAGAGATACTTTGCAACAGGTATCGCAGGACTTTCAGTTGTAGCTGACTCACTTTCAGCTATCAAGTATGCTAAAGTTAAATGTATAAGAAATGAACAGGGTGTTGTTGTAAGCTATGAGACAGAGGGTGACTTCCCTAAATATGGTAACAATGATGATCGTGTAGATGAGATTGCTGCAAATCTTGTTTCTAAGTTCATGAAGATGATCAGATCACACCATGTATACAGAAATTCATTCCCAACAATGTCAGTTCTTACAATCACATCAAACGTAACATATGGTAAGAATACAGGTGACACACCTTGCGGAAGAAAGCATGGTCAGCCTCTTGCTCCTGGTGCTAACCCAATGCATGGTAGAGATACTCACGGTGCTTACGCTTCACTTTCATCAGTAGCTAAGCTTCCATTCGAGTTTGCACAGGATGGTATTTCAAATACATTCTCTATCATTCCTAATGCACTTGGTAAGGAAGATCAGGTATTCGCAGGAGACCTTGAAGTAGATCTTGGCTTGGATAAATAAGTCCATGATTTGCGAAGCAAATCGTGGATCCGAACGAAGTGAGGACGCATGACGCGAAGCGGAATAATTCTGCGAAGCAGAATCAACACCGCGAAGCGGGGTTGGCGCATAAGTCCATGATTTGTGAAGCAAGGTCGTCACAGAAGTCCCGATTGCGAGGAATAATATGAAAGACAAGTTAAACGATGTAAATGATATAGTTTCAATGTTAGATAACATGGTAGAAAACGGGACCGGACACATTAATGTGTCCGTGGACCCGGATTTAGAAGCAGGAAAGACTGTTGAGACTATGGGCTGTATAGATTGTGCAAAGGGCGACCTTGCATGTTCAGTGCCTACACTTATGGAAGGTATGGACGATGCATTTCCCGAGGATGAGAATAAGTAATAATCTGCACAGTCTGACAGATTTTCGAAAATATAAGAATAAAAGGAGGATATATAAAATGGCTAGTAAAGCACAGGTAGATAACTTAGTAGATATGCTTGATGGATATGTAGAAAAGGGTGGTCATCACCTTAACGTTAACGTTTACAATAGAGAGACACTTATTGATGCGCAGAAGCATCCTGAGAATTATCCACAGCTTACAATCCGTGTATCAGGATATGCTGTTAACTTCATTAAGCTTACAAAAGAGCAGCAGGATGACGTTATCTCACGTACATTCCATGAGTCACTGTAAATCTACCACATAATTTAATATGATAAAGTTAAAGGCGCGAGGCTTTATGCTCCGCGCCTTTTATAGTGCGCTTGGCGGCACGCGTTTACAATATGGTAAAGTACTATTATTTTTGTTGCACTTTTGTTGCGCGGCTTGATATATGATGTAAATAACGTGTATAATCTACATAATAGAGTAAAGAATTAACTTATGAGTGAGAAAGGGAGAAGATTATGAAGGAAGTAGAAAACAAATTAGTAGTCAGAATTCCAAGACCTGATAAGGACATAGACGCACTGACTAAAAAGGTAGCAGACATGATTAATGCAGGGGAAAATCCGTTCCACTCTGCCAAAATGAATATAACACTTTTTTCAGATGAATTAAGTGATGTGTCAATATTCGATCTCGGAGTTAATAGGATGAGATATGAAGGAAAGATTTATGACGACGCCAGTTTTCCGGGGAAATATGAATATAAAGATGAATATAGTTTTTGGGAATCTGCGCTTAGTAACAGATATGCAGAAGACAGGGACTTTCTATCAAGATTTTATGTTGAGATAGATGGCAAGAAAGAAAACATTTATGACAAAATGGACAAGATACTTAATTCGGGCTCAACAGAGAACCTTACAATAAGGTATGTTCTGCATGCAATTACTCAGAGTAATGTTAAGGTTACTCTGGTTAATTCTGATGGAAGTGAAGTGGTTCTTAACAATCTTAAGATGACTGAAGCTGAGCTTGAAAAAGCCAAAAGAAGAGTTGATGACCAAAAAGAAAAGCTTGATTCACTTATAAAGCACTACACTAATTATAGTTTAAAAGGTAAATATGAAAAATTCTCAAAGGATGATTTATTTGCGGATCCTAAGAATTATACCGATCCGAAATTCTTAGATAATGCTACTGATGTATTTAAGAAAGATTTTAAGAAATTAGAAGAATATTCAGATGATTATCAGGCCGGATTATATGAATATATGATGGTTCACGGCGTACCGGGATACCCTGATGGAATTAGTGTAAAAGATTATGCAAAGAAGCTTATCGGTGAAGTTAAAGAAACTCTACCGGCCAAGGAACCTACTGAAAGTGAGATGGCGAGACTCATAGTAGTTCATGCGGCAGCTAATCCTAAGATAGACATCTCTTTTATTCCAAGAGTTTATGACTATACAAAAACGCCGGTTTATTCCAAGGGTCGTCCAAAGGAATGCGGCATATTTATAGGCGGTAAATACGGCATCGAGACCGGACCGGTACGTGAGGCTATCCGTTTAAATACGGGAATTAACACTGTAATAAATAAGATTAACGATACTGATATAACAGAAATCCATGATCTTGCTTTAACTTCTAAGAGGAATAAGCATTTCTGGGTTTCCGGGAACTATCCATTGCCTGACGGTCCAAATGTAACAAAAGAAAGCATTGAGGAAGCTGCGGCTAAATTTGACGAAATCTTTAAAGATGCATTAAATGAGGATAAAGATTTTATATCAAAGCTTCAAATCTGTCCGGAAGGAAAAGAGGGAAAAAGCATTGATGAAATGTATAAAAAAGCTGCCAGTCCCAAAAGTTTCGATAGTTATAAAGCGATAGAAGCAATCAGAGATGAAACAAAGGCGAAAAAGGCTTTTGTAATACATGCACTTTGTGAGGAATATGAATTAAGATATGTTAACGGCATATATTCAAAAAAGATTAATAATGTAAAGCCGTCAATTAAGAAGAGAGCAAAAGAAAACCTTGATAAATTTGATAGTGATTTTAAGAAAAAGTTGGGGGATTTATGGGTATACAAAGCGAAGATCAATTCAAAGGATAGATTCAATAAAAGAATTATCCCGGAGGAGCTTTCCAAGCAGGAACTGGATGAAGCAGCTAAGTCATTTGATGATATATTTAAACTTACTGCTAAAAATTTAAAAGTCAAGCCGGAAGAGCTTCTTAAGAAAATGGAGTTTAGGGCTGATACTGACGTTCAGTATGAAAATCCACTTTCATATGTTGACTCCATATATGTCGGAGAGAACCTTTCTATGGAACAGAGAATTCTTTATGCAAAGGTGTTCATCGTTCATGCACTTGGTGATCCAAGAGAAGAAGTGAGATTCCGAAGAGATATGCTTCATCCTGATACGAATGAAGTGATGAATGTCTTATCGGAAGAAGAAAAATACGTATATTCAGGGAAAAGAGATGTTCCGAAGGATTATCGTCCTAAAGAAATAAAAAGAAAGAAGAAGGCAGAACATAAAAGGGCTGATGATGAGAAGCTCTTTGAAAAGTCAAAAAAGCTTAACGAAGAACAAAGAAAAAAGGAGGATGAGTATAACTTCAGAAAGACTGTATTTAATGATATCGAGGAAGCCCTTGATCTCATTAGTTCGGTTAATGATGCTCCTGCAAATAGTGCAAGCGTTAATCAGGGTGAAAAAGCCGGAAAACTGATGGATTCAACTGAGTTGCTTGGTCTTTCTGAGGCAGAGCTTACCGACGCAGAAAAGGCATTTGATGAAACATTTAAGGACCTTATCGCTTATGATAATAAGGTTAAGTCCCAGAGATTCTACCAGCCTACTACAGATTATACAAAAGAAAACGATCTTTTCGTATCCGGTTTCGAACTGGGTGATAAAGAGAAATTTAATAAGGTTAAATATGAGGTCATGACCGCGTTAGCCGATAAGCATCACTATACGCTTGATCAGATGGATATTCGAAATAAATATCTTGAAAGATATATGAAGGCCTTTATTTTACGTGCCGTAACCTGTAAGGACGAGAGCCTTATCTATAATCCTATGGTAAGAGAAAGCTTTGGCCTTAATAATATATCTAGATATAACTGGGAAGATTATGATTATCTCGCAAAATTCATGGATATAAACCATCCGGTGAAGGCTAATCTAAAAGATGTTTACGACCCTGAATATAAATACGAAAGAAAGGGCGTTGAAGCAAAAGAAGACGAAAAAGAGAATGATGAACTCGAAAGGCTGCGTGAGGAATCATTTATAGCGAAAGATGAGCGCCTAAAAGATGAAAGAAGACCTTTCAAGGATAGTGAAAAAGTAAATAACGGAACTATCGCAGAGTCTGAAGAAGAAGACCTTCAGGATGATGAATGGGAAGAAAAGCAGGAGGAGAAAAGAAGGTCTGAAGAAGAAGAGAGAAAGGCTTTAGAGGAAAAAAGAAAGGCTGAAGAGGAAGCAAAAAGAGAATATGATCTTACTCATGATTTCTTCGGAAATGAACTTCCTCCGGAAGAGGTCAGTTTCAACAGAAGACAGTATCAGATAATGCATTCTGATATGGAATATGAAGAAATGTCAAAAGCGCTTATCGATCTTGAGAAAGAAAGAGCAGCATATAGGAAGAAGAAAATTGAGGAAAGGAAGAGACCAGGAAGAGAAGAAGAGAGAGAAGAACCTGAGCGGGTTGTTCCTCCTGTAAATAATCAGGGACAGGTGAACAATCAGGGGGTGAATATCAACAACCCGGATGATGAAGAAGATATCATAAACGTAGATGAAGCGGTAAACAATCAGTCGCCTGTTGATGGTAATATACAGCAGCAGGGGCAGCAACAGCCGCCGGTTGATGATAATATACAGCAGCAGGGACAGCAACAGCCGCCTGTAGGTGATAACTTACAGCAGCAGGGGCAGCAACAGCCGCCTGTTGATGATAACATACAGCAGCAGGGACAGCAGAAGCCGCCGGTTGATGGTAATATACAGCAGCAGGGACAGCAACAGCCACCTGTTGATGGTAATATACAGCAGCAGGGGCAGCAACAGCCGCCGGTTGATGATAAAGTGCAGCAGCCGTTAGATCCGGTTGAGGCTCTTCTTGCAGCGCATACAGAACCATTTGGGTTGAAGCATTTTTATAATTATATTGTTGGATTTGAAGCAAGTCTTTTCCCGGACTTTAAGGATGAGCTGAAGAACTTATTCGAGGAAACAGCACAATTATATGCAAATATGCAGAATTCGGAGCATCCGTATGATTACACAATGCTACCGGGAGATGGCGCTGCCGAGATGTTTATAAAGCATCCGGATGATAAAAGGGCTATTGCTGAAAAACTTATCAAATTTACAGATATTATCGGCAGGATGAAAGAGGTATATACTGATATTTCCTCTCCGAAGAGGCAGATCATTGACCTTTTTGATACTCAGATGAAATGCTATATGTCAAATGACTATCAGAGGATTATCAAAGCAGATCCTGACTTTGAAGGTGTATTCAGGTCTACTTTTAACACATTTCCATCAAATGAGTTCGGTGAATTCCTGGATGAAAAGGGAATGCCTGTCTATACCGTTGATAATGCCAGGTTTGCAAAGGTTATAAAGAAGTATCCGTTCCTTGATCAGCTAAAGGATAGACAAGACTTCATGTTAAGTACCTATCTTCCTTATATGAAGAAGAAGGAAGCAGGAAATGTAACGGATAAAGAAGCGGAAGACTTTAGACTTAGATATAGAGCTTTCCAGGATAAGCAAAAGCAGTACATGGAAAAGCTTAACTCTATTTCTAATAAAGATAAGGATATCGCAGAGAACAGAACTGCTATAACAAATGTAAGCTTTTATAATAACTGGAAGGTAAGATTTTCAGATGGTATACTAAAAAGTGTTGATACTTTTGATAAGTATACTGATAAAGGATGGCCGGAAGCAGATGTATCGCTTCTCGAGGAAGTACGAATGATGAAGCGCCGTCTTCAGATTGCTGTTAGTAAGACCGTATCTGATAAGATGGATGCTGATGATTCACTTAAGGCTCTTGATATTCTTACAGAAATGAACAAGGCTTACGACAAACTGTTTAGTGCAGATATAAAGACTCCTGAAATTAGATTAGAGCTTCTGCAGAACATTAAACCTTTCGTTGACAGGTATACAGAGTGGCAGAAGGCTGTGCAAAAAGATAATAATGCATCGCGTAATATTGTGGATCATCCGATAAAATCTATGATGGATGCTGCGATAGCTCGCAATGTCACTGCAACTGAAGTAGGAAAGTCTCTTCAGAGAGAAGAGGAGACATTTGGTAGCTTTACTCTTGAGGAAGGATTAGAGAGTCTTAAGAAAGCATATCTAGATGCTGCCACAATGGAGGAAAGATATAATTTCTTAGTTGATTTTGGCGAGTATTTATCTGTTAATGATAAAAATGGCAGGAATATGGATGAATATAGCAGACTTCATGATCAAATGTTTGACGACTTTGCTGATAGATATGTGAATAAGGCAAGCCAGCCAATGAGAGAAAATCTGCTTAGATTATTTGGCAGATCTGTTGCGGCAAATGATCTCGCTATTGCAAAGGAAAAGGAGGAAGTATTAAAACAGTATCCTGAATTTAAAAAAGAAGGTAAAGCAGGGGAGCTTAAAGCGTACTATATTGCGGAATCGAGAATTTCCGGAAGGGAAAGAATGATTTCGAATTCGGGCGTGCAATACGTTGTAAATATGAGCTTCGATGAAGGACAGCCGGAGCGTGATATGCTAAAAAAGATTAATATCACAGCTGATTCAACTATGGAAGATTTTGCCAAGTTAGCCGGTTGTAACACCGATGATGAGATAAAAGGATATCTGGATGGTCTTTCATTAAAACCAAGTGCCGAAATGAATGTAGTCGCATACTTTAAAGCTCATTTAAAGAGTATAGGCAGAGACGTCTCAGATGAAGAAGCTTTAAATATGGCAAAATCACAGGCAGTTGGAAATTACAGAAAGAATCAAACAGCTACAGGAGCAAATTATGTATTAAATAAAGAAAATATGACAGACGAACTCCGAGACAGTTATAAATATGTTGCATCAAAATCTTCCGGAGGTGGCATTGATTATTCAGAGATCAGTGAATGGATTGACAATGAAGGCAGGCAATATGTTTACGGTGACAACGAAAAGAACTTGGTCAGAGTAAGTAATAGCTTCTTCAAAAAGTACTTAAAGGATTATAAAAAAGAAAAGGCGCTGGAGGAAACGGCAGAAAGACTCTCCGGGCAGAAGATTAAAACTGCATATTCGGATTATCTGACACTGGGCGCAAACGGAAATTATGTGGACAATAATATAAGCTATGATAAAAAGATGGCGATTGTCAGAAGTCTCGATATTGATGCCAGAGAAGATACTATGAAAATCATAGCTAAGCAAAGTCGAGCAATGCGGGTGGCTGAAAACAGCGAAGTTTATCATACGGCATTAAATGGAACGAGAACGCCGGGACTTAACAATGTCTATACGCTTTGGGTAGTCGGAACGCATCCGGAGCTGGACATAAATGAGTTCATGAGATTTGAGGAATACCCAGAACTGGTAGATGAATTCATTAAGTTCTGTGCGGAAAACCCACTGAATCCTGCAAAGTCAGAGGAAAACCACGTAGAATCTGTTGGAAAATGGGCAGAAATACTTAAGAAGAGTACTGATCGATTTAAAGATCTTAAGATGCCTGATATAGATTATTCCGATCCTGAGAAGATTAAGGAAAATATGCAGTTCTTAATGAAGCTCAGAGGACTCAGTATCGATTTTTCGCAGGAAAAGGATAAGATACTCTGCGATGGTTTTGGAAGAGATGGAAAGAAGATTGCTGCAGATAAACTGGGAACCCAAAGCTTTAACGATATGAATGATTTCTGGAGCGGAATACAGAATCTTATGGCACCTTTCAATTCCGGATATGCTATGTTAACCGCGATCCTGGGCAACAGCAGAAGTTCAAGCAGTACTATGGATAATATCTATACTTATGCGGTTTCGAGAGCTCTCATGGGAAGCACACTTAAAGAGGCACCGGGAAGAAGCTTAAACAATATGATAAAGCTTTCCGGAACAAAGGCCCTGATTTATCAGCAGCTTACGACAGGAATTACAACAATGTCAGATGAGGGAGTACAGCTTAAGAAATATGCGAGTATTGAAAAAATCAGCAGAGAGGATGTATTTAAATATCTTAGAGGAGAAAATAAAGAGAAGTTTGAAAGAAAAGTACAAAAGATAGCAGAGGCGGTAACTCCTTATTATATGAAGGAAGAAATGGTAGATGCATGTGCTACAGGCGGAAAAGCGTTTGTCGATTATCTGGATTTTGGAAATGTAAGAGAGACTCTCATAAACTTACCTGATAATGCCGATGCGATAAAAGACTTCCTTAAGTCTGATGCAAAGGTAGAAGGGCTGGGTGCTAATAATGACGAAACCAGACTTAGAACAGAGTGGCTGAATAAGAACATGAGACTTCTATTCAGTGAAAATGTATCGTTACTTATGTCTACATCTAAAATAAAGAGAAGTGATATGTTCATTATTGACGGTAAGAGTGTATCCCAGCTTTGGGGAGCTAAATACGCGGATCTCACTGAAAAAGAGCGTGAAGAGTGTTATCAGCTTGAGGTAATGAAAAGAATAGCTGAAGGAAGCAGTGAGATAAAGTTTAAAACTTTATCTTATGAAGGAACAAAAGCTAAAATGTCGGGCACCGTTACGCTTTTCAAACCAAACGCTGTAATGCAGCAGATGGCTAATAATTACCGGATATATAAGGAAGGCGCTAAGGGAATAAAGAATTTCCTTAAGGAGTTGCAGAATACCCTTCTTCAGACTCATGAGAATAAGAATCTAAATAAGGCAAGAAGAGAGATAGGAGAAGTTGGATCAGAACTGTTCCAGAATATGGAAAGTACTCTTGATGAGGCAATAAAGGCATTTGATGACACAGACTCTACAGTGGACGGAATTGAAGAAAAGCTCCGCGAGTTTAATAAGGCTGCCGCAACATACTATAAAGAGAGAAAGAATCTTATCTTTAATAAGAGAAGTGCTGAAGGGCAGACAAGACTGGATACTTCCGAAAGAGCTAAAAATGAAATGCCGGATATTATTTCATATTATCACGAGCTTGCAAAGGGAGTTAAGTCAGATCTTATTTATACAGAAAAGAATACCTTTAATAACATTGATTTACGTCAGCTCGAAAATGCGTTTACCGATGAGTTCCTTCAGCCGCGTAGAAAGGATAATTATCGTATCGACGGAGTTATTATCTCTGAGGCAGATGCAGGGAAGATGGCTTCAACTGTTAAGACCAGAGCTCATGAAAAGCTTAATTTCTATAATATGTTAAAGACCGGTCTTAAGGGACTGGGTAAAGATTATGATAAGCTTATGGGAATTGAAAGCGCTGAAAAGGTCGATTCTTACGATATGGCACTTGCGCATTTGCTTAAGAATGCAGTAGAAGAAGTTGAAAAAGATGGACTTTCTATTATTCAGGTAAAAGGTGTAAGTAGAGGCGTAAAGGATAAATTTGATGACGGTTCATTTAAACGTGAGGCTGAAAAGCTTTCGAAGAATCCTGTTTTCCTTGCAACTTATAAGCAGAACAGGAAGGGCTTCCATGAGGAGTGGAACAGGATAGAGAAAAGAACTGATACAATGCTTAAGCATATGAGGGATTCTCTAAATGAGCAGACAGAGGCTAACCCGGATCTTGCTGAGTATATTGTGAATGGAAACGGGGCACCTGCAGCAAATCAGAATCAGGAACAGTTACTCAGGGAAAGATATCAAAGGCTTGGTCTTTACATTACCAAGAAGATTCTTACCGAGCCGTCAAATCGTGTTATTGTTCAGGCTATTGAGTCAGAACGTATGGAGTTTGGTGAGGTGCAGAATAAGGTTATTGAAAGCCTGATAAGAAAGCATGTCCTTGATGGAAGAAACTTCAGAATGGAAGATTTCCGTACTAAGCTTGCAAACGGAAGCATTCAGAGACTTGCAACAGAAAGCGTATTAAAGCAGGCAGGAAAGGATGCTGCTGACAGATTGCCAAAGTCAAGAAGGATGGCACCTACAGAAGATATTAAGGGACCAAGAATCAACAACTAAATATAATGGGAAATGAATTGTGAGTAATGATTCAACCATAAAAAGTAAAAGGCATGTGACATTTGTCATGTGCCTTTTTGTTACATTTAACACTACAAAGAAAGTTTACTTTTATATAGAATCAAAAATGAAAATTGAGGAAGTAAACATAGGATACCAACCGAAATCATACTTAGGTATAAATACAGAAGGAGAATGAGATGAGCGAAACAGTAGTTAAGATCACAAATCTTGTAAAAAGGTATAAGGAGCTTATAGCTCTTGATAATTTCAGC
Organism: uncultured Lachnospiraceae bacterium; assembly: GCA_946628415.1. Classification (GTDB taxonomy): domain Bacteria; phylum Bacillota; class Clostridia; order Lachnospirales; family Lachnospiraceae; genus Eubacterium_Q. The sequence goes on along the minus strand of CAMOWK010000014.1, from coordinate 10,272 downwards.
CTTGAGATAAAGAAGGGAGAAGTATTCGGACTTCTCGGACCGAACGGTTCCGGAAAGACAACAACCATAAACTGTCTGCTTTCACTTCTTTCGTATGATAAAGGTGAGATCTACGTTTTCGGAGAGCCTATGGGACCGGAAAGAAGAGACTTAAAGGCAAGAATAGGTATAGTAAGCCAGAATGTTTCGGTATTTGATGAACTTACTGTCTATGAAAATATCGATTTCTTCTGTGGACTTTATATTAAGGATAAGGCGGCTAAAAAGAAATGTGTTGAGGAAGCCATCGAATTTGTTGACCTGGGTGATTTCAGAAAATTTTATCCCAAGAAACTTTCGGGAGGCCTTCTGAGACGTCTTAATATTGCCTGCGGAATTGCCCATAAGCCTGAGCTCATAATACTTGATGAGCCAACTGTTGCGGTAGACCCTCAGTCAAGAAATAAGATTCTTGAGGGAGTAACTGACCTGAATGAAAAAGGTGCGACAATCATTTACACGTCGCATTACATGGAAGAGATTGAGCAGATATGCAGCAGGATACTTATCATGGATAAGGGTAAGGAGATTGCATCAGGAACAAGTGAGGAGCTTAAGAAAAGAATTAAAAATACGGAAAATGTAATCGTTGATATAAGAAAACTTTCGGATGAACATATAGAGAGAATAAAGCAGATGAATCATGTTTATGAGGTTCAGTATATGGGTGATAAACTTACGATCAAATGCAGCGGTGGAAAGCATAACATTACTCATATTCTTGAATACCTGTCGGAGAGGAGTCTAAGCTATGACAGGATTTATTCCGAACTTCCAACACTGAATGATGTATTCCTTGAAATAACAGGAAAGGAACTTCGTGATACCCAGTAAAACCGATAAGGTATAGGCATCGAGTACATATACTTTATCTATAAAAATAAAAAGAGGATAAATAAATGTTTGGACGGATAGTGATAACACTCCTTAAAAGTTCATTAAGGTCAAAGAAATACATATTTTGGACACTCGCGTTTCCGATTGCGCTGGGAGCATTGTTTTCATTTGCATTCAGTTCTATATATAAGAGTGAGATAAATAAACCGATACCGGTTGTGATTGAGATAGATGATAAAGCCGTTTCGGAATACCGTGTTATGCAGAGCTTTGCAAACCTTGACGGAGATAAACTTAGTGACGATCTGAAGAAATACGAGGAAGATAAGGCTATGGCTGAGGCTATGGGACAGAAGTTTGACGAAAAGTCCCCGGTCAGCAAGGAAAAGCTGGATAATCTGGAAAGCATTGAAAGCTTCGATGATCTCGGAAAGCTTTCGCCGGAAGACCTTCCTCTGGATTACATATCCATTGACCCGGATGAGATAGACGGTGAAGAACTTCCGTTTATAGAACTTATGAATGATCTAACTTATGATGATGGGACTAAAATGATAGATCGTGTGGAAACGGAGAGTCATGACGCGGCAGAAAAGATGCTGGAGGAAGGTGAAATAGCGGCAATCATAACGGTATCAGGTCTAAATGACATAACCATGGAAGAAAACGGATATGGGGCAAGCCAGAGTATTCTTTCAAGTATAATCAGTCAGTACAGACTTCAGGTCGGGCTTACCATCGACACTATAAATGAAGATTCTGAGAAGCTTGATCAGTCAGAGGAAATGGTTGATGAGGCGATAGAAGGAATCGACTATATCGATGTGAGGGGTACATCAGGAGAAAATAAGGATCCTTTTGTACAGTATTTCTACAACCTGATAGCGATGGTTGCAATAATGGGTTCAATGGCGTCCATGAATGTAATCGTTGACTGTCAGGCTAATCAGAGAGAAACAGGAAAACGTCTTGATATGGCTCCGGTGAGCAAGACATTTTATGAGCTTGCTGCACTGACCGCGGCAACTTTAATTCAGACGGCAATAAATATAATAGCACTTACATTTTACATATATGTACTTGGGGTTAACTTTGGCGGCAGTCTTGGAGTGATTTACCTCACAACAATTATTGCAGGAATCCTTGGACTTTCGCTTGGATATACCGTTGCCCATATAGGAAGGAATGCGGACATAAAAGAGGGACTGCTCATGACGGTTATTCTTGGCGGTGGGTTCATGTCAGGGCTTATGTATGGAGATATGAAGGCTATCATGGAGGAACACTTCCCGCTGTTCAACCGCATTAATCCTTCCGCTGTTATAACGGATGCATTTTATGCACTTAATGTTTTCGGAGTGGGGGAGAGATACTACAGAGCCCTTACATATATGGTAGGACTGAGTGTAGTATTCCTGATAATCGGAATGCTTTTGTCAAAGAAAACATCTTACAAGAGTCTGTAAAGGAGCGAGAAAATGCATATATATAAGTCATTTTTCAAAGTAGTAAGGCATTATAAAATAGGAATAATAATGTATGCTGCAATAGTAATGGTTATGCTGGTCGCGCTGACAGGGACCGGGGCAGGTACAGGCGATAAGGTATTTCAGAAGAAATACACTCTTTATATAGTTGATAATGATAAGTCGGAAGTATCAGAGGCACTGCTTGGTTTTTTGAGTGAAAAACACCACCTTAAAGAAGGACCTTACTCGGATGATCAGATAAAGGATCTTTTATATTATCAGCATATTTCTGAATATATAGTTATCCCGGAGGGCTTCGGAGATGCGGTGCTTTCCGGGGATAAGGAGCCGGCAAAGCTTATCAGGGCCGAGTATGATGAAGCCCTTCCGCGAGGCATTTTCATAAATATGCAGATAAATGAATATCTTAACGGAATCATGGATTACATGGAAAGAGGGTTTTCCCTTTCCGAAGCGGACAAAAAGGTGAAGGACGCGACCGATGTGGAAAAATTTGTGACGATGAAGGAGAAGGAAGAAATCCCGATAGAGAAAATCTACACGGCGTTTCAGTTTCTTCCTTTCGGAATTCTTTCGATAATCTTCTCGGGAGTCATGCCGGTAATCCTCAGCTTTAATGATACTGAAAGGAAGAATCGTATAAGTGTTTCAAAGATTAAGATGACATCGAGAAATGTATCGCTTGTCCTTGGCGCAGCAACACTGTCAGTATTTGTAACGGCAGCGCTTGTGGGGCTTGCATCACTTGGCGGAAAAGAGTATCTCTTTACGAAGGCATGGTGGCTTGCAACGGCAAATGCATTTATATACACGATTTCAATAACATTTCTTCTTTCGATGATAACCAGTCTCCCACTGGGAATAGGCAAGAAGGGTGGTTCGAATACAACAGCATTTGTCACGAACATAATCGGACTCAGTTTTTCATTTCTGGGAGGAACATTTGTTGATCTGACTGTACTCGGTGACAAGGTGAATGCCATCGGACGTTTCATTCCGAATTACTGGTATTCGGTTGCCGGAAGGAAGATTTGGTATGACGGAGCGGGATTTGCTGATGTACTTCCTGCATTTGGAATTGAACTTCTTTTCGGGATTGTATGCCTCTCGGTTGGACTTGTATTTACAAAGTTTTTCAGAGAAGGAAAGCAGGGGTAAACTGCCTTGAGGTTTTTGGTGGTTCCCGGATAAGAGAAAATAAAAGGGCATGCGGACACTTGGTGTATTCACATGCCCTTTTGTATGGTACAATACTTGTATATGTAACACATAAATTTTGTTTTATATGGAGAATGAAAATTGACGAGGTTGGTGGACAAGTTGGTTATATTCGTACTTAGTCTGTTTGCCATGCGTTATTTAATGCATGGCAATTCTTTTCTTGTCATTTTTTATATCGGGATCATTCTTGCGGCTAGTCTCTATTACCTTATCGGACGAGAGCGGAATGACTTTTCAATGCGTCAGGAAGGTGTTTTCGAATGGATTGCATTTGCTGTGGAAATCATTGCTATGATACTACCGTTTTTTGTCCCGAATACAGTAGTCCTTATCCCCATTGTTCTTTATGATGTGACGAGGAGCAGGAATTATATTGCAGGGGGAACAGGTGCACTGTCATTCATTTTTGTTTGGAGAAAGTGGTTAAGCGGCATGCTGGGAACAGAGAAAAATGCATCGCTGAGTTTTTTCAGCGGGGCAAATATGATGATGCTGTTTCTGCTTACTGTCAGCTTTGTCTCTATTATTCTTGCTGTAAAATCAGAAATGCTTATACTAGCCGGAAGTGAGCAGAGAAGACTTCGTGACGACGGCGAAGAGAAGAGTGAAAGGCTCCGCATCCAGAATAAGGAACTGCTCATGAAGCGTGACAATGAAGTCTACAGTGCTCAGCTTGCCGAAAGGAATCGTATTGCAAGAGAGATTCATGATAATGTCGGGCATGTTCTTTCAAGAGCGTTGCTTCAGATGGGGGCGCTTCTTGCAATACATAAGGAGGAACCTGTCCATTCAGAGCTTTCGAGTGTAAGGGAGACGCTGGATACAGCGATGACGAGTATAAGAACAAGTGTCCATGACCTTCATGATGATTCCATAGATGTAAGGAAAAGTATAACGGATCTTGCGGAACCGCTTAAAGGACGGTTTTCGGTTTCTCTTGATATTGATTATTCTGACGGTATGCCACGGGAGATTAAGTATGTTATAATTGGAATAGTGAAGGAAGGGGTTTCGAATATTATAAAGCACAGCAGAAGCGGCTATGTTGATATAAGACTGAACGAGCACCCATCCATGTACCAGCTTGTGATACATGACTACGGAACTGCGCAGATGACCGGTGATACAATGAGTTCGAGCGACAGTACCGCACGGGTGGCAGGTGGAAGCACCCCGGGAATGGGACTCGAGAATATCCGTAATCGGGCGGAGTCAGTCGGAGGAACCTGCAATATTTCGGACGAAAATGGATTTCGGATTTTTGTCACGATCCCTGCCAGACAGAGTTACATGGATTAATGATTTGTATAGTTGTAAATTGCTGCCTAAGTATATATATTTTACAGATGGCAGATAAGCATATTTCAGGAGGATAATATGGAACACGTTTCATTTCAGCCGAAACATGTATGTTCGGTTAAACTTGATTTTGATATTGATGATGAAGGAAAGCTTCACAATGTAAAATTCGTAGGAGGCTGCAACGGAAACCTTAAGGCGATAGGACGGCTGGTTGAGGGGAGAGACGCAAAGGAGGTTGCAGGTATTCTTAAGGGAAATGACTGTAACATGAGAGGGACATCATGCGCCGATCAGTTTGCACAGGCGATAGAGGGCAGAATATGAGAATAATAATAGTAGATGACGATAAGCTTGTTGCGATGTCGCTTAAAACTATAGTTGAGGCTGATGTAGATATGGAGGTGCCTGCAACAGGCAATTCAGCCGACGATGCCTACACCCTTTATAAGGAACATAAGCCGGATGTGCTTCTTATGGATATACGTATGGGTGAAGTGACAGGCCTCGACGCTGCGGAAAGGATTTTAAAAGAATTTCCTGATGCAAAGATTCTTTTCCTCACTACATTTAATGATGATGAGTACATAATAAGGGCGCTTTCCATCGGAGCAAGTGGATATATCATAAAGCAGGATTTTGACTCGATAGTTCCGTCAATCAGAGCTATATACGGTGGGCAGACTGTGTTTGGAAATGAAGTTACAGATAAACTTTCAGATATATTCATGAAAAATGTATCGAAATCCGAAAGTGTTAATGCACAAGTGGCAGAGACCGGGGATAAGACCGTTCGGGAAAAACTTGCGGCGTATGGAATTACAGAACAGGAGATGGAGGTTATAAAAGCAGTTTCGGAAGGACTATCCAACAAAGAGATTGCTGACAAAATGTATCTTTCAGAGGGAACGGTCAGAAATTATATCAGTACAATTCTCAGTAAACTGGGTCTTCGGGACAGAACCAATCTTGCAATCTTTTATTATAAAGAATTGCGGTGAACGCTATGCCGTTGATGCACATAAGTAGTCGGAACTAAACATAATGGGGTGTTTTTACAGAAGGTAAAAGGGGGAAAGCAGTATGCTAAAGTATAATCGTAAAACAATAATAATTGCTGTCATGCTGATGATTGTTACAAACATTCTTATGGGCGTCATTCTTATGATTCAGTCAAGAAGAGCTCTGTGGGAGCAGATCAACGAAAGAATGCTTGATGTGTCTAACACGGCGGCTTCCATGCTTGATGGTGATAAGATGCGGGAGTTAAAGGCGGAAGATAAAGGCAAGGGCGGATATTATGATGAGGTTCATAAAACACTGAGATACTTTCAGGATAATATAGAGCTTGAATACATTTACGCTGTTAATTTTGATGATAAGCACAACTTTTCATTTTCCGTAGATCCTGCAGATAATCCGGGAGAATTCGGTCAATCAATACTCACGACAGATGCTTTGATCAAGGCTTCTGAGGGGACACCCGCATGTGATAATGAGGCACATACGGATGAATGGGGCAAATTCTATTCGGCATATTCTCCTGTTTTTGATAAGGATGGAAAGGTTGCTGCAATAGTCGGCGTTGATTTCAGTGCTGAATGGATTGAAACCAGACTTTCTAAAACTATATCTACCATAGTTATAATTGTAGTTATTTCGACTATCCTGGCTTTGATTCTGGCACATACAGTGGCCACAAGAAACAGACGAAACGTAGCAATAATGAAAGAACAGTTGGATGGGATTAAAACTAATTTCAGGGAAATGGACAGGCATCTTGTCGAATCCTCAGTGAACAGGCTGAGGGAATCTCATGGAAATGAGCTTGCGAAGATACTCAGTACTGATCTCAGTAATGAAAATTCAACATTTAGAGGCAGTGACGAAATAAATGATATGGGACGTGAGCTTGAGAGTATCAGGGGAAGTGTAGAAAAATACATTCAATATATGGATGAACAGGCATATATCGATGAGCTTACTGAAGTCAATAACAAAAAGGTATATAAACATACCATCGAGAGACTTGATAAGAGTCTCAAGGAAAAACCCACGAATTTCGCCGTGATGTTCTTTGATATTGACAAACTGAGAGATATAAACGTAAAGTTTGGATTTGAGAAAGGTGACGATCGGCTTATTGATGCGGCAATCATTCTAAAGAAAGTTTTTTCAAAGGAAAATGTATACAGGGTTGCCAGTGATGAGTTTATAGTTATTCTTGAGAATACAAATTCATTTGAAGCCGATGAATATCTTAAAAAGCTTGATATGGAAATCAGAGCGTATAATAATCAGCATAATGAAAAGGACGTTCCGCCACTTGCATTTGCTGAGGGACATGCTGTATATTATCCTGAAGAGTGCAAAGATTACAGAGATGTATTTATTAAAGCAGAAGAAAATATGAAAAAGAATCAGGGTGTATAAACCCTTAAGTATGAGGTGATAAACTATGAATGGAAATGTACATTCAATAATAACCGGAAGTACAGTTGACGGACCGGGAACAAGATATGTGGTATTCCTTAAGGGGTGCCCGCTGAGATGTCTTTACTGCCACAATCCTGACACATGGGATGCAAGGGGAGGAGAGGAAAAAACAGTTGCCGAAATCATAGATGATATGAAAAAATACATGGCATTTATGAAGAGAGGCGGAATTACGGTTTCCGGTGGAGAACCTCTGGTTCAGATTGACTTTCTTATTGAACTTTTTACTGAAGCGAAGAAACTCGGAGTTCATACTGCTCTTGATACAACCGGATTTCTCTTCAAAAGAGATGTGCCTCAGGTATTTGAAAAATATGAAAAGCTTTCCTCGGTGCTTGACCTTGTTCTGCTTGATCTTAAATGCATTGATCCGGATATGCATAAGACACTGACCGGGCAGCCTCAGGACACGATAATTGATTTCTATAAATATCTTGATGAAAAGGATATTCCTGTGTGGGTAAGGCATGTTATAGTGCCGGGCTATACATTTGATGATGAGCTTTTCAGGCGTTCGGGACATTTCCTTGCACACTTTAAGAATATAAAAGCAGTGGATATACTCCCATATCATGAAATGGCAAAGCCGAAGTATAAAGAGATGGGGATTGATTATCCGCTGGCGGATACGAAGCCTATGACGGGTGAGGACGGTAGATACGCCCGTGATAAGATAGTCGAGGCTATGCGTGAAGAAAGAATTCGTATGAAGGAAGCAGGTATCCACGTGGGATTCCCATTCGACGAAGAACCGCCAAGGTAAGAGTGTCATGCCGGGATCAATCGTAAACTGAATAAAATACAAAAGCGCGGGAATAAATCTCGCGCTTTTATATTATAGCAGGAAAACTAATTCTAGGAATACAGAGAGATGCGGCGTACATGACGTTCATCATTTGAAAAGTCTGTATCGAGAAATGTATCGACAATAAGTTCTGCAAGTCCTGGACCGATGACTCTTGCACCCATACAAAGAATGTTTGCATCGTTGTGTTCCCTTGTTGCTTTCGCTGAAAATACATCGTGACAGAGGGCAGCTCGTATGCCGTCTTCTTTGTTTGCTGCCATTGACATTCCGATTCCTGTTCCGCAAATAAGGATTCCGAGTTCAGCACTGCCATCCTTAATCTCGGCAGCAACCTTCTTGGCATATATAGGATAATCGCATGAAGCGGGGCTGTCACAGCCTACGTCATTTATCTCAAAGCCTCTTTCTTTAAGATGCTTAATTATCTCCAGTTTTAATCCATATCCTCCATGATCGGATCCGATAGCTACTTTCATCGTTCTTACCTCGCTTTTATATGAATATGCTTGATTTTGGTTTGTGTGTAAATGCCCGGCATTTTTTATGAAAAGGACGGAACACATGACACATTATATGTTAGTAAGTACAAATAATCAAATGGTATGTCAGAAACAGTGTTCGTACACCTATCCCTTATCGAACGGCAAAGGATGGCCGTTCGATAACCCTGCGGGTAGCTCCTTCGGAGCTAGGCCGGTACGGCATCCGAACACTTGATGTGTTCGTATGCCTAAACCTTATCGAACGGCAGAGGATGGCCGTTCGATAACCCTACGGGTAGCTCCTTCGGAGCTAGGCCAGTACGGCATCCGAACACTTGATGTGTTCGGATGCCTATACATATATTACTCTGTGGCCGGCTGCTTTGAGAAGACGGTTCATGATAGCACCGCCTAGTTCAGTGTCATCGTATGCTTCGGAATAAATGTATTCTATTCCGAGGGTATCACATTCTCTGAGTGCGGCGTAAAGTCTTGAAGCGACTGTTTCGCCTTCTCTTTTTTCTCCGAGGAAGATTACATTTGGAACGGACTCATATAGAGAGCTGAATTCTTTAGTTGTAAGAACGGCAACGGAATACCCCTTGGACTTCTTTTCTGCAGCTAAAAGGCAGATTTTATCGGCGATTCTTTTATGTGATTCAGAAACTGACATACTTATGGCACTGTCGGTCGGTGAGTGGTCAGGTGCAGCTGTTCCGCTTACTGAGGTGCTGTCAGTATCTTTGACCGGCTCAGAATCAACGATAGTGAGTTCGCCCTTTGGTGCATAGTGAGTATATTTCATTCCCGGAGCTTTTGGGCGAAGATTTGGATCCGGCTCAATAAGAGCTTTATCAATCTCGACATGCCCTACGATTTCTTCGAGCATTTTCTTGGTAATGAAGCCGGGTCTAAGTATAACGGGAGCTGCAGAATCATCATCGGGAGTTATTCCTGACAGATCGACTATAGTTGATTCAATTCCTATACCTACATTTCCACCGTCTATTATCATATCAATTCTTCCGTCCATATCTTCAATGACATGAGCCGCCTCAGTAGGAGATGGACGCCCGGAAATATTAGCTGAAGGAGCTGCGATATATACACCACTTTCTTTGATTAGCTTTGCTGCTACAGGGTGCGAAGGCATCCTTATTGCAACCGTGGAAAGTCCGCCGGTTGTCTCGTCGGGAACGGATTCCTTCTTATTAAGAATAATGGTAAGAGGACCCGGCCAGAAAGCTTCCATAAGAGAAACGGCAGCTTCCGGAACATATTCGGCAAGTTTATAAACGTCAGCTGTATCAGCAATATGAACTATAAGGGGATTATCACTTGGTCTTCCTTTGGCTGCATAAATCTTCATGGAGCTTTCCTTAGATAGAGCGTCTCCACCAAGCCCATATACAGTTTCGGTTGGGAAAGCAACAAGTCCACCGCTTTTTAGAATGTCCCTGGCTATATCATAAACTTTATTATCGTTCGAATTCATGATCCGAGTATTCATATTAGTTACAATCTCCTGACTTTTTATTCTGTAGGCGCACATGATTTACTTCGTAAATCATGCCTATTCTGTGGTGCCATCTGTGCTTCG
>CAMOWK010000013.1 GCA_946628415.1 uncultured Lachnospiraceae bacterium | reverse complement strand
ATAAAACACGCTCCAATACCTTCTATTATCACTTTTCCCATACAAATTATCTCCTTGTCTATTTTTCAGTTATTCTACTTTCCATAACGAACAGTTGTAAAACCATCGTTCCAGCTTGACCTATCTATTTCATATTCATGTATTTCAAAACATTCCAACGGCAAATCTCTAAAGCCTTCCAAGTCCTTATGGTTTTGAATAGCATCTCTCGCTTTTTTCTCCGTTGAATAGATTCCAACCAACTTCTCTTCGTCATGTTCTCCGATATCATCACTTAGTTTGTAAACATGCCAAAGTACATATACTTTCATTTAACTTTATCCCCCAATGCTTAGGTATATTCCGATATAACGTGTTATCATAGATCATATTAGGGGCATCATATATGGGGGTATCTTTATGACTCCATCCCCCTCTGAATACCCCTTAGGGTGCACTATTATCTGCTTATCTATCCTTTTCTTAAAGAGTTCTTTAAATGATCCAAGTGATGATGTCGTGTAGTTCTTGGATGATTTTACTTCTATAGGGCTGATCTTGAATTTTGTCTTGCTCTCATTCGAGATTATGAAATCAATTTCAATATCATTCCTATGCTTTTCCTCGCTGTATCTTGTATAAAAGAAGAGCTTACGACCTGATGCTGTAATCATCTGTGCTATCATATTCTCATAAAGCATTCCCTGATTAAGTGACAGTTTTCCATCCATTATCTGCTTATAAAGCTGTTCATCCATGATTTCATTCTCACTGAATGCATGACTGACCAATAATCCTGTATCTCCCATATAACATTTTACATAGGATTCATTTTTATTTAATGCCAGACCAACGTTCGGGTCATTACATTTATAGCAAAGATTACAAATCATGGAATCGCCAAGCCAGAACAGTGGCTCATCATAGCGGTCAAAGGATCCGTTATTACTATCTACTTTGCTTAAAACAACCCTTTTTTCATGCGTTGACAAAAAGCCTGGAATATTATCAAAGATAGCTGAAACCTTTGATTTATATTTCTTAGCTGACTTCTTGATGTCATCTTCATAGAGTGCAAGAATGTCTCTCTTTTCTACATCGGCAGCATAAAAATCCCTCCCATTTTTCTTAAATGCGACTATTGCCTGAGGCATTCCGCCAACAAGCATATATTCCATAAATAAGCGCATAGCCTTATTATGCATCTGCCTATCTAATGGCTGACTCTTCTCAAAACATTCTCTTATATAATCAAGAAGTATTTCTTCGCCCATGTATAACATGAACTCCTCAAAATCCACTGGATACATTTGCATTTTCCGCTCTTCTGAAGGAATTGTTATGTTCTCAACATTTTCTTTGATCGATATTAACGAACCTGTCTCGATGTAATCATATCTTCCGTCGGCTACAAGATATTTAATTGCCTCCCTAGCCTTTGGAAACTTCTGTATTTCATCGAATATTATCAGAGATTCTCTTGGATAAAGCCTTGTATTGTACTCAAGCGTCAATTTCTGAAAAAAAACATCAAGATCATCAAGAGATTCAAAGGCATCTATTACCTTTTTCTTAGCCTTATTAAAGTCGATTATGATATAGGACTTGTACTCATTTTGGGCAAATTCTTCAGCAACCGTTGATTTTCCGATTCGTCTGGCTCCCTCGATCAATAATGCTTTCGTCCCATTTGTCTCTTTCTTCCACTCAGCAATCTTAGAATAGATATTTCTTTTAATTTCCATAACTCACCCACTTGCCAATAATACGCAAAGTAATTTTTTCATATAAATACCTCAGTACGCAAGCTAATAATATCATATAAATACACCTATGCGCACTCACTTTTAATTATCGGATTTGGAAGTTTTGTTTGTTATCTTTAAGGATGTCCAGAGTAAGTTATGCTGGAATAAGTCATCCCAAGACTTATTCCCTCAAAGTAAAGCAAAAGTAGAGAAGCAATAAATTCTGCCATTTTGCCTTACTTTTATTGCCTTCTCCATTGAATATCAAGTCATTTTCTTAGCCTCAAGCTATAAATATCAACAAAACCACTGTTTTTATAGCCATTCCCTATGATGATTCCGAGTTTTTGATAGTATCCGACTATAAATACTAGTAAAAACCGATATTTTATTGTTTTTAAAAATGAGAATATCAATAAGTCATTATCAGAATACCTTATTCAAAGAGAAGCTCATTCAGATGAATCTGCCGAAAAAATCAATAACCTGATTCTGACAAATACCCCAATCAACTGAAAATCGTCCAGATAAAAACCCCGCTCAGCCCAGATAAATAAAGGCATTGCGGGGTTCATTTGTAAAGTAAAAGAGCCCGTCGGGGTAGACGAGCTCTTTTGGAGAAGGTATTTTGTTACTTATGGGGTGTAGCAAAAAACTATATAATGTATTGGGGGGTTACAAATGCTATTATATACATTTCGGTTCTCAAGTGTTACCAAAAATCATATTTTTTTAAAAATATTTTTGTTTATTTTGACAAAGTCAAATTTTTAAAAAACCGTTATTTGTGCATAATATCTTTTGAACCCTACCCCTATTATGCAACTTGTACACTATTTTTCATATTATTTGGATTTTCAGCTTTCTTTTTAGGTATTTCGCCAAATGCATTTTAAATATATCTAAATATTATACAAATTACACCATTTTTACATTTCCGGTTCTAACTTGGCTCCATCATTAAATAGAGCATCAAATTCATTACCGTCAATCTTCTCTTTTTCAAGAAGCAGTTCAGCAGATTTATGAAGGACGTCCATATTGGCTGATATGATTTTTTTAGCTTCTTCATAACAATAATCAATAATCTTCTTAACTTCCTCATCAATAGTTGTCGCAACATTTTCGCCGAAGGCTCTGGCATGTCCAAGGTCTCTTCCCAGAAATACTTCTTCATCATTATTTGTTTCATAATTGATAGGTCCGACTTTTTCAGAAAAGCCATATTTTACTACCATATCTCTTGCTGTAGCTGTCGCCTGCTTAATATCCTGTGATGCTCCTGTTGTTACGTCCTCGAATATAAGCTCTTCGGCTATTCTGCCACCAAAATCAACCATTATATGCTGCAGCATCTTCTTCTTTGTGTTAAATATATTGTCATCCTCCGGAAGCGGCATAGTGTATCCTGCTGCCCCAACACCATTTGGAATGATTGAAACCGAATGAACAGATTCTACCTCTGATAATTCATGGAAAAGTATAGCATGTCCAGATTCATGGTAAGCTGTAATACGTCGTTCTTTCTCAGGAACAACTCTAGATCTCTTCTCTGTACCTATGCCCACTTTAACAAATGATTTCTCTATATCAGCGTTATTGATATAAGGTCTGTTATCTTTTGCAGCTGAAATAGCTGATTCATTGATGAGATTCTCAAGATCCGCACCCGAGAAACCTGAAGTTGTTCTGGCTATCTTGTTTAAATCAACGTCATCACCGACTGGTTTATTCTTTGTATGAACCTTAAGTATCTCTTCCCTGCCCTTAACATCAGGTCTGCCGACCGATATCCTTCTGTCAAATCTTCCCGGACGAAGAATAGCCGGATCAAGAATATCCACTCTGTTAGTAGCCGCAAGTACGATGATTCCGGAGTTTTCTGCAAATCCATCCATCTCAACGAGTAACTGATTCAGCGTCTGCTCTCTTTCATCATGACCGCCGCCGAGTCCTGAGCCTCTTCTTCTTGCTACTGCATCGATTTCATCTATAAATACTATACAAGGGCTGTTCTTTTTGGCATCCTCGAAAAGATCACGCACTCTCGCAGCTCCGACACCGACAAACATTTCCACGAAATCAGAACCCGAAATCGAGAAAAATGGAACGCCTGCCTCGCCTGAAACCGCCTTTGCAAGAAGAGTCTTACCTGTTCCCGGAGGGCCCACAAGAATTATACCCTTTGGAATTCTGGCTCCGAGCTTTATGTATTTACCCGGATCTGCAAGAAAGTCAACTATCTCTTCAAGTTCTTCCTTTTCCTCGACAAGCCCGGCAACATCACTGAACTTAATCTTGGTATCGGATATCTTTCTTGCCCTGCTTTTGCCGAAATTAAGTATCTTGCCATTTCCGCCTCCTGCCGCACTTGACTGCGCAAGGATTATTCCGGCAAGAATCGCAAGAGCTATTCCCATGAAAATGTATGGCAGGAACCTTTCTAACAATGATTCCCTTTTTACATCCAGCATTCGAAATGTAACGCCCTCGCCATGCTCTTCCACCAGTTTGCCTGTTTCACTTACATCCGGTGTATAGAATATCTTTTCTGTTCCATCATTAAATATAACATCTACCGTACCTGTAGGAATCTCGCTGTTCTGCTGAATAGTAACAGCATAAACCATATCTTCCTTAAGGTCATTTTTCAGATTGTCATTTGTATAGCTTGTGTCTTCATTTCTGTAACCGGAAGAAATATACATATATATGAGCAGTCCTAAAAGGAGCAGCCCTATATATATAAAAATGCCCGGTATTCTTCTTCTCTTTGTTTCCATTTTAATTACTTAACCTCTATTGTTTATTCTTCCGTAAGCGAAAGTACTCCGATATACGGAAGGTTTCTGTACTTCTGCGCATAATCCAGCCCGTACCCGACAACGAATTCATCAGGTATCACGAAACCTGTCATATCAAGTTCCACCGGAACCACTCTTCGGTCAGGCTTGTCAAGAAGGGTAATGACCGAAAGACTTGCAGGCTTTCGTCCTTCAAGAACACTCTTAACATATGAAAGAGTCCTTCCCGAATCAAGTATATCCTCAACAACAATGACATTCTTACCTTCGATGGATTCATCCAGATCTTTATTGAATTTTACAATTCCAGATGAAGTTGTTCCGTCGCCGTAGCTTGAGACCGAAATAAAATCAAGTGTCACCGGAATCGTTATTCTCTTTGCCAGTTCGCAAAGGAAAAAGACGCTTCCTTTTAGAATCCCTATAAGATGCACTGCGTCATACTTCCCGTTTATCTCAGCAGCCATCTCACCTATTCTTTTCTCAACTTCTTCCTGTTTTATTAAAACGCTGACAGCTTCTTTCATAATGCACTCCTCTCTCCTGGTATTATGTTAACTTATAAGAATTTCATTATATAGATTCTTTTTGTGTTTTCATCTATCTTAAAAGCCTCACTGAGCCTGTAACCAACAACCCAGATTATCTCGTTTGTATCTCCAACAGCAACAACCGGAACACTCTTTCTTTTATTCCTGTCTATCTTAAGATCTGTAAAAAGCCTCTTCAGCTTTTTTGTGCCACCGTCACCATTTATCACGATATAGTCATTTTCTTCAGGATATCTCACGCGAGGTATGCCCCCTATCTTATCACAATCAACCATTTTCGTATAGGTTTCTTTTGATATGCCTGAAAATGAATCGCCCGGCATTTCCTCTATCATAAATCTTTCAGATAGTTCTGCGGCACTTACTTCTTCATTACCGTCCTCAAAACGGGTTATTATCAGTCTGTCATAGCTTCTCATCGCTGTAATGCCGTATGGAAGCGACACCTTCCTGCCGCTTTCCGAATGAATCAGCCCTGATACAGCTTCTATATGCCTTCTTGTTATGTCCTTCCTTTTCCCGCCTACGCTTCCGAGTGCAGCTATAAAAAGCTCATTTCTCGTAAATGCATCGAGCATGGAAATTTCCTCTATATCAAGCGTTACATTTCCGTCAGCATCTTTTTTTCCGATGAGTAAGCTCTCCACTCTTTCATCTATGCTGTCGTATAGCTTCCATGTATCAAGTGCCAGTGCGGAAATATGCTCCTTCGAGCCGGAATTAACCGCCATCATCTCCGGAATGATTACATTTCTCAGCCTGTTTCTGCTGTATTCCGTCATAAGATTTGTCGAATCGGTAACATAGTCCTGACTCTCAGACGACAGGTATGCCTCTATATCACTTCTCCACGTCATAAGGAGCGGTCTTATAATTCTGTCCCTCTTAGGGCGCATACCTCCTATTCCCCTCAGGCTGCTGCCCCTGATTATATTAAATAAGACAGTTTCAGCAAGGTCGTCCCTGTTATGAGCAACAGCTATGCAGGCTCTACGATTTCCATCCTTCGTGATTTCCTTCATCACTTCGTCAAATGCATCGTACCTTATAATTCTTCCGGCTTCTTCCTCCGTAAGTGACATTTCCTTTGAAATCCGGGGAACATCCTTTTTAAATACATGTATGCTAAGTCCAAGCTTTTCCGAAAGATTCCTTACAAACTGCTCATCACGGTCAGCTTCTTCTCCTCTTATCATGTGATTGACGTGAACAACATGTATTTTGAATGAATAAATGTCCCGCAGTTCGTTCAGCAAAAGAAGAAGCGCCGTGCTGTCAGCACCGCCGGATACGCCTGCGATCACATCGTTCACACCGTCAAACATTCCGTACTCATCTATGAAGTTTTTTACATTTCTAATAAAATCCATAATTCAATATAATTAAAAATGAGTGGTTAGCAAATCCACTAACCACCCTTTACTTTTCTCTTGGTTCAATAACTATCTCATCAGGATATACAAGTCCGAGCTTATCTTTAGCTTCGTCTTCTATATACTTCTTAGTCTGCATGTACTTCTCACGTTCATCAAGTGCTTCAGATTCTTTCCTGGCATTCTCGATATCTGTCTCCAGCTGTCTCTCCGTAACTGCAAGTCTGTTGCTCTTAGCCTTAAGGGACGCAACTCTTATTCCACTTGCAACTACCGTCACTATCATGGCAGCTATAATCAGTATCAGCCCAATTTTCGATTGTCTTCTTGGGGGTCTTCTCATTTCCATCTCCAAAAAATATCAAAAGCTGTTTACATATTACATCTAATCAGCACTAATTTCAACATAAAAATAGCTAAAATCTATATGTATTCATACATCTCTTCAGCACTTTCCTTCTTGGTGGTCTCGAGAATTTTAGTAACCTTCACCCGGACTGTCTTATTGCCAAAGGCTATCTCAATCTCATCTCCGGTTTTAACATCATAAGATGCTCTTGCAACCTTACCGTTGACGCTCACCCTTCCGGCATCACATGCATCATTTGCAACCGTTCTTCTCTTTATAAGTCTGGAAACCTTAAGATATTTATCCAGTCTCATACATAACCTCCTGCACACCGCATCAATACGGCGTATATTGATTAATCCATATAAGAAGAAAACACCGCAGGAACATCCCTCCGGTGTCTTCTTACTTGTAACTATGTATCAAAATGAATTAGTTTACAGCATCCTTTAATGCCTTGCCTGGCTTAAACTTAGGTGACTTAGAAGCCTTAATCTTCATTGTCTTACCTGTTCTAGGATTACGTCCTGTTCTTGCAGGTCTCTTCTGTACTTCAAATGTACCGAATCCAACAAGCTGAACCTTCTCACCCTTCTTAAGCTCTTCAGTAATTGCCTCGATAACAGCCTTTACTGCCTTTTCAGAATCTGTCTTCTTGAGATCTGTCTTTGCTGCTACAGCAGCAACTAATTCGCTCTTGTTCATCTTTTTAAATCCTCCTCTTATTTCATATATGAGAGTTAACCCCTTCATATAGTTAATGAACACAGACACTTAAGTCCTAATGTATGTTATATAGGTTTACAGTGTTTTTGTCAAGGGAAACTTGGCTAAATCCGCATAAAAGCGTTGTTTTTCAGCATTTTACACTGCATATCCCTTGCTCTTAATAACATCTACAACCATACCGACACAGGTACGGCATTCCTCTTCGGAAAGTGCTTCTACCATAACTCTTACAACAGGTTCGGTTCCCGACTCCCTTACAAGAATCCTTCCGCTCTCACCAAGGCGTTTTTCAACCTCTTCTACCTTAGCCCTAACATCCGGATCGTCCTGCGCTGCCTTCTTATCTGTAACTCTTACATTCTCAAGCACCTGAGGATATACTGTAAATCCCTCGCAGAGCTCAGAAAGCTTTTTCTTCTTTGAAAGCATTACCTGCATCATCTTAAGAGATGTAAGCACGCCATCACCTGTAGTTGCATATTTTGAGAAGATTATATGGCCTGACTGTTCACCGCCGATAACACAGCCATGGTTCATCATGTATTCATATACATATTTGTCTCCGACCTTAGTCTTTGCGTATCCGATGCCCTTTTCGTCAAGTGCCTTGTAAAGTCCAAAGTTTGACATCACAGTAGTAACTACGGTGTTCTCGGCAAGTGTGCCTTTTTCCTTAAGATATGTGCCGTAAATGTATAAGATATGATCGCCGGAAACTACATTTCCCTTTTCATCAACAGCGAGACATCTGTCCGCATCACCGTCATAGGCGAAGCCTACGTCAAGTCCGTTCTCCACAACATATTTCTGCAGATTCTCTATATGGGTTGAACCTGCATTTTCATTGATATTAATTCCGTTAGGATCTGCATTTATAACGTAAGTCTTTGCGCCAAGCGCATCAAATACCGCTTTCGCAATGGTCCATGCCGCACCATTGGCACAGTCAAGTCCAACCTTCATATTTTTAAATGAATATACGCCGAGAGAGATGAGATAACCAACGTATCTGTTTCTTCCCGATACATAGTCAACCGTTCTGCCGATGTCATTTCTCTTTGCAAAAGGAAGTTCTGCAAAGTCTCTGTCAAATACATGAAGTTTGCCATCAATATAGTCTTCGATGAGATTTGTGGTTTCTTCATCCATCTTGTCTCCCTTGCCGGAGATAAGCTTTATGCCGTTATCATAATAAGGATTGTGACTTGCGGATATCATTATTCCGCAATCAAAATCATCAAGTCTTGTGATATAAGCAACTGAAGGTGTCGTTGTAACATGGAGCATATATGCGTCCGCGCCTGAAGCTGTGATTCCGCTTACAAGCGAGTACTCGAACATATAACTTGAACGTCTTGTATCCTTTCCTATAACTATCTTGGCCCTTTCAGAGTCCCCTGCTTTTTTCCTGAGTTCTGTGTAGTACCATCCTATAAATCTTCCAACCTTATAAGCGTGATCTGCGGTAAGATCTACATTTGCCTCCCCGCGAAATCCGTCAGTTCCGAAGTATTTACCCATGATATCCTCCTAAAAATTCTCTTTGTAGTCTGATAAGTATCCTATAATGTAATTTATAAGTAATGCATTGCATTCCGGTTCATGCACCCGAACACATTTTATATTCAAAATGATCATCACAGCACTTCGAGATCATCTCTCGTGATAGTTGTAAGTGCAGCTTCGTCCGTATAAAGCTCCTCAGGCGGAATATCCATAATACGGTTAGCCTGCCTTCCGATTACCTTCTCAAAAAAGTTTCTGATCTCTCTGGCATTACCGAAATTCTCTCCTGCATTTTCTCTAAGCTCTGCTATCTTTGCCAAAACAGTATCGTCTATTCCTTCCTCAAGTGAATAATCCTGTTCATCCACATAAGCCTTAAATATAGTCAGAAGCTCATTGTCAGAATAATCCTCAAAGTGAATATACTTATTAAATCTTGAACGAAGTCCCGGATTTGAATTAAGGAATTTCTCCATAAGATCAGGATAACCTGCGACGATAACGATGAGCTCATCTCGTCTGTCCTCCATAATCTTAAGCAGAGTATCAACCGCTTCCTGCCCGAAATCTCCTTCATTTCCGTTAACAAGTGTATATGCTTCGTCAATGAAAAGAATTCCACCCATAGCTGATTCTGTGACTTCTTTAACCTTTTCGGCGGTCTGTCCCATATAGCCGGCAACCATACCGGAACGGTCTGTCTCCACGAGCTGTCCCGTCTTCAGTATACCCATGCTTTTATATATCTTTGCAAGTATTCTTGCAACAGTTGTCTTACCGGTTCCGGGGTTTCCTGTAAATACAAGATGCCTCGAAATAGCGGTTGCTTTAAGTCCCTTCTTCTCTCTGATTCTCTGAACCATAAGAAGATTGATCATATCATGAATTTCTTTTTTAACACATCCAAGTCCGGTCAGACTGTCAATTTTGCTGAGAAGTTCATTTACCTCAGTCCTGTCTGACATATCTCTCATAGTTTCTCTATGCTCTGATACCGACCTTTCTATAAAGTCACGGCTTGCATCATCTCCCGCCTCTTTTCTGGCGGCATAAAGTTCGTCATCCGAAAGTCCTACCGAAAGATTACCCCGGGTTTCAGGTTTTTCATGCATTACATTTCCGGCAGGCATTCCATATGCACCGCTTTCAGCCGGTCTTTCAAGTGCACCCGACGCTTCCTTCATGGCATACCTGTTATGCCCGCCTTTTTCTGCATCCCTTTTTTCATTTTGAGAAGCAGACGAAAGGTTATTATTAAGTCTCTGATTACTTGCACGAAATGAATCCGGCTTATTACTCGTTACCATCGAGTTAAGCAGATCATCACTTTCTTCAATACTGAAAATGTATTCAAGACATATATTTGTAAAGAAGTTAAGAAGCATTACTTCAAATTTGAGTCGTGCACCGTTGCAGTTAATTATCATTCCACCAAACTGCTTAAATGTATTGTACAGGACTCTGGTATCCGCAAGGAAACACTTCGCCCCCATGTATTCAGCTTTTTCAAGCCTTGATATCTCCTTTATACTTGTGGGAACCTTCTGGAGAAAACTGTCTTCCGACAGGTAATCAAGTCCGAAATTCTTGGAAAGCATTGTATAATCAAGTAAAACGTTAAATGTCCTGTTGATAAGCGATATCTCATAACCGTCAACATAACCGTCAGAGACCGCAATAAGAAAGCCCATATTGATGACCTCTGAACAGAATGAATAAAAAAGATCTCCCGGATCACGGTCACGCATGAACTTCTCATACTTTTCGCATATTGCTTTGCATTTTAATAGATTTTTCTGTATATCTTCCATGCGCCTAATTGTACCACTACTTTATACTTTCCGCAAGAAATGCCGTGAATATGTGGTGCATTTCCAAAAACCGCCCACACTCTTTCTCATTTCCGATTTGCTTCACATTATGAAGGCTTTGCTTGCCTCAAGTCCCTCAATCTGCTATATTAACTTAAGAATCGTAACATTTAGAATTACGATCAATAATAACACTTAAAGGAGACCTAATATGAAAGAATACTTTAATCTAACTGACAGAGTTGCTGTTGTTACCGGTGCATCTACCGGACTCGGGGTTCAGATGGCAAAAGCTCTCGCAAGTCAGGGTGCAAAGATAGTTTGCATGGCAAGACGTCAGAACTTAATAGACGAAGTTGCCGCAGAAATCAGCAAAGAATTTGGCGTTGAGGCAATCGGCATCAGATGTGACATTACAGATACAGATAACGTAAATGCTGCAATCGATGAAGTGCTTGCTAAATTCGGACGTATCGATGTGCTCATCAACAATGCCGGAACAGGTGCTGTAGCTCCTGCTGAAGATATCACAGATGAGCAATTTAAAAATGAAATCGATATCGACCTTTTCGGTTCATTTAAGGTTGCCAGAGCTGTAGCTAAAAAGGCTATGATTCCTGCAAATTACGGACGTATCATCAACATCGCTTCCATGTACGGACTGGTAGGTAATAAAGTTGCTCCTGCTTCACCATATCATGCGGCTAAAGGCGGTGTAGTTAACCTCACAAGAGCACTTGCTGCAGAGTGGGGCAAATACAATATAACAGTTAATGCAATCTGTCCGGGTTATTTCTATTCACCACTTACAAAAGAAACGCTCGACAGTGATTTCTTCCAGGCAAATGCTCAGACGATGATTCCTCTTTCAAGATACGGAAATGAAGGTGAGCTTGATACTGCAGCCATCTTCCTCGCTTCCCCTGCAACAACATACGTTACAGGAGTCGCACTTCCGGTCGACGGCGGATATACTTGTATGTAGCAGCAAAAATGCATCAGGCATTTGAAAAAGTATAACTGTTCAGTTACATAACAAATAAAGCCACCTACTTGTAGCAGGTGGCTTCTTTTATCAAATCATCAAATTACTAAGTAGTAATATCTTATGCAAATGAAGCAGTTATTATAGCCATCGAATAAACTTCGGCAGCTGTACATCCTCTCGACAGATCATTTATCGGAGAATTAAGTCCAAGAAGTATAGGACCGTAAGCTTCAAAATTACCCATTCTCTGAGCAATCTTATATCCTATATTACCTGCGTTAATGTCAGGGAATATAAATGTATTTGCGTGTCCGGCAACCTGAGATGTAGGGTACTTCTTGCTTGCCACTCCCGGTGATACGGCTGCATCGAACTGCATTTCTCCATCAATCGGAATATCAGGATTACGTTCCTTAGTTTTCTTAGCGGCATTTCTCATCTTTTCCACATCTTCACCCTTTGCGGAGCCGTCTGTTGAATAGCTCAGGAATGCAACCTGCGGATCAATACCGAATATCTTTGCGCACTTAATCGTTTCCTCTGCGATCTCAACCAGTTCATCCTCATTAGGCTTAATGTTGATACTGCAGTCACCCATTGCTAGTATCTCATTTTTGCCGGTAGCACCCGGTCTTACAAGAATAAAACATGAAGATACTATCTTGTTATTAGGCTTGGTCTTTATAAGCTGGAGTGCCGGTCTTACAGTGTCAGCTGTCGAATATGTTGCACCTCCAAGAAGGCAGTCTGCATATCCCATCTTAACAAGCATTGTCCCGAAATAATTAGGCTGAAGAAGTATCTCTCTTGCCCTCTTCTCGGTAAGTCCCTTTCCTTTTCTGACTTCGAGAATCTCTTCAACCATCTTCTCAAAATCAGGGAAATTCTCAGGGTCTATAATATTGGCACCACGTATATTGAATCCGCTGTCTTCTGCCTTTTCATATATATCCTCAGGTTTTCCTACCAGAACAGGCTTAAGAAAACTGCTGGCAAGAAGTCTGGAAGATGCTTCAAGTATGCGCGCATCTGTACCCTCTGTAAATACTATAGTCTTTGGATTTGACTTTAACTTATCAATCAGTGAACGAAAACCATACATTTCTAATCCTCCCAATCTTTTGTCTGTTTAAACACCCTCATAACCTTTCAATAGTGCCTATTATAACATGAATGAATCTTTCTTTCAATCACGCCGGTCATCATCCCGGCATATAATTATCACGAAAACTCCGTCATAACACAGTACTGAAAGCCGCATCGGCAAATACAGTACGTTGCCGTCATCCAAGTATGAATTCCGCTGCATCCATAAGGTTCTTCGAAACCTTACTTATCATTCCTTCTATCTCATCATCCGGTTCCGTAAGATCGGGTATCATTATAACTTTACATCCGGCTCTATAAGCGGACTTGACTCCGTTAGGTGCGTCTTCCACTGCAAATGTATCGCACGGTTTTGACCCTATCCTCTCACATGCATACAGATATACATCAGGAGCCGGTTTACCATTTTCCACGCTCCTTGCACTTATTATCTCATCAAAATATGAAACAAGCCCCGCTCTTTCCAAATAATCCATTGTTCTGTCAAGCCTTGTAGCGGTTGCAACACCGAGTCTCACTCCATTTTCCTTGAGCACTTTAAGCGCTTCCGCGACGAACGGCTTAAGGGGCATTTCTATATCCTTCATAATGGGATCCATAAGTTCCTTACGCCTGTTTCGAAGCTCCTCATATGCTGTTTTTCTGCCGGTCATTTCCTCAGCCAGCGCTATGCCGTACTTAACAGAAAGACTCCTGAATTTCAGTAAATCCTCTTCTGTGAGTCCGAATCCCAACTCATCAGATGCCATTTTCCAGTATTTCTGGTAAATCCTTTCAGTATCAAGTAATGTTCCATCCATATCAAATAATGCTGTTTTCATATCAATCCCTCATTTCTGCCAAGGGGAACAGTCCCTCTGGTAATTTTTTACCAAGGGGTCTGTCCCTGTGGTAAATTTATACATATTATTCCGGCGTTAAGTCCGCGTCTTCCATGGGTATATCTGTGCGAGAAAAATGTATCGTGGTGCTTCATTGTGCAAAGCTCCGCGCAGTAAATATGCTCATCCGGAACTCCTGCCTCAATAAGAACAAGTCTGTTGAGGAGCCATAAATCGAGCATATATTTTGTTTTACGCAACCTGTATGCCGTCTCTGCACCGGGAAGATTCATTTTACTTACTTCTCTTATAACTGTATCATCCACTTCGTAATTACCGGGTCCGATTGACGGTCCGATTCCAACATGTATGTCTCCGGGATCGGAACCATATTCTTCTTTCATCGTCTTTATGACATTTCCCGCAATTCTCATCACCGTACCTCTCCATCCTCCATGTGCGGTACCTATGGCTTCATGCACAGGATCATAGAATATCATCGGTACGCAGTCCGCCCCGAAAACAATGAGCGGCAGATTTTTTACATTTGTTACCTGCGCGTCAACTTCGAAATGAGTGAGAGGTCTCACTATTCCATCCCCCGCATCTTCCTCGGTTGCTACAAGTACTTTTGCCTTATGAACCTGATCCGGACTTGATATTCTGGTATGATCAATCCCAACCGACTCACCGAAAATCTCATAATTCCTTAATACATTTTCCTTTTCATCATCCAGCTTCAGCCCCAGATTCATGGACTCATATATGCCTTTACTCACCCCACCCAGTCTGGTCGAAAAGCCATGTCTGATGCCGGTAAATCTGTCCATTCCTTTAAGCTTGATAAACGGTGCACGTCCGCTGTTATCAATAATTATATTCTCATTTGTAATCTTATCTATATCCATAGTCATTTTTCATCCACTATTTTTACAGCATGCCGGACTTCTCTGATCCAACGCCAAAAAAGTAGCATTTTCCTCACCTCTGAATATTGAAACTCTCCTCTCTCATGCGTTATACTTTTCGTATAATCACAACTATCAAAAAACTATATATCACTTACACAAACTTCCAGTGAGTATGAAAGGAGTACTAAGATTATAATATGATATTTCATTCAGATAAAGAATTATATTCTGTAATAGGCAAAAATATAAAGTTTTTCAGGACAAAATCCGGTCTCACCCAAAAGGAGCTCTCGGAAATGTCAGGCATAAGTATGAGTTACCTGTCAAAACTCGAATCAAATGCAACCATAAAGAGCGTTTCAATTTCCGCCCTTAACAGTATAGCAAATGCCCTCGACATACGTCTTGTCAGATTTTTTGAAAAACGTCGAAACTCCTAAAGATTTGTTGCACTTTTGTTATCCCATTAAGTGTAGAATAAACTGTATGAATTAATGTTTGTGTTTAAGAAACAAGGAGAAATGCTATGCCTAAAAACAGACTTAAAAAACGCCAGGTTGAATATTTAAAGCTGCATGAAATATATCTGAATCCACAGAGGGACGATCCTTACTACCAGGATAAGAAGTCTATTTCAGATTCACTTAAAGCTCTAAATGATACAATTTCTAAATTCAGTCCATACAGAAAACCGGCTGTAAATCCGGCACCGAATAATGATGGAGCTAAAAAAGGCAAAAAGAATGCGTCTAAAAAAGCAGAAAATGCGAAACCCGACGATGAAGTTCTGGTAGGTGATATTAACGAAGCTCCTGTTATGAGTAAAGCTGATATAAATGAAGTAATCGCATACTATTCTGCTTCTATCCATACTTTATCCAGCTTTACCAACAAAATGACAGATAAAATATCCGAGCTTGAAGAAGAACATGACGCATCCACCAACGCATATGAGCGAAGGGATATTACAAGAAGAATCAAATCTCTAAAGTCTCAGATTAAGCAGATTGACTTAATACTTAATACCCTCAGTAAAGATCTCAGAACTTTTAATAATTCTAAAGATAAAGACAACCTTACAATAAATGACATTTACGAAGATTCCCGAGTCAGGTCTGATTATCAGGTTGTGGAAGAACCGGCTAATAACGGTCATAAGGATCAAGGAGCTCAGAACGAAAGAATCCATGTAAAGATAAAATCTCCGAGTGGAGAAGTGATAGATGGCTTTTTCACTCCTGACAATGTTCTTGAATCAGGTGATACAGTAGCAAAAGAAATCAGAACCGCAAGAAGTAAATACGGAAAAGCTGCATCTTTTATCAGCACTTCGGCTATTAAGAGTTTTTATTCAAAATTCAGCAGAAATAATAAAGATGCCCTAACTAGTATCCTTTTTGCAAAAGAAGAACTATCCATGATGAAGTATACCGAAGCTGTAAAATATCTCAGCAAAAATATGGGCAGTTCTTTAAAGAGCTATATAAATACCCCTGAAAAACTGAAAATGTTTGTTGACGTGGCTTCTGCCGGTTTTAGAGAACAAAACAAAGTCAATATAAATGAAGGTGTAGGCATTGAACCCGGCAGTAATATTAACAGAAGAAATGCCGCAATGAGTAAGATGGCAGAATTACTTGGATGTCCGGATGCCATAGCATTTTCAGAAAACATGAAGCTTACAATCGGTGGCAAGACATATAAAGGCACCTTCATGAAGAGTGCAAAGGGTTTTGATTCACACAATATTCCTAAGGATTCACTTGCTCTAAAGGCTGAATTTGACTGTATTGAATCTCTTAAGGTAAAAAAGCAGATCGGAAATCTCCAGATCCTTGACTATTTATGTGGTAACCCTGACAGACACGGCGGTAATATGCTTTATGATTTTACGGAAGGTCCCGACGGACTCATCAACCTTAATCTCCCACAGGGAATAGATAACGACACTTCCTGGGGAAGCGCTGATACAAGTAAAGCCCGCATGACATATATTCCACCTAACCGCATGAAGGTTATAACAAAAGATATGCAGCAGCGGATAATGGCTATCTCACCTCAGATGCTCGAACAGGTTTTCTATGGCTATGGTTTTTCTACAGCTGAAATTAACGCAGCAAAAGCAAGACTTGATAGTTTGAAGGACAAGCTGACAAAGGATACCGCCAAATATGCAAATGGATATACAAAGGGATATATCATCCCCGGAACCATAAAGATTGTCGAAGATGAAGAACTTTCCGAAATGACGATAACTGATGATCTCTGCAATGCTAATCCTAAAAATCTGTTTGAGATACTCAGAAAAAACGCTAATTCCAACTATGCATTTTCCTGCCTTCATAATAATCTGAGAGAGGACTATATTAAAAGCGTTTATAATCTTACTGTAGGCAATATACCCGACATGAATAAGCTTATCGGTAATCTTGATAATGATACATTTTGGGGCGGAAGCTCTGAAAAATACGACAAACTGTTTGATGATATGAAAGAGCTCAAAAAATCCATGATTGAATTACAGGGTCCGCTTCTTGGTAAATCGGTTATCACAAATAAGAAGCACATCAGGCAGTTAGTTGATTTAAAAACAAAAGTAAGAATAGCTCTTTCCAAAGCAAATGACTACATCCAGTATAAGGACAATAAAAATGAAAGCTGGAGACATATTAACGGGCCTCATAAACCCAACAGACAGGAAAGACGTTACAGGGACGCGGAAAATTGTCGTGATTTCCTTAATAAAATGCTTAACAGCTTTAATGATTTAGATAAAAAGCTCCAGGACGCTGCTGAAGTTTCAGCAAAGAACAACACTGCTAAGACTGAATACACCACGAAACAAATGCAGTACTTAAACAGTGAAAGATTTATTGAGAGACAGGACAAAAGAAGCGCTAACCTATACCGTAACCATTTAAGCCGTACTAAATTCCAGGTTAATCAGACTTACAATGTTATAAAAAAACACCCGAATGCACACGCTGAAGAAAAAGCTTATTATGAGCTTCAGTTTGCACAGTATCTTGGATTTGGACTTGCCGGCTTAAAGGAAGCTGACAGAAACCCATTCCTTGATGACATTAGAAAATCAACAGGACTTCCTATCGCAGAAGATACCGAGACTCTGATAAAGAATGCTGTTGCTGCCGATATGATCATTCTCAAACTCAGCCTTGAAGATAAGTTAAGACAGGGTAAAAAACTTACCGAAAACGAGAAAACTGTGCGTGACCGTCTTAAGAGCATCAAAGTTGCACCTCTAAATAAAGCAGCTGAAACTCTCCTAAATTCAGCAGAGTTTAAAGCTTATTATGAAGGAAATAAAGAAGACTTTTTAAGTATTCAAGGCTATGACAGACCTGAAGCTTCTATTCCTACCCCAACCAATCGACTTAGTCAGTCACGTGAATTTGAGAACGCATATTTTAAAGTTCATCCTGAGGAAAAGAAGTTTGAAGAAGTTCCTCTTAAGAAAGTTAATATTAAGAATCAGAAAAAAACATCAGGTCCAAGTAGTCATGCATAATTACTAAACTAAGATATAAAAAGAGGCGATTCATATGAACCGCCTCTTTCTATATCTTACTGCTTTAAATTACATACCTACTGTTGGATGAGTGAGCTCCTTATTCTTAAGCATTTCTTTATCCATCGTAAGCTCTCTCTTCTTTTCCTTAGTCCTTTCAATTCTCTTAGCCTTTGCTTCAACTGCTCTTTCAGCACCGAAATCAGCTATATCTACATGGTCCTTATGATCGGCAAGCTCAGAACCACGAACCTCATTAACTCTGTCTACTAATGATGCAACCTTATCCGTAAGCATAGGGTTATATTCATTCATGATAGCAAGAGCATCGAGCGCATTATTGAAAT
This sequence comes from uncultured Lachnospiraceae bacterium, assembly GCA_946628415.1. GTDB lineage: Bacteria > Bacillota > Clostridia > Lachnospirales > Lachnospiraceae > Eubacterium_Q. Next base: position 53,773 of record CAMOWK010000013.1, on the reverse strand, counting down.
GCTCAACACCAACCTCGGTTTTACGGACTCTCTTCTTACCCTTCATATACTTCTCAACGCTTTCCATGAGCTTATAATTCTTGGATATGATCTCGTCCTTATCACCCGGCTTAAGCTGCGCTACTTCCTTTATGCATCTTACCATCGCCTTATATTCTTTAGATCTGTTATCGTCCGACATAAGGTTTTCGGAAAGAGTTTTCATCTTCTTGATGTATTCATCAAAGTTTTTCTCATTTCCGTAAAGGTGATTCAGTCTTTCATTTACGCCCTTCTTAAGGTTCTCAGGGCTGCTGAGCATATCGTCAACATCGATCTCGTGAAGATTTGAAAGGTCAAGCGTCTGCTTAATTTTTGTAGCATTCTTATGGATTGTATTCGTATTGTAAACTCTTGTAGATGTAGCCTTAACCATCATATAAGCAGCAGCTGCTTTTGAAAGAGCTTCAATTTTCTCACGTGGAGACTTTTCCTTTATCTTATCTCCGGTATGAGACTCCATGTAGCTGTAGTACTTTTTCTCATCCTCAGCACTCATCTTGCCGTTTTCGCCTTTAAAATGCTGCTCGAGCGTTTCATTTTCACCTATCTCAAAGGTATTGTTAAGCTCTCTGTTAAGTTCATCCTCGGCAAGTTCCTTTTTCTTTTTTGCCTTTTCTAACTCTTCATTCTCAAGTTCTTCAAATGAATTGTCTTCCTCTTCATAATCATTTATACTGCCGACTGCAAATTCATCAATTTCATTTGGATTAACTTCTTTCATGTCATACCTCCATACCATCATATGTATCTAAAACTGTTCCCTTGAACGTCTACATATTACTATACAAAGTATAACAAAAGAGCAACATTTTTATCAAGTATGTAACTTACAAAATGCATTTAAAGCAGCCCTTACTCCACATGAGGAAGCTTTGCTACCGATGCTGCTATCTGCTCGTCCGTCGGAATCTCGTCTGTCATTTCTCCGTTATTATACTTTTCGTAAGCTACAAGGTCGAAATATCCTGTTCCGGTAAGTCCGAATACTATGGTCTTCTCCTCACCTGTTTCCTTGCATTTCAGAGCTTCGTCTATAGCTGCTCTTATAGCATGTGAGCTCTCCGGTGCCGGAAGTATACCTTCAATCCTTGCAAACTGCTCTGCCGCTTCAAATACACTGTTTTGCTCAACGCTTCTTGCCTCCATAAAACCATCATGGTAAAGCTGTGAAAGTGTTGAACTCATTCCATGGAATCTGAGTCCTCCCGCATGGTTCGGTGAAGGGATGAAGCTGCTTCCCAGTGTGTACATCTTTGCAAGCGGACATATCATTCCCGTATCACAGAAGTCATATGCAAATGTACCGCGAGTGAAGCTAGGACATGATGCAGGTTCAACTGCTATGATCCTGTAGTCTGCTTCTCCGCGAAGCTTCTCTCTCATGAACGGAGCTATAAGTCCTCCAAGGTTTGAGCCACCTCCTGCGCAGCCTATAATGATATCCGGCTTGATTCCGTACTTATCAAGCGCGGTTTTTGTTTCGAGTCCTATAACTGACTGATGAAGTAAAACCTGATTAAGCACGCTCCCGAGAACATATCTGTAACCCGGATTCTTTGTTGCTACTTCAACTGCCTCTGATATAGCACATCCAAGACTTCCTGTTGTACCCGGATGCTCAGCAAGTATCTTCTTTCCTACCTCTGTAGTCTCTGACGGTGATGGAACCACCGAAGAACCGTAGGTTCTCATAACCTCTCTTCTGAACGGTTTCTGCTCGTATGAGACTTTAACCATATATACCTTACAGTCAAGATCAAAATATGAACATGCCATGGAAAGTGCTGTACCCCACTGGCCTGCTCCCGTTTCCGTAGTTACTCCCTTAAGCCCCTGCTTCTTTGCATAGTAAGCCTGAGCAATAGCAGAATTAAGCTTATGGCTTCCGCTTGTGTTGTTTCCTTCGAATTTGTAATAGATCTTAGCCGGAGTATCAAGCTTCTTCTCAAGGCAGTACGCTCTTACAAGCGGTGATGGACGATACATTTTATAGAATTCTCTTATCTCTTCAGGAATCTCTATAAATGGAGTTGTTTCATCAAGCTCCTGCTGTACGAGCTCCTCGCAGAATATAGGCGACAGTTCTTCTGCCGTAAGCGGTTTTCCTGTTCCCGGATTGAGAAGCGGTGCCGGTTTAACCTTCATATCAGCTCGTAGATTATACCAAGCCTTCGGCATCTCCTCTTCGTTAAGATAGATTTTGTAAGGAATTTTGTTGTCTGACATAATAATTACCTCCATGTCATTAAATCCTGTCCGCTTCATCCGGTCCCATCCGGATTTTTTATCGGACCATACCGGGACATTTTTTCCATAAAAAAATGTCCCAAACAGTAGTTACTGCTGGGACAGGTAAGTTATCTTCCTGCGGTGCCACCCGGCTTGGTGTAATATACACCCTCTTAATGCATACTATCATATGCCGAACTTTGATAACGGAGGTTCTGACTCTCCGTCTTCCATACTCTGCAAAGCATTTCAGGTCGCCCTCTGAAGTCCATTCGGTAAAACATTCATCGCCGTAATCTCACCACATACAGCTCTCTGTAGAAGAAGCGGTCTTGCCTACTTACTCTTCATCAACGGTTTAGGGCAGTTTAACACGTTAAAGTAATAAATGTCAATAAGAAATTTACTTTAATTCCGGATTTGCTCAGATTGCTTCCGATTCCGGCCCTACATCTTCTCAAATTCAATTATATCATCGAGGAGAACTCTCTCTTCTCCTATCATTATGGTTCTCTCCTGTCTGTCGAACTTAGAAACCCTCCCCATACTGCTTACATATCTTCCGCGAAAATAGTATCTCACTTTAATTATATCGCCTTTTCTGAGCCCGCAGATTGCCCTGTCGAGTTCGGCAAGCGCTTCTGGTCCGAGCACTATGCGGTCATCCGGTATAAAGCCCGCCCCATCAACTTTCTCATCAAGTCCGACCAGCGCAGCAAATGGCGAAAACTGCTTAGCTCTCATCGCCTCGGACATAGACTGTCTTTCCTTCACCATAGCCCTTATGACCTCCTATCTGTATATTCCTCTCTCTGGTTGTAGCCTTGTCTTCATAATTCATCCCTTTAAGTATAGCATTCTTACCGTATCTCTTCTTAATGTCGATAACTGCCTGTTGTACATTCCTGTCCTTTTTAAGCGTCTCCGAATCAACAAACAGATTGTACTGCATATAATCCTCATGAACCACTCTGTTGCAGGATATAGCTATCCTTCTGACCGGATAATCCTTTGATACGATATCCTGATAGAGTTCTGTTACAGCCGGTATGATGACCATGTCGGCATTGGTTCTGAAATCCAGATGCACGCTTCCATGTGCCGCTTCCTTATTACATTCCCTTGAATAACTAATATGAATGGTTATGGAATCTGTAACGAAATCCTTATCAACCATATCAAGACAAAGAAGATCCATCATCTCCTTAAGAATTAGTTCTCCTTCTTCAAAGCAGTAATCACACGGAAGTATCTGGCTTCTTGAAAGAGAGTTCTCCTTCGGAACATACGCTTTGACATCACTTATATTCGTAATCTCTCTTCCCCATGCATGGTCTATGAGAAGCTCCGCGTCTATACCAAACTGCTTATAGAGGAAATCCTCATCCGTATGAGCTATCTCCCTCATGGTCGTGATCCCGTACTTCTCAAGTCTTCTCACCGTTCCCGGACCTATCATCCAAAAATCCCTAAGAGGCTTATGATCCCAGAGAATTTCCTTATAGCTTTCTTCATCGAGCTCTCCCATAAAATCAGGCGACTTCTTGGCGATTATATCCATAGCTATCTTGGCAAGAAACATGTTCGTCCCGACACCGCAGGTTGCCGTTATGCCTGTCTCCTTAAATACAGCGGCAATAAGAGTCTTCCCCAGTTCCTTCGGTGTCATGCCGTAAAGCCTAAGATAGTGTGTTACATCTATAAAAACCTCATCGACTGAATATACATGAATATCCTCGCTGGAAATGTATCTTAGATATATACGGTATATCCTTGTCGAATAATCCATATAAAGACTCATCCTCGGCTCAGCCATGATGTAATCAACATTCTTTGGAATCTCAAATACCCTGCATCTGTTTTTAATCCCGAGCTTCTTCATGGCAGGAGTTATAGCTAGACATATAGTCTTCTCAGTCCTGTCGGGATCGGCCACAACAAGATTCGTAGTCATGGGATCAAGTCCTCTCTCTACACATTCGACAGATGCGTAAAATGACTTGAGATCTATACATATATAACTCCTCGCTTCACTATTCGGTTGTCTTATTCGTTCATTCGTTCCAGGCATCATATAGACCTCTTAAATATAACATTAGTCAGGTATGCCTTTGGGAAATAGGGATAGGCGCACACCTGACTAAGGTTACGAATCCGGACGATGGGAGTTCATCCGTGTTTTCTATATAATATCACTCGAACATTTGTTCGTCAATACATTATTTTAATTTTTTTCCTTTTCTCTTTTTTTCTCTATGAGAATAAGTGCGATACTGATAACTGATACCAGAAGTATTATATTCACCATTAAGATAGGTGATGTATCTCCTGTCTTAACCGCACTGCTGTTTGTGTCTGACTTACTTCCGCTGTTCGAACCCGCATCTGACTTGCTTCCACTGTTCGAACCCGCATCTGACTTGCTTCCACTGTTCGAACCTGAATCCGACTTGCTTCCACTGTTCGAACTGCTGTCTGCACCTGCTGTTCTGTCCGTACCTGCACTCTCATCATCGTCATCATCAGCGTCTGCCGCAAGAACCTCAAGCGTTGCTTTAGCCGACTTACCTGTACTATAGTTCATAAGCACCTCATGATTTCCAATACTTAATGTATCAAGATAATCCGGCGCAAATGTAACGATGGTACTTCCCTCTGTCACATCGTAGTTGTCAGCTGAGAGTTCATTTCCATCAACAGCTACGCTTTCGAGTTTAGTATGATCGGCATCAATATGAATACTTACTTTCTTCTCATCTCCGATCTTATGAGAATACTTTCCTTCTATCTCATTTCCTTCATCATCGATAAATGCATATGTGTAATCGTCATCTTCTTCCTCATCCTCATTACTAAGATCACCGACCTTATAGAGATACATGTCATCAAATGCTCCCCATGATTCAGCCGTTGCATTTACCGTTATTCCAAATGTCACTTCAGTTCCGTCCTCTTCGATTTCAAACTCCGCAATCTCAGGATTTGCCCAGTTCTTCCATCCTGTCATGGACTTTGTAACATCTTCAAGGACATTCCTGTCAATTCCGACATAAACTCCTACCAGGTCATCCTCTCCTTTAGTTTCACCCTGCATATATCCGCCGTAGGTGTAAATGCCTTTATCAAGTGTAAGCTTCTGATATGCGACAAAGTTAAAATCAGAGTCGCTGTAGAAATGCAGGCATGCATCCCCTGTCTTTGAATTAGACCCCATATCATTCCAGTTTCCGCCGTCGCCTGATATGGTCCAGTCAGTCGTTCTAGAGTCTTCCTCAAAGCTCGGATTTATAAGAAGATTATCCGGAAGAATCGTAAGCTTACATATTACGTCAAATGTACCTTCATCACATTCTACTGTTCCGCTTATTTCATACTCGCCTGTCCCAGCTTCTTTAGCAGCTTTAATTTCCGATTCATTCCAAAGAGCTGCTACAGACTTCACTGTTCCGCTTGCATAAATTGCATCAACAGTTTCAGGAAGTTCTATGTAATCACCCTCTTCAAAAGAAGCTGACGTGTCATTTACACGGATAAGATAGTCATCAGTTGTAGTTCCGTAACGAACCATATTGAATACCTTGGCTGACTCAAGCACCTTACCATCGAAATCAAACCATGATTCATTATCTACCGCTGAACCGCCGTACCATAATCCGGCGTCTTCCGGATCGTAATCACTCGAATAGGAGCTTGCCCAGCCTGAACCGTACTGCTCCCAGAGAGCCTTATTCTCTGCAAGAGTTGCATCTTTATCTGTTGAAGAAGCGTAATTCTGAACAGGTATCCATGCAGGCTCCCACCAGAATACGCCTATACCTTTATTGTCAGGAATCTTGGCAATCTGCTCGATAACATTTCTTACATGAGTTACCTGACCCTGCTCACTTACATCATAAAGAAGCGCTTCATCATTCTTACCTACTCTGACTGTGTTAGGATGCCCGTCTCCGTCTTCAAGAGTTCTTACGTAGGATGTCTCGGCAACCATTACATATTTATCGTATTTGCTTGCGATATTCGAAAGCTTACTGTAAAGATTAGAAAGCGTCCCATGCCAGTAAGGATAGTAGCTCGTTGCAAAAACGTCATATATAACTCCATTATCCTTAAGGTCTTTAGCGAACCCATCAAAATCTGTTCCGTTCGGCTCAGGATTGGTAAGATGGATAGCCATCATAATGTCTTTATTTTTAGCAGCTTCTACATTTCTTATGCCTTCGCTTCCTGCAGAGAAAAGCTTGCACATGTTTGTTCTGTCTTTTTCACCACAGAAACCATTTGTCGTTTCATTTCCTATCTGAACCATGCCTACATCAACGCCGGCATCTATAAGTTCAGTAAGGCTTTCCTCTGTCCAGGTTTTAAGAGTCTTAGCCTTATCGTCAAGTGAAAGATTCTGCCATGCCTTAGGTGCCTGGTACTTACCCGGATCTGTCCAGAAGTCTGAATAATGGAAGTCTATAAGAACCCGGAGGCCTTCACTCGTAGCAAGACGACCAAGCCATTTAGCAGTATCGAGGTCACAGTTACCGCCGCCGTAATATTTACCTGCAGAATTCTTAGGATCAACCCAGACTCTTATTCTTACATAATTAACGCCGGATTGACGAAGGAGATTAAAGAATCCCTCGTCACTTAAAGTATGTCCTTCCTCGTCACTAAATGTAGCGCCACTGTTTCTGATTGACCTATAAGAAGAAATATCCGCACCTGTTATAAAATCCTTCATCATGCTGACCTTTTCAACATGAAGCTCTGATTCAACGGGATCTCCGCTGACAGGAATAGTATCAAATGTAAAGCTTCTTGTAACTTCCGGTTCATCGGTAGAAGGGTCCGACGGTTCAGGATCATCACCCGGTGTATCACCTCCGGAGTTTGCTGTATATGTATAAGAAACATCATCAAGGGAAATGTACCCGCCTGATTCAGCTGTAGTCCATGCAGAGATTTTAAGTGTAACTTTTTTATCTTCATCTGCTGTATATGTAACAGAAGCCTGGTTCCATACATCCCAGCCGGAAGAAGTAACTTTATCACCCTCTGCAAGGCTTGTAACTTCATCTCCAGAAGAATCAATCATCATCATGTATTCAGTGTCTCCGCCCGCACCCGAAACATTAAAGGTATAAGTCCCTGCCTTAAGAGAAATATCCTGGGTAAAATTAAATGTAACCCACTGCTTAGGAGACCAGCAGTTTACATAATATTCACCTGAATTCTCAGACGCTGCTGTCAACCCTTCATTGGCATAGTTTAAATAACGTACGGATGCATCACCTTCCCAATCACTTGCAGTAACTGACCACCCGGCATCAGATGCCCAAATATCATTTTCAAAGCCGGCATTGGCTATAACGGTTTCGCCATCTGCATAGGCATTAAGATTAAGCAGTTCTACAGGCGAAAATACCGCAAATGAGGTTGCAAGTGATACAGCAAGTACGGAAGACAGCGCAGCAGACATCATTTTATTAATTAATCCTCTTTTCTTCATAAGGTAAACCCTCCATAAACCATTCATACTTTTAACAAGTGAATGATAACAGACCTATCAGCACCAATGAACCGACCTTATGCAAATGCATAGCGCAACTATTGCGCAACCGGTTGTTCATGTAAGTGAAGTATACTTTATAACCATGCTGTTCATCAATTGACATTTTTCACAATTTTGTTTGTGCATTTTTTACAATCCCCATCTGGATTATTTCTTTTCAGTTCCTTTTTTGCAGTATAATTTCATTCTTTTCAGTCCCTTTTCCGATTTTTTTCCAGCCTTTCAGTTTTTTTATGTTTTTTCCAGCCTTTCAGTTTTTTATGTTTTTTCCAACCTCTCATTTTTTTATGTTTTTCCAACCTCTCAGTTTTTTTATGATTTTTTCCAACCTCTCAGCCCTCTATTCAATTATTATCTATCATCCTGTCACTTATCCCACTCTATCACCTCGCCACTTCATCCTGTCACTTATCCCACTCTATCACCTCGCCACTTCATCCTTCCGCCTTTCCTGCTTCTCCTCATCCTGCCACCTGGCATTTTTCATTATCGCAACTAAAAAAGGAGCCATGAAACACTCGTTTCATAGCCCCATACTCTTCATTGGTAATCTTTTATTTAATTATTTTTAATACACTTTTTCTGCATCGCCTTAATCAACAGAAAGCTGACCATTAATGCAATAACCGAACCTGTCAATACACCGGCGCTGTCAATCATAACGTCAAATGCCTGGCACGCTCTTCCCGGCACAAACATCTGATGAAACTCATCTGTCACTGCATAAAATGCACCGACAAAAAACGCTGCACATATATACTTCCATTTCTTTTTGTCACGGTCATAGAAGAATCCGAGTAGCATCATTCCAAGTCCTGTATATTCAAGGAAATGCGCCGTCTTGCGAACCCTGTGATCTATACTTATGGCATAGTCAACCTTCTCATCTTCATCCAGTTCATCAAAACCCGGAACAACAAGTCTTCCGATTGCCATGCCTACTCTTAAGCTGTCCTCTGTTGACTTCTCAGCATTTCTGGCTGAAAAGAGAAATATAAGTGTCATTACGACTATGGACAGTATTCCGAATACCTTCTTTCTTGTATTCATACTTTTCCCCAACATCTGTTCAGGATAATCTTACTTTACAGGCTCTGTATTTCATCCTGAGAAAGGATTCTGATTCCTGCCTTTGTAAGCGCTGATTCTGCTGCCTTATGATCACTTACCCTGAATACAAAGTATACGTTTGCCACATTTTTCTCACCTGCAAATGCATACATATAATCAAGATTGATATTCGCCTCCGTGAATACCTTAAGTACTTTATTAAGACCGCCTGTGACATCAGGAATCTCAACGACAACAACTGAATTCACCTTATTGATATATCCTTCATCTTTAAGAACAGTTGTTGCCTCATACACATCATCAACTATGATACGAACGATTCCAAACCCTTCCGTTTCAGCCAGTGAAAGCGCTCTCATATTAATATTGTTAGCGGCAAGAACTTCCGTCATGCCATTCATTTTACCCGGTTTATTCTCTACAAAGATAGAAATCTGCTTTACGCTCATGATTATACCCCCTTTTATAAAACCAAAGCTACAGCTTGCGTCTCATTATATCTTACGTTTATCGATAACTCTGACTGCTTTTCCTTCGCTTCTTGTAATGCTCTTAGGTGCAACAAGAGTAACCTTGGCTTTGATTCCGAGCATTGACTTAAGACCCGCTACAAGTTCATTCTGTCTTTCTGTTATCTCTGAAACCTTATCTGTAAACATTTCAGGTGTCATTTCTACATGTACATCAAATGTATCTGTGTTGTTCACACGGTCAACTATAATCTGGTAGTTAGCCTGATAGCCATGGTTGAGAAGAACTGTTTCAATCTGTGATGGGAATACATTTACACCACGGATTATAAGCATGTCATCTGAACGTCCCTTTGGCTTAGCCATTCTTACATGAGTACGTCCACATGAACACTTTTCTCTTGTAAGTGAACATATATCTCTTGTTCTGTAACGAAGAAGCGGAAATGCTTTCTTATCAATAGATGTAAATACCAGCTCACCTTCAGCTCCATCCGGAAGAACTTCTCCCGTATCAGGATCGATTATTTCCGCAATGAAATGATCTTCATTTATATGCATGCCTTTCTGTGCAGAACATTCAAATGAAACGCCCGGACCGGAAAGCTCAGTAAGACCGAAGATGTCATAGGCTTTGATACCCATGGTAGCTTCAATGTCACGACGCATTTCCTCACTCCATGCCTCAGCACCGAAGATGCCTGCCTTGATCGGTATATCATCAGGGCTCATGCCCATCTCCTTCATAGTCTCAGCAAGGTATGCCGCATATGAAGGTGTACAGCAGAGTATGGTTGCTCCAAGATCCTTAATAAACATTATCTGTCTGTCAGTATTTCCTGAAGATGCGGGAATAGTGAGGCATCCCAGCTTCTCGCTTCCGCCATGAAGACCCATACCGCCTGTAAAAAGTCCATAGCCATATGCAATCTGAACTACATCCTCCTCTGTTCCGCCGGCAGCTACTATAGCTCTGGCACAGCAGTCATTCCAAAGCTCAAGGTCATCCTTGGTATAATAAGCAACAACCCTTTTTCCCGTGGTACCTGATGTCGAATGAATGCGCACACAGTCCTTAAGCGGTACTCCCAAAAGCCCGTATGGATAGCTCTCTCTAAGGTCTGCTTTTGAAAGAAACGGAAGTTTATGAAGGTCATCGATACTCTTAATGTCATCAGGTGTAACCCCTTTTTCTTCCATCTTCTTACGGTAATACGGCACATTATCCCAAACATGCTTTACCTGTTCCACCAGTTTTTTGTTCTGGATCTCTACAATCTCCTCCCGGGACGCGCACTCAATCTCCGGCTGAAAATAACGTTCCATTATCTTTACTTCTCCTCTTAAAACAAAACTTAAAATAATACACTACAAATTATGTAAACCAACGAAAGTTCAATAAAACCACATAAGAAATGCATATATTACGCATTCTTCCCCAGTTCAAAAGCTACTTTGTTAAGTTCAAGGAACTTAGCAGGAACAATCCTCTCCATAGCCTTCTGCCATGCCTCATCCGGCATATCGAAGTAATGAGAGAGTCTTCCCATAAGCACTATATTTACTGCTTTTGCAGAGCCTGCTTCTTCAGCGAGCTTCAGGCAGTCAAGGGCATCAACCTTTGCTCCCGATGCTTTCATCTTTTCAACAAGATCAGCAGGATACTCTGCAGCACCTGTTATAACCGGCATAGGATCGATTTCCTGAATATTTGTAACTATCTGTCCGTCCTTCTTAAGGTAAGGAAGCCACCTTGCAGCTTCAAGTATCTCAAATGAAACGATATAGTCCGCTTCTCCCTTATCTATAACCGGTGAATAAACCTTATCACCGTATCTTACATATGTTACAACGCTTCCTCCACGCTGTGACATACCATGTACTTCTGAAACCTTTACATCATATCCTTCATCAAGAAGAAGTCTTCCGAGAAGCTTACTTGCAAGAAGAGAACCCTGTCCGCCTACGCCGACTATCATAACATTTTTAGTTTCCATATTAGTTCTCCCCCTTTCCGGTGCTTTCAAATGCATGTACAGGACACATCTGTTCGCACAGACCACAGCCTACGCAAAGAGTCTCATCAACATGTGCCTTACCGTCCTTCATTGAAATGGCAGGACAGCCTATTCTCATACATGACTTACAGCCGATACATTTATCTGTGTTAACACAGAGAGGCGGATTATGCTTAACGTATTTAAGAAGTGCACACGGTCTTCTTGAAATGATAACTGAAGGTTCCGGAACCGAAAGCTCTTCCTTAATCGCCTCATCACATTCTTTAAGATTATAAGGATCAACTACTCTTACTCTGTTAAAGCCCATGGAACGGCAGAGCGCCTCAAGGTCAATCTTACCTGCCGGATCGCCCTTAATGTTATAACCTGTTGTAGGGTTCTGCTGATGCCCTGTCATACCCGTAATGGAATTATCAAGAATAATGACGGTTGAATTGGACTGATTATAGGCAATATTTGCAAGGCCTGTCATTCCGGAGTGCATGAATGTCGAATCTCCGATAACCGCAACCGTCTTATTTTCATTTTCCCCATCACCGGCTTTGTTGAAACCGTGAATACTGCTTATTGAAGCACCCATACAAAGTGTAACATCTATAGCAGAAAGCGGAGCTACCGCACCAAGTGTGTAGCAGCCGATATCACCGAGAACGGTACATTTATTCTTATTAAGTGTGAAGAAAAGACCTCTGTGAGGACAGCCTGCACACATAACAGGCGGACGTACAGGGATAGTATCAGTAAGTGCTCTTCCCTCCGGTGTATCCTTGCCAAATGCATTTCGGATGAGGTTCTGTGAAAACTCCCCTTCAATCGGAAGCATATCCTTACCTTTAACTGCAATTCCAAGAGTCTTTACATAATCTTCAATGATAGGATCAAGTTCTTCTACGACATAAAGTGTATCAACCTTCTCTGCAAAGTCCCTGATCAGCTTTTCAGGAAGCGGATTCACCATTCCAAGCTTAAGTACTGAAACGCTGTCGCCAAAAACTTCCTTAACATACTGATATGAAGTGGATGATGTGATTATACCTATCTCGGTGCCACCCATTTCAACTCTGTTTACAGGAGCTGTCTCAGACCACTCCCTTAATTTTCTCGTTCTTTCTTCAACAAAAGGATGACGCCTAATAGCATTTCCCGGCATCATTACATATTTAGGGATATTCTTCTCATAATTCTTTCTTTCAGGAACAACTCTCTCACCAAGCTCCACAACTGACTGGGAGTGAGAAACTCTTGTACACATCTTCATAAGTACCGGCGTATCAAACTCTTCCGATAACTCATATGCTATCTTGGTAAACTGAAGAGCTTCCTCTGAGTCGGAAGGCTCAAGCATGGGAATCTTAGATGCAATTGCGTGATGTCTGGAATCCTGCTCATTCTGTGAAGAATGCATTCCGGCATCATCTGCAACTCCTATGATCATTCCGGCATTTACTCCGGTATAGGACATAGTGAAAAGCGGATCTGCGGCAACATTAAGTCCTACATGCTTCATACCGCAGAAACTTCTTCTTCCTGCAAGACTCGCTCCAAAGGCAGCTTCCATAGCCACTTTTTCATTCGGAGCCCATTCGCAGTAAATCTCATCATACTTTGCAGCTTCCTCAGTAATCTCCGTAGAAGGAGTTCCCGGATAGCTTGATACGAAACAGCAGCCGGCCTCATAAAGTCCGCGGGCAACAGCCTTGTTTCCCAACATAAGTTCTTTCATCGCTAATCTCCTTTATCTAAAGCATTCTTGTTATGCCTATCTTTCAAACAAAAGACCACACAAAAGTATAGCTTATTTGATAATAATTCTCAAGATATTTCAGTATAAAAGACATCATAATCAGAAAAAAACATGATAAAAATACTCTAGTTTCAGAGCCCGCGTTCTGATATAATTAAATGCATCAAAATATAAGGAGGTATTATTATGGGTGTTAATCGTTTTGTGCTGAATGGAGTTTCATATCATGGACATGGTGCCATAAATGAAATTCCGGGAATTATCAAATCAAAGGGTTTTAAAAAAGCTTTTGTTGCATCAGATCCAGACCTTGTTAAATTTGGGGTTACATCAAAGGTCACAGATCTTCTCAGCGAGAATGGTATTGAATTTGAAGTATATTCAGACATCAAGCCAAACCCCACTATCGAAAATGTACAGAGCGGCGTAAAGGCATACAAGGAATCGGGTGCTGATTTCATGATCACAATCGGCGGCGGTTCTTCAATGGATACCGGTAAAGGTATAGGAATCATTGTTAACAATCCTGAATTTGCAGATGTCCGTTCTCTTGAAGGAGTTGCCCCAACAAAGAAACGTACAGTATTTACGATCGCAGTTCCGACTACAGGCGGAACCGGGGCTGAATCAACCATCAACTATGTAATTACTGATGTTGAAAAGAAGCGTAAATTTGTGTGTGTAGACCCTAATGATATTCCTGACGTAGCAGTTGTTGATCCTGATATGATGTCAACAATGCCGAAGGGACTTACAGCTTCAACCGGAATGGACGCTCTTACACATGCCATTGAAGGCTATACTACCGCTGCTGCATGGGAGCTTTCTGATTGTCTCAATCTTGAAGCTATAAAGCTTATAGCAGCTAACCTTCGTAAGGCAGTTGACAATGACCCTGACGGTCGTGAAGGAATGGCTCTTGCGCAGTATGTAACTGCCATGGCTTATTCAAATGTAGGTCTCGGTATCGCACATTCAATGGCTCATACACTTGGTGCTGTTTATGATACCCCTCATGGCGTTGCATGTGCAATGATGCTGCCTATAGTAATGGAATTTAACGCTGAGGCAACAGGCGATAAATTCAAATACATTGCCGAAGCATTTGGAATAGATACAAGCGGTATGGATACAGCAGCCTACAGAAAGGCAGCCATTGATGCCGTAAGACAGCTTTCAGTAGATGTTGGAATACCTACAAAGCTTGATAAGTTAAAAGAAGAAGATCTTGACTTCCTTTGCGAATCTGCTGCAGCGGATGCCTGTGCACCGGGCAATCCAAGACCTGCAAGTCTTGATGAATTTAGGGAAATGTTTAAAAAACTTATGTAATATCTATGGAGGGTTATTATTATGGTTACACTTAACAATGTATTTAACAATGAAAACATGACTTGTATCGCAAGCGGCGGTCCGTTTTATGTATATGAACATCAGAACGATCTCTCCGTCAGCCCTTATGCCGCGCCGGACGCATACTTCATGAAAGAAATGAATGTTAAAAAACGTCAGGTACTTGCACAGCTGAATGGTAACGCCGTAAAAGTTCAGGCAGGCGCTATGCAGTGGACAACAGGCGCCGTTGATATGAATGCAGATGTAGGCGGTGTAGGCGGATTCTTCAGCAAGGCTGTGAAGGGTGCTGTAACCGGCGAATCCGCTGTGAAGCCTATATATACAGGTCAGGGTTTCCTTATGCTTGAGCCGACATATAATCACATCATTCTCGAAGATATCGGTCAATGGGGGCCACAGGGTATCGTTCTTGACGATGGTCTCTTCCTTGCATGTGATGCAGGTCTTCAGGAGAAGGTTGTAAGACGCCAGAATGTCTCTTCTGCACTTCTTGGTGGTGAGGGTCTCTTTAACTTAAGTCTTATCGGTCAGGGTATGGCAGTTCTTGAAACACCTGTTCCAAGACAGGAGCTTTTTGAATTCGTACTTCAGGATGATGTTGTGAAGATTGATGGAAACATGGCTATAGCATGGTCAGGTTCACTTCAGTTTACTGTAGAGAAATCAACCAAGTCACTTATCGGTTCCGGTCTTTCAGGCGAAGGCCTGCTTAACGTTTACCGTGGCACCGGACGTATCCTTATGGCTCCTACTATCGCAGGCACCATGGGACTTAATACTAACGGTCCTGAGCAGACAACAGCAAATGCAGGTCAAAGTGCGACCCTTGCAAGTACTATAACATCAAGTATATTCGGTAATTAAAAGATTACGCAAATTGATATAGCAAATAAAAAACACTATCTGTATTTATGTTATCACAGAGATACAGATAGTGTTTTTATATATCCTTAGAAGGTGATATTTTAAATATTTTTATTCACTGCTCTCGCTGTCAACAACCAGTGTCGCTGAGCCATAAAGTTTAAGAGGTTTTCCGTTCTCGTCAAATTCCGTTGTATACCTTACATGGAAAGGAACTCTTCCAACAGTAAGCGGAATGATCGCTTCCATACTACCGGCACCGGCTATCAGTTTATTCATCATGTCTCTGTACATATCCGCAGTTTCCGGTGGAAAAATCTCTGCTTCTATAGCCGGTTCAGGATAGTTCTTTACCAGCGGAGGAAGATGTAAATCCCTCATGCATCTGAAGCATGGTTTCATTTCTCTTGTAGCCACATCTACTTCCCACGCATAAACATTTGCCTGTTCAAAAGCCTGTCTGAATCTCATATCACTTTCGACAAGATCATTCAGCCTTTCCTTTTCTCGTGTGATATTCCTGACCATCGAATAAAACAGGTATTTGTCTCCGCCTCTTCCTATAAGGCGTATATTGCTCTTAACGCATATTTTTTCTTCGCCACAGATATCCGTACAAATGCTTCGCCAAGTCTCACAGCTTTCTTCGTCACCGGATTCAATAGCCCTAAGAATCGTATTCTCATAGTCCCTGCGGCTTTCTTCATCATGATTGTCCCATGGGCTGTTTTCAAAAAATTCTTTTTCCGTTCTTCCTGCACCTATCTCCTGTATATACTTTTTATTTACTCTAAGTATCTCAGCGCTGCTGTCGCTTTTATCATATACGAAGATTGCTGCGGGACCCGCAAAATTACTGAAGATAAGTGTCTCCATGGATTCCGGATCCCAAAACCTTCCTGAATCAAGTGAGTTAAGAATCGAAATCGATACATTTATCGGTTCATGTTTTATGGTTTTTATATATTCGATAAAGTCATCCGCGCCGATCGGTTTAGAATAGAGATACCCTTGTATATAATTACAGCCGATGCTTTTAAGATGGTCGGCAAGTTCAATGGTCTCCACTCCCTCAGCAATTATCGGAGTATCAAGCCACTTTGCCATCTGAATGATCGAACTAAGGATAGTACCACCTCGTCCTCCGATATCACCTCTTATAAAAATCATATCCAGCTTAATGATATCCACCATAAGATCCTTCAAAATGTTGAGTGATGAATATCCGCTGCCGAAGTCATCCATCTCGACAATGTATCCAAGCGAGTGAAGACGGCTAAGTACAGATGAGACAAGTTCCATACCACCTATGGCGGAAGACTCAGTAACCTCTATGCGAAGATATTTTACGGGAATATCGTACTTTTTTCTTATTTCCTCTATAGAATCAATATAATTATTATTGTATATATCAAATCGGGACATATTTACAGAAATCGGAATGAGCTGTATACCCTCTTTTCTGCATCTGTCATGAAACCTGCAGACCTCATCAAACATATAGAGATCTGCTCTGTAAATTAACCCATTCTTCTCAAGAACAGGGATAAAATCTGCAGGTGACTGTTTACCTAATTCAGGATCCTCCCAACGCATAAGCGCTTCTGCCCCAAGCAT
Organism: uncultured Lachnospiraceae bacterium; assembly: GCA_946628415.1. Classification (GTDB taxonomy): domain Bacteria; phylum Bacillota; class Clostridia; order Lachnospirales; family Lachnospiraceae; genus Eubacterium_Q. The sequence continues at coordinate 36,799 of CAMOWK010000013.1, read as the reverse complement.
TCTTCCTGTCGAATGATTAATCTGCGCCTGATAATTCGCATAAATGTATCCCTTTTCCAATGCATCGTCAAAACGTTGAATGAATTCTCTGTCCGTCATTTTTCTCCCCATAAGCTTTTCTCCTCTCCCGGAATTCCTGCTATAAGTACCCTATCGCCATTATACTTTAGAATACCGAGAAAACGCAACCAAAAGAGTCACGTAATTGTCAGTTGCACATGTGTAGTCGCTGAACCATAAGTCTTCGGGGTGTTGATTCCATGTCACGTAACTGTCAGTTGCCCCCTCGTATAATCGCCAAACCATCCACCTTCGTGTACCTTGTCTAACGGCATTGAATAGCCATTCTATAAGGTACACGAAGGCGGATGTCGTGGCTTCGCCACTTATGTTTGGCGATACAGCGGGCACACCTGTTCCAGGTTCATAAGCGAAAAGAGAACCACTATGTTGCAAGCAACACGTGGTCCTCTTTTTGCTTATGACCTGACAGTTACTGTAAAAGCGTGTACATGACTGCTTTTTCGGCGTGGCGGCGGTTTTCTGCCTCATCCAGAATGTGCTCCAGATTTTTATCTACAACACTCTGGGATATTTCGTATCCTACATGCATAGGCATGTCATGGAATACGATTGCCTTACTGTCCTTTGTAAACTCGTCATTTATCTGATATGGCATCATCTTTCGAAGTGTTTCTTCCTTCTGTTCTTTATATGCAGGGTTATTGAAGAATTCCATATCTACCCATGTATCTGTGTAAAGAATATCCATATCATCCGCATACTTCTTAGCCTCTTCCATAGACATCGTAGGATCAAGCTCTATATAGTGTCCCGTTGCCTTTGCTTCCTCGTAGAAGTCATCACCGCACGCCGTGTCATTTACGAGTGGTGTGAGTCCGTAAATTGTACCCTGTTTCATCTTTGCAAAGAATTCAACCAGTGAGTTGAATACATTATTCTTTGCGCCTATGTAAAGAAGCTTCACGTTAAGACTTCCGAATTTTTCAATTACTGTAAGCATATCCGCAAGTATCTGGCATGGATGAAATGAATTATCACAGCCATTGATAAAAGGAACTGTAACATTCTTACCAAACATTTCAACCGTCTCATTTTTCACAAGACGAGCCATGATTATATCTACATTTCTGCAAACGTATTTGATCTCTGATACCGGCTCTCCGAGCACGAAGTTACTGTCCTCCCAGAGCTGATTAAAGTAATGCCCTCCAAGCTCTGTAATACCAGTTGCAAATGAAAGGTAAGTTCTTGTTGATGTCTTCTCAAAAAGTGTATACAGTTTTTTCCCTTCCAGAGCATGTGCATATTTTTCAGGGTTCTTTTTCATGTCCTGAGCGAGCTTTAATATATCCATCAGTTCTTCCGGACTGAAGTTTTTGAAATTAAGCATATTTTTCATATCATACCCTCCTACTCTATGTAGCCTGCAAGCTTTTCAGCCACATCAACATTTTCCCATGGAAGATCTACGTCAAGTCTTCCGAAATGTCCGTATGCTGCTGTCTGCTTATATATAGGACGTCTAAGATCAAGCATCTTTATGATTCCGGCAGGGCGAAGATCAAAATTCTCTCTCACTATCTCAACAAGTTTTTCATCCGGAAGCTTACCTGTTCCAAATGTATCTACATTAATTGAAGTAGGTCTTGCAACCCCGATCGCATATGAAAGCTGAATCTCGCACTTCTTGGCAAGCCCCGCTGCAACAATGTTCTTTGCAACGTATCTTGCAGCATAGGCAGCTGAACGGTCAACCTTTGTCGGATCCTTTCCTGAAAATGCACCGCCGCCGTGACGCGCATACCCGCCGTAGGTATCAACGATAATCTTTCTTCCGGTAAGTCCCGAATCCCCGTGAGGACCGCCTATAACGAATCTTCCGGTAGGATTGATGAGATACTTTGTTTCATCATCTATCATGTTTTCAGGAACAACTGCTTCTATTACATATTTCTTTATATCCCTATGAATCTGCTCCTGAGTAACATCTTCACTGTGCTGTGTTGAAACAACAACCGTATCAACTCTTACAGGTACACCATTTTCATCATATTCAATAGTGACCTGAGTCTTTCCGTCAGGTCTAAGATAAGGAAGTGTACCATCTTTTCTGACATCGGTAAGCTTTTTGGCAAGCTTCTGTGCAAGTGCTATAGGGTACGGCATAAATTCAGGTGTCTCATCTGTTGCATACCCGAACATAAGTCCCTGATCACCGGCGCCGATTGCTTCAAGCTCTTCATCAGACATGGTGTTCTCTCTTGCCTCAAGAGCTTTATCAACTCCCATCGCTATGTCAGCTGACTGCTCATCGATAGCTGTTATGACACCGCATGTATCGCAGTCAAAACCATACTTTGCTCTGTCATAGCCTATCTCTCTTATGGTTTCCCTGACTATCTTCTGAATGTCAACATAGGCATTTGTAGTAATCTCACCCATCACAAGAACGAGTCCTGTTGTAACAGCCGTTTCACATGCTACACGACTGTTCGGGTCTTCTTTAATAAGTGCGTCAAGAACGGCATCTGATATCTGATCACAGATTTTATCCGGATGTCCTTCCGTAACGGACTCAGATGTAAAAAGTCTTCTTTCCATTTACTATTCCTCCCGATTAAAAAAATCCGACTATTAAAAAAATAATAATCGGATTTGAAAATCATTTATAATACAAATCCTCTTATCGGTCACAGATAAATTCTGTGCTCAGGTTGGCACCTTCCGTATGGAGGTTGCCGTGGCTTCATCGTCCCTTGTGACTCCACCAGCTCTGAATAAGAGAGTCTTCTTTTATCAGATAGAAAGAAATGTACAACAATTGAAGTACTATGTCAAATACATTTTAAGGTTTTTTAAGTTTCTTTTCAGCAATTCATTTTATAATGCATTTATTCTAAAGAAAAGGATGTGATGCAAATGAAAAAGAAACCTGTATACGCTGTAATTTATGGACTCATGCTTGCCGGATATACCACGTATGCTCTGCTTGATGCATTCGTTATCCCTCATGATACGGTTGTTTTATCCGAAGTCAGCACATCCGAGAATGCGGGAGCCAGCACATCCGAAGATACAGATGAAGGCATTGGCGTCACCACGTCTCAAAATAAAGAAACTTCCGGAAAAGGAAATCACTCCCGAAAGAGAAAAGGCGGAAGCAGCCGCGATATGTCTAACGTTTATGCATCCGAACGCAGTAATGGTACATCAAAATCGGGCAACGGTTCCAACTCAAATGATATAAATAACAGTTCCGGCTCATCCAATACAAATAACAGTTCCGGCTCATCCGGTTCAGGCAGCAGCTCCGGCTCAACTGATACCGATATGACATACGAGAGTGAAAATGTATCTATAACAGTTACCAAGGAATACATTGATAATACTTATGTATATATCGCAGATGTTACACTTAAGGATACTTTCCTCATAACATCCGGTCTTGCAGACGGTACTTTCGGAAGAAATATTACCGCGACTACATCCGAGATTGCGGAGGAAGTAAATGCCGTCCTTGCCATTAACGGAGATTTTTACGGTTTCCGCGACAGCGGCTATGTAATGAGATGCGGCTATCTTTACAGATCAGAAATGAGTTCTGCCGATGCAGAAGACCTTGTTATATATGATGATGGCAGCATGGAAATAATAAAGGAAGGCGACATCACGGCAGAAGAACTCGCCGCAAATGGCGCAAGAGAGATTTATTCTTTTGGCCCCGGTCTCATTGAAAACGGAGAAATCAGCGTAGATGAAAATGACGAGGTTGGTCAAAGTATGAACTCCAACCCAAGAACAGCCATAGGCTACTACGGCGAAGGGCATTATGTATTTGTTGTATCTGATGGAAGAACCTCGGAAAGTACAGGTCTTAGTCTCTACCAGCTGGCTGAAGTGATGAAGGATCTTGGTGTAGAATACGCTTACAACCTTGATGGCGGCGGTTCCTCAACCATGTATTTTAATGGCGAAGTTATAAATAACCCAACAACAAACGGCAATAAAATAAGTGAAAGAAGTGTCAGTGATATCATCTATATCCCTGCCGAATAGACTATCATAATGAAGAAAGGACGTGATCCTATGTTAAAGAAAAAACCCCCATTTATATATGCTGCAGTAAGTATCTTATGCTTTGTTATATTCATGATTTACGACCAGTTTTCGCATGGTGTGCGTTCACCTTTTATGACATTTCTTTTCCTCTGGCCGCTTCTACTGGGATTCCTTCCGTACATACTGCTGACAAAAATCCCGGGTACTGTATACCCGGGAAGAATCACTATGAATATATATAATTCCGGAGTAGCTGCGCTTACAGTCAGTTCACTTCTGCACGGCATATTTGATATAGCCGGAAATTCATCGGTCTACCAGAGCTACCTTATGGTATTCGGCTCAGTTTTCCTTGCTGCAGGCATAATACTCTATATCTTTTCAGCTCTGCTCCTAAAGCGAATAAGAGCATAGCTTACTTTTCAAAATCAAATTTATAAGGAAGTCCAAGTGTGTCTCTTACCGTTATGATATCCTTCTGCACCGCTTCACCTACAGGTACACCCTTATCCTTACGGAAGAGCCACATTTCATATTCCTTTTCACCGGCGGTAAAAATCCTGTCCTCACCGGGAGCTTTCTTCGAAGCACGAAGGATTCTTACTATATCACCGGCAATCTTCTTAAACTCTTCTCTTCCCATAAATGCATCGGGATCCACAACGAAGAAGAAATGTCCCAAATGATACATAGAAGCTTTTCCTTCATCATCCACACCTGTGAGTGCCTTCATGAACTGTCCACCGGAAAGTGCCGCTGAAAGTATCTCTACAACTGTCGCGTAGCCATAACCTTTATAACCCGCAAGTTCATCGCCGATTCCACCGAGTGGAGCAAGCGCGGCAGTTCCGTCCACAAGACGTTTTAAGATTTCTTCGCTGTCAGTAAGAGCCTCTCCGTCACTGCTTATTACCATTCCCTTTGGAGTCGGCTTTCCCTCTCTTGCATAATACTCAATCTTTCCTCGCTGAACTATAGATGTCGCGCAGTCAAGGCAGAACGGAAATTCCTCATCTGTCGGAAGTGAAAATGTAAGCGGATTCGTTCCAAGCATATTTTCAACGCCGAATGTAGGAGCAATGGAAGGCCTTGCATTTGTCCCGGTAATACCTACCATACCCTCTTTACTTGCCATGGAAGTCCAGTAGCCGGCAATTCCGTAATGCGTGGAATTTCTTATGGCTCCACCTGCCATACCATAAGTTTTGGCTTTCTCGATAAGCTTTTCCATCATATGATAGCTTGCGACCATACCCATACCGTCATGTGCATCCATGACAACCGTTGTAGGCGTCTCTTTTACTATCTCAAGATTTGTAACAGGAAGCAGTGTTCCCTTTACTATTCTGTCTATATAAATCGGTTTAAATCTGTTACAGCCATGACTTTCGATGCCGCGTCTGTCGGATTCAAGCAGTACATCTGCACATATCTTTGCATCGTCATCAGGCACCCCATACCCTTTAAATGCATCAATCATAAAGTCATTCATTAAGTCCCATGGAACAAAAGGTCTTGTCTCTACCATTTATAACACCCCCTAATTTATTCTTTAAAGAGTATTATACTATTTTTTCACGAAAATGCATTAAAAATCCCTTATTGCAGAAAGGGCAGGAAGTACATTTCCCTCATAATCAAAGAGTGCCTGGTTAGCCCATTCATTTCCGCACGGTCCTTTTTCTCCGGTATAAAGAAGCGCTTCATCAGTTGCCCATCCGCACCCCGGAACAGGAACCCACGCCGGCTCCCAGTAAAAGAATCCAAGTCCTCCGTCTACATCTTTTATCCGCTGCATGACATCCTTCATAAAGTCAGCCTGTCCTTCTTTCGTCATGCTGTACGGAAGCTTCTCCACAAGCTCTGCCCTTGTAGCCTTGCCCTTTAAGTTTGCTTCCATCCATCTGTCCAGCTCTGAAACAAATGCTGCGTAGTTCTCCACTGAATCTGAAACGGATAACTTATTCTTGCTTTGCCTATATACCTTTATCGCTTCATCCCGGCTAAAAGATCTGCCGTACAGCTTTTCGCTGACATCTAAAATGACATTTTCCGGCACTTCGTAAATCCTGTAGTCGTCCATGGAAAATCCCATTGAAACTTCAGCAACAGCTATCTTCTTTCCGTACCTCTTTGCCATGTCTTTCATATTAAATGAAAGCTCATCTAAAGTTCCATGCCAGAACGGGTAATACGACAATCCTATGATATCAAAATCTTCACCTCTTCTTACAAAGTTATCAAACCATTCGACATACATGGAATTAAAGCCACCATTATCAAGATGAATCATTACGGGAATGTCTTTACTTACTTTCCTCACACCTCTTATTCCGGCATTAATGTATTTTGCAATATTGTCAAATTCCGGCTTCTTTCCGGTAGGCCAGAGAAGACCGTTGGTTATCTCATTTCCGACCTGAACCATGGTAGGAGCCGCACCGCATGACACAAGTTCCTCCATAACTGCTACTGTAAAATCATATACGGCAGTTTCAAGTTCATCCTCCGAATAACCCTTCCAAGCTTTAGGAACATTCTGCTTTCCGGGGTCTGCCCAGAAATCACTGTAATGAAGATCAAGCAAAACCCCCATTCCAAGATCCTTTGCTCTTTTTGCAAGGATTTTTGTCTTTTCCAAGTCATTTGTTCCTGCACCGTATGGCCTGCCATCTTCAGAATAAGGATCATTCCAAAGCCTGAGTCTCACATAATTAGTCCCGTATTTTTTAAGTATCTTAAGTGCATCATCTTCAACACCATTATCAAAAAACTTTGCACCGCAGGCTTCCTCTTCCGGAAGAGTAGATATATCCATTCCCTTTATGAAATCACTCATAATACTCCTTTTGCCAAAAGCAAAACACTTGAAAAAATTCATGTTTACGATCAGGCTTGATCGTTATTGTTTACTATCTGTCATAGTCATCAACAGTAATACGTTTATACATTGCACGATATTTGATACGGATCTGCTCATTCTTTTCAAGTATGTCCGCCTCGTTCCCCGTATACTGGCAGCGAAGGCAGTAGTACTCATCCTTGTCACTGTCATAGAACATATCTATATCAAGATCCCTCATAAAGCAGAGAGGACATCTATAATTTAATTTACCTTTTGTAGCTTGAGCCATGTTGATACTACCTCCCCACTCTTAATCTTCTTCTCTGCGCCAAGTGTAAACATAGGTGAAAATGCATAGCCTTCTTTGACATACATTTTCGCATCCTCAGCGTCACATGAAAAATCAACTTTTGTATTTATCGGCGGAATTACTGCAGATGCAGTACCCGCACCTTCATCAAACAACTCCCGGCACTTATACTCATAAGGAATAGTTGTATCACCTACCGAGAGTGTAAGGCTTGTCATATCTTCGGAGTACTCTGTAGTACCATAGCACGCAACCATGTATTCATTCAGCGTAAGGTCTGCATCAGGATCTGACATAGAAATCTCTCTCTCGAACCTTATCTCTGATGATCCTTCCACGAAATGAATCCTTGTTTCAAGCTTAACGGTAAGATCTGCAAATACTATCTCTACAGGATCGAGCTTAAGCATTCTGTCTGCTCCGTCCTGAATAAAGCTTGCTTTCGTTCTGCAAAGTGCAAGATCCACCTCTTCACCATTATGAGAAAGCTTTGCACTCCTTATTGTCCCTTCACCTGCATAGTGTGTAAAGTAACCGGCTCTGTATTTTTCCTGAATAAGGAAAGGATATGATGCATCCGTTACATGCTTTGTACCAATTCCTACAGGCCACTCAAGCTTAGCGGCATATGGTCTTAAATCAACTATAGCACCGCCCTGATCCATATTTACACACGCTCTCATATAAGGGTCTGCATACCAGAAAAGCTGTTTATCCGATCCATAGAGAATATCCTTCCAAAGAGCGCACTCCGGTTCTGTATAAGTCTTTTTATCACGGTAGAAGTCAGCAAATTCAGCCATTGTAAGATCAAGCAGCTTACCTTCTTTTTTAAGCTCACCATAGTATGCCATTCCGTCTTCATAAGACTTCTTAAGGAGCTCGTAAGGAGCTTCCCATCTTCCCATCTTATTGAGCCAGCCCGGTCCAACGAACATCATATTATATGAATACCCGTTATTATAATCAGCAAGATGTCTGTACTGATCTATAAGATTGTAAAGATACGGATATTCCCATGTCTTACTGTCATATATCATTCCACGAAGTACGTTCTGCGGATGAGTACCGAAGTTCGATCCATTTCCGTCATAACATGCAAGAAGATCTCTCGAAAGATGAGGTATTGCTACGATTCCGCTATCCTCCGATTCATCAGCTGCAGGAGCATGCGTATTCTGCTTTGACGGTATCCATGGATTCCACGGACCTCCATCCATAAATGTATACCATGAATTATTGCATGTATGATATGCTTTTGGTCCTTCCTCCCAGCATGTCGCAACGGCACATTTTACTGAAGGATATGCTTCTTTTACATAGTTTATAAGATCGGCATCCATGTAGTATGAGCCTGTGGATTCAGGATAGAATCCAAATGTATCGTGGAACTTTCCAAACACATCATCTACTATTGCCTTTTTGTCCTCCATTGAGAACATCCATATACAGAAATCCTTTGTTTTATACTTCTCTCTGAATTCCTTACAGGGAAGCCCAAGAAGAGAAAGCGATATCTCGTCACCGTACTTCTCATGATGCTCTTTGGCTATCTCAACTGCCTCTTCATTAAACAGACTTGCATAAGTCATCTGTATGGTTGTCTTAAGTCCGTTCTTATGAGCTGTCTCCTGCTGAAATCTGAATATATCGAGGGATTCGGTAAGAAGTGCCTTCCTTCCGATATCCTCTTTCTTGCCCTGTCCTGTAACCTTTTCTGCATACTCAGGAACCATTTCAGGACGATGTATTATATTTACAACAAATGTACTTTCCATGTTGTCTCCTTAACTCATTTTAACCCTTAACAGCACCGCCTGTAACACCTTCAACATAATACTTCTGCATTATTACAAAAAGTATCGATATAGGTATGGCGATAAGTATTCCGCCTGCACAGAATATCGAGAAATACTTGTCGATAAGCGCTCTGTCAAGCATATTGTAAAGACCTATAGCTATAGTCCAGTCCTTTGAAAGTCCGCTTGTAAGCATAAGTCTTGCCATAACGAAATCTCCCCAAGGTGCGAGGAATGAACTGATTATCTGATAAACGATTATCGGCTTACATATAGGTATAACCACCTTCCAGAAGGTCTGAAATTCATTTGCCCCTTCAAGTTTTGCCGCTTCACGAAGTGATACAGGTATAGTATCCATAAAGCCCTTAACGATAAGATAACCAAGTCCCGATCCTGCCGAATAGCAGATAATAAGTCCGAGGTGACTGTTCGTAAGACCTATGGATTTAAGTATGAAATAAATGGCTATCATCGAAAGAACGCCCGGGAACATATTTAAAATAAGTGAAAATGTCATAAGTTCCTTACGTCCCTTAAATCTAGTGCAGCTGAATGCATAGCTGACCATAAGAACAAATATAGTGGATACTACACATGAAGCACTGGCTATTATCAGTGTATTCAAAAACCATCTTCCGTATTTAACTATATTATCCGGCTGGAAAAGAATCTTGTAAAAATTCTGGAACGACCATGTTTCAGGGAAGAAATGAGCTGTATTCATTCCTCTGTAACCGCTGAATGCCGTAACAAAAAGCCAAAGTATAGGTATAAGCCATATGACTACAAGTATTGTAAGGAGCAGATGGTGTCCGGTTATCTTTAATGCTTTTTTCATTACTGATACACCTCCTCTTTATCTCCCGAAATCATTCTTGTAAATGAAATGATCGTAAATACGGCACAGATAACGAATACAAAAATACCGATAACCGATGCCATCTTGTAGTTATAATTTTCATTGGTGAGCCGGAACAGCCACGTCACAAGAAGGTCAACCTCCTTTGCATTGGCATTAGCCAGTGCCTGGTCTCCCGTGACATATACATCCTGTGTGAGAAGATATATAACATTAAAGTTATTTATATTCTTTACAAAGTCCGTTATAAGCGCCGGTCCCTGAATGAAGAGAATGTAAGGCATTGTGATATGCCAGAATGCCTGCATGTCGGTTGCACCGTCAATCTTTGCACTCTCAATCTGATCTGTAGGAATGTTCATAAGAACGCCTGTCGCGATGAGCATCTGATAAGGAATACCTACCCAGATATTGATGATAACTATCATGAACTTAGCCCAATGCGGATCAGTCAGAAACGGTATGTAATTAAGATGCTCTCTGACAAGTCCTATGCTCTTTAAGAATGATGTTATCCCTACACTGCTGCATATAGAATTAACTATTCCCGAATCTCCGAAGAAGTTTCTTACAAGAAGAAGTGTAACGAACTGAGGAACAGCAATTGCTATGATGAAACATGTTCTCCAAAATTTAGGGAACTTTGTAAGTTTGCTGTTAACAAGTTTTGCAAAAAGAATCCCGCCGAAGAATGTTGTAAAGGTTGCAAGGAAAGCCCATATAAGTGTCCAGCTGAGAACCTTTCCGAACGCATAACTGAAACTTGATGTTATTGTGTTCGTAAAAAGCTTTGCAAAGTTACTGAAGCCTACCCATGTAAAGAGATCCGAAGGCGGCATATGCTGCTGGTCATAGTTAGTAAATGCTATGGCTATGAGCACAAGTATAGGAAGTATGTTCATGAGAACAACACCGAGAACAGGAAGTGAAAGAAGTGTGAGATGGAAATTAGCCCCAACAAGCTCCTTCAGATCCTCTCTGAATGTATTAACATGCATACCTTTGGTCTTTGATGCCTTTTCTATTTCATAAGAAGATTTAATATTTCTGATCCAGAAAAGGACGAAAATGAATATTACAAATAGCGCAATTATTGAATTCAGTAATATAAGAAATGAATTGTCATAGTCATTGGTACTTGACTGCATTGTAACAGGGTCGAAAACCTGCTCTCTTCTTACTGTTCCAAGTGTTCCGAATTTTGAAAGATACGGAGCTGCAAAGAAAATGCACATAAGAATAAACAGCACCTCGATTATCATTACAATGATACCTTTAATAATCTGCTTTCTTGCTATGTAGCCGGCACCCATGAAGATAGTTGAAAGTTTTACCCAAATATCGCCTTCTTTAAGGGCAATCCCAAGATCTCTCCAGTACCCTCCAAAAGCGCTCAGCACCTTAGAAAACTTACTTTTCTCTTTTTTAGTTTCCATAGTACTTTTCCCTTCTTTTGATAAGAATGCCCCATAGACCGGTAGGAATATGGGGCACTGTATAATTATATGTAACAAACTTTTGTCTGATTAACTACTCAACCGGAGCTGTGATTCCTTCAACTGCATTATCAAGAAGTTCCTGAAGATCTGTTCCGTCCGGATTTCCTGCTGCAAGTGTGAAACCAAGTGTCTGTGCAGGTGCCCAGTAGTTAGCGCCAACACGCTGAGGAGTTGCGAATTCAGCCTGTGCTGCAAGTGCTGCTATAGCCGGGTTAGCCTGTACTGCGTCTGATGCTGCTGCATTGATATTTGAAGGTCCAAGACCTCTTGCATCAAATCTCTTAATCTGGCTTTCTTCTGATGTAAGGAACTCTGCCATAAGCATTGCCCAGCCAACGTTCTTTGAATAAGCATTTACACCAATGAGCTTGTATCCTGAGAATGATGCCATCTGAACATCACCCTTTGATCCCATTTTGATAGTAGGAAGCTTTGTAGCTGCATAGTTCTCACCCCATGCCTGCTCTGCTGTCTCAGCTCTCCATGTTCCGTTAACACATGCACAAAGTGTTCCTTCTGCAAGTGCTGTAGCCTGATCACCATCGTTCATGTTTACAAGAACGCCTGACTTTGTGTGGTCGATGATCGACTGTGCAACTTCAGTTGCTCCTTCAGCGTTCCATGTACATGAGTTTGAACCGTCATCATTAAGTGTAAGTGTATAACCTGCACCCTGGAAGAATGAATAGAGATACCATGAATCAAAGTCCATAGCAATCTTCTTTCCTGCCTTTTCAGCAACTTCGATCATCTTGTCAAGTGACTTAACATCTTCCTCTGAGAAAACTGACTTGTCATAGAACATGAAATATCCGTTATCAGCTGTCATAGGATAAGCATAAAGTTTATCATCAACAGATGCTGCTTCAACTGCGCCTGCAAGGTTTGAAGCCTTAACATCATATGTATAGTTTGAAACAACTTCCTGAAGTGCTCCTGCCTTAACAAGCTCGTTAATCTGGTCATCTGCGAAAGCATAAACATCAGCTGCTGCTTCAATATCTGTAAGAACTGTATCCTTTGTTCCTGCCTCTGACTGAGTTCCGAGTGAGATATCAAATGATACATCACTGTACTTAGCCTTAAAATCATCTATAAGCTGCTGTGTAAGATCCTGATCTTCTTCAGAAGCCCATACAGTAAGCTTAACTGTTCCCTCTGTTGCATCAATAAGGTTCTGAACCGCATCAGCATTTACTCCTGATCCACCGGTCGTTGTAGCATCTTCTTTCTTTGCTGTATTACCGCATCCGGCAAGTGTTCCAAGTGTCATCGCTGTTGCAAGTGTAACAGCAAGAATCTTCTTCTTCATCTTTTAAAACCCTCCTTATTTTGAATAAAAAATTCATACTTTAGATTTCTTTTTCGCTATTTGCGCTTTCTGCGCAATCGGTTGTTCTATACACGTATTATATTGTGCAACTTTTCAAATGTCAACAAATATTTTAAAATAATTTTATATTTTTTGTACAATGTTGTTATTTATCAAGTAAAACAGCCATTATCAGCCTTCTTTCACTATAAGGACTCCCCAGTCTTTTAGTGTAATCATTTGATTTTGCGCAACCATTTTTTCATAAGTATTTATGCCCGTTCCGGATATTCTTAACTTCCTGTCGGATGACAAATCATCAGTTTCTTCTGCAAACCTGTCCGTTTCTACCGGCTGTTCACGCTCTTCAAGCGCTATACATTCGTCGAATACCAGTATTTCTCCACCGTTTCCATCATATTTGAAGCTTACCGGTTCTGTAGAATAGTTAAAGAAATACTTTACTTTATCTCCTGCGGCATTTATGACAGTCTTTCTTATTAACGGGAAAGAATAAACAGGAACATTTATCCTTGCTCTTCCTGCCGCCTTTTCTATAATCCTTCTTAAAGCAGCTTCATCTGTATAGCAGCCTATATAAGTAACGCCGCCGTTTCCGTAGTCACTATATGTAACAGCCGGTACATTTCCCCAGTACTTGTGATAATAGACGGCAATAACCTCTGCGTTAGTAGGTCTTAGAAGTTCCATCCATCCTCTGACCGGATATGTACAAATCGGTTTTTCTTCCGGAGCATCCTCTTTTTTACTTATGTTATGTGCATGTAATCCACTTCTTATTTCACCATCTTCACAAAATCTGATAGCCATTCCTTCTTCAGGGATGGTAAAACGGTCATAGGTCATTCCTGCAGCTTCAGTCATGCCGTGCGGCTGCGCATCCGGATATATCTTTATCTCATCATCCGAAAAACAGCTTCTGAATCCGAGAACCACCTGTCCTCCCATTTCCGCATATTTACGTATTTTTTCTATTACTGCATCGGATGCTGAATAAAGCGCCGGTATAAGAAGCATTTTATATGAGCTCCAGTCATCATCCTTATATACGATGTCGCACTCGATATTCATTTTAAAGAGAGTATCATGCATCCATCTGAATACATCGTTATAGGTCACATCACTTCCTGCAGGGAATTCTTCAATTCCGGCGAGGCTTGCACTGTCAACAAGTATGGCTGTATCGAACTTCCCTGCATTTCCGGTTATAGTCTTTTCAAGCGGCAGCATCTCATGACGCCACTCTGATATCTCCCTGTAAGTCTCACCCGGAGTGAGGTCATGGCTGAGAACGCCCTTCCAATAGCTTTCAATCGCGTTATGTATGGAATGCCAGTTCCAGTACATTACAGATGCGGCGCCACTTGCCAGATGGCTGTATGCATGTAGCCTAAGCTGCCCCGGATAAGAAAGCCACGCCGTATTCCCCTGCGCCTGTGTCTCAAGCACGAAATATCTGTCTTTCTTAAGAGATCTCGCAATCATTCCGCCGAAGGAAATGACAGTCCCGTCAAGCTTTCCGCCTGTAGGATGGTATATATCCGCTCCCGCTATATCAACTGCCTCCGCTGCATTTATCTGATCAACAAGCGGCTGAACGCCACAGGAATACCCATCCCACGCAAAATCAAAATTGTGTGTTATGAACTGATCCGGTCTCATATATTCGAGAAGTATACTTCTCTGCCATAAAAGAAATTCAGTAATCACATCACGGAGGAATCTTTTATATGCCGCTGAAAGGCTGCCGTTAATAGTTCCACGAATATCAGGAAAATCCTCCCAGTTATCGACACGATTACTCCAGTAATCCAGTCCGAATTCTCTGTTAAATTCATTTATATCAGGGTATTTTTTCTTTAATCTTTCCACGAATATTTTCTGCGTCTCCGGTGATGCTGCGCCGGCGGCACGCGTTTCATTATCAAGCTGAAATCCTATGATATTCTCATACCCTGCGCACTCTTCCATAAGGCGCCTTATCATCCTTTCGGCATAACGAAGATAATCCGGATTCGTTATATCCGTCAGCTGTCTATGTCCGTAAAGAAACTGCCCGTCTTTCGTAACCGCCATAATATCCGGATACTTCTTAACAAGCCATGAAGGAACCGCATAAGTAGGGGTTCCCACTATTACCTTTAAGTCATATTTCACAGCATTATCCAGCATTCTCCTTAAATGCGTAAAATCAAACCTGCCGTCCTCAGGTTCCCATGTACTCCATGTGGATTCAGCAATCCTGATCACATTCATACCCGCATCTTTCATAAGTTTAAAATCTGTCTCTATCCTGTCATAAGGCATATATTCGTCATAATATGCAGCACCAAACAAAAAATCCGAAGGTAAACTCTTACTGTTCATATCTATCCCCTTTTCACAAAAAACAGTCAATTTTTTTGAAACTGTACGCTGTTTTCCAAAAAAACTGTGACCTATGTTTCAAAAAACTGTAACCTGTATTTCAAAAAATTGTTGACACTGTGCGCAACGAGTGGTAAATTAATAATCGTTAATAGCGCAACCGATTGCGTTAACTGATTCTAACATGACATTTTGGGTCTGTCAACAAGCTGATTTAAAACAGAGTTTTGCTTTATAAACGGCTTAATAATTGACTTTTATCATGTTTTATGCAGCTTGTTTAGGTATCAAATTCAGCCTGTTTGGGGAGTATCAAATGGCTACTGAGGAAAAGAAAAATCAAAATAACCTAACTATTGGTGATGTTGCGGATGCACTTGGGATTTCAAAAACCACTGTATCAAGAGCCATTTCCGGAAAAGGAAGAATTGGCGAAGCAACAAGAAAAAAAGTACTGGAATATATAGACACGCACAATTATAAGCCAAGCCCTCTCGCAAAGGGACTTGCAAATTCACTTACATATAACATCTGCTGGGCAATGCCCGGGGATTCAACAGTGACGGATCTTCCATTCTTCCAAAATGCAATGATCGGAATTGAAGACGTTGCTATGGCTGAAGACTATGATGTTATCATTTCACTCATATATGAGGATGACATTTCTCAGTTAAAAAGAATAGTCGAGAACAGAAAAGTAGACGGTGTTATACTCGGCCGTACTCTTTCAGATGATTTATGTGTAAGGTATTTGAAGGAACAGAGTATTCCATTTGTTGTAATCGGAAGTTCCACAGAAAAGGGTGTAGTTCAGATAGATAACGATCACGTAAATGCATGTAATGAGCTCACTTCCATACTTCTTATGAAAGGAATCAGGCACCCTGCACTTATCGGCGGAAGCCTGAAGCATGTAGTTAATTGCACAAGACTAAAAGGTTATAAAAAAGCCTTCACCGATAAAGGACTTAATCCTGACGAAGACCTGATTATCATGAACTGCGAGGAAACTGCAGATATTGAAAGAGCTGCCGATCAGGCGATAAGATCCGGTTCTGACTGCTTAATATGCACGGACGACCGTATATGCAGCGGAGTTCTCAATAAGCTCAGCAGAGACGGAATATCTATTCCGAGCGACATAAAGGTTGCATCTTTCTACAACAGTACATTTCTTGATTATTATCAGCCGGCAGTAACAGCTCTGAATTATGATCCGCGCGAGCTTGGTGCAGCCGCTACAAGAACACTTTTTGCAATGCTTAAGAATGAACCGGTGGAGGAAAAAACCTACCTTAGTTACGAAGTACTTTTGAAAAGATCCACTCAGGTATAATCATTCTTTTAGATTCTTAAACAGATTATAAACAGACTTCACAATAAAACTTTTTCATAAAACCTCTCAAAAAAATGCCCTCTTTAACAATGACATTCTTACTATGAATGCATTGATAAAGAGGGTATTTTTAATCTATATATTCTTTAAATTCCGAAAGCTCAAGAGTCATTCCCTTCTTTAAGAAGAATACAACATCCGAAAGCGGTACATTTATATAATTATCACCCGCCAGAACTTCGCTTCTTTCCTCCAAAAATCTGCCTTCGGCATCTCTTGTAAGGCGAACCATAATCATATCTTCAGGAAGATAAACCATCCTTCCATTCTTATTCTGCTCCACCACCGGCGCTATAAGGATTCTGTCTCCCAGCATCAGCTCATCTTCGATATCGAGCACTCTCTCATCATAAGGATAGTCAAATACCAGCGGTCTCAGAAGCATCTCATAATTCTCGGCAGCATGAAGATAGCTTTCGTAAATATAAGGAAGCAGTCTGTATCTGATTCCTATAATATGCCTGAATGTATCTGTATCCTTAAATCTGTAGAATTCCTGTTCTCTCGTCCCCGTTGCAGAGTGATTTCTCATAAGCGGCGTGAATATGGAAAAGCTGAGCCACCTTATAAGAAGGTCTTCAGTAACATCATCTCCAAAGCCTCCCGTGTCTGCTCCCGTAAACAGAAAGCCGCACATATTAAGGTTAGCTGTCATTGCAACATTCATCTTTAAATGCGACCACCAGGATTTATTGTCTCCCTGCCATATTCCACCATATCTGTGAGCCCCTATATATGATGCTCTCGAGAACAGAAGAAACTCTTTATCCGGATAATCCTCTTTCATCTTTTCCGCAGCAGCACGTGTCATATTCATTCCGTACAGATTATGAACCCTGTCATGCCGGACTACACTCCCGTCATCCATTTTATGATAGAATGATTCGTAGTCCTCTAAGCTGTTCTGAAGTGAATTTACACTTCCTGATATCTCAAAAAATGAATCGATACCGGGATTACCTTTTGAAAGCCCGTTCACTTTATCAACAGCCTTCTTAAGCCTTATCGGTGTATAGAACAGCGCAGGTTCATTCATATCATTCCAAAATCCGTCAATTCCGGCATCAATCAACTTTTTATATTTGCTTCCGAACCAGTCACGTGACTCTTTATTCATGAAATCGGGAAATACAGATCTTCCCGGCCATACCGCTGCAACAAATGTATTTCCATCTGCATCCTTACAAAAGAAACCGCCTTCTTCGCCTTCGTCATAAATATCATAGCCCGCTTCTTCTTTAATCCCTGCATCGATTATCGGAACGAGATGTATGTGCTGTTCATGCATTTCCCTAACAAATGCCGAAAAATCCGGAAAATTATCTTCTCTTACAGTAAAATCCCTGAAGCCTTCCATGTAATCAATATCCATATAGACCATATCTATAGGTATATGATTCTCTCTATGCTGTCTAACAACTTCACGAACATTTTCAGCGCTGTTATAACCCCAGCGGCTCTGTCCGAATCCGAACGCCCACTTAGGCGGAATATACGCCTTGCCTATAAGCCTTAAAAACTGCTTAATGATATCATACGGTTCATTTCCATCTATAAGATAAATATACTGCTCCGGATTCTCACTTTTTATCACAAGCCTGTCTCTGTCCGTATATCCTATATCAAACGTAACTCTTCCTGGGTTATCTATGAATAATCCAAAGCACTTATCATCCTTTATAACTATGAAATGATGCGCTCCATAAAGAGATCTTTTACCCTCCTGATGATTGGGGTCATCGGCGCAGAAGCTTTCATATATCCAACCTTTTTTGTTTATCCCCCGAACTGTTTCACCAAGCCCAAAAACCATTGCTTTATCAGAGAGCGAAAATTTATAGAGACCATCAATACATTCCTTATTAGTTGACATAATATTCGGAAATGCATTTATATCAAGGACGGTATTATCTTTATATAAGCCTCTGTTTTCACTTGGAATCGCAGCCGTCTCAATAGGAAGCCCGGTTTTGAATCTGTTAATCATATTAGTTTTCCTCTAAATCTTCGCCTTCTTTACCTGATGAACGTGCTTAGTTTGTTGGAAATATCCACCGGAACAAATGCTCTTATGTGTACCCCTTCTTCACTATACTCTTCCATGCTGATCTCGCCTCTTTCCTTTATATCAGCCAGAAGTGACATACTCTTATACGGCAGCACGATGTCGATTTCTTTTCTTTCCTCGCGGAGTATATCATCAATAGCCGTGCTGATATCAGAAAGACCTGTTCCTTCTTTTGCGGAAATCTCGAGTACTTTTGTGGCACGAATATCATGCAGTCCTATCCTGTCATCCGGACTTAGCAGCTTATCCATCTTGTTAAAAATAGTTATTACTTTCTTGCCTTCTACCTTCAGCATGTCTAGAGTCTCATACACAACCTTCATCTTGGCATCCCTGTCTTTTCCCGATGCATCTACTACATGGATTATATAATCTGCATATTTTGTTTCCTCAAGTGTACTTCTAAATGCATCGATCAGATTATGCGGCAGCTTTCTTATGAACCCTACCGTATCGGTAAGAAGAACTTTCTGCTTGCTTTTATTCTTTCTTTCATCCGAAACATCCGCCTCTTCTTTACCTTCTTTTTGAAGTATAAATGCTCTTGTAGTCGTATCAAGTGTAGCAAACAGCTTATCTTCGGCAAGTATTTCCGAACCGGTAAGTGCATTTAGAAGCGTAGACTTTCCTGCATTTGTGTATCCAACTATGGCAAAAACGGGATATTTACCGACTTCTCTATTCTTCCTTGTGACTTCTCTATGTGAAACAACCTCGGATAGTTCGCGTCTTAACTGGGCAACCCTGTTCCTGATAACTCGTCTATCCTGTTCAAGCTTTTTCTCTCCCGGTCCTCTCGTTCCGATTCCACCGCCAAGTCTTGAAAGGGAATTACCTTTTCCCGAAAGTCTTGAAAGCCTATATTGAAGCTGTGCCATTTCAACCTGCAGCTTTCCTTCGGCAGTCCTTGCGTGCGCTGCAAATATATCAAGAATTACCAGTGTCCTGTCCATAACTTTTATATCAAGTGCCTGACCAAGATTATACATTTGAGCAGGCGATAATTCATCATCGGTTATAATACCTGTGGCGCCCGTTTCATTTATCATTAAAGCCAGTTCTTCAAGTTTTCCGCTGCCAATATATGTGGCCGAATTAAAATGCGGCAACTTCTGGATCATTCTTCCGACAACCTCAGCGCCCGCTGTTTCAGCCAGTTCCTTAAGTTCGTCCAGCGATTCATTTGCCCCGGATTCGTCATCCATTTCATCTGTATCTACCGCGACGAGTATAACATATTCTTTTTCTTCTTTTATTTCGTGCATTTTTTTATCCTTGCGCTGTTCATTTCATATCATGAACAGCTAACTATCCCGTTTTTCAAACTGCTACTCAGTGCAAATATCAGCATATTTAATTCGTATTACTTTTTCTAAATCCTTAGGCGCTACTTCAACCTGATAGCCCACTTTCCCCGCACTGAATATAATGTGTTCAAATCCGCTTGCCGATTCACTGATCACAGTCGGAAATGCTTTTTTCATCCCTATAGGCGAGCAGCCGCCATGAATGTATCCCGTAAGAGGCAGAAGTTCCTTCTGGGGAATCATTTCGATCGACTTTTCGCCTACCGCCTTCGCTGCTTTCTTTAAATCAAGTTCTCTTGCAACAGGAACCATAAACACATAATGCTGACCTGTTTTTGCAACTGTTACAAGTGTCTTAAATACTCTTGAAACATCTTCACCCAAAAGCCTTGCAATCTCAACTCCGTTTGTGGTTACTTCTTCACCAAGATTAATATAACAATAGTGCTTATAAGTAATCTTCTTTTGATCAAGCACCCGCATTACATTTGTCTTTTCGTCTTCTTTTTTAGCCATGGCTCTCCTTATTATTGTTCAAATCTGAATTTATATTTTACCCATAGTTTTCAGAAAATCAAGAAATCCTTTACATCCCTCAAAAATATCGTTATAGGTGGTTTCAAAATCTCTTGTATACCACGGATCGGCAACATTTCCGGGTCTGTTGGTATAGTCCATAAGAAGTGTAATCTTATTTTCAGCCAATGCTGCAAGATACTCCTTACCTCTTTCAGCCCCGAATATGAATCTCCTGTCCGGCACATCCTGACCCAGAATCCGGCACATCCACTTCATATTCATATCATCCATTCCGATTATATAATCATATTCATTATAATCTGATCTTTTCAGAAGCTGAGCCCTCTTCCCTTTGCAGGATATACCATGCTCCGCAAGTTTACTCTTTGCAGGCGGATATACAGGATTTCCCAACCCGTTCCATATTTCATCAGTATGAGTCGCTCTTGACTCAATATGAAATTCTTCTTTGATATGCATTTTTTCAATCATGTCTTTAAGGATAAATTCTGCCATCGGAGAACGGCAGATGTTGCCCCAGCAAACGAATAATACTGCCGTGGCAGACGAATAAGATTTTGACCATATTTTTTTCTCCTCATATATGAGCGGATTTTCTTTTATTTCCGCCATTTTACCAATACCTATAATTCTTTCTTCATTTTTCATCTTCATTTTTTCCTCGTATATGAGCGGATTTTTTTTAGAAAAATTGTGTTATATAATATGTTATTTTTTTGTAGTATAACACACTTCACTTCATTCATCATCATCTGGTTTTTCTGTAAAATCAACCTCACCCTCTTCAACCTCATAGCTGATGTTTTGAGTGACGATATCCGGTTTACGCTTATATTCGCATATATCATAGTTCGAAGAATTCATAAATGTGAAAAAATTTGATTTAACATCACCCGCTTCCACATGCGTGTAGGCATTAAGTGTAAACTCAATACTACTGTGACCCATGATTACTTGTAATGTTTTCGGACTCATCCCCGCACCAGCACAATTAGAGCAAAAAGTATGCCTACACACATGTGGTGAAACAAAAGGCATTTCATCTTTATATTTTTTATTAAATTTATTCCTCGCCCATCTTATATGATTCGACCAATGTTGTGCCACCTCATAGTTATTATCTTTATCTAACCACAGAAACCCTGTCTTGGAATTCTGTTTTAATTCATCCCATACAATAGTTTCCTTTATCAAAGGTCTATTTTTTATAACATTTTTAAACGCCTCCTCTACCCCCGGTAACATAGGGACATTTCTTAACCCATTTTCTGTCTTTGGTCTTTCGATATAGTACTTATTAGTCTTACCATCATATACTCTTAATAATTGCCAACGAACATGTATGACATGCTGTTCAAAATCCAAATCATCGGCGTTCAATCCGCAGAATTCCGATATACGTAGTCCTGTGAAGAACAATATATATAATCCATCGTAGTACTTTCTAAAATGAGTATCATCCTGAACAAAGTCCAAAAACCTTCTCATGTCAGCCCTACTGAGTGCATCTCTCATTTTTGTTCCACCATACGCCTTTTTAGCCATACTAAAATCAAAAGGATTATCCACAACCCATCGATTCTTTTTAGCAAAGATAAACGCCTGATTTAGCATACCTTTAAGCGTATGAAGCGATGAATAACTACGTCCCTCTTTCTTATGAAGGTCAAGCATCCACTTTTCAGCATCCAACGCATTAACTGTACGTATTTTTTTGTTTGCCATCTTTAATGCTGTAGAGTTGTTTTTCATAAAATTGATTTGTGTTCGATATCCTTTTCTCGTAGTCTCCCGGACATTCGGGCTATTTATCTCAACAATCATCTCAAGAAGCGTAATCACCGACATATTCCCACGCGAAGTATCTATCTCATTATACAAGTCAGCCTGCACCTTAGTTTTTTTCTCTCGTAAGGATTCCCCTCTCTTTTGCTTCTTCCCAATAGGAATATAGTCACTTGCCAGCAACGTCCATGAATAGACTTGCCTTCTGATTCCACCATTATCAGTATATGAATATCTATATCTACCAGTTTTTTTATCGTACGTTTCACCCATTTGCAGTTTTCTACCAAAAGGATCTAATCTTTCTTCTTTATTCTTTCCCATAGCATCCTCTTTTCATCATTATTTTCACAAAATTATATATTGAATATTCGCTTAACGTCAACACCATACGACTAAAAACCGCTTGATATGGGGAGGCGAATATGATACATCTTTTCGAGGCAGGACCAATATCAATGTTCCTGCCTCAAAAATCTGCCTTATCATATAAGCAGGGGACACCATGTCAAGCAGTTTTTCCAAGAATAGTATTATCATTTTCCCTAAAACTGTAATATGTTTCTCCTATTATAATGAAATCACTTAACTTTACTCCCATCATGTCGCTCACCTTTGATAGTCTCTCACAAACCATCATATCCTTATCTGAAGGCGAGGAATCACCTGACGGGTGGTTATGCAAAATTATAATTGAACTTGCTCCAGAAACCAAAGCCCTTATAAATACTTCTCTTGGATTGCATAGAGATGCATTCACAGTACCCTGGCTAACTCTAAAAATACCAAGTATCTCTCCTTTACTATCAAGAGACAATAAGCAAACCATCTCCTCAGCCAGACGAGCCATATTATATACGTGATTTGCAACATCTACAGCCTGTTCTGGTGTAGTTACTATAGTAGATGTATAATCTACCACTTGCTCAGCAACTAAGCACGGATGCCTTAACTCATCTTGTTCCATTCGATATGTAATTATATTACTCATTTAAGCCTCCTTCTTTTCAACTTGTTCTAAACTAAACAGAAATGCTTTTGTGAGATAAAATGCCGTTTCTGATATTTCTGATTGTTCAGAACTCACATCATCCTCTATCTGCTTTTTCTTCCATAGTCTTGTTTCCAGCCCGTGTTCACCCGGCTTCACCTTATAACCACGGGAATCCCATCCTTTAAGAGTATGAAGCGGTATTTCTCTACCTTCCTCTATAAATGCTTCAATTTCTTCAACTGTATATATTCCCGAAGATATTGCAACCTGCGCAATAAGTTCTTCATTTGTCATTTATAAACACCTCTCTTCCTTAATATGCCCGTATAGCCGCTAGCTCAGCTATTATTCTATGCAGCTTTTACCAAGCCATCTTCCTTAGTATATTTATACACATGATCACTTAGTCTATCCTCAAAGCTAACCTGAGTACGGTTAATCTCGTAAACCATATTCTGCATATAAGCTACGTCGTCCATATTTTCAACCGGAACAAGAATTATTTCATGTATGCTCGAAAAAATAACATAGAAGTCTTTACCAACGCTCTCATAAACCTGATTCATAAAATCATCATCCAGAATCATAGAAGCACCATTTATGCCCCTTTTATTTGAAACTACAAACATAGTCTGTTCCTCCGGAATACTGAACATTTCTTCAAACATGCTGTCAGCCATATCAGAATCACCATCCATTTCCTCAAGGATGCTTGGATACATCATATCCCTCATAAGTTCAGCCATAGTCCTTATCGTTCCTTGTCCCTTCAAATTATCAATAGCTATCTGATGAAGTTCCTCTATACTGATATTCCATCTCTGAAGAAGCATTTTATCTATAGGAATACTCATTCCACCATTATCAGTTTCTTTAACCTCTACAAAATACAGAACTATAAAATCCTCTATTCTCGTATACACTCGGCACTCAGTCATATTACTGTTGAGCTCAAAGCTATATATTCTAGGTAGTATCTTTTCCTTGCAACTCTCCAAATCTAAAACTGATTCTATATCAATATTCTCAACATCCTGAGTCATTCTCAAATCAGCAATTCTTCTCAGCACGACACCTATGCTATCTCCGTTCTCTATCTGACTGTAAAAAGACTCCAGATAGATATTCGGTGCGATATTACTTCCTGCCTTTCTAATCGTAAGACCTGTAAGCTTAATATCATTAGGCTTTGTCACTATATTCAGACTCACTTCATCAAAGCCTTCTGGGAGAAACTCTCTTATTCTTTCAACAACTATATCCTTAAACTCATCAAAACTAATATTATTCATATTCTTAATCTCCTTTATTTTATATTTCATTTAACTGCTCTACTACCTATCTATCAGGACTTCTTACATGCTGCATAGAAAACACCTCCTTATATGCATTTGCGATTGATTTTGACCGCATACAAGCTGACCGAAATCCATATGGCAAGGGTCACAGGACAACGCTTGCCCTTTCCATATGGTTTCCGGTCAGCTATGCTGGTCATAAATCACTCGCGCATATAAGAAGGTGTTGCAGATTGAAAGATGTACAAACACTTTCTTTTCTTACTCTTACTTATTCACTACACTTACTACTGCGTAGCAGCTTAATCCGGGAAGGAGCCTGAGGAACGGGCAGGCAGACCAAAGGTCTGTGGGGTGTGGGGGTGCCTCAGAAAAAGAAAACCCCGGACCGAAGTCCGAGGCTTAAAATTCGGATGAAGGCTAAGCTTCATCTTTAACCAAGAAGTTACTTGAAAGATGAATTGTCTGTCCTATGAGAGCTTCAAGACGCTGATTCATATACTTGAATCCACTAGCTTTCTTGTTGTTTTTTGTCACGAGGTACAGGTACTTACGAGCACCTGCAAGGCTGATATTGAATTTATATGAAACCTCGGTGCACTCGGCATCTTCTGATGGTTCATCTTTAAAAATCCAAATACTGTCAAGATCAACTCCTGTGATTACTACCTCATTTGCTTCTTCATTGATTACTACTCCAGTTACATCGATCATATCTTTGATCCTCCTTATTATTTTCTGGAAACCGTGTTCCGATGGCCTTACCTGAACAGAGTGTGGAACGAATTGCAAGGACGCTTAGCGCTTGATAAGATTTTCACTTGTTAAAATCTGTATCCTAGCAATATATAGTTCAAACGGCGTAAAGTGGCACATCGAAGAACACCTTCAGATATAATAAGGTGTGTCAAAGATGATGTAACAGGTGTAGTTTATGAAGAAATGAGGTGTCACAGGAGTTGATATTATATTTGGATAAAAGATTAGCCAAAAAGATGCGAACCGATGAAATATAAATTATCAGCATAGCAGGCGTAATCTGTACGAGCGAATAAACAAGAACGCAGGATTCATGAATCAGCCTTAAGCTGACAGACCTCTTTCAATTTAACTTCTAAGATGATGCATCATCCGATATAGTCTTGGACTTCGGTGGGGTTTTCCAGTCCCCCTCTGGGGGATTTAGGGGAAATCTGATCACTCCTTGCTGCCGAAGGCTGTGGTCTCGGAGTCGGGCAAGACCTGCGAAGCGGATGGGAATGGTGAAAACACAAAAAATTCACAATTCTAAGTCTTCTGATATATGAGCGTATTTTAATAGTCTACTTTTTTCGTTAAAAATTGGTTATTGACACAGTCTTATACTTTAATATATAAATGATTTAGAGATCGTCATTGATACTTTTTTATAAAGTACCAATGGCGATTTTTTTATGCATTTCAGGAGGTAATTATCATGATTGACGAAAGAAATATCAAAAAGACAATTGCAAAAAAACAGAAAGAAATCCAGAACTTACAAGCAAACTATGACAGAGAAAAATGCAAGAAGCATATCAGGGCATTTATGGACGAATTGTTATTTGAAAACAATGATTTAATACCATTGATCTTAAATAATAATTTGAACACCTCTGATATACGCATCATAGCATCTGCAATAAGTAAAGAGCTGCCGGAATTCTATAAAAAGGCCGAACCACGTATAAAAAGCAACAAAGAAAAGCGCGAAAAGAAGAACGAATCAAGACGGCTTAAAAACAAGCTTAACAAAACAGCTTTAACTAATACTTCCGAACCAGGGCATATTGATTCAGCCAATAATAACAGCTCTAAATCTGAATCAACATTCACCCGGAAGTATTAGCCGGCACAAAGTGCCGGTGTAAGGATGATATCATCCTTACACCATACAAAAAGGGGTTGCAAGGGGAAAGATGTTCTCTCCCCTGTCAAGCTAAGCTCACCGACAGGTGCAGCGTTGGGTTTGTAAACAAACCCATTGCTTGCAAGTCGTTGAAGCGCAGAAAAGAGAAATAAAAAAGTAAGGTGATTTTATGAGCGAAAACGACAATAAAGGATGTGCCAAAGCTATAAGCGTGAGACTCGATTCTTCGGTATACGAAGTAATTGAATCTCTCGCTAATGAATATGGCACATCTAAATCCGTCATAGTACGACTTGCTCTCGATCAGGCTCTCGAAAAATACTTGGGCAATGTGCGCTACGTCGACCAACGACAGGCCAAAAAAATAAACCATAATATCGTAGTCGTTGGAAACATCCTCGAAGATATTCGACGTGATATTAGGATGCTCGGAGTAAACATCAATCAAATAGCCAAAGCTCGGAATGCCATTCAAAAGAGCAGCCTTACATTCGATGAATATATGGCTTTGATAGAAAGTGCTCCTGCAATCTCAAAAGACGATATCACTATTCTTTCAAGAAGATTTGATGAAGTGATAAAAAAGGTCGGTGATCTTAATCATGTACACAAAAATAAACCATAGCAGAGATGGAACCAAAAGCCTGCGTTACTGCATAGGTTCCGGTCACGGTCATAACGGAAACCGCAAAAGAAATCTTCGTATTTCTACTATCAATATGCGGGACCCTAGCGGAAATTACGCAGCTCAAATGAGTGAATACTGGCGGTTCGGTAGGTCTAATCACCATAACCAAACCAGAAATATTATAATCAGCTATTCCGATAATGAATTAAGCCCACATGACGAGGCTGATATAGAAATAGCGGACCATATTGCTAGAGAGTTTGTGAAGAAATACTACCCCAACAGACAGGCCGTAATATTCACTCAGGCCGATGGAAAAGGTAAAAAACTGCATATCCATATCATCATTAACGATGTATCCATTACAAACCATAAAGGCTGTAATAAGGCACAATGCAGACATTCAAATATAAAAAAATGGTCAAATAAGATTGCATCTAAATACATAGAACTTGACGATGGTAAAAGAAGTAGATTCAAGAGAACAAATAAAGAAAAAGAAAAGTTAGAAAACAGTAAAGGGCTTCGGAAATACAACGAAGAACTGAACTATAAGCAACTGCGTGATCTTCTAATCAAAACAGATAACTATAGCTACAAAGAAGATATGCGAACCATCATACTTCACGCCCGGAACAAAACAGAAAATGAAACTGATTTTATCAATCTGCTTGAAAGATTTGGTATTACCACCGCCAAAAAATCGAGTAAGAAGAAAGGCGATTACTATGTATTTAATTACGTTAAATGTCCCATTAAAGTAATGAATACAAAAGCCCGGTCCAGTAGTCTTGGTGATGACTTCTCTCCTACTGCCATTCAGGCATACTGGGATAATAAAGCAAAACGCAAGCCAAAACATGAAAAAAGAACAATCTCTGCCAATACATCTGTATCAGAACTTGAAGAATTTTCCGAGAATTCAAGCCCCATCGAAACAATCACTCCAATGGAGCTGATTAATAGCATTTGTATTGATAAGGAACAGCTTGAACAAATACTTAAAGTAACTAAAGACCTGGCAAATGAACTTCGAAACAGATCATCCACACAAAAGAGAACCGAAAAGCGTGCTGAACAAGCACAATCAGTTCTCGATATAAAGCATTCTCATAAAGAGAATGAAAAAACAATGTAAAGGAGCCTATCATTATGAACGAATTATTTAATAACCACGATAAGGGAGAACTTTCCCAGAACTTTAAAGATTCTCTTAACTATAACATCTACTTGGATGGTTTAGAAAAAAGAGACTTTGGCAAGGATAAAGATAAAACCTCGGACGTCCCAGAAAACAGACTGGCTGATAGTCTTGAATCATTCGTAAATCTTTTTGCTATGAAAAAAGTAGCTGAAATGGATGCCAGCATGGTAATTGACAAGAAGGAAGAAAATAGTAGTTCTAGTGATACACAGGAAAAAGAAGCTGATACTCTTCCGCCAAATACCATTATAAGCGCGGGATTCTCAAATAACGAGCAGGCTCCAAAAGACAAATCCAAGGAGCAAAATAAAGAAGTTTCCCCCTCAGAGAAACGCGAAAAAACAACCGTACATAATCATAACAAATCAAAAAAATTATTAGAAGAGATGGAGTTACTCTTTAGATTCCGGATAAAATATACTGATGTTGACGGTATCGACGAATCCAATGATGCTAAAGCAACAGCCTTAAAACGTTTTAATGTATATCTTAATGGCTTATTTCCTGACATTG
Organism: uncultured Lachnospiraceae bacterium; assembly: GCA_946628415.1. Lineage (GTDB taxonomy): Bacteria > Bacillota > Clostridia > Lachnospirales > Lachnospiraceae > Eubacterium_Q. Next base: position 8,080 of record CAMOWK010000013.1, on the reverse strand, counting down.
ATAATCTTTTAAAATACCTTATAGCGTATAAGAAGAGAAATACCTTGAGTATAAACGAATATGAGATAATCCTGTTTATATACACAATACCAAATGCTTATAAGTATATTTTAGATCAGGATGATAGATTCGGCCTGGCAAATTATATCTTCGATAAAAAAATATCAAGTACCGGAGATCCTATTTGGAACGAAACTCAGCTCAAATACATATTCAAAGAAACTAAAAGAATGTATGAAACCAAAAATGTATAGATTAAAAATCTATACATTCTATACAATCTATACATTATTCCTAATACATATAGAAAGTGTGCCAAAATGTGCCATTTGTGCCAAAGTTTAAAATTACAAAAATGGCACATGTGTTTAACCCATGACTATCAATAGTTTTACAATATTTTAAGCGTAAATTGCTAATTATATACTGGCACGGGTTATCCTGTTGATAGTCAACGGTTTGAGCAAAAATGTGCCATTTGTGCCAAAGTTTTTTGAAAACTATAGGGCATAAATAATTTTTTATAATTATGATTTGTGTAAAAAAAACAACGCACACGTCATAAATCTTCATATACAAAGATTTTTACTACGTCGTTATGATGTAAGCATTATGTAATTTATGTAATGTTATTATCAATTACAGGAGGACTATATATGAAAGGCGATAGAAAAACACTAACTCCAGAAGACCAATTTGCCACATTGGCAATTACATGTTATGACGAACAATTAACCAAGGGTAAAGACTATCTTTACGACAGAATTCAAAATGCAGATAAAGAAAAATATCAAATCATTGGTATCAATCATAACAAGAGCAGAAATAAATCACATTATCATATCCTTGTGAGAATGCTTGACAACTCAAAAAAAGGAACGGTATCAACCGTACTCAAAGAACTTGGCATTGAATATAGAGATAAGACAGATGATGATTTGCTGTCTAAAGGAGCTTTAGAAACATGTGGTTACTTTAGTAAATATGCCGTTTACTTACTCCATAAAACCACTGAAGCAATACAAGGCGGCAAAGCGCCTTATGATCCAGATGAATATATCACCAATCTTAGTTCCGAAGACATCTCAACAGTTCTGGCAGGATATACACCTAGTAAAGAAGCATTAACTGCCTCAACACGTGCCAATATTGTTGATAAGGCTAGAACTGCCGGTTACAACCTTGAAAACTTCGAGGATTTCATAGAATCCTTCAGAATCTTTGGAATAGGTTCTACAGATGATAAAAAATTTAGAAACTCGTATATTTCTGGAATAAATGATAGGATGTACAAAAATAATAGAATCATGAGATTTACTATTGAAGTCGAATATCCTGAAGGCATTTCTGAAGCATCAAAAAAAAGAATTGATGATGCTCTTTGTAAAGCAATATCTGTATATCGCAGCAGCCAGTGCAGTCATCTTCCTTTGAGAATTGACCCATTTACTGAAGCCATTTTATTATACTCGGATTCAGATGATAAAATGTATGATTATAGAGATATATCATGCAGCAGAATCACAGAATTAAGGATTCCGATTACCAGTACAAAAAGTATCTGGGCTGGCAAGGTATTCATATTTACTCACCCGTATATCCCCCGTATAAATCCCCGGATCCGTATATATACCAGCAAAAGCGACTATTTCATCTTTGAACACTACAAAACTAATAAAGACAGTTTTTTATGTACCATAAAAAATAATAAGCTTATCTGCATCGAACAGCCGGGATATGAATATTCAGAAGATGAGTATAACTTCATCCTCAAAGAATTTAAAAAATTACGTGACAGATTTAACGAAGTCTTGGCAGACTCATTAAATGCATCCAATACACTTACTATAGATTTAGATGAGTTAAACTTATAAAGCAACAAAACTAATAGTTAATCTTTGCATATATGATAACATTTTTACTCTGTATATTTTGATACCACTAAATAAATACTGATAAACAGTCTCTAAATCTATGGATGAACCCTTTAGGGACGTCCCATTTTATGTGCATACTTTTGACACAACTCCCTTTGGTTTTACGTATACTCAATAGCATAAATAATATCCATAATAGCTCTCACTACCATCTGAACTATTATGGATATTATTGAAGTTACTTATATAAATGGAACTCCTGCTTGGTTAGTCCGCCATCTAATGCCTTGTATAAATATCTTGCAGCTAACGATGAATACGGACTCCATTTACGACATTTTTTTGTCACACTTCCTTTAGAATAATCATCTGTTTTATATAACCAACCATATGCCTGCAAAAAAGCCATATCCTCGTAAGGCAACACATTCATTCGGTTCAATACAAAAATGAGATACATCTTAGCTGTCCACTCACCGATACCCTTTATCTTCGTAAGCTCCTTGATTACCTCTCTATCATCTAAACCGTTAATTGTTTCAAATTGTAACTCCCCATTCTCAATTACAGATGTTAAGTTTCTAATGTACTGAACCTTAGGCATAGACATTCCTGTTCCTTTAATCAAAGAATCATCAATACCTCTAATTGCGTTCGGTGTTATTTCACCATCACACAAAGCAACAAGCCTTTCAGTTATTTTTGAAGCCACCTTATTACCCAACATCTGTCCAATAATTTGTTGCACCAAAAAAGAATACTCATTCTCATATGGTTTATACGTAATCGGGCCAATCATATGTATCACCTTAGCAAGTCGTTTATCCCTGCAACACAGATACTTGATTTCATCTGAATCTGTAGATACTCTAATCACTTCTGACATCATCTTTTCCTTATAAAAAAATTAGGAGACATAGATTTTAATGCTTTATGGACATCTCCGCCAGCACGCGTCTTATATCCATCTAAAAACTTATCATCCTTAATCAACTCTAAGCTAACAAGTCTTACCCAAATTCTGTTTAATCCTTCAAACGAATCATAATATGATGGATAGATTATTCCGTCGTCAAGAATACCGCTCGTTATAGCCCTGTATAAATTACCTCCACTTGAAATGCTCTCTTTAATATAGATTGTATTACCTTCCTTAAAAATTTCACTTTTCAAAATGGAATTTCCTATTTTGGCAAAGTCAACATAGCCATGCTCTTTTATTAGCGCAATATGTTCATCATAAAATGATATACCCGCTGGTGTTTTAATTTTCAATAACAAAAACTCTTCTTGATTAGATTTCATCATGATATTTCCTCATTTTTTCTGCATAAGCCTTTAACCTTTTAATTCTGCCGAGTTCTTGAATATTTCTTATCGGATATCTCTTGGCGTATATATCAATAATATCTTCTGCGAATGAATCAAAACCTAATGTCGCATATTCGATAGGGAAGTCTTTCGATATTATACCTGCCTTTTTGAGTTCATCGCTATTACGATACAGAATTGGTTTTTCTGATCTAAAGTCAACAACTAACAATGTACATCTTTCATATTTGTAGGTTTCTTCTACATCATCCCTATTATTTATTGAATCAAAAAAGCTAATGTATTTTTCTACATCTGTCTGGTTTGTCTTGAACCCGACCTTATTATCATTGACCATGTTGTCATCGTATTCATATACCGGAATCAAATAGACTTCACCCAAAACCATGTTTGGATATCTCATGTGTAGATTCAATGCTTCAGCAAATGTTCTTTCAAAAAGTGTATCTGCATTTTTTGCAAGACTACTCATCTGACTTCTCACATTTATTACTAACGCATTCGTTGAATAATCGTATCCATACGGATCGACTTTATTCTGGAACGCCATGGGCCCCCAGTTTATATGTGTTGGTTCTTCATCAATATTCTTAGGCAACACGCAAACATCTTGATCTTTCTGCTTCAAAAAACCAGCTAATTTGATTTCAGGCTTTGTTTCTCCAAAATGCGGAAAAATGAACTCTGCGCGTAATCCATGCTCTATCAATTCGTGTTTTACTGCATCATGAATCAAATTGATGAGAGCAGAAGATCGAATGCAGGATTCTTTTCCTTTTGCTCCTCCAGTTCGAATTGCATCTTCAATCATGTTTTTGAAAATAACTAGTTGTTCATCAATATATGACATTTATTTTGACCTCCTTAGATTGCTATCCCATATTTTTCAATCAACATTTCGTTTACTTGTTCCCTGTTTCCGTTTCTTAATATAGTCCGTTCCTCGGCAGAGAACCAAGGCAATGAAAATCGTTCTATATATTTTTTTTGATAACAATAGTAACCACCTTCTATTGAATAACTAGTATTAGAAACATAGTAATCCATTACTTTTGAATTTAAAACAGCTATCAATTCTTCTAAGTCTAAATAATCATTCTCAAAAATCCCATACCCATTGCAAAATAAAGCTGTATCGTCTTCTACCAGAAGAAACTTTGGAGTATCTGCAAACGTAGGAAACAAGAGTTTTCGGCCATATTTGTTTAAGCCCTGAGTTCTACCATACGCATACCATGCAACAGGATTAGGCTTTCCTTTGTCACGTTTATCAAGCTCGCTTTTCATTGCCAGCAAATAACTAAACGCCATAGGATATCGATCTTTAAAATCATCTTCCTTTATTATCTCGTATCCGCTTTTCCCTTTAAAATATGGAAATATTATATGTCTTTTTACATCAGAAAGATTCTCGCAATTCTTAAGCTCCGGAACCTTATACAGTGTTTTCACAATCTCTGGTTCAATGATATATTTTGTATCACCTATAATCTTCCAATACTCGCCGTCATCATAGTTGACCATAAAAACTTCATCTCTTAGAGTCGCGATTCCTGTTCTCACATAATCCTTTATCGAAATAAATTGGTTCTCAATTTTTGACAAATTCAAGTATGTTTTATGATCTACCAGCTTCCATCCAGCTTTGTCGATGTTCTTAACAGGCATCTCGTCATAAACAACACTATTCAATCGCGTTTTAATGTCATCAGTTTTTTCAAGAACACAGTACTTAAATTTCTCATTATCCTTCTTATCAAGCATAATGATACAGTTGTATGTACGAACAGGTTTAAAAACCATATTATCAGCAAAATCAAGTATGCTTACAAGGTACTTATTCTTTTGTATAAAAGCTCTTAGCTCTGTTGCTGCCTTAATTGTCAAAAAGTTATTTGGAACAATGTATCCAAGTTTTCCATCGTCACACAAATAAGTCATAGCTCTCTCTACAAAAGCATAGAAAATATTATATACTCCGCTCTTTGTAGTCTCAAAATTCTTCTTCAGGAAGGCCGCTGTTTCTTTAGACATGTCATGCGTATTAACGTATGGAGGATTGCCAATAACATATGTAAATCCATCAACATGAAAAGCATCATTCCAATCTAACTTCAAACTATCCGCAGATACTATATTGATATCTTTTTCTAATAATGTCTCACCATTTTTCTCGGCTATTGCAAGAAGTATTTTTTTGCATCTACTGACATTCTCAGGAATAATATCTATTCCAAAAATATTATCTTTAATTATTTTTTTTACTGGAATGTTGTATGTATTATGAATATACAAAACAGCTGCCACAAGGAATATTCCGCATCCACAACCTGGATCTATAATCTTTATGTTATCATCCCATGTTTTAAGATCTGCAAAAACTCCTTCACAGATAAACGAAGCTATGTACTCTGGAGTAAAAACAATACCGTTTTCATTTACAGCACTTTTATCCAACAATGCTTCAAATAAATATGTTAACGTCTCAACATCAATCGACATATCCAGCGATTTTATAGCATCCGCCACTGCATAATTCCCTATTTTTTTCTCTAAATATGCCTTGATTAATTCCTCTTCAATTACATTATTGCTAAGGTCTTCAACCATTCCTAAAAACCTTGGAACAGTAACATCCTTAAATTGTTCTCTCATAGAAACACTCCTACCTGTATTTATAAAACAACACTATCAGCGTTCTTTCTCTAACTGATGTATTGTCTATAAAAACAATGTTATAATTTCTTTTTTCGCCCCGGTTTTAATTCCCTTGGCTTTTCATTACGCTCTGGAATCAACCAGGTCTTACCCTTAAGAACAGCTCCCTCTACTCTTCCTTCACTGCAGAGTTTAGATATTCTTCGGCTAGAAATATTCCATTTTTTGGATGCCTCAATTGTTGTCATATATTCCATGCGCAATACCTCACGTTTTTTATTATATTCCTGTATCGGAATACATTCAAGCACAAAATATCCCTAATGCATTTAAATCTTCGATAGGGTAATCTTCTTCATCATATCGCCACTTCCAAAATTTTTAAAACAGAATACTAGCTATATATTTCTCCGTTGCTGATTCTCTCCATTTTACAATAATTTGGCATATTTAATGACATAATAGTTCTTTTTTATATTTATAATAAGTATTCTTATCAATACCTAACATCAAAATAATATCCTTATCTGTATTGCTTCCACCAAAAGCTTTGCTCAGCTTATATATTTTCTTTTTACATGTTTCCGCTTTTTTCGTTTCTACACGTGTTCCCGGAATACGTCCTAGCTTTTTCCCTTTTCTTCTTGCAGTTTCTAAGCCCTGTTTAGTTCGTTCGGAAAGATCATCTCGCTCTTTCTGAGCTTGTTCAAACGCTATCCTAATTTGTTGTTCTGCAAGTGTAATAAGATATTCATTCACTCCACGAAGTATTACATCAACATCTGTTCCAGTCATAGGAACCGTGGCTTTTGTCGCCTCTCGATATACACTCGTATTAATATAAGGCTCATTTATAAAAACAAGATTTACACCGTTATCGTAGAGATCTTTATACATTTTAAATCCTTCTTCTGCATTTCTACTCATTCGAGATACTGAATCAAAAATAATAGTATCACCTACACCTACTCTGTCGAGTAGTTTTTCTAATTCTTTTCTTCCAGTTCTTTTAGTTCCGGTAAATACTTCCTGATAGATTTTTGCAGATGGCTCCTGTACCATTATATTTCGTATTTGCCTATCTATATCTTGCTTCGCTGTTGATATTCTAGCATAACCATAAATCATAACGCCACCTCTTATATATGCATTTTAACGACCGTCTATTTTCATACATCAATAATATCAGAAATATCAATCTATTTCAACATGTTTTATTACATTTTAGAGGTTACATCTAAATCCATACAAAAAGAGGTCGCGAAGTATCTCTCGTGACCTCATAGCTATTTTGAAAAGTGTGTTATAAAGTGTGTTATGGATTTTTATTGACCGCATAAAAGCCCACAGAATCAAGCATTTTCAATAGCATAGATATATTGCCCCAGCAGACAAACAGTACATTTATCATAATTACTTACCTCTATGAGCCGTGATTATCGTATAACTCTTAGCATTTACTACTATCAGGCTTTTCCACCTCTATTTTTTCAAGTGTATCCTTAAGGATTTCCTGCCGAAGTTCCTTCAGCCATTCAGAATGATCAACTACATTAAATGCATACGTCTTATTTAATTCATATTCATTCTCTGACCAAGTGTCTATAGGCGATTCATTATGCTGAATAAGAGCCTCGAGTTTATCCAGAGCTTTATACAGCTTCGCCTCAAGAGTTTCCTGTTTCTCCATTTCATCATATAGTTCCGCCATAGACTTTGACACTTCTTCAGGAAGGCTCTTCACCCACTCGCCAAGCAGCTCATCTTCAGTTTTTCTGTCGCTATCTGTTTTAACGAATGTTGGAATATCTCCCGTAAAGCATTCTCCAAGATCATGAATTAAACACATACAAACTACTTTGTCAGTATCGACCTCAGGGAATTCATCCTTAAGAAGAAATGCCATAAGTGATACTCTCCAACTATGCTCGGCAACACTCTCTATCCTTCTTTTTCTCGTGGTGCAGTGACGCGGAGTATCTTTAAGTTTCTCAGCCACATGTAATATTTCCAAAAATTCTCTTGCATTCATATTAACTTTCCCTTTGCTACAAAGTCAGACAATTCATAACCAATGCAACCATTATATCTTTTTCTTCCGGTCTTGGAACCACTTGATGATCATATTGATCAAGTAATAATAATGCATCTGTATATTAATTTACTCTATATCCCACTGATAGTATCATATCCAGGTTATAAACTTTAGGTTT
>CAMOWK010000012.1 GCA_946628415.1 uncultured Lachnospiraceae bacterium | reverse complement strand
AATGGATTATATACACCAACAGAGTCATAACTGAAATGATATCCATCATACATCTTCTTAAGTTCAAGTAAGCACTCTTCTTTTACTATCCCTTCAGATGCAGCAAAAGCTTTTATCTCAGGGTCAAATGTAGATATCATCTCATCCTCAGTTATTCCACATATACCGGAATACTCAGGCAAAAGAGAGATATCTCTCAGCTGATTCAGATCACTGAATACACTAACCTTGGAGAACTTGGTTACTCCAGTCAGGAAAACGAATTTAAGATATCTGTCATAACTTTTAAGAGTACTGAAAAAGCCTTTAAATACCGCTTTGTTATGTTCCAGTCTTTCACTGTCACCAACCTCAAGAAGAGGCTTATCGTATTCGTCTACCAAAACCACCGCATTTCTGCCTGTAGTTTCTACAGCTTTAACTATAAGATTCTGAAATCTTGCTGCAAGCGAATGTGTGCCCGGATTAACATCATATTCACTTTCCCATCTCTCCAGATGAGTTTTAAGCACGTCTTCCAGTGCAACCGCCCTCCTATATTCATCTTTATTAAAATCAAAATAAAATACCGGATACTCCTGCCATGCTTCCGCGTTGTTTTTCTCTAATTCTTCTATCTTAAGTCCTTTAAATAATTCCTTCTTACCTTCAAAATAACATCTTAACGTAGAAAGAAACAGGCTCTTACCGAAACGTCTTGGACGGCTTAAAAAGTATGGTTTCCCCATATGAACAAGATTATATATATACTCAGTCTTATCTACATATATGTACTGGCCTTTTCTTATTTCTTCAAAATCCTGTATTCCGATCGGCAGCTTACGCAATTCCATATATCTCATCCTTTCTACAATTTCAAATATTTAGCTTCTCCCAGATATCCGTACCTCTCCACCTCTGACTCATCTAAAATAATTGGCGCATCAGAAGAGAAATCATCGTATACAATAATTGTCTTTTCTTTTCCTGCCATCACTTCTTCTTCCTTGTAGCACGCTTTCTTATAATGAGGTTTAAATCCTGCATCTGCCTTCCAAATTCATCATCCTTGGCAATAAGCAATAAGTCCTTATCCATATCATTAAGCGCGTGTAAAACAGCAGCATATATTCCTATGGCTACAGCAGGGTTACCTGATTCCACCTTCCACAGGGAAGCCCTACTAATCCCTGCACGCTCTGCAACTAATTCTGCAGATAAGTCTCTGCGAAGTCTTGCCAGTTTAATCTGCTCCCCCATTTTTTTTAGTATTTCTTCTGTCGTAGGTACTATATTATATGCTGCTTTTTTCATAACACACGTCCTTTATTATTTTATGTTTTCTATTATAAACATTTCGGCATGTTATTGTCAATAATAGAAAACATTTAATGAATTGCAGTTTGAGATTCGAAAACATTTAAAACAAATAGTGGATTCAATTCCCTATTTGTATTATATCTGGGTGTTTGTATTTTACCAATACTCAATCTTATCTACAGTTTCAAATATTTAGCTTCCCCCAAATATACCGGTATCAACCTATTTCTTTAGCCCCTCTGATCTTACCAACGGACTCGCTTATCTCCGCCCATGAATACTCGATCATATACTCTCCTTTATAGGCGTTTATAGCTCTTACGTCTCCATCCATAGCATCATATATATCACATGAAACTTTACTTTTATCGATGTAAACCTGTCTGTTCTGCTTAATAACCACACCGTCGTAGCCTTCATTTTTAAGGTCATCTATAAGACCGATTATGATTCTTGATATATTCTTGGACATCTGCTTATCAAGGTCCACCTCATAAAGAGTCCTGCATATATCCTTTGTAGTTACCGGAAAGCCTGCGCAATCAATGAGATACGCAAGAAGCTCCTTGGATTTTGTCCTGGAGAATTTCATTGCCTCCCCATTCTTCTTATAAGCTATAAAGTTTCCGAAGGTAAAACACCTTAGCCGTTCTACCCCCCCTCAGAGATTTTCAACACATTATAATTTTCCTCTATGGTACCCGGCAAAGGATACCTGAGATTGTCAAGTTCCTTCTTTATTTCATCATCGGTATAAGGCTTGGTTACATATCCACTCGGTCTTGCCTTAAAGCTTTCGGCACCGTATTCGGTATAACTTGTCACAAAGATAATGTTGCATCTGGGAGCATAATTCTTAATATCAAGCGCGATATCAATGCCCGATACCGGTCCAAGTTCTATATCCAGAAAAGCTATATCCAGCTCACTTTTATCTTCATAATCGAAATATTCCACATATTCGGATATCCCGGCGATATTCGCATCCGGGCAAAGCTTTTCAAGTGTTTCGATCATCCTTTCAAGCGCCGGTCTTTCATCATCCATTACCATTATATTCATTTCACAAAACTCCTTACTGATTCTTTGGTATGCTTATTATGCACGTCGTTCCTGTTCCCACTTTACTTTCAAAAGTAAGCGTCCCGTTTAAGTCCATCTCAAGTCGTCTTTTCACGTTATTTACGCCTATATGACTTTCATCCATATTGTCAAGTATCCCTGTGTCAAAACCAACCCCATCATCAATGACCTTTATAATATGATAATCCTCGGTACATTCAGTGATGATCCTGACTGTCCCTCTTCCTTCTGCCTTTTTTCTAATCCCATGCTTAACTGCATTTTCCACTATGGGCTGAAGGCTTAGAGCCGGCACCTTAAACAGCGTATTATTTATATCATATTCGATCGTAAGCTTATCCTCAAACCTTAGCTTTTCAAGGGCGAGGTACTGCTTTGTATGTTGAAGTTCTTCTGAAAACGGTATAACGCTTTTAACATTTATTGAATCAAGATTCGTCCGTAGATATTTTGAAAAGCTTATAAGCGCCTCCTTAGCCTTCTTCGGATCCTTATCTATATAGTATATGATGGAATTAAGAGAGTTATGTAGAAAATGCGGTTTTATCTGATCCAGCATGAGCTTTCTCTGTATATCCTCTAACTCAACAACCTTATCTATGGTATACATGGCTCTGTAGTTTTCAAACTGCAGGAATACAAGTATAGCTGCAGTAATAACGAAAAAGCTGTTAAAGTTGATCCACGGGATTAAGAGACCAAGGACAAATGCAACGAGAGGGAATATGATTACCGATACAAGAATATACTTTAGAAAACTATTCAGCCTCTTGTAGTAAGACATAAGAGGAATCATCATAGATGTAAACGCGACTATGGTATAGCCCTGCCATATCCAGAAAGCCCATCCTCTCTCATAATAAAAATCATCATTAAACCTGTACAGTGCTCCCGTGAAAGGCGTTATAATTAGCAGCAGAAGAAGTATCAGCTGAATAATCTGCAGTGTTCTTCCAACATAGCCAAGCATCTTATCTTCAAATTCGAGTGCTACATACTTATGGATAAATTCCAGTAAAAGCAAGGTAAGCATCGCTCCCATAACATAGTATAAAAATATCGTGGCTTCCATGATGAATTGTCCCGACTTCTCGCGGCTTCCATCAAATATATACGTAAATGTATAGAATACATTATAAAAGAAGAGCAGGACATAAAAGCATAAGACTTCATCAGTATAGGGAATAAATATATTCTCTGTACCATGGTCTTCTTTTGCTTTATTCTTTCCTGCCGAAAGAGAAAGAATCATTATAATAAGAAATGAACTGCCCCATGTATTGAAAATGATATCAACCATGTCTTTAAGGCTGAATTGCTGTAAAAAATCTTTCATTTATTTTCACCGTACACCTGAATAATACTAATAATTATACATGTTTTATACTTTTGTATATAATAGTACAATTTCATATATTATCAAACAAAAAAGTAGCATCAGATGCAGATATATAAAACAAAAAAACCTCACCGGAATTTATCCGATGAGGCTTTAATAATTATAAACACGAAGTATTACACGATCAGGAAGAACTTAATAAAGAAGAGAAGTGAGATAATGTATGTAAGTACTGATACTTCCTTTGCTTTTCCTGAACATACCTTTATGATTGTATAGCTTATCATGGCAAGTCCTATACCGTGTCCTATGGAACCTGATATAGGCATGGCAAGAAGCATTATGAATACAGGAACTATCTGATCGATATCATCAAAGTCAACATTCTTAAGTCCCTGAAGCATAAGTATACCGACATAGATAAGGGCTGATGATGTTGCAGCAGCAGGGATTATAGCTGCTATAGGAGCTATAAATATACAGAGCAGGAACATTATTCCGGCTGTAAGTGCCGTAAGTCCTGTTCTTCCACCTGCCTCAACGCCTGAAGCAGATTCAACAAATGTTGTTACTGTACTTGTACCTGTGCAGGCGCCAGCAACTGTACCGATGGCATCTGAAAGAAGCGCCTCTTTCATGTTTGGCATCTTGCCGTCCTTATCAACCATACCTGCACGTGATGCTGTTCCGACAAGAGTTCCTATCGTATCAAACATATCAATCATACAGAAAGTAATAATAAGCGTAAGTGCTGTAAAAATACCAAGATCAAAGAACATCTTGAAGTTAAATTTAAAGAGCGTAGTTGCCACCATATCATGGAATGGAGGAACAAACGAAGCTGTCTTAAGGCTTTCAAACGGATTGGTTCCAAGGAATATAGCCTCACCTGCCCAGTAGATAACCGAAGCAACAAGCATACCTATAAGAACCGATGCCTTAATGCCCTTCTTTGAAAGAATTACTATAACATAAAGTCCTATAAACATTGTCGCAACAGTAAGAACCATCTCCTTATAACCAACAGTTCCCATTGTTTCACCTGTCATGCTGTCACGAAGAATCTTTGGCATCATAGCGCCGAAGAAATCTCTCATTACATAGAAAGGCGTAGCGAAGCCATTTCCTTCAGCATAGATTCCGACATTTGAGCCAAAACCGATATTCATGAGCATAAGTCCTATAGCAGGGCCGATACCAAGTCTTACTCCAAGCGGAATTGCATTTACGATCTTATCTCTTACATTAAGAACAGAAAGTATAATGAATACTATTCCTTCTACGAGGATTATACAGAGCGCTGCCTGAAATGCGCTTGTGTAACCGTCTTCTCCAAGTCCGAGAAGCACTACTATGTTTGCTGTGATAGTGGCAAAGAATGAGTTAAGACCCATTCCCGGAGCCATAACAAATGGCTTGTTTGCAAGAAATGCCATGCATACCGTACCAAGAGCAGATGCCAGACAGGTTGCAAGAAATACTCCGTGCCAAAGAGGTGTTCCTACCGCAAAATTGGTAAGAAGATTCGGGTTCAGTGCGATGATGTAAGCCATGGTCATGAAAGTAGTAAGACCTGCCAAAATCTCCGTACGAACCGTTGTTCCGTTTTCTTTTAGTTTGAACAACTTTTCCATAGGTTCTCTCCATTTCTTTTGTTTTTTTATATTGGGCAGTTTATTTAGTCCATGTAATCTAGAACATTCTATAAACCAGCCTATGTAATTATATATAAATTATAAATTATATACAAGCCTAACAAGCCAAGCTTCCGGTGAACTTAATTCCTATCCGGATATCAATAGAATTCTTACATATCCCATAGCTTTTCTAGCTTGCCGAAAGTCCCGTATAGAGCTGATAATATCTGCCCTTCTTTTCTATAAGCTCGGAGTGTGACCCCCGCTCAATGATACGTCCTTTCTCAAGAACTATGATACAGTCACTGTTTTTAACCGTTGAAAGTCTGTGCGCTATGACAAATGTAGTTCTGCCCTTCATCAGACTGTCCATACCTTCCTGCACTTCTCTTTCTGTCCTTGTATCTATCGAACTGGTTGCTTCGTCAAGTATAAGTGCCGGAGGATTTGCAACTGCAGCACGGGCTATCGCAAGAAGCTGTCTCTGACCCTGTGACAGATTGCCGCCGTCTCCGGTGAGCACTGTATCGTAACCTTCCGGTAACTGCCTTATGAAAAGATCCGCATTTGCAAGCTTTGCTGCTTCAATACATTCCTCATCCGTTGCATCCAGTCTTCCGTAACGGATATTCTCCATAACCGTATCAGTGAAAAGATGTGTATCCTGAAGAACAAGTCCTAGAGAGCGTCTTAAGTCACCCTTTTTAATCTTATTTACATTTATTCCGTCAAACCTGATCTTTCCGTCCTGAATGTCATAGAAACGGTTGATAAGATTCGTAATGGTTGTTTTTCCGGCACCGGTTGAACCAACGAAGGCAATCTTCTGTCCCGGCTTTGCATCTATCGTTACATTATGAAGAACCATCTTCTCGGGAACATATCCGAAATCGACATCGTCCATGTATATAGCGCCTTCCAGCCTTTTATACTCAACCTCATGTGATTCCTGATGTTCATGTCTCCATGCCCAAAGTCCTGTATGTTCGGTAGTTTCCGTGAGGTTTCCGTTACTGTCTTCTTTAACATTTACAAGAGTAACATATCCGTTATCCTCTTCCGGTTTCTCATCAAGAAGTGCGAAGATTCTCTCTGCACCTGCAAGTGACATGATTATCGCGTTGAACTGCATACTGATCTGACTTATAGGTCTGTTAAAGTTCTGATTATACTGCAGGAAGCTTGCAAGTCCGCCCAGGGTAAGTCTTGTAATTCCTGTTATGGCTATAACCGCACCGAATACCGTACAAAGAACGTATGATGCGTGCCCAAGCTGTGCATTTACGGGCATGAGTATATTTGCAAATTTGTTTGCATTATTTGCGCTGTCACAAAGCTCGTCGTTAAGTTCCTCAAACTCCTCAATACATTCATCCTCATGATTAAAGACTTTGACAACCTTCTGCCCGGTTATCAGCTCTTCGATATATCCGTTAACCTTACCAAGCGACTTCTGCTGTGCGAGGAAATACTTTCCCGAAAGCGCTCCGAGCTTACCGGTAACTGCCATCATGACTCCGACCATGAGAAGCGTAAGTATGGTAAGCGGAACATCGATTATGATCATGTATATAAGAGTTCCGATTACCGAGAGTCCGCTCTGAAGAAGCTGTGGAATACTCTGGCTTATCATCTGACGAAGTGTATCTATATCATTTGTGTAGATTGACATTATATCGCCGTGCGCATTTTGATCGAAGTACTTTATCGGGAGGCTTTCCATGTGTACAAAAAGCTCATTCCTTATACGCATGAGAGTTCCCTGCGTAACCCTGACCATTATAAGCTGCTGTGCAAATGACGCAGCAATGCCAAAGATATAGATGATTATTACAGGAAGCATATCCATAAAAAGATCATGGAAAGAGAACTCCACACCTTTTGTCACAAACGGAGTGAGATATCCGTCTATAAGGGTCTTTGTAAACATGGTTCCCTGAAGGGTCGAATATACATTTATGATAATGCAGATAACCACTATAACCATCTGCACACCATAATACTGCATAATATAACTAAAGATTCTCTTTAGTATTTTACCCGGATTTTTTACGGAGTTTTTAACCTTAACTCCTCTTGGAGGTCTTGCTGCCATTACCTGTCACCTCCCTTATCACCTTTTGTCTCATCATCAGGTCTGTTAGATCCCAGAACTGCTGATGCTTCATCAAAGTCACCGCCATCTTTTGTCTGTGACTCATATACTTCTTTATAAATATCATTTGAACCAAGAAGTTCTTCGTGAGTTCCTATCGCATCTATCCTGCCCTTATCCATAACGATTATCCTGTCCATATCCTGAACCGAGGATATCCTCTGGGCAATGATTATCTTTGTCATATCAGGCATAAATTCCTTCATACCGTTTCGGATCTTTGCGTCCGTAGTCGTATCAACCGCACTAGTGCTGTCATCAAGGATGAGAACCTTTGGTTTTTTGATAAGAGCTCTTGCTATACAGAGTCTCTGCTTCTGTCCGCCGGAGAAGTTTGCTCCTCCCTGCTCGACCTTACTTTCATATCCATCGCTCAGGGCATCTATAAATTCATCTGCGCATGCGATCCTGCAGGCTTTTTTCATATCCTCCTCTGTTGCATCGGCATTTCCCCAGCGAAGATTGCTGCTGATGGTTCCGGAGAAAAGTACATTTTTCTGAAGCACAACCGCAACTGCATCACGAAGAGTCACAAGATCGTAATTCTTAACATCGATTCCGCCCACACTGACGCTTCCGCTGTTTACGTCATAAAGTCTGCTGATAAGATTGACAAGACTTGACTTACTGCTGCCTGTACCGCCGATGATACCAATCGATTCTCCTGCCCTTATATCAAGATTTATATTATCAAGCACCGGGCTTTCCGAATTCTCATTATATCTGAAAATGACATCCTTAAAGCTTATACTTCCATCCTTCACTTCCGTAACAGGTTTTTCAGGATTGG
The DNA here is from genome assembly GCA_946628415.1 of uncultured Lachnospiraceae bacterium. Classification (GTDB taxonomy): domain Bacteria; phylum Bacillota; class Clostridia; order Lachnospirales; family Lachnospiraceae; genus Eubacterium_Q. The sequence continues at coordinate 64,430 of CAMOWK010000012.1, read as the reverse complement.
TTATATCTGCCTCTTCATTTATGACCTCTGCTATACGCCTTGCGCTTGCAGCACTCATCGTTACCATAACGAAAATCATGGCAAGCATCATAAGGCTCATAAGTATCTGCATGCAGTAAGCAAGAAGCTGCGACAAATTACCGATCTGGAAGCCGTCGGGAAGCCCTGCTTCGGCAACTATCATCTTTGCACCAAACCAGCTTATGAGGAGCATAGACGAATATATAGCTATCATCATTGCCGGCATATTGCTTACTACCATAGTTTCAGCCTTTACAAAGATGTCGTATATATCCTTGCTTGCTTTCTTAAACTTTGACTTTTCATGTTCCTCACGAACAAAACCTTTTACTACACGTATAGCAGTTACATTTTCCTGAACGCTCTCGTTCAGCTTGTCGTATTTCGGAAATGCCTGCATGAAAAGTGACATTGCATTTTTAATTATGAATCCAAATACAATGATGAGAAAAAGAAATGCCATAAGATAGATACTTGAAAGCTTGGCAGAAATCCTTACAGCCATAAATGAAGCAACTATAAGGCTTGCCGGCGCCCTCATGCATATTCGGAGTATCATCTGATATGCATTCTGGATATTCGTAACATCTGTAGTCATACGTGTTACAAGACTCGCCGTACTGAACTTATCAATGTTTGAAAATGAAAATGTCTGTATATTTCTATACATTGTTTTTCTAAGGTTCTTCGCAAACCCGGTTGACGCGCTGGCGCCATACTTACCGCCCATAACACCTGACCAGAGTCCGCCGACTGCCAGAACAAGCATTATGCCTCCGTAAGTAAATACCTTACTCAGAGAAGGCGTACCGTCTTTAATGGAAAGTTCATTTATGATAAGTCCCATAAAGTACGGAATAAGAGTCTCAAAGATAACCTCAAGAAGCATAAAACAAGGTGTGAGAAATGAATCGCGCTTATACTCCCCCACCTGCTTCCACAGAGTTTTTATCATAGTACCAACTTACTTCCTTCCTATTTTTTTCTTTTTATTCAAGTGCACTTCTGAGAAGTACCTTTGTATATTCCTCTTCAGGATTGCTGTACAGTTCATCCTTCTTCTTTGCTTCTACTATTCTTCCGCCTTTCATAACTGCCACAAAATCGCAAAGATCGTAAACTGTTCTAAGATCATGAGAAATGAAAAGTATAGCAACACAATGTTTTTTGCTCAAATTTTTAAGCAGCTTAAGTATAGATTCCTGTATGGCAACATCAAGTGCGGAAACCGGCTCATCTGCTATAAGAAGCGTCGGTTCCTGAAGAAGTGCCATAGCGATCATAACACGCTGACGCTGACCGCCCGAAAGCATAGACGGATACTTTTCCCTGAAGTCTTCCGGGATTTCCACCTCCAGAAGAATCTTCTTAATCCGCTCATCCTGCTCATCCTTTTCTTTCACTCCATTTAGATACAGTGCCTCCCTGAGAAGCCAGTCAATACTCCTCTTAGGATTAAGTGCGCTGTAGGAATCCTGAAAGATCATCCCTACTTTATTCTTTTTTATAGTCTCACTGAAATCTCCTGTAAGACCTGCAATGCATTTCGCAAGAGTTGATTTGCCGCTTCCGGATTCACCAACAAGTCCGACTATCTCACCTTTCTTAATAGTAAGATTTATATCATGAATTCCTATTCTTTCAGCCGGCTTTTCTTTATTCTTTTTAAGGCTCAAAATGCTGTTTCTGACAGGGTAAAGATATGTCAGATTCTTGACGGAGCACTCGACCTCTTCCTGCTTCTCATGTGCGTCAGCTTTTTCTGCTTTGTCATCAGTCTCACCGGGTGCCTGTGCGTCATCTGTCCGGTGGCTGCCCGCGTCTGACTCGGCACTTGTCTTACGTTCCATTACAAGGTTCGCAGCTATAAGTTTTTTTGTGTAATCACCTTTAGGGTTGCTGAAAATCTCTTCAACGTCACCTGTCTCTATAACATCTCCGTTCTTAAGAACGATGACCTTTTGGCAGAGTTTCCTTACCAGTCCAAGATCATGGGAAATGAAAAGAATAGCCGTATGATCCTTTTCGTTTATCCTTTTAAGGAGTTTTATTATCTCCGCCTGAACGGTTACATCAAGCGCTGTTGTCGGCTCGTCCGCTATAAGAAGGCGTGGTGACGATATCATAGCTGATGCTATCATTGCCCTCTGGCGCATTCCGCCTGACAGTTCAAACGGATATGAGCTATATACTCTTTCGGGATCGGGGAGCTCCGCCGCGCGAAGAGCATCTATGGCACGCTTTTTCATCTCTTCTTTGCTTATGTTTTTTCCGTCGTGAACGCGAAGCGCATCCTCCACCTGATAACCAATCTTATGCACAGGAGAAAATGCAGTCATAGGATTCTGAAAGATAAATCCTATATCATCACCCTGAAGACGGCGCATCTCTGTACGGGATATCTTCAGGAGGTTCAGCTCCTTATCATCATCGTTCCAGAGTATTTCACCCGAAACCTTTACGTCACCTCTTCTTATAAGTCCCGCTATGGCAGATGCGGTAAGGCTTTTACCGCTGCCCGATTCGCCCACCAGTCCTATAATCTCGCCATCTTCCATAGTAAAGTCCACATCACGGACCGCAACTTCCGGGACAGAGTGATCGTAAAATTCAATTTTTAAATCTTTTACCTCGAGCAATTCTAAATCCCCATGCATTTATCGCAAAACACAAATCATTTATTATGACAACTTCCCTTTTTGCTGTTATAAATCCTTCAACTGTTCTTTATCCAATTTCTCCTAACGGTCGGATAAAATTACCATAGTTTCCTTGTCACTGTCTGCGAGAAGTCCGAGTCCTATCAGAAGCAGCACCATCACAGCCCCCGGATAGATTACGTAAAAAGGTGCAGTCATTATATATCCCTGCCCTTCGGATATCATACCTCCAAGGCTTGCAACCGGTGGCTGAACTCCTATTCCAAGGTATGAAAGACCTGCCTCGGCAAGGATGCAGTTGTTAAATGAAATGAATAGACAGTTAATAAGTGTAGGCATTACATTTGGAAGTATATGTCTGAAAAGTATTCTGGCATCCGTTGCTCCCATCAGTTTTGCAGCCTGAACATATTCCAGCTTGCTCTGTTCCTTAAACTCTGTACGTATCATTTTGGCGAAGCTCGGAATTACAGAGATTCCGAGAGCAAGAATCACATCAACCATTCCCGATCCCGAAAGGCTCACAAATATAAGCGCCAGAAGTATACTCGGAATTGCAAATAGCACGTCAATGATTCTCATGACTCCGTCATCCAGTTTTCCACCGTAATACCCGGTCAGAGCTCCGACAACGGTTCCGCCCAGACCACCGATAATAGTGGCAAAAAAGCTTATTACAACCGACGTTCTTAGTCCCTGCTGAACTCTGGTGAAAATGTCTCTTCCCATCTTGTCCCCACCGAACCAGTGGCGAATACTTGGCGCTGCAAGCTTTGATGTCGAGTCCATGGCTGTCGGGCTGTACGGGTGGTAAATAAGCCCAATAAGCATAAATAATGCAAGGAAGGCTATAATCCCGATTCCTATATTCATTTGTAGATTTTTCTTATTCTTCATCATTCATTTCTTACGCGCGGATCAAGGGCCGCATGAATTAAATCTGTTAAAACACTAACAACGACAATCCCGGTTGCGATGATCATGACTATAGCAAGCACCACCGGATAATCCCTTACATTTATTGCCGAAAGTAGCGTTCTCCCGAGACCCGGAATTCCAAAGGTCTGTTCGATAACTATTCCCGAAGCTATCATATCTGCAAAGAGCATTCCGATAAATGTAATCGTCGGCATAATTGCATTTTTAAGTGCATATTTATAAAAAAGACTTGTTGTATTATTGCCTTTGGAATATGCCGTCTTCGCATAGTCCTGTTTTGCCTCTTCAAGTATATTGGTTCTGAAGAGCTTCACACACATCGCAGTCTTGGGAAGCGCAAGCGCAATTGAAGGACAAATCATGTATCCGAGGAATCCAAAGAAACTCACATCATAATTAATATATGCTCCGGGCGAAAACAGCCTGAACGTAAGTCCGAATATTGCTGTAAGTATAAGACCCAGAAGAAATGGCGGAAACGCCATAAATATCTGATTAATGACAGTAACTATTTTATCTATAATCCCTCCGGCATGCTTTGATGTGAATATCCCGAGAGGTATTGATACTACTATCACGAAAAAGATAGCCATAACGGAGAGCGTTCCATTTATCATGATCTTGCCGCCGATAAGCTTTGATACAGGCATCGAGTAAGCGTAGGATTTTCCGAAATCGCCCCGTATAATGCCTATCAGCCATTTAAAGTATCTCACAAGAAATGGCTGATCAAGCCCCATCTCATGTCTTAGTGCGGCGATTTTTTCCGGTGTCGCCTGGGTTCCAAGCTTGGATACCGCCGGATCGCCGGGAATTACACTGAAAAGAAAGAAGGTAACAAAAGAGACTGCCAGCAAGGTCAGTAGTAATGATATGAATTTCTTCATTATATACTTACCCATGGCAGTCTCCTTGTTACATGCCTTGAAACATGTATCCGCACATATATGTTCCAATATTAATATATCTCTTATCTAAAAAGATTTTACAGTATTACTCAGCAAGCTTGATAGATGCTACATCAATTACATATACAGGATAGAAGGTGTAACCTGTGTATTTTTTATTTAAAGCCACAAATTCCGGAAGATCCTGAATATATACATTTGCCGCATCATCAGAAAGCATCTTGATACATTCCTTAAACTCTTCAGTCTGAGTACTGTCGTCCATATCATTAAATGCTTTCTTGTAAAGCTCATCGTATTCAGGATTGTTGTAATTCACAAAATTATTACCCGCATCGGAAACGAATCTTGCAAGAAGGCTTGATGCTGTAAGCTGTGCCGCATCAACACCGATTACTGTTGCGTCATAGTTTCTTCCTGAATATGTTTCAGAGAGCCATGTATCCCAGTCAACCTGCTTGATATTTGCTGTAACTCCGACTTCTGCAAGCTGTTCCTTAATGACTGTTGCCGTATCCACGTGCTGTGTATAGTTCGATGGAACAGTTATATCAAATGAAAAGCCTTTCTCATAGCCTGCAGCCTTAAGCAATTCTTTTGCTTTTTCCGTGTCATGAGGATATGCATCAGCAAGTGACTCATCATAGTATTTTCTAAAGTTCGGATACATACTGCTTCCGATCTTTACGCCTTCACCGTCTGATACAAAATCAAGAATGGCATCCTTATCTATAGCATAGCAAAGCGCCTTACGTACATCGGGATTATTGAACGGTTCAACTTTATTATTGAGGTAAAGCGCCTGAACAAGATTCATGGTTCCTGCCTTTACATCAAAATTATTCTTATCTATCTGGTTCCTCTGTGCATTTGTAAGGTGAACCATCATATCGATGGAACCGCCTGAAAGCTCCATAGGAATAGTATCTGCATTTGCACATATTTTAAATGTAACGTTCTTTATATTTGCAGCCTCTCCCCAGTAGTCATCGTTCTTTTCAAAAACTACATTTACAAGAGGTGTTCTTGAAACATACTTATAAGGGCCTGTACCTATCGCAGTTCCGTCCGCATCGCTGTTATTCTTAGGAATAATGGCTGCTGATACTGTAGCTATGTTGGCAAGGAAATCGCTGTCAGGCGTATCAAGCTTAACTGCAACATGCTTCTCGTCAACTATTTCTACTGACGATACATTTTTAAGCGCCTGAACAAGTGGATTCCCACCTTCTATGTCTGCACATTTTTCAATAGAATACTTTACGTCTTCTGCTGTAACTACAGTCCCGTCATGGAACTTTACATTGTCACGTATAGTAAATGTATAGGTAAGTCTGTCATCACTTATCTCATACTCGCTTGCTACTGCCGGAACTATATTTCCGTCGGCATCAGGTTTAACAAGTCCTTCATATACATTGAAGAATATCTCCTTTGTACCTGCCGCAACCATCTTGTGCGGATCAAGTGAATCCTCAATGTCCTGTGGTATTCCGATAGTAATTTTGCTATCTTTTCCCGCCTTATCCTTCTTTCCGCATCCTGCGATACTGAGTACAGTTAACATTGCCATTAACAGTACCAGAGCTTTTCTTAGTCTTTTTCTCATAATATTTGCTCCTTCTTATAGGGGTACAGCCCTTGTTCCGTCCCAAAAACAGCGTAATCAATATACACTAAATGTATATTCTCTTCAAGAAAAAAAATACGTGAGTATCTGACATACAATCAAAGAGGCAGGGCGTCCATTGCCCTGCCTCTGCATGTCACGTTGCACTTCATCTATGGTAATCAGCACTTTCTTCTTTTTCTTACTGCTTAACTCTTCTTCCTAAATTAACAATATACCCTTCATCTGTCCTGAGTACATATCCATCCTCCGGATATTCCGAAGATATGCTTCCCTTTTTAAATGCATTTATAGCTTTATCTTCCAGTTCACCACTCGGCATCTTATACCTTAACCCTTCAGAAGCCATAAATGTATGTACAGCCCCTTGATGCACCGTCTCTGGTTCCACACCCCATTCAAAAAAAGATGATCCTATCACTTCGCCTCGAAAACACGGTACATTTTCCTCTGTAGTTTCTATTCCGATGAAATAAATCTCAGTATCTTCTTCAGCATTGCATTTCTTATATACTTCATTTGCTATCTTTACATCATTATTGTATCTAACATAGTCAGAATACGTGAGTATCTGACAACAAACAATCTGAACAACTGAATATAAAATGAGTAAATATTTGTATATTTCCGCCCTTTTTATGCGAAACCCAAAAGCACAAAAGAATACATATGTAGATACATACGCAGTAGCCATGGAAGTTCTCGAAAGCATCATATTAGCAAATACAATGGTAATAATAAAAGGAGTTATGAGCAAACCAATGTAATAAAGATTCTTAAAGCAAAGCTTCTTTTTTGAAGAAATAATCTTATAAAAAACATAAATCGCGCAGAAACTAAACGACAGATTATATGTACTTCCTCTGCCCAAAAGGACTACATACCCTGATGCAAGAATATTAAGAAATGCATCTTTATGAGAAATCCTTGACCATTCATTTCCCAAATAATTATCTTTCGGAATATGCAGCGTATTAAGAACCAGATTATTAGACAGATAATAAAGCGCCATACCTGCTGCCAGCGTAGCAACGCAAAGCACTATCAACTTTATGTTCACTTTACAATCCTCAGAATCCAGTTTTAATAGGCATATCACTACTCCGAAAATAAACATCAGAGCAAAATATTGATACATAGAAACAGTAAAGAAAATTATTATAATATTTATTATTGAATACCAAACTATTCTTCTTTTATTATGAGCATTAAAGATTTTCCATGTAAAAATAAAGGTTATAGTTATAAAAATAAATCCCAAAGAAATCTCCATGCTTTGAAGAACAAAATAATACTGTTCCAAGAAGGATGGAGCACTTATAAGGAATATACCGCATAATAGATCTCTTAAAAAGCCTGTCTCACATAGAGCATCCTCTTCTAAATCCCTTTTCATATTTAGAAAACCCAGAAACAGCACGGTATATATGAATACATTCAAATATGTTATCGCATTTATTATATGGAGATGTCCATGCAAAAATGGAATAACTCTTTTAATAAATACAAGCATATACCTCGAATGAGAGTACCATGATCTATACATTACTTCCGGCTCAATAATATAGCTTGCGGTATCATAACCGACACTCTTAAAAAAGATCTTCTGAAATCCAAACAAAAATGTAAATATAAAAAGTATGAGGATCAGTTTTTTATTTTTTCTTATATATGTCTTCATGTCCTATTCCTGCTCGTTATTTAATCCTTGTCACATCTTTTCTATCAGAAGATGCTATTATAAAATGTGGTCTTCTTTTTACCTCGAGATACATTTTTGAAATATACTTACCTATTATTCCAAGACATAGAAGCTGAAGCCCACCTATAAATGTAATTATAGATGCAGTGGATGCCCATCCTGCGACAGGATCGCCAAATATCAATTTTCTTACAACAATGAATATTACGGCTAAAAACGAGACCATTGTCATAAAAATCCCAAGCCATGATGCAATTGAAAGAGGAGTTTCAGAAAAATTAACAATTCCCTCCATCGCATATTTAAACAAGCCCCAAAAATTCCATTTGGTATTTCCTGCCACTCTTTCCTGATTATCAAACTCCATCCAATAAGTTTTAAATCCAACCCAGCCAAATATACCTTTAGTGAATCTGTTCACTTCAGACATCGCAACTATTGCATCAACCATATCCTTTTTCATGAGTCTATAATCCCTTGCCCCATCCACAATATCAGTATCAGACAATCTGTTAATCAACTTATAAAACAACCTTGCAAAGAAACTTCTGAGTTTAGGCTCTCCTGCTCTGGTTACTCTTCTGGTTGCAACTGAATCATAGCCCTCATTTATTTTTTCCAGCATTTCCGGTAAGATGCTTGGCGGATCCTGAAGATCCGCATCCATAATTACAGCATAGTCTCCACTCGCATTACATAGACCAGCGTACATAGCAGATTCTTTTCCAAAATTTTTTGATAATGCAAGGAAATGTATTCTTTCATCCTTTAATGATAGTTCTTTTATCACATTTAATGTGTCATCTTTGGAACCATCATCGACAAATAATACTTCAAATTCATAGTTTTTTATTTCAGAAATACATTTTATAAACTCAGCATAAAAAAAGGGTATGGCTTCCATTTCGTTATAACAAGGTACTATAACCGATACCTTTTCTTTTTCAGTTTCATTCAATATCATATCTTTTCCCTTTCGAAAACAATCGATATCACATTAGAGTTACATTAGCTAAGAAAACACATAATATTCAAATGCAAGTGCATACATGTTAAGAATCATAACAACAATCCATTCAAGTCCAAGCCTGGCTTCATAATTCCTTATTATCCTAAATCTTTTTAAAACAAGTGAAAAAGGGAGTATGAGTGGAATAAAGTATCTTCCTTGAATACCAAGTATTGTCTCACTCATATAAGGTGTCCACTGCACATAAAGACTTGAAAATGTCAGTCCCAAAATCAGAAGTATCGTAAGCCATATTATTATTTTCTGCTTAAAAGAATACTTATATACTTCCTCTTTACTTGTATCTTCAAGACATAGTAATTCAATTATCGTAATGAACATGAATACCTCAAACATGTAAGAAATGAATATTACGTTATTACTGAGTATTACGCCTCCAAACAACCCATGGAGCCAATTGAAATTCTCGGCAATTATTGTCTTTATAATTATTATTGGGAAATAATAGATATGTCTGAGTAGGTACGCCAGCTGTTTGTCCGGATAAACATTTCTCCCATAGAAATTGAAAAGATATGTCTTTGCAATAAGAAACCACACAAGAAATAGGGTGAATGCAAAGACACACGTTGTGACTTTGAATACTATTTCAGTTTTTTTATTTTTAAATGAATTACCTGGAACTAAAAACACAAGAAAAACAAGCGGAAAATAAATGACCTTTGACAAAGCCACTACCCCACTACCCATGGCAGTGATCACCATATCAAAAGCACTCATTTTTCCCTTATTTCTGAGATAAAGAATATACGCAATAAAAAAAAGTGAAAATGAATTGATAGTACCATCCGCAGAATAAGTACAAATCTGAGATATAAAAATAGGAGTCGATGCAACAAGCGCAACTATACCCTTACGATCCGGAATTAACCATACCGCAAGTATTACAAACAGTGCATTTATGAGAAGCCCGCTGGTTCTTCCCATGTAATAATAAACAAGTGCATTATCAGTAATATAATTACCGATGAATAATCCTATAACATGAGGAATATATGATACCGGTGAGTATAGACACTGGTTTACATTGTAATAATTCCCCAGCTCATCCATATCAATTCTGCGATCCATATATTTCTTCTGTTTAGCATATACATCTTCGGCTTCATTTACGGATATTCCACTCAGAACCTGAGAAAGAGCGTCATTTAATTCACTGATTCCGTCAGTACATCCGGCGCCATCAACCAAGTGACCGCTTGTCATATGCCCTTTTGAAATTTCATAGCTACGAAGAAAATGCCCATTCTCATCAAAACCGGCGTTGCATGGTGTCAGTATCAAATAAAGAATAGAGAGAATCAGATATCCAATAGAAAAGGCTATCTTCCAATTGATATATTTGAAAATGGACAGATAAAACAGAACTGCCACCACCGCACAGATTATTTCAATTATGATTGTTTTACTACTTACATAATACCTGTTATTAATTACATAAGAAGCTAATAATAAAGCTCCTACGAGGAGCAAAAGTCCTATTAGGAGTACCCCCCCCCCCTCAATTTTTTGTTTTTCAACAATTCAGCTGTTTTGCTACTAATATCCATATGCACAGTCCTCTCATAAATACATGTCCAACAGAGTTCATTATATATCATAATCAAAAAGTAAGCAATCAAAGAGGCAGGGCGTCCATCGCCCTGCCTCTGCATGTTATAAATTCTCAGCCTGATACTTTAAAAGCCTTTTTCAATTACTCGGCACTTTTCTCAACAGCATCTGTTCTTATGATAAACTTTACTGTTCCTGTCATTTTATCCGATTTACCGGCAAATGTCTGGTAATTGCGGCCGGCTTCGCTAACCTTGTCGATATTCTCTGCAATATCCTTCATATCCTTACCGGAATCTTTAAGTTTATCACTTACTTTTTCTGTAGCATCGGAAAGCTTATCCGCACCGTCATTTAAAGCAGCACTGTTTGAATCAAGGGTTGCCGTTCCTGTACTCAGTTTCGAAGCTCCGTTCTTCAGCTGTTCTGTTCCGCTGCTAAGATCCCCGGCACCTTTGGCAAGAGTATCCAGTCCGTTACTTAATTCCGTAGTCTTTGTGCTTACTGTATTAAGGCTGTCAGCAAGTGTTGCAACACCACTGTTATAAGTCCTTATTCCGCTCGCAAGTTCAGCTGTCTTTGTATCAAGAAGTGCTACGCTTGTTTTAAGTGTGTCAATCTTTGGCTGGTATTCTTCTTTTACTGCATCAACCTCAGTCTTTACCGCTGCCATTGTCATCTCTTTTCCTACATCAGCGCCTGCCATACCGTAAGACTGACAAAGCTTTGTGATTCCATTTGTAAGATAAACAGAAACATCATTTGAATTAGTCTTTATCTGTGTCATTACCTTTCCGTATGCAGTTCCGTAACCTGTACCGTAGCCATTTCCGTAACCATTTCCATATGCGCTTGCAAGGGCTCCTGCTATACTTACTATAGCCTGCTGCTGGGCAGAATTATTCTCATCAAATTCAGCTCCGTAAATATCTTTCACAATCTTAAAAGCTTCCGCTTTTGCGGTATCAGCGTATCCTGTACCGGCGCTCTGTCCGGCAGATGCTCCTGCTGCAGCCGCTTCATTTTTAATTGACGTTTCATCAGTCGCAAGACCGTTCATCATTTTTGCGGTGAGTTCGTTACTGTCAACTCCGGCACCATTTGCCTCGGCATAAGCTGCGCCCCTTTCAGCTATCTTATTTGCAGCTGCCGCCTTTTCCTCTGGGCTCAGTTCTCTGTCTTTCACTTCCAGTCCGTCAAGAGAAAGCTTCTGCACTTCTTCATTAAGCGTGCTTACTCCGCTGGAAAGCTGATTTGCACCGATAACAAGCTTGGTATTGCCTATAGTTCTCAGTTCATCGGCACCGGTACTTATCTGGTAGATGCCTTTCTCGAGTGCGTCGGTTCCTTCTGCAGCTTTGCTCGCACCATCTTTAAGACTGCTTCCGCCATCGGCAAGTTTCTTTGCTCCACTTTCGAGGTCTCCTGCTCCCTCTGCAACCTTCGAGACCCCTTTCGTATATTCCGAGATACCATCTTTAAGCGCCTCCATACCACCGCTAAAATCATCAGAAAGATCTTCTATATAATCTGCCACCTCATCCACATCAGCGTCAGAAGATATTCTGTTCCACATCTTGCTGGTTGCAACAGTCATTGTCATTCCAAGTGAAAAGTCTTTTGCGTCAGCATTTACTTCAAATGAATCAGGAATATCTATATCCAGTTCTGTATCCGTCAGTCCCAGAGCATCCTTTACTCCCGGCATTCCCATACCGATTACTATGTATCTGTTGCCATCTGAAATAACTTCACCATTTGAAGCAGTAACCGAAGAGAAGTTTTCCCCATCAAGTATCATTCCCGTGATCATCATAAATGGAACGTACTCATTACTTGCTGTCGTATTCTTATAATCCACATGAACCGTTACAAGTCCGTCCGCTCCGGCAATCTCATCTGCCGTAACTTCTTTACCATTCAGCTTATAACTTATATTTACGCCAACAGGAAGAGCCTTTTCGGTGCTTCCTTTATAGTAAATCTCATCTCCGCCTGCATTCCATGTAAGACTGTTTCCGCTTTGATCAAACTTCTCGTCACCCTTTACATTCTCAATGCCGGTAAGTGAAGTTTCGTCCTTTATCTCACTTTCCTTTTTCTTATTCTTAAGCCAGTCACTGACGATAACTTCCTCACTTTTACCGTTTGCGTCTGCTATGACGTATACGGTTTCTTCCTTATCTACATCGGTGTTTGTATTTGTCTTTATGCTTCCTTCAAGTATTCCCTTTAACTCATCAGCGTCACCGGATGAAGCGAGTGTTTTTGTTTCAGGCACAGAAGCCACATCCGCTTTAAATGTACCGTTTACAAGAAGCCCTGTTATCATACATGCTGCAAGAGTTCCCGCAATGCCGGCTGTCATTTTCTTGTTTTCCAATATTTTCATTTTAGTCACCCTTTCAAATATATTAATGTGTAAGTGTCAGTTCCTTATTAAATGTGCCGAAGCATTTCCTTTATGTCTTAGTTCTCCAAACCCAAACGTCGAATAAACAACCAATTTATCAAACAGCATAAGGAATGCGGGAACTACAAGTATTACCGTAAACATACTTATGATCGCGCCCCTTGCCATAAGAGTGCAAAGTGAGCTGATCATATCAATCTTCGAATAAAGACCTACTCCGAAGGTAGCGGCGAAGAATGTAAGACCGCTTACAACTATAGAAGTAATCGACTTCTCAAGCGCTATTCTTACAGATGTTTTCTTATCCACACCTGCCATACGCTTGTCTTTGTAATTATTTGTCAGCAGAATTGCGTAATCAACCGTTGACCCAAGCTGAATTGTTCCGATAACTATGGAAGCCACAAAAGGAAGTACTGTTCCCGTGTAATGCGGTATTCCCAGATTGATGAATATAGCAAACTCTATAGCTGAAACAAGGAGGACCGGAATACTCGCAGACTTAAATACTACAGCAATTATTACCGCGATAACCGCTATAGAGATAATGCTTACATTTCTAAAATCAACAGCCGTTGTATCTATCAGATCCTTGGTACATGGTGCTTCACCTACAAGCATTGCCTCGGGATCAGCTTTCTTTATAAGTTTATTTATCTCATTACACTGATTGTTAACCTCATCCGATGCGACCTTGTATTCCGACATTATCATTAGAAGCTGATAGTTATCGCTGGTGACAACATCCTTTATATCATCCGGAATAAGTTCAAGCGGAACAGATGATCCAACCAGAGTATCAAGTCCTATAACCTTCTTAACACCATCAAGCTTTTCTATGTCACCTGCAAGTTGTTTGACGGTCTTTTTATCCAGTTCCTTATCGATAAGAACTATATGAGTTGAATTCATTTCAAATTTCTCGTCCAGCTTTTTATTGGCTGTTATACTCGGAAGACTATCCGGAAGTGATGAATCAAGGTTGTAATAAACATCCGTGTGTCTGTATCCGTAAAAAGCCGGGAAAAGTATTAAGAGGAAAAGTATCAGGAAAATGTAATACTTATCAACTATAAATCCGCTCACTTTCTTAAATGACGGAAGCAGCGGTCTGTGCGAAGTCTTCGTGATTGCCTTATCAAATATAAGTATCATTGACGGAAGAACTGTTACACAGCATATAACGCCTATAACTACGCCCTTTGCCATTACAATTCCAAGGTCAAGTCCAAGAGTAAAGCTCATGAAGCAAAGTGCTATAAACCCGGCAACCGTGGTGATACTGCTTCCCACAACGGATGACAGAGTACTGTTTATGGCATTAGCCATTGCCGTATTCTTATCAGTCCCTTTTCTTTTCTCGTGACAGTAGCTATGCCATAAAAAGATGGAATAATCCATAGTGACCGCCAGCTGAAGAACCGCTGCAAGCGCAAGCGTTATATATGAAATCTCACCCCTGATCACATTTGAACCAAGATTGTAGATTATTGCCATTCCTATACTGAGTAGGAAGAAAACCGGTATCAGAAATGAATCCATTGAAATGGAAAGTACTATGAGCGAAAGCCCTACAGCGATTCCTACATAGATTGGAACTTCACCGTCTGAAAGGTTCTTTGTATCAAGTACTACAGCAGTCATACCTGACAGATAACATCTTTCATTGCCAAGCTTCCTAATCTCCTTTACCGCTTCCATGGTTTCATCCGCTGAAATGGTCGAATCATAGATTATTGCCATCATGGTCGCATCACCATTCCGGAATATCTCTCTGTATTTCTCAGGAAGCAGTTCCTCAGGAACACTTAAATCCGCAACAGAGTCATACCATATAACCTTTTTTACATGGTCAACTTTTGCGATTTCCTTTTTTAGTGCCGCGACATCCTTATCCTCCATTCCTTCCGTGATAAAGAATGAAAATGCACCTGTTCCAAATTCATCTACCAGTATGTCCTGTCCCTTCATTGTCTCTATATCTTTAGGAAGATATGTGAGGACATCGTAATTTACCCTGGTTTTGAAAAAGCCTATCGCCGACGGCACAAGTAATAGGATCGCAATTATAAGAATCGGTACTTTTGCTTTTACTACTGCTTTGCCCAAGCCTTTCATGTTACTACCTTCTTTCTTTAGTATTGTAGGGAACTCTTTTATCCCTCTTTTCGTTAACTGTTTTACAAAAAAAGAAGAGGCTTGTAATTATACAAACCTCCTCCTTTGAATGATTTTTGGACATTTCACATATTTTGTATAAATGCTGTCCCTATATATCATTCATATTAAATTACTCTTTTTTCTATAATTCAATCTCTCCTGTTTTATACTCATATGCCGCCTTTTCACAGGCTGAAAGTATATCTCTGAAAGTCCCTGTCATGTATTCCGGACTTTCCCTCATGCCTGTCACCATCCACTCCATCATTGTTCCACAGAGTCCGTAAGCAAAGAACTTTGCCAGTATGCCTTCCGAGTTTTTATCAAGCATTTTTCTGTCCGGCATCTGCTCTCTCACGACCGCGATGGCATTTGAAAAAATACCTTCAGCCTTTTCAAGAAAGGTTCTGGTCAGATATTCATCCGCATGTTTAACTGTATTAATATAAAAGCCCTTGTCTTTCTTCAGAAGACTCATCACAGCACACATCTTCTTATCCCAGTTATCAAAAGAAAGATCCGAAAGGTTAGGCTCAATCACCTCGGTATCATATATCCACTCAAGAAGCTCATATTTATCTTTGAAATGATAGTAAAATGTCTGCCTGTTTACGCCTGCTTTTTCTGTTATCTCACCGACAGCTATCTTATCAAACGACTTTTCCCTGGTAAGAAGCTTTAGACTGTCCGCAAGAGCTTTTTTTGTTATATTTGATTCTGCCATAGTATTTTCCTCTATTCTGCTGTACTTAGTTGTCATCCCTGCTTCGCAGGTCTATATTACACTTCGCGTAATGCATACTCACTTCGCTCGCACATGATTCACTTCGTGAATCACACATATTCTAACACAAAAATTAAAGAAATACCTAATAATTTAAAGCATATACAAGTCACGATTATACTGGACTTAGCACCTAAGTTGTGATAACTTATCTCTTAGTGATGCGACATGCATTTTCTACCGCATCCGAGCCAAAAAAGTAAATTCTGATACTTATTCAAATAAAAAATAAGTATTAAAAAGGAGATAATATGATTTCATTTAAAATAGGCATTATAGGTGCCGGACATATTTCAGAAAAAATTGCCGAAACAATCGAAAAACTCGATGCATTTGAAATAGATGCCATAGCTGCCCGCGATAAAGCCCGTGCAGAAGAATTCGCTTCTAAATTCGGGATTAAAAAGGCATACGGAAGCTACGAGGAACTTCTGGCTGATCCTGACATTGAACTTGTGTATGTGGGAACCATCAATACAACCCATGCTGAGATAGCCAAGATGTGTATCGAGGCAGGAAAGCCATGCCTTGTTGAGAAGCCTTTCACATGCAACGTTAAGACAGCTGAAGAAGTTATAAGTCTTGCAAGAAAGAAGGGTGTCTTTATCGGCGAAGCTATGTGGACAAAGTTCCACCCTATGATGTACTCCATCATAGACATACTTAGCAAGAATCTTGTCGGAGATATAAGACTTATCGAAGCTCATATAGGCTATAATCTTATAAAGAACGAAAGAGTCACAAAGCCTGAGCTTGGCGGAAGTGCTCTTCTTGATATAGGTATCTACCCTATAGATGCTGTTATGATGTTTATGAACGGCGGGCCGCTCACCATTAACAGTAACTGCGTAAAGCTTGATACCGGTGTGGATGCTATAGGCTCTGTACTCATGAACTTCCCGAACGGAAAGGTCGCAAGTGTTTACTTTACATCAGTGACAGATATCGCCAACACCTGTACCATTTATGCTACAAGAGGACGCATCGAGATAGACAATATCAATTGTCCGGAAGAAGCCTTCGTATATGATATTAACGGCAACAAGATTGCTGAACTTAAGCCGAACGACAGATATATAAACGGATATGAATACCAGTTTATTGAGGCAAGAAATGCAATTATAACAGGAAAGCCTGAACCAAAGCAGCATACTCATAATGATATCATGTCATTCCTGAGCCTTGCTGATATGATACGTGTAAACTGGAACATGATACTTCCTATCCCGGGCGAACCGACTGCCGAAGATATAAAAGAAAGAAATGAAAGAGCAATCGCCGCACTTAAACAGCGTCAGGCTGAGCTAAATGCGGCGAAGAACCCTTCTTAAATATTATTTAGTTTTATCACAGACGAACAACTCTGTTCTTACCTGCAGCCTTGGCTTTATAGAGTGCTTTATCAACCCTCATGGTTGCCGAATCTGATGTCTCATTCGGAATTATCTCTGTTACGCCAAGGCTCATTGTTTGTCTTCCCGCTTCAGGGAACTCTATCTCATTGAATTTTATTCTAAGCTTCTCAGCAAGTTCTGCTGATCTTTCCTCATCAAACCCGGGAAGAAGAACCATGAATTCCTCTCCGCCCCATCTTCCCGATGACGCATCCGGATTACTTTCTTTTACCGTCTCCTGTATCATATCCGAAAGGCCTTTTAGTACAAAATCCCCTTCTTTATGTCCATACTTATCATTTACAGATTTAAAATCGTCTATATCCATCATGATAAGGCTGGCTTTAAGAGAGTTGTCCTCTTCGATTTCCTTTGTTTCATCTGTAATGATACTCTGAATCTTGGCTCTGTTAAGAAGCCCTGTAAGTCCATCGGTTCTTGCCGCAACAAGTAGTCTCTGGTTAGCCTCTTCAAGTTCCTCGGTTGCCGCCTGTATAAATGTCGCAAGACGGTTGATCATGGAAACCTTTCCCGACATTTCGTTTTCGATTACATCCACTTCATGAATACTATCTGCATCAATCTCTCCCTCTCGCTGTGCAGCAACAACAAGTGTGACATTATGCTGATTAACATCTTTCCCTGTCCTTAGAAACTCTCCTGATGTATAAAAGCCGGATGTCGGCGCGAGCGACTGAAAAGGAAGCGATTCTCCACTTATCTCATCCGCTCCCCAGAAGGCTCTTCTCGCTGCGCAGGAGAAAACCATTATCACCTCTGGTGCAAATTTACTGAGTTTTACAGAATCCTTTTTCACGCTGTCAAGTATGGTCCATGGATCGCCGTAAGCAAGACGTGCTTTAACATTTTCATCCATATCGGCAGTCATAACAAGCGAACCGTCAGGATTACTTGCAGTCGGCGCCCTGAGAATATTTATACCGTTATGTTCATAGAAAAACGGAAACTCAAGTGTATTAAGAAAGAAATTCTTATCATTCTTAATATTCAGATACTTTCTGTATATTTCATATGCCGGTTTGTCATCTATCTCATAAAGTATAAACCCGTCCGTCTTGGTCACATGAAACTCTTTCCCGAGAGGCTTCCATCCTGTAATATAGATTGTCTCAACATGATATTCGTCTCCGCCTACAAGAGCTATGACCACAGAGTGATCCGATAAATCGCCCTCGGAAGAAAAACAGAACGCCTGACTTTCCTGCATATTCTCTGAAAATGCCCCGCCGCCGAATACAGCTACATCTTTCGGAAGACTACTTAAATTCTCACAAAAGCGTGTCATTGACATGCCTCTTATGGTAATATTCAGAATTACGGATTTAACCCATGGATTTTCTTTTACATGTTTTTTGATACTGTCTGTGACTTCGTCAACATTTGACTCTTCAAGATGGTACTGGAGTACTGATACTTTAGTCGAAGCATACTCAAATACCGTACAGATTATGGTGATAGGTGATTCGGCAAGTTCGCCCATAACAATATTGCCATTCGTCGAACAGCCGATATATTTTGCTTCAGGCATCTCAGTCCTGATTATATTACAGATTCCCCGAACCTTGTCATAATTCAGCTGTTCCGTATATATCTGAAACAGAATTTCCGAAGTAACCGACGCCATGCACCACTGTTTGATCTTCTTTATACTGTTTATCAGCTTTTCATTGTTCTCATAATTAAACTGAAACTGTCTCATATACCTTCCCCCATTTTATAAAAAGAGCCCTCTTATTCCAGCTCCCGATACATTTCCTCGAGCGTGAGCTGACCCGGTGCCGACTCCTCCCCCACATATGCGAAAGTCAACGCTGAACCGGTCTCTTTACCTTTTATCCTTGATACTCTTCCCAATTCTCCCATTGACATTGTAACTATAGGATGAGTTATCGGATATCCCTTCTGCTTTCCGGACGCAAGATTTGCTGTAAGTTCCATAAGCCGTCTTACATCAAATTCGTTCTTCGGCATCGCCGCAAGCTTTAATATATCAGCTCCCAAAACCTCCATATTGAAAAGCTTCTCTTCAATCTCCGTATCATGCGGTGTGGCTTCAAAGTTATGATAAGACATTATAACTTTAATGCCTTTGTCATGTGCTTTCGAGGCTGTCCTTACAACGTAATAATTCCCCTGCATCAGTTCTATATCAATAAGGTCGACCTTACCGCCCGATATAACCCAGTCATATATATCATCAAGCATATTCTCGGCTCTGTCGTGTCTTAGATTTCCTCCTTCATCCTCACTTCTGTACGTAAAAAGAAGGAGTCTGTCTGAAACAATCTCACGAAGCTCTGTAAGCAGTTCATCAAGTAAAGTGCTGTTCGTCACCATATCATAATAATCGGCGCGAAATTCTATGACATCCAGTTTTTTACCCGGATATGCTTCCTCAAGCTTTTCAGCCGTTTTGATTATCTCCCGGGCACTGTCAAGAATTTCAGGCGCACTGCTGCTGACAATCGGCACACATATTTTAGGAATTCCATCCCCTATTCTGACATTCCTTATATTCACCGGTTTACGTGAAACTAACACCGCTAACCCCCTCCTTATTTTGAACTGAAATTTCAGTTCGGCGTTTAAAAACCGGAATACTCATAAAAAGAGACCATACGTCGGATATGGTCTCATTCTATCACATGTATTTCTCACTGTCACCTTTAAACTGATGATTTGTGACTATCGAAAAAACTGCATGTATTACTAATTTTTATTCGTATATCTTTGCTTCCTCTTCGCCATTCATAACGCGGAGTGCACCTTCTGCAAGTGCAAGAAGCTCATCCTCGCCCGGATATACTGTAACAGGAGCTATAAAGCTTACTCTCTCCTTAATATCATTTGTAACCTGCTCACCGTAAGCGATACCGCCTGTAAGGATTATCTGATCTACCTTACCCTTAAGTACAGTTGCCTGTGCTCCGATATCCTTACTTACCTGATATACAAATGCATCGAATACAAGTTTTGCTTCAGGCTCTTCCAGACTTCTCTTATATACCTCTCTTGCATCATTTGTTCCAAGGTATGCATTGAAACCGCCATTTCCTATAAGCTTCTTCTTTATCTCAGCCTGAGTATATTTTCCTGAGAAGCACATATCAACAAGTGCTCCCGGAGGAACTGCTCCTGCTCTTTCAGGTGAAAATGCACCGTCTCCTGAGAGGGCATTGAATACATCAACTACCTTACCGCCTGTATGAGCTCCTACTGAAACGCCTCCACCCATGTGAACAACGATTAAGTTAAGTGTCTCATAAGGTTTTCCTATCTCCTTGGCATATCTCTTTGCTACTGCCTTCTGATTAAGCGCATGGAAGATTGAAACTCTTGGAAGCTCAGGTACGCCTGAAAGTCTTGCTACCGGCTCAAGCTCATCTACAACAACAGGATCAACTATATAAGCAGGTACGCCGATTTCATCAGCGATTCCTTTTGCAAGTATACCTCCAAGGTTAGATGCATGCTCGCCACCGACTGCATTTCTAAGGTCGTTTATAAGAGCATCCGTAACAGCGTATGTACCACTCGGAATCGGCTTAAGAAGTCCGCCTCTTCCTACGATCACATCAAATGACTTGATATCAATATTATTGTTTTTCAGGAAGTTAAGGATCATTTCCTTACGAAAATCAACCTGATCTACTATCTTTTCAAACTGAGCGATCTCTTCTGTAGTATGACGAAGAGTTTCTTCCGATAAAAGCTTTGTATCTTCAAATACACCGAGCTTTGTGGATGTTGAGCCCGGATTGATAATAAGTAATTTAGCCATTTCCTTCTCCTTTATGCATTCTTCTTCATAGACTCTGCTACAACTGCACCAAGTGCAAGTGAATTCATCTTTACTTCGTAAGAATCTGAACGTGATGTAAGAATAACAGGTGCTGCTGTACCTGTGATAAGGTTACCGTTCTTAACCTTTGCATAGTGAACAAGTGCCTTATATGTGATATTTCCGGCATGGATATCAGGGAAAAGAACCACATCTGCATCACCGACTATCTTACGTCCTGTAGCTCCCTTATGCTGTGCTGCCTCCGGGCAGGTTGCAAGGTCAAATGAAAGCGGTCCGTCAACTATGCATCCTGTGATCTCACCTTCTTCATTCATTCTTGTAAGCTCTGCTGCTTCAACTGTTGCAGGCATCTTAGGATTAACAACCTCAACTGCTGCAAGAGGTGCAACCTTAGGATTATCAATACCACATGCATTTACTATCTCAACAGTATTCTTTATCATTGAAACCTTATCCTCAAGTGTAGGATACGGGATAAATGCAACGTCTGTAAGGAAAAGAAGCTTATCATAGCCTTCCATCTCAAATACACATACATGTGAAAGCGGCTTTCCTGTTCTAAGACCAACTTCTTTATCAAGTACGCTTCTAAGGAAATCCTTAGTGTCTATAAGTCCCTTCATATACATATCAGCCTTGCCGTCATGAACCTGCTTAACAGCTTCTCTTGCTGCCTCGATAGGATCCTTAACGTCTATAATCTCATATCCCTCAAGAGACATTCCGATCTCATCTGCTATAGCTCTTATCTTCTCTTCATCACCTACGAGAATAGCATCTGCTATATTCTGCTCTTTTGCTCCCTTTACGGCAAGAAGTACTTCACTGTCCTGCGCTACGGCAACGGAAACCTTCTTCTTTGGAGCCGCTGCAAGTCTCTCCTTTAAGTCATTAAAACTCTTTGTCATTTCATTTTACCTCACTACTTTTTTGTTTTTAGTTACGTAATATATAAGTCCCGGACAGATTATCCGCGGAACATTACTCTTTACTTTAGCCTTCTTTTCTTGAATCAAGAATCTTATCAAGCAGAATAAGCGCTATCGTAAGAAGAATGGCTATAACAGAATAAGTTCTTTCCATACCCTGCTTTTTAAGCATTTTCTTCATGGTTTTGTTTTCTATCTTAAGCCTCTTCTTTTCGGCTTTTTTCTCGGCCTTCTTTTCAGCCTTGGTAAGTTTATTATTTGCCACTTTTTTCTCCCTCACATGATAAAAACCGGATTGCTCTTTGATATCCTAAGTAAAAACAACAGTCATTTCACAGTAGTTAAAAACAGTACGCAAGAAATGCAACGAGAAGCAGGAAAACCAGCATGGGTACAATCCCAAGTATAAGCTCCTTCCTTCCCCTTCTTCCGACTCTTTCATTTCCAAGAAATCTGTGATAACCGTTCTTCACCTCAAGAAGAACCTCCTCGCCTTCTTCATATATGCAAAATGCACTGCTCACCTTTGCATATACTCTGCTTCCCGATTCAGATATTATCGTCAGCTCAGCTACATTTCTCCTGGAAAGACTGTCATATTTTTTAACTATTTTTTCTATCGTTCCCTTTGTAAGTTCCCAGCCTTTATGTACCTTCTTCAGCTTGTGCTGGTTTCCCGCAGCTGATATATAAAGCTCGACCAGAACTAAAATGGAAACGACTATCATCGAAATATTCTTAAACATTCTGCACCTGCCAAAACTGCTTTTCTGATTTTAGCCTTTTTACTTCCAGAAATCAAGTTCTGTATCGTCAAGTCCTATATCCTTTGCTTTAAATACAGGTTTCTTTCCCTCTTTTTTCTGTTTTTCATAATCCTTAAGAGTTTTAATGGCTACATCTCCAAGGAGCATACATACCGGAAGATTGATGAGAGTCATTCCACCCATCGTTATATCAGCCGCTGCCCATGCCGCATTCATAGGTATAACGGCACCGATAAGGACTATAATTGCACATACAATGTGGAAGCACTGCATGAAAAGCTTAGACGGCTGTCTCTTTTTATTAAGAAAGATAAGTGCATTATCCACGTAATACAGATTTCCGAGAAGAGTTGTAAATGCAAAGAGCACCATCGCAACTGTTATAAATGTAGGGCCTGCCTTTCCAAAGACTGTGGAAATGGCATTCTGTACATATGGTGCACCTGATACAGCCTTACTTCTCTCAACTCCGCTCGAAAGGCACATAAGCGCTGTTGCCGTACAGAGAAGCAGTGTATCTATATATACCGAAAGTGTCTGAACAAGTCCCTGCTTTGCCGGATGGGAAACCTTTGCCGAAGCCGATGCATTTGGCGCAGATCCAACGCCTGCCTCATTTGAGTAAAGTCCCCTCTTGACACCGTAGATAAGACACGACCCTGCCATACCTCCGAATATCGCCTTAAAGTCAAATGCATCTTCGAATATCATCTTAAACATAGCCGGAATATGCACTATATTTCTGAATATCACTATTAGTGAAATAAGGACATAGGCAATACCCATTACAGGAACTATTATGCTTGTAAGTTTTACTATCCTTTTTCCGCCGCCAAGAAGGCAGTAGCCTGTAAGCACTGCAAGAATAAGCCCAACTATGATAGGAGTTTTATCCGGATCATAAAATGAATAGGTTTCAAAAGTTGACTGAAGATTATATGAACAAAGCAGATTAAAGCCTACAGCATAGGTTGCGATAAGAAATACGCAGAATACCGCTGCAACAAAAGGCGCCTTAAGAGCCTTCTCTATATAATATGCAGGTCCGCCGTAGCACTCACCGTCTTCATTTTTTCTCTTATACACCTGAGCAAGTGTACTTTCGATAAATGCAGATGAAGCGCCGACTATACACATCAGCCACATCCAGAAGCAGGCGCCCGGTCCACCAAGACAGATGGCTGTTGAAACTCCGACTATATTACCTGTTCCTACACGTGACGCTGTTGAAACAAGCATAGCCTGGAGTGACGATACATTTTTCTTGTCCTCAGGCGGTTCCTTCAGAAGTCGTACCGACTCAGGAAAAAGTCTTATCTGAACCCCCTTCGTTCTGACCGTAAAATAAAGCCCCGCAATGGTCATAACGATGATGAGTATCGGATAATACATTACACTGTCAATCTTATCCAGAATGTCAACTACCCCAATTAAACTGCTGCTCCCCATAAAATTCCTCTCTTTCTCTAGCATACTTTTTGAGTATAACATAATTGTTGTATAAATGTACAAATATTAAGGTTTTTTTGTATATTATTAGCATTGACTTTAACCCCCCCCTCGGGTGTATCATTCATGCCGTTGTAATACTAAATACAATTTCTAAAAGGAGAAAACAAAAATGAAGAAGACAAATGTAACTAAAGCTATCGTTTCAGCAATGATCATGGGTTCTCTCGTATTTGGTCTTGCTGCATGTGGCGATGAAGAAAAAACTACTGAAGCTACTACTGTTGCAACTACATCCGAAGAGACAACAACAGCTACAACAGAAGCAACTACAGCTGCTACAGAAGCTAAGAAGACAGAAGCAACTACAGCTGCTAAAACTGAAGCCAAGAAGACTGAGGCAACTACAGAGGCTAAAACAGAAGCTAAGACAGAAGCTAAGACTGAGGCAAAGGCTGATTCATCAGCTCTTACACCAAAGAACTTAGAGGGAACATATTCAGAGTCAAGCGCAGGCAGAGGTCAGATGAAGGTTACCGAAGAAGGTGACAGCTACTGTATAGAAGTTAACTGGTCATCAAGCGCAAACGAGAGCTCAAGATGGTTATTCCATGGTAACTTCGATGCTAACGGCGTACTTACATATTCAGACTGCCTCAAGCAGACAATCACATTTGATGAGAATGGAAAAGATACAACTGTAGAAGATTATACAAACGGTTCAGGTTCTATCACATGGAACAACGGAACTATTACATGGAAGGATAATCAGGAAAACGTTGCTGACGGATCTAAGTTCGTTAAATAATTTAACCTGATTCAGAATCTGTTAATAAGATATAGTATAAGAGCATGCCACAGTTTGACATGCTCTTTTTATATATTTATAATACCTTCTTTTTTATGTTGATTACTTCAAATACTTCTTCGCCGGGTCTCTGTCAAGGAATACCTTGCAAAGAACAAGGAATACTCCGGCATAGATTACAAATGTAATGAATCTGCTTACAACGAACTGTGCTGCAAAATCAGGATAGTTGTCTGCATGAACTGTATTCTTTGAAAACTTCATTAATCCGGCAAGTATAAAGCCCTCTGTAATCTGCTTTGGAAATCCGGAATGTCTTAGCATATTGCCTTCGTCTCCGATTGAAGGATCGATAGCATATTCTTTCTGCTTAATAGCTTCTACCGTTGCATGATCACTTTCATCAAGCCTGTAACCGTTTTTCATCTGATAATCAAGCCTTATCTTTCTCTCGATATCCTCATCTATAGCTCTGCTGATATTTCTAACGAGAAAATTTTTACTGCCGATCTTTCCAATTATGAATGCGCTGATTCTCGGTACAACCATGAGTGTGGTAATAACAACCAGCCCTATAAGTAAAGTCTTGCGGCTTTGCTTTAAAATGAATTTGACTAATTCTACTATGACTGTAATGATAACTCCTGCTATAACAGCCAGTATTAAAATATTAATTGCTGTATCAAGTTTTGTTTCACCGGATAACTTACTGATTAAATTCTCCATAAACCCAGCTCCTTTCCCAAATAAAAACGGGTTCTTTAATGATTTATGGAGATTATATCAGTATGAATATAACAAATGCGCAACAGTATAAAATAATATTTTTAAATTTTTATTTCTTTTTTATTTCTTCCTTCTTAACCTTATTTGCGTCTGTCTTTTTTTCATCTCCGAGTTTTTTCTGACTTTCGATTCTTACCCTGTTATCCTTAAGTTCGATATTCTTCTTAAACTCTGAAAGAGATTTAAGGACTCCTTCCTCCGGCTGATTAAGATTTATCTTTGCCGCAAACTTAAGTACCTGTTTAGCAAGAGCAGTCCTTCCCTCCTCGGTACGCAATCTCTTCGTCACCTGATAAATCGGCTTTGAAGCTTTTGTTCTGTATATATCCCTTGTCGTAGAGAGATCATTCTGGTTAACCCCATATTTGTCCAGATTCATCAGCTTTTCAACGAGTGTCGACTCAAATGCTTTAACCTCCGGATCATTTTCAACCTGAGCATCTCTTAAATCATCATGTATAGCTGCGACAAAGTCATATCGTATAATCTTATTTATGCAGTCCTTCTTTACCCTCTCATCAAGTGGCTTTCCGGTAAGGGCTGCTTTCTTTAGCTTTGCTTCAGCATCAAGGCAGTCGTCAAGATAGGACTTCAGTCTTATTGTATCCTTTATATCCTCCCATGCATTCTTTCCGATCTTATCCTTTACTGCTTTAAAAAGCTTTTTGTCTTTTCTTGCAAAGTCGACCATCTTATAAAGCATATCGGAAGCATAGGCAAAGTTTTTACCGCTTCCCCTGCCTATATTTTTAACGGTAGTACACTGTACATTAGCTCCTTTTATACCGTTAGTAAGTATATCGACAAGTTTAGTCATATCTCCGTCCTGATACGCTTCTATAGCATCCAGTGCTTTTTCTTTGGCAGGAACAAGCGTATATGGAAGCATTTCTCTGGTTGCGCCCGCTCTCGGAACTGCGAGATCAAGCGTATACATGGTATTTGCATTTCTCAAAATGTCTTCCTTTTGATTTACACCTTTCGTAAGACTCCAAATCTTATATACATCTTCTTCCTTAACATTAGCAGGATCAAGGACTGTTGCGTATGTTATTGCGGCAAACTCATCACTTGTGACTCCTTCCACATCTATCTTTTTGAATACATTTAAGAATTCCTCCTTATTGTACAGTTTTCCATGCACACCGTAGTGTTCAGGAATAAATGCCGGGTTAGTCCCATAATAATTCAGTATATATGAAAGCCCTGTTTCATATGGTCTTCTTGTTGCATACTCTATGTCATCAACATGCTTTATGTCAAACCCGAGCTCCTTCATCTCCTTTATAACTTCGCTATGATCAGCGAAATTCGTTATCTTACCTTTTATTTCAATCTCGTAGCTTCCGAAAACCTTCTTCAGATCCTTTGCAGACTCAAATCTGGTCTGTCCCATCTTAGACCCGGGAGTCCAGTCATTTATCTTCTTTTCGGCATCAGCAGAAAGCTTATTCTTATAATCATTTAGCTGCTTTTCAAGTCTATCTCTTTCCTTTGTCTGCCTATCTAAATCATCCGGATACTTTGCTGCAAGGCCGTTTATCTTAGCCGTTATCTCTTCTGTCTTTTTGTTTATGGAAGCTTCCTTCTTCTGATTTGTTTCTTCTACAAATTCTTCCTTCTTTAATTCTATATAATTATTTGAAAGAGTAGCTATTTCGCCAAAAAGAGTTTCGAATTTTCTGGATGAATAAATGCTTTCTTCTCTGTTTGCCTTAAGCTCCCTAAGTGTCTCTTCAACCTTATTCTTTAGAGCCTTCATCTCGTCTGTATCTTCATGTGCAATAAGGCTTCCCCTATGCTGGGCATAAAGGCCTTTGGAGATTTTCTCAAGCATTTTTGTGTACTTCAGGCGGGCACGATCCTCCGCATTTACATGTCCTATAAACGGACTGTTCTTTACTGCATTTTCATATATTCTGTCAAACTCCGGCTTTATTGTAGGGAAGGCTTTTCTGAAAAGAGTAAATACAGGTTTCACCTCTTTAAGAATCTTTGCCCTGTCCTCCTTGGAATCTATATATGCCTCTTTAAACTTATTATATGCATCACTTACTTTTGTGAATTCCTTTATACTTAACCCGCCCGGTTGTTTCTCTAATTCTGTCATGCATACATAGGCCGCCTCTATAAGAGGGATATCCTCTGCCGAAAAGCCTCTTTTTAATGCAGAAATATCAGCGTCCACCATACCGGCTCTTGTAGAACCAAACCTGTTACCTGTCCAGTCTTCCATAGCCATTTTCTGATTACAGAATGGAACCATATCCATAATTCCTGAATTCGGATCATGATTAATAATTTTATTAAGATATTCCTTTTCCTTTAAGAGATGCTCATACGTTGCCTTGTTAAAATCTTTAGCGTCCTTCTCATCCGTATTTCCATTAATCTTCTTTTTATAATATGGCAGCTGAACATTTTCAATATAATCAAATACGTTTTCAACAGATTCAACCATAGGGACCTTTGACATAACTTCCTGGAACTTCTCCAAATCCTCACCGGAAGATATGACATTATTATCCTTATCTTTATATGTGAATATCGGTCTTGGGAAATTATTAAGTCCGCCAATGGCATAGAGTTTATAAGCCCCATCCAGATTCAGAGAATCAAGAAATGCTATGTCTCCGCTTGTTTGTAAATCTATATTCTTCTTTACTATCTTCCGGGTTCTTGATACATAACTGTCCAGAGGAGAATCGTCTTCCTCTATAACCTTATCAATTAAGTCAATGTATTCTTTAATATCTTTAGATATGTCACTTACAAATTCATCTTCAAAAGGCTGTTCATATATTCTACTTTTTTCATCTTTTGATTTGCCTTGACCCCTTTCCTCATTATATCCCTGATACTTTGAAACAGCGGCAACAATCTTATCATTAATTTCATTTTTATAATTACCAAAAAAAGGAACAAATGTAAGAAGCAGCTGTCCTAAATTTGATACCGTCGCAAGTGTTACCGGACCCTTTATTTTAAAAGGCTTTTCAATTACCTCGAAACCGTTATTCTCTATTTCATAAGGACGGATGAACTTATCTTCAAATTCGTTTTTAATACTCAGGTTAGATGCTTTTCTCTTTTCATCTACTATCTTATCACCTGTGCTTTTTATCCATTCTTCTATCCCGTTTTTTGGAATGTCGCCCGCATTATTTACATTGAGCTCTTTTATTTCATTTAATTCCTGTTCCGGGATTTTGTTCTCGGAAGCATACTCTACCTGACCCATTTTCTTGTATGAAGGACCTAGTGCGTTACAAAGGTCAACCGATATACTAATTTTTACAATGGCTTCGCTTGGCTTCTTTCCATCCTTCGTAAGGTTTTTTGTGTAACCCTCCAAAACCTTATCTTCTCTTTTTAATCTAACGCTCCTGCAAAAATCGTCAACAAATGCAGGATCGTCATACCCCAGATACTTGGCAAGGTCAAGGACCGTTGTATCTGCCGTGATTTTAGCGTCATTATATAATGCATTTCGGAAGGCATTTGAATTTCCGATTGTCTGACTGAATGTTCCAAAAATATCATCTACGGAACTGCCGTAAGAATGAGCCTTTGAGCTTTGTCTGGTAAGATAGTAAGCCTTTTTTGCCCTTTTTTCCTCGTTCTCAGGAATAAGAAGGAGGTTCTCTTTTCTTTCCCGATTCATTTCCGCACTGTACTTAGTAGTGTACTTTCCGAAAAGCTTTGTAATATTTTTAACAGTATTAAGATCTGCATTTGCAACATACTGATCCATAAACTCCTGCTTTAAATCTTCTTTTGCCATGAGTTCATCCTCGAACGGCTCACCCATCTCTTCTTTAGCTGAAAGAAATGCACCGTACTCGATTAAGAATTCAAATTTTGCCTCCATAGTAGTAAGGCCGTTATAAATAGCCTTAGCTCTCCTTACACTATCCTCCTGACTTAGCGTAGGAAGTCCTCCCGGCAGGAATATGTCAGCCTGATTATTCTTTTTAGCAGCCGGAGCCTTCTTCTTTCTCTTAGCCCTTATTACAGGTGCTTTTTTAACTTCCGGCTTATTACCGTCAGCAATAATCTCTTCCGGCTTTTTCTCCGGTTCTTTTTTAGGATCTGTATTCGTGTTGATGATGTTATCCTTATTAGCCTGCTTATTTACGCTCTCATCAACCGGGATGATATCCTCTTCATCTTCTATATTTACTCTTCCAATATTATCAATATTATCAGTTTCTTTCATAAGAACCTCCGTTTATAAAAATGCATTTAAATATACTTCATAACAATCTAGATAGTATTCTACATCTCATTTTATAACAAAAGCGCAACATAATAACCCCCATATCAGCCTTATTCATTCTGAAATGGGGGTCTAAATCTAGTTAGCTGTTACATCATTTCCGTTCTTTACGCCATTTGCGGCGTCAACCAGATTCTGAAGTGTAGTATCAGCGATTGCCTCAAGTGCTTCCTTTGTGTAAAAGCCCTGATGTGATGTGATCATTACATTAGGGAACGAAAGAAGTCTCGATGTAACTGAATGCATCATTATTTCATCGGACCTGTCCTCATATACATTTCCGGTCTCTTCCTCATATACATCAAGTCCGACACCAAGGAACTTGTTCAGTCTTATTCCCTCTATAAGTTCTTCTGTATCAACAAGAGCGCCCCTTGAAGTATTTACAAGGATAACTCCATCCTTCATCTTCTTGATGTTCTCAAGATTTATCATATGATAGGTGCTGTCGAGAAGCGGACAGTGGAGCGATATAAGATCACTCCGGCTGAGCAGTTCGTCAAGCGATACATATTCAACAAAATCCTTAAGCGCCGGATTCTCATAAACATCATATGCTATGACTTTCATTCCAAAGCCATTACATATACGGCACATAGCCGCACCGATTTTTCCGGTTCCGACTATTCCGGCAGTCTTTCCGAAGAAATTCACTCCGCGAAGCCCCTTAAGTGTGTAGTCGTTCTCACGAACCTTGTTATACGCCTTATACAGTCGCCTGTTAACTGCAAGTGCAAGTCCCATCGCAAGCTCGGCTACAGATTCAGGAGAATAACCCGGAACTCTTTTTACTATAATTCCCAGTTCCTTCGCCTTATCCGCATCAACGTTGTTGAATCCGGCACATCTCATAAGTACATACTTAACTCCGTTCTCATGGAGAATAGTAAGTGTCTTTGCTCCAACATCTGCACTTACAAATGCACATACAGCATCAAAACCCTTTGCAAGCGGTGCTGTACGAGGTTCAAGCTCGTGATCGATATAATCAATCTCAATATCCGGATAATTCTTGCTCACCGGATCAAATGATTTTTTGTCGTATGTTTTTGCTGCATAGAATAATATTTTCATACTGGTAAACCTCCTAAGAATGTTATATTTTCCCCATTACACATAGAAGTTCAGGCAATTAATCCGCCTAAATATTGCCATGGGCACAAGTTTTATATACATCGATTATAATAACAAATTAAGCCGACTAAGTCTATAACCGCCGGCTTAATTCCAAATGATAAATTCTATCATATGTTCATTTGTAAAGTTTTTTTAAATCATCATAGAATCCCGGATAAGATTTTCTTACCGCAAAAGGATCTTCTATCTCGACAGGACCTAAGCATTTAATACCGGCAATTGCCGCTGCCATCGCAATCCTGTGATCGTTATGAGAATTAACAGTACCGCCGGAAAGATGCTTCTTCCCGTTTATAAAAAGTGCTGTCTTCTTTTCTTTTCCCGGCTCAGGCTTTTCCGAAATGTCACCGCCCAGTCGTGTAATCATTTCTATAACAGTTTTTACCCTGTCACTCTCTTTTATGCGAAGTCTTTCTATATTTCTTATAACAGTCGTTCCTTCAGAAAATGCAGCGACAACCGATATTATCGGTACCAGATCGGGAATATCCGCTGCATCAATATCTATTCCGTGCAATGCACCGCCCATCACCGTCACGTCTGCCTTCCCGGATTCCCTCGCAGACTCCGAATAACCTGGCGGCTGTATTGTGACAGAAGCTCCGAACGCTTCAAGGATATCAAGTATCGCCTTGTCTCCCTGCTTTGACGACATATCAAGTCCTGTGACAGTAACTCCCTTTTTTGACAGTGCACCTGCCGAAAGGAAGAACGCCGCATTCGACCAGTCACCTGTTACAGAGTATATAGATGGCGCAATGTAGCGTTGCGAACCTTTTATTCTGAATACTGTAGATACCGCTGCATCTTCCAAACCCTGCAATTCCTCTATTCTCTGTTCCTGCAGTCCCTCAACACCCGGATTCTGTAATTCCTCTGTCACCGGCTCCTGTGACTCCTCTCTCTCCGAATCCTGTATTCCATCTGTCCCCTGTTCCTGCACTCCATCTATCCCCGGATCCTGCACTCCATCAACACCCGGATTCTGCAATCCATCTGTCCCCTGTTCCTGCAATCCATCAACACCCGGATTCCACAATCCGTCACTGCGGATTTCTTCATACTGTATTCCGAAAGAGTCAAGTACAGAAAGCGTTATATCAACGTACGGTCTCGACATAAGCTGACCCATAATTCTTATCTCGCTGTCTTCCTTTGCGAGAGGAAGAGCAAGCAGTAAACCGGTTATATACTGGGACGATACATTTCCTGCGATATTATAGATTCCACCCGACATTTTCCCTCGGAGACTGAATGGATTTGTCCCAACAGGCGAAAGCTTAATTCCGTGTTTTTCCATCTCTTCGTAAAGTGGTGACAGCGGACGCTCCGACAGTCTTCCGTGCATGGTAATATCTGCATCTTTTCCGAGCACACCAAGAACAGGGAGCAGAAACCGAAGTGTC
Source organism: uncultured Lachnospiraceae bacterium (assembly GCA_946628415.1). Lineage (GTDB taxonomy): Bacteria > Bacillota > Clostridia > Lachnospirales > Lachnospiraceae > Eubacterium_Q. The sequence goes on along the minus strand of CAMOWK010000012.1, from coordinate 31,848 downwards.
GATCCGCTTTCCCCTACGTCAATCTGCGCCGCACCCGACGCTCCTGCCGCACTACTGTCAGTGCCATCTGTGTTAGTTACGGATACTGTACCTATATATGATTCTGCATCACCTCTTGCGTCATATACGTTCTCAGCGTCGACTACAGGAATCGGCGTCACCTCATATCCCCCATCAAAGGGCACAAAATTAGCACCAAGAATCTTCATGCAGCTTATCGTGGCTTCAATATCATTCGAAGTAGTATTTATGCATAACTTCGAAGGTCTGTCTGAAAGAGACGCAGCTATGATAAGCCTGTGTGCATGAGACTTTGATGCTATTGCCGGGATACTCCCGTTTATACTGTATTTATATGATTCAAGAACTAACTTTTCCATTCTAAGATTTTCCGTCTATATCTTCCTTGGCAACCTTACCCTCGTGAAGCAGCTGCCACAAAGTTTCCGAATCCCCTTCTTCCAGCGATTTCTTATATTCTGCAAGATAAGCTGTAAGAAAGTCAATCTCTTTTATAATGTTATCCTTATTCTCCATGAAGATTTCTGTCCACATGGTCTCATTCAGCCATGCAACACGAGTCATGTCATTGTAGCTTCCTGCAGAAAAGCCTTTATGCCCTTTAGCAGTCGGACTTTTTATAAATGCATTTGAAATGATATGCGGCATTTCCGACGTAAACGCAATCACCTCATCATGCTCTTCAGGTGTACATACCGTAATCCTTCCAAAGCCGCATGGTGAAAATACCTCTTTGATACGGCTGATAAGCTGAATGCTTCTTTGATCCTCGGGACATATTATCAGTGAGGCACGCTTAAAAAGATTGTCCGCTGAATATTTGTAACCCGAATATTTCTTGCCTGCCATAGGGTGCCCGCCCACAAATGTAAAGCCATTTTTCTTTGCAACAGGAAAAAGCTCACTGCAGATTTTTCTCTTAAGTCCGGCTGCATCTACTACGAGAGCGCCCTTTTTAAACTTCTTCGCATGTTTTTTTACGAAATCTATTATGGCATCAGGATAGAGTGCAGGAATTACAAGATCGCATTCGCCTAAATTCTCTTCGGTAAGAACATCGTCAATCGTGCCTTCCATTTTAGCAAAGTGTGCAACAGATACCGTTCTGTTGTACCCCAGTATCCTTGCATCAGAGTTTGCCTTAAATGCCTTTGCAAATGATGCTCCTATGATTCCGAGTCCTATGATTCCTACTGTTTTTATCCCGGTTGTCTCGGTGTATGATTTCTCCATTTTCCTGCCCTCTGTCCATCTCTAAGAGTTTTTATGATATGTCTTATCATAAAATTTATTTATGCTTATTCACTCCCGGCGCCCGAAACTACAGTGCTGCGTGAATCTTAGCAACTGCCTGCATAAGATCTTCGAATTCTGCAGGTGTAAGGCTCTGTGCTCCATCTGAAAGTGCAGCCTTCGGATTTGTATGAACCTCAATCTCAAGTCCGTCTGCTCCCGCTGCAGTTCCACACATTGCCATAGGTTTAACGTATCTTGCAACGCCTGTGGCATGACTTGGGTCAACTATTATAGGAAGATGTGATAACTCGCGAAGTACCGGTACGGCAGAAACATCAAGAGTATTTCTTGTTGCCGTTTCAAATGTACGTATACCTCTTTCGCAGAGGATTACATTCGGATTGCCGGATGCCATGATGTACTCAGCACTCATAAGAAGCTCGGTAAGTGTACTCGAAAGACCTCTCTTAAGAAGTACCGGCTTATCTGTTTCACCAAGAGCCTTAAGAAGCTCAAAGTTCTGCATATTTCTCGCACCTACCTGAAGTATATCCACATCCTCAAAAAGCGGAAGATGTCTTGCGTCCATGATCTCGGTAATTACCGGAAGCCCTGTCTCTTCCTTTGCTTCGATAAGGTACTTTATTCCTTCTTCATGAAGTCCCTGGAATGCGTAAGGTGAAGTACGCGGTTTAAATGCACCGCCACGGAGTATAGTTGCTCCGGCAGCCTTTACAGCCTTTGCAATCTCGATAATCTGTGTCTCAGATTCAATACTGCACGGTCCGGCCATAACATTAAATGAACCGTCACCTATCGTTACATTTCCCACCTTTATAACTGTGTTGTCAGGATGGAATTTTCTGTTAGCCTTTTTGAATGGCTCGCTGATACGTCTTACAGACTCGATCATATCAAGTGATTCAACAAGCTCTGTATCTATATGACTTGTGTCACCTATAAGACCGATGATAGTCTGATAATCACCTTTCGACAGATGACATCTTACGCCCTGCTCTTCAAACCAGGATGTAAGCTCCTTTATTTCATTTTCAGTAGTTCCTTTTTTAAGAATAGCAATCATTTTAATTTACCTCGCTTTTGTGATTTAACGCTTTAACGCACTAAACTATAACACCGACTCTTATTTTTGTCAACATCGATTACAGATTTTTTTAATTAATTATTTTTAAATCATTATCTTTACTGTTTTTCAGGCGTTCACTGCCATAATTCAAGATGACAGCTTGCACCCGGGGTTAAAGCTGTCATCTTAAACTATAAACTATATAAATATTATTCAAACTCCGGATACTTTCCTGCTTTCACAAGCTCCTCAAGGTAAGCTTTAACAAGCGGCATATCCTCCTGATAAGTCATACCCATCCAGGTCTCATCCGTTTTAAGGACTTTAACCTTTGCAGCATCTCTTTCCATCATATTCTGTACTGCCTCAGAAAGAGTTTCTTCAAATGTAAGCGGTGCATTTTCTATACCTTTTGCAAGTCTATTTGAAAATGTAACGCTGATATCATCAATAAATCCCGGATTAAATGCCCACATATTCATGGATGCAACCGCATCACTCGGTATCTCTGTAAAGCTTGCTCCGTCATCAAGAGTAAAGAAGCCTTTATCGCCATCCTTCTTTATCTTCTTTCTTTCATCTATACGAACAAGCTCTCCGTCCTTAACCTTGCAGATACCTCTTGATACTGTTCCTTTATCCGAAAGAGTTCCGACTACCTCATAACCGATATTTGCAAATACGTTGCTTTCTTTATTAGAGGCAAAAAAGTCCGCTGCCACTTTATATGCGCCGCTTCCGTAGAAATCATCTGCATTTACTGTAAGGAACTGTTTTCCTGCGAGTTCCTTTCTTGCGCACCATATGGCATGCGTAGTTCCCCATGGTTTAACTCTAGAAGAAGGAACCTCGCTTCCTTCCGGTATCATTGAAAGATCCTGGAAAACATAGGTAACTTTTGCATGTTCCTCAATTCTTTTACCGACATTTTCCTTGAAATCCTTTTCAATATCTTTTCTGATTATGAAGAGCACCTCTCCAAAACCTGCACGAAGAGCGTCTGTTGCCGCATAATCTATAAGAGCGTGACCTTTTCCGTCGGCGTCGGCAATCTGTTTAAGTCCTCCGAATCGGCTTCCCATTCCTGCTGCCATAACAACAAGAACCGGTTTTTTATCTATACTCATAGTGTATCCTCTCAAATTCACATTTAAGCAAAACTGCCTGGCAGTTAGCGTTTTTAATAGTTATGATCCTGCATGAATACATCAATGTTATCCTGTGTTAATTCCTCACCCTGAATAACCTTATCTATAATTTCCTTTGCATAATCAACAGTCTCCTGATCAGGTTCCATGACATACAGCAGCATATCATCGCCTGTTGAATAGCAGTATCCCTCTGAGTCTGTACCATTAACTCTGTACTTAAGTATGTTCCACTCACTTCCTGTCTCAAGCTGTCCCTGAACAAGGTAAGCAATCTCGTCCTTATCCATGCTTGTTTCAACGCTTCCCTCAACACTCTGCATGATACTTTCGTAATTGAGAAGCATTTCCTTAGACATCATCTTATGAAGTACGGCGTCGATTATAAGCATCTGGTCACTGCCTCTTCCTCTGTCTCCTCCGTCAACCGAATGTCTCTCTCTCGCAAATGCAAGAGCTGCCTTTCCATCAAGATGATTCATTCCTTCATTAAAATGATATTCATTTCCTATGGTTGTAAATGCGTAAGGTGCATCAACATCAATTCCGCCCAGAGCATCTATGACATTAGTAAAGCCTGTGAAGTTCATCTTTGCATAGTAGCTTACTTCCTCGTCATATAACATTCCGAGTGTGTCAAGTGAACAGTCTATTCCGTGTACGCCCGCATGAGTAAGCTTATCCTTCTTTCCGTTTGAAACAGAAAGCGGAACATAGAAATCTCTCGGAGTTGATATGAGAAGTACCGTCTTGGTCTGATTGTTTACAACCGCAAGAATGTTTACATCACTTCTACTTGTTGTGCTTACTGTTCCTTCTGTATCTATACCGCTTATAAATACAATGAAATGATCCTTATCTATTCCAACTGACTTTGTACTGTCATCTTTAACTACGGTTTCAATCTCATTTTCCATAAGAATCTTGAGGCTGTCTTTGTAGCCTGCGTAAGCTTCATTTTCATCAAGCAGCGCAAGATATGCAGAGCCTGTTATAATCGCCTGTACATCACCATTTTTCATTCCGTCAACCATCTCATATACGGAATTGTATTTTTTAACATCTATGCTTGAACTGTAATCCTTATTTATCTTTTCTATCGTCTGGCTTACAAGTCCGCCCTCTTCTTCTTCAACGTATCCGAATTTATAACTATTATCGACAGCTTCTTTTACAGAGCTTATCGTGTCATTTCCGCTTGCATATACATTTACGACACTTATCTCAACCTTTGTTCCGGACACCTCATCTATAGCTTTATTGGTTCTGTGAAGATAATAAACTCCGAACATAAGAAATATTGTGAGGATGAAAGCTATCATGCTTCCGGCAATTCCCGTTTTCTTATTTGCCTGCATTAATACGATTATGATCGGGATAATCCCAAGTATTATCATAAGAACAATACAGTATTTAAGTGGCAGAAGCCCGGTTGACATTGCGATATAAATAAGAATAAATGACACAATAAACAGTAAACCAGCCATCAAAAAACCAATATTTCTAATCGTCTTCACTTTCCTGTCCTCTCTTTTAACTATTCTTCTTATTTAACAATAAAGTATTTGGAACTAATTCTCATTACTGATATAATACCATTCAGCAGAAATGCTGCGTATATAAATTACCACTTGAAAAGGAAATCCAATGGATAAATTAAACTCACTTTTACAGGATTTAGATCTCATCCTGTCAGAAAATCAGCTGAAACAATTTGAAACATATTATAACCTTCTTATCGAAAAAAACAAGGTTATGAATCTTACGGCAATAACAGAGAAGGATGATGTAATTGTAAAACACTTCCTCGACAGTCTGCTTATCTACAGGATTCCTGAGTTTAAGAATGTCCTTTCTTCTCCGGGAGCTCGAATTATCGACGTAGGCACAGGAGCCGGTTTCCCGGGTATACCTCTTAAGATTGCCTTTCCCGATCTGGAAATCGTACTGCTTGATTCCCTGAATAAAAGGGTTCGTTTCCTTGACGAAGTAATAGGAGCTCTTTCTCTTAAAAAAATCACTGCCCTTCACGGAAGAGCCGAAGAAGCCGCTCACAACACCGGTCTCTCATATTCCACCGGTGAAAAAGTTACATTTAAGGATAACTCTGCTCCGGGGTCTCTCCGCGACGGATTTGATATCGTGACCTCAAGAGCTGTGGCAAACCTTTCCATACTTTCCGAATACAGCCTGCCTTTTGCTAAAAAAGGCGGATATTTCATTCCTTACAAGGCATCCAAAATTGATGATGAATTAAATGACTCAAAAAAAGCCTTAGGTATCCTCGGCGGAAAACTTATAAGAAATGACAAGATTATTCTTCCCGGTACTGAAATCGAAAGAAGCTTCATTATAATAAGGAAAGAAAAGGCAACGCCTAAAGCTTATCCACGAAAAGCCGGTGATATTAAGAAAAAACCGATGGCCTAATTATTCTTTACGTCCTTACCGGTAGACTGCTGACGCTTTTCACGTCTCTTTTCTCTTATCATTTCCTGTTTAATTCTGACTTCTGCAAGTCCGGCTTTATTTGTTTTTGTAATCTTCTTTATAACAAAAACGTTATCATCACTGCCGCCTGCCGGTTTAAACCTTATCCTGCCATGCATATATCCGTGCTTCCAGCACTTTCCTATTGCAAGCTCTGTATTTGCTCCGCTCTGAAACCATCTTATCTTCTTCACGCATTTTCTTCCGCATTTGCAGCAAAGGATATTTGTTATATCCTTGTCCTCCATTGCGGCCGACTTACTTTCATATTCTCCCGAAATCTGTTCGAGAAGTCCGTCATGATATGAAACTATCTCCTCATCCTTTTTTACAGGATGTCTGAAAGTATCTATACTGAATTTCTCCGTAAATTCAGGAAAATCCTTATTTGCCATTACCTTAGCTGTATAAGTGGCGTCATTTATTGCAGCATGAAACAAAGCATCTTCCGGAATACCCATATCACTTACTGCTTTTTCCAGCTTACAAACTACGCTGTCCTCACAAAACTTATCTGCATAAATCTGCTGGATATTATAAAACTTCAGTGGAAACGGAAGCTTTTTCATATTATAAAACGCCATGTTTTCCTGAAGGTAGTATAAATCCGACGGCCCCCAGGTACAAAATGCATAATCTTCACCACACCACTCAATAAACTTCTTACAAGTGTCAGGAAAAGCCCTTCCCTTCTCGTTCAGAGTTTTCTCATCATAACTGAGCATCTCTTTAATCTGTTTATGCAGCTTCTTATATAACTTCGGCTTAATAAGTTCACTGAAACTATCTATTATATTTAACTCACTATCGACCTTAACTGCCCCTATTTCAATGATTTCAAAGGGCATTCTTGGATGTTCTCCCTTTTTACCGCTTGGGCTCTGATTCCACTCAAGGTCTAGTACAATATAGTTCATATTCTGCCTCACGACGCAAAATGTTTGTATAACTCATAATAATATACCTTAATTATAAATAAAAAGATAGTAAAAGATGAGTTATCCACAAAATTTTGTGTCTAATTTATTCTTTTTGTGTATTTTTAGATTATCTTGTACACATCACATGCCTAAGTTATCAACAAAATAACAGTTTTGGCAGTTGTTATTGTGGATAACTCGCCATTTGTATGTTATAATTCACGCATAGGTTACAGTCTTTTTAAAATGTATTGAGAGGTATTCGCATGAAGAGAAATATACATATGAAATATATCACATTATTCTTATCGCTTATTATGCTGCTGTCTCTTTCGGGCTGCACTAATCCAAGTGCAAAGAGCGGTTTTAAAACTGCGAGGGAGAATATCGATAGTCTCAGAACCGGAAAGCAGCAGGATGTAGCAAATAGAGAAACTCCTACCACAGAAGAAGCAGTTACTGAGGCTCCTACTGCTCCCGAAAACACTGAGCCGGATACTACCACCGAAGAAACAACAACAGAACTGACCGGAGACGCGAGAGATGTTTCCAATATCGTCGGAGACTGGATCTGCTGCAGTATGGTCACAAAAGATCAGACCATCTCAAGAGATGATATGAAAAAACTCTGGGAGGCCGGAATGTTCGTATATATGACCGCCAAGGATGACGGCACCATCACTCTTTATATCTTCAATGAAGGTGTAAATCTTAAATGGGATGATACAGGAATATTCCAGAATGGTGTAACCGACAAAGTTCCTTATACACTTGACGGCGATCTGCTTTCACTTGTAGTTGAAGATGAGTCCATGAATTTCGAAAGAGTTTCCGATCTTCAAGGTATACTTAACGGTACAGTTTCACCTGACAGCATAGGTTCCGAAAAAACAACAAGTACCGTGACTCCATCCGCCAATTGGGAAGATAATACTCTTCTTGAGTTATCTTTTGCTGTTCCGGATAATTTTAAACTTGTAACATCATCCGATCCTTCAGATGAAAATAATGTTTATGACAGATACTACATCCTTTATGACGGTGCAGACGAGTATCATAGGATTGATGTTGCTGCAATAGATAAATCTACAATAGCAGGGCAAAGCGTTTCCGATCTTGAAAGAATCTATGCCGAAGATGAGGATGGTGACTTTGAATGCTATGGATTTGTAGATGGAACTCTTGAAAACATTGAAGGAAATGTAAGAAAGAGCGAGGGTCTCAGAACAAGTGCAAAAGCACAGCATGAATTTGGATACATTATTGAAACTGAGAAATACATTTACTTCGTAGTATTAAATGATGTAGATGAACTGAGTAATTTCCGTCTTGCTTTTGAAAAGAAGCTTCATTTGTAGAAACATTTTAATGCCGGACAGTTCCGGTGAATAGATAATTAACTGAACGGGCAGACTTAGGTCTGTCCGTTTTACAGCAGATTTTAAATCATTACATATCAGGAAGAGGAATACTATGTATATAGAAGCAAAAGATACAATTGCCGCTATAGCAACCGGAATGGGTAATTCGGGGATAGGAATTGTCAGGATCTCAGGCGAAAAGGCGATAGAGATCGCCGACAAAGTATTTAAAGGCAAGAAAAGTATAAAGGACATGCCATCATACACAGCAGCTTACGGAAATGTAACCGGAGCAGACGGTACATTTATAGATGAAGTTATCGTACTTGTCATGCGGGGACCTCATACCTATACAACCGAAGATACGGTAGAGTTTGATTGCCACGGCGGAAGTTTTGTACTCCGCAAGGTTCTCGGCAGGATCATAGAAGCCGGCGCAAGGCTTGCAGAGCCCGGAGAATTCACAAAGAGAGCCTATCTTGGAGGCCGTATCGATATGACAGAAGCGGAAGCTGTTATGGATGTTATAAACGCCGAAAATGATCTTGCTCTGAATACCTCCATGAATCAGCTGAGAGGAAGCCTCAGAACGGAAATTGAAAAACTGCGTGAAGAGATTCTGTATAACACAGCATTTATCGAATCCGCCATTGATGATCCTGAACACTACAGTCTGGATGACTTCGGCGAAAAACTCGGCAGCACTGTTGATAACCTCATTATTTCTGTTGATAATATGATGAAAACCTGTGAGAACGGAAGACTTATTAAGGAAGGAATAAGGACTGCCATTGTTGGCAGACCAAATGTTGGTAAGTCATCAGTTCTCAACATGCTTCTCGGCGAGGAGAGAGCCATAGTTACTGACATTGAGGGAACAACCAGAGATACTCTTGAGGAAACAGTTTCTCTGGATGGAATAGTTCTAAGACTTATAGATACTGCCGGCATAAGGGATACCGACAACGTTGTTGAAAAAATCGGTGTAGACAGAGCCAAAGATAATATAAAAAGAGCCGATCTTGTTCTTTTCGTTGCAGACGGAGCTGACACTCTTCGAGATGAGGATCTTCGTATAATCGGCGAGCTAAAAGGGAAAAAGGTTATAGCTCTTGTAAACAAGCAGGATCTCCCCGGCGGAATCGACGAAAAAAGGCTTAGCGACGAGCTGAATACCGCCGGCTGTGATTCCATAATACACATATCGGCGAAAAAAGGTTTAGGTCAGGATCTCTTAATGGAAAGGATAAAATCTCTTTTCTTTAGCGGTGACGTAAGTTATAATAATCAGCTGATAATTACAAATGAAAGACATAAAGAAATGCTTTCGGTTACGAAGGAGAGCCTGCTCAGAGTAAAACAGAGTATAGAAGACGGAATGCCCGAAGATTTTTATACCATTGACCTTCTCTCTGCATATGAGGCTCTTGGAATGATCATAGGAGAAACTCTCCGTGATGATCTTGCAGATAAAATTTTTAAAGAATTCTGTATGGGCAAGTAATCTATAAAAACCAGTTAAATGATAAATGCCCAGCATAAAATCAGAGATAAATTAGGAGAAATACGTTGGCTAACTTTGTTGAAGAAAATTATGATGTTGTCGTTGTCGGGGCAGGACATGCCGGTTGTGAAGCTGCACTTGCCACCGCAAGAATGGGCTTTAATACTATACTTTTTACTGTCAGCATGGACAGTGTTGCGCTTATGCCATGCAACCCGAATATAGGCGGAAGCTCCAAGGGTCATCTTGTTCGTGAAATCGATGCCCTTGGCGGAGAGATGGGCAAGAACATAGATAAGACCTATATCCAGTCTAAAATGCTTAATGTATCTAAAGGTCCTGCTGTACATTCACTTCGTGCCCAGGCAGATAAAGCCGAATATACAAAGCAGATGAGACTCGTCCTCCAGGAAGAGCCTCTGCTTACTCTGAGACAGCAGGAAGTAACTGAACTTATCGTTGAAAATATCCCGTCCGATAAACCTATGTCAAATGCCCCAAAAGGAATTGTAAAAGGCGTGAAAACCTGCTCAGGCGCAGTGTATCATGCAAAGGCAGTAATACTCTGTACAGGCGTTTATCTTAAAGCCAGATGCATTTACGGCGATACGATTCAATATACGGGTCCAAACGGTCTTATGGCTGCGAATCACCTGTCAGATTCCATGAAAGATGCAGGAATAGGCATAAGACGTTTTAAAACCGGAACTCCTCCTCGTATAGACAGGAAATCTGTAGATTTTTCAAAGATGCAGGAGCAGAAGGGTGACGAACGGATAGTTCCTTTTTCATTCGAGAATACCGAAGAAGATATAAAGCGCGAGCAGATTTCCTGCTGGCTTACATATACCAATGAAGAAACTCATAATATAATCCGCGAGAATATAGACCGTTCACCTCTTTATTCGGGAGTAATTGAAGGTGTCGGTCCAAGATACTGTCCTTCCATAGAAGATAAGATCATGAAATTCCCGGACAAGGATCGTCATCAGCTTTTCCTTGAGCCGGAGGGAGAATTCACAAATGAAATGTATCTTGACGGCATGCCTTCTTCAATGCCGGAGGATGTGCAGTACCGTATGGTACATACAGTTCCCGGTCTTGAAAATGCCAAGATAGTAAGAAATGCATATGCCATCGAGTATGACTGCATATCTGCTACCGATTTAAAGCCTTCGCTTGAATTCATGGATGTCGAAATGCTCTTCTCGGCAGGTCAGATCAACGGAAGCAGCGGCTATGAAGAAGCAGGTGCTCAGGGACTTATGGCAGGAATAAATGCGGCTCGAAAACTGCAGGGAAAAGACCCTGTTGTTTTGTCGCGCTCAGATGGTTACATAGGAGTCCTTATTGATGACCTCGTTACCAAGGAGACAAATGAACCGTACAGAATGATGACAAGCAGGGCTGAATACAGGCTTCTCCTTCGTCAGGATAACGCTGACTTAAGACTTACTGAGATTGGTCACGAAATCGGTCTTATCAGTGATGAACGTTACGCGCATTTCCTTGAAAAGAAAAAATGTATCGAAAGTGAAATCAAAAGACTTAGTGAAACCTTTGCGGGTGCAAACGACGAAGTGAATCAACTTTTAGAAAGCTTCGGAAGCACAAAAATAACGTCCGGCGTTACATTTCTGTCACTTATCAGACGTCCTGAGCTTTCATACGAAAAGCTTCTTCCGATAGATAAGGGAAGACCTGCCAATATCTCAAGGGAAATTGCCGAGCAGATAGATATTTCAATTAAATATGAGGGATATATCAAAAGACAGAAGGAGCAGGTTGCTCAGTTTTTAAAGATGGAAGAAAAGAAAATCCCTGATAATATAGACTATTCAGATATCAAAAACCTTCGTAAAGAGGCTCGCCAGAAGCTTGAAGCTGTAAGACCAAAATCAATAGGTCAGGCATCAAGAATATCAGGCGTATCTCCTGCTGATGTGAATATGATAATTCTTTATCTGAAACACTGACTGCTGATCATATCAGCCGGTGATGGGATATACCCCCGTCACCGGCTGATTTAATAGTGTTTTATACGCATAAAAAAGGCCAAAAACCTAGGTAAACTAAGTCCTCAGCCCTCCTGTGTGGGCCGCCGGGGGCTCGAACCCCGCACACCCTGATTAAGAGTCAGGTGCTCTACCAAATGAGCTAGCGGCCCGTATCAAATATCGATCATATCGACTCGACACTTGATGAATTATAGTATATGTTTTTTATAAAATCAACCATAAATTTGCTTTTTTTGTAAAAATGGTTGTTTTTTACAAAAATCGCCTCTAAAACCATGCACTTTTTTAGAATCTTACAAAAATATAGATTACCTCTGCCAGCTTTGATTCGCCGCTTCTTATATAATCCGTGATCAGATCCTGCATCCCCATACTACGCACCTCTTTCTATTTTTTCATATGTAAATGTATTTAGGAACCTTCTTATTCTCGGGTTTTTTGTTTTATCAAATATCTCGTCCGGTTTACCTTCTTCAATGATTTTACCCGAATCCATAAAAACAACTCTGTCTGCTACTGCTCTTGCAAATGACATTTCATGAGTTACAATGACCATGGTTCTGCCTTCCTTTGCAAGTCCAAGAAGTACCATAAGAACTTCTCTTACCATCTCCGGATCAAGAGAGGCTGTGACCTCATCAAAAAGTATTACTTCCGGATGCATTATAAGCGCTCTGATAATTGCAACTCTCTGTTTCTGTCCGCCCGATAATTCTCTGGGATATGACTCCTTCTTATCAAGAAGCCCCACTTTATCCAGCAGTTCTTCCGCTTCTTTTAATACTTCCTTTTTATCCCTTTTTTGAACAATAATCGGAGAAAGCGTTATATTCTTAATTACATTTTTATGCGGGAAGAGTTCGTAATTCTGAAATACCATGCCGACCTTTTCCCTGATTTCTCTGATATTATCAGAAAGCCGTCCTTCTTCATTTATCACTTCATCCGAAAGGTAGATAGAACCCTTATCTATGGGTTCAAGTCCGTTTATGCACCGAAGAAGTGTGCTCTTGCCGCAGCCGGACGGACCAATTATTACCACTACCTCTCCTCTTCTTACTTTTAATGAAAGGTTTGATAAAACTTCCGTATCACCGTAGCTTTTTGTTATTCCTTTAATTTTCAGTATTTGGTCTTTCATATCAGCTCCATCTTCTTTCAAGCCTTCTTCCGAACATACTTATCGGCCAGCAGACTATAAAGTATAGAAGGAATACTACAAGGTAGATTCCAAATGCAGCATTTGACGATGCATTTCTGTTGGCTTCAATTATCTGTTGCCCTACTTTAAGTACCTCAACTACCCCTATCATCATCACAAGGCTGGTTGTCTTTATCATTCTTGTTATAAGATTGATGGAAAGAGGAATCAGTCTCCTTACCGTCTGTGGAATTACAATGTGAATATATATATCCCTCTTTGACATTCCAAGTGCCATACCACTGTCATACTGGTGTCTTGGAATACTGACCAGCGCACCTCTCACAAGGTCTGACATCTCTGCCGTGCCCCAGAATGAAAACACGATTATCGCCGAAAGCTCTGCATCGATATTAATTCCAAGCACTCTTGTCGTACCGAAAAATACAATAAAGAGAAGCACCATCTGCGGCATTATACGAACCACCTCGAGGTAGACTCTGGTAAGCACCTTCACATACGTTTTTTTGCTTGTCATCAGCGCACCCAGAAGAAGTCCGAGAACTATACTTATCCCGACCGATATCATGCTGATACGGAAGGATACCAGAAGCCCTGTAAGAAGCCTCGCAAAATTACTTCCTTTAAAGAGTGTATCAATCCCCAAACTCTGCATATCGCACCCTCCTCTCTACATAGCTTCCCACCATTGAAACAGGAAGAAGGATAATGAGATAGAATATTACAAGCAGCAGAAGGCTCTCTATAGTCTTATAGTAAAGTCCTATAAGGTCTTTTGCGGTAAACATCAGATCCATCAGACTTATGGCTGAAAAAACACTCGTTTCCTTCAGGAGAAAGATAATATTTGCGACAAATCCGGGAATGCTTGTTGAAACTGCCTGTGGAAGAATGATCCTTGTCACTGCCTGCCACTTTGACATTCCCAGAGACAGAGCATTTTCCATCTGCCCCTTGCCAACACCCGCAAGACCGCTTCTTAATGTTTCAGCCATATAGCTGCCTCCAAGCAGCATAAGTCCGAGTGCACCGCAAACTTCAGCACTGATACTTATTCCAAGCTTCGGAAGCCCAAAATAAATGAAAAACAGCTGGACAAGCAGCGGCGTATTTCTGAAGAGTTCTACATATATTCCGGCAATCACACTAAGTACCGGCACTTTGTAATGCTGCAAAAGTGCAGTAAAAAATCCTATAATTACAGAAAACAGAATACCTGTCCATCCTATCTTAAGTGTGAGCAGCATTGCTTTCACAAAAAGGGGAAGGTACTCTTTCATTATTTCAACGTTCATATTATGCTCTTCTTCTGTCCAGTTTCTTAGAAAGCAGATTGCCTATCCACTGCAAAACCTGCATAAGGAGAACCAGCACAACCACGGTTATGATCATTATCTTTGTTTCATATCTGTAATAACCGTACCTGATGGCTATATCTCCAAGTCCGCCTCCGCCTATAACGCCTGCCATAGCTGAATAGCCAAGTATGGTTCCAAGTGAAATCGTAACTCCTATCAGAAGAGATATCCTTGCTTCCGGAACAAGAACCTTCGCAATAACCGTTCCCTTTCCGGCACCCATGCTGAGCGCAGCTTCAATGACGCCCTCGTCCACTTCTTTAAGTGAACTTTCAACCATCCTTGCTACAAGCGGAGCTGCTGCAAGAGTAAGAGGAACTATTGTTGCCACAGTCCCGTAGCTTTTTCCGACTATTAACTTCGTAAGCGGCTGAATAAGGATCAGCAGTATAAGAAATGGAACGCTTCTCGTTACATTTACCACTCCGTCAAGAACCTTATAAAGAGCTCTGTTCGGAGCGATTCCGTTTGTGTCTGAAACTGTAAGGGCTATCCCGACAGGAAGACCTATCACATAACCGAAGGCTGTGCTGATAAGCACCATCAGGAGAGTATCTCCGGTTCCTTCAATGAGCATAGATAAAATGTCATTTGCACTCATCCCGTTGCCCTCCTTTTTTCAAAACTGATTACATTTCCCTTATTATCCGGGCTTTCTTTAGCTTCTCTATCTATCTCTTCTTTCAATCTTTCATCTTCCCTGCTAAGGATAAGTCGCCTTGCCGCTTTTGTTTTGGGACTCGCGAAGACTTCTTCCACGCTTCCCATTTCTACAAGGCTTCCGTGATCTAAGACTGCCACTCTGTCACATATCTCTTCAATGACTCTCATCTCATGTGTAATGATGACTATGGTTATTCCGTACTCTTTATTTATCTTTTTAAGAAGGGATAAGATATTTCCGGTTGTCTCGGGATCAAGTGCACTTGTTGCCTCGTCAGAGAGTATTATCCTTGGATTAGATGCAAGTGTTCTTGCAATCGCTACTCTCTGTTTCTGACCTCCCGAAAGCTGAACCGGATATGCCTTTTTCTTATCTGCTATTCCTACGGTTTCGAGATATTTCAGCGCCCTTTTTCTGGCTTCTTTTCTTTTTACCCCTGCAATCTCCATAGGAAAACAAACATTATCCAGTACATTTCTCTGCATAAGAAGATTAAAATGTTGGAAAATCATGCCTATATCGCGCCTCTTAAGCCTAAGCTTTTTATCGGATAATTCCGAAAGGTCTTCACCATCTACAAGAACCTTTCCGCTTGTCGGCTCTTCAAGAAGATTGAGACATCTCACCAGCGTGCTTTTACCTGCACCGGAAAGTCCTATCACCCCGAATATCTCCCCCTCATTAATACTGAGGGAGAGATCATTTATAGCATGAATTCTTTCATTTCCTGATGTATAAGTTTTACAGAGATTTTTTACTTCGATAATACTCATACAGATATTGCTCCTTTATTCGCTGAAAGGTATTACAGCGCCGTCATACTTATCATTTATAAACTGCTTAATCTCATCAGATTTAAGTACTTCAACGAGTGCTTTAACACCTTCGTCGTTCTCGTTGCCTTCCTTAACTGCGATTATATTCACATAAGTCTTTGCTGCTTCTGAATCTGATGTTTCGTAAGCGATTGAATCCTTACCTACTGAGAATCCTGCCTCAAGTGCGTAATTTCCGTTAAGTACTACAAATGCCACTTCATCCTTTACTCTTGAAACCTGAGCTGCTTCAAGCTCTTCAATCTTGATATTCTTTGGATTATCAACTATATCAAGAACAGTTGCTGTAAGACCTGCACCTTCTTTAAGTTTGATCACTCCGTTATCCTGGAGAAGAAGAAGTGCTCTTGCTTCATTGGTTGTATCATTCGGTACTGCGATTGTGTCTCCGTCAGAAAGCTCATCAAGTGACTTCTTTGTTCCCGGATATATACCAAATGGCTCGTAATGGATTCCGCCTGCGTTAACAAGGCTTGTTCCGTTTTCTTCATTAAAGTTATCAAGATAAGGTACGTGCTGGAAATAGTTTGCATCAAGTTCTCCGCTGTCAACTACAAGGTTTGGCTGTACATAATCTTCAAACTCTGTAATTTCAAGTTTCCAACCATCTTTCTCAAGTATCTTTGCTGCTTCTGCCAGAATCTCTGCATGAGGTGTAGGTGATGCACCAACAGTAATTGTTCCCTTAGGTTCTGCTGTCTCTTTTTCAGCACTGTCTGCATCAGTTGCGCTTCCTTCACCTACTACTCCGCCTTCTACTACAAGTGTGTCTTCGTAATCCTTACCGTATGTAGAAAGTAATGTTGCCTCGTAATCAGCATGGAAGAATCTTTCCTCGCCAAGGGATTTGATCTCATCATTGATCCAGTTAAGCAGCGTTTCATTTCCCTTAGTTACTGCAGGTGCAATAGTATCAAGGCTGCCAAGCGTCTCAATTCCTACAGTGTATCCTTCGTTCTCATTTGCAAATGCTATAACCTCTGTATTGTCATTTGCCCATGCAACACCCTTCTTATCTTCAAATGCACTCTTTGCTGCTGCATATGTATCAAACTTCTGAAGCTTTATCTCAGGATTGTTTTCTGTAAGATATGTTTCAGCAGTTGTTCCTGTAATTACAATGACCTGATCATCAGCACCTATCTCTGAAAGATCTTTGATGACATTATCATCATGTGATACAACACCAAGTGCTACATTCATGTATGGAAGCGCGAAATCAACTTCTTCCTTTCTTTCGTCTGTTACCGTAAAGTTTGCAAGGATGATATCAACCTTACCGGTCTGAAGATACTCAATACGGCTTGCTGCTTCGGTTGAAACATAATTGATCTTTACTCCAAGATCCTTTCCAAGTCTTTCAGCAAAATATACGTCGTATCCCTGATAATCTCCGTTTTCATCCACATATCCGAATGGTGACTTATCGGAAAAAACGCCTATATTAATTGTTCCGCTCTCTTTAATCTCATCAAGCGTTCTGTATATTGTGTCTTTTTCTTTAGTATCTGCCGCCGTGTTGGCTGCCGCTGTATCGGCGCTGTTTCCGCATCCCGCGAGAAGTCCCACTGCTGCAGCTCCTGCAAGCCCAATTGCTGCTATCTTTTTCTTAAGTTTCTTTAATATGTTTAATTTACTCATTGTTTTTACCTCTTTCTTCTATATCTAAATCCCAAAACTTCCCAACCCAAATCTAATCAGTTCCATTAGTTGTTTGAAATTCATTTCCCATAAGATTTTCATAAAAAAACCCGGGGCCATTTCGCTCCCGGGCAATAACCTAAAGTGGGTCAGTCTGGTATCTCACTGTCTTAGCCAAACCTACAAAAGGCGCAAACATCGACAAACCGAAGTACTTTCCACTCTATATGCCCGGGAGTGAAGCATTCGACAACAACACATGTAATGTCTTTTGTTTGCTGTTATGTTATTCATATCGATCATCTTTCCTTTCATAAATTTTTTGTATGACGCGCTATCATTTCATTTCCATTGAAGCAAATGTGCCCCAACTGGAATGATGAAAATATACATCCGTTCATGCCTATAGTCAATTTGTTAAAAATTATATTTATCTATAAATTAAATTTATACCCTTTCACAAAAAAGATGACAAATGAACATCGATTCATTTGCCACCCTTTTGCCTTTCAGTATTATCAGAGACCTCTCGCTTTAAGCCCGGCTACCAGCTGTACATAAAACTCTCTTACATCGAAGCCTTTTATATTCTCGCGGCTGAGATCTATCATATCACCGTGCGATATTCCCTTTTTCTTTTTATTCTCAAGAAATGTATAGTTCTCGCCCCACTTAAAGGACGGTTCTCCTACAAGACCATCATTCTTTCCATCAAAGTAGCCTACAAGGTTATAACTCATGTTAAGCGGAAATGCACCGCTTGTCGCTTTCTTCATACATGAGCCCACACTCTGCGTATATACACCTGCTCCCCTATAATCAAAACTGTCCGTAATCTCCGAAATCATCCTGCACCTTGATGCAGTAAGATCTGTTACCGCCGCAATAAAGCTGGGATTCTCGTCACCAAGCTTATGAAGTGCCGCGTTATACATACCTGCAACCCTTTCTTTAAGTCCCACCGGCGCTTTTTGGAGAAGATACTCAGCAAATTCACACCCTCTGTGTGGCGTATTTATCGTTGTTATTGATGCCACGTATGGTGACATTCCAAGATATGAAACAGCTGTTTTACTGTCCAGCCCTCCCTTGGAGTGCGCTATAATGTTTACCTTTCCGCAACCCGTCTCACTGACGATCTGCATTATCCTCTGTGCCAGCTCTCTTGCACTGTCTTCAACAGATGATGCCGACTGATGATTACCGTAATATATAACTGCACCGTTACGTTCAAGCTCTTCCGGTATTCTTCCCCAGTAATTAAAATTCTTAAAATCCCTGAAAAACACTCCATGAACCATAAGTAACGGATACTTCGTTGCACAGATTCTGTCAGCTTTTCTCTTATTATCTATCTTCAGTTTTTTCTTCTCAAACCGATACTCTCTTCCTGTGATGCTGATAATGATTACTAGGACAATTATATTTACAACCGGAATCATTCCCGCGAGTATCCCTATCACCCTCATCTTTATTCCAAGCTGGATACTTGTGATATATACCATGATTATTCCGGTCCAGAAGATCATGATTTCAGTTGTTGTAAAAATAAGGAGCCATCCCCAGTAATCAAAAATCAGTTCTTTAAAGCCCATCTTCCTTATCATAAGAATTGCACCTGTGATAAGAAGCGCCATCGTTATAAGAAATATGATAAGAAGTGCATTTCCTATCCCAAGTGCAGTAAGCTTTCCCGAAGTAATAGGCTTCTCTGTTCTTTTATCATTCATTATTCATTTCCTCTCTTATAAAAAACTTTCCACAGTATCAAAGCCGTTATCAAAAGCAATTGGCATGACACTATCCGTTTTATAATATAAATAGCATGATTCCTTTGCACATTCAAGCGATTAAGGTTATACTCTTCTTTAAATGTCCGTACATTTATCAATGCATCAGGTAACAGAACGGATAAGATATATAATTATAAGGAGAACTGCCGTGAGACTTAGAAATGTCAGAGGTTCAAGAGAAACTATCGCTGAAAGCGAATACTGCATAAAGGATTATGAAGGTCATAAGGGTAAATGGAAGGAACTTTTCGGAAATGACAATCCTATCATGATTGAAATCGGAATGGGCAAGGGAACATTCATCATGGAAATGGCAAGGACAAATCCCGATATCAATTATGTAGGAATAGAGAAATATTCTTCGGTT
Organism: uncultured Lachnospiraceae bacterium; assembly: GCA_946628415.1. Lineage (GTDB taxonomy): Bacteria > Bacillota > Clostridia > Lachnospirales > Lachnospiraceae > Eubacterium_Q. Next base: position 12,242 of record CAMOWK010000012.1, on the reverse strand, counting down.
CTTGTTCGTGCTCTTGAAAAAAGAACTAATGAACCTGAACTCCGCAACCTTTTATTTATAAGAATGGATGCCGAGTTTATAGAAGATGCCTTTTCAAAGGATGAAGTTGCCGGTATCTACCTCAACTTTTCCGATCCATGGCCAAAGGATCGCCACAGCGGAAGAAGACTGACCTCCCCAAAATTCCTATCAAGATATGATAACATCCTTGCAAAGGACGGACTTATCACCTTCAAGACGGATAATGTAAGTCTCTTTGATTTTTCGCTTGAATCAGCGAAAGAAAGCGGTTGGACCATAGTAAATGAAACGCGTGATCTTCATGGTTCTGTTTATAATGAAGGTAATATTATGACAGAGTATGAAAAGAAGTTTTCGGAACTTGGAAATAAAATCTGCCGCATGGTCATATCGAGGCATTTTTAACTCCTCTTCCGCGCCTTTTATTCCGCCTTCATTCAGCACCTTTTTTCTTGCATTTTGACCCTTAATATTGCATACTAATGATATCTATGTGAGAAAAATCTACCTATTAAAATACAACATAATTGATACTCGTATAAACATACTTATAACTGCGTATAAATACAGATGTTATAGTATCAGGATAATAAAATGAACCGTAAACAAAACATTATTATCAACTTCATATGTATTTGCATGATACTGGGACTTCTGATCCCGGGTCTTTCCGTGTCTGCAGCTACTGAAGGAGATGCGGATCAGGACTATGGCAGCAAGGTGAAAAATCGGGCTGTTTATGTATCCGGAAATGCAAGCTCCGGTGACGCAACGCCGGGTCAGCCGATTCCTATCGACGCTCCCGACATCACTGCTTCTTCAGCCGTTGTAATGGACATAGATACAGGCGAAGTTCTTTATGAAAAAAATGCATTTCAAAAGACCTATCCTGCAAGTACCACAAAGGTCATGACTGCCCTTCTTGCTATCGAAAATCTGAAGCTCTCGGATACCGTTACAATTGAATCAAGCGACAATGAGCTTGTTCCAAAGACCTATGTAACAATGTATCTTCAAAGCGGTGAACAGCTTTCCGTTGAGGATCTGCTTCACGCACTTTTACTGTATTCTTCAAACGAGGTTGCATTTGCACTTGCCAGAAAAGTATCCGGCGACTACGATTCATTTGCAAAGCTAATGAATGATACCGCCGATTCTCTTGGTTGTGTGAATACACACTTTGTCACTCCAAACGGTATCTTTAGCAAGGATCACTACTCATGTGCCTACGATATGGCTCTTATTGGCTGCGACGCGTATAAGAATTCCACCTTCAAAAGAATCACTACAACTTTTTCTTATACAATTCAGCCAACCAATCTAAATAAGAACCCGAGGCAGTTCTTCACACGAACCCACCTCATCTCTCCTGAAAGCCGTTTTTACTATAAGAATGCAACCGGAGGAAAAACAGGTTATACCGATGACGGAAACGGTGCGCTTGTAGCTTATGCTGAGCGTGATGGCAGGAGGCTCTGCGCTTCTATCATGAACTGCGATCCTGATGATGACAAATTCAGTGATGCTGCTAAGATTTTTGATTTTTGCTTTAATAATTACATTTCATATAAACCGCTTCAGAACTTTTCATTTTCAGATGCTGTAACAAATAACGGTTCAAGTATTATGATGACCTATGACAAGGTTTCTGCTATCAAATTCAAGGATTACAGTGTCGACAGAAACTACAGCGTGAGCATCAGAAACTATATTGATACATCGCTTTTTAAAAAACAGATTAATTTTTCAGGAAATGATTCAGACGTTCTCGGCACTATAGATATCTATTACGATGATAATCTTGTCGGCAGTGCAGATATCTATTCCACGCTTGCCACTCCGGGTGATGGTGTATATATAAATGCGACGCCGGGCGATACAATCCCAAAAAGAGGAAAGGCTGATTTCGGGAAACCTTTTAGAGTAATAGGCGAGTTCTTTTCCCGACATAAAATGATAATCATACTTCCTGTCATAGTTCTCATTCTTGGCGGTGCATCGAGACGCTATTTCCGTATAAAGAAAGAACGTGAACGTAGAAGGAAAAATCGTGGCGTATTTAAAAAAGATAATTGAGGTGCCATATGACAGACGATAAAAACATTTCTATTCTTAATAAGGCAAACAGCGATGTTCTTAATTATTTTACAAACAGACACAAAGAATGTGCTGATAGTATAGAACATCATAAAACCGCGCTTTTTGAACTGAATATTAAGCTTGATGAGTTAAATAAAACAAAAAGCATATACTCCCTAAGCACCTCGTCAAAGAAAGACCTTTTTAAACCCATTCCAAAAGACAAGGATGCAGATGAAAAAGAGTCACGCATTGAAAATGAAATCAAATCTCTTCTGGAAGAACAGCGTATTCTTAGTACTAAAATTATGGAAGAGACTTCTAATCTTAAATTCATTTCCCGAAAGATAAAGCTCCTGAAGGCAGCTGAGTTGTCTATAAAAGAATTAAAAGAAGATATAGATGACAGAGATATGGACATCTCTTCTCTTGAGAAGGAAAACATTAATCTTAAAAATGCATTAAGCGAAAGCAGAGTTTCGGCTTCCACCACTTCATCTTCTGCTACATATGAAGAAGAAAAGAAAAAAGAACTTGAAGCATTCAGAAAAGAAGTATCCGAGCATGGAAAGAAAATTCTCATGATCGATGCATTTGATAAAAGCTACATGTCTACGATGCTTGATAAAAAAGTAAAGGACAAGCTGAGTGGTGCTAAATCAAAACTGGAAGCCATTAGATTCCTTATTTCAAGCGACCCAAAAAGAGCTAAACAAAGCATAAACGAAATCATTTCCGAGATTGATCTTGTGAATGATGATATATCCTTCCTTCTCGGAAGAATACTTTATAATATAGATACAAAGAAACCACTGTCTGATATGCTTGACAGTTTTGTTGCCGAAAAGAGCGCGGCTCATCCAAACTGCATTATCGAAACCGATTACTCAAAAATGGACAGCTCCGCTAAAACAAGCTATATCACCGGGACTTCACTTATACACCTGATGAACATATTTGTGGAAAATGTTTATAAACATTCCAACGCTAACAGAATTATCATTAAACTCAGCAATGAAGACGGAATAATGTCTGCATATATTAAGGACAACGGAATCGGAATAGCTGACGATTATATGGAGAAGAGTCCCTGGTACAGCAGCATACACAAAGCGGTTGAAACAATATACCTTCTGAACGGAAATCTAAGCATTGAAGGATCACACGAAAACGGAACAACCGTTAAGTTTTCATTTCCCATGTAAATGAACTGCGAAGAGTAACATCAATCATCATCAGGGCATGATATATAAATAGACTTGGTAAAACACCGACACAATATAACGATGATAAAGCTCTGTATCGACATGACGGAGTATGACAATAGCATATAGCATTATATAATAAAATAGAATGGAGATATTCTAATGAAAGATATCAGCATAATTAAGCTACTTGAATCTAGTATACCTGAACTGAGTGGGGAGGAAATCGAAGGATTACTTGAAATTCCACCTAAACCTGAAATGGGCGACTATGCGTTCCCATGTTTCAGACTCGCAAAAGTGCTAAGAAAGGCTCCGCCTGCTATAGCAGCTGAAATCAAAGACAAAATGACAGAGATACCACCTCACATAGATGAAATCAAAGTTGAGGGAGCATATATAAACTTCTACTTAAAAAAAGATCTCATGGTTAAGGATATACTTACCTCAGCAATCTCTCCGGACTACGGAAAAAGCGATGAAGGTGAGGGCAAAACAATCTGTATAGACTACTCTTCTCCTAACGTTGCAAAGAACTTCCATGTTGGTCATCTAAGAACAACAATTATCGGAAATTCACTTTATAAGATTTATACACGCCTTGGCTACAATGTTGAGCGAATTAATCATCTTGGCGACTGGGGTACACAGTTTGGAAAACTTATAGTTGCTTATAAAAACTGGGGAAGTGAAGAAGTTGTAAAAGAAAAAGGCATTGAAGAACTGATGCGACTCTATGTTGTATTCCATAAAGAGGCAGAAAAACATCCGGAACTTGAGGATGAAGCAAGAGCCTGGTTCCATAAGATGGAGCTCGGTGATGAAGAAGCTCTTTCCATTTGGAAATGGTTTGTTGAAATCAGCCTTATTGAGTACAGGCGTACATATAACCTTCTAGGCGTTGATTTCGATCATTTCACAGGTGAAAGTTTCTATAGAGATATGACTGACGATGTTGTAAAACGTCTTACAGATGCAAATCTTCTCACAGACAGTGAGGGCGCAAAGATTGTAGATCTCGAAGAATATGATATGCCTCCTTGTCTTGTAATCAAAAATGACGGAAGCTCCATATATGCCACAAGAGATATAGCTGCTATCTTCTACAGAAAAAACACTTATAATTTCAGTAAATGCCTTTACGTTACAGGTCAGGAGCAGAAACTTCACTTTAGTCAGGTATTCAAAGTAGTTGAACTTCTTGGAAATGAATGGGCTAAAGACTCTCTTGTTCATATACCTTATGGTCTGGTAAGTCTTGGTGGAGCAAAGCTTTCCACAAGAGAAGGCAATGTTATATATGCCGAAGACATTCTTAATGAAGCTATAAATAAGATTAAAGAGATAATCGTAGAAAAGAATCCGGAACTTCCGGACAAAGACGAAGTAGCAAAAACAGTCGGCGTTGGTGCTGTAATATTCAATGACCTTTACAACCAGAGAATTAAAGACGTATCCTTTAATTGGGATAAGCTTCTTAATCCTGATGGCGAGACAGGTCCATATGTTCAGTATACTTACGCAAGATGTTCAAGTATTCTTCGTAATATTGAGGATTATAACGTTAACATCTCTGACATTGACTGTTCAATCATTACAGACCCGGCTTCTATTGCTCTTGTTAAGGACTTTGGAAGATTCCCTGATGTCATTCATGAGGCTGCTGAAAAGTATGAGCCATCTATTATTTCACGTTATGTAATGGATGTTGCACACAGCTTCAACAAATTCTATACAGAGAACCATATCAACGTTGAAGATACTGCTACAAGAAATGCCAGAGCTTCTCTGGTTGTTATAACAAGAAATATAATACGTGAAGCACTCTCACTTCTTGGCATTGGAGTTGTTGAGAAGATGTAATTTATGTGTTTATGTGTTGGGGTTTCTTCTTATGATGCGTCTCTTCGCGGACAAGCTCTCGCACAACACGGGTGCCCTAGCGGTGCTAAACTCTCGCTACGCTGCGCTTGCGAATCGTTAAGCACCGAGACCCGTGATGGTCCGCTTAGAGAGCATCAAAGAAGAAACATCCAACCATAGTTCAATTTATACTCTATCTTGTTTCACGTGAAACATATTCAAATATCTTAATACAAATTGTCTTTATGTATTCTAATCAATCTAATTAATTGTATCAAATCGTAATCTTCCATCTAAACTTATTAATAAACTGACCATTCTGTCTATCATTTACGCCTTATTTTGAATAAAATAACTAAAGGGCTATTCTGATACAGCCAACTTAATTCTATATTTTCAACCAATTTATCTGATGCATATATTCTTCCATTTGCCTATCCATGACACAAACAATTATTTGCTTCAATGTTTCAGTGAAAGGAAACAATTAATTTTTGTATATTACTCATTCTTCGTTTAAACACAAATACAACTATAAAGGCATCTCGCTTGATGTTTCACGTGAAACATAATACTTGATTTCGAATTTGCCTACTGTTGTTATTTATGCATTATATATCATCAATAATGACATCATCATCTATCAATGAAATTAATATATTCACTCTATGATATCTTATCTCTTCATATATATCCTCGTAATTATATTTCTCTTTTAATGTATTCCGCTTGATGTTTCACGTGAAACATATATTATGATCTTGAATCAAGCAGTACAAAGGGGGGCAATTCTTCCTTTAGCATGTTTTCACGTTAAAGATAATTCCGTATAATCCAAATGTGATCAATTAAAAACTGTGAAAAACCTTATACCATTGAATTTGGATCAAATCATCGTCGTATCCTTTATATTACTCTCTGGGTCATCATGGCTCTGGGTACTAAACGATTCGCGAACGTAGCAATGCGAGAGTTTAGTACCTAGAGGGCACCCGTGCTGTGCGAGAGCTTGTCCGCGAAGAGACGTAACATAAGAAGAAACCCCATAACAATATTTTCTACAAGCCAGTATTCAAAGAATCCGATATCTAACTAACACAACAATCAATCATAGAAGTAAGAATGTTTCACGTGAAACATGAAACTTTGTTCTCTATTAAGCTTACTGTTGTTGTTTACAAATTATATATAACATCAATAATGATATCATTTTTCAGCGAAACATATTCTCTCTCTATGATAGAATGTCTCATCTTATAAATCTTATAATTATATTTATCTATAATATGTTGTGTTTGATGTTTCACGTGAAACATTATTATATTCTTTAATCAATCAATACAAGGGGGGGGTAGCAATACTATAATTTATATCAGGTATTTGTCATTAAGGATTAATCCGTATATAACAAATATAAATATTTAAACATAGAGAATTCTATACTTACTATTGAATTAAGAACAAATGCTCGTCGTTTCTTCTATGTTACTCTCTGAGCGGACCATCACGGGTCTCGGTGCTTAACGATTCACAAGCGTAGCGAAGTGAGAGTTTAGCACCGCTAGGGCACCCGTGTTGTGCGAGAGCTTGTCCGCAAAGAGACGTAACATAAGAAGAAACCCCATAACATTATTTTCTACAAACCAGTATTCAAAGAATGTGATATCTATCATAACAATCTTAGGTGTAAAAACGTTTCACGTGAAACATATAACTTTGTTCCCTATTTACCTTTCTGTTTTCGTTTACACATTATATAAAATATCAATAATGACATCATTTATCAGCGATAATATATTTTCTTTATGATAGAATGTCTCTTCTTATTAATCTTGTAATTATATTTATCTATAATATGTTGTGTTTGATGTTTCACGTGAAACATTATTATACTCTTTAATCAACAAATACAAAGGGTAGCAATACTATCATTTATATCAGATATTTGTCAGTAAAGATTAATCCGTATATTACAAATATAAATATTTAAACATAGAGAATTCTATACCATTGAATTAAGATCAAATGCTCGCCGTTTCTTCTGTGTTACTCTCTGAGCGGACCATCACGGGTCTCGGTGCTTAACGATTCACAAGCGTAGCGAAGTGAGAGTTTAGCACCGCTAGGGCACCCGTGTTGTGCGAGAGCTTGTCCGCGAGGAGATGTAACATAAGAAGAAACCCAAGAATGTTTCACGTGAAACAATTGAACACATCATATAAAAGTGTTATAATCCCAAAGTAGTGTAAAAAAGCATAATTCGGAGTGAGATATGGGAAGAATAATTGCAATTACAAATCAGAAAGGCGGAGTAGGAAAAACAACAACCGCTATTAATCTATCAGCATGTCTGGCAGAAAAAGGCAAAAAAGTTCTGGCTATAGATCTCGACCCACAGGGGAACATGTCGAGCGGTCTTGGAATTGATAAAAACTCTGTCGAGTATTCTACATATGATTTACTTACCGGAGAGAGAAATCTCGGTGAGTGTCTTATTATGAATCAGTTTGAAAATCTCAGCGTAGTACCTTCAGGAATCAATCTTGCCGGAGCAGAGATAGAACTGATGGCTATGGAAGATAACCAAAAGATGCTAAGAAAAATCATAAGAAATAAAACTGTACGTAATATGTATGATTTTATTATTATAGATTGTCCTCCATCACTTAGCCTTCTCACTGTCAATGCATTAACAGCTGCAGATACCGTTATAGTTCCTATACAATGTGAATTCTATGCACTTGAAGGACTAACACAGCTTATATATACAATTAACCTGATCAGAAAACAGCTGAATAAAACCCTTGAGATAGAGGGTGTTGTTTTCACAATGTATGATACAAGAACTAATCTTTCACAGGATGTTGTAACAAATATCAGAGAGAATCTTGACCAGATTATATATGACACCATAGTTCCGAGAAATGTAAGACTTGCTGAAGCTCCTAGCTACGGACTTCCTATCAATAAATATGATCCAAGATCCACGGGAGCTAAAGCTTACAGAGATTTAGCAGATGAAGTAATTAGAAACAGATTATATCAGTAATTATATTTGGTTTACATAATATCTATTCAGAAAGGAGCCCGATATGGCACGTTCAGGCTTAGGTAAAGGACTTTCAGCCCTTATACCAACAGGAGATTCAGCAACTGAAACAGAATCACCAAAGAAGAAAAACACTAAATCCGCTTCAAAGGGAAAAAGCACAGAAAAAGTTCATGAAACTATTAAAGAGGTAATAAAAGAAGTACCGGCTGAAACTATGGTGAATGTTTCTGACATTGAACCAAACCGATCTCAGCCCCGTAAGATATTTGACGAAGAAGAATTAAATGCTCTGGCTGACTCAATAAAGAAGTATGGAGTTATTGAACCGATAGTCGTAACAAAAAACGACAAGCATTATGAGATAATTGCAGGTGAACGTCGATGGAGAGCATCTCGTATTGCGGGAATAAAGCAGGTTCCTGTAATTATTAAGGATTATTCAGATCAGGAAAAAATGGAGGTTGCACTTATTGAGAACCTTCAGAGATCTGACCTTAACCCTATTGAGGAGGCAAATGCCTATAAGCTTCTTATAGATGTTTACAACCTTACCCAGGAAGAAGTAGCGGATAAAGTTTCAAAGAGCCGTACAGCCGTTACTAATTTTCTCCGTCTTTTAAAGCTGTCTGAAAATGTACAGGAAATGCTTGTTGACGGTCGCCTTTCCATCGGACATGCAAGACCTCTTCTTGCCCTTTCCGACCCGGATCTTCAATATGAAACTGCCCTTCTTATCTATGACAGGAAAATGTCTGTAAGAGAAGCAGAGAAACTTGTTAAAAAGCTTTTAAATGTAGAACCATCAGACTATCCTGCTGTACCTGAGGAAGATAAGATTTCCTTCGTATATAAGGAGATAGAAGAGAACCTTAAGAATGTTTTGGGAACAAAGGCAAAGATAAAAGACAGAGGAAAGAATAAAGGTAAAATTGAAATTGAATATTCCTCTGCAGACGAATTAGACAGACTGATCAACATGCTGTATAACGTAAGATAGGAGTTTTTCCATGACCATTTTAGGTATAAAGATAGAGGTGATCATTGCAATACTTTTTGCGTTATGTATATTGCTTGGTCTGCTTGTATTCTATTTATATAGAAAGATAACCTTTATGTCCCGTAAATACTACGCGCTGACAAGCGGTCAGCAGGGTGCGGATCTTGAACATGTGATAACAACTAGGTTCAAGGAAATGGACAAGATTAAAAGGTATATCAAAAAAATTCATAAAGAACATAAAGAAATCCGACTGCGTGCTGATTCATGTATATGCAAGACAGGTGTAGTTAAATACGATGCATTTGATGACTTATCAGGAAACCTGAGTTTTTCAATTGCCCTTCTGGACAGAGATAATAACGGTCTGGTACTTAGTTCAATGCATACGAAGGAAGGTTGCTTCACATACGCTAAAGAAATTATAAAAGGTAAATCTTATATAAATCTTTCTGACGAAGAAAAAGAAGCAATAGGAAAAGCACTTACAATAGATGAAGAATTAAGTGCTATTATCAACAGTCCGGACAGCAAGGATGACTCTGAGCTTCCTGTGACTGAAATACTAACCAGTGAGAAAAAATCGGTGACTGATGAAAGCATAGTCGCACCGGTTGCAAAAAAGAAAAAAACAAAGAAAAAGACAGATAAAGGAGTATAGAAAATGCTTGATATTAAGTTTTTAAGAGAAAACCCTGATATAGTGAAAGAGAACATAAAGAAGAAATTTCAGGATAAGAAACTCCCTCTTGTTGATGAAGTAATTGAGCTTGATGAAAAGACAAGAAAGAATCAGCAGGAAGCCGATCAGCTGAGAAGCAATAAGAACAAGATTTCTAAGCAGATAGGCGCTCTTATGGCGCAGGGTAAAAAAGAAGAGGCAGAAAAGGTTAAAGCAGAAGTTGCACAGTTTTCAGCCAGACTTGCAGAACTTGAAAAAGAAAAGCCGGTTCTTGATGAAAGAATCAAAGAGATCATGTTGAAGATTCCTAACATCATTGATCCTTCTGTTCCTGTCGGAAAAGATGACAGTGAAAACGTTGAAGTTGAAAGATTCGGTGAGCCTGTGGTTCCTGACTTTGAAATACCATACCATACAGAGATAATGGAGAGACTTGCCGGCATTGATCTTGATGCTGCAAGAAAGGTGGCAGGAAATGGTTTCTACTATCTTATAGGTGACGTAGCCAGACTTCATTCTTCAATTCTTGCCTATGCCAGAGACTTTATGATAGGAAAAGGATTCACCTACTGCATTCCTCCTTTTATGATAAGAAGTGATGTAGTTACAGGTGTTATGAGCTTCGATGAGATGGAACAGATGATGTACAAGATTGAAGGTGAAGATCTTTATCTTATTGGTACAAGTGAGCATTCCATGATCGGACGTTTCATTGATGAAATGCTTGACGAATCAGAACTTCCTCTTACTCTTACAAGCTATTCACCTTGCTTCAGAAAAGAAAAGGGAGCTCATGGTATAGAAGAAAGAGGCGTATACAGAATTCATCAGTTTGAAAAACAGGAAATGATTGTAATCTGTAAGCCTGAAGAATCAATGAAGTACTTCAATGAGCTTTGGAGCTACACAGTTGAGCTTTTCAGAACTCTTGATATTCCTGTCAGAACTCTTGAGTGCTGTTCCGGCGATCTTGCCGATCTTAAGGTTAAGTCAATTGACGTTGAAGCATGGTCACCAAGACAAAAGAAATACTTTGAAGTAGGAAGCTGCTCAAACCTTGGTGATGCTCAGGCAAGAAGACTTAAGATAAGAGTTAAAAAGGAAGACGGCAGCAAATATCTCGCACATACACTTAATAATACAGTAGTTGCCCCTCCAAGAATGCTTATTGCATTTCTTGAGAATAATCTTAATGCCGATGGCTCGGTTAATATACCTGAGGTTCTGAGACCTTATATGGGCGGTACAGAGATATTAAAGCCTGTTAAATAAAAGAAAAGGATATTTCCACTATGCACAAATATCTTCGAGCTATTGGGTTCAGTAAAATCACATCCAGAACTCAACTGGAAGACATATATAAGCTGACTCTTTCCGAACCAAACAGAAGGCTCTCGGTTACATTGAATGAGATGTCCTCTCTGACACAGTTTGATAAAGACTTCGGAGATGGGATAGGTCTTTCACTTGTAGGTGAACTTGATATGAACGGTTCATTATCCATAGAGCATTATTTTCCTTATGTAAGACCAAATAATTATCTTGGAATAGACGGAATCGATATAGAAGAGCATACCTATAATAAATCATATATAGGAACCATCGGTGATATGTATATGGCAATCATGTTTTACATTCAGAACATCGCCGATACAACGAGGCTTCTTAAATATCAAAAGAAAGATATAAACACCATTATGCTTTCTGCTTTATCTCTTGAAGGAACTGTAATACTTCCTATCGACAGGGATTCATATAAGGAAAGCTATGAAGAGTCGGAAGATGTACTCTCTGTTATAGATTCGACCTTCCTCCCTATGGGGATAGAGGTTGATTATTACCGCATTATTGGTTACATACAGAGTGTCGAAAAAAAAGTAAATACTTATACAAATGAATTGCTTTATAACATTACGGTAGAGAGCATGGGTTACAAGCTGAATGTATGTATAAATGCACTTGACTTAGTCGGTGAGCCTCTTCCTGGTCGCCGATTCAGAGGTGAAGTATGGCTTCAGGGCTATGTCGTAATATAGCTACGGCAAATAAAAACTTACATTTTTCTTGACTTTTATGCATTTTTTCTCTAAAATGTTTAGGTCTGTATATTTATATCTGAGTTATTTGACTTACGATACATTTTACAGAATAAAATAGAGAAAGGAGAATTTCGTTATGAAGATGACATTTCAGCCAAACAGAAGACACAGATCAAAAGTTCATGGTTTCAGAAAGAGAATGAGTACAGCTAATGGACGTAAGGTTCTTTCAGCCAGAAGAGCAAAGGGAAGAAAAGCTATTTCAGCGTAAAGGTCACTTCTCGTGACCTTTATTTTTGGTGAA
>CAMOWK010000011.1 GCA_946628415.1 uncultured Lachnospiraceae bacterium | reverse complement strand
AGAACGGATGAGCAGCTTGTTCAGTTTGCAGGCTGGAAACCGGAGTTTGAAAAGGAATGAATTTTGGCGTAAACAGCCGAGTATTTTGAATTCTGGGATTATATTAGAAAAATGCTTGCACAGACAGTCAGGATATGTTATTCTAACTGTCTGTGATGTATTTTTTATAAATATATTTCCTTGCTTCCCCGGGAAACTGAGGAGGCCATTAGTCCAAAAGGAGGTAAGAAGGATGAACAAGTATGAATTAGCGTTAGTTATCAGTGCTGGAATTGATGATGACGCAAGAACAGCTCTTCTTGAAAAGGTTAAGGAGCGCATGGAAAAGCGTGGCGCTCAGATCACAAATGTTGATGATCAGGGTAAGAAGAGACTTGCATACGAGATTCAGAAGATGAAGGAAGGCTTCTACTATTTCATTACATTTGAAGCACCGGAAGAATCACCGGCTGAAATAGAAGCACGTATTCGTATCATGGATCACGTACTCAGATTCCTCATTGTTAAGCAGGACGCTTAAGCATTTCGATTTGGAGGAGTCATATTATGAATAAAGTAATGTTAATGGGGCGTCTTACCAGGGATCCTGAGGTAAGATATTCACCCTCTCAGAATGGGGATCAGCTTGCAATATCGAGATTTTCCATAGCAGTTGACAGAAGATTTCAGAGAAGAGGACAGGACGGAAATGAAGTTACTGCCGATTTCTTTAACTGTACTGCATTCGGAAGGCTTGGGGAGTTTGTTGATAAGTATCTGAAGCAGGGTTCAAAAATTGTAGTTATAGGTCGTATCGAGAACGATAACTATACCAACAAGAATGGTGAAAAGGTTTATTCTGTTCGCGTTGTTGCTGAGGAGATTGAGTTTGCTGAAAGTAAGAAGGCAGCAGATTCGAATCAGTCAAACGGCGGTAATTTTGGCGGTGGTTTTGATTCAGCACCAAAGGATGCGAGCGCTGACGGATTCATGAATATACCTGAAGGTATAGAGAACGACCTTCCATTTAAGTAAATTCCGTTTATACGATAATAGGAGGATAATCATGCCTTACGAAAGAAAAGCAGATAAAGATGCTGCACCAATGAGAAGAAGACCTATGCGTAGAAGAAAGAAGGTTTGTGCCTTCTGTGCAGGCAAGGTTGATGTAATTGATTACAAGGATGTTAATACTCTTAAGAGATATATCTCTGAAAGAGGTAAGATTCTTCCAAGAAGAATCACAGGAACATGTGCTAAGCACCAGAGAGCTCTTACTGTTGCAGTTAAGAGAGCAAGACAGCTTGCACTCATCCCTTATGTAGTTGAATAAAGACATTTTAAAGGGCCGGTTCAATGAACCGGCCCTTTTTTGTGGTATTTAATTAAGTATTATTTAATGATACGTATCTTTCCGAAGAATGTAGCAGATTTAGCAGTTCCCTTAAGAGCATAAACTATAGCTATTATCTTGCATACAACACAGAATATTGACCATATCCATCCAATAAACGGAATAACTGCAAGGAGTTCAAAAAGTGCCATTACAAGTCCCTGATTCATATGGAATCTGAGGTAATCAGACTTTTCTGCGTTTGGTCCCATAAGTGCAAGGATAATAACACCGATAAATCCTGTATAAGCTGTAAAACCAAATATATAATCATGAAGATTTCTTACGCTTGCATATTTATCAATAGTAATCTCATCAGGCTGATATCCTGCATTATACTGAGGCTGCATCTGAGGTGCAGGCTGGTATCCACCCTGATACTGAGGTGCCGGATTTGGCTGAGCGCCCGGACCTGCTATGAGCGGAGTTCCGCAGTTTGGACATACTGCTGAGTTGTCAGGTGCATAAGTTCCACAATTATTACAAAACATACTATACTCCTATCTGCTGCATTAAATGCAGCTATGTTTTTATTTAGTTACACAGGTAACTTTTTTAAACTTCAAATTAAAATTTATCATTTTTTGTAGTAAGTGTCAAATACTTATACTGCTTTTGGCATGCGCAAATCAATTGAATAATAATTATTATATTTTTATTTTTATTGTGAACAAAACACCTTTTTGTTAGAATAAACTTGTTGGGAGTTATATGGCTTTTAAAAACGGGGTGATACTCCCGGGAGTTATATTTATAAGGAGGTATTTTGGATGGCAGGAAAACTTGGATTTGGCCTTATGAGGCTTCCGCTTCTTAATTCAAATGATGCGGGCGGCATAGACATCGCAGAAACAAGCCGAATGGTCGATATGTTCTTAGATCGTGGATTTACTTATTTTGATACTGCGTGGATGTACTGTAATTTTAAAAGTGAAGAGGCTACGAAGGAGGCGCTTACATCCCGCCATCCGAGAGACAGCTTTACACTGACTACCAAACTGCATCACAGTTTTCTTTCAGACCGGGATGACAGAGACAGAATCTTTAATGAACAGCGTCGTAAGACGGGCGTAGACTATTTTGATTATTACTGGATTCATGATGTTAATTCTCATTCGGTTCCTGTATATGACAAGCTTGACTGCTGGGAATGGCTCATGGATAAAAAGAAAAAAGGTGATGTAAGACATATAGGATTTTCTTTCCATGACGGACCAGAACTTCTGGACAAGGTTCTTACAGAGCATCCTGAAGTAGAATATGTCCAGCTTCAGATTAATTATCTTGACTGGAAATCTGCGGGAGTAAGATCTAAAGAGTGTTACGACGTGGCAACAAAGCATGGAAAACCTGTTATAGTTATGGAACCTGTAAAAGGCGGAACTCTTGCAAATGTACCGTCGGAAGTTGAAAAACTCTTTAAGGATTACAATCCGGATGCATCAATCCCGTCATGGGCTATACGCTTTGCGGCAAGCCTTGACAATGTATTCATGGTTCTTTCAGGAATGAGCAATATGGCGCAGATGGAAGATAATACGTCATACATGCAGGATATGAAACCGCTTAACGATGAAGAGAAAAAGCTTATAAAGCGGGCGACAAATATCATAAACGGAAATATCGCCATACCATGTACATCATGTTCCTACTGTACGCCGGGATGTCCTATGAATATCAATATCCCAAGATATTTTTCACTTTACAATGCTGAAATGCAGGAAGTGGAAACAAAGGGCTGGACTCCGCAGGGTGAGTATTATAACAATCTTACCAAGGAATTCGGTAAAGCAAGTGATTGCATAGCCTGTGGTCAGTGTGAAGGAGTATGTCCTCAGCATCTTCCTATCATTGAGAATCTTAAACTTGTTGCAGACTGTTTTGAGAATTAGATAATATAAGCAAAATACAGCCATGAGCTTTATAGTTCATGGCTGTACTTTTGTTTAAGACCCTATATAGCTCCCGACGGGACTTGAACCCGTGACCTACTGATTACGAATCAGTTGCGCTACCAACTGCGCTACGGAAGCAGATAACATGATTCGCTTCGCGAATCCTGCCTATTTATGGTGCCATATGTACTTCGCGAATCTTGCCTATTATACAACATGAAAGTTTGTTTTACAAGAAATTGAAACAAATATAACGGTAATTTTTGTATTTTTATTGAATTTTAGGCTATTTAAAGTGCAATAAATATGAAAAAAATGATATAATATACATTGCTTTATAGTCTTTATCGGAAAGAAGAAAAGATTATATAACTAAAATCAGTATTGTGTGCTGAAATTCAATTTGTGGAGGAAGTATGGAAGACAGAAGATTTGCCGTACTTATTGATTCAGATAATATTTCTTCTAAATATATATCAAGTATATTAGATGAAATGACCAAATACGGAGTCGTCACTTACAAAAGAATATACGGTGACTGGACCAGTACGCAGGCGAATAAATGGAAAAAGGAACTGATGGAGAATTCAATTACTCCTATACAGCAATTCAGGAATACTGTAGGTAAAAATGCCACTGATTCTACTCTTATAATCGATGCCATGGACATTCTTTATACCCATAACGTAGATGGATTCTGCATAGTTTCAAGTGATGGCGATTTTACCAGGCTTGCAAGCAGACTTCGTGAATCAGGCATGGAAGTTATAGGTATGGGTGAAAATAAAACGCCAAAGTCATTTAGAGCGGCATGTTCGGTTTTTACGGATCTTGAGCTTTTGCTCGATCAGTCAACCGACGAGACAGATGATACTTCCGGAAGCAGTCAGAAGAAAAAGAAAAAGGCGGAGAATGTTCTCAGTCAGTCTGTTATTGAAAATGCCATAATTGAGATCATATCAGAGAATAATAATAAGGGAAGAGATACAGGACTTGGTGAGATAGGCTCGAGACTCCAGAAAAAGTATTCTGACTTTGATGTCAGAAACTATGGTTACAGGCTTCTTTCTACTTTTATCGAGGATCTTGATAATTTTAAATTAAAGAAGAAAAACAGCACCGTAATAGTTAAAGTACGTGAGGACAGTTCACTTCGTGATGAGGTCACTAACTATATTATCGAAATGGTTGAACAGTCAGGCAAGAATGGCGTAGAGCTTGGAATAATCGGGCGGAAGCTTCATACGAAGTATCCGGATTTCAATGTAAAGGAGTTCGGCTATTCCACGCTTTCAAGATTCATTTCCGGTATAAAAGAGCTTCATATCGTGAGCAGCGGTAACAACAGTAAGACAGTTTTTATCAAGAAATAAAGGCTTTTGTATGAAAAACATAAAGGAACAGGGCTGGTACAAGCACCTTAAGACTATTAATTATCATAAATACCTTGTGGGCAAATACTGCTTTAAATGCGGACTTTATAAACAGGGAATACTTCATGATCTGTCAAAGTATTCGTGGACTGAGTTTTCCGTTGGGGCAAAGTATTTTCAGGGAAACAGAAGCCCTAACGAAGCTGAAAGAGAAGATAAAGGTTATACTTCTTCTTGGCTTCATCATAAGGGCAGGAACAAACATCATCTTGAATACTGGGTTGACTATGACCTTGTGAAAAGGGATGGTTCACTTATCGGAATGAAGATGCCGGATAATTACATTGTTGAGATGTTCTGCGACCGTGTTGCAGCCAGCAAGATTTATAAAAAAGACGAATATACGGACGAAAGCCCGCTTCTTTACTATGAAAGAGGGAAGAGCAGAGGGCTTATGCATCCTTACACAAGAAAGAAACTGGAGATACTTCTCAGAAAACTCGCTGAAGAAGGGGAAGATGCAGCGTTTTCATATGCAAGAAGGTATATGAAGGCATGGCGAAAGTATAACTCTCGAAAAAAATGTGGGAAGTGCTGTCAGGGATGCAAGTGCGATAACAGCAGATGTTAGTTCTGACCGGACAGGTGCAGATAAAGATTTCTATTACATGATGAGGCAGATATGGAGTTTACCCACTTACATGTTCATACTGAATACAGCTTGCTTGACGGCTCCGCAAAAATACCGGAGCTTGTTTCACGTGCAAAGGAGCTGGGGTTTGACAGCCTCGCAATTACCGATCATGGCGTAATGTACGGTGTTATCGATTTCTATGAAGAGTGTAACAAGGCGGGGATCAAGCCGATAATAGGATGTGAAGTTTATGTCGCACCGGGATCGAGATTTGACCGCGAGCCCGGTGCAAATGATGAAAGATACTATCATCTTATTCTTCTGGCTGAGAATAATGTGGGATACAGTAATCTTTCAAAAATCGTGACCCGAGGTTTTACTGAAGGATATTATTATAAACCGAGAGTAGACAGAGAAGTCCTTGAAGAGTTTCATGAAGGAATAATCTGTCTTTCTGCATGTCTTCAGGGAGAAGTTGCCGTTAAGATCAGACAGGGCTTTTATGAAGAGGCGAAGAAGGCTGCTCTTGACCATGAAAGGATTTTCGGTAAAGGAAATTACTTCCTTGAAATGCAGGATCATGGGCTGCCTGAGGATACAACTGTTAATACAGATATAATGCGTATATCCAAGGAGACAGGGATTCCTCTTGTCTGTACAAATGACTCGCATTACATTTACGAGGAAGACTGGGAAGCTCATGATATCCTCATATGTATCCAGACGGCAAAGAGTGTAAATGAAGAAAACAGAATGCATTATGCACCGGGCAAATACTATCTTAAGTCTGCTGAGGAAATGGAAAAACTGTTCCCGTATGCAAAAGAGGCTCTTCAGAATACACATAAGATTGCTGAAAGATGTAATGTTAATATAACCTTTGGTGAGTATAAGATTCCGAAGTACGATGTTCCGGAGGGGTACGATGCATTTTCATATCTGAAAATGCTTTGTGAGAAGGGTATAAAGGAAAGGTATCAGCCTCTTACCGACGAACTCCTGGAGAGAATGAATTACGAGCTTTCCGTAATCCGCGATATGGGATTTGTGGATTATTTCCTGATCGTATGGGACTTTATACATTTTGCCAAAAAGAATAATATTCCGGTAGGACCCGGAAGAGGTTCGGCTGCCGGAAGTATAGTTTCCTATTCTCTTAAGATAACCGATATAGATCCTATAAGATATAACCTTCTGTTTGAACGATTTCTTAATCCTGAAAGAGTCAGCATGCCGGATATAGATATTGATTTTGATCCTGACAGGCGTCATGAGGTTATAGAGTATGTTAAAGAAAAATACGGTGAGGAGAAGGTAGTTCAGATCGTTACATTTGGAACGCTTGCGCCGAGAAACTGTATAAGAGACGTTGGGCGTGCCCTTGATATTCCATACAGTACCTGTGATAAAGTTGCTAAATCCATACCTATGGAGATCGGCATGACGATAGATAAGGCGCTTATAGCGAGCCCGAGTTTCAGGGAATACTATGAAAACGAAGAGGACGTTCGTTACATGGTTGACATGGGACGCAAGCTCGAGGGACTTCCGCGCCATGCCTCAATGCATGCGGCAGGAGTTGTTATAGGCAGGGAACCTATAGAAGATTTTGTGCCACTGTGTAAGAACGGGGATGCCGTTACGACGCAGTATAATATGACACGTATAGAACAGCTTGGGCTTCTCAAGATGGATTTCCTCGGACTTCGTAATCTTACTGTCATTCAGGATACTATAGACGGTGTAAAGAGAAGGCTTGGGACGACTGTTGATTTTGAACATCATAATTATAATGATAAAAAGGTGTTTGAACTTATATCTCAGGGGAAATGTGAAGGAGTATTTCAGCTTGAATCCAGCGGAATGCGAAATTTCATGAAGGAGCTTAAGCCCGGAAGCCTTGAGGATATAATTGCAGGCATTTCATTGTATCGACCGGGACCTATGGATTTTATTCCGAAATACATTTCCGGGAAAGAGAATCCCGAGAGTGTAAGCTATGATCATCCGGCGCTGGAGAAGATACTTTCCCCTACATACGGATGTATAGTATATCAGGAACAGGTCATGCAGATAGTTATGGAGCTTGCGGGGTATTCACTTGGAAGAAGTGACCTTGTACGCCGTGCCATGAGTAAAAAGAAGGCAGACGTCATGGCTAAGGAGAGGCAGTATTTTGTTTACGGAAATCCTGAACTTTCTGTGCCGGGCTGTGTTAAGAACGGAATTCCCGAAGATACAGCCAATAAGATATTTGATGAAATGACGGATTTCGCGAAATATGCATTTAACAAATCTCATGCAGCCGCATATGCCGTAGTTGCCTATCAGACTGCATACCTTAAATGCTATTATCCTCTTGATTTCATGGCGGCGCTTCTTACGTCTGTAAAGGATAATTCCGCGAAGCTTCTTAGCTATATAGACGCCGTAAGGAAGATGGGGATAAAGCTTCTTCCTCCTGATGTTAATATGGGTTACGGTAATTTTTCGGTTGCCGGTGATAGTATAAGATACGGACTTTCTGCA
Source organism: uncultured Lachnospiraceae bacterium (assembly GCA_946628415.1). Classification (GTDB taxonomy): domain Bacteria; phylum Bacillota; class Clostridia; order Lachnospirales; family Lachnospiraceae; genus Eubacterium_Q. The sequence continues at coordinate 68,925 of CAMOWK010000011.1, read as the reverse complement.
ATTAAGTCTGTCGGAGATAATGTAGTTGAAACCATCATTTCCGAAAGAGAGAAAAACGGTACTTATAAAAGTCTGGAGGATTTTATAGAAAGACTGTTTAACGCTGCTGTTAACAAAAGATATATAGAAAGCTTTATAATGGCAGGGGCATTTGACAGCTTCGGACAAAAAAGAAGACAGATGATGATGGTGTATCAGGATATTCTCGAAAATGTCACGAGAGAGAGAAAGAAGAGCGTATCCGGGCAGATGGACTTTGCAGACTTTTTTAACGATTCATTTGGCGAAGAGTTTAAGACAAAGGTTAAGTATCCTGACTGCAGCGAATTTACAAAGGATGAGCTTCTTCGCGGCGAGAAGGATATGCTTGGACTTTATGTAAGCGGGCACCCGCTTGATAAATACGAGGATGTCATTTCAAAATATGCCGGTTCTACTTCGGCGGATTTTATGTTTGATGATGAAACAGGAAAGACCGGCGCGGTTGACAGGATGAATTATACTATCGGCTGCATAGTGGAAAAGGTGACGATAAAGCTTACAAAGAAGAATGAGAACATGGCATTTCTCACTGTATCGGATCTTGTGGGTACTATGGAGATCATTGTATTTCCAAAAACATATGATGCAATGAGGGATATGCTTTCTGAGGGCGCGGAGCTTCTTATTTCGGGACGGGCGTCGATTACCGAAGAAGAGGCAAAGCTCATTGCCGAAGATATAAAGCCGCTTGAAGAAATAAGAAAAGCAGCAATAGCTCAAAAAAGAGAGTTGTGGATCTGCTTTAATGATTACACCGAGTTTAAAGAAAATGAAAGTGATATGATAGATATCATTAAGGAATACGAAGGAATGTCGCCTGTATATGTTCAGCTTAGGGAGGAACATAAAGCCAAGAAGATGAACATTAAAACAGACCCGGATTCCGGAGTTTTGGATGCCCTTGCTCTTGCCTACGGTGGGGGAAACGTAAAGGTTGTTGAGAGGTAGTATGCTTAAATCTGACTTTGGACAGGGAAGACCTGTTCTTACATCGCTTAAAAATGAAAGAATCAAGTATGTTTCAAAGCTTCTTAAGGATGCTAAACTGCGGCATGCGGCAAATGCATTTGTAATTGAAGGGGTAAGGCTGTTTTCGGAGGTAAAGGAAGAGGATATCATTGATGCCTTTTATACCGAGGAGATATGGAACCGCATGGATGGCGGGCTCCCTCAGGAAAAGGCAGATGCCACTAAGAATAAGCTTCGCAGTCTCATAGAAAAAGGAAAAGCAAATTCTGTAACAGATGAGGTATATAAGAAGCTTTCGGATACCGATAATCCGCAGGGTATTGCAGCGGTAGTCAGGATTAAGGCTCATGAAATATCGGAAATTAAGCACGGGCAAAATACATTTATCCTGATCATAGAAAGCCTGAGAGATCCCGGGAATCTTGGGACTATCATAAGAACGGCGGAAGGCGCCGGAGTTACCGGGATACTGCTTAGCAGTGATTCTGTCGATGTGTATAATCCAAAGGTTGTCAGAGGTACCATGGGTTCAATCCTAAGAGTGCCTATATGCATTTCGGCCGACATAGTCGGAGATACAAAGAGGCTTAAAGAGTCGGGAGTTACAGTTTTCGGGACACACCTCTCAGGGAATAATATGTATTCCGAGAACTTTAGCGGACCTGTTGCCTTTATGATAGGAAACGAGGGCGCGGGACTGTCCGATGCGCTTTCGGAAAATGCTGACAGACTTATTAAAATTCCCATGGAAGGTGAAGTGGAATCGCTCAACGCCTCCATATCGGCAGGCATAGTTTGCTACGAAGTCCTGCGTCAGCGAATTTACCAAGGGGACAGTTCCTCTGGTAAATTGCACTTTGCCCAACCTGATTTACCGGAGGGAGCTTCCCCGTGGGAAATGGTGTGAGAGGATTATGGATAGATTTATGAGAACGGGGCTTCTTCTCGGTGAGGAGGGGCTGGCGAAACTGAAAAATTCGAGAGTTGCTGTATTCGGAGTCGGTGGCGTAGGCGGTTATACGGTTGAAGCGCTTGCAAGGAGCGGTATTGGAGCACTTGATCTGATTGATAAGGATGTGGTTGACATAACTAATATCAACAGGCAGATCATCGCTACGGAAGAAAGTGTTGGAAGAAATAAGGTTGATGTTGCAAAAGAGAGGGTTATGAGTATAAATCCCGAATGCAACGTAAGGGTTTACAAGACTTTTTATCTACCCGAGACAGCCGATGAATTTGATTTTGGCGAGTATGATTATATAGTCGATGCAGTTGATACTGTGACGGCGAAGCTGACTCTGATAGAAAATGCATCGAGAGCCAAAGTGCCTGTGATTTCGTCCATGGGCGCCGGAAACAAGCTTGATCCTACAGGTTTTATGGTTTCTGATATCTATAAAACTTCTGTATGCCCTCTTGCTAAAGTAATGCGTCGGGAACTCAGAAAAAGAGGGATAGACAGTCTTAAAGTCGTTTATTCAAAGGAAGAACCGATTAAACCGCAAAGACAGTATTTGCCGGAGAGTAAGGAAGAAGCTGCTGATGCTAAAAATGATGTGCAGGAACAGGAACGGAGAGAAAAAGCAGTTCCGGGTTCGGTGGCATTTGTTCCTTCGGTCGTGGGGCTTATTATAGCCGGAGAAGTTGTAAAAGATATATGTAACGGAGGGTTATCATGAAGAAAAAAGTTATTTTACCGATTATTATGCTCATAACTATCGTAATGCTCACTGCCTGCGGTGGCAAAACGGCAGAGGAAAATGAACGCGAAAAGAACATGGTTGATTATGGGATAGAGCAGGAAGAAAAAGCCAAGGACGCAGTTGATGCATATAACAAAGATGTGCAGAATATTCAGAATGCCGGTGACGAGGTTGATGAATAAAAGTTAAGTTTTATACCCCGTGACACTTGCTATTCATGAATAAAACAACTATAATACTTTCGACTGTCTCATAGACAGGTGAAGGAGAATTTAAAGATGAAATTCATTCATATATCTGATGTTTGTCTGGGAGCAAAGCCCGACGCCGGAAAAGAGTGGGGCGATAAAAGAACCGGAGAAATCGAAGAAACTTTTAAAAATGTAATACAGGTTTGTCAGGATGAAGATGTGCGGCTTCTGCTTATAGCCGGAAATCTTTTTGATGCACCGCCTACATTGGAAGATCTTGAACATTTAGATGAGATGCTTCTGCCGCTTACGGGAACAAGAATTGTCATCTCAGCAGGTGATAGGGACTATATAGCTCCCGGTTCTCCTCAGGAGACATACAAGTTTAAATCCAAAACAGTAATACTTCCCCGTGACAGGACTACAAATGCATATCTTAAGGGCATAAACACCTGCGTCACAGGATACAGTTACGGCCGTGCCGAGTATCCGGATCCTGTGCTTGAGAATATTTCTCCGGGTCGTCCGGACGCTGTAAATATTCTCCTTGGATGCGGTGGTACAGAGGGACATATGCCTTTCAAGAATGAAGTTCTCGCAAGGAAGGGCTTTGACTATATCGCTCTCGGAGGAAGCACAAGACCTGTACATATTCTTAAGAACAGAATGGCTTATCCGGGTTCACCGGAACCTTTATCCCATCTTGATATCGGAAGAAGGGGATATATTATCGGTGAGATAAATGATGGCGTTACAAAGATAAGATGGAAGCCTATATCAAAGAGGCAATACATTAACATGACCATAGAGATAAGCTCTGACTTTTCTGATCAGGAGATCATCGAAGGCGTCTTCAAGAAGATGAGGAAGCTTGGGTTTGATAATATATATACTATAGTCCTGAAGGGCATAATCGAAAGGGACATGCATCTTAACTTCAAGAAGATTAAAGACAGGTTTAATGTATATACTATCATAGATAAGACCTTAAGCCGCCACGATGAGAACAAGATCTATGATGAAAACCAGCATAATCTTATAGGAAAGTTCATCGACAATATAAAAGAAAGCTATGAACAGGATGAAGAGGTAAGAACAAAGGCTGTAAGATACGGCATTGAAGCACTCTTCACATCAGGAGACAGATAATGTATATAACCAAAGCATTTCTTCAAAGTTTTGGAAAATTCAATAATAAAAATGTGGATCTCGGCAAGGGCGTTAATGTCATTTACGGAGAAAAAGATGCCGGCAAAACAACATTTCGCGATTTTGTTCTCGGAATCTTTTTCGGGATAACGAAAAAATCAGGTATCGGTGTAAATGAAGAGTCATATAACCTAAGACGCCCAAAGTCCGGAGTCAGTTATAAGGGAAGCGCTTATATTCAGGATGGGGATGAGGTTTATCTCGTGGAAAAGGATTTCCTCTCCGCAACTAAACAGACTTCCGTACTGAATGTTAATTCAGGAAGAGAAAAACGTCTTAATAATCCTGATACACTTTCGGGAACCCTTATCATGGCTGACCGGAAGAGTTATTCCGGAAGTATGATAATAGAACCGATCGAAGGTCAGGATGAGAATGAGATTGCAAGGGGTATCGAAGAATATGTTACAAATGTAATGGATACCGGTGCTGCTGATATTAACAGAAATGACGCGATAAAATATCTTGAATCAGAGAAGCAGCGTAACAGCACAAAGCCTATGATCAGACGTCTGGATGAGCTTACAGAACAGATCGAAGAATATGATGACGTGGATCCGGGACTTGAAAGAATTAAAAATGACCTTAAGACTCTCAATGAAGAATTCCTTATGGAAGCTGCAAAACGTAAGAGGGTTGCAAGAAAGATAGTTGAAAATGAAGACGGAACAGTCACATATCAGCAGGATGAAACTATTGATGAAAAGATAGACAGACTTACCGAAGCAGAGCAAAAATCTCTGGATGAGGAAGACAGACCGAAGAAACTGACAGAAAGGCTTCCGTTTATACTTCTCGTCGGAATCGCTGTTATAGTGCTTATTGCCATTATAGTAAGACTGCTTCCTTTTGAGGAGATAGTAAGAAGAGTATTCATCCTGTTTACAGCAATATTTGTTATACTTACTATAATCGATGATCTCAGGCTTAAAGGTTTCTTCTCTGAGGAGGATGATTCCGAGACTCCGTCCGATGATGACTTTAAACGTGTTCTTGAAGAACTGAAGGAAGAGTCGGAACAGAGAGAAGAGATAGAATTCGATATGACATTTGCCAAGGAGTTTCAGGAGAAGAAGGACAAACTTCGTGAGGAAGAGAAATTTCTTCTTAACAGAAAATCAGAAAGAACTCATCTTAAAGCAGAGTTTAATGATGTATTTAAAAAGAAGAGTATGCTTGAAACAGAGCTTGCGGCGATTAATCTTGCCATATCAAGAATTAAGCAGATTTCAAATGAAATGCGAAAGAAAAACTATCAGGTTATTTTTTCAAATTCTGAAAAATACATCAAAAAACTTCTGGGTGATAATTACGGAAAGCTTACTCTTAGCAGCGAAGGACGTCTCTTTATAAGCGTATCGGGTGCGACACTCAAGATAAGTCAGCTTTCTCTTGATGAGCTTCGTAAACTCTATCTTGCTATAAGACTTTCAGTTGCATCGGGAATGTCTCCTGAAAATGTACCGCTCATCATTGATGATGCCATGACAGGTATGCCGCTCAGAGATATGATAGCATTTGCACAGTGCGTTGAAACACTGGGACTTGATCAGGTTATAGTTCTTACAAGCGATGAAAGACTTGATGCAGTCTTTGAAGGAGCAGGGATTCCGTATACATTTGCAACATTATAGATTTAATGAGAAATTTTTATCACTACATAGGGCGGCAAATGCCGCCTTATTTCTTTACTTAAAAGTCATTTTAGAATATACTCTTCTAATGGACAAATTAAGTCCTATTGATATTTGCTGGAGGTACAATAATGTCAGATAGATTACTTGAAGTAAAAGATTTAAATGTAAGTATAGGTGAGAGAGAGATTCTTAAGAATCTTTCGCTTAGTGTCGGTAAGGCAGAGACGCATGTCATAATGGGACCGAACGGCGCAGGCAAGTCAACTCTTGGACATTCCATTATGGGGGATCCAAGATACGAAGTAAAGGAAGGTTCCATACTCTTTAACGGTGAGGAACTTGTTGAAGAGAATCCGGCAGAAAGAGCGAAGAGGGGAATATTCCTTACATTCCAGAACCCAATAGAGGTTCCGGGTATCACCCTTGCTAACTTTATAAGAAACAGTATGGATTCAAGACGTGAGAAGAGAATCAGGATATGGGAATTCAGGAAAGAACTTGAGAAGACTCTTGATATACTTGAGATGGACAAGGACTATGCAGACAGAGACCTGAATGTAGGTTTTTCCGGTGGTGAGAAAAAGAAGGCTGAGATTCTTCAGCTCCTTATGCTTAAACCGAGTCTTGCGATACTTGATGAAACCGATTCGGGGCTTGACGTTGATGCTGTAAGAATAGTTTCCAAAGGCGTTTCTGAATATAGAAAAAGTACAGACGGGTCACTTATAATCATTACCCACAGTACAAAGATACTTGAATCACTTGATGTTGATTACACACATATTCTTGTGGATGGAAAGATAGTCAGGACGGGTGATGCAAGCCTTATTGATGAGATAAATGAAAAGGGCTTTGAAGAGTATCTTAAATAATGTGATAAGTGAAAAGAGAGGTTTGTATGGAAAAGACATATGTCGAAGACGTTAATCGCAGTCTTTACGATTTTCGTTATGAAGAGACAGATTATTATAAAGTAGATGAAGGCCTTTCTCCCGAAATCGTAATGGAGATATCGAAGGAGAAAAATGATCCCGAGTGGATGAGAGATTTCAGACTCAAATCACTCGAGATATATAATGAGTTGCAGATCCCTGACTGGGGACCTTCAATTGACGGGCTCGATATGGATAACATAGTTACATATGTTAAACCAAAAGGAAAGATGACAGCTGATTGGGATGAGGTTCCTGATGAGATAAAAGAAACATTTGAAAAGCTTGGTATTCCTGCAGCTGAAAGAGAGTCACTTGCCGGAGTGGGTGCACAGTATGACTCGGAACTTGTATATCATAATATAAAAGAAGAGGTTGCTTCTCAAGGAGTTGTTTATTCCGACCTTGAGTCAGCATTACACGGTCCTTATGCTGAAATGATAAAGGATCATTTTATGAAACTGCTTCTTCCGACGGATCATAAATTCATGGCTCTTCACGGAGCAGTCTGGTCCGGCGGTTCATTTGTATATGTTCCACCGGGAGTGAAAGTTGAAATCCCTCTTCAATCGTATTTCAGATTAAATGCACCGGGAGCGGGACAGTTTGAACATACGCTTATCATAGTTGATGAGGGCGCAGACCTGCATTTCATAGAGGGCTGTTCTGCACCAAAGTATAATATTGCAAATCTTCATGCAGGCGCGGTCGAACTGTTTGTAGGTAAGAATGCCAGACTCAGATATTCAACCATAGAGAACTGGTCCAAGAATATGTATAACCTTAACAGTAAGAGAGCCCTTGTTTCTGAGGGAGGAAAGATGGAATGGGTATCAGGTTCATTTGGTTCTCATACATCGTATCTTTACCCCATGACTATACTTAAGGGCGATAACTCTCATATGGAATATACCGGAATTACATTTGCCGGCGAAGGTCAGCAGCTTGATACGGGTATGAAGCTTGTTGAAACGGGAAAGAACACAAGTGCAGTGATAAGCGCTAAGTCGATTTCGAAGAGTGGCGGAGAGAGCACGTTCAGAAGCTCTGTTGTAGTTGGAAAAAATGCAAGCGGTGCAAAGGTTTCAGTGGACTGCGCATCACTTATGCTTGATGATATTTCAAGATCTGATACTATCCCTGCGATGGATATAAGAACGAAGGATGCCGATATAGGGCATGAGGCAAAGATCGGTCAGATCAGTGACGAGGCTGTATTCTATCTCATGTCAAGGGGTATCTCGGAAGAAGATGCAAGAACCATGATAGTCAGCGGATTCGCAGATAATGTTTCCAAGGAGCTTCCGCTTGAGTATGCAGTTGAGATGAACAATCTTATCAGACTTGAAATGAAAGGCAGTATCGGATAGGTGGTGACATTATGAAAGAAATGAAAGATATAAGGATAAACAGACTTCCAAGCATCACCTGGCATGCTCTAAAGATAAATGATAAGTCGGTTCTTGTAAGTCCCACATCAGAAGAAGGAAAGTACGTCATAAAAAACGGAGACATAAAGACTAAGGCGGAAATTGAAGCGGAAGCAGGGAAAGCTTTAGATGAAGAGTTTAATGAAATTGAATCGGCAACAGGAAAAGGCTTTATAAATCTGGTCAATCAGGAAGATATCGCACCTATATATTTTTCTTCTGAAAAAGGTGTGGAGAGAGATGCCTCAGTCAGATTTATATATGACAGTGAAAAGGAGCAAAGTTTAAATCGGGTAAGGTTAAACGCAGCTCAGGATTCAAATCTTACCTTTGTGATGGATTTTTCAGGCGATTCATCATTGGACATCCGGGGGATAGTTGAGACAAGAATAAAGCTTGAAAAAAATGCCAGAGTTAATCTGGTTCAGGTACACAGGCTCTCTGACAGTACATTATTCATAAATGATACTGCAGCTGAGCTGGAAGAGGGCGCTGAACTTTCGGTTGTTCATGTTGTACTTTCGGGTAAGAATATCAACATAGGATGTGAGGCAGTGCTTCGCGGAGATAAGTCATCCTTTAATGCATTTACCGGTTACATGGGCTACGGAAAAGGTGAGATTGATTTTAACTATGTGGCAAAGCATCTTGGGAAAAACACCGAAAGTAAAATGCTTGCGAAGGGCTCGATCGGAGATGAGGCACGTAAGACATACAGAGGTACCATTGATTTTGTTCGTGGTTGTGCCGGTGCAAAGGGCGAGGAGAATGAAGAAGTTCTCCTTATGAGTGATGATGTCGTAAATAAGACCATACCTATAATACTCTGCGCAGAAGAAGATGTTGAAGGCGAACACGGGGCTTCTATCGGACAGCTTTCCGATGAGATCCTTTACTATATGCAGTCCAGAGGAATCCCGAAGGATATGATATATGAACTTATGGCGGGGAGCGGAGTTAATACCGCAATAGAAATGATTCCGGATGAGGAATTAAAGGAAGAGTTATGTTTGATGTAAAAGAAATTAGAAAAGATTTTAGATTTTTTGATGAAACAAATCTTGCATATTTGGATAATTCAGCAACAAGTCAGAGACCGGACAAAGTTCTACAAGCTGAAATGGATTATTACAGATACAGTAATGCCAATCCTTTCAGGGGACTTTACGACCTTTCGGTTTCGGCAACCGAAAAATATGAGGATGCGAGAAAAACTGTTGCGGAGTTTATCGGAGCAGGGGATGAAAGTGAGATAGTATTTACAAGAAATGCATCTGAGAGCCTTAATCTTGCAGCATACAGTCTGGGAGAAATGCTTCTTCAGCCGGGCGATGAGATTATAACAACGGTTGCAGAACACCACAGTAATATGCTTCCGTGGCAGCATGTTGCGAAAAGATACGGTGCAAAGATAAAGTATCTTATGTGTGATATCACAGGTGAGTTTTCGCTGGAAGAGTTTAAAGAGCTTCTTTCCGACAGGACGAAAATAGTATCGATGACTCATATGTCCAATATATTCGGACGAGTAGTAAATATAAAAGATTTTGCTGCTGCTTCGCATAAGGTTGGAGCGGTATTCATTGCGGACGGTGCCCAGAGTGTGCCACACATGAAGGTTAATGTAAGTGATCTTGATGTTGATTTTCTTGCGTTTTCCGGTCATAAAATGCTTGCACCCATGGGGATCGGTGTGCTTTATGGAAAAAAGGAACTGCTAAATCAGATGCCTCCATACATGACAGGAGGAGAGATGATTGAACATGTATCTCTTGATGAGGTTTCATACGCTGAAGTGCCGCATAAGTTTGAAGCAGGTACAGTGAACGGCGGCGGTGCAGTTGCTCTTGCTGAAGCTGTAAGGTATATAAAAAGTATAGGTCAGGACGATGCATTTCGCTGGGAAGAGCATCTTACTGAGATTGCAATAGAGGGCATAAATAAGATTCCTCACGTAATACTTCTCGGTGGAAAGACCGCGAAGGAACATAACGGAATACTTACATTTAAGATTGAAGGAGTGCATCCTCACGATGTTGCTTCCATATTTGCGGATGAAGGTGTTGCTGTAAGAGCAGGTCATCATTGTGCTGAACCGCTCCACCAGCAGCTCGGTATTCCTTCAACAACACGCGCAAGCATCATGTTCTATAATACAGAAGAAGAAGTGGAGAAATTCATTTCAGTGCTTTCAGAAATAAGGCATGTGATGGGATATGATAAAGACAGGTGAATATAATGGAAAGAAGAACTTTTTATAACGAAATAATTACGGATCACAATATAAGTCCTTTGCATAAGTATAAGCTTATTGATAATCCGGATCTTACGGGAGAGGGCAGTGTAAAACACTGTTTTCTTCCTGAGGGAAGAAAATATATGGAACTTCGTGGCGTGAATCCAACCTGCGGTGATGATATCACGTTGTCACTGAAACTTTCACAGGATGGAACTACCATTGAAGACGGGGCATTTGTCGGGGATGGATGCGCAATATCACAAGCTAGCGCTGATATAATGCTTGATATGATAATCGGAAGATCTGTGGAAGAAGCTCTCGTCCTTAAGGAGAAGTTTCTTGGAATGATCAAAGGCACTGCGACAGATGAGGATATAGAGATGCTTGAAGAAGCAGGAGCTCTGCAGGATATATCCCACATGCCGTCAAGAGTAAAGTGCGCCGTTCTCGGATGGCACACCCTTGACGAGATGCTTAAATGACAAATGTTTTGTCCTTGAAAATACCTACTCTGTGTAGTAACATTACGTTATGCTTAAGGAAAAGGTTAAAAAACTTGTAAGCAAGTTTAATATATATACACTCATAGAAGATATCTTCCTCATAACAGTCGGAGTTTATCTTTCTTTTTTAGTGTACAATACGACGCCTCTTCGACTTGATATTGCTGATACAGCCGAAGAGACTCTTTTTGTTACGCTTAGAATTATGGTTGACATAAAACTTATAGCAACGCTGATTCGTGACCGTGACAGGAAAGAAACGTATATTTACACTGTTCTTGCTGCAGTTGCAGCTCTTATGTTTTTCTTTTCATATGAATCAACCGGATATACATTTCTTACATTTATTCCGCTTATAACGCTTGGAATGATCGGAACTGATTATAAGAAAGCGGCGAGATACCATTCATTTTTCCTCGCACTTTCGGTTGGAATAATCATTACCCTTGGCCTTGGAGGGCTGATTGAGAATTATGATTATCTGAAGGACGGAGTTATAAGATGTTCATGGGGTATTTCTTATCCGACTGATTTTGCCGCATATTGCCTTTATCTGGTTGTTACGGCATGGATTGGCTGGGAGAAGATTTCAGACCTGGCATTCCTTCTTTTTGGCGGTTTTGTATTCATTATTTCTTACTTTGTTACTTACAGTGTTACGGGAATAATATGCAGCACATTATTCATTTTACTTGTTGTAATTCATATAGTTATCATAAAAAATGAAAATAAAAAAACAAACGCATTTAAGAAGCTTTTGTCATGGCTGTTTTCACTGGCATTTCCGCTCCTTGGTGCATTTTTCTTTGCTGTAATGTATCTTTACAGGAAGAATGTTCCCCTTGCCTATAAAATCAATCATTTAATGTCTACAAGAATCCTTCATGCTTTAAATGCATATAATGAGCATGGGATTACTGCTTTTGGAACAGCGTTTGATCAGATTGGCGCAGGTGGCTCAACCTTCCACAATGAGGGCTATAACTTTGTTGACAGCTCTTATCCGCTTATCATGATTCGCTATGGAGCGGTAATATTTATAATTCTTGCTGTTTACTGGAGTCTGATGGCGAGAAAGGCGTCGCGGCTTAAAGACTTTAGGCTTATGCTTGGATTTGCCCTTCTGGCATTTCATTCGGTTTCAGAGCATCATTTTATAGAGTTTAATTATAATGTATTTATCACACTTCCTTTTGCTGTTCTCGGAACAAAAGTGTGCCTTTCTAAAGAGGGGGATTCTGCTTTTAAAGAAGCCGCTCTTGATGAGGAAAAATCACCTGGTCTTGAGCGAAAACTTACAGCGGCTTATATTATTACCGCTGTGGCTTTGATTGCTATCGGTGCATTTACTATACCGGCAGCATTATCAGTTTTTAGAACATGGGGAGATATAACACACCTTCTTGAACTTGAAGAATATGGAATGCAGCTCATATGCGAGGCAACAGGAGCACTTCTTCTTATGATTGCAGCGATGATAATTGCTGTATTTAAGCTGGTGAAGGGAATCGTACTGCATAAGAATAAGATTATTCCTGCTGCGGTCATAGCATGCGGGATTCTTGGGCTGTTCGGTGCCTATCTTTTCAGTGAGAGAGTAATCACAAGACCTGAGAATGATCAAAGTGCCGTGATGGAACCTGACAGGGAAGCTGTGGAAGCTGCGGGAAATGCATTAAAAGAATCAGGCGGCAGGATTTATTCCAACATCCTTCCGGAATTATATGACAGAGAATATGGTTTCTTCAGCAAGTCTGTTTTTGATGGACAGCAGCTGGCAGGATTTGAGAAAACCACAGTGCTTATGCCATCTGATTTTGAGGCAAATGTATTGCTTGGAAGAGGTTTCTTATATACAGACATATCCGAAAACCATGCATTTTACTCGAATGACGAAAAGGTGATAGAAGCGCTTGAAAAGGCGGGTTATCATTTTACCGGATATTATGCTAAAGAAAATACGGTTGATTATACCATTCATCAGGTTGAGGCACTGAGAGCCGGAGTTTATACGGTGCATTATGAACTTTCGATTCCGAAGGATTCCGAAAGCTTTGAAGCATCTAATGACACGATTATGTGCAAACTTGCGGTAAATGAAGTCTGGGATTCCGAAAACATTAAAGAAGAGAGACTTACAAGAGCGGATTTTGGCCTGGAAGGTAAAATCGAGAGAGATCTAAAATGCTACATACCTGAAGGCAGGGCTATCGGAATAAGAATGTACAGAGTTGATGGGAATGATGTGATCATAGACAAGATTACATTTAGGAAAACTCCTGATATCGATGTGCATAAGACTTATGATAATAAGGGACGTGTCATCCTAGAACGATATTTTGACCTTGAAGGAAATCCATACATGACCTCTGACGGTTGTTATGGCTGCGAGTATGGATATGACAGCGAAGATAACAGGAATCATATAGTTTACCTTGATGAAGAGGCAAAGCCTATGGTTACGGAAAAAGGCTTCGCGGAACTCAGGCGTACTTATAATTTTAAAAATCAGATTGCCCGTGAGGAGTACTATGATGCTGACGGGAAGAGGGCTATGCTTCTTAAAGGCTATTCCGCAGTTGAGTATTCCTATGATGACGAGGGGAATGCATCCCTGATCAGATATTTTGATGGCAAGACACCTGTAATGATAAGGGGCAATTACGCATCTACACGTCGGACTTTTGATGATGATAAAAATGTAGTTCGTGAGGAGTTTTTCGATACAGAAGGAAAGCCTGTGCTTAATTCATCCGGATATTCTGCTGTAATACGTGAATATGATGAAGAAAAAAATGTAACGCTGGAAAAAGTTTTTGGAACAGATGGAAAACTGACAGTTAACACCTCGGGCTATGCAACTGTAAAAAGAGAGTATAATGAGGATAATAAACTTATTCGAGAGACCTATCTTGGGACAGATGAAAGTATACTTACCAATTCTTCAGGATACGGAGTGGTCGAATATGAATATGATGAATACGGAAACCGTTCCGATTCGACTTATATAAATGCCTCCGGCTGGAAATATATGCTCTGGGGACAGTATAATACTGTTCATGTTGACTTTAATGGAAAGAATCTGCCAATACTTGAAACTTACTTTGACAACATGGGAAGACCGGCTCGAAGGAATGAAGGGTATATGGCAGTTATCAAGGACTATGATGACGAGGGGCATCTTACTAAAATGACATATGCTGATGCCGATGGAAATCCTGTCATTATTTCTTCCGGATATTCTATAGTTAAGAAGTATTATAATGATGAGAACAAAGTAATAAAGGAAGAATATTGCGATACAAAAGGAAAGCTTACTTATACAAATCAGGGATATGCATCTGTTACATATGCCTATAATGAAAACGGAAATCAGACGGACTATTCTTATTTCGATACAGAAGGAAAAGCTGTCCTTATAACAAATGGTTATGCAAATATTCATAGGGATTATGATGAATTTGGACAGATTATTCGTGAGGAGTATACCGGAATTAACGGTAAACCTGTAAAATGTAAAGACGGATATACTGCAATAGAGAGAAAATATAACAGTCTTGGACAACTCATCAGAGAGGATTATCTTGACAGAAACGGAAAACCTGTACTATGTACCGGCGAGTATGCTGCGTTTGAAAGAGAATATGACTCCGCAGGAAATATAATACTTACAAGGTATTATGACGGAGATAATAATCTTACAAGTAACAATGCCGGTTATGCTATACTCAGGAGAAGCTTTGACGAAGGAAAAAGAATCCTTAAAGAATCTTATTTTTCAAAGACTGACAGACCTATTAATTGCAATGACGGATTTTCAGTTGTAGAATATACATATAATAAAAATGGAAACAGAACAAGTACAGTATATTATAATGCCTACGGGAAAAAGACTGCCGGTAAAGACGGCTATGCAGAACTTGTCAGAACATTTGATGCAAAGAACCATGCTATAAAAGATGAATACTTTGATAAGCATGGGAAGCCATATACATTAAAGGCTGGTTATGCTTCGATAGAATATACTTATGATATGTATGATAATCAGACAGGTTTCACTGTATATGATGCTGAAGGAAAAGAGACGCTGTACTGGGGACTTTTCGCTACTGTTGAGAGAAAGTTTGATAAGTACCATAAGACGGTGCGCGAGGACTATCTGGACACAGACGGTAATCCTTGTTTAAGACCCGAAGGCTTTGCGGCATGGGAGAGAGAATATGATGATCAGGGCTATCTTACTGAAGAAAGATATCTTGATCTGGATGGTAAAGTTGTGAAAAAAAGCGGCGGCTACGCCATACTTCGCCGCGAATATGATGAAAAGCATAATCAGATTAAAGAGTTATACTTTGATGAGAATGATAATCCGGTAAACTGTGATAAGGGTTATTCGGAAGTAGAGTATATTTATAACGAAAAAAATGAAAGAACCGATGTAAAATATTATGATATCCGCGGTAAAGAAGTAGTTATAGAAAAATAACAGATGATCAGAGCTTTTTTATAAAAAAAGAAACATTATAACTGATGATAACTTTGTAAAGGATTATAGGAATTTAGTATGATCAGAGACAACCACAGATATATGACGGCTGTAAAGGTGATACTTGATGTCGTTATCATGATAATTTCATATCTTGCAGCAATGTATATAGCATTTGGAAGGGTTATGGAGAATTATCTTCCGTTCAGGGGATATATGTATATCCTTGCCGGAATGGTGGCTGTTTATCTGATTCTTTTCAGAAGCTTTAATCTATATAACCCAAAGAAACTTCTTGGATATTTCCGGCTTATGGGCTATATCATTGCATCAAATGTAGTTGGGATCATGCTGCTTACTCTTTTCCTGTATCTTTTCAGGAAACAGGGCAACATCATGCATTACTCGATAAAGGTTGTAGTATGGTTCTTTATTCTGAATACATTTATTCAGCTCATAGAACGTTTTCTCGCCAGAAAAGTGCTGGCTGCATACAGAGGACAGGAGGCTCATCTGAGACATGTCCTTTTGGTCGGATTCTCTCCTGCATCGAATAAGATTATAGATGCCATAAAAAGAAATCCCGGATGGGGATGTAAAATTGACGGAATTCTTGATGATATAGCTGATATCGGTACTGAATACAGGCACATAAAGGTTACAGGGAGACTGGATAATCTGGCGGATATACTCAGTCGTCAGGAAACTGACGAGGTTGACATAACTCTTCCGCTTGCAGCATACGGAAAACTTGGTGAAATTGTAGCGACATGCGAAAAATATGGCATACATACCAAGTTTATTCCCGATTATTCCGAAGTTATAAATTCCAATCCTGTACCGGGTGATATGGATGGCGTCGCTGTTATCAATATAAGAAATGTACCGCTTTCAGATCCATTTAACAGTTTCCTCAAGAGAACAGTAGATATACTTGGATCACTCTTTTTTATAATTCTGTTTTCACCAGTGATGATTGTAACAGCTATAGCAGTAAAAATATCATCACCGGGACCGGTACTTTTTAAGCAGAAGAGAGTGGGATTTCATAATAAGGAATTCAATATGTATAAATTCCGTTCCATGGCTGTACAGGATCCCAAGGAAGAGAAAAAAGGCTGGACAATCAAGAACGATCCCCGGGTAACTGCGGTTGGAAAGTTTATAAGAAAAACCAGTATAGATGAGCTTCCGCAGTTCTTTAATGTTCTCTTTGGAACCATGAGTATAGTGGGACCACGACCTGAAAGAAAACAGTTTGTTGAAGAGTTTATGGAAGAGATACCGCGCTACAATGTTAAGCATCAGGTTCGCCCCGGGATTACGGGCTGGGCGCAGGTAAACGGACTCCGTGGAGACACCAGTATATCCGAACGAATAAAGTATGATATATACTATATTGAAAACTGGAATATATGGTTTGATATAAAAATCATGTTCCTTACAGTCTTTAAAGGCTTTGTGAATAAGAATGCATATTAGGAGGATGGCATGAATATAGCAGTTATTATTGCCGGTGGTTCAGGCAGCAGAATGGGACAGGATATCCCAAAGCAGTTTATAAATGTATATGATAAACCTGTTCTTGTATATACCTTGGAAGGTTTTCAGCGTCATCCGGATATTGATGCGATAGAAGTTGTATGTATAGACGGATGGCATGAGGTTGTCTGGGCATACGTAAAACAGTTTAATATTGACAAGGTTAAATGGATAGTTTCCGGTGGCAGCACAGGTCAGGAATCAATCCGTAACGGCGTATATAATCTTGAGGATAAAGCTTCTCCGGATGATATAATCATAATTCATGACGGAATAAGACCTCTTGTAGATGAATCGGTTCTATCAGATGTAATAGTTAAGTGCAGAAAGTATGGAAATGCCGTAACATCAATGCCTTATAATGAACAGATTTTTGTAGTCGACGATGATATAAGTACTGTAAAATATATTCCGAGAGAGACTCTCAGAAGAGTTTCTACGCCTCAGGCATATAAGTTCAGTCTGCTGGATGATAAATACCACGAAGCATATGAAAAAGAAGTAGGAATATACGGTTCTTCTTATACCAATACTATGATGGTTGAACTGGGTGTAAGGCTCTATTTTGCTGCGGGCTCTGACAAGAATATCAAGCTCACAACAAAGGATGATCTGGAACTGTTTAAGGCTTATCTGAAGTCTGATAAGGATGGATGGCTGAAGTAAACTTTAGTATGGCGGGGGGTATCCCTGACATAAATAACAGACTACTATAATGATTAGAGGAATATGATAGAAAGTGGCAATCAGTAAAAAGAGAATTTCATATATAGACGGACTTAGGGGATTTGCCACTATCCTCGTTGTTTTAGGTCACGTCTCTAACGGTTATGCGATGAGTTTCGCTAACGAAAAGGCTATATGGCCATGCTGGAATATTTATAATGTGATTTATACTTTCCACATGGCTCTTTTTATGCTCATAAGCGGCTTCGTTTTTGCAAGAGCATATGCACCTTTATCAAGGACGGATGTTAAGTCTGATAAAAAAACGGGTAAAATTACAGGGCTTTTCTTTGATAAGTATGACATCAAAATGAAAAAGCTGCTTATCCATACGGCAAATATAATTATTATATATCTTCTTTTCAGCATGATATTTGGATATACAAAGATATATTTTGATGATATCGTTACCAGCCGTGTTACTGAAGACAGTATGCTCATAATCTGGAAGAATGCTATAGCGCCATACTGGTATCTTTATATTCTTGTTCCGTTTAATCTGGTATTTGCGCTGGTAAGAAAGCTGGGGCTTAAATCAACTATATATACAGTCATCTTTCTGGCTGTTAATATTCTTTCGGTGCAGTTTTCAAGCTATGGGGATTTTGAACTTTACAGGATGTTTTACTATGCATTTTTCTTTTCTCTCGGAACGCTCATAAGTGACAGGGAGTTTGAAGAAAAGAAAATGTTCTATTTCAGTAAATGGGCATGCATACCGGCACTTATAGCAGGGATACTGCTTATATATCATTTCTGGAATTATTCGGTTTTTATATTCGAGATTCCGTATGTGAATACAATTATTGCACTGCTTATACTTCCTTCCGTATACATCTTTTTTAAGATAATCGGTTTTGAATATAAGTACAGTCTTCTCAGATTTATAGGAAAGTATTCTCTTGAAATATATGTTATGCATATAATGTTTACCGCCATGATGAGATACATTTTCCGCATGTCCGGGGTGATGAATGTTTCTGTGTGCATAATCTTTGGAACCGTTGTTGGAATATTTTTCCCTGTAATTATCGCTAAACTTCTTGATGTTATTTATGCCCGGGGCATAGTATTTAAACCATTTAGTATGCTGCAAAGGCAGTGATTTACAGATATTATTATGAGGAGGCAGGTTATGACTCTGTATGAAAATGAATTGTATAAGGATGATGTAACAGGAGTGGCATCGCTGGAACTTCCGTGGGAAAAGCTTAGAGGAAAGAAGCTTATGCTTTCCGGAGCAACAGGGCTTATAGGGAGTTTCCTTATAGACGTAATAATGAAAAAAAATGAAGACGGACTTAACTGCACGGTATACGCTCTGGGACGCAGCGAGGAAAGGATGAAAAGCAGATTTAAACCTTCTTTCTTTGAAAGCGGACAGCTGGTTTTCGTAAAGTATGATGTAAAGGAAGCTCTAAGGTGTGAGCTTATGGATGTAGACTACATTCTTCATCTTGCATCAAATACACATCCGCTTCAGTATGCAACGGAGCCGATTTCGACAATCACGACCAATGTAATAGGGCTTAAGAATATGCTTGATTTTGCGGTAGATCACGGATGCAGTCGTTTTGCCTTCGCTTCTTCAAATGAAGTTTATGGTGAAAACCGAGGCGACACAGAGTTTTTTGATGAGGATTATGTGGGATACATAAATTCCAATACTCTCAGGGCAGGTTATCCTGAAAGTAAGCGATGCGGAGAGGCACTCTGTCAGGCGTACATGGCTGAAAAAGGGCTTGATACAGTGATTCCGAGACTTACAAGAACTTACGGACCTACTATGCTTTTATCCGACACCAAGGCTATAAGCCAGTTCATAAAAAAGGCATTAAACGGGGAGGATATAGTTCTGAAATCCGAGGGCAATCAGTTCTATTCATATACATATGTGGCTGATGCAGTAAGCGGACTTCTTACTGTGCTTCTAGTGGGAGAATCAGGACATGCTTACAATATAGCTGATGCAAAATCTGATATTACCTTAAAGGATTTAGCCGGTATTCTGGCAAAGTATGCCGGAAGGAAGGTTGTATTTGAACTTCCTGACAGCGTGGAGGCATCGGGCTACAGTAAAGCTACAAAGGCAAGACTGGATGGTACCAAGCTGAAAAAAATCGGATGGAATCCGGGATATGACATTGAGACGGGGCTTACCCGTACACTTAGTATACTGTCAAGTTTAAATGATTAATAATTATAAGAATATAAACGGAAACAGTATTATTCTGTTTACGTTAAAACATAATCGCATAATAGAATGGATTGTGTTATAATATTCATAATTATGTAAAAAATTACAGTTGGGTTTATATGCCCTTCTTACCGGAGGATATATAATGCAGACAAACAGAGCTAAGCATCTGGATTTTATAATACTTGACATTCTTAGTCTAGTCATTTCGTTTTGGTTTGCATACATTATAAGAATGCAGAAGTCGGATATACTTCATGACAACGAGTATGTAACACTCAGCACCCTTATAGTGGCTGCATATCTTGTTATAATTCTTATGAAGCCATATCACAGCGGAATCATAAGAAGAAATGTATATAAAGAGATCAGGGCTGTACTTGAGGTTAATACTATAATTATGGCCCTTATTTTTGCGTACCTTTTCGTATTTAAGACAACAGAAGTGTATTCGCGTATTGTCGTTGTTGTATTTTACGTTATTGATAACGTGATAATGCTTCTGGGGCATGTGGCGCTTAAGGCATATCTCAGAAAGAAATACACTTATGATGAGAACAGAACAAAAGCTCTTATCGTTACATACAGGAAGCATCTTGACAGTCTGATTGAGGCAGTAAAATCTTCCGGCAAGGGATTTTTCCGTATTGAAGGAGCTGTGCTTCTTGACAGAGACAGAGATCCGAATGACCAGAAAAGGGATATGGATATAATCTACAGGGAAGATATACTCGAGTATTTTAAGAAAAATGTAGTGGATGATGTCTATATAAGAGCAAAGAGAGAAGAGGTAAGTGAGCTTACCAATACATTTATATCCATGGGTGTAAATGTGCATCTCACACTTAATGTCTTTGTTGACGAACTTCCAAATGCCACGCTTTCCAACGTTGGCAAATATTCCATGATAACGACAAGCATTAACAGAATCACCATAGGTCAGATGATAATTAAAAGGGCATTTGATATAGTGGTCAGCATAATAGGTCTTGTATTTACAGGGCTGTTTACGCTTATACTTGCGCCTGTTATCAAAATTCAGGCACCCGGTCCTGTGTTCTTTTCACAGGTTCGTGTCGGAAAGAATGGACGTAAGTTCAAGATGTATAAGTTCAGATCCATGTATATTGATGCCGAAGAACGTAAGAAGGAGCTTATGGCTCACAACGAGATGCAGGGTCTTATGTTCAAGATGGAAAATGACCCGCGTATCTTTCCTGCAGGTAACTTTATCAGAAAGACAAGTATAGATGAGTTCCCACAGTTCCTAAACATTCTTAAGGGTGATATGAGTCTGGTCGGAACAAGACCGCCTACTGTTGATGAGTTTGAACAGTATCACAGGCATCACTTAAGCCGACTTGCCATGAAGCCGGGGCTTACAGGTATGTGGCAGGTTTCAGGAAGGTCAGATATCACAGATTTCGAAGAGGTTGTAAGACTTGATAATGAATATATCAAGAATTTCACTCTGGGTCTTGATATAAAAATTATAATTAAAACTTTTAAGGCAGTATTAAAAGCTAAAGGCTCTAAATAAAAGGAAGACTGCTTATATACTGTTGCGTGACTAGATTACATGTATAAGATTAATGTGCTTAATTCAATATTAATTGTTATGAATCTGCTCGTTGTCCCGTACTTTTCGGGATTCGGGCTTCTTCATATGCTTGGAATTGAAAAAGCAGAGAGGAAAATGGTTTTTGACAAACTTGAATTCAGTATAAGGCATGGACTTAGAATCTTTGCGGGCATGCTCCTCAGTATGTCTGTATTCCTTATAGCAGCCATTCCCATAACATGGTTTAAAGGCTCTTTTTATGCTGTTCTCTGGATTACACTGGGTACATCGCTTTTCTTTTTGATATACGGAATCGAGAGGATGTATATAATAAAAAAGAAATGCACAGGTTCCGGCGATAAAGAGAAGGGCAAGAAAACTAAAAGCAAGAACGGAGCAGTTGGCAGATTACTTTACAATCACAAAGAGGAGGCTCTTCTTCTTGTTATATGTCTGGCTGTTGTAATCTATTACATTGTTAAGACCATAACCAAAGTTCATTTTGATGAGGACGATTCAAGATACATTGTTAATGCTGTGGATACACTGAAAAACGGTAAACTGCTCGCAACAGATCCCACAACAGGCGGTCCCATCACAGAGTTTTACGGAGATTTCAAGAAGGATCTCATTTCACCGTGGTATGGCTATATTGCATATCTTGCATGTATAAGTTTTATTCATCCGACAGTTCTGGCACATACAGTTATGCCGGTCATTTATACTCTTATCATAGCTTTGCTTATGTTTGATATGGGTAAACTGATTTTTAACGGTGATATAAGTAAGACGTCGGTATTCGTTACATTTATGTTTGTATTATATATATTCGGAGCGTCTTCAAGGACATCAATGGTAGCCATGAAGGCATACAGACTATGGCAGGGTAAGGCGATGGTTGCCTCGTTCGGTCTGCCGCTTATGATACTCATTTTTATACTGTTATATGATTTGGATAAAAAAGAAATGGGTATAAAGTGGCTTCTCCTGCTTTTTGCCAACATGTCACTCTCGCTTATGTCGGGAAACGGGCTTGTTTTATCAGCGGTTCTTACAGCTTGCTTCGGGATTATATATGCTATACTCAAGAAGAATTGGAAGATACTTCTCTGGACAGTGCTGACAGTCCTTCCGAATGTGCTGTTATTCATACTTTCAGAGGTGCTTACTATATCAAAGTATATTTCTTAGATTTTTTGATGAATTGGAATAACATATGATTACGGTTGCGAAGAACCTCTTCACAGAGGTGCTTGGAAAACTGAATATTTATTATGAGGATGAGGCAATACTTGCATTTGCCGTTATAGCGGGACTTTATCTTTTTGTTTCTGAAAAAGAACTTAGAAAAAAGCTTATATACCCGGTGCTTCTGATGATTTTTGTGGTCCTGAACCCCGTAGTTTACTATGTCCTCAAAGATTCGTTTAAGTCGTACTGGAGAATATTCTGGCTCATTCCGGATATAATTATCATTGCGCTTGCCATTTCAAAACTTGTGAATAGTCAGAACAGATTAAGAAATAAGCTTTTTATGATGGCATTTGTTACAGCGGTCATAGTATTTTTGGGGGCAGATATCTTTGCCGGTGAAGAGTTCGGTAAAAGAACCAATCAGTACGGACTTTCGGAAACGGCGGTTAGTGTTGCTGACACAATGCTTTCGGCTGACGAGTCTCCGCGATGCATTTGTCCTCACAATATGACATGGCATATGAGAGCTTATAATGCCAATATCGAAACAATGTATGGCAGGGATATAGAGGGATATATAGTTTATACGGATTATCAGAGGAGCTCCGTAAGTAAGGCTCTGGAAGCTGAAGAGCCGGATTATGATATCGTGCTTAAAGCGGCTGTTGACGGTGGGTTTAATTTTATAGTTGCCGCAGAGGAACATCCTGTAGATGATGTAACACTTTTCCAATATGGATTTGAAATATATAAAAATACCTGTGGCTATAATATATATATGTCAAACGGGCAGTCAGTATATATGCCTGTGGAAGAGTCAGAAGAGGAGTAAACTAAAAACTCTTATTATGAATGATAGCGATATTAAGAAAACATCAGTCAAAAAGAATATGATAATGAGTGCGATACTTACAATGTCGCAGTTCATTTTTCCTTTTATTACTTTTCCGTATATATCCAGAGTTATCTTTAAAGAAGGAACCGGAAAAGTTGAGTTTGTCGCATCCATAGTTACTTACTTTTCTATGTTTGCACAGCTGGGAATTCCCATGTATGGCATAAAAGCCGCGGGAAAAGTGAGGGATGATAAAGAAAAGCTTACCAGACTTACCCATGAACTTCTGACAATTAACATGGTTACATGCCTTATAGTCTACGTTGTATATGGGTTTGCCATAGTCATGATACCAAGACTGAGAAGGGATCTTACCCTTTTTATTATAATGGGAGCGACCATATTTCTTGGGGCTATAGGTGTAGAATGGTTATACAGGGGACTTGAAAAGTATCAGTATATAACAGTAAGGTCTCTTATATTCAAGGTGATCGCAGTTGCTGCAATGCTGCTGTTTGTTAAAAAGAGAGAAGATGTCGTACTTTATGGTGCGATAAGTATTTTTGCAAGTTCAGCTTCCAATGTACTGAATTTTATAAATCTTCGGAAATTCGTATATCTGAGACCGATAGGCGGTTATAACTTCAGGCAGCATCTTAAGATGATTTTTACATTTTTTGCAATGTCTGTAGCAACTGTTATTTATACGAATCTGGACAAAGTCATGATCGGTTTCATCAAAGATGATGGAGAGGTCGGACTGTACGGTGCAGCCGTAAAGCTTAAGAATATACTTCTTTCTATCGTCACATCGGTAAGTACCGTGTTGCTTCCGAGGGCATCCCTTTATGTAGACAAAGGGATGATGGATGAGTTTTACAGAATACTCAGAAAGACGATGCATTTTATAATACTGATTGCAGTTCCGATTTCTGTGTACTTTATCTTATATGCAAAAGAAGGGATACTGTTTCTTTCGGGTAATGATTATAAAGCGGCTGCTCCTGCGATGATGATAATCATGCCGACGGTGCTTCTTATCGGAATTACAAATGTAACGGGAATTCAGATGCTTGTGCCACTGGACAGAGAAAAGGAAGTTCTTTATTCTGAAATCATAGGAGCAGTAATCGACCTTGTGCTCAATGCACTTTTCATACCTAAGTTTGGGGCGGCAGGCGCTGCTTTTGGAACACTGATAGCTGAAATAAGCGTGCTTATTTATCAGTTTTATATTACCAGGGATTTAAAGGCGAAGCTTTTCTGCGATGTGAAATGGATTCATGTAGTAATTGCGACACTTCTTGGTACAGGACTTTGCATTTCATTTAAGTTTTTCAGCTTTAGTACGAATACAGAGCTTGATTCATTTATAAAAATGGCTATATCCGGAACGCTTTTCTTTGGTGCGTATCTGGTCTATATGCTTCTTATAAAGGAGAAACTTGTGATTGAGATAACAGGTCAGCTGGTTAATAAGATTAAACGTAAGAAAAATGATTGATCAGTGACTATAAAACTATAAACAGACTATTTGAGAGGAACTGATATGAAAACAGTTTATACATGTTTCAGTACTGATGTTATACATGAGGGACATCTTAATATCATAAATCATGCAAAGGAATATGGCAGGGTGATTGTTGGATGTCTCAGTGACAGGGAAATGATGCGCTGTACCAAATTTCCCACTACTACTGAAGAAGAAAGGATGAATCTGTACCGGGGAATCGACGGTGTGGATGACGTTATTCTTCAGGATGATATGCTTTATAATGATGTTATAGAATTGCTTCATCCTGATTATATTATACATGGTGATAACTGGAAGACCGGAGCCGAAGCATCTATACGTTCACACGTTGAAAAGCTTCTTAATTCTTACGGCGGACAGATTATAGATATTCCATACACCTATAATGAAAGTGTAAGGAAGATTGACCTTCAGCTGAAGGAAAAGCTTTCAATGCCTGAGTACAGACGAAAGAGACTTAGACAGCTGATTGAAATGACGCCTGTCGTAAAAGTGATGGAAGCTCATTCCGGACTGACGGGACTTATAGTTGAGAAGACTGTAGTTGAAGGTGAAAACGGAAAACTCGATCAGTTCGATGCGATGTGGATATCAAGTTTATGTGATTCTACCGCTAAAGGTAAACCGGACATTGAACTGGTTGATATGACGTCAAGATTCCGTACTATCGAAGATATTACCGAAGTAACAACAAAGCCGATTATCTTTGATGGAGATACGGGCGGACTTACGGAACATTTCGTATATACAGTACGTACACTTGAAAGACTGGGTGTTTCCGCTGTGATTATCGAAGATAAGACAGGGCTTAAGAAGAACAGTCTCTTTGGAACTGAGGTTGAGCAGACACAGGACAGTATAGAGAATTTCAGTGCTAAGATAGCTGCAGGTAAAAAGGCTCAGCTGACTGATGACTTTATGATAATAGCAAGGATTGAAAGCCTGATTCTTGAACGTGGAATGGAAGATGCCCTTAGTCGGGCAAGGGCTTTTGTTTCGGCAGGTGCCGATGGCATTATGATTCACAGCAGAAAGAAAGACCCGGCAGAGATTATCGAGTTTTGCGATAAGTTTAGAGCGGAGGATAAGACTACTCCTATAGTAGTTGTACCATCATCATTCAATTCCATTACCGAGTCTGAACTCGCAAGTCACGGAGTAAATATCGTTATCTATGCAAATCAGTTGACACGTTCAGCATTTCCTGCCATGCAGAAGACTGCAGAAGATATTCTGAAGTATCACAGGGCTAAAGAGGTTGATGACAGGCTTATGCCGATAAAAGAAATCATAACACTCATAGATGAAATATAAAAACTGATAGAAAAAGTGTTTTTGAAAGGATATGAAGTGGAAGAAAAGTATTTAATCCTCTCAGACATACATGGAAATGTCAGCGCATTTGATGCTGTGATGGATGACTGCAGGGATGAGGATTTTTCGGGTATAATGATCTTAGGTGACTGTATAGATTACGGTATGAGATCAAGTGAAATAATAGAGAAGCTGACTCACCTTGAAAATGGTAAATGGAAGAATAGAATTCTTATTAACATATGGGGAAACCATGAGAAGCTTGTAGTTGATAAGGATCTGGAAAGACTTTCATCTGACAGGGGACGGGTTATGGCAGAGTATACGGCAAGGAATCTTAGCAGTGCTTCCGTAAAGTATATACGCGAAAAGATGAATAAAAAAGGTATAGATGAGATAAGCCTTTTAGGAAACAGAATACTTGCTGTTCATGGCTCTTTGGAGGATAATTACTGGAAAGCCATACTTCCTGAAAATCTAAGAGGAGATTATCAGGATTATGATATCGTCCTTAGCGGCCATTCACATTATTCGCACTGCTTTACCAAGTTTTATAATGTGGATAATCCGGATATGAGAAATAAGAAAGCGGTTATGTTTATAAACCCGGGTTCTGTGGGACAGCCGAGAAATCAAAATCCATATGCGCAGTATGCGGTACTTACGCTTCCGTCAAAAAGAGTGGAGCTCAGGGCGGTTTCGTATAATATAGAATTTGAACAGTCACTTTTTCCTGATTCAATAGATGAATTTTATAAGATAAGACTGACAAACGGAATATAGGAGGATAAAAACTTGAGTAAACTTTATGCAATAAGTGGTGTCACGGGAATGACGGGAAATGAACTTGTTAGACAGATACTTACAGATGGCAGTACTGATCATATACTTGGTTTTGATAATTTCTATGCTTCTTCCATAGACACTGTTTCAGATCATATTAATGACGAAAGATTTGAATTCTTTGAATATGACCTTAATAATAAAGAGGAAATGCAGGATTTTGAGAACCGCGTTAACAGTATTAAAAATGATTATGACGAAGTTATATATATCAACTGTGCGGCAGTAGTTCATACCGAGCATTTCTATCATGTTTATGAGACATTTGAAACAAATGTGGAAGGTATGAATAATTTCCTTCAGCAGGCTATAAGAGTCGGTGCCGGAAAGTATATCAACTGCTCAACATCAGAAGTTTATTCCATGAATTCATGGAATGAAAACGGTGGTGTTAAGGAAAGTGATTATCTTACAATGTCTGTTGCTGAACACAGTCAGAGAACCAGCTATGCAACAGGAAAGCTTCTTACCGAGTTCTTTATCAAGGATGCGGTTGACGAAGGAAAAATAAAAGGGTGTTCAATCCGTTTTGCCAATGTATATTCAAAAGACGAACGTTACCCGAAACATATCATACCGTTTATTATTAACAGCTTCCGTGATAATGGAAAAGTTGTTCTTCTTGAAAACAGCAGAAAAAACAGAAGGACTTTCCTGAATAATTATGACAGCTGCAGTGCTGTGCTGGCGCTTGCCGGGACTGACTCAGCTCTTGACGGAACTGTTTACAATGTGGCTACAGATGAAGAAATATCGATAATAGATCTTGCTAAAAAATGTGCCGCAAAAATGGGGATAGATAATCCTGTTATAGAATTCAGCGGTTACAGAGAGTCGGATCCGGAGAGGAGACTTCTTTCTACAGAAAAGATAAGGACAAGAACCGCATGGAAACCGGCGGTTACACTCGATATAGGACTTGATGAGTGTATAACCAATTACCTTAAAAAGAATAATTAAAATATTACAAAGAGTATTTCAATATGAAAATTGCTATTATTACTGTTGCCGGAATATCAAGCAGGTTTAATAAAGATATTCCGGAGGAAGAAAAAAAACTGAAAGCCATATACACCGAAACTGATGAAAAAAGTACACTTATTTATCAGATGTTGAAAAAGTGTTCTTATGCAGATCAGATAGTAGTTGTGGGCGGTTATAAATTTGATGATTTAAGGGCTTATATGGACGGGCTTGAAAGTGATTTAAGGGAAAAAGTACAGCTTGTCTATAATGACCGATTCAGTGATCTTGCTTCAGGCTACAGTCTTTATCTCGGACTAAAAGAGGCATTTCTTAAGAATCCGGATGAGATCCTTTTTGTGGAAGGGGATCTGGATATAGATGACGAGTCATTTGGCAGGATTTTGGACTCGGATAAAAATGTACTCACATATAATTATGAACCCATTTATGCAAATAAAGCGGTAGTGCTTTATAAGGATGATAGAGAAAAGTTTTGCTATGCATTTAACAGCTCCCATGGCATGCTTATGATTGAAAAAGCTTTTTCATGCATTTTTAATTCCGGGCAGACATGGAAATTTAAAGATATAGACAAACTGAAACTGGCAAATGAAAAGTTTTTTGCCGAAGCAAAGGGAGATACTAATTTAAAGATCATACAGGATTACATCGACTCTGTTACTGATATAGAACTGGTCGGACTTGGCAGATGGACCAATTGTAATACAAGAGAAGATTACAGAAAGATAGTTTCTTACTGGGAGGAAAAATGAAAACATTAGCAGAAAGACTTGAAACAGTTGAACAGCATATTAAAGAAAATGATATAAAAGTAATGATTATAGGCCTCGGCAGTGTAGGCTCGTATCTTCTGGATTATCTTATAAGCGAGAACGATCCGGCTATAAGTGTTATCGTTGTCGGAAGAAATGCGGATAAGCTTACGACAAAGGTGAATATTGCACGGGTAGCAGGCCTTATAAGGGAAAGGAATAAGTCTCACATTGAAGTATGTGGAGGCGTTGATTTAAATGATATTGATGCCGTAAAGGATGCAATTGAAAAGTACAGACCTGATTTTATCGTTAATTCCAGCAGGGCTTACCCGGGTCTTAAATACGGAAGTATAAGCTGGGCAAATATAAGGGCTTACGGAATATGGAGTCCTCTTGCAATCCGTTTTACGAAGAATGTGATGGAAGCATGTGATAAGGCGGATACAGATGCGATTGTTATTAATACTTCGTACTCGGATGCTGTAATTCCGTGGCTTAAGAGCGCAGGCAAAGCATATCCTGATTTTGGGTCGGGTAATCTTAATCATCTTGTTCCGCGTATGAGGTTTGCCGTGGCAGATATTCTGGGCGTTGATGATTACTGGAATGTTGATATCATGTTTGCCGCAGGACATTTTCATGATGTATGTATAAGCAAGGAAGGACAGACTGAGGGAGTAAGTCTTCCGCTTAAAGTTTATTATAAAGGTGAAGAAAAGGATATCCCTCATGACAGAATTTACGCTGCATGTCATATACCTATGCCTGTTGACCAGACAAGAAATATGATGAATGCATCATCAAATTTCAGGATTATTATGTCGGTGATAGATGCTGTAAGAACAGGTGAGCAGCAGAGGGTTTTCATTCCGGGCTTTGACGGTAATATCGGTGGTTATCCTGTTATTGTCGGTTATAGAGACGGAAAGCTTGGTGCATGGATTGATGATTCCGTATTCAGTTTTGAAGAAATGAATGAGGCTGACAGGGCGTCGATGGCACTTGATGGTGTTGAAGACGTTCGCGATGGAAAACTTATATATACAGATGCTCTGCTCGAAAAGGTAAAGAATGCATTTGGAGTGGAACTACCCAAAACTGTTTCATACGATGAGATAGATAAAACAGCTAAATTTATAATAGATGAGATCATACTTCCGCAAACAAAGAGCGATAATTAAGGGACGGAGGAGCTTTTAATGAGAGTTGATAAACTGGTCAGTATTATAGATTCGGATTTTTACACCGGAGTCCCTGATTCGCAGCTTAAGGCACTTTGCAATTATCTTATGGCGACATATGGAATAGATGCAGAGCATCATGTGATTGCGGCAAATGAAGGTAATTCTGTAGGAATAGCCGCAGGATATCATCTTGCAACCGGAAAGGTTCCTGTTGTTTATATGCAGAACTCCGGTGAAGGAAACATTATAAATCCTGTTGCAAGCTTACTGAATGACAAAGTATATGCTATACCGGTCATCTTTATTATAGGGTGGAGAGGTGAGCCAGGAATTCATGACGAGCCTCAGCACATATACCAGGGTGAAGTGACTGTTAAGCTCCTTCAGGATATGGGGATTGAAACATTCGTAATAGGAAGCGATACATCTGATGAAGAAGTCCAAAATGTTATGGACGGATTTAGGGATGTTCTTGGTAAAGGCAGAGATGTGGCTTTTGTAATCAGAAAAGGTGCTCTTTCAGATGCTCCCAAGGTGGATTATTCAAATGATAACAGTATGCTCCGGGAAGAGATTATAAAGCATATAGTAAAGGTATCAGGTGAAGACCCGATCATATCCACAACGGGTAAAGCCAGCAGAGAGCTTTTTGAGATAAGAGAGGCAAATGGGCAGAGCCATAAATATGATTTTCTTACCGTTGGGTCAATGGGACATTCTTCTTCCATAGCATTAGGTGTAGCATCTAACAAAAAAGATCAAAGAATCTGGTGTATAGACGGTGACGGAGCGGCTCTTATGCATATGGGTGCATTAGCTGTTATAGGTGCTGAAAAACCGGATAATCTGATACATATAGTGATCAATAACGGCGCACATGAAACAGTTGGTGGAATGCCGACGGTTGCAGGTAAGATAGATATTGTCGGTATTGCAAAAGCATGTGGATATCCGAATGTGGTTTCCGTTAATTCTTATGAAGAATTAGATGATGCACTTCTTGGTGCTAAGAATAAAAAAGAATTAAGCTTTATTGAAGTGAAATGCGGGATTGGTGCGAGAGATGATCTTGGCCGCCCGACGACAACAGCAATTGAAAACAAACGTAATTTTATGGAATATCTGAATACTCTGTAAAAGGGAGGGCACATTTATGAAAGGTATAATACTCGCCGGTGGTTCCGGTACAAGACTTTATCCGCTTACTAAGGCGGTATCCAAACAGATAATGCCGGTTTATGATAAACCGATGATATATTATCCGCTTTCTACACTGATGCTTGCGGGGATAAGAGATATTCTTATTATTTCAACCCCACGTGACCTTCCGTGTTTCAAGGAGCTTTTTGGAACAGGTGAGCAGCTTGGAATGAATTTTCAGTATGCGATTCAGGAAAGTCCGAGAGGCCTCGCTGATGCATTCATTATAGGCGAGGAGTTTATAGGAAATGACAGTGTTGCGCTTGTGCTTGGTGATAATATTTTCTATGGTCAGAGCTTTTCGGCAGTCTTAAAACGTGCTGCCGGCAGAGAAAAGGGCGCAACAATCTTTGGGTATTATGTAAGAGATCCAAGGGAGTACGGAGTTGTTGAATTTGATGAGTCCGGAAAGGCTATATCAATCGAGGAAAAGCCTGAAAAACCGAAGTCAAATTACGCTGTTCCGGGGCTTTACTTTTATGACAATGATGTGGTTGAGATTGCAAAGAATGTTAAACCTTCCGCAAGAGGCGAGATAGAGATCACATCTGTAAACAATGTGTATCTTGAAAGAGGAGACCTTATGGTTGAAACCTTAGGCCGTGGCTTCGCATGGCTTGATACGGGCAACCATGACATGCTCCTTGATGCTGCTGACTTTGTGGCAGCTTTCCAGAAGAGACAGGGACTTTACATTTCATGTATTGAAGAGATAGCTTATAAGAGAGGCTTTATAGACAGAGAGCAGCTTCTTAAACTTGCTGAACCTCTTATGAAGACACATTACGGTGAATATCTCGTTGATGTAGCTAACGGGCTGTAATGAGTGCGGGTATGAACTGTAATTATTATAGACAGGATAACCGGTATTCATTTAATACCGCTTATAGATAGTAATTAAGATTTGGACTTATAATGACAAAAGTAACTAACAAGTTAAAAAGAGTATGGAGTTTCTTTAGACAGTACGGGCTTAAAGAAACCGTAAGTACAACAATCAGATATTTTGCAATTCACAAGCGTTTTCTTCTTCCGAGAGACCGGGCTTATGAGGAGTATTTTGAAAGAGTATCACCCAAAGAGGATGAACTGGAAAGGCAGAGAAATAAGAATTTTTCCTACAAACCTTTACTGAGTGTTCTGGTGCCACTTTATGAAACAGACCTGACTTTTCTGGATGAACTGATAAAGTCGGTTAAGGATCAGACTTACAGTAACTGGCAGCTTTGTTTTTCAGACGGCAGTAAAGATAAAGAAAGACTCAGAAACGCCATAGCTGAATATCAGAAGGATGATGACAGGATTCTCTACATTGGTGAAGGTGATAAGACACTCGGGATATCTTCAAACACCAATCAGGCATATACGCTCGCCACGGGTGATTATATAGTGCTCGGAGATCATGATGACCTCTTTATGCCAAATGCATTTTACGAGTGTGTAAAAGCAATAAATGAAGATCCTGAAATAGATGTTCTTTATTCGGACGAGGACAAGACCGATGAAGGCGGAGTGAGGCATTTTGAACCGAGCATAAAACCGGATTTTAATCCGGATCTTCTTCAGAGCTGTAACTATATAACGCATATGTTTGTTGTAAAAAAGTCACTTGTTGAAACGGCAGGACTTTTTAACGATGAATATAACGGTGCGCAGGATTATGATTTTATTTTCAGATGTACGGAAAATGCATTTAAGATTCATCATATACCGAAGATTCTTTACAGCTGGAGAGTAAATGCCACATCCACAGCCGGAAATGTGGAAGCGAAGATGTACGCATATGATGCCGGAGTTAAGGCAGTTCAGGCGCATTATGACCGCCTTGGAATTAAAGCTATAGTCAGTCAGGATGACAGGCTTTTCGGACACTACATAACCCAGTATCCTATGCCAAGCGGCAGGGATGCGGCGCTTACGGTTCTTGTGATTACCGATGGATTTGAAAATGGATTAAAGAAGTGCCTTGAGTCGATTAAAAAATCGGAGGGAATGTCCGATATATCGTTCATTCCGGTTAATCCTCTCAGCAGAGGTAAAAACGGACTCGGAGAAGCACTGAGCGATCAGATTGCAAGGATAAATACCAAATATATACTTATAGTATCCTGCAATGTATGTATTTACAGTTCATTTGCATTACGTGATATGATGAGTATACTTAATGCAAGACCGGATGTCGGAATCACTGCTACTCAGTTTGCACTTCCTATGTACAGAACCAGACATGCAGGAATCATCTATCGAAAGGATGAGATATTAGGCTCTGAATACCTTATGCATGAGGACTATGATGAGGAATATAACCAGTACATTGATTACATGGCACTCAGGGAAGGCTGTGTTATGCTTACAAAGGATAGTTTAAAAGCGGCAGGCGGTTTTGGAAAAGGCTATAAGACTATCGAAACTCTTATAGAAGATCTTTGCCTAAGGATGAGGGACGCAGGCCTTAAATCCGTATATGCAGGAAGATCGATATGTAAGTACAGCAGGAGGCTAACTCCGCCGGATGATTATAAGACTATTCAGGAGGCTGATAAGAAGCTGTTCAGTGACAGATGGGGCAAGCTTCTTCAGGATGGTGATATATACTATGGTAACCGCTATTAAGAATATGTATTTAAAATATCAGGAGATAGTGAACTATCTCATAGCAGGAGTGCTTACCACGATTGTATCCCTTGCTATATATTACGGCCTTACATTTACGGTTCTAAATCCTGACAACCCGTTTCTCCTGCAGGCAGCAAATGTCTTATCGTGGATAGGCGCAGTGGTGTTTGCGTATTTCATTAACAGGTCATTTGTTTTTAAAAGTGAAAGAAATGACAGATGGAAGGAATTTATAGAGTTTGTGCTTGGAAGAGTGGGCACTCTTCTTATGGACATGGGAACCATGTTTTTACTCGTTACTGTTATGGGAGTAAATGATAAGATAGCCAAGCTGGTTGTCCAGGTTATTGTTACTGTAGGCAACTATGTGATAAGTAAAATTTTCGTTTTTAAAAAAAGAGCGGGGAAAAGTGATGAAGCTTAGGGAACTTAAGACGGAAGATGCACCGCTTATGCTTGAATGGATGCATGATGAGACAGTTGTCGGAAATCTTAAAAAGGATTTTAAGACAATGACGCTTGATGACTGTGTTAGGTTTATTGAAATGAGCCGGATAGCATCGGGGCTGATTAAAAGCAATATTGGTGTTAATATAGGAGGGGCAGTTCATCTTGCCATTGCCGGAGAAGGTGATAAGTATATGGGAACTGTCAGCCTGAAAGAGATTGACAGACATCTTGGCAATGCCGAGTTTGGAATAACGCTCAGATCGGAAGCTATCGGCAAAGGATTCGCAGCCTATGCGATGAAAGAAATGCTGAGGCTTGCAACAGGAGATCTGGGACTCAAGCTTATATACTGGTGTGTTGAGCCGGATAATGAACGCGCTATAAGGTTCTATGATAAAAATGGATATGAAAGAGCTTCCATAAATGACCTTGATATAAAAGTGGAGTATTCCGAAAAAGAAAAACAGAAATATATATGGTATGCATATACCGGTAGTGATAACGACAACCTGCAAGGTTGATTGTAAGATAAAGCTAAGAAAAATACTAGTTAAGGAGGAGAAAATGAAAAATCTTAGTAAGAAACTTGTTATGTCATGTTTTGGCGCAGTTTTTTCAGTGGCTCTTTTATGTGGCAGTCCGGCTTATGCTGCAGAGAATACTGATATTACTGAAGAAACTGTTCTTCTGGATGAAGCATCGTCTACAGATGCCAAGGCGGAAGATGCAGCGGCTTCTGATGAAACCGCGAGTAAAGAGGTAAAGCCGGAAGAAAAGGCTAAAGCAATTGGAGAGGGAATAGTTTATGAAAAAAATACAAAGACTATTTCAATATCTGAGCCTGTTCAGGAACCTGTTTTAAAGGATGAAACTGCTGCAAAACCTGCACCGGGACTAAGTGTTTATAATGGTGTAGATTACAGTGATGTTTATGATTATTACTACTACATAAATAAGTATGCAGATCTGAAAAAAGCATTTGGAGATGATCAGGAAAAAACTCTTCGCCATTTTATTACATACGGAATGAAAGAAGGCAGAATTGCAAGTGAAAACTTCAATGTTTATTCTTATATGAAGTCATATCCCGACCTAAGAAATGCATTTAGAAATAATAATGAAAAGTACTATGAGCATTATCTTAAATACGGAAAAAAGGAAGGCAGAAAGACAGTTGGAGAAGCAAATCTGATCCGTCCTACTACTTCATACAATGGTCTTAATTATAAAGATGTTTATGATTACGAATATTATGTAAGTCATTATGCTGATCTTCGCAAGGTTATCGGAACTTATAACGATTACGGACTTATTGAACATTTCGTAAAGTATGGAATGAATGAGAGAAGAAGAGGAAACTCAACTTTTGATGTGAGTTCGTATGCTATGGAGTATAAGGATCTCCGCAAGGCATTTGGTACTGAGTATAAAAAGTATTATGAGCATTATATTAAATACGGCAAGAAAGAGGGACGCAGAACCAGTGGCTGTAAATCAATAAAAGATCCTGTAACTTCTAAAGATGGAGTTGATTACAGTAAGGTTTATGATTTTAATTATTACATAGCAAATAATAAAGATATTGCCAATCAGTATGCATGCAATGATATAAGTGCTCTCGATCATTTTATAAATCAGGGTATGAAGCAGCAGAGAAAGGGTAATGCAAAGTTTGATGTTGTATCATACATCTATGCATATAAAGATCTTAGAAATGCATTTAAGACTGATTATCCTAAATACTATATGCATTACATCCAGTATGGTGCCCGTGAAGGCAGAGTCACAAGCGGCGTAACTTCAATGAGGGGTTATGAGACAAAGCATATACTTGGTGATTATGCAGCACTCTTTGATTACAACTTCTACGTTACAAAATATGGTGATATAAAGAATGCTTTTGGAACAGATGAAGATGCAGTTCTTAATCACTTTGTAAAGTATGGTCTTAAAGAAGGAAGAATGGGAAAGGCTTCTTACGATAATAATCTTTATAACGAAAAGAAGGCTCTTTCAAATGACTTATATAAGCCGAATTACAAGAATGGATGGTTAAAGTATAAGGGTACATGGTACAGATACGACGGTAAGGGGAATATCTATACGGTTCAGACAAATGCACCGACACTTGTTTCAATTCCGGGATACTATGTAAGCCCTATGAAGACAGGTAATCTCAATTCGAGAGAGGAACGCATTGAAGCTATGATATCCCGTGCATATGATTACATGGGGACACAGTACAGAATATGTAAATCTACTCAGCCCGGTGGCGCGGCTGACTGCAGCGGCCTCGTAATGCAGTGCCTGTATGCGGGTGGCTTCAATCCATATCCTGCTACTCCGGCACATCATGCGCTTCCGCAGAATGAGTATGATTCACGTACACTTTTCAATCAGACTCCTATGCAGCATGTCAGCTATAACAATCGCAGAAGAGGAGATCTTATATATTACAGAAGTGCAAGAGGTAACATTATCATTCATGTTGCAATCTACCTTGGAAACGGAAGAGTTATAGAGTCATGGCCACCAAGGGTAACTGACAAATACAGTGTAGCAGGTGGACCGCATCCATATATTTATGGAGCAACACGTCCATTCCCGTAAAATGATTTTTACGGTTTAAATAGTTGTTAAAAAATATGATATAGACTAAAGAGTAATTGAAAAATATTAAACAGGGGAATTAGTATGTCAAAAAAGTACGATTATCTTATAGTAGGTGCCGGGCTTTACGGCGCAGTTTTTGCCAGAAAAGCGGCTGAAAAAGGGCTTAAGTGTCTTGTCATTGAAAAAAGAGATCATATAGCAGGAAATATCTATACGGAAAATGTTGAAGGCATAGAGGTTCATAAGTACGGCGCCCACATTTTCCATACCAATAATAAAGAGGTATGGGAATTTGTGCAGAAGTATGCTGACTTTAACAGATATACAAATTCTCCTGTTGCAAATTATAAGGGTGAGCTTTATTCGCTTCCTTTCAATATGTATACCTTTAATAAAATGTGGGGAGTCGTAACTCCTGACGCGGCAAAAGAAAAGATAGAAGAGGAAAAGAAGGAAGCTATCCTTGGCTTTGTAAAAGCATATAAAGAAAAGACCGGAAGGGATATAAAACCGGAAGAGTACGAGCCGGAGAATCTTGAAGAACAGGCTATAACTCTTGTTGGCAAAAATATATATGAAAAGCTTGTAAAGGGATATACTGAAAAACAGTGGGGACGCAAATGTACCGAACTTCCAAGCTTTATCATTAAAAGACTTCCTGTAAGACTTACATTTGATAATAATTACTTTAATGCTCTCTTCCAGGGTATACCGGTAGGGGGTTATACAAAACTGATAGAGAATATGTTCTCACATGAGAATATTAAAGTGGTGACTGGTACGGATTTCTTTGATGTAAGGAAGAATGGCATTAATAGTGACGGTGCCACCGTGCCTTACGCCGAACTTGCCGATAAGGTTCTGTATACGGGACCTATCGATGCATATTTTGATTATAAACTTGGCACACTCGAGTACCGCTCGGTGAGATTTGAAACTGAAACTCTTGATATGCCTAATTATCAGGGTAATGCTGTTATTAATTACACAGATTCAGAAACACCGTATACAAGGATAATAGAGCATAAATGGTTTGAGTTTGGTAAGGATAAGGATGGAAACGAACTTCCAAAGACTGTTATAAGCCGTGAGTACAGTTCTGAGTGGAAGCCGGGAGATGAACCATATTATCCGGTTAATGATGAAAAAAATTCGGGATTATATATTGAATATAAAAAGCTTGCCGATGCAGAGGAAAATGTAATATTCGGAGGCAGACTCGGCGAGTACAAGTACTATGACATGGATAAGGTTATAGAAGTTGCACTGGATACAGCTAAAAAGGAACTGGATTAGTGGGATGGAGTTATTATGGCAGACCATACATTTGCAATTTGTGCATATAAAGAGAGTCCATATCTTGAAGAGTGTATAAAGTCAGTTTTGAACCAGAGTGTAGAGAGCAAGGTTTATATATCTACCTCGACAGATAATGAGTATATAAGAAATCTGGCAAAAAAGTATGAAATTCCTGTTTATTTGACGGATCACGAGCCGGATATAGCAAAAGACTGGAACAGTGCACTCGGCAGAGCTGATACGAAATATGTCACTATAGCGCATCAGGATGATATATACGAAAAATACTATACGGCAGCAGTGATAAAAGAACTTAATTCTGTTAAAAATGCAATCATGTGCTGTACCGATTATTATGAGATAAGAAATGATAAAAGAGTCAGGGTGAATACTAACTTAATCATAAAAAGGCTTCTATCTGTTCCGATGTGTAACAGAAGACTAAGAGGAACCGGATTTGGTAAGCGGTTTCCAATTATGTTTGGAAACGGAATATGCTGTCCGTCTGTTACATACGTTAAGGATAGAATTACCGAACCGCTTTTTGATGAGGGGCTTCTCAGTAATCTTGACTGGAAAACATGGGAAAAACTCTCAAAAGAGGATGGCAGTTTCTGCTATGTGCACATGCTTTTAATGGGGCACAGAATACATGAGGAATCGACTACTACGGAAATAATTGAAAGTACCAGCAGGTGGCAGGAGGATTTTGAAATGTACAGTAAATTCTGGCCTAAAGCTGTTGCAAAGATGCTTTGCAATCTGTATAGTAATTCGGAAAAATCAAATAAACTATGACTTAACAGCAATTTGTGAGGATGTATAAATGACAGATAGAAGTTATGATGAGGAAACGCTCAGGAAAATACATGAGGCAGAATTAGAAATACTCAGAGATTTCCTCGATCTTTGTGAAAAAAATAATATTACTTATTTCGGCGTTGGAGGAACGGCAATCGGGGCTATAAGACACGGTGGTTTTATACCGTGGGATGATGATATTGATATAGCTATGCCGCGTAAGGATTATGAAAGATTCCTTCGGCTTGCGGATAAGTATTACGGTGACAAGTATTTTCTTATGAACGGGAAAAATTATCCGAATTATCCACTGCTGACTACAAGATGGACGATGAAAGGGACTGAGTTTGTCGAGTGGCCGCTTAAGGATATTGATCTTCCTTTTGGAATCTTCCTTGATTTATACCCTTTTGATCAGATTCCGGATGATGAAAAGAAGTTCAGGAGGCAGGCAGTTCAGGCTTTCTTCTGGAGCAAGCTCCTTATTCTAAGAAGCATTCCTCATCCTGTCCTTCCGTTTAGCGGAATAAAGGCAAAGATAGTTCAGCCTGTATGTGGGATGATTCACTGGTTCCTTAAGACATTAAATGTCTCTTCAAAGTGGCTTTATCAGATGTGCCACAGAGTAAGTGTTCAGTATAATGGGAAAGCCGGGGCAAAGAGGTTTGACTTTCTCTGTGATACAACAGCTTATCTTAATATTTATGATTATGATGATATTTATCCGCTGAAAACCATTAAGTTTGAGGGACTTGATCTTAAGTTCCCCAACAGGATAGAAGATAACCTGAATAAAATGTTCGGTGATTTTATGCAACTTCCACCTGAAGATAAAAGAAAAAATCATTACCCATATAAACTTAAATTTAAGGATGAATAGGAATACATATGGAAAGTAATGCTTTAATGAAAAAGAGTATTATGTGGAATACGGTGGGAAATGTATATTTTTCCTTTTGTCAATGGTTGATGACAGTTTTGATAGTATATATGTCAAAAGATAACTATTGGCCTGTAGGGATGCTCGGACTTGCAATGTCAGTAACCAATTCATTTGCCAGTATAGCTTCTTTTGGGATGAGGAGCTTTCAGATTTCCGATATAACAAAGGTTTATTCTAACGAAGATTATATAATGAGCAGGCGGATTACGTGCGCAGTTGCATATATAGCATGTGTAGTCTATTCTGTCATTGTATGTACATCTCCAATGGAGATTATATGTATTCTCATATATATGTGTATGAGAATAGTTGAGTCAGCTGAAGATGTTTATCAGGGAGTGCTGCAGACAAATTGGCGTTTTGATATAATTGGTAAATCTTATATTATGAGAGGAACGCTGCAGCTTGCCTCATTTGTAGTTGTTTTTTTACTGACAAGAGAAATGTATATCACCTTTATTTTTATAGCTCTCAGTGACTGGCTTGTATTTCAATTTTATGATAAGAAGCAGACAAGGAACATAGCAGGAATTGGGAAGGTTAAATATGATGCAAGGATAATTAAGCTTCTTAAATCATGCGCAGGTCTTGTAGTTTATTACTTCATGGCTTCTTCTTTTGCCACAGTTGTGAGGGTGAGTATAAAACAAAAGTGTGGCATTGAGGAATTGGGTATTTATTCAACTGTCGCATCACCTACAGTCATTATTCAGCTTACAGCGAGTGTTATATATTCGCCGTTTATACCGGGAATAGCAAGAACCTTTTTTGATGGGAATAAAGAAAAATTTATCGGATATATAAAAAAGATATCACTCATAATAGTTGCAGCATTTGTTGTGCTGAATATTGGGGGATATCTGCTTGGACACTGGGGACTTGAGCTTTTATATAATCCATCTATAGCAGCTCACGATGAATACCTGATTCCGCTTATATGGTGCACATTTTTCGCTGCTGCAGTCTGGTTTTTTGCAGGGATGCTGATTGCTATAAGAAAGTCTGTTCAGCTACTGATCGCAGTGACGATTTCTTTTATACTGAATTTTGTCATAAACAGACCGCTTATATCGGCATTTGGACCAAATGGCGGCAGTTATTCACAGGTTATCGCGGAAGTTCTTCTTATGATTATTCTTATAGTTATGCTGCTGTTTGATGTTCATAATATAGAAAAAGGGGATAGAAATGTACAAGAAGTATAATGAAGAAGATTTAAAAAAGCTTCATGGAGATATAATAACTGTATATAATAAATTTCGCAGTCTATGTGAAAAGTATGATATTAAATTTTTTGCCATTTCAGGAACGCTGCTGGGGGCGGTAAGGCATAAGGGCTTTATACCCTGGGACGATGATATGGATATAGGAATGTTTTACAGTGATTATATAAAATTCCTCAGTATACCGAAGGAGGAATTTGATGAGTACGGCTTTTATGCTCCTTCAGTGACTCCCGGCGGTTATTATATAATTATTCCGAAATTCTATTATAAGAATTCCAGATTTGTAACGCGTCTCGCAAAGGAAAGCGGAATGGACGATATGGGTATATTTGTCGAAATATTCCCTTATTACAATATACCTGCTGATAATAATATACTTCATAATATTGATACTAAAATCAAAATCATAAAGGCTTTGTATACGGTTACATCATGTGAAAAGACAGTGGTTTTTGAAAAAGGATTACCCGGACAGTTCAAATATCTGGCAAAGGTATTTATAAAGCATTTGTGTAAAATATTTGGGATTACTCCCAAAAAACTATCTGATTATTTTAACAAAACTATGTTAAAATATGAGAATAAGGAAACCGGATATGTGCTTACATGTGTAGACAGTTTTGAAATCTATAAGAAAAAATGGTTTTCAAAACTTATAGATTCTGAATTCGAAGATACTGCCATGCCAATTCCGGTAGGCTACAAAGAAATACTCAGTCATTTTTACGGAGATGACTATATGACACTACCTCCAGAGTCGAAGAGGTGGAATCAGGCGGCAAAGTATATAAAATATCTTGATGGTACAGAGTTTATTGATGATGAGGATTGCTAGATTGTAATACATAAGATATTAAGTGTTTAATGGAGTTATAGAACATGGAAAAACAATACCACACGGGCTATATTAGTGGAGTGTTTGATGTATTTCATCTGGGAAATCTAAAACTGATTGAAAAATGTAAGGCTGCATGTGAAAAACTGATAATTGGTGTTTTTGATGATGAATATGCTAAAACTATTTCTGACGAAGAAATCATATATCCGGAGGATATGCGATTAAAACTGATAAAGGGACTTGAAGCAGTCGATGATGCATTTTTAGTAAAAGGTACAGAAGAACCTGTCGGATATGAGATTGATAAGTATTTTGATCTGGATTTGATGGGTAGG
This sequence comes from uncultured Lachnospiraceae bacterium, assembly GCA_946628415.1. Classification (GTDB taxonomy): domain Bacteria; phylum Bacillota; class Clostridia; order Lachnospirales; family Lachnospiraceae; genus Eubacterium_Q. Next base: position 26,591 of record CAMOWK010000011.1, on the reverse strand, counting down.
GGGGGTACTACAGAACCCTTACTTCGTAATAAAATGACTTCAAAGCCAAGGCCTCAGAAAACTGTTATTACGGTTGGCGTTTTTGACTTCTTTCATTATGGGCATCTCATACTTTTTGAAAATGCAAAGAAGTACGGTGACTATCTGGTTGTAGCGGTGCAGGATGGTGACTTTATACTCAAGACAAAACCGAATGCAGATATTTTTTATACGACTCAGGAAAGAATCAATATGGTCTCTGCATTCAAGGTTGTTGATGAGGTAGTGGTATACCGGGATGTTGATACCAGTTTACCAAAAGAAGATTTTGATATTTTTGCCATAGGTGGAGATCAGACTCATGATGGCTTTAAGAGGGCTGTTAAATGGTGTAATGAAAATGGCAGGGAAGTAGTAGGGCTATCAAGGACACCGAGGATATGTTCAAGTGATATAAAAAGAAGATTGTCAAATTATTTGAATTAAGATATAAATAGTAGTAGCAGTATATCAGAAATGGGGTGCGTCGGATGAAAAGAAAACTATTATCGCTTATAATTGTATGTGCAATGCTGTTAAGCTTTATTCCGGATTTAAAAGCTGAAGCAGCCGGTGGCTGGCATATATATGTTAACACACAGTCAAATGTTGTTACCATATACAAGAATGGTGCCGCGGTTAAGTCACTCATTTGTTCAGCGGGAAGGGCTGAAACAGCAACTCCTCATGGAACATTCAGACTGTCCGGAAGAGCCAGATGGGGACATCTTCTTAATTCGGCGGGGCAGTATACAAACCGTATTGTTGGCTCAGTATTGTTTCATTCAGTACCTTGTGCAAGGTTTGGCGATGCTGGGTCTGTTTATACTGCAGATTACGATATACTTGGTCAGAATGCTTCACATGGATGTGTAAGGCTCAATGTTGAAGGGGCAAAGTATATATATGATAATTGCCCTGATGGAACGCCTGTGACGGTAATGGCAAGCTCTTCAACCGGACCGCTTGGGAAACCTAAAAACCCAAAGATAGGTCCATGTCCATCACCGTTTAGAGACTGGGATCCTACTGACAGATGGTCAGCAGGTAATCCGTGGTTTACAAATAAGACATATCTCGGCTCAGCGGTTTTTGATCCGGTTTACTACAGAAACAAATATGCAGATCTCAGGAGTATGAATGATACATTCCTTAAGGTTCACTGGATAGCATATGGGATAAAAGAAGGCCGTCAGGCTTCAGCTGATTTTAATGTTAATTACTATAAGTCAGCCAATGCAGATCTTAGAAGAGCTTACGGAAGTAATAATTTTAAGTATTTGGCACACTTTGTGAATTACGGTAAAAAGGAAGGAAGACTTGGAGCACTTCCGGCATTCGGACCTACACTTAATACAAGCTTCTATGCTGCCAAGTATACAGATCTTAGAAGAGCATTCGGTTCAAATGCTGAAAAACTTACAAAGCATTACGAGAGTTATGGCCTTTCAGAAGGAAGACAGGGAAGCGCAGTATTTAATATAAGCACATATAAAAAGAATAATGCTGATCTTGTGAAGGCTTTTGGTAATGATAATGAGAAGTACATTAAGCATTTCAATGAGTACGGCATGAAGGAAGGCAGAAAGTCCAGCGATACATTTGATGTATATTCCTATAAGTATGCATATCAGGATCTCAGACTTGCTTTTGGAAATGACTTAGCTAAGTATTATGAGCATTATAATAGATATGGTTACAATGAAGGAAGAAAGGCAACGGGAACCAAATCGGTTAAAAATGCCGTAACTAAAATGAATGGCGTTGATTACAGCTCCGTATATGATTACTACTATTACACAAGCAGATATCCTGATATAAAAAAGGCTTTCGGGAATGACGATATAGCAACCTTGCAGCATTTCGTAAATTATGGAATGAAGGAAGGACGTCAGGCAAAGCCGGACTTTAATCTAAATGCATACAGGTCAAGATATATTGACCTTCGAAGGGCATTTGGCTCTGATAATAAACAGTATTATCTGCATTATATTAATTATGGTAAAAAAGAGGGCAGAATTGCAAAATAATACGCTATAGATTAAGAGGATTTATAAAATGGATAAGGCCGTTGTCCTAATGGCTACTTACAACGGGGAAAAATATGTAAGAGAGCAGATAGACAGTATTTTGAATCAAACATATAAAAATCTTGAGCTCTATATAAGGGACGATGGGTCAAGTGATGGTACATTGAAAATACTTGATTCATATGCTGATGATAGCAGAGTGCATATTATAAAGGGAAGCAGGTTGGGTTATCCGGATTGTTTCTGGAGTCTTTTTAAAGATGATATAGAAGCAGATTACTATTTCTTTGCTGATCAGGATGACTATTGGCTGCCACAAAAGGTGGAGAAGGCGGTAGAAAAACTCAGAAAATTTAAGAATAAGAATGTATGTTACTACAGCCGATATGTAATTTGTGACAGTGGTCTTAATAAAGTGTCTATATCCCCTGATATTAGGAACAGACAAAGACTTGTAAATGTACTTTTTGAAGTTCCGGGGCTTGAGTTTACAATGGCGCTTACCAAAAAAGCAAGAGAAAACCTGCTGAGCAATCTTCCGATTAAGTGTGGAGGCCGTGGAACATGGATGGCTATGTATTTTGCCGGATGTGGAAGGATAGTAACAGATAGTGAGCCGCTTGCTCTTTATAGACGGCATGAATCGACTGTTACAAGCAGCAATATGTCATTTTGCGGTATGTTCATTTGGCGATTTAAGCAGTTTATTCTTGGAAACAGCCTTAAGAGTTATAAAATGATTTTAAAGGAAATTAAGTCCGTTTTTTATAACGAATTGTCGGATTATGATAAAAGTCTGGTTGATCTTTTTACATGTGACAGCTATTTTAAGTCGATTATACCAAAACTTTTTTTCCCACGAAGGCTTAGGAGAAATGTTACTGATGAAATCTCATTAAGGATTTTGTTTTTGTTAAACAGATTGTAGTTTTAAAAATCTTTAAGCGTGAACTGGGAAATGTGAAAATTGCCGAATAAGCGCTTTACAAAATCTTTTTGATGAACTATACTATGGCACAGTGGCTTTGATGGAGACTTATATTACAAACGCTGCTACAGGGAATGCTGTTCATAGACTGAGAGACAGCAGTAAGACGCGTGATATTGGAACACTCCTGAGCTCTGTGAAGAACGGAATAAAAGTTATGACTTTTCATCCAAGTAGAACACAGCGGGTTATGCTCGATATGCATATTTAAGAGGGATTATCAGTCAGACTGATAGTTCAAAACGCGGGTGGTACCGCGGATAAACATTAGTTTATTCGTCCCGGGACAGATTTTTCTGTTCCGGGATTTTTAATATCGCAGAGCCGCCGAAAGGAAGTTGTCAGCTAAAGCTGACCGGCGGCTCGCGGGCGAGCAGGGTGCGATTACATCTGCCCTACTCGATTTATATGCCGGGGAATAAATGTAGAAACCGGTATATAGCTTACTATTACTGCGAATGATTATAAGGAGATTAAAGGAAAATGGGAAACATTTACAGAGACAGAACGATTGATAAGATGACTGAAGGTGACGTTGGAAAAAACGTACGCCTTGCCGGCTGGGTTGAGAACATTCGTGATCACGGCGGCGTTTCATTTATAGACCTTCGTGATATGTATGGAGTTATGCAGGTTGTTCTTCGTGATACAAGTCTTCTTGAGGGGATAAGGAGAGAAGAAGCCATCTCGGTTGAAGGCCTTGTTGAGCATCGTGATGAAGAAACCTATAATCCTAAAATCCCTACGGGGACTATAGAGCTTGAAGCTCATTCCATAGACATTCTTGGAAGGGTTTATACAGATCTTCCGTTTGAAGTCGTTACTTCAAAAGAGGTGCGTGAGGACGTAAGACTGAAATACAGATATCTTGATCTCAGAAATGATAAGGTTAAGGCGAACATCCTCTTTAGATCCAAGGTTATTTCATATCTGAGAAGAAAGATGGAGGATATGGGATTCGTTGAAATCCAGACTCCTATACTTGCTGCATCAAGTCCTGAAGGCGCAAGAGATTATATAATTCCATCACGCCGTTATAAGGGGAAGTTCTATGCGCTTCCACAGGCTCCTCAGCAGTTTAAGCAGCTTCTTATGGTGTCAGGTTTTGATAAGTACTTCCAGATAGCACCTTGTTTCAGAGATGAGGACGCAAGAGCCGATCGTTCTCCGGGAGAATTCTATCAGCTGGATTTTGAGATGAGTTTTGCTACAGAAGAAGATGTATTTAAAGTGGGCGAAGAAGTTCTTTATGATACATTTAAAGAATTCGCTCCAAAGGGATATACAGTTACGGAAGCACCTTTCCCTGTAATAAGCTACAAGGAGGCTATGCTTACTTATGGTACAGATAAGCCTGACCTTCGTAATCCACTTAAGATTATAGATCTTTCGGAATTTTTCCAGAGATGTACATTTAAGCCTTTCCACGGAAAGACAGTTCGTGCTATAAATGCACATAAGAAGCTCAGTAAAGGTCAGCATGAGAAGATGCTCAAATTCGCACAGGGAATCGGAATGGGCGGACTTGGATATCTTGAGGTGCTTGAAGACGGAAGCTATAAGGGACCTATCGATAAATTTATTCCGGATGATATGAAGGAAGAACTTAGAACACTCGCAGGTCTAAACGTTGGTGATACAATTTTCTTTATCGCTGATAAAGAGAATCTTGCAAATCTTTATGCAGGCCAGATAAGAAATGAACTTGGAAACAGACTCGATCTTCTCGAGAAGAATGCTTATCGTTTCTGCTATATCAATGACTTCCCTATGTATGAGCTTGATGAAGAGACAAAGAAACCTGCATTTACACACAATCCTTTTTCAATGCCACAGGGTGGACTTGAGGCTCTGAACGAAAAGGATCCGCTTGATATCCTGGCATACCAGTACGATATAGTTTGTAACGGTGTTGAGCTTTCAAGTGGAGCTGTCCGTAATCATGATATGCAGATTATGGAAAAGGCGTTTGAAATAGCAGGGTATTCTAAAGAGATACTTGAGCAGAAATTTGGAGCTCTTTACCATGCATTCCAGTTTGGTGCGCCTCCACATGCAGGTATGGCACCGGGAGTTGACCGTATGATAATGCTTCTTAGAAATGAAGAGAATATCCGTGAGGTTATTGCATTCCCTATGAGTGGAACCGGGCAGGATCTGATGACAGGAGCCCCGGGAGAAGTTACAGAGATGCAGCTTCGCGAGACACACATAAAGGTCAGAGATTAATTGTATAAAATGAAACTTTTGGAAGAGGATTCGGATAAAGCATGACTGAGAATATAGAAACGGCCAATAAAGAAACGAATCAAATAGAAAAGATAAAAACAGAAGAAGATAGTACGGGACAGAAGCAAACGATAAAGAAACGTATCGGTGTAAGGAAAATACTGCTGGTTACCGCACTGCTGATTTTATCTGCCGGAGTGCTGCTGCTTCTTTGGGTGAAGCTCAGGATAAGAGGAGAAATTCCGAAAGAAGGGTGGCTTATTACCCAGTATGGAGGCGATGATAAGCCTCAGATGATGTTTTATACCATTGTCGATTCCAAAGGGAATCTTGTTGTGATAGATGGCGGATGGGGTGAAACCTATAATGACGTAGCATGTCAGATAAGAGATTATGGATGGCATGTTTCGGCATGGATAATCACTCATCCTCACTATGATCACATCGGTGCATTTAATGCGATAATGGAGCAGGATGACCTTAGAGAAAAGATTAAGATTGACAGGATTTATGCAACGCCGGTTCATGATGAGGCTTATGAAAAAAGCGCAAAGGATTATGACGGCATCTCCACATACTATAAGTTTAAGGAATATGCGGAGACTGTGGATAATATCACATATGTAAATCCCGGTGATGTTTACGACATTCTTGGACTTAAGATGGAGGTCATAAGTTCATGGGATGAGAATGTAGATACATTTGAAAATAATCAGTGTAATGATGGCTCGATCATGTTCAAAATTTCCGGTGAAGAAGAGAGCATGCTTTTCTGTGCTGATGTGCAGAAGGAGATGGAACAGTTTATAGTTCCCGGAAATGAAGAAAAACTTAAGGCTGACTACGTTCAGTGCGGACATCATGGTAACTGGGGACTGACAGCAGAATTTTATGACATTGTTGATCCAAGTGTTGCATTTATGGATTCACCTTCATACATCATAGAGGATACGGAAGGAAGTTATGATGCATATCTCTTAAAACGGCATTTTGAGGAAAAAGGCATTACTGTCCGGACATTAAAAGAAGCTCCCTATTCTTTTATTTTAAAATGATGATGAAGGATATATATTTGGTATTAAGGAACGGATTATTCTGATAAAAAGATATTTTAGGAGGTAACATTAGGTGCAGATAACAGATGAAACCATCGATTATGTCGGGATCCTTGCAAAACTTGAGCTTTCCGGTGAAGAGAAAGAACAGGCAAAGAAGGATATGACTGATATGCTTGAATACGTAAATAAACTGAATGAACTTGATGTATCGGGTGTGGAGCCGATGAGCCATACATTTCCGGTGTCAAATGTACTTCGTGAAGACGTGGTTACAAATGGTGATGACAGCGAGAATATGCTCGCAAATGCACCTGAAAAGAGTGATGACAGTTATATAGTTCCTAAGACATTTGCCTAGTATTTATGGCATTAAAACTATGCAAAAAGTAAATTGAGGAGAAAACCAGATGAGTGATATTATGTCTCTCTCAGCGGTTGAGCTGGGAAAGAAGATAGCGAGTGGTGAATTAAGCTCGGTTGAAGCAGTGAAAGCCTCTCTAGATGCTATCGGAAGATTAGATAAAGACGTGCATTCCTTTGTTACTATTGATACAGAGGGCGCATTAAGGCGTGCAGAGGAAATGGATAAAGTGATCGCAGCAAAGAAAGCAGACGGCGATGTGCTCAGTCCTTTTGCGGGAGTTCCGATTGCCATAAAAGATAATATGAATGTAGCAGGAATGCTTACCACCTGTTCATCAAAGATTCTCGGTAACTTTGTTCCTACATTTACAAGTACTGCCGTTGAAAGACTTATCGAGGCGGGTGCTGTAATAGTCGGAAAAACAAATATGGATGAGTTCGCGATGGGAAGTACAACAGAAACTTCTTATTTCGGACCTACCAAGAATCCGTATGACCTGGGAAGAGTTCCGGGTGGTTCGTCAGGTGGTTCAGCTGCGGCTGTTGCAGCTGAGGAGGTTCCTTTTGCGCTCGGTTCAGATACCGGCGGATCCATAAGACAGCCGGCAAGCTTCTGTGGTGTTACAGGAATTAAGCCTACCTACGGAAGAGTTTCCAGATACGGACTTATTGCTTATGGTTCATCACTTGATCAGATAGGACCTATAGCAAGAGATGTAACGGACTGCGCTGCAACACTCAGCATTATTTCCGGACATGATTATAAGGATTCTACTTCGGCAGACATGGATGATACAGATTTTATGAACGCTCTTATACCTGATGTAAAGGGTATGAAGATCGGTATTCCTAGAGATTACTTCGGAGAAGGACTTGATGCGGATGTTAAGGAAAATGTACTTAGAGCTGCTGAGACATTAAAGAGTCTTGGAGCAGAGGTAGAAGAGTTTGACCTTGGAATGGTTGAATATGCAATTCCTGCATATTACATCATCGCCTGCGCAGAGGCTTCATCGAATCTTGAAAGGTTTGACGGAGTCAAGTACGGCTACAGAACAGCTGAATATACCGATCTCCACAACATGTATAAGAAGACGAGAAGCGAGGGCTTTGGTGCTGAAGTAAAGCGTCGTATAATGCTCGGTTCATTTGTTCTTTCATCAGGATATTATGATGCCTACTACGTAAAGGCTCTTCGTGTTAAGAGGCTTATTAAAGAGGCATTTGACAAGGCATTTCTTAAGTATGACGTGATTCTTGGACCTGTTGCACCTACAACTGCCCTAAAGATTGGGGAGTCACTTTCTGACCCTATAAAAATGTATCTTGGGGACATTTATACTGTCTCTGTTAACCTTGCCGGACTTCCGGGTATTTCAACTCCGTGCGGATATGATAAGGACGGAATGCCTGTAGGACTTCAGCTTCTTGGACAGGTATTTGAAGAAAGAAAGATACTAAGGGCAGCATATGCATTTGAAAGTACCTTTACAAGAAAGAAACCGGAGATATGTAAGTAACAGTAAATGAAAGCTTCGTCCGGATATACGGATTCGGGGAAGAAAGGTGAAAAAATGTCAAAAGAATATGAAGTAGTTATCGGACTTGAAGTCCATGTTGAACTGAATACAAAGACAAAGATATTCTGTGGATGTTCTACTGCATTTGGTGGTGCGCCTAATACACATACATGTCCTGTATGTACGGGTATGCCGGGAAGTCTTCCGGTTCTTAATAAAGAGGTGCTTAGAAAGGCTATAGCAGTCGGTCTTGCAACTAACTGTAACATTACAAGAAACAGTAAGTTTGACCGTAAGAATTATTTCTATCCGGACAATCCTCAGAATTACCAGATTTCGCAGCTGTACTATCCTATATGCAGGGATGGTAAGGTTGAGATAGAAGTAAACGGAACTAAGAAGGATGTTCGTATCCATGAAATCCATATGGAAGAGGATGCGGGAAAACTTGTTCATGATGAATGGAATGAAAGTTCATACGTGGATTTCAACCGTTCAGGTGTTCCGCTTATCGAGATAGTTTCCGAGCCTGATATGAGATCGGCTGATGAGGTTATAGCTTATCTTTCAAAGCTTCGTGAGACCATTCAGTATCTCGGTGCTTCCGACTGTAAGTTAAATGAAGGCTCTATGAGGGCGGATGTTAACCTTTCCATAAGGGAAAAGGGAAGCGAGACATTTGGCACAAGAACAGAGACTAAAAATCTTAACAGCTTTACGGCCATCAGACATTCCATAGAAAATGAAATAGCCCGTCAGACGGATCTTTTGGAAGAAGGAAAGTCTGTTACTCAGGAGACGAGAAGATGGGATGATAATAAGGGTTATTCATATCCGATGCGTTCCAAGGAAGATGCACAGGATTACAGATATTTCCCGGATCCAGACCTTGTTCCCATAATCGTATCAGATGAACTGATAGATGAGATTAAGAAGGCTGAACCTGAGTTCAGGGAAGCTAAAAAGATAAGATATAAGGAAGAGTACGACCTTCCGGATTACGATATCGATCAGATTACAGCCGAAAAGAAGATGGCTGACATCCTTGATGAGGGCGTAAAACTCGGCGGAGATGCCAAGAAGATAAGTAACTGGCTGATGGGTGAGACTATGCGTCTCATGAAAGAAACAGGAACAGACGCAACAGACCTTAAGTTTTCTGCTGAAAACCTTGTTAAGCTTATAAAGCTGAATGAATCCAAGGAAATCAACAATGCTGTTGCAAAGGAAGTTTTCGAGAAGGCTGTCTTTACCGAAAATCTCGATCCTGAAAAGTATGTAGCCGATAACGGTCTTTCAACCAAGGCTGACGCAGGAGAGCTTGAAGGGGTTGTAAAGAAAGCTATAGAATCAAATCCTAAGGCGGTTGAAGATTATAAAGCCGGAAAGAAGAAGGCAGCAGGTGCAATCGTAGGTTTTGTTATGAAAGAAATGAAGGGTAAATGTGACCCTGCAACCGTAAATCAGATGATTTCAAAGATACTGGACTGATCTGGTATCGTTATTTAAAAGTATAGAAAGGACAATGCCATGAGAACATACTTAGTTACAGGTGGAGCAGGCTTCATCGGCTCTAATTACATTCACTACATGTTTGATAAATACGGTGATTCAATACGTATCATTAATGTAGACAAGCTTACATATGCCGGTAATCTCGAAAACCTTAAGGATATCGAGAATAGAGATAATTATACATTTGTTAAAGCAGATATCTGTGATAAAGAAGCTATAGAAAAGATATTTGCTGAAAATGACATTGACAGAGTTGTTCATTTTGCGGCAGAAAGTCATGTTGACAGAAGTATAAGGAATCCTGAAATATTTGTTAAGACAAATGTTCTCGGAACTGCGGTTATGCTTAATGCGGCTAAGGCAGCATGGGAAAATCCGGACGGTACATTTAAAGAGGATAAGAGATTCCTTCATGTATCTACAGATGAGGTTTACGGATCACTTCCCGATGATGAATCCGCATTCTTTTATGAGACAACACCTATAGATCCTCACAGCCCTTACTCATCAAGTAAGGCAGGTTCGGATATGCTTGTGAAGGCTTATATTGATACGTATCATTTCCCTGCAAATATAACAAACTGCAGTAATAACTATGGACCTTATCAGTTCCCTGAGAAGCTTATCCCGCTTATCATTAACAATGCGCTCGCCGGGAAAAAACTTCCTGTTTATGGTGACGGAAAGAATGTTCGTGACTGGCTCTATGTCATGGATCATGCTAAAGGAATAGATATGGTTCAGGAAAACGGCAGGCTCGGTGAAAGATACAATATAGGCGGTCATAACGAAAAGCAGAATATAGAGATAATTAATATAATCATTGAAACTCTGCAGGAACTTCTTCCTGATTCAGATCCTCGTAAGAAAAATGTATCAAAGGATCTTATTACTTATGTTGAAGACCGTAAGGGGCATGACAGAAGATATGCCATAGCTCCTGACAAGATAAAAGAAGAACTTGGCTGGTATCCGGAGACCATGTTTAAAGATGGAATAAGACTTACGATCAAGTGGTATCTTGAGAACATGGAATGGATGGAAAATGTAACGAGCGGTGATTATCAGAAGTATTATGAGGCAATGTACAGTGGAAGATAACAGCAGGAAAAAATATCTTTCCGTGGTAATGCCGGCATATAACGAAGAAAGTATCATATGTGATAATCTTCTTCAGGCGGCAGATGAGATAAGCAGATTTACGAATGATTTTGCGATAATTGCCGTAAATGACGGGAGCAGTGACAGTACGAAAAAGGAAATGCTTAGGGCAAGAAATATGGACAGACGTATAAAAGTCATTTCCTACAGTAAAAACCGTGGTAAAGGATATGCGGTGAGAAAAGGTATGATGTATGCCGATTCCACATATGCTGCATTTCTTGACTCGGATCTTGATCTTCCACCTTATCAGCTGGAAAACTTTTTGAGAAAGCTTATAGACGAAAATGCTGATATTGCTATAGGTTCAAAACTCCATAAGAGTTCGAATATAGAATACTCACCGTTTAGGCGCCTTATGAGTTATGTTTATTATCGTATGGTAAAACTGCTTTTTTCGCTTAATGTAAAAGATACTCAGACCGGACTTAAAGTATTCAGAATGGAAAAGGCAAAGAGCATATTTGAAAATGCAACTATAAACCGCTTTTCATTTGATATTGAGATACTTGCGATGGCGGCAAAAGCCGGGCTTAAGATCATTGAACTTCCTGTCGTACTGAGACCTAAACGCAGTACCCAGAGAAGATCAAAGATATCCGTGAGCCAGATTTTTGTTATGATACATGACACAATAGCCATTAAAATTAAGCAAAGTAAAGCTTGAAATAAGAAGCCCATTTCGTTATTATTACGTAGAATATAAATTTGATGACTTATAGATAAATGTTGGCAGCTTGACCTACATATGATACAGTTTGTTTGTAAGCAGGTTGATGCCGGACAATCAGGAGTAAGTGATAAATGAGTAAGAATAAAGACTACGACGATTACGAAGAAGAATACGAAAATTACGAAGAAGACTATTATGACTATAAGCGTGCTGAGAAGAGGAATGTTTCAGGAAATGTAAAATGGGTCATAGCGCTCATCGTTGAGATAATCCTCATCGTTGTTCTCGGTGTCGGAATATTCAGGCAGTACGTAAAAAGCAGATACAGCCTTATGACTGTTGATGATATAGAAAAGCATGAGCTTGCTATAGATGAAAAGGTTGAAGAAGAGACAAAGGGCTTTACCCAGATCGCACTTTTTGGAGTTGATTCCCGTGATACCAATATGGGAAAAGGTTCAAGAAGTGATGCAATCATCATAGCGTCCATCAATAATGATACAAAAGAGGTAAGACTCTGCTCTGTTTACAGAGATACTCTGCTTGAAATACAGAAGGATAATCCTGTTACTTCAAAGGTAAATGTATCGTATGCATACGGCGGTCCTGAGATGGCAGTGAAGACTCTTAATGCAAATCTTGATCTTAGTATTACAGAATATATAACAGTTAACTGGGAAGGACTTACAAGGGCTATCGATGCTCTTGGTGGAGTTCGTGTTAATATTGAACCTGCTGAGCTTGAGATGCTGAACGGACTTATTACCGAGCAGATTGCTTCAAACGGTATATATTCAGACGGTGTATTTGAGACAGGTGATATAACACTTAACGGAGTTCAGGCTACTGCATATTCAAGACTTCGTAACACAGGACAGGGTGATATAACAAGAACAGAAAGACAAAGAGAGGTTCTTTCTGCAATGGTTGAAAAATTAAAAGACAGTGATATTTCAACCATTGATAAGATGATAAAGGAACTTTTCCCATACATAAGAACAAGTATCACCGAAGATGAAATGTATACTCTTGCTCAGGCTCTTGCTTCTTATGAACTTACTGATACAGCAGGCTTCCCGTTTAGATTCACGTATTACAGTTCAAAGGAAAAGGGAGCATGTCTTGCTGCTCAGGATCTTTCTGAAAATGTCATCGTACTTCATGAATTTCTTTTCGATGATAAAGCGTATAATCCTTCAGAGAAGGTGACAAGTCTCAATTCTGCACTTACATCTGAAACAGGAGCGTCAAGTGCGGGGCCGATTTCTCTTGAAGATTCAGAAAATAATGAGGGTGATCCGGAAGCAACTGAAGAGGATACAGAATCAGAATAACTGGTTATTTAAGGCGTAATATGTACCAGATGCAGGTAAGCTGTATCTGGTACTTGCTGTATATAATAAAACGTAGAACCATTACCCGGGTGATACGAAATATGCAGCGTTTTTATAGATACGGAAGGATGTCTTTGTATGAGTTACAGTTTTTTTGCATTTGTTTCAAGAATGAAATATATAGAGCGCTGGGCGCTGATGAGGAATTCCCGCCCGGAGAATCTGTCAGAGCACTGCCTTGATGTAGCGATGATCGCACATGCTCTTGTGACTATTGGAAATGTAAGATACGGTCACAGTATGAATGCTGATAAGGCAGCTGTTATCGGACTCTATCATGATGCTTCGGAGATAATAACAGGAGATATGCCTACACCTGTTAAGTACTACAATAAGGATATTAAAACTGCGTATAAAGAAGTGGAAAGAGTCGCAGAGGAGCATATAATCGAAATGCTTCCCGAAGACCTTAAATCTGAATACAGAAAGGTTTTCTTTTCTGACAGTACCGCGGAACTTACTGAAGAGGAAAGAGCCGAAGAACTCTATATGAGGCGGCTTGTAAAGGCTGCTGATAAGATTTCAGCTCTTATTAAATGTATAGAAGAAGAAACCTCCGGCAATATGGAATTCAGGACTGCCAAGATTTCCACGGAAAAGATACTTTCCGATATGGCACAGGAGATGCCGGAAGTAAAAGATTTTATGAATGATTTTATGCCGTCCTACGGTAAGACACTCGATGAGCTTAGATAACCATAGACTTATTTTCAGGTGAGAGTCATGAACAGTATTTTTAAAGATAACAGAGTGAGAGCCATTATATTTATCCTTATCGCCGGTGCTCTTATTTTTTATTTTAAAGGGAGCAGCGGGGATGCAAGAAGAAGTGTGGCAGGTATAGGTGAACCAAAGCAGGAAAAAGCAAAAGGCAGCACGACTCTTCAGATGGATGACTTTAAAGTGGATATAAGCTATCTTTACTCCTACGATATCGAGGCACTTGTGGTTCATACAAAGAACTATACAGGCGGGACCCTTGGAGATAAGCTTGCACCTAAAGATCTTGCACTTGCGTGGGGCAAGGTTGCTGAATATAATGACAGGATTGATTTTAACTGGTCGCAAAACGGAAGATGGTATTACTGGAAAACCGATACATATGCAGAGCTGAATCCTGTAGGTGGTGTAAGCGGCGTATCAAAATGCTCTGCCAATAATCATATAATCGGGGCAAATGACGCAGTAAGAGCGTCTGTTAAAAAAATAAAAGCAGGTGATCATATAAGAATGAAAGGTTATCTGGTTAATATAAATGCATCGCGTCCGGACGGTGCCACGTTTTACTGGTATAGCAGTACAACACGTGATGATACCGGGGACGGATCATGTGAAGTGTTTTACGTAACAGACGTTACATTACTTGATTAGAGATGATCGGCCGGCCGGTAGATCAAATGTTTATTGAATGCCATAAGTAGTCGTTAGATAAGAATTAAGGGCTGTATGTTTTAAAGGATTTAAAATATGATTTCAAAATTCAGTGTAAGAAGGCCGTATACGGTATTTGTAGTAGTTGTAGCAGTGCTTGTTATAGGCTATGTTGCCATGACCAGAATGACAGCGGATTTGCTTCCTGATATGGAACTTCCGTATGTTGTTGTAATGACTATGGATATGGGAGCCAGTCCCGAGGAGGTTGAAACAAATGTCACTGCCCCTCTTGAGGCAAGTCTCGCAACGACATCCAATCTTAAAACCATGCAGTCAATGTCTTATAACAGTTATTCGGTTGTTATCATGGAATATGAAGAATCGTCTAATATGGATAAGACGATGATAGATATCCAGCAGAAGCTTGATCAGGTTAAGGGTACATTTGATGAGGCTGTCGGAAATCCTATCATAATGCAGATAAATCCTGATATGCTTCCTATTATGGTTGCTGCGGTCGGAGTTGAAGGCATGGACGCCATAGATGTGACTGATTATGTTGATAACGACATTAAACCTCAGCTTGAGAGTATAGAAGGTGTAGCTTCCGTAACGATAGCCGGTGGTATAGAACAGAAGATAAATGTAACGATAGATCCTGATAAGGTTGACAAATTAAATGAAGAAATCGCTTCAGCCATCGATGCCAAGTTTGTTGATGGTGAAAAAGAGATAAAAGATGCGAAGTCTGAAATTCAGTCAGGAAAGAATAAGATCAATGCCGGAAAAGAAACTGTGGCAACACAGGTCAGTGAAGGCGAGACCGAGCTTAATACAAAAAAGATTGAGCTTTATCAGACAGAATCTGATTTAAAGAGTCAGCTTACAACGCTTAATGCAACGGCTGAAACCTTAAAGACTGCAATTGAGACTCTTCAGCAGGCGTATGACGGTGCGGTAAAAGCACAGGAAGGACTTACTGCCCTTAATCAGGCAATAGAAATGTACGATCAGGGTATGCTTGATGACGAAACATTTGCAGGACTTGCCGGTATGAGTATAGATGAGGCAAGAGCACAGGCTGCAACACTTACTGCAACTATAGAACAGATAAATGCAGGTATTGCCGAACAGGCACCGATACTTGCAACTCAGGGAATAGAGATTTCTACCTATGAGGATCTTCCGGCAGCTATATCCAAACTGTCTGAGAATCTTACTCAGGTAAATGCAGGTATAGCCCAGATCAATTCGGCACTCAGTCAGATTGAGGCAGGTAAGATTTCCATAGACCAAGCTCTCAGCCAGATAAATAAGGGCTCTATACTCGGAACTCTCCAGATGAGCGATGCAATGGCACAGCTTATAACCGGTGAAGCCGCTCTTACAAATGCTGAGACACAGCTTGATTCCGCAAAGGATTCTGCAAAAGATCAGGCTGATATCCATAAGGTTCTTTCGGTTGAAAATCTTGGTGCCATTCTTAAGGCGCAGAACTTTGAAATGCCTGCCGGATATGTTTCCGGTAACGAAGGACAGGTGCTTGTAAAGGTCGGTAACAAGGTAAGTGATGTTGAATCACTTGAAAACCTTATGCTGGTTGATCTTGGTATGGACGGTGTTGATCCTATCCATCTTTCTGATATAGCCAATATAGAGGTGATAGATAATTCTGCTGATGTATATGCAAAGATAAACGGAGAGACGGGACTTCTCATTACATTTGAAAAGCAGACGGGATATGCAACAGGTGATGTAACCGACAGCATACTTGAGCGTTTTGACCTGCTTGAAAGAGAAGAAGAAAAAGGACCTGAATTCTCGGTTCTTATGAATCAGGGAGTTTATATAGATATTATAGTTAAATCCATAGTTGAGAACATGCTTCTCGGTGCGGTGCTAGCCATAATAATTCTTATCATATTCCTGAGGGATGCCAGACCTACTATTATCATAGCATGCGCAATTCCGCTCAGTCTTATATTTGCCATAGTACTCATGTACTTTACAGGCATCACACTTAATATAATCTCTATGTCGGGACTTGCTCTCGGTATAGGTATGCTCGTTGATAACTCGATAGTTGTAATAGAAAATATCTTCAGACTCCGGTCGGAAGGTATGTCCATAAAGAAGGCGAGTGTTTACGGTGCATCTCAGGTTGCGGGAGCTATAGCTGCATCGACTCTTACAACAATCTGCGTTTTTGCTCCTATCGTTTTCACTGAAGGACTTACGAGACAGCTCTTTGTTGATATGGGTCTTACGATCGCATATACACTTGTAGCCAGTCTTCTTGTTGCTCTTACATTTGTACCTGCCATGGCTCAGGGGATACTCCGCAAGGTTAAGGTGAAAGAGAAGAAGGAAGGACGTTTCATGGAGGGGTATGGAAAGTTCCTCCGCGTATGCATGAGATTTAAACCTATAGTATTTATCCTGCTTATAGGACTTCTTGTTGGTTCATTTGTACTGGCTGTGTCACGGGGAACGGAATTCTTCCCGGAAATGTCCAGTACACAGATTACTGTAAATATGGCGCCTCCTGAAGATGAAGAACGCACTTTTGAAGAAATGGCAGCTTATGCAGATGTTCTTTCCGACAGGATTGAAGAGATTAACGGCGTTGAAACTGTAGGTGCCATGATGGGAAGCGGGTCGCTCCTCGGCGGTCTTACATCAGGTGGCGGAAGCAGTTCAAATACTGTTACCATGTATGTGCTTCTTCAGGATGGGGTAAATACATCCAATGCTGATTTTGAAAAGAAGATAATGAATCTTTCCAAAGATATTGACTGTGTTACAACTGTGTCCGCAAATATGATGGACATGGGTGCTCTTACGGGAAATGGAATCAGTATTGAGGTTAAAGGTAATAATCTTGAAAAACTGAGAGAACTTGCCGGCGAGGTGTCAACAGTTCTTTCGGGAGTTAAAGGAATTGAAGAAATTGATGACGGCACGAGCAACATGACAAGTGAAGTTGTTATATCCGTAGATAAGGACAAGGCGGCAAAGTACAATATGACAGTTGCCCAGGTGTTCCAGCTTGTGATGGCTGAACTTGCAGATACTTCATCTTCGACAAGTATAACAACTGATATAAAAACACTTGATGTGTATGTGGCAAGTGAGGATCAGGCTGAGGTTACGATAAATGACCTTAAGAAGCTTAAGTTCACATATACAAGCATGGATGACGAGGGTAAAGAAAAGGAAGAAAAGATACCGCTTTCAAGAATTGCCGAGTTTAAGGAAACAGAAGAACTTGCAACTATATTCAGAGATTCGCAGACACGTTACATTACCGTTTCCGGAACTCTTAAGGACGGCTATAATGTAGGACTCGTAGGAAATGATGTCAGGGAAAAAATAAAAAAGATTGATGTGCCGGAAGGATATGCACTTGTTATGTCCGGTGAGGATCAGGCTATAAATGAAGCTATGGAACAGGTGCTTCTCATGCTTCTTCTTGCAGTAATCCTTATTTACCTGATCATGGTGGCACAGTTCCAGTCGCTTCTTGCACCATTCATTATAATGTTTACTATACCTCTTGCTTTTACGGGTGGTTTCCTTATGCTGTTCTTTACCGGAAAGGCAGTTAGTATTATCGCGATGATCGGTTTCGTAATGCTTTCGGGTATTATAGTTAATAACGGAATCGTACTTATTGATTATATAATTCAGCTCAGAAGAGCGGGAATGAGTAAAAAGGATGCGATAGTTGAGTCATCCAAAACAAGGCTTCGTCCTGTTCTTATGACAGCGCTTACAACAATCTTCTCTATGTCTACCATGGCACTCGGAATGGGACAGGGTACGGAAATGTCACAGCCTATGGCGATAGTCGTAGTAGGCGGTATGATTTACGGTACGCTTCTTACACTTATAGTAGTTCCTTGTCTTTACGATGCAATGAATCGTGAGAAGGATATTACAGAGGAAAATCTTGATCTGGGTGAAGATGAGAAGAAGAGTATAGAGTCGGAAGTGTCCGGAGTGGTACAGTCTGTAAATGGCGAAGCATACAGTGAGGCAATTGATAAACCGCTTGAGACAGAGGAAGATACTGCCGGCATTACAGGCGGCGAAACAGGGCAGTATGATAATGCTGTGAGTGATGAGACGGAAAATGCCCTTAGTATAGAAAATACTGTTGACATAAATAAAGAGGTGGAGTATATTTGACAAAGTAACAAGGTAGAGGCGCGGTGATTAAGATTAGTTCTGCGGATGATGTTTAGATCAGAAGAAACAGAATGAAAGGATGAACCGCCGAAGTGAAGAATCGCTGAACAGGTTCTTTGCTGGTCTTATGGATAATATCCATCGGACTGTCATCTAAGATACTAGATGGAGCGCTACCAGCTTAGGAGTAATCCCTATTATTGATTATTTCGGGTTGGCGTGCGTGCGTCAACCTTTTTTCATGCATATAGGCTTATGACTCAGAATTAAACTTGCTTATTGCAGATTGTTGGAAAGAGTTTGACAACACACATTTTAAGGGAGGACAAGATATGTCTATTTTCAAGGGTGCAGGTGTAGCACTTATTACACCATTTAATGATGATCTTACAGTTGATTATGATGGTCTTAGAAGACTCACGGAATTCCACATCGAGAAGGGAACTGACGCAATCGTAGTTTGCGGAACTACAGGTGAATCTTCAACTCTTTCAGAGGCTGAGCACAGCGAGGCAATCAGAGTGGTTGCAGAGCAGGCAGCAGGAAGAATTCCTGTAATCGCAGGAACAGGTTCAAATGACACACAGACTGCAATCATGCTTTCACAGGCTGCAGAAAAAGACGGAGTAGACGGACTTCTTATAGTAACACCTTACTATAACAAGGCTACACAGAACGGTCTTTACAAGCATTACAGCGCTATAGCTGAAGCTGTAAATATTCCGATCATCCTTTACAATGTACCAAGCAGAACAGGATGTAACATCCTTCCTGAAACAGCAGTAAGACTTGCTAAGGATAATAAGAATATTGTTGCTATAAAAGAAGCATGCGGCAATATCTCACAGGTTGCAACTCTTGCTGCTCTTGCTGATGGCTGCATAGATATCTATTCGGGAAATGATGATCAGATTCTTCCACTTCTTTCACTTGGCGGAATCGGTGTTATCTCAGTTACATCAAATATTATTCCTGAGGATACACATAACCTCGTTCATAAATTCCTTGAGGGAGATGTTGAGGAAGCAAGAAGACTTCAGCTTAAGGTTATGCCTCTCTGCAAGGAGCTTTTCAGTGAGGTTAATCCTATACCTGTTAAAAAGGCTTGTGAGTTACTTGGAATGTGCAACGGTAAGGTTCGTATGCCTCTCACGGAAATGGAACCACAGAATGCCGAGAAGCTTGCTAAAGCAATGAAGGATTACGGTATTTCATTCTAAATGTGGCTTATGGTTTGACCGGATAAAGGTTATATATAAGGAGTTATTTTCATGACAAGAATAATCATGCATGGCTCATCGGGACGTATGGGCAAAGTAATTGCTGAAATGGTAGAAAAAGATGATGCGGCAGAGATAGTTGCAGGAATCGATATATATGATGACGGTAAGAGTGCTTTCCCTGTTTTTACAAAGGCAGAGGAATGTAACGTGGATGCAGATGTAATAATTGACTTTTCAAATGCATCAGCTGTTGATGACCTTCTTACATTTGCAGAAGCTAAAAAGCTTCCGCTTGTTCTCTGTACCACGGCTCTCAGTGAAGAGCAGTTAAACAGAGTAAATGAAGTGTCAAAGAAGATTGCCATTCTTAAATCAGCAAATATGAGTATGGGTATCAATACTATAATTAATCTTCTTAAGGCTGCAACAAAGGTTCTATCACCTGCAGGATATGATATAGAAATCGTCGAAAGACATCATAACCAGAAGCTGGATGCTCCGAGCGGTACGGCAATCGCTCTTGCTGACGCCATAAACGAAGCAGCTGATGGCCAGTATGAATATATTTTTGACAGATCTAAGAGGCGTGAGAAGAGAGATAAGAAAGAACTCGGAATATCTGCTGTAAGAGCAGGAACCATACCGGGTACACATGAAATAATATTTGCCGGACCTGATGAACTGATAGAGATTAAGCATGTGGCATATTCACGTTCAATATTTGCAAACGGTGCTGTAAATGCAGCCAAGTTTCTTGTCGGGAAAGAGCCGGGACTTTATGATATGAGTGATGTTATTAAGGAGTGCTAGAAAAAATGGCAGAAAGAAGAGTTCTCTGCAGTGCCTCGAGGTACACGCGAAAATACTACTTAAATGAAGAATTCAGAGGTCTTCCTCAGCTCGTTAAAGATGAGCTTAAGATAATGTGCGTTCTCTTTACCGAGGAAGTGGGCGGTGTTATAATACTTCTGTTTGATGAGGATGGAAATCTGCAGATTGTAACGGAGGCTGATGAATCAGATGCGGCATTTGATGAGATAGGATGTCATCTTAAGGTAAAACAGCTGCAGATAGAAAAAAGAGAATTCTTCACACAGCTTGAAGAATACTATGATGCATTTTTCTAAAAAAGTGATTGGCTATATGCTATTTTCGGAATTAATATGCTACGGGGAGATAAAATATGCTGCTTGCAATAGATGTAGGTAATACCAATATTACAAACGGGGTTTTTGATGGAAAGAAGCTTCTTAAGACCTTCAGAATGACCACAAAGCAGGATCGGACTTCAGATGAATACGGAGTTTTCCTTGCCGACTGGCTTCTTCTTAACGGGTTTAAGAAAGAAGATATTAAGAATGTTATCATTTCGTCGGTTGTTCCTGATATCATGCATTCTCTTACGAGCGGTATTATTAAATTTTTTGATATAACCCCGCTTATTGTCGGACCGGGAGTAAAGACCGGAATCAATATTTCAATACCTAATCCCAAGGAACTTGGAGCCGACAGGATTGTGGATGCTGTTGCGGCATATGAAATGTATGGCGGACCGGTCATAGTTCTTGATTTCGGAACTGCTACAACCCACGACCTCGTCCTTGGAGACGGTACATTTTATGCAGGAGTTACAGCACCGGGAATCAGGCTTTCAGCAAATGCACTATGGAAGGGAACGGCTAAGCTTCCAGAGGTTGAGATAAGAAAGGTTGATACGATACTTGGAAGAGATACGGTTTCAAGTATGCAGGCAGGTATTTACTACGGGTATGTTGGTCAGACAGAATATATAGTAAAGACCATGAAGAAGGAAGCGAAGCTTCCGGATGTGAAGGTTGTAGCAACCGGAGGACTTGGGAAGCTTATTTCCGAGGCGGCGGACTGTATAGATATATATGATCCGCATCTTACACTTCATGGACTAAGAATAATTCATGACAAACAAAAGTAGGTTTATATGGTAAAATCCCAGTAGTTGTTGGCTACTGGGGTTTTGTTGTTCGTGCCGTTCTCAGGATGGAAAAGAATGAATAAAAGTATGTTTCAAAATAAAATAATTCTGGCTCCTATGGCTGGAGTGACAGACCTTCCCTTCAGGCTTCTTTGTAAAGAAATGGGGGCGGATATTCTTGTTACCGAAATGATAAGTGCTAAGGGGCTTATGTACAGCAGAAAAAAAGCGGATGTCCTTCTTCTGACCGATGAGAGGGAAAAACCCGTAGGAGTCCAGGTTTTCGGCAGTGAGCCTGAAATAATGGCTGACGAATCCGCTAAGCTTGTAGAGGAATATAACTACGATTTTGTTGATGTGAATATGGGCTGCCCTGTTCCAAAGATAGTTAATAACGGTGAAGGCTCAGCGCTTATGAAGAATCCTCCTCTGGCAGGAAAGATCATCAGTGAAATGGTAAAGACGCTAAAGGTGCCTGTTACAGTAAAAATAAGAGCCGGATTTACAAAGGATAGTATCAATGCACCTGAATTTGCAAAGGTTCTTGAAGATGCAGGGGCGTCTGCGGTTGCGGTTCACGGAAGAACAAGAGAAGAGTATTATGCAGGAAATGCCGACTGGAGCATAATACGTAAAGTAAAGGAAAATGTAAGTATTCCTGTTATTGGGAACGGGGATATTAAAAATGCTTCGGATATAAAGCGGATGAAAGCTGAAACCGGCTGTGACAGCGTAATGATAGGCAGGGCAGCCAGAGGTAATCCATGGATATTCCGGGATATAAAAGCAGAAAACTTAGCTGCAGGTAAAGAAAACCGCAGCGATACATTTGCCGGAAAAAGTGTTTCCAAAGAAGAGTTTATTTCACTGCTCAGAAGACATATAAAACTGATGGTTTCTATTAAAGGAGAATATATAGGGATCAGGGAAATGAGGAAGCATATCTCATGGTACACGGCAGGGATTCCGAATTCGGCAAGGCTCAGGGCACGTATTAATGAGATGGAAACAGAGGAAGAATTACTTGATCTTATAGATATGCTGTAAGTCTACCTGTGATGGTAATTTTGTGTGAACTTTGTTGACCGTAGTTTTATTCGTGATATAATGCTCACTGAACAGTTATAATATAATGTGTAACAGAAGGAAAGGAGGATACTGCATGGCAAAGAAAAGAGAGCTTTCTCCAAATGCAGCAAAAAAAGCAAAGCTTCTTGCTGAAAAGAGAGAAAAAGAAAAGAAAAAACGTATTAACAAGTTTAAGAAGATCGGAGTAGTCGCAGCTATAGTGGCAGCACTTGGTATTATAGGCGTTTCGGCTCTGTTTGCCGGAGATATGTTTTCTTCGCAGGACAAATATGTAGGGAAGATTCTTTCCATAACAGCTCTTTCGGAAAAATCAGAAACAGTTGCAAATGTTAAAAGATTAACTTACAATGATATGCTGGTTGTGTCCTCTGTACAAAACGGAACTTATAAGACTGATGATGAGGTTGAACAGGCGGCTATGGAAGGCGCTAAAGAAGATAACCTCAGCTATGACGATGTTCTTACAGCTGACGGAGCGGGCGTTGATATTGATAAGGTTAAAGCTCGTACCGAAAAGTATAAGCTTAATCAGATACAGGAAAATCTGGAACTTACCGCTTCAGCTACCATGATGACGGCAGCTGCTGCGAACGGAGGAAATGCCATAATAGTTGATCCGAGTCAGCTCAGCAGCGGCAAGTATATAGGTAAGTTTGTCGTTACGGCTTACTGTGCATGTACGAAGTGCTGCGGACCTAACGCCAGAGGTATAACAGCCAGCGGAAAGGCACCTGTTGCAAATCATACTATAGCTGCTGATAAGATGTTCGCATTTGGAACCCAGCTTGTTGTAGGCAATCAGGTTTACACAGTTGAGGACCGTGGTGGCGGAATTAAGGGTTATCGTATAGATATATACTTCAATACGCATCAGGAAGCTCTTAACTTCGGAAGAAGGACCATGGATGTTTACGCATACTAAAATATAAAGGTGAGGTTAATATGGAAGTTATTTACAGAAGTACAAGGAATAGTGATGAAACGGCTAAGGCGTCAGAGGCTATTCTTAAGGGACTTGCGGGAGAAGGCGGACTTTTTGTTCCTGATCATATCCCGGCTCTGGATAAGAGTTTTGACGAACTTAGTGAAATGTCATACAGGGAAGTGGCTTATGCCGTAATGAAGCTTATGTTCACCGACTTTACTGAGGAAGAACTTATGTACTGTATAAACAGTGCATATGACAGTAAGTTTGATACTGAAAAGATAGCTCCGGTTGTACATAAAAACGGTGCATTTTTCCTGGAACTCTTTCATGGAAGGACTATTGCTTTTAAAGATATGGCACTTTCCATACTGCCTTATCTTCTTACAACTTCCGCTAAGAAAAACGGTGTATCAAACGAAATAGTTATTCTTACTGCTACATCAGGTGATACCGGAAAGGCTGCACTTGCCGGCTTTGCTGATGTGCCGGGAACAAGGATTGCCGTCTTCTATCCTAAGAATGGTGTAAGCCCTATACAGGAAAAGCAGATGGTTACAGAAAGAGGTAAGAATACATTCGTAGCAGGTATTACAGGAAACTTTGATGATGCTCAGACGGGCGTTAAAAAGATGTTTCAGGATACAGAACTTGCAGCGTATCTTTCAGAAAAAGGCTTCCAGTTCTCATCTGCAAATTCTATCAATATAGGACGTCTTGTTCCTCAGATGGTTTATTATGTGTATGCATATACAAGGCTTATTAAGGATAAAGTGATAAGCTCCGGCGACAAGATAAATGTTGTGGTTCCTACAGGAAACTTCGGTAATATACTTGCAGCTTATTATGCATCCAAGATGGGACTTCCTGTCAATAAATTCATCTGTGCTTCAAATGATAATAAGGTTCTCTTTGATTTCTTTACGACAGGAAAGTACGACAGAAACAGAGAGTTTATACTTACAACATCTCCTTCGATGGACATTCTTATTTCAAGTAATCTTGAGAGACTTATATATCACATTGCGGGTGATGATGCTGAAAAGAACAGACAGCTTATGAAGGATCTTTCAGAAAAAGGCTGCTATGAGATTACAGATGATATGAAGGAAAAGCTTTCATGCTTCTATGGAAACTGGAGCAGTGAGGCTGAAGTTGCATCAGAAATCAAAAAGATTTATGAAAATGAAGGCTATATCATAGATACTCACACAGCAGTAGCTGCAAATGTTTATGATAAGTATGTTAAAGAGACAGGCGATACAACTCCTTCTGTCATTGCATCTACAGCAAGTCCTTATAAATTCACAAGAAGTGTTATGACAGCAATTGATCCGGCTTATGAGGAAAAGACTGATTTCCTTCTTGTTGATGAGCTTTCAAAACTTTCAGGTGTAAAGATACCTGATGCGATAGAAGATATTAGAAGTGCTGAGGTGCTTCATAAGACAGTATGCGACAAGGAAGATATGGAAAAGGTTGTTAAAGGCTTCCTTGGAGTATAAGTTACTTTACATATAAAGATTAAAGCAGTTCATTTGTACCTTCCTGCTTGAAATGTGAGACGAATCAAAACCGGGACTAATCTGCGGGAGGACTTTGTCTTTCCGCTTTTTAGCTGTACGAATGAATAAGAAAAGCACCGAACCTGTATGGCTTGGTAAGCTTTCGGGATATTCAGACTGATAAATGGAGGATGTATGTATACGATTGAAACATACGGCAAATTTGACAGCGCACATTTTCTTAAAGATTATGAAGGGAAATGCGCCAATATACATGGCCACAGATGGGAAGTAAAAGTATCGGTGAGCACTGAAACACTTGAAGAAGAAGGACCGTATAGAGGGATGGTGATTGATTTTTCGCTTCTTAAGGATATACTCAGAAAAGAAACGAAAAGACTTGATCATTCGCTTATCATTGAAGAAGGTAGTTTAAAGGAAAAGACGCTGGAAGCGCTGAATGAAGAGGGCTTTAGAATCATTACATTTCCGTTTAGACCTACTGCCGAAAATTTTGCACACCATTTTTACACATATCTTAAAGAAGCCGGGTATGATGTGACGAAAGTGACAGTGTCAGAGACTCCAAATAATAAGGCATCATATGAAGAAAGGGCGCATTAACTGTTATGAATACTTTCAAGGTGGTTGAAAAGTTTGTCAGCATAAACGGTGAAGGAAGGCGTGCCGGAGAGTTGGCTGTCTTTATTCGATTTATGGGCTGTAATCTTAGATGCAGCTACTGCGATTCTCTTTATGCTGTGTCCTCCGAGGCGTCATACGAAGTGATGACGGAGGCTGAGATATATGACTACATTTTATCAACCGGGATTCTAAATGTAACGCTTACCGGAGGCGAACCGCTTATCAGCCCGGGGATGGATGATCTTATCGTACTTCTTGCCGCTTCCGGCAAGATTAATGTTGAGATTGAAACAAATGGAAGTATCGATATATCCCCTGTAATCGAAAGACTGAGCAGCATTTCCGAAGAAGTGGCGGAACGCGTTTCATTTACAGTTGATTATAAATGCCCGGGAAGCGGCGTGGAAGATAAGATGTGTCTTACCTGCTTTGAAAAAATCAGAAGTGTGGATACGGTAAAGTTTGTCGTATCAGACAAAAATGATCTTGAAAAAATGCTTAGGATAATCAGTGAGTATGATCTTGCCGAAAAAGGCAAGGTATATGTAAGTCCTGTTTTCGGAAAGATAGATCCTAAGGATATAGTATCCTTTATGGAGGAAAAAAAGCTGAATAAAGTAAGACTGCAATTGCAGCTTCATAAATATATATGGGATCCTGACCGGCGTGGCGTTTAGCATCCCGGATAGACTAGTGTTTGGAAAAATCTGTAAAAGAAACTTTATGAACCATATGAAAG
>CAMOWK010000010.1 GCA_946628415.1 uncultured Lachnospiraceae bacterium | reverse complement strand
GATAGACTAGTGTTTGGAAAAATCTGTAAAAGAAACTTTATGAACCATATGAAAGGAAAAAGAATGGCTATAGATAAAGAAAAGATAAAAGAACATGTAAGAGGAATACTCGTTGCACTCGGTGACGATCCTGAAAGAGAAGGATTAAAAGATACACCGGACAGAGTGGCAAGAATGTATGAAGAAGTTTTTGAAGGAATGAATTATACTAATGATGAGATTGCTGCTATGTTTGACAAGACCTTCGAGTCACCTGCCGAAGGCGGAAAGAAAGATATGGTGCTTCTTAAAGATATAGAAGTATTTAGTTACTGCGAGCATCATATCGCGCTGATGTATGATATGAGTGTTGCAGTTGCATATATACCGAGAGACAGAGTGATAGGACTCAGCAAGATAGTACGTATAGCGGATATGGTATCAAAGCGCCTTCAGCTGCAGGAGAGAATCGGCTCCGATATAGCATATATCATGGAGAAGGTTACAGGTTCTCCGGATGTGGCGGTCATCATAAAAGGAAAGCACAGCTGTGTTACTGCACGTGGCATCAAAAACATGCCGTCCTATACAGTTACAACAACACTCCGCGGTGCCTTTGAAACAGATTCATCCCTCCGCGCGGATGTCATGCAGGCTGTACAGAACTAGTAAATAGCACAGACCAGTAAAAGGAGCATTGGAGCAGGTAAATAGCACAGACCAGTAAAAAGAAACAAGTACCGGGTTCAGTCGATTCAGTAAATATGCATTTCGGCAGCCTCACGGGTCTCGGTGCTTAACGATTCACGAATGAAATGAAGTGAGAGTTTAGCACCGTTAGGGCACCCGTGGAGTGCGGGAGCTGTGCAGAGAAATGCATATTTACTGAATCGACGTAACCACTAACTCAACAACCAAAAGGAGAAAAATATGGGAAAGAATAAAGAGACAGCCCTTGTAGTTCTCAGCGGAGGACAGGACAGTACAACATGCCTTCTATGGGCACTGGATAAATACAGCAGTGTTAAAACAGTTTCATTTGATTACGGACAGAGACATAAAAAGGAACTTCTCTGTGCTAAGAAAATATGCGATAAATTCGGGGTTTCAAATAAAGTCATCAATCTTAGTGAACTGAACAGCCTCGCACCTAACTCCCTTACAAGAGATGATATACCTGTTGATACAGATGCACCTTCAGAAGGAACCCCTAATTCATTTGTTGAAGGAAGAAATATGCTTTTTCTCACTTATGCCGCAATTTATGCCAAAAGTGAAGGGATTAGTGATATAATTACCGGAGTGTCTCAGAGTGATTTTTCAGGATATCCCGACTGCAGGGACATTTTTATAAAGTCACTGAATACGACACTTAATCTTGCGATGGATTATGAATTTGATATAATTACACCGCTAATGTGGATTGATAAAGAAGAAACATGGGCACTTGCAGACAGTCTTGGTGGATTAAATGTCATAAAGAACATGACTCTTACCTGTTATAATGGTATAATGGGGGATGGGTGTGGTAATTGCCCGGCTTGTAAGCTTAGAAAAAATGGATACGTCAAGTATTTGGAGAGGAAAAATAAATGAAAAAACTTCTTTTCATAATTAATCCTACTGCCGGAAAAGGGAAGGCCGGAAATTCCCTTTTTGAAATGACAGATATCTTTACAAAAGCAGGATATGATACAGTTGTACATCCGGTGCAAAGTCAGGAGTATATTCCTGAATATGTAACGCTGGTCGGCGAAAATTACGATATGATAGTCTGTGCGGGAGGGGATGGAACTCTTGACAAGACTTCAACAGGATTTATGGAACTTCTGGAAAAAACAGATAAAAAGATAAATCTTGGATATATACCTTGCGGATCAACCAATGATTATGCCAGAAGTCTTGGGATAAGTCTTAACCCTGTCAGGGCGGCAGAACAGATAGTGACAGGAAGACCGCTTAGTATCGATCTTGGAATACTGAACGGCGACCCTTATATATATATAGCTGCCTTTGGGCTTTTTACAAATGTATCGTATTCTACACCGCAGAATATTAAGAATCTGATCGGTCATTCCGCATATATACTCGGTGGAATGAAAGAGCTTTCAAATATTAAGGTTTACAATATAGAAGCTGATTTTGATGGAAGAACCGTTACAGGCGAGTACATCTATGGACAGTTTACGAATACTAAATCAGTAGCCGGATTTAAGATGCTTGCAAAACGTGAAGTTATCTTTAATGACGGACTTTTTGAATGCCTTTTAATAAAGAGACCGAAAACAGTTGATGAGCTTATGCGTATATTTAATGCACTTCTTTCGGGAGAGACAGATGAAGAGCTTATGGTATATGATAAAGCGAGAAGTATTAAGATTAAATCAGAAGAAATGATTTCATGGACCATTGACGGTGAGTTTGGTGGAGAAATGAAAGAAGCGAATATCGGTGTGCTCTACAGGAAGGTTCCGCTTATGCTGGACAGTACTGTTAATTTTATCGGCATAGACTGATATTGCCTCGGGGACATATAGATGAATAGTGAAAAAGATGGCCATTTTCTAAGAAGAAGCGGCCTGGCAGAACATAGTCAAGTTGTTAATATTCTTTTTATGATAGCAGATATGTTTATTGTGAACATATCTTATTTTGCTGCTCTCTGGTTAAGGTTTGACTGCAAAGTTTCGCAGATAGAAGCAATGTATCTTACGCCTCTTCTTAAGTTTGCACCTATATACACTGTTATATGCCTTGTGTGTTTCTGGATATTCGGGCTTTATAAGAGTATATGGAAGTTCGCAAGTTTTGTTGAGCTTGAAAGAGTTATCTATGCAACTATAGTTACAAGTCTTATTCATATAGTTGCAATCACGGTATTTTTCCAAAGAATGCCTATTTCATATTATGCTGTCGGAACGATGATACAGTTTTTCATGGTGCTTGCACTTCGCTTCTTAAATCGTTTCGTCATCCTTCTTCGTGCACAGAGTAAGAAGAATAATGCTAAGTACAGCAGGGTAATGGTTATAGGTGCCGGTGAGGCAGGGCGTATCATTGTAAGGGAATTGAATAATTCCAGTGAACTTGAAGACCGTCCTGTGTGCATGATAGATGATGATTCCAGCAAATGGAATAAGCTCGTTGATGGAGTTCCGGTCGTTGGAGGAAGAGACGATATACTTCTTGCCTGTGAAAAATACAGTATAGAAAAGATTTATCTTGCGATACCTACAGCTAAGATGGAGGATAAGAGAGATATCCTTAATATCTGTAAAGAAACAGGCTGCAAGATGAAGAGTCTTCCGGGAGTATATCAGCTTGTTAACGGCGAGGTTAACATGTCTGCCATGCAGGAGATCGCGATTGAGGATCTTCTTGGACGTGAACCTATAAAGGTTGATATGACAGAGATTTATGATTTCATTTTCGGTAAAACAATTCTTGTTACCGGTGGTGGCGGTTCTATAGGTTCCGAACTCTGCCGTCAGATAGCAAAGCATAGTCCAAAGCAGCTTATCATTTTTGATATTTATGAAAATGACGCTTACAGGATAATGAATGAGCTGACGAGACAGCATCCTGAACTTGACCTTAAGGTTATGATAGGTTCAGTAAGAGACAGCAGGAGAGTTAATCAGATTTTCAGAACCTACAGACCTGATGTTGTCTATCATGCGGCTGCTCATAAGCATGTTCCGCTTATGGAAGTGAGTCCTTGTGAGGCGATTAAGAATAATGCAATCGGTACATACAAGGTTGCTTATGCTGCGATGATGTACGGTACACAGCGATTTGTTCTTATCAGTACTGATAAAGCTGTTAACCCTACAAATATCATGGGAGCAAGTAAAAGAATCTGTGAGATGATAATCCAGTCATTTGACAGAAAGATTAAAGAGAATAAAGAAAGTGAGATTCCCGTGCTTCATGTGCATCTTGAGGATGAGGCAGGAAGTATGTATCCTCTCGGACCGAATGAAATCCGTATGGATGAAGAAGGTAAGCCTGTCTTTACAATTCCGGGGCAGGATATGGCAGGGCATATAAATGCACAGACTGAATTTGTTGCGGTAAGATTCGGAAATGTACTTGGTTCAAGTGGTTCGGTTATACCGCTTTTCAAGGAACAGATAGCGGATGGAGGACCTGTTACGGTTACTCATCCTGATATAATCAGATACTTTATGACTATCCCTGAAGCAGCGCGTCTTGTACTTCAGGCAGGTACATATGCAAAGGGTGGAGAGATATTCGTGCTCGATATGGGGGAGCCGGTTAAGATCGACGACCTTGCCAGAAACCTTATAAAACTCTGCGGATATGAACCTGATGTAGATATAGCCATTGAATATACGGGACTGAGACCGGGTGAAAAGCTTTACGAAGAGAAGCTTATGGCTGAAGAAGGCCTTGAGAAGACAAAGAACAGTCTTATCCACATAGGCCATCCTGTTGATTTTGATGAGAATGAATTTCTTAGTCAGATGGAAGACTTAATGGAAATAGCCTATAAGAATTTTGACGGCATAAGAGTTATGGTACGCGATATGGTAAGTACCTATAATCCTTATGATGTAGATAAGACAAAGGATGCGGAGTATCGTAAGCAGCTTGATGAAATGCTTGTAAAATCCGGAAAGAGCAGAAAGATAATCGAGAAGGTTCTCGAGGAAACTGCTGAAAAGGAAACAAGTGGCGACCGTCCGGATGATGAAAATGATAAGTCAGTGGAAAAGACTGATGGTGAAAAGGAATAAGATTGTTGGAATGGAAAGACGAGATATAAGTTTCAGCCCGCCTGACATAACAGATGCAGAGTGCGATGAGGTTGTCAGGGCTCTTAAGTCGGGTTGGATAACGACAGGTCCAAGAACTAAAGAATTAGAGAGAAGACTGGCTGAATATGTCAGCACAAACAGGGCAGTGTGTCTCTCGTCAGCAACAGCGTCAGAAGAATTAAATCTTCGCATGCTCGGTATAGGCGAAGGGGATGAAGTGATCATTCCTGCATATACATATACTGCGACAGCGTCAGCAGCTGTTCATGTAGGTGCAAAGCTTCGTTTTGTGGATTCGGAGGCAGACAATCCTGCTATGGACATTGACGCTGTTTCAGACTTGATAAACGAAAACACTAAAGCTGTAGTGATGGTAGACCTTGCCGGAATACCATGTGACTATGATAAGCTGAAAAATATTCTGGAAGATAAAAAATCTCTTTTCAGACCGTCTGATAATCCTGATGCGCCCGATATTGCAAAAGATATAAGTCGCAGTATTGGAAGGGTAGCTGCTGTCAGTGACGCTGCACATGCACTTGGGGCATATGTGAAATGTAAGGCGGATTCCGAGAAATCCGTACCGGACATAAATGATAATGAATCGGCTTCCGCATATGGAAATGATGATAGAATAATGGTTGGAGCACTTGCGGACTTCACATCATATTCATTTCATGCCGTAAAGAATTTTACCACAGCAGAGGGCGGAGCTTCTGTATGGAAGAGCCTTCCCGGGATAGATGATGACGAGATGTATAAAATGTATCAGCTATTCAGTCTGCACGGACAGAGTAAAGATGCATTTGCAAAGACACAGCTCGGTGCATGGGAATATGATATAGTGGGACCTTATTATAAATGCAATATGACAGATGTTGCAGCGGCAATAGGGCTTCGTCAGCTTGACAGATATACAGCGCTTCTCAGAAGAAGACGTGAAATCATAGAAAGATATGATGAAATGTGCGACCTCATTGGACTGGGACATCTTAATCATTATACAGATTCTTATGAAAGCTCGGGACATCTTTATCTTACATTTTTGCCTGAGGCTGATGATGCAAAAAGGCGTGAGATAATTACAAGGATGGCGGAAAGAGGTATAGCTTGCAATGTGCATTACAAACCTCTTCCTATGATGACCGCATATAAGAAAATGGGCTTTTCGATAAATGATTATCCGAATGCAAAGAGGCTGTATGAAAGTGAGATAACCCTTCCGCTTCATACAAAGCTTTCTGACGAAGATATAGATTATATCATTTATAATTTTACGGATATTGTCAGGACCATATAAACTGATGGTAGTTGGCAGGTATAAATACTTAGGATATTTTAACTGTTATTAAAGTAAATGTGGGTTTTCCGCACTTAGGAGGCAGCATGAAAAGATTCTATATAAACGTGAAAATGGTTATAGATTTTGTCATAGCACTTCTGCTGCTTCCTTTTCTTTTGCTGGTTCTTATACCCTCAGCTGTATTTATTAAGCTGGAGGACAGAGGACCAATTTTTTATATGGGTGAGAGGCTTGGTAGAAACGGAAAAATATTTAAGATGTTTAAGCTAAGGAGCATGAAGGTAAATGCACCGGACATAAGACTGTCTGATGGCTCAACCTATAATGCCGAAGATGATCCGAGAGTGACAAAGTTTGGGCGCTTCGCAAGAAAGACAAGCATAGATGAGCTGCCTCAACTTCTGAATATTTTAAAGGGTGATATGTCATTTGTTGGACCCCGTCCCGATCTTCCGGATGATCTCTATACTTATTCTGAGGAGGAAAAGAAGATTCTTCTTGTTCGCCCCGGGATTACCGGATATAACCAGGCTGTAAATCGTAATGCTGTCACTGCTCATGAGAAACTAAAGAATGATATATATTACGTCGAACATATGTCATTTCTCTTTGATATAAAGATCATATTTATGACAATTAAGACGGTTCTTTCACACAAAAATGTATATCGTTCGGGTGACGAAGAGTGAATTGGACTGACAGAGTTACAGACATTAAAAGTAATTATCTAAGGTGACCGTAATGAAGAAAATTATGGTACTGGGAGCAAGCATACTTCAGCTTCCTGCAATTGAAAAAAGCATAGAGATGGGACTTACATGTATAGCAGTGGATATGGATCCATTTGCTGTAGGATTTAATGTGCCCGGTGTTATTAAAGAAGTGATAAGCACTATAGATACTGACGGAGTTTTGAAGGCTGCAAAGAAGCACGGTATAGACGGTATCATGACTCTTGCGAGTGATATGCCGATGATGACTGTTGCAACTGTATGTGAGGAACTTGGACTTCCCGGAATTACAAAGGATACGGCTTATAAGGCTACCAATAAGGCAGCCATGAGAAATGCCCTTAAAGCTGCCGGGGTTCCCATTCCGATGTACTGTGTAACTCATGATTATGATGAATTCATATCCGCAGTAAGTAATACCTTGTCGGCAGGATATAATACTATAATCAAGCCGGCTGATAATTCAGGCAGCAGAGGCATTTCATTTATCAGGCAGGACAGTATAATTGCAGATGAAAATGGTATGCCGGTAAGCTATAAGGATGACAGGGGCATTTTAAGAGGACTTGCCGAGGCTTATGAATATACAAAAGGTTTTTCAAAGACAGGTACTGTTCTGGTTGAAGAATGTATGGAAGGACCTGAGGTGAGTGTTGAAACTCTTTCTTTCGATGGAGAATGTCATGTCATTCAGATTACGGATAAGATTACGAACGGGGCGCCTTACTTTGTTGAAATGGGACACACACAGCCATCGAGACTGCCGCGTGACGTAAGGGAAGAGATAAAAAAAGTTACTAAGGCGGCGGCAGCTGCGATAGGAATAAAGAACGGACCTACACATACAGAGATAAAGGTAACAAAGGATGGACCAAAGATAGTCGAGCTTGGTGCGAGACTCGGGGGAGATAATATAACAACGTATCTGGTACCTCTTTCAACAGGGGTTGATATGGTGGAGGCATGTATTAAACTTGCACTTGGTGACGCAGTTGACATAATGCCTAAATTTAACCGGGGTTCTGCAATAAGATATTTTGTAAATGAACCGGGAATCATTAAGAAAATAAGTGGCATTTCCGAAGCTAAGAATTCAGACAATGTAAAAAATGTCACTGTAGTCCATGATGAAGGTGAAGAGGCAAAACTGATCAGAAGTTCAAATGACAGAGTGGGTTTTGTGATTACTGATGGAACGGATGCAGACGATGCGGAAGAAAAGTGCGAAACAGCACTGGCTAAGATAAAAGTTGATGTTGAGTAAATAGAGAGTATTACTTTTTTGACGGAATTTAAGAATGAAGATTTCAGTAGCGCTTGCGGCGTATAATGGTGAATTATATATAGAAGAGCAGATAAGAAGCATACTTGAAGCTCTTGGAAGTAAGGATGAACTTGTCATTTCTCTAAATGAAAGTACGGATATTACCGGGGATATCCTGGAAATGCTGAAAGAAGAGGATGGACGTATCAAGCTTTTTAAGTGCGATAAAAAAGGGATAATCCCTAATTTTAATAATGCAATAAAGCATACTAAAAATGATATTGTAATCCTTTCGGATCAGGATGATATATGGCTTCCTGAAAAGGCAGATGTTATAAGAAAGCATTTTCAGGAAAATGATGATATACTCCTTCTTCATGACTGTGAATTTGTAGATAAGGATTTAAAGAAAACAGGAAGAACACTTTTTCAGTATAGAAATGTAAAGACAGGATTTACCCATAATCTTCTTAAGAACGGATATCAGGGCTGCTGTATGGCATTTAAAAAAGAATTGATAGAGTATATCTGTCCTATTCCGAATTTTGTTGCAATGCATGATCAGTGGATAGGGCTTATTGCCGAGAAAGTCGGAAAAGTAGGCATTATAGAAGACAGGCTTATCCTTTACAGAGACTATGATGAGAGTAACAGCACGGACGGCGTCGGACTGAAAAACAAGATATCCAATGTCATCGGTATGAAAAAGATGGTTGATAAGAGACTTTCCAAAATCGAAAAACGCCGCAAATTTACCAAGGGGACAGCCCCTGTGGTAAAAAAAGACAGTAAATAAGAAAAAATTACCACGGGGGCTGTCCCCTTGGTAAAACACGAAGGGTTATCGAACGGCCATCAAATGCCGTTCGATAAGGTATAGGTATTCGAACACATCAAGTGTTCGGATACCGTACTGACCTAGTTCCGAAGGAACTACCCGCAGGGTTATCGAACGGCTATCAAATGCCGTTCGATAAGGTATAGATTAGCGTTCGGGAATCAGGCAATGATAAAAAAAGCAGTAATCGTAAGCTGTTTTGATAATTACAGTTACGAGGTAAGAACCAAATACATAGAAAAAGTTCTCCGGGAACTGGGGTTTAAAACTGTTATTCTTGCAGGTGACTTTGACCACAGGAATAAGGAGACTTATCATACTGAAAGAGACGGACTCCGCATGCTCCATGTTCCGACATATAAGAGAAATCTTTCGTTTGGAAGAATCTATTCCCACTTTGTTTTCGGACATAAGGTAAGAAGAGTTCTTGGGAAGATAAAGCCGGATGTGGTTTATGCCATAACGCCTCCTAATTTTGAGTTTTCTGCTGTTTCAAAGTATCAAAAAAAAGGTAAGACTAAAGTTGTTTATGACGTCGTTGATATGTGGCCGGAGACGCTGCCTGTGACGGGACTTCTTAAAAAATTGGTTTCACCTGCTCTTAAAATCTGGGCAGGCTTAAGGGACAGGGCTCTTAAATCGGCAGACGGAATTCTTTTTGAATGTAATCTTTTTAAGGATACGATTGACGCTGCGATGGGCGGAGTCCTTATAGATAATGGCGTAAAAGAAAAGGTTGTTTACTTTTGTAAGAAAGACAGCATGGCTGGCGAAAGTTATGCAGATGCAGGGCTTGAGACGATAGATAAGAAAGCAGATAAAAACAGAGTTTACAAGATAGTATATCTCGGCGCCATTAATAATATCGTTGATATAGATCTGATCGGTAAGATCCTAAGAGAAATATCAAAACATAAAAATGCCGAGCTTCATATAATCGGTAAGGGTGAAGAAGAAGATACTCTTATTAAAGTTGCAGAGGATGCTGGCGCACGTGTTATAACTCATGGTATAATCTACGACGAGTCAGAGAAGAGAGAAGTAATGCAGGATGCTGATGCGGCTCTGAATATAATGAAAGATACGGTATATATCGGTGCTACGATGAAGTCGCTTGATTATTTTTCACTTGGTATTCCGGTGATCAGCAGCGTCAGAGGGGATACAGAAAAGCTGCTCGAAAGTACCGGTGCGGGAATCAGCGTCGATAAGACTGATTATAAAGAGATGATAAAAAAATTCATTAACATGAGTGAGTCTGAAAATGATAAGATGAAGGCTGCGTCAAGAAAGCTCTTCCTCGATACATTTGAAGAAGATAAGATTTATAACGAGCTAAAAAACTTTTTTTCAGAATTGACGGAAAGGTGACATACAATGAAAATTTTGGTGACAGGCTGTAACGGTCAGCTGGGACGTGCTATTAACAAGGTATACGCAAATGAGATGGAAAGCGGGGAAGTGGTTCTTGTTAATACTGATTTTGGTATAGACGGAACAGAAAACCTTGATATTACAGATATTAATGCTGTAAGAGCTATATGCGAGAAGGAGAAACCTGATGTTATAATCAACTGTTCTGCATATACGAATGTTAATGCTGCTGAGGAAAATGAAGAGGTGGCATATAAGATCAATGCAGAGGGACCGAAGAATCTTGCGATAGTTTCAAAGGAACTTGGAATTAAGCTTGTTCATGTCTCGACAGATTATGTATTTAACGGGACTAAGACAGAACCTTATGTTGAGGAGGATACTCCGCAGCCTCTCGGAGCTTACGGAAGAACAAAGTTCTCCGGAGAGGAATTTGTTAAAGAATTCGGAGATAAGTATTTCATCGTAAGAACAGCATGGCTTTATGGCGACGGGAAAAATTTTGTAAAGACGATGTTAGGCCTTGCTGAAACGCATGAGGAAGTTTCCGTAGTCGGTGATCAGATTGGTTCTCCGACAAGTGCAATGGAGCTGGCAAGGGGAATTAAGGAACTCGTTCCGACAGAAGAATACGGTATCTATCACGGCACATGTGAAGGCTACTGCTCATGGGCTGATTTTACTGAAGAGATATTTAAACTTGCAGGAAAAGATACAAAGGTTAAGCATATAACAACTGCCGAGTATCCTACCCCTGCCGAAAGACCGGCATATTCAGTACTTGATAACAAGGCTTTCCGTGAAAGGATTGGCTATACATTTGCTGACTGGAAAGAAGCGATTGCTGAATACCTGGCATAATAATGATTCTGACTCGTAAATGATTTGCATAGCTTTATTAGACGATGCATCATATACGAATGATAATAGACAAAGGAGATAAAAGATGAGTAACGACAAGTATGTAAGCCCGTTTGGTGAGAGATATGCAAGTAAGGAAATGCAATACATTTTCTCTCCTGACATGAAGTTTAAGACATGGAGGAAGCTTTGGATCGCACTTGCAGAAACTGAAAAGGAACTGGAACTTACCGACAGCGACGGTAATCCACGTATTACTGATGAGATGATTGAGGAATTAAAGGCAAATGCCGATGATATAAATTATGAGGTTGCTAAGGAAAGAGAAAAGCTTGTCAGACATGATGTTATGAGTCATGTTTATGCATACGGACAGCAGTGCCCGAAGGCGGCAGGCATTATTCACCTTGGAGCAACAAGCTGCTATGTTGGTGATAATACAGATGTTATCATTATGACTGAAGCTCTTAAGCTTGTAAGGAAGAAGCTTTTAAATGTAATGAACGAGCTTTCAAAATTTGCTATGGAATATAAAGATCTTCCGACGCTTGCATTTACTCATTTCCAGCCGGCACAGCCGACTACAGTTGGTAAGAGAGCAACTCTTTGGCTTCAGGATCTTTATCTTGATCTTCAGGATATTGAATATATGATAGCTCAGCAGAAGCTTCTTGGATCAAAGGGTACAACAGGTACTCAGGCAAGCTTCCTTGAACTCTTCGGCGGAGATCATGAGAAGGTTAAGGCTATAGATAAAAAGATAGCCGAAAAGATGGGCTTTAAGGATTGTTATCCTGTATCAGGTCAGACTTATTCAAGGAAGGTTGATTCAAGAGTTCTTAATGTGCTCGCAGGAATCGCTGAGAGTGCTCATAAGTTCTCAAATGATATAAGACTTCTCCAGCATCTTAAAGAGATAGAAGAGCCGTTTGAAAAGAACCAGATCGGTTCATCAGCTATGGCTTATAAGAGAAATCCTATGAGGAGTGAAAGAATAGCTTCACTTGCAAACTACGTTATAGCAGATATGATCAACCCTGCCATAACAGCAGCTACTCAGTGGTTTGAAAGAACACTTGATGATTCTGCAAATAAGAGGATTTCGATTCCTGAGGGCTTCCTTGCTATAGATGGAATACTTGATCTTTATCTTAATGTTGTAGACGGACTTGTTGTATATGACAAGGTTATCACAAAGAGATTTATGGAAGAGATTCCGTTTATGGCTACAGAGAATATCATGATGGATGCTGTTAAATCAGGAGGTAACCGTCAGGAACTTCATGAGAAGATACGTACCTACTCAATGGAAGCAGGGGCTGTAGTTAAGAAAGAAGGAAAGCCGAATGATCTTCTTGACAGAATCGCAGCCGATCCTGCATTTGGCAAGACGAAAGAAGAACTTCTTCAGATTATGCAGCCTAGTCTCTACGTAGGACGTGCACCGGAGCAGACAGAGGAATTTATAAATGAAGTTATAAAACCTGTTCTGGAGAAAAACAGCGATGTTCTTGGACTCACAGCCGAAATAAATGTATAATCAGTCTGCCGTGGAAACAGAAATTCAGGCAGAATAACTGTAATAAAAACTGCAGTTCATATAAAATGTTTACATATAGGAAAGTTTAGTGTATATTATTCGTGGCTTTTTAAGGATGATATATAAATATATATCGGTAAACAGTAGTTTATAGAGTATTCAATGTATGAATAGAGAATGAATATTATTAGAGAAGAGGGATTCGATGGTTACAGCAATTGTAGGCGCTAACTGGGGCGACGAAGGAAAAGGTAAGATTACAGATATGCTCGCTGAAAAGTCTGATATTGTTATCAGGTTTCAGGGTGGAGCAAATGCAGGACATACTATAGTTAACAACTATGGAAAGTTTGCACTTCATACACTTCCTTCAGGTGTGTTCAGTGATAATACCGTTAGTATAATAGGAAACGGTGTTGCACTTGATATTCCTAAGCTTTTTAAAGAATATAACGATGTGGTTGCAGGAGGAGTTCCGGCTCCGAAGCTCCTTGTGTCTGACAGGGCTCAGATAGTTATGCCTTATCATGTTCTTTTTGATACATATGAAGAGGAAAGACTTAAGGGCGCATCCTTTGGTTCGACAAAGTCAGGAATAGCTCCTTTTTATTCCGATAAATATGCAAAGATCGGTTTTCAGGTCAGCGAGCTTTTTGACGATGAGGAAGCTATACGTTCCAAGATAGAAAGAGTCATTGCTCAGAAGAACGTTCTCCTCGAGCATCTTTATCACAAACCGCTTCTTACAGTAGATGAGATATATGATACGCTCATGGAATATAAGAAGATGATTGAGCCTTATGTATGTGATGTATCGGCATATCTTGATGCTGCCATTAAGCAGGGAAAGGATATTCTTCTTGAGGGTCAGCTCGGCTCTCTTAAAGATCCGGATCATGGTATCTATCCTATGGTTACATCTTCATCAACACTTGCTGCATACGGAGCAATCGGTGCAGGGCTTCCGCCTTATGAGATTAAGAAGGTGGTAGTCGTATGTAAGGCATATTCAAGTGCCGTTGGTGCAGGTGAGTTTGTTTCAGAAATTCATGATAAAGACGTTGCAGACGAACTCAGAAAGAGAGGCGGCGACGGCGGAGAATACGGAGCAACTACAGGAAGACCAAGACGTATGGGCTGGTTTGATACAGTAGCATCTAAATACGGATGCAGGTTACAGGGAGCAACAGACGTTGCATTTACCGTGCTTGATGTACTTGGATATCTTGATGAGATTCCTGTATGTATAGGTTATGAGATAGATGGAGAGGTTACTACTGATTTCCCAACCACTAATAAACTTAAGAAGGCTAAACCGGTAATGACTACACTTCCGGGATGGAAGTCTGATATAAGAGGAATCAAAAAGTATGAGGATCTTCCGGAAAACTGCCGTAAGTATATTGAGTTCTGTGAGGAGCATATAGGATATCCTATTACAATGATATCAAATGGTCCGGCAAGACATGAGATAATCTACAGAGAATCAAAACTCAGCAAATAATTATTAATACTGATTAAAATAATCCCTCCGGATTTCCGGAGGATTATTTTTGAAGTTTATTCACTAATATAATTGACATTTTAACAATGTTAGTCTATACTAACCACGTTAGAGAATTGTTATATTTCTGATA
This sequence comes from uncultured Lachnospiraceae bacterium, assembly GCA_946628415.1. GTDB lineage: Bacteria > Bacillota > Clostridia > Lachnospirales > Lachnospiraceae > Eubacterium_Q. Next base: position 78,044 of record CAMOWK010000010.1, on the reverse strand, counting down.
CAGGCATGGAGGAGACCAAAGTGTTACCATTGACAATGGCAAGAGCAGGTGAAAATGTTGAGATAGCCCGGATAAGCGGTAGTGAAGAAGTTCGTCAGCATTTGTACGAACTCGGTTTTACTGTTGGTCAAGAATTGAACATTATAAGCGATGTTTCCGGAAGTCTTATAGTACAGGTCAAAGACAGCCGTATTGCACTCGACAGGAGTATGGTAAGCAAGATATTTGTTAATATAACTAATTAAGAGATGGACACGATGCCCGGGAAGTATAAAAAGGTCGTGTCTTATCATTTGCCCGGGAGTTAGCATTGGCTAATAAATGATTATATATACATATGAAAAAATGTTTGATACGTGATACCCCACGTGACAATATAGTTTTATTAGAGAGGAGCTAAAGTGATGACACTCAAAGACGTAAGGGTAGGCGAAACAGCCACTATAAAGAAACTTCATGGTGAAGGACCTACCAAAAGAAGAATCATGGACATGGGACTTACCAAGGGCACAGAGGTTTATGTTAGGAAGGTTGCGCCTCTTGGCGATCCTATGGAATTAAACGTAAGAGGTTATGAGCTTTCTGTTAGAAAAGCTGATGCTGAAATGATAGAAGTAGAAGTTTAAGGAGGACATTTTAATGAGTATCAAAATTGCTCTTGCAGGTAATCCGAACAGTGGTAAAACAACACTCTTCAACAGCCTTACAGGAAGCCAGCAGTATGTTGGTAACTGGCCGGGGGTTACTGTAGAAAAGAAGGAAGGAAAACTTAAAGGACATAAGGATGTAGTGATACAGGATCTTCCGGGTATTTATTCTCTTTCACCTTATACACTTGAAGAGGTTGTATCAAGAACTTACCTTGTAAATGAAAAGCCGGATGCTATCATAAACATAGTTGACGGTACAAATATAGAACGTAACCTTTATCTTACAACACAGCTTCTTGAACTTGGCGTTCCGATGATAATAGCTCTTAACATGATGGATCTTGTTAAGAAAAATGGTGATAAGATAGATGCCGGAAAGCTTGGTGAAAAGCTTGGATGTGAAGTGGTTGAATTATCGGCACTTAAAGGAGATGGTGCTGATTCGCTTATAGAAAAAGCTGTTAAGCTGGCAGAGTCAGGAAACTCTGTGGAAAGACCTGAGATATTTACAGACAGTCTGCTCCAGACAATCACTAAGATTGAAAATGAAATAAAAGGAATAGTTGATGAAAAGCTTCTTCGCTGGAGTGCTGTCAAGGTCTATGAAAGAGACAGTAAAGCTCTTGAAACGATGAAGATCGATCAAAGTAAGCTTAAAGAGCTTGAAAGCATCATAGAAGAGTCTGAAAAAGAAGAGGATGATGATTCAGAGAGTATCATCACAAATGCAAGATATAACTACATTGCTGAAGTCACAAAGGATGCTGTAAAGAAGGCAAGAAAGAAGGGCGAGCTTTCAACATCTGACAAGATTGATAAGATAGTTACAAACAGAATACTCGGACTTCCTATATTCGCTGCAGTAATGTTCCTTATATATGCAATAGCTATGGGAGGATGGAAATTCTCAATAGGAACCATGGCAACTGATTTTACGAATGATGTGATTTTTGGTGAATGGGTACCGAGCTTCTTTGACTGGTTACTTGGGCTCTGCCATATCAGTGAAGGAACTGTCCTTTACGGACTTATTCAGGATGGTATTGTTGCAGGTGTAGGAGCTGTTATCGGTTTCGTACCACAGATGCTCGTACTGTTCCTCCTCCTTGCAATTCTTGAGGATATCGGATACATGTCCAGAGTTGCATTTGTAATGGACCGTATCTTCCGTCAGTTCGGACTTTCAGGTAAGTCATTCATTCCTTGTCTCGTTGCAATGGGTTGTGGCGTTCCGGGTGTAATGGCAAGCCGTACTATAGAAAATGAACGTGACAGAAGAATGACAGTTATGACAACGACATTTATGCCTTGCGGTGCAAAGCTTCCTATCATAGGTCTTATCGCAGGCGCTATATTCGGTGAATCACCGTGGATTGCTACATCAGCATACTTTATCGGAATAGGTTCAATAATTCTTTCAGGTATAATACTTAAGAAATTCAAGGCTTTTGCTGGTCAGCCGGCACCATTCGTTATGGAGCTTCCAAATTACCATGTACCTTCAGTTGGCGGCGTTCTTCGTTCAATGTGGGAGAGAGGCTGGTCATTTATCAAACGTGCAGGATCAGTTATAGTTATAAGCTCAATAATTATATGGTTCCTGTCTGCATTTGGAGCAGTTAATGGTAAGTTTGGACTTGTAGAAAATCTTTTTGAGGATGAAACACTTGCAACAGATGAATATATCGGAGAACTTGCAGAAAAGATGAATGTAAGTGTCGAGGATGTTAATTCAATGGATGCTTCACTTCTTGCAAGTGTTGGAAGTACTGTAGCACCTGTATTCAGACCTCTTGGTTTCGGTAACTGGAGAGCTACTGTAGCAACAGTAACAGGTCTTGTTGCCAAGGAGGAAGTTGTCGGTACTTTCGGTGTACTTTATAATTATGATGACTCTGAAGAAGAACTTGAAGAAAACGGTGATCAGATTTGGGACAGAGTTGCAGCTGATTATTCCATGGCAGGTGGTTTTGCATTCATGGTATTCAATCTTCTGTGCGCACCATGTTTTGCTGCAATAGGCGCTATCAAGCGTGAGATGAACAATGCTAAATGGACTTGGGCAGCTATAGGTTACATGACACTTTGGGCTTATGTGATGGGACTTGTATTCTATAATATAATGGGACTTTTCACAGGTGATGTAACATTCGGCGCAGGCAGTGTTGTTGCAATTATACTTCTTATCGTGTTATTATTTATGTTGTTCCGTAAAGGCTATAAGCCGGAGGAAGAGGTTAAGGATCTTACTGCAGTTGAAGCAGTTGGTTAAATGAGGAAATGATATGAATGCGGTTCTCGGACATATAATTGTTATAGCTATTCTCCTTGTAATTGTTTATTTTTGTGGCCGAAATGCATTTAGATCTTTCAAGGCTGAGCTATCCGGCACAGGTAACTGTGCCGGATGTGGCGGCAGCTGTTCCGGATGCGGCAGTTCCTGCAATATGAACGGTATAAGCAGGGCTGAAATGCGGCGGGCTAAAAAAGCAATCAAAAATGCAAGAAAAGCTATGAAAAATAACAAAATAAATAAGGGAGAATTTTAAATGTACAAGTTTACTGTTAAGGTTGACGGAATGATGTGCAATATGTGCGAGGCACATGTAAATGAAGCAATAAGAAAGGCTGCTCCTTCAGCAAAAAAAGTGAAGAGCAGCCATAAAAATAAGGAAACTGTATTCCTGAATGATGAAATGATCGATGAGGAAACGTTAAAGAAGATCATTAATGATACAGGATATACGTATGTGTCTTCGGAAGTTTCGGAATATGTTAAAAAATCATTATTTGGAAGATGATTTTTCGCTTAATTACTTACCGGGAACTTTAGGAGCCACTTCTTTTTGCGGACCGACAAGATCTTTTCTGCTGGTATTTAGCATAGTCGGAATCTTATTAGCGTTAAAGTTATAACCATCATGACCTTCTAATCCTACATGAGAAGAGTTGTTTTCAAATCTCGCCTTAGGATCATTATGAATATTGGTTCTTTGGATAGATAACTGATCTCCGCTATCCTCCAAACCGCTGCAATAATGTACAGGTATATCAGGGTCAAACTTATGTAGTCTTCGCATATGCTCCCGGGTATTATATGAACCGCTATGCATCCTTGCTTCATTACCTGCAAAATAACCAAATGCATGACCAAATGTTGCTGCCAGAAAACCTCCGACTACCGGAACACCTTTGAAAGCGTCATATATAGTATCATGCGCCGCTTCACTCATTGAAGCAATAGGACTGTGAAGTACGACTCCTCCAAGCTTCTTGACATTACGTCCCTGCTCGAGAGCCCTTTTTTGCTGAGTCTGTGCGAAATCTGCAGCCACTTTAGAAGCTACTGCGCCGCCTAGTGAGTAACCATGCAAAATGATATTTTCAGGTTTCACATGCATAGTCTCCATCACATACTTCAGCATCTCCTTACCATCTTTATAGATGGAATTCTCTGAAAGTGGAGTGCCTATTTTTTTACCCTTTTTATTCAAAGTATCACTTTTACCAAATCCTCTGTAATCCATGGTCACTACAGGGATTCCTTTTTTCATATATTCCTTAACGACATTTTCACTATAGGTAGCCGCAGAACCGGCGGAGCCTGAGAAGAATATGACAACTTTACCGGATGGGTTCTTTTCCTTAGGTTCATAATATGCTCCTCGAAGCATTCCATCGGGAGTTCTGTGCTCTATTTTATTCTTAAGGTCTGTCTCATTAAATTCCTTTTTGTCACGTCTGTCATCCTGACTACCAAGCCCTACATAATTGGTTATAAATGTAAAATGATGTCTGCCTCTGCCGGAATGTATATATTTTTTAGCATCTTGATTTAAAGCTGTATTATTTAGAGAAGCTCTTTTTGCCTGGGCTATTTCTTCCAATTCTCTTTTTGCTGCTCGTTTTTTAGTACCCCAGAAATCATTCTTCAGTTTATCCATACCGGTACGACCGGCAACAGTGCGCAGTTTAGACATTTTAGTTTTAATTTTCTTGTGTGTCTCTGGCAGTGTGTCCTTGAGTTCCTTCCTGATTTTGGGATGTTTTGTCATAAGCTCTACTACATATTCAGAAACCTTACTGTCAGTTCTGGCATCATTACTCATGTCTGAAAAAATGTAACGACGTATCTCATCATCAGAAATCTTATTATTATTCCCGGCTGATTTCTGCATTTGTTTAATGTAGGCCATTACTTCGTCAAGTGTTTTTGGCATATCTTTATCCTCCTATACTTTATACTAGAATGTAGCGTTTAATCAATTCTGAATGGGTAAGTTGCAAAATAGATTTCAACTCTGTCTTTTACCGGAACATAAGTATCAATAATTTCATTAACCTTAGTATTCAGACTGGCTATCCCTATAGATGTTTTAGCAGGATATTTATCCTTTATAAGTTTGGTACAATAATTGAGTAATGCAGGAAAATTTGCTGCTTGTTTACTGATATTATAAGCCCATGAAAGTATGAGCCCATCGCCGCTTTCTTCCATAAGACATACTCCTTTAATCTTCCCGTTCTCTAAAATAACAGAACTCTCCGGAATATAAGAAGAAAATGTAAATGGAAATGATATTGCAATGCCTGGAAGTGCCGAATCATTAACAAGCTTAGAAAATCTGTTAAGCTCTTCTGATGGGACATCCTTTACTGACATTATTTCTCCGCTTTTCTCACCTATCACAGGGAATATAGGAAAGTCTTCAACAGTAGTTTCGAATCCCACAGTACCTTCTCTAAATGATACAAAGAAATTCATGGCTTTGAACATTTTGAACATATTATCATGTTCCTGCGTAAATATAGCTGATATACCATAAATGCCTTCGGCCTTCTCAGAGTTTTCAATAAGAAAATCTATCATCTCTCTGGCAGCACCTTTACGACGGTATTCCTCGTCTACATAGAGCCAGTCTATCATCATATTATTTTCTTCAATATGAGCCATGAGAATACCGGTAGCTGCTAAAGGATTTTCTTCAATGTATCCTATCAGAATTTCATCTGCCGGCAGATCCTGTAAGATTGTATCAGGAAACAGATGAGAAAACTTATCTAAATCTAATGGTGTAAGTAATGAAAGTGCCATATACCCCTCCTGAAAAGTTAAAGTTATAACATCAAATATGATTTTAACAGAAAATGAGCAACAAATAAGCAACAAATAAAATAGAGTATTTGTCCTAGTTCTTTTTTGCTGCGTCTTCGAGAGATTCATAGCCATACATTTTAACTGTGTTTTCCACTGTTCTTTCTGTAAGGTTGATGCCCTCTTTATATAAGCTTACGATGAAACGTCCGTACATCATGAGCATTGTGTCGGAATATGTATAAAGTTCACCTTTAAGATATGTTTCGGATGAGGTGGACTTGGGAATATCCTCGCTGCTGTGAATGGTTCTTGCATGTTTTATGAGGGATGGATAACGCTTGCCGAAGTCTTCGGTCCATTCAACATGAATTTTTGCAAGCTCGTCAACAATCTTTCTTTTCTTCTCAGTTACTTTAGGAAGCTTATCTTTAATTTCGGCAAATTCCTCGGGCCTTGTGAATTCCATCATATAACCGTATTTCTCGGTTATCATATTCCTGCCGCAGGAGAGAGCTCCCTCAAAATCCATAATGTACTGAACAAGCATGGGAACTGTCCAGTTCATGTACTGGCTCTTTCTCATAATTCTGAAAGTTGGCCAGTCATTCTGGCAGTAGGCACGTCCGCCTTTATTCCTAACCTTGTCAAAGGTCTTGAACTCAAGCTTGGCAGTGTATTCGGAAAGTGCGTCTACATCCATATCCATAAGCTCGATACGTCTGTTAAACTTTTCTGCATAGTCAGGGAGAAATGTACTGCTGCCCGAAAAAATGCCTTCATCCTTAACTGCACTCAGAATGTCCCGTGATATAAGTTCAAGATACATTTCATTTGTTTTACTGTCCATAACATTAAGAAGTGCAATGTCATCTAACAGATAACCTATTTCCGAAAGGACGGGAAGACTCGTAATGCCACGTCTCATCCACTTATCGTGAGGATGGTACTTTCTGTTAAGAAGGTAGACTGTATAAAGAGCATACCTTACAGCTTTGTCTCTTTCGAGGGAAGCTGAAACGGCATCCTTTCTTTTTACTGCACGTGCATAATTGTACTGGGCAGCCTGACCGAATCTTGTTACAGCCTCCGCCAGTTTTATGATATAGAGCCTTTCCGGAAAGTAGGAGAGGAGATTTTCTCTAATTCCTGAAAAAACACCTGAGTCATCCCGGAAAACTCTTCCGTTCGTTGCTGCGGCAAGGGATATGATGCTTTCATCAGTCAGAAGTGCAGCCCAGTCACGTATGCTTTTTGGACCATCAGCTTTTCCTGTAAATGACTCGTAGAAGTCGCTTATTTTTCTGACGCCATACCGGTTTTCTGCTCCTGGTGCCGTGGCTGATGGCGGATTCATGGGATTGGTATTTTGCGAGGATATATACGTATCGTATATAGTTTCATACTCCTTACTTAGGCTTTCGCCGATTTTATCGTAATCCTCGTCGGATAACCACATTGAGAATCCCGGTTTAAAATCATGGTCTCTGGAAATCAGGTCATCAAAACCGAAGCATTCAGAACCTTCACCTGCTTTTCCTACTGCTATTCGGGATTCATATTCAGGAAATTTTTCATGAATCATGGCTTTCCCGTACTTCTCGTAGAAATCTATGGACATATCCATACCGGACATGTAAGGGCTGACTCTTTCAAAGTCCTGATTTATCTTTGATCCTTCGGTAATATCTGCATAGCTTTTTTTGAATTCAGTATATTTTTCGTTAAGCCTTTCCCAGTCTTTATTCTTTCCGATAGACTCTTCAATCATATTAAGAGCTTTTTTGTAATAGATGTCGGCGTTTTTGATCAGTTCACTTGCTTCGGGTGATATATAAGTTGCGTCTTTATCTGCATCATCGAAGCTAGATTTCGTGCGGTACATTTCAGTATATGCTTCAGCCATGCCTGAAAGAGCAAGAGCGTGGTGGTTATCATAAAGCTCCTTTTCATTAAACAGTTTATCCGAAAGGATGAAATAATACATGGCAAGACCTGTTCTTTTGTTTCTCAGTACAACCTGACCGAGATTGGCGTAGCTTACAGCTGCTCTGTAAACAGTTGTACCGTTTATTTCACCTATACGGATTGCATTCATAAGAGCATCTTCAGCCTTATCAAAGCGTCCAAGTTCCTCGTAGAGAAGTGCGACATTATTATAAACTTCCGCATAATGCCTGTCAGTTGGAGGAAGAAGCATTTCAAATAGCCTGAAAACCTCGCTGTATGCATAGACTGCGTCGTCAAGTTTTCCGGCTGCCCTTAAAATTGTTCCTTGATTAAGAAGGGTCATAGCGTATGGGAGCGTTTCATTTTGTCCCAGTTCTTCCAATATGCGGAGGGCTTCCTTTCCCGACTCTATACCTCTCGCATATTTACTTTTCTGGCGAAAGTAACCTATCTCTTCGTTAAGGATTACGGCAAGAAACTCTTTGTCATTTTCAGCTTTTGCTTTTAATTTGCACTCTTCAAAATAAGCAGGAACCGCATCCGCTTTGCCTTCCTTAAACATTTTATCCAGTTTTCCTGTAAAATCCTTTACGTCCATCGTTTTCTCCTTAATAGAGTTTTTCTACTATTTGTTTTCGTGATAGTATATGTAATATGCACATATTTTATCATAAAAACTGTGATGCTTTTAAAAAAATATTAAATCTTTTTTGTGGAATTATAGTCGGATGAGAGATATAATATACCAAGACTGAAAAGAGGGAGATAATAATGAATAAAAAACGTCTTGTTATCATTTGTTCTATCGTAGCAGCGGTGCTTATTGTAGTGGGTGTTGCTGCATTTTTCATCATCAGAAATCTTAATAAAAAAGGAAAAGGAAACGGCAAGCTTGTATATGTCGAGAATGTCGGAGATATGATCGGCGGAAGCCTGGGGCTCAGCAACAGATACATGGGAATAGTTGAGTCGCAGGAGATTAAGTCTGTCGAAAAAGATGCAAATAAAACTGTCGGTGAGATCTTTGTGGAAGAGGGCGATATAGTTAAGAAAGGCGACCAGCTGTTTTCTTATGATACCGAATCCATGCAGATGGATCTCGAGCAGTTAAAACTTGAACTTCAGAGTATAAGCAATACGATAGCAAGTCTTAATGCTTCCGTAAAGGATTATGCTGACCAGAGAGCGGAAGCACCTGATGAGGATAAGAAGGAATATACTGCACAGATTAACAGCACCAATGCCCAGATAGCAGAGGAAAAGTATAATTATTCGGTTAAGGAAAAGGAAATTAGCAGGGCTGAAGAGTCTATCAAGTCAGCAGTCGTGGTTTCTCCTATGGATGGTGTCGTTAAGTCAATCAAAGAGGATACAAATGCGGGTTACAGTGATCCGGAGGAAGGTTCTAATCCGGAGAGCGGATTCATCAATATCATGGCAGCAGGTGAGTATCGTATAAAAGGTACGGCTACTGAGGAATCGATAACGAGTGTTACTAAGGGTATGTCAGTTATAATTCATTCACGTACAGATGAAAATATGACATGGAAGGGAACTATTTCAAGTATTAACCTTGAGCCGGAAGCCGGCAATGGCGATTCTTACGGCTATGGTGAAAGCTCATCTAAATATTCATTCTATGTTGAACCTGAAAATATCGATAATCTGATACTTGGTCAGCATCTTTATATAGAGCCGGACTTTGGACAGAGTGAAAAGAAAGAGGGAATATATCTCCCTTCATACTACATTCTGAACGAGGAGAGCGGTACATTTGTATGGAAAAAAGATGAGGATGACCGTATAACCAAAGCTCCTGTTACCCTCGGTGAATATGACGAGGATAGCGATTTATATGAAATAGTTGATGGACTTACTGAAGAAGATTACATCGCATATCCTGATGTGAATATAGAAGAGGGAAATGAAACTACAACCAATTATGAGGATGTAACGGAAGAAATGCCTGAAGGAGAAATACCTGAAGGAGAAATGCCTGAAGGTGAAATGCCGGAGGGAGAAATACCTGACGACGGAGCTTTATATGACGATGATGGGAATCCTATATCAGACGAAGATTTAATGCCGGATGCTGAAACGGTTGATGATGAAATCGTAGACGACGAAACCGGCAATTAGGATAAGTATGATTCTTATTGGAGATAATATGTTACTGGAATTAAAAGGAATATACAAAAATTACATACAGGGCAAAATGGATGTTCCGGTGCTTAAAAATATTAATCTCACGATTGAAAAGGGTGAGTACGTTGCGATAATGGGACCGTCAGGTTCCGGTAAATCCACACTTATGAATATTATTGGTGCGCTTGATCAGCCTACAAGCGGTGAGTACTATTTTGACGGTGAGGAGATAAGCGGGTTTTCAGATAAAAAGCTTTCTGAACTCAGGAATAAGAAGATAGGCTTTGTTTTCCAGAACTTTAATCTTCTGCCAAGACAGTCGGCTCTTCAAAATGTAGAACTTCCGCTTCAGTATGCGAAGGTTCCGATGAGTAAGAGAAGGGGACTTTGTGAGGAGGCTCTTAAAAAAGTCGGGCTTGAAGAAAGAATGACTTTTAAGCCGACACAGCTTTCGGGAGGTCAGAAACAGAGGGTTGCAATCGCAAGAGCAATGGTAAACAGCCCGAGTATTCTGCTTGCTGATGAGCCGACCGGAGCGCTTGACAGTAAGTCGGGAATACAGGTAATGGAGCTTTTCAGAGAGCTTCACAATGATGGTGCGACCATTATTATGATAACTCACGCACGGGAGATAGCTGAGTACGCAGACAGAATTATTACTATATTCGACGGTGAGATAAAGAGTGACGAAAAGAATATGTCAGTTAGGGTGACACCTGTAATTCATGAAGAAACTGATACTGTGAATGCAGCAGATGGAAGTGCGGAGGTTTCGGAATCTGTGAATGCAGCAGATGGAAGTGCAGTGGTTGCGGAATCTGTGAATACAGCAGATGGAAATGCGGAGGTTTCGGAATCTGTGAATGCAGCAGGTGGAAATGTGGAGGTTTCGGAATCTGTGAATACAGCAGATGGAAGTGCGGTGGTTGCGGAATCTGTGAATATTGCGGTGGAAAATACGGATGATCGAGAGGTGACTAAACTATGAGGAAGAAAATCATAATCTCGATTGCCGTTACGGTTCTCACGGCTCTCGCTATACTGGGCGGTATTATTATATACAGAAATAATAAAAGAAACAGAAATCCTGTAAAGGTTTACAGTGTATCAAACTTTATTGAGTATATGGGTTGGAACAGCGAGAGTATGGACGGTTCTGTTACGTATGAGGATGAGCAGGATATAACGGTAAATCCGGAGCAGACTGTCGAGGAGGTTTTTGTAAAGGCAGGACAGAAGGTAAAGGTTGGAGACCCTATAATTAAGTTTGATATGACTATATATCAGCTTAAGATTAATACAACCAGGGCATCAATTAATCTTAATAATGCTAAAATCGAGGCGGCTAATCGTAAACTTACAAAGTTAAGGAATATGAAACCTGTTGAAAGAAGTGACGAGGAACAGGAGGAAACTACTGAAACTACGGAAGAGACTGAACCGGAACAGGATATTTTCTGGGTCTCGGTTGATCCGGCTAACCCATATAAGGCTTATTACCTGTATAATACTGATGGCACAAAGTATGAGGGAGAATTTCCTGTAAAAGCCGGAGGAAAAACATGGAAGCTTATTGATCCCGGTAAGCCTGAAAAAGGATGTCTTCCTTACAATCCTGATGACACACTTGCGTCACCTCTGGATGCGACTCCTGATTATAATGACGGCTCCGGTGATGTGCCGGCAGATGATACGGAATTTGAGGAAAGCTATACTAAAGAGGAACTTACTTCCATGATCAGGGAGCAGGAAGACAATATTCGCGATCTTAAGCTTTCTAATCAGACACTTGCTCTGCAGATAAAGAAATATGAAAAGAATATCGAAGGCGGAACGGTGCTTGCAAAGATGGACGGAGTTGTTGAAACTGCTGATGTCTCTGAAGAAGTGATAGCAAGCGGTGAACCGGTTATAAGAATAAAAGGTGAAGGACAGAGCACGGCAAGTGTTAACCTTAGTGAGTGGAATCTGGATAAGGTCAGTGTGGGTGATGAGGTTTTCGTTATGTGCTATGATGACGGAATGACTTACGCCGGTAAGGTTGTTGAAATCTCACTTTCACCTGCTTCTGACAGCGATGGTTCACAGGCGAGATCCGTGTATCCTATGACTGTCGTTATAACCGATGAAAATGAAATGGATGAATATTCATGGGTTCAGGTAAGTCTTAGTGAAGAGAATATAAATGATGACGAATCAGGAACCATAGCTCTTCCTCTTTTTATGGTTAAAGAAGAAAACGGCAACTATTTCGTTATGAAAGAAACGGACGGTGTCCTTGAGAAGAAGTATGTAAAAACAGGCAAAATCTACTGGGGCACACAAATAGAGATAAAGAGCGGACTTACTGAGGCAGATTACATTGCATTTCCGTATTCGAAAGATGCGGTACCGGACAGAAAGACTAAAGAAATGGAAGGCACAGAAGGTCTTTACTAGGAGGAATTTATGCTGGAAAACATCAGACTGTCATTTCAAGGGATATTTGCCCATAAAATGCGATCATTCCTGACTATGCTCGGAATTATAATAGGTATAGCTGCCATTATTGCGATAGTATCTACGATAAAAGGAACCAGTGATCAGATAAGACGTAATCTTATCGGAAACGGTTCGAGCATGGTCGAGGTCAGTCTCTCACAGAATGGTTATGATGTATCGATCAGTGAAGTTGATACAAGTAAGCTTCCGATACTGACTGATGATATGATAAAAGATATGGAAGAACTGGATGGCGTTGAAAAAGTATCCGGTTATTATAAAGCCCAGATGTATGACGGCGTTTACTATAAGAATAATACCATTGATGGTGTAAACATCGTGGGAACTGACAATGACTATCTTTTCATTGAGGACTATGTTACCACAAATGGCAGGAAGTTCATTTCAAGAGATTTTTCCGAGTTTAAAAATGTATGTCTTGTTACAAGAGACATTGGCGGATCCCTTTTTAATGGCGAGAATCCTGTCAACAAAACCATAGAGATAAGAGGTATACCTTTCACTGTTGTAGGAGTTGTTGCAAAAGAAGATAATTTTGATATGACAGTTGAAACGACGGAGGACTGGTATACTTATTTCGGTTACGAAAACCAGGGCTCGATAATCGTGCCCAAAACCGTATGGCAGGAATTGTTTTCATTTGATAATCCGAGCAACCTTGTTGTAAAGGCAACTGATATAGAAAAGATGTCTGTTGCAGGAAAAGGTGTTGCGGACTACATGAATAAGTTTATTGAGACAGAGACTGAGGACGCGGTAATATATAAGGCGGAAGATACGCTTGAGAAGGCGCGTGAGCTTCAGGAACTGTCAAATGCAACTAACAGCCAGCTTATCTGGATAGCAAGTATATCTCTTCTTGTAGGTGGTATAGGCGTTATGAATATAATGCTTGTATCTGTAACGGAGAGAACGAGAGAGATAGGACTTAAAAAAGCACTTGGCGCAAGAAAAGGTGTAATACTTGGTCAGTTCCTTACCGAAGCTGCCGTACTTACAAGCCTTGGAGGGTTTATAGGTGTCGGGGCAGGTATAGGACTTGCGTTTGTAATATCAAAGGCGGCAGAAGTACCGGTTTCAATCAGTTTACCGGCTATAGTCGTTTCAGTTATATTTTCGATGGTTATCGGGATAGTATTTGGGCTTCTTCCTTCTGTAAAAGCGTCAAATCTTAATCCTATAGATGCACTCAGGTATGAGTAGAGGTAATTTATTTTGAAGTTAATGCATATAGCGGATGTTCATCTTGATTCAAAGATGAATTCCTACCTGACAGCTGAAAAGAGTAAAGAAAGAAAGGCTGAGATACTTAGTGCTTTCGTTCGCCTTATTGAGAAGGCAAAGGAAGAAAGTGTAAGCGCTGTTATAATAGCAGGCGATCTTTTTGATGTGAGCCGCGTCAGCGCTGGTACTCTTAAGACGGTTCTCGGTGCATTTTCATCCTGCCCTGATATAGAGTTTTATTATCTTAAGGGCAATCATGATAACAAGGATGCATTCGGAAGTATGGAAGAAATGCCGGAGAATCTTCATCTTTTTTCTGAAGAATGGGTAAGCTATAATCTTTCGGAAAGAATTGTTATCACCGGAATTGAACTTGCCGGCAGGAATAGCGATGAGGTGGAAAGCGAACTGCTTCTGGATACCGATAAGCTGAATATTGTTACGATGCATGGAACCGTAGCAGCAGCTTCCGTTAAAGGTGGCAGCGAGATTATAAATATAAAGAATCTTAAGAATAAGGGGATTGATTATCTGGCACTTGGGCATATACATTCATTTTCAAATGAAAAGCTTGATGCCAGAGGAGTCTATGTATATCCGGGCTGTCCTTTCGGAAGGGGCTTTGATGAGTGCGGAGAAAAGGGCTATATGATACTCGATATAAATGAAACGTCGGGAATCGTTAAGACTGAATATAAGATTTTTCCTGCAAGAAGATGCTATGCACCAGAGATAGATATAAGCGGATGTGAGAATAATATGGATATTCTCGACAGGATAAGAGAGGAACTTGGGAAGGAACCTTTTGATAAGTCCAATCTTATCGAAGCAGTACTTACAGGAAGTATAAATGCATTGAATGATATAGACACAGTTTTTCTTGAGAAGAGTCTTGAAGATAAGTTTTATTTTATCAGAATTAAGAATATGACTAAGCCATATGTAGATGCAAATGCATTTAAGCTTGATGCAAGCCTTAGGGGAGAATTTGTCAGAACTGTTATGGCTGACGAAGCTCTTTCAATGGAAGATAAGGCAGGTATCGTAAGTCTTGGACTTTCCGCGCTGCTCGGAGAGAAAGTTTAGGAGGTGAGGATTTGAAGCTTATAAGCTGTCATATACAGAACTTCGGAAAGCTTCATGATCTTACCTATGAGTTTGATCCCGGAGTGAATGTAATAAATGAAGAAAACGGATTCGGTAAATCAACACTTGCCGCATTTATTAAGGTTATGTTTTTTGGCTTTGATAATGAGAAGTCAAGAGACGGACTTGTTAATGAGAGAAAGAGATATATGCCTTGGCAGACAGGACCATATGGCGGAAGTATAAGATTTTCTGCCAGAGGTAAGGAGTATTCCGTGGCAAGGATATTCGGAGATAGGCCAAAGGATGACAGCTTCAGTATATATGACGCTGTAACGAATCTGGAAAGTACTGATTTTACTGAAAATATCGGTGAAGAGTTATTCGGTATCGACAGCGGTTCATTTAAAAGGACTGTTTTTATATCACAGAGTGATGTTACGACCGAAGCAACTGACAGTATAAATGCCAAGATGGGCAACCTTAGTGTTATGACCGATGATCTGGCAAGATTTGAAAAGGTAGATAAAAATCTTAAGGACAGGATCAATTCACTCAGTCCTAAACGGGCGACGGGTGAAATATCAAAACTAAGGACTAAAATTGCAGAAATTCAGAATGAGTTAAGAAACAAGCCTGGAGTGGAAAAGAACATACTTGCCATAAAGGAAAAGGATAATTCTCTCAGAAAAGAACTGGGCATTGTTAAAGAAAAAAGAAATGAGCTTACGGAAAAAAGTCGTGAGATAAGCCGTAAGCAGGAACTTGGACGAAAGAAGGCAGAGTATCTGGGGATGCTTGAAAAAGCTGATGCCGCCAAGGAAAAGGTGTTCAGTGTAACTCTTGGCTCGGGTGAAGAAGAGGATTTAAGAAGGGTTCAGGATATATTCTCAGGAAATATTCCCAGCGATGATGAGATAGATAAGCTCGCGAGTGATGTGGACAGACTCAGAGAACTTGCCGATTCGGAAAGAAGGAATCGTATTCCTGACAGTGACTTTGCAAGATTTAATGAGCTTAGTGAAATCTTTAAGGATACCGGTATCACGGAAAATGCCGCAAGCCACGCCATAGCTGACTATAATGAGAAAAATGTCATTATGGCAGGAATAAATGATAAAAAGAATCTTCTTGCGGCTTATAAGAGAGAAGAAGAAAGCAGGAAAAAGAGTAAAGTCAACAGGCTTTTTATATCCCTTGTAATGGTTGGAATTCTGCTTATGATAGCAGGACTTGTCCTTATCGTTAATAAGATGCTCATTGGCTCTGTTGCCATACTTATTCTTGGCCTTGCAGCCATTTTCTTCGGGCTTGTTATAAAGGTTAAGAAGATTTATATTGGGAATGATGCGGAAAAAGAAGGGGAAGACAGAATACTTGAACTGTCAGAAGTCATTTCAGAGGAAGAAAAAAGAGCCTCCCGTCTCGATGACAATATAGAAAAAATGTTAAGCCTGACAGATATAGAGGCTGGAAAGAATCCTTCCGAAAGGCTTTCGGCTATAAGGAACCTTGCTTATGAATATGAACTTCTCGGGCAGGATATAGAAGAGAAGAAGGCAGGAAGCCGTATGGATGAGATAAGCGGCCTTAATGACAGCATCAGGGAAAGAATCGGCAGATACTACTTCCTTTCAGATGAGGATCTTCCGGAATCATATTTTACTTACGATTCTTATATAAAGGAATTGGAGGAGTATGTAAGGAAGCTTAGGAAAGATGTGAATTTATGTGTAAACCTTTCCGCTAAAAAGGCTGAATATTTAAGAAGCATTAAAACTTATGAAGAGAGGAAGAATGCTGCGGATCTCTTCCTTAGAAATACACCGTATCTTTCCGACTACATAAGCAGTGATGCGCAGGATGATGAGGTGTCATCCGAGGAAATGGATGCCCTGTCAGAGGAACTGGGAAGTACAAATCAAAAAGTCGAAGAAATGATGAGTAAGCTTCATTCATATGATAAGCAGCTTAATGAACTGTTTGAAACACTTGAAACTCTCAGAGATTATGAGACCGAGCTTACCGCACTAACGGAAGAGAATGATAAACTCAGCGAAAGATACAGACTTCTTAAACTGACAAGGGATTATCTTGGAGAGGCGCGCGTCAGATTTACCGCACAGTATATGGCACCTCTTCTTAAGAGCTTCGGTAAATATTACGAAAAGCTCAGGGGAGAAAAGTCGGATAACTACAGTATCGATGCCAACATGAAGCTTTCGGTAAATGAATACGGAACTGCAAGAGATACAGGATATCTAAGCCGTGGAAGTCAGGATCTTGTCGGAATTGCATTCCGTATGGCACTTATAGAGGCTATGTACCGTGATGAAAAGCCATTTGCGGTTTTTGACGATCCATTTACAGATTTTGATGAGGAAAAGGTTCATAACGGACTTATGTTTTTGAAAGAGATTTCGGAGGACTATCAGATAATTTATTTTACCTGCCACAGTTCAAGAATAATCTAGATTAGGGAGATAGTTTTATGCAGAGAGATGAGATAATCGAAAAGCTTAAAGACAGTGGCTGCAGGATTACCAAACAAAGACTGCTAATACTTGATACAATACTTGAAGGTAAGTTTACCTGCGCAAAGGACATTTATTATAAGGTTGCTGAAGAAAATGACTCCATAGGATTCGCAACTGTCTACAGGATGATGAACACTCTTGAAGAAATCGGAGCTATTGACAGAAGCAGTATGTATAAGATAAACGGCTCGGAAGACATTTCCAAATGCGAGAAATGCATGGTGAGGCTTTCTGATAATACGACTGTCGATCTGTCGGAGGAAAAATGGCAGGAGATACTTCGGGAAGGACTTAAGGCATGCGGTTATATAGACAATCAGGATATTAAGCATGTGCTTAGGGAGTCCGGAAATTAGCGTAGGTTTAGGAGGAAAAAGATGTATTATTTTATAGTCAACAGAACAGGCGGAGGCGGAAGGGCAGCTGCTACATGGCATAAGGTAAGAACACTTCTCAGGAATAACAAAATTGAGTATAAGGCATTTCTTACCAAATACGAGAAACATGCAACCGTACTTGCAAAGAATATTTCAAAGCTTCCGGATGATGAGATAAAGCTTATAGTTGTCGGCGGTGACGGAACAGTTAATGAAGTACTTAACGGAATCACTGATTTTAATAAGGTATCACTCGGCGTTATTGCAACGGGCTCCGCAAATGACTTTATAAACGGGCTGGGTATACCAAGGGATACCGAAGAAGCGGTGAAAAGGATACTTGATCCAAGGGATGATCTCTATATAGATGTAGGCCGTGTCTCTGCTGATGGCAGAAGACCGAGATACTTTGGAATAAGCTGTGGAGTAGGGCTTGATGCCATAGTATGCAAGAAGGCTCTTACAAGCAAGCTTAAGCGTTTCCTTAATAAGCTTGGAGTAGGGTCACTTACTTATGTCATTCTTACTGTTGTGAATCTGTTTACAATGAGATATATAAATGCTGAAGTGAAATATACAATGGATGACGATGAGCCGGACGTAGACGAAAGCAGTAACGGCAAGATGACCGAAAACTACGAAAAGCTCATTTTCCTTGCGGCAATGAATCTTCCTGCAGAGGGCGGAAATGTGCCGATGAGACCGGACGCGCTTCCGAATGACGGAAAGCTTTCGGTTCTTGCAACAGACGGTGTAAGCAAAATTGGGGCGTTTTTTAAACTTCCTAAGCTTGTTGCAGGAAAGCACAGGAGTCTTAAAGGGTTTCACTTTGAAGATGCAAAGAATATAGATATTAAGCTTGGCAAACCTACAGTTCTTCACGTAGATGGGGAATATTACGGAGATGTCAGCAATATCCATATCGAGTGCTGCACCAAAAAACTTAAATTATTATAAAAACTAAAAACATAAAAGAAGGGTAAGACAATGAAAAAGAAACTTGCATTATTATCACTTTTATTATCCATGTTACTTGTGTTTTCCGCTTGTACATCCGCTGCACCTGTAACGACTGAAAACATAACAACCGAAACTGTGACAGAGGCGGGGACAGTTGGTGATGCAGAAGTTGCAACGAGAGAGGATGCAGAGGCAAGTGAAGGAACTAAAGGGGATGCAAATGAGGCAGCGGCTCCTGAAAGCCTTCTTGTAGGAGATGATTCGGCAGATGTAAGAATTGGTTCTCTTAAAGGACCTACAACAATGGGACTTGTTAATCTCATGGATAAATGTGAAAAGGGAGAAGCCGGACAGAAGTATTCGTTTGAAGTATCAAGTGATGCTTCGGTTATCACAGCAAAGCTTCTTAAGGGAGAACTTGATGTAGCGTTTATTCCGGCAAATGTAGCAAGCGTTCTTTATAATAAATCAAAGGGAAAAGTACAGGTACTTAATCTCAATACACTCGGAGTTCTTTACTGCGTAACAGGGAATAAGGATATAAAGAGAGTTTACAGCCTTTCCGGAAAAACGGTAGTTATGACGGGACAGGGTAATACTCCTGAATACGTTACTAAATATCTTCTTAATGCATACGGAATTACAGACTGTACAATAGAATATAAATCAGAGGCGACAGAGGTTGCTGCAGCACTTGCAAAAGATCCTGAATTGATAGGAATACTTCCTCAGCCGTTCGCAACAGTTGCTCTTATGCAGAATGAAAATCTTCGACAGGCATTTTCTTTATCAGATGAGTGGAGAAATATGACATCTGCACAGATGGTAACAGGTGTTACTGTTGTAAGAAGTGATTTTGCCAAGGAAAATGCTGATAAAGTTAAGAAGTTTATGGAAGAGGAAAAAGAAAGCGCGGAAACGGCAAATAGTGATCCGTCAGGCACCGGAGCTCTTGTTGCAAAATACGGAATCATTGAAAAAGCTCCCGTAGCAGAAAAGGCAATACCTCTTTGTAATATAACTTATATAGACGGTGAAGAAATGAAGAAAGGTCTTTCAGGATACCTTGATATCTTAAACAGCTTTAATCCTGAATCAATCGGCGGAAAAATCCCTTCGGATGATTTCTATTATATTGTTACGGAAGAATAAATGAAAAAAAAGATTATCATACTTCTGGTGTGGCTTCTCATCTGGGAAGCCGCTGCCAGACTTATCGACAATGTTATACTCATGGCTGGACCGATTAGTACGATGCTTTCCCTGGCAGATTCACTGGGGAAAGTGTCTTTTTATGTTAGTATTCTCAGGTCATTTCTCTGTATCACCGCAGGCTTTCTTGCCGGAAGCGTGGCAGGTATATCACTGGCTGTGATATCGGGAAGATTTAAAACCTTCGGTGATTTTATAAGACCTCTTATAACGCTTCTTAAAACCGTTCCCGTTGCATGCTTTGTGGTAATACTTCTGGTCTGGTTCGGAAGCGCTTACGTTTCATTTTTCATATCCATGATGATAGTTACACCGGTTCTTTTTCTTAATACTGAGAAAGGACTGGGGAATCTTCCTGCGGATATGCTTGAAATGGCAGATGTATATAAAATGAAACGTTTTCCGAGGTTTAAATACATTATATTTCCGAAAATGCATCCCTTTCTTCTTGCGGCTTTTGAAACAGCAATCGGAATGGCGTGGAAGAGCGGAGTTGCTGCCGAGGTAATAGGACAGGCTCAGGAAACCATAGGAAATTCCGTTTATATCTCAAAGATATATCTGGATACCGCTGGACTCTTTTCATGGACAATAGTTGTGGTTCTCGTTTCAGCTCTTTTCGAGAAACTGTTTATATATTTATTCAGAAAGCTGGGACAGGTGGCATAGATGAAGATAGATGTTAAAAATGTATATAAAGCTTTTGATGAAAAAGAAGTCCTGTCAGATATTTCCATGTCATTTGAATCAGGAAATATATACAGGCTGAAAGGTGACTCAGGAAAAGGAAAGACAACGCTTCTTAGAATAATGTCAGGACTGCTTCTCCCGGATAGGGGCAGCGTTATATATACTGAAGATAGCGGTAATGAGATTAAGATAGATAAGGACTGTACACTCAGGGGGCTTCCGGGAAGGCTCCCCGATATAAGCTACATGTTTCAGGAGGACAGACTCTTTTTGGACAGGACTCCGCTTGTAAATATAAAAGCGTGCTGCCCTGACACACCAGAGCATGAGATAGAAGAGAAACTTCTTAAAGTGCTCCCCAAAGACGCGATATCCAAAAAGGTGGAAGAACTGTCAGGTGGTATGAAGAGGAAGGTTTCTCTGATAAGAGCTCTTATGCATAAGAGTGGAGCTGTTTTTCTTGATGAACCGTTTACCGGAATGGATGAGGAAAGTATAAAAGCCTGCAGAGACCTGATTCATGAAATGGCAGCTGACAGGATAATGATCATAGTTTCTCACATAGCCGAAGATGAGGGAAATTTAGTCTTTTATGTAAAGTAATATTGTGATAGAATGTTACTACGTATGATTAGGAGGCAGATATGGTTACCAATGACGAAGGAATTGCCAGTTTCCGACATAAGATAATTGAAGAAGTTGCAAGACTTGCCTGGGCAGGTAAGCTTGAAGATGATTATGAGGACGAACTGGTTTATAAACTGATACCGGGTCCAAAGGCAACATATAGATGCTGTATATACAAAGAAAGAGAACTCGTAAGACAGAGGATAAAGCTTTCCCTTGGTAAGAATCCTACACCTGAAAAAGCAGAATCCAAGAATATAATTCAGGTTCTTGATCCTGCATGTGATGAATGTCCTATATCGTCTTATGTTGTTACCGATAACTGCAGAAACTGTATGGGAAAGGCATGTGTTAATTCATGCCCTTTTGGTGCGATTTCGGTTGGAAGAGACAGAACCCATATAGATCCGTCAAAGTGTAAGGAGTGCGGTAAATGTGCCGCTGCCTGTCCTTATAATGCTATAGCACATCTTGAGAGACCTTGTAAAAAGGCATGCCCGACAGGTGCTATCACATATAATGATGACGGACTGTGTATAATAGATGAATATAAATGTGTTCAGTGCGGACACTGCATTCATTCATGTCCGTTTGGAGCTATATCATCAAAGTCATACCTTGTTGACATTATTAATGCTATACGTGCAGGAAAGAAAGTCATCGCCATGTGCGCTCCGGCAACGGAGGGACAGTTTGGACAGGATATTTCCATGGCGAGTATCAGAGATGCTCTTATTCGTATGGGCTTCTATGATATGGTCGAGGTCGGACTGGGCGGAGATATGACAGCTGCCTATGAGTCGCTTGAGTGGATAGAGGCACTTCATGAAGGGAAGAAAGTAACCACTTCATGCTGTCCGGCATTCATTAATATGATGCGAAAGGAATTTCCGGAGCAGTATAAGAATAATAAATCAGAAACTATCTCGCCTATGTGTGCGATATCGAGATATCTTAAAGCAAAATACCCGGGCTGTGTCACTGTTTTTGTTGGCCCGTGTATAGCCAAGAAGGCTGAGTCTCAGGATGAAAGCCTTATGGGAAATGCAGACTTTGTTATGACTTACGGAGAATTCAGAGCACTTCTTCGTTCAAGAGATACCCAGCTTCTTCCTGTAGAAAATGAGTATCAGGAAGCGTCTGTATGGGGCAAGAAGTTTGCGGGAAGCGGCGGCGTTGCAAATGCTGTTAAAGAATGCATGGAAGAAAGAGGCTTTGATACAAAGGACATTTCGGTCAGAAAATGTGCCGGAGGTCAGGAGTGTAAAACTGCACTTCTCCTTCTTAAAGCCGGAAGGCTTCCGGAAGACTTTGTTGAGGGTATGATGTGCCCGGGCGGCTGTGTCGGCGGACCGTCAAAACACATGGCTGAAAATGAGATAATTAAATCCCGTAACCATCTGCTTGATACGGCAGATAGCAGGGGAATAATAGAAAATCTAAAGAACTATCCTATGGATACTTTCTCTATGTACAGAGACGGTCACATGGATGAGGACGTACTCGCAGTTCTGGATACTAAAGGGGACAATCAATGATTGACGAACAAAAAGTCAGGCTTATGACAAATATAGCCATATTTGAAAAGAAAGAAGAAGACAGAGAGCTTCAAATGAGTAAGTATTTTATGAAGGACTATGTTAAATATCATTGTCTTACAACCTTACTTTCATCGACGTTCTGTTTCTTCGTGGTAGTCGGAGCATATGTTTTCATTAACTTTGACAACATTCTTGTGGAAATGAATTTGGAAGACTATTTCGGCATTATCGGACATCTTATGAAATGGTATATCATTTTCTGTCTGGTATTCCTGATAATGGGATTTATAGTATATTCCGTGCGTTTCATGCTTGCACGTAAAGATATACTTGCATATAACAAGAATCTTACAAGGCTTTATAACTATCTGGAGCAGGAAGAGATGCTTGATAACAGAGGTACCGTGAGAGAAGATACCTTTGGTGACAGAATAGATATGGGAGAGGTTAATAAGAAATGAAAAGCTTGCTGAAAATACGAAATCGTATAAGAGACGCCATAAGAGAATATGATGAGATTGTTACGCCGATACTTAAGTTTATCTGGTGCTTTCTGTGTTTCTACTCAATAGACAGACTGTTTGGATATTCGGAACTTTTCTCACAGATTCCGGTCATTTTCCTTTTATCGGTTATATTTGCGGTATTCAATGATAAGTTCATGTTCTTCGTTGTGGGCATTATATTTACCATGAATGTATATGAGGTTTCCCTTGAAGCTGCGATAATGTTCCTTGTGATTTATATTGCAATGTACTGTATGTACATAAGATTTTTCCCGACATTCGGATATGTGATACTGCTTTCGATGATATGCTGCATGTGCGGTGTTCAGTATCTCATACCGCTCGTTGTCGGAATGGTTGCCGGAATAGGCGGCGCACTTCCGGCTGCTTTCGGACTTCTTATATATCATTTTTCACTTGCAGTAGCAGAACTTGACAAAATGAATAAAAGTCTTACAGCACCTGAAGGTGTTGAGGTATTTAAGTATATAATTGAAAATGTACTTAAAAACAAAGAAATGATACTTATGGCTATAGTATTTGCCATAACCATAATACTGGTACATATAATCAGAAAGCTTTCATTTAACTATTCTGCATATGTTGCAATACTTGCAGGTGCTTTATGTAATATCGGTGCGAGTGTTGTGGTTGCAAGTGCATTTAAGATTGAAGCAAATGTTCCGACAGTTATAATGGGAACATTCTTCGGACTTATCCTTGCTGCTATTATTCAGGTATTCAGAGGTATACTTGATTATAAGCATACTGAAAATGTTCAGTTTGAGGATGATGATTATTATTACTATGTAAAAGCGGTTCCTAAGATTGATCCGGAGAAGAAGAAGCATAATTCTCCGAAGAGACTGATGAGGAAAAAGCCGTCAGAGAGACGCCCTATGGAACCTGGCAGAGAAAGAACATCTGAACGCCCTGAAAAAAGTTCAGAGAATGAAGGCGAGTCAGTAGCGGACAAAGCGCCTGAAAGGAAAAAAAGAGTAGAATTTCCGGGCGAAGCACCGGGAGCTGATGAAGCTTACGACAAAGCGTCATCAAGAAGAGAGGCTCCGGCTAAAAACAAAGGCGGAAGGTCGCAGGGAAGCGGAAGACCGGCAGGAAGAAGAGAAAGCGGAAGACCGGCAGGAAGAAGAGAAAGCGGAAGACCGCAGGGAAGCGGAAAAGATGGTTCTAAATAGGTAATTAATCTAGGGGTTTAAAAATTTGGACAAGATACTTCATTTTTTAAGTTCATATTTTGACTGGTTTTATCTCCCTAAAATCGGAGTGGCTGATGTCCTTGATGTCCTGATCGTTACAGTTATTATTTATGAATTACTTGTATGGATCAAAAAGACCAGAGCGTGGACGCTTCTTAAGGGTATTCTTGTGCTGCTTTTTGCTATGATTGCGGCATATGCCCTTAAGCTTAATACAATTCTCTTTATTACCAGAAATTTGTTCAGTATCGGTATTATTGCCATAATAATACTTTTTCAGCCTGAACTACGTCGCGCCCTTGATGAACTGGGACGTAAGAATTTTATTATGAATATCAGGTCATTCGGGAAAAATGATGGGCTTCCCGGACTTAGTGATAAAAGTATATTTGAGCTTGTTAAAGCATCTGTAGATATGAGCAGGAGCAAGATCGGGGCGCTTATCGTTATAGAAGGTGATACCCCCTTGGGTGAGTATGAGAGTACGGGTATTAATGTTGATGCCGCTCTTTCATCTCAGCTTCTTGTAAATATATTTGAAAAGAACACGCCGCTTCATGACGGCGCTGTCATCATAAGAGATAACAGAGTTGTAGCGGCAACCTGCTATCTTCCTCTGACAGATAGAAATGACCTTACAAAGGAACTCGGAACAAGGCACAGAGCAGGACTTGGGATAAGCGAAGTATCTGATAGTCTTACCATTATTGTATCTGAGGAGACGGGTTCTATATCAGTGGCTAAGAAAGGGAATATCTATCGTAACCTTTCTGAGAAGAGTTTAAGAGATTATTTAGAAGAACTTCAGCCTAAGCCTGCCAAGGAAAGACATAAGAAAAAGTCTAAGAAGGGAGGCAAAGTGAAATGAGCTTTAAAGAATTCTTAGACAGATGGGTTGTAAAGAACTTCAGACTTAAGATACTTGCATTTATCTTTGCGGTGATCTTATGGTTTGTGGTAATCCATGTCGATAATTATGTTGTTACAAAGACTATAACGGGTATACCTGTTGAAACCTTAAACGGTGAGGTGATAGAAGAGACCGGAAACCTCTATGCTATTACTGAAGGTGATACAGTTGATATTATTGTAAGAGGTGAAAGAAGTGTAGTTGACGATCTGACCAGTGATGACTTCGTGGCAACTGCAGACCTGTCAAAGCTTTCTCTTACAAATACTGCAAGGATAAATGTAAAAGCTGTCAGCAGTAAGGTTGGAAATGCGATATCTATTACCTATCTTAATGAGTTCGTGAGTCTCAGCATTGAACCTATGTCAGATACAAATCTCTCCATAACGATATATCCTGAAGGTGATGTTATGAGGGGTTATGCTCTCGGCAATATGGTTGCAACGCCTAACCTTGTAACTGTAACAGGACCTGAATCTATTATAGATAAGATAGAGACAGTAAGAGCTATAGTAAGCGTTCAGAATATGAACGAGTCATTTGAGACGACTGCAGAGCTGGTTTGTCTTGACAGCAGCGGAAATGCAATTCATGAGAATCAGATAACCCTCAGTGATGAAAGTGTAAATGTAAAAGTGGAAGTATATCCTATAAAGTCTGTGCCTGTAAATGTAACGACCATGGGAATTGTGGCTGACGGTTATACTCTGAAAGATATAACCTATAATCCTGATAAGGTTGAAATCGCGGGAGATACAGAGACACTTGATAAGATAGAATCAATCGATATAAAGAACATTTCCGTATCGGGTCTTAATTCTGATTATGAGACGAATGTTGATGTGGCGAATTATCTTCCGGAAGGAGTTCTTCTTGCCGATGAAAATGATTCGCAGATTGCCATTAAGATAGGTATAGAAAAAATCGTCCAGAAGGTTATAAATGTCACTACAGCGGATCTGACATTAAAGAATGCTGATGATAATATGGAATACAGAGTTGTTATTCCTGCTAATCTGAGGCTTACAGTTTCCGCAACGGAAGAACTTATGAACGATGTTGATGTATCGAAGCTTAATCTCTTCCTTGACGTTGAAGGCCTTGGTGTCGGAAGCCATGAAGTTGTCATCGGTTACGACATTGGAGATGATTATACTGTTAATATGAATACCGGAGCTACAGTTATAATTAAAACCAAAGAGGGAGAAGGTGGAGAATAGTGGATGAGGATATTAAGAAACTGCAGGAAGCGGTTGATGAATCGAACTATATAGTTTTCTTTGGCGGTGCCGGGGTTTCCACTGAAAGCGGTATTCCCGACTTCAGAAGTCAGGACGGGCTTTATCAGCAGAAATACAAGTATCCACCTGAGACGATAGTCAGCCATTCATTTTTCATGTACAATACTGAAGATTTCTTTGAGTTTTACAGAGATAAAATGATAGCACCTGATGCAAAACCAAATGCTGCTCATCTTAAGCTTGCAGAGCTTGAGGCGGCAGGAAAGTTAAAGGCGGTCATTACTCAGAATATAGACGGACTTCATCAGGATGCTGGAAGTAAGGAAGTGCTTGAACTTCATGGTTCGGTAAGACGTAATTACTGTACGAGGTGCCACAAATTCTATGATGTGGACTATATCTATAACAGTAAAGGCGTTCCGAAATGTGAATGTGGCGGGCTGATCAAACCTGACGTTGTTCTCTATGAGGAAGGGCTTGACGGAAGTACCATAAGCCGCGCTGTGAATCATATAGAAAATGCTGATATGCTTATTATCGGCGGCACATCGCTTGTTGTTTATCCTGCTGCAGGTTTTATTGATTACTTTAAAGGCAAGCATCTTGCCGTGATCAACATGTCTGAAACAGCAAGAAAGACAAAGGCGGATATTATCATTAGGAAGAAGATCGGTGAAGTATTATCACAGATCGAGGTATAGGACAGCTATGTATAAGATAGATTTTAATAATAAGATAAATGTATATTTTATGGGTATCGGCGGGATAAGCATGAGCGGTCTCGCCGAGATACTCATTTCAGAGGGCTTTTCCGTAAGCGGTTCCGATGTAAATGAATCGGATATAGTAAAAGCGCTTAAAGAAAAAGGGGCTAAGATAAATATCGGACAGGTTAAGGAGAATATAAACTCCGATATAGATCTTATAGTTTATACAGCAGCCATAAGGGAAGATAATGAAGAGTTTATCGCTGCAAAGAATGCCGGGATACCGATGCTCACAAGAGCGGAACTGCTGGGACAGATCATGGATTTCTATAAGTACAGCATAGCAGTTGCCGGAACGCACGGCAAGACAACGACAACTGCTCTTATTTCACATATATTCCTTGAAGGGGAAAAGGATCCTACTATATCTATAGGCGGAATACTTGATGTGATAGGCGGCAATATCCGTGTAGGAAAGTCACCTTACTTTATTACAGAGGCTTGTGAGTATACAAACAGTTACCATGCATTTAATCCATTTATAAGTATCATTCTTAATGTAGATAACGATCATCTGGATTTCTTTAAGAATATTGACAATATAGTTGAATCCTTCCATGTATTTGCAACGAAGCTTCGTCCGGGTGGAACACTTATTATTAACGGTGATATGGAATACTTTGGAAGAGTAGTGAAAGGACTTGATTGCGATATTATCTCCTTCGGTTTTGGGGAGAACTGTAAGTACAGGGCTGTGGATGTTAAGCTGGATGGTTCAGGTCATCCTTCATATAAGCTTTATAAAGACGGACAGTTTATTACAGATGTGACACTTTCTGTTACCGGAGTTCATAATGCCATGAATTCTCTTGCAGCCATAGCAGCGGCAGATGTTCTTGGTATAGATATGGAAGTAACAAAGGAAGGACTCAGAAAGTGCAGCAGTGCAAAGAGACGTTTTGAATACAAAGGAACTCTTTCAAACAACAGAACAGTTATAGATGATTATGCACATCATCCTACAGAGATAGCCGCAACTCTCAGGGTTGCAAAAGAAGTTGCAAAGGGAGAAGTATGGTGTGCTTTCCAGCCGCATACTTATTCAAGAACAAAGGCGCTTCTTCCTGATTTTGCCGAGGCACTTTCCTTATCAGATCATGTGCTCCTTGCAGATATATATGCGGCACGAGAGAAGGATGATGGAAGTGTTTCATCAAGGGATCTTGAAGGAAAACTCCGTGAAAAAGGAGTGGATGCAGTCTATCTTGGAGATTTTTCAGAGATAGAAAAATATTTTTTAAAAAATTCCAAAGAAAATGACATGTTAATAACTATGGGTGCAGGAAACATTGTAAACCTTGGAGAAAATCTACTTAAAGGATAGTTATCAACATAATCAACACCGCCAAAAACATGAGGCGGTGTTTTTTTATCAACAGGCAGTTTGTTGACTGACAACTTGTAAGCCCTTATAAGTACGTGGATTATGAATATGCAACTTTAATTAATGCAAAGTTATCAACATTTTCAACAATTTTATGTTGACCGAAAGTAACAGTCCGCCTCATTTGCATTATTTTTTTACTGTGATATAATCAAATTCCGCAACAAAGATATATAGGGGTTTAGCAATGGAAACACTTAATATTTCAACTGAAACGAAGGAGACTTTTTCGAGTATTTCCAACGTTTTTATCGATGAATACATGACCGAAGCAAATGGGGATTTTGTAAAGATTTACATCTATCTTGTAAGACTGTTTCATGGTGGATGTGGCTTCCTCATATCAGATATAGCAGATCATTTCAATATGACCGAGAATGATGTTATACGAGCAGTTAAGTACTGGGTAAGACTTGATGTTCTTGGATTCACTTATAATAGTTCTGATAAGATTTCCGGTATAGTATTGAAAGAACTTAAGGCAACTCCGGTTAAGAAGAGAAAACATGACAATATAGATATAACAGCAGTGATGAGAATTCCTGCAGATGATACAGAGGATGTTAAACCTGAGGATACTGCACAGCAGGATAAAACAGTTTCTCGTGCAGAACCTGAAAAGAAAGTAGCTCCTGAAGTAAGAGAAGTTCCGAAAAAGAGTCAGATGACTGCAAAGAGGCTTGAGAGTGCATCATATGATGAAAATCTCCAGGAGATACTCAGTCAGGCTGAAGCTTACTTTGACAGAGAACTTGCTCAAAGAGATATCAATTCATTTATATATATTCAGGACAATCTTGGCTTCTCTTTTGAACTTATGGAATATCTTCTTGAATACTGTGCTACGCAGAAAAAGCTTTCGGGAGCTGCTGTTGAGAAAGAGGCAATCGAATGGTATAAGAGGGGATATGAGACAAGGGAACAGGCTAAAGAGGATATAGGTCAGTTCAGAGAATTATACAGAAGTATTCTTACCAACCTTGGAATCGCAAACAGGGTATCTCCGACGCCTTCTGAATTAAAGTATATAACAAAATGGATAAATGATGACCTTTTCACAGATGAAGTTATCATTGAAGCATGTAAAAGAGCTAATCTTTCCAAACCGAATTCGGCTTCATTTCCGTATGTGAATGGTATTCTTGATAAGTGGAAGAAGTTCGGCGTTCATACGGTCGGTGATATAGTTAAGGCAGATAACTCAAGATACTATGAAAAGTCAAGAAGTAAAGAAATCGCCGAGGAAAACGACGAATTTATGAGAATGGCAAAGAAGCTTATGAACTAGAGGACGTGGGTGTGAATCTTAAGAGTATAAATATGGATCTTATTCTCGGGGAGTACAGTAAAAGACGCCTTGAGAATATGAGAATTCATGAACAAAGAAAAGATGAAGTATATACTGCTGTTCCTGAGATAGAGGAAATTGACGGTGAGATCAGAAAGATTTCGCTTGACGCGGCACGAAGATCTGTCATGGGAGAAGTTTCTGATGCCGGGAAGACAGAAGTGGCAGCAAAAAGAAGCAATCTCATTCAAAAGAAGCAGAGTCTTCTTAAGGATTCCGGCTATCCCGCTGACTATCTGGATCCGGTTTATTCATGTAAGATATGTAACGATACGGGATATAAAGACGGAAAGATGTGCAGATGTCTTTCAGATATGGTTGTAAAAAGCCTATATGAAAGATCCAATCTAATTAATATTTTATCTGTTGAAAATTTCGACAATTTCTCGAGTGAGTACTTTTCCAAGGAGATTCCTTCCGGTGAAAAGGTGTCACCGTATGATAACATCAGAAGGATAAAGGCTGCAGCTCTTGAATTTGTTGATAATTTTGATAAAAAACCGAAGGGGCTTCTTTTTTCGGGAAGTGTCGGGACAGGTAAGACTTACCTGAGTAACTGTATAGCAAAGGCACTTCTTGATAAGGGGTATTCTGTTTTTTATGTAACAGCCATTGAGCTGTTTGAAATCTGTTCCAACTATATAAGAAACAGGTCAGGGGAAAATGTATCAAGGTTCTATAATCTTGTTTTCGACTCGGAACTTCTTATAATAGATGATCTGGGAACAGAAACTATAAATTCATTTGTTCAGAGTAACTTTTTTGAAATCATTAATCAGAGGATGTTAAGAAATCGTTCGACTGTCATTTCAACAAACAGTGATCTTGCAGAGTTAAAGGACAGATACACTGATAGAACGATTTCCCGAATAATGGGTAATTATAAATTGTTCCGTTTTTACGGTTCAAATATAAGATTTAGTAAGATTAATCACTAACAGTGGAGGTTTTAAAAATGCCAGACTCAAGTAAACTTATCACAATACCTGCAGGTCGTCTCGGGATAATACCGATGAAAAGCTGCGAGGAACTTGGCAAAAAGGTAGATAACTACCTTGTCAAATGGCGCAGTGAAAGGGATGAACTTGCCCAGGCAGGCGAGTTTATGCTTCAGGGTTACGAGAAGGACTCATATATTATTGAGTCAGAATGTCCTCGTTTTGCTTCTGGAGAAGCAAAGGGAACCATCGCTGAATCGGTTAGAGGCGATGACATCTATATCCTTGTGGATGTAGGAAACTACAGTATTGAATATAATCTCGGTGGACGCATGGTTCCGATGTCACCTGATGATCATTATCAGGACATCAAACGTGTTATTGCTGCTATTGGAGGAAAGGCTAATCGTATCAATGTAATCATGCCGTTTCTTTATGAGTCAAGACAGCATAAGCGTAACAGTCGTGAGTCACTTGACTGTGCCATGATGCTTCAGGAACTCGTATCACTTGGCGTTAATAACATAATTACATTTGACGCCCATGACCCAAGAGTGCAGAATGCCATACCGCTCAGCGGATTTGAGTCTGTTATGCCTTCATATCAGTTTATTAAAAGGCTTCTTATCTCTACCAAGGATCTTGAACTTGATTCTGAACATCTTATGGTCATAAGTCCGGATGAAGGTGCAATGCATAGAGCAATCTATCTTGCGAATCATTTTGGTGTTGATGTCGGAATGTTCTATAAACGTCGTGATTATACACGCATAGTGAACGGAAAGAATCCTATAGTTGCTCATGAATTCCTTGGTGACTCTGTTGAAGGTAAGGATGTTATCATAATGGATGATATGATAGCTTCGGGCGAGAGCATGATAGATGTGGCTAAAGAGCTTAAGAAGAGAAAGGCTAAGAGAGTATTCTGCCTTGCAACTTTTGGACTCTTTACGGCAGGTCTTGAGATATTCGACAGAGCATATGATGAGGGAATCATTACAAAGGTTATTACAACTAACCTTACATACCAGAAGCCGGCGCTCTTTGACAGGACATGGTATGATTCAGCTGATATGAGTAAATATATCGCCATAATAATCGATCATCTTAATCATGATGCATCTATAAGCGATCTGCTTGATCCTTCTGAGAGGATTCAGGCAAGAATCAGTGAGTATAGAGAAACTCATTCGATAAGCCCTAATTATAAGGTGCCGGATATAAGGTAAGGGAGTTAGTGGTTTATCTAGTGAATAGTGACGATTACTCACTGATATGGATACCCATTGAAACACGCCTCTCGGCTCCCTTCGAACACGTAGCGGATACTAAATTCGCAGATATGAATATCTGCTCATTAAGTACCGACGGTTCTCAGAGGGTTTCATGGGTATCATATCTGTGAGTAATCTGGCATAGTATAGTGGAAAATATATAATAAAGGTAGAGTGTAAATATGAACTATAATGGAAATGACAGAATTAATATAATGGAACATCCTCTTATAAAGCATAAGATTTCGCTTCTCAGAGATGAGAATACGGGTACAACTGAATTCAGAAATCTTATTGAAGAGATTGCGATGCTTGAGGCTTATGAGGCATTCAGAGATCTGCCTCTTAAAGAGGAGAAGATTAAGACTCCGATTGAAGAAACCATGGCTCCTTTTATAGACGGTAAGAAGATGGCGATTGTGCCAATACTCAGGGCAGGTCTTGGAATGGTGAACGGTATTCATGCGCTTGTTCCTTCGGCTAAGGTTGGACATATAGGTCTTTACAGAGATCCGGATACTCATGAGCCACATGAATATTACTGCAAGTTACCTGATCCTATTGATCAAAGACTTATTGTTGTTCTTGATCCTATGCTTGCAACCGGCGGTTCTGCCGTTGAGGCTGTTAACTTCATTAAACAGCATGGCGGCAAGCAAATTAAGTTTATGTGTATAATTGCTGCACCTGAAGGACTTACAAAGCTTGCTGAAGCTCATCCTGATATTGATATTTATGTTGGAAATCTTGACAGATGTCTTAATGAAAATGCATATATCATGCCGGGGCTTGGCGATGCGGGAGACAGGATATTCGGAACTAAATAAAAACTAAGAGCCATTTCATTAACATAGTAAAATTTTGAAATGTGATATTTAGTTTTTTACAAATAAAAAGCTGCCATAACAGTCGTTGACTAATAATTGTCACTGACTGTTATGGCAGTATTTTTAATGGTTTTATATATTACATATTCTGTGCGGCTATCACAAGTATAATTCCAATCAGGAATGAAACTGTTGCACATACAATTCCTACTATGCAAAGTGTCTTAGCTGATTTAGCTTTATCCTCAAGATATGCAGGTGCGTTTCCTGCCTTTGAAAGACCGATTCCACCGCAGATCCATCCAACAAGTGGGCTGCAAAGAAGTCCTACAACTATAGCGACAATACCGAGTGTTTTTGCAGTGCTGATAGCTTTTTCTGCAGGATCAACTCCCTGAACTCCGTTACCGTAAGGACCTTGCTGATATCCACCCTGCATAGGCTGGTTGTAACCGCCCTGAGGCTGACCGTAAGGTGCCTGTGGCTGACCATAATTGTTCTGAGGTGCAGCTCCATAAGGCTGCTGGTTGTTACCGTATCCAGGTGCCTGAATCATCATTCCACAGCTGGGACATACATTTAAACCATCCATAACTTCGCTTCCACAATTTTGACAGATCATAATTAACCTCCCTGAAATTCTTTTAAGCAACAAAAAAGTGTTGCTTTTTTTGATTTGAAAAGTAAATATTTAATGAGTCATTTTGACCCAACCGAGAAAATTATAATATGCAAATAATCATAGAAGTATTGTCACAAAGATGACTATACAGCCCGGCAGATATATAAGAATAGAGATTTGTTATCTAGAGACGCTGATCGGTGCTGCTTGGTCTGTATTCGGCTATATCATACAGGTTACAGTTTAGGATAATGCAAAGGTCATTTAGTGTAGTGGTATTTAGAGGTTTATCTTTACGAAGTTTATCAATAGTAGCACTGGAGATATGGTGCTTGGTAATAAGTGTGTATGTTGTTTCCTTTGATTTCTTAAGTGTTTCCCAGAACGGAGCATAACATATCATATATTCATCCTCATTTCACATGTGATAAATACAATATAGGTTATGATTACGAAAATGACTATAGTTAAGAAAAAGACCATCAAAAAACTAATGCACTATTCACCTTTTAATGCTAAAATGTGAATAGTGTTTTTGTTTAATTATAGCGTTATTATTGATGTACATACGCATGATATGTCCTTTAATGGTTTGGAGAAATTATATGAATATTAAAGATGAGTTAACTTTATATATTGAACTGCTAAAAAAAATATATGGTAATCATATGAAAAAGGTTATATTATTCGGATCCTATGCGCGGGGGGATGCCAGAAAAGACTCTGATATTGATATCATGATTCTGCTTGATATATCCGATGTTGAAATAAAGTCATACAGGCATCAACTATCTGATGTTACTTATGATTATAATATGGAAAAGAATTTGGATATAATGCCGATTGCGAAAAGTGAAACATTTTTTAATAAGTGGCAGGAAAACTATCCGTTTTACAGTAATATAAATAAAGAAGGGATAACTTTATATGCAGCATAGCGAGGAAATCGGAACTAGATATGATTTGGCAAAATATAGAATTGATAAAGCTAAAAACGATTTGAATTCTGCAAAGATATTGTTTGATGCCAAAGATTATAAAGGGGCTAATAATAGAGCATATTATGCTATTTTTCATGCTGTTGAATCAATCCATGCTTTAGATGGAAATGCATATAGAAGTCACAGAGAGACAATATCAAATTTTAATAAATTATATGTTAAGACGAATGTTTTTCCCAGAGAAATAGGAAGAAAAATAGCTGGTGCAGAGGAAATAAGACATGCAAGTGATTATGATGACTTTTATATAGCAACAAAAGAAGAGGCGGAAGAGCAGATAAGTGTAGCTGGTGAGATTATTAATTTGATTGAAGTGTACTGTATTAACCGCATGGATTCAAATGAGTAGTACGGGAGGTTTATTAGGATGAAATGTCTTTTTTGCGGAAGTGAGATACCTGCAGGATATGGGTTTTGCAGTGTCTGTGGAAATGCTGTAAATGGAAATGGATATAGTGGCGGTGCCAAACCTGTAAATTATTCGGGAAGCTACAATATGCCTCAGCAGGGCGGCTACCCGAACGGACAGCCAAGTGTAAATCCCGGCGCGCAGCAGGGCGGCTATCAGGGAAGTTATCAGCAGAATATGAATTATCCTGCAAATGCATATCCTCAGAATGGATATAATCAGGGTGTAACTTATAATACAAGCGTTCCCGAGCCCGGAAGAGGAACTGCCATAGCCAGCCTCGTTCTTGGTATTATATCTCTCGTATGTATTTTCTTCGGGACTTATGCTTTTCTTGGATCTATTTGTGGTATCGTAGGTCTTATACTTTCTATAGTTTCCAAGAATCAGGGCTTTAAAGGCGGAATCAGAACAGCCGGTTTTGTACTCAATCTTATAGGTGTTATAATCACCGTACTTGTTACTATCGCATGTGTGGCATGTTTTGCGGCACTTATGGAAGCTGGCGGAGAGTATTTGGATTTTTAATGAGGATTTATGTTCCCGGTTATAAAGTTATTTGGTAAAAATTTTAGTTCATATAGCGTCGTCACGCTTTTTGGTTTTCTTTTAGGTGTCGGAATACTTTTCGTACTGGTAAGAAAGAATAAAAAAAGCTTTGATGACGCTATATATGTTTATGTGATAGGTATACTCGGAGCTCTGCTTGGCGCAAAAATACTTTACATTCTGACGGTGTTTCCGGAATTTATAAAGGATTTACCGCTTCTTTTTAGTGATAAAGACATTTTTCTCTATAAGTATATTTTCAGCGGACTCGTATTCTATGGCGGTATGATTGGGTGTATAATTTTCACTTTTATCGCTTATAGATTTTTTCACATTAAACATAGTGACTACAGTTTTATGCTTCTTCCGTGTTATCTTCTTTTTGCTGCTGCCGGGCGGATCGGGTGCATGATGGTCGGGTGCTGCTATGGAAAAGAGATTCATAATGGCATAGGTATTACTTTTCATAATTCACTTTATGCACCAAAGGATGTGAAGCTTTTTCCGACCCAGCCTTTAGAAGCTTTGTTTGATATAATGCTATTTATATTTTTCATGATTTACGGGAACCGGCAAAGGGACAGTAAAAGACTCGTTAAAATATATCTTTTATTGTATGCGGCATTTCGATTTATACTTGAATTATTCCGTGGCGATGCGGAAAGGGGATTTTTCGGGGCTCTTTCTGTTTCACAGTGGATAAGTATTGTGATTCTGGCTGCCCTGTCTTTTGACTGGCTGAAGGGAAGAGTACATAAAATAGTTGAATTATCTGTAAAAAAATAATGCGTAATAAAGCATTTGATGTTAAAATTATTTAGTGCAGAAAATGTATATTATATTTGCAAATTGGTGTATTTATGTATGAGACTCACCTGACTTATCAGGATAAGAATAAAATAAAATGGAACAGATTGTTTAAGATTCTGATCATTTTTCTTTGGGGCATTTTCCTTGTTACGACTCTTATGGATTTAGATATAGTATATGATGCTGTATCCATAATCTTTTCTTTTATGTGTCTGATTCTGTATATCAAATCCCAGGATATAATCGGTAAATACTGGAAAGTAGCAAGATGGTTTGCTATAGGTACATTTATATGGTTTATTGCGGACATATTATGGTTTCTGGCAGGACATGTCTTTGTGGATAACAGTGTACTTGCTTTTATTTCCGACAATCTTTATCTTCTTCCGGATTACATGTTTCTTGTAGGAGTGGTTTTTTATGCGCGTGACAGGTTTGATAAGATAAGCCTGCAGATGCTGCTTATTGATGCATTTGTCATCGCAATCATTTCATTTATCATATTACAAAGATTCTTCAGTGCAGAATATGGTTATGATTTTGAGATAGCAGCTCAGTCAATTGTCACGATGCTTTACTCGTTTGCAACACTTTTCTTGCTGATTTTTATAATTGCACTTAATCTGATAACGAGAGCTAAAAAACATGCAACGGCGTTCTATATTATAACTTTGATGCTGCTTCTTTTTGATGCTCTGGAGATTAGATATACTTTTTATATGTTTATGGGAAAAGATCCGGAAAATGTATTGCTGGATATAGTTTTCCTGTTATGTATCGGAATGATCGCCATAGGTTTTTCCGATATCAGGTTAAGGGATCTGGATTTTTCCGGAATAGATGATGAGGAAGGTAAGATAAGCAAATTTATATCTGCTCATTTTGGTAAAATGTATTGGATAAATTCGATTATCCTGACACTTGTGGCAGTAGGTTTATATTTGATACATTTATT
This sequence comes from uncultured Lachnospiraceae bacterium, assembly GCA_946628415.1. Classification (GTDB taxonomy): domain Bacteria; phylum Bacillota; class Clostridia; order Lachnospirales; family Lachnospiraceae; genus Eubacterium_Q. The sequence goes on along the minus strand of CAMOWK010000010.1, from coordinate 40,690 downwards.
TGACGGAACTGCTTTTTATTATATGATTACTATTACACTTGCTTATGTTGTTATGTGTAAGACCGTTCAGGCAAATATTCTGTCGGAAAAGCTGATTGAGAGTCAGAAGAGTGAAAATCAAAGACTTGAAAGAATGGTCGAAGAAAAGACAAAAGAGCTAACCCAGATGAATGCTCATCTTGAGTATATTTCCAATATAGATGTTTTGACGGGACTCTATAACAGAAGATACGGTGTTGATTATCTTGCAAAGCTGATCGGGGATTCGGATGCATATCCTGTTACGCTTTTTTCACTGGACCTTAATCATTTTAAACCGATAAATGATAACTATGGTCATGATATTGGAGATGTTGTCTTAAAGGAAGTTGGAAACAGACTCAATAATCTCGGTCAGGACAGATGTACCGCAGTCAGGATAGGTGGAGATGAGTTTTTGCTTATCTTCCGTAATTCAAATAAGACAGCTATAGAGAATATGGCAAAGCTTATTTGCGATAGAATGGATGTACCCATTGAAACTACTGTTGAGGGAAGTGACGGGGAAGGTGAAAGGCATGAACTGCATGTTTCGGCGTGTATAGGAATTGCAACATTTCCAAATGATGCCACAGATATAGAAACTCTTTATAAAATGGCGGATGAGGCTCTTTATTCAATTAAACATAAATATGAAAACAGCTCATATATGAAATATGAAACACTTTTAGTGGATGCTAATTCTTGACATTATTCTTGATGGTAGTAAAATATATAAAGGTGTGTTGCAGTTTTGTGCTTCATGTCTAAACGTTTTTTCAGAATGGAGATGTTGCTATGGAAAAGAAAAATATCGATTGGAGTAATCTTGGATTCGCTTATCTTGAAACTGATAAAAGCTATGTTTCAATGTATAAGAACGGAGCATGGGATGAAGGAACGCTTACATCTGATCATAATATTACGATCAATGAATGTGCATGTGTTCTTCAGTATGCGCAGACCTGTTTTGAAGGTCTTAAGGCGTATACAACAGAGGACGGAAGAGTGGTTACTTTCAGACCTAACCTTAATGCTGAACGTATGGAGAATACGGCAAAGAGACTTGAAATGCCTGTTTTCCCTGTAGATAGATTTGTAGATGCTGTAGTTGAGACAGTAAAAGCAAATGCAGCATGGGTTCCGCCATATGGTTCCGGAGCGACACTTTATATAAGACCTTATATGTTTGGTTCAAATGCTGTTATAGGTGTTAAACCTGCAGAAGAATATATGTTCAGAATTCTCACAACACCTGTTGGCCCTTATTTTAAGGGCGGTGCAAAGCCTATAACAATCAGAGTCAGTGACTTCGACAGGGCAGCACCTCACGGAACCGGTCATATTAAAGCAGGTCTTAACTATGCGATGAGTCTTCATGCTATAGTTGATGCTCATGCAAAGGGATTTGATGAAAACATGTATCTTGATCCGGGTTCAAGAACAAAGGTTGAAGAAACCGGTGGAGCTAACATGATCTTTATCAAGGGTAATAAATTCATTACTCCTAAGTCGAACAGTATACTTCCTTCGGTAACAAGAAGATCTCTTGAAGTGGTTGCAAAGGATTATCTTGGTATGGAAGTAGAAGAAAGAGAAGTCTTCTTTGAAGAAGTTCCTTCATTTGATGAGTGTGGACTCTGCGGCACTGCAGCAGTCATTTCACCGGTTGGTAAGATCAACGACCATGGTAAAGAGATATGTTTCCCTAGCGGCATGGAAGATATGGGACCTGTTACCAAGAAGCTTTATGATACACTTACAGGAATTCAGATGGGTAGAATTGAAGCTCCTGAAGGATGGATAAAAGAAATCATGTAATTAATTTAAGCCGCACGACCAGACTCCGTGCGGCTTTTTATAGGTACCCGAAGAATACCTATACCTTATCGGAGGACGGATGAAATTATTCAAATCAAAAACTCTATACCAGACTATAGTACTTGTGATCATAGGAGTTTTTATTAATCGTATGATAGCTGATACCGCTTCTATCGCGGGAGTTCCTCTTTATCTTGACAGCATCGGTACGATGTTTGTTTCTGTTGTCGGTGGACTTTGTCCGGGGATGCTTGTTGGCTTTATAACCAATATGATAGGAGGACTTTCGGATTCCTCAACCTTTTACTATGGAACCATAAATGTACTTATAGCTGCTATAGCAGGCTATGCGGCAAATAAAGGTTATTTTGAAAAAATAACTAAAGTGCTGTGCCTTATTCCGTTTTATCTTATACTTAGTATCCCGTGTTCAGTGCTTGGATATGTCCTGTTCGATATGAATATTGCTGACAATGTTGCCGCACCCATTGCAACATCCATACATAATGCGGGTTTTCCGATTCTTCTGTCACAGATTCTTGCAGATTTCTGCATAGAATTACCTGATAAGCTTATTTCACTGGTGGTGGCATTTTTACTGGTCAAGCTTGTTCCTGAAAGCGTTATTAAAAAGTTCGATATGGTGGCAGGACGGGACTATCTTTATTATGACAGAATGAGCAATAACGATAAACGTAAATCGCTTAGAACAAGAGTTACGATAATTCTGTTTATGTCCGGGCTTGCTATATGTGTTCTTGCGTTCCTGGTATCTTACAAGACGACCTTTGAAACGATGACTGTCGGAAAGACTCTTACCGAAGCGGAACTAGGGTCGATCAGAAGAGATGTGATACTGTTCTGTATAAAGCTTTTTTCTACGATGTTCGGGCTTCTTTTATGCATCGTTTCATTTACAATGATATTAGCAAACAGAACACTTGTCAGTCCGCTTTATAAGATGACAAAAGAGATGAGCCGCTTTGCATACGATGACAGTGACGGAAGAGATGAGTCGGTTGCGAATCTTAAAGCGCTCAATATTACTACTGAAAATGAAATTGAAGAACTTTATCTTGCTATGTGCAAGACGGTTTCGGAAATTGATGAATATATAGATACGACAAATGAACAGTCTGAAACTATACAAAAACTTCAGGTGAGCATTATAACTACACTTGCGGATGTTGTTGAAAGCAGGGATATTACGACCGGACATCATGTAAAGAGAACTGCTGAATATTCAGCTCTTCTGGCAAAAAAACTTAAAGATACAGGTAAATATACAGATATTATTGATGATGATTACATCAGAAGGATATATATAGCGGCTCCGCTTCATGATATAGGTAAGATTAAGATATCCGATACCATACTTAATAAGCCGGGGCGCTTAAATGATGAGGAATATGAAGTGATCAAGACTCATACAACCATGGGACGCGACATGCTTCTTAATGCATCAATCAATATTGTGAATACTGAGTATTTTCAGATGGCTATAGATATAGCTACATACCATCATGAGTGGTGGGATGGAAGCGAGAAGGGATATCCTGAAAGAATATCCGGGGAAGCTATTCCTCTTTCGGCAAGGATAATGGCTGTTGCGGATGTGCTTGATGCGCTTCTTTCAAAAAGACCATATAAGGATGGATACCCGATAGAAAAGGCAATGAGTATTATTAATGAAGAAAAGGGAACACATTTTGACCCTGTCATCATAGATGCATTGAATGATTCTGTTGAAGAGATAGAAAAGATTAAGAATATGTATCCGGATTAAAACCGCTACTTAATATACATCTTTTTATATGAGAGGATTATTTATATATGAAAATAAAAAGATTAACGGCTGCATTACTTATATTTGTGATGTTGCTTTCGCTTTCAGGCTGTGGGAAGTCAAAGGAATTTAGAAGTGATGAACTTACCATCACGCTTACCGATGACTTTGTGAAAAAGAATAATGAAGAGGCTGCTTTCTATTATGAAGGACCGGATGTTGCGGTTCTCGGAACTAAGACTTCATCAGCCGATCTGGAAATGACTGGCGATGAGGAGACGGATTCCCTTATTGACTATGTACATGTATTTATGGAAGCAAATGGAATAGACCAGTCTACCGAGATAGTGGAAAAGAAGAATTACTATTATATAGAAACAAGTGAAAAACTCGGCGGTACTGAATATGCTTATCTTATAAGTTTCTATGAGAATGGCGAGGATTACTGGGTTGTAAGATTCGCTTGTTATAAAGAAGCGTACGGTTCATTTAAAAAGTATATTAAGAAATGGGCGAAGTCAGTTTCATTTGACGGGGAAGATTAAACTATGAATCAGGACGAAAGAAGAAAAAATCTTTTCATACTTACGGAGCTCGTTAAAAAAGGAATCAGATTAAAATACAGACGTTCATATCTTGGTATATTATGGTCGCTTTTTGAACCGCTTCTTACTATGATAGTACTTACGATTGTATTCGGTACACTGCTCGGTTATAAAGAGAAAACATTTCCTGTATATATACTTTCGGGAAGACTGCTTTACAGCTTTTTTTCTCAGTCTACAACGGCAGCGCTTAAGTCAATAAGAGCAAATTCAGCGATGATAAAGAAGGTATATGTGCCGAAGATTCTTTATCCGCTTTCAGGGATACTTTTTAACTTTGTTATATTCCTTATATCGCTGGTTGTTCTTGCGGCCGTCTCAATAGTATTGGGAGTATATCCGACGGCGTATATTTTCATGGCGGTAATCCCGCTTATGACACTCCTTCTTCTGTCACTGGGAGTCGGGATATTCCTGTCAACGATAGGCGTTTTCTTCAGGGATATGGAATACCTCTGGAATGTAGCGCTGATGCTGATAATGTATACTTGTGCGATATTCTATAAGACAGAGAGACTTATGGGTTCAAAATGGGCTTTCGTTTTAAAACTCAATCCGCTCTACTGCGTGATAGATAATTTCAGGAGTGCACTTTTCGGTGAGATGATGAATATTAAATTCATGGCATATGCGCTTTGCTTCTCCCTTGCGTTTACACTATTCGGAGTGTTTGTTTTTAAGAAAAATGAAGATAAGTTTATACTTAATATATAAAGGACTGTGTGATGGCAGATACTGTTTTAACTGTAGAAAATGCAGGTATGAAGTTTAATCTCAGTAAAGAGAAGAACGACAGCCTGAAAGAGTATTTTATAAAACTGATGCAGCATAAACTGAAGTATGATGAGTTTTGGGCTCTTAAAGATGTGAGTTTTTCCCTTGAGAAGGGAGACAGACTTGGAATACTTGGCCTTAACGGTTCGGGCAAATCCACGCTGCTTAAGGTTATTGCCGGAGTTTATAAGCCGACTGTCGGAAGCGTCAGTAGAAAGGGAGTTATAGCACCACTTATCGAACTCGGTGCCGGCTTTGATCCGCAATATACCGGAAGAGAGAACATTTATCTATATGGCGCGGTTCTCGGATTCAGCCATAAGTTTTTAGATGAAAAGATTGAAGAGATTATCGATTTTGCAGAGCTTTCTGATTTTATAGATGTTCCTGTTAAGAACTATTCATCCGGTATGAAGGCAAGACTTGGCTTTTCCATAGCAACAGTCGTTGAACCGGACATTTTAATCCTTGATGAAATTCTTTCTGTCGGTGATGCAAAGTTCAAGAAGAAAAGTGAAGCAAGGCTTATGAAGCTTCTTGAGAAAAATGTAACAGTTCTTTTTGTGTCACATAACCTTCCGCAGGTCAGGCGCATTTGTAATAAGGCGATAATTCTTGAAAAGGGCAAGTGCATAATGCAGGGCGATATGGAAAGTGTCACTGCAAAGTATGAATCAATGACGTAAATGTAAATGAGGATAAAACTATGATAATGGAAGGAAAAGGTATGATACTTCTCGAGATTTTAAAAATCATTTTTCTGGGGATAGTTGAAGGTATTACGGAATGGCTTCCTATCAGCAGTACGGGGCATATGCTTCTTGTGGATGAATTTATTCATCTCCGCATGTCTGATGACTTTAAGGAAATGTTCTTCGTGGTAATTCAGCTTGGGGCAATACTTGCGGTTGTCTACATGTATTTCGACAAACTCTGGCCGTTAAAGCGCGGAAAAAGGGGAGAGATAGTTGTAGAAAAAAGAATCATTAATATGTGGCTTAAGGTAATAGTTGCATGTATTCCTGCGATTATAATGGGACTCTTTCTTGATGACTGGATGGAAGAACATTTTTATAAGCCGGTAATTATAGCACTTGCGCTTATTGTTTACGGTGTGTGGTTTATATGGATCGAGACTAAAAATAAAGGCAGGAAGCCTAAGATAACAAAGATGTCGAAACTTGATTTTAAAACTGCGCTTCTTATCGGTTGTTTTCAGGTTCTTGCGCTTATACCGGGAACCTCCAGATCGGGCTCAACCATTATAGGAGGACTTACACTTGGCGTTTCAAGGCAGCTGTCCGCGAGCTTTACATTTTTCCTTGGAATTCCTGTAATGTTTGGAGCAAGTCTTCTTAAGATAGTGAAATATGTAACAAGTGATGGCTTTGCCCTAAAGTCATACGAAGTTTTTTCGCTTCTTCTGGGAATGCTGGTAGCGTTCGGTGTTTCGGTAATAGTAATAAAATATTTCATGGAATATATAAAGAAACATGATTTCAAAATATTCGGTTACTACAGAATAGCGCTCGGAATACTGGTTCTTCTGGTATTCGCTGTAAAAGCAATCGCTTCATAGAGGCTGTAAGCTCAAAAACATAGTAAATAGTAAGAAAAAGGCTTGATTTCTCATGCGGTATATGTTACATTATACCGCGTGGGATGAGATGCCCTTTTTTTTGTGCGGCCAATCCCATATTAAAATATAAACGGAGGTGAAAGTTGTGCGAGTAAAGATCACACTGGCATGTCAGGAATGTAAACAGCGTAACTACAATCTGACAAAGGATAAGAAAACACATCCTGACAGAATGGAAACAAAGAAGTACTGTAAGTTCTGCAAAGCTCACACTTTGCATAAAGAAACAAAGTAATAGGGAGGCAAGATATGTCAGAAAAGAAAGATACATCACCTGCCCTTAAGAGAAGCTGGTTCCAGGAGCTGAAATCAGAGTTTGGCAAGATTACCTGGCCCAGTAAAAAACAGATCATTCGGGAGGTTATAGCAGTCGTAGTTGTTGCTATAATCGTTGGAGCTCTCATAGTCCTCGTTGACTGGGCTATTGATAACGGACTTGGTTTAATCTGGTAGGAGGTAGATATGGCAGATATACTTGAAAATGAAGTTAAAGCCGAAAGTGCTGAAACAGAAGATGCTACCAGCACTGAAAATGTCACACCGGCCCCTGCTGAGGAGACGGCAGTAAGACCACCTATAAAGAGTGTAAAACAGAAAGCCGATACAGAGCCAAAGTGGTATGTAGTACATACTTATTCCGGGTATGAGAACAAGGTAAAAGCTGACATTGAAAAGACTATAGAAAACCGTAAGCTTCAGGATATGATGTTTGAAGTAATGGTTCCGCTTCAGGATGTAGTTGAAATGAAAAACGGTGTCAGAAAAGTAGTATCCAAGAAAATGTTCCCTGGATATGTACTTGTTCACATGATCAAGAATGACGTAACATGGTATGTTGTCAGAAATACAAGAGGTGTTACCGGATTCGTTGGTCCCGGATCTGAACCTGTTCCTTTAACTCAGACTGAAATGGTTAAGCTTGGCGTTAAAGTGGATAATATCCAGATTGATGTTGAAGTTGGTGACTATATCAGAGTTATTGCAGGAGCGTGGGAAGGAACGGAAGGAACTATCAAAGGTATCAATCCTGCAAAACAGGTTGTTACGATTGACGTTGATATATTCGGCCGTTCAACATCTGTTGAAATCGGACTTGGTGATATTCAGAAGATGTAACAAAGTGGAAGAGAATGTAAAATCTTTTAAATGCATTTTCGTTAGTACCACATAATAGGAGGAAAGCTAAAAATGGCTAAGAAAGTAGAAGGATACATTAAATTACAGATTCCTGCAGGAAAGGCAACTCCTGCACCACCTGTTGGTCCTGCTCTTGGACAGCATGGTGTAAATATCGTACAGTTCACTAAGGAGTTTAATGCAAAGACTGCAAGCATGGGCGACACAATCGTTCCTGTTGTTATAACAGTTTATGCTGACAGAAGCTTCAGCTTCATCACAAAGACTCCACCAGCTGCTGTACTTCTTAAGAAGGCTGCCGGAATTGCAAAGGCATCCGGAGAACCTAACAAGAAGAAAGTTGCAAAAGTTACAAAGGCTCAGGTTAAGGAAATTGCTGAGCAGAAGATGCCTGACCTTAATGCTGCTTCAATCGAAGCTGCTGAAAGTATGATCGCAGGTACTGCAAGATCAATGGGTATCGAAGTAGTTGACTGATAATTGGTGAATTAACGAATAAAATAGTGGAAGAGGGTCGCTCCCTCGCAACGACCACAGGAGGATTTTAAAATGAAAAAAGGTAAGAGATATAACGAGATTGCAAAGCTCGTAGAAAAGAATAAGTTATATGACCTTGATGAGGCTGTATCAATCATTAAGAAGTCAGCAAATGCAAAGTTTGATGAGACTGTAGAAGCTCACCTTCGTCTCGGTGTTGATGGACGTCATGCAGATCAGCAGGTACGTGGTGCTGTTGTACTTCCTCATGGAACAGGTAAGACAGTTAAGGTACTTGTATTCGCTAAGGGTGACAAAGTAGATCAGGCTCTTGCAGCCGGTGCAGATTATGCCGGTGGTGATGAACTCGTTCCAAAGATTCAGAACGAAGGATGGCTTGACTTTGATGTTGTTATTGCTACACCTGATATGATGGGTGTTGTTGGACGTCTTGGACGTGTACTCGGACCTAAGGGTCTTATGCCAAATCCTAAGGCAGGTACAGTTACTATGGACGTTGTTAAGGCAATCGAAGAAGTTAAAGCAGGTAAGATTGAGTACAGACTTGATAAGGCAAATATAATCCATGTGCCAGTGGGAAAAGCTTCATTTACTGAGGAGCAGATTGCGGACAACTTTAAAGCTCTTATGGGCGCTGTTGTTAAAGCTAGGCCGGCTGCTGCAAAGGGTCAGTACCTTAAGAGTGTTACTATTACATCTACTATGGGTCCTGGAATCAAGCTTAATACTAATAAGTTCCTTGAGCAGTAGTACCATTTGCTATACGCAGTTATAAAAAACTTTCAAGAAGCATCACGTGAGTGGTGCTTCTTTTTCTATGCAAAAATATGAATGTTTATGAACACTTTATGTGTTAACTTGCATAATTTTATATTGAATTTGAACGTTAAATTTAGTACAATTAACTTTAGTTTGAATGCATTAAATAAAAAGGGGGTAAAACTATATGGATAAGGAAAAAGTGACCGCAGAGCTTATAGAGCTTATCGGAGAGGTTATGCCTGAACTTGGTACAGTAGATACTTCAAAGAACATTGTTAACGAGTATGGCATCAACTCTATATCCATAATTAGACTTATTGTTGCGGTAGAGAGTAAGTTTAAGATTACATTTACCGATTATGAACTTGATCTTGGGTCCTATGACACATTTGGTGATCTTGCCAGCGTTATAGCTAAGAAGATTGACGAAACTATATAATATTTGGGAGGTATTTAGTTATGGCAAATGCAAAGAAGTTACCTGTTACTTACCCTATGATCACTTCATGGCAGTGGCATGCAACACTTTTCTCGATTTTATCAGATGATGACAATGCTAAGAAATGGATATTCAGTAACTATATCCAGCTTAGATGCTACAATATAACAGAGATTTTCACAGGTGATGATATGCTCCTTGCAGATATCATGCCGGGCAGCAGTTCACTTAAAGAGTGCCCATATCTTTTATCATCTCTTATGACAAATGAAATGATAAAGAGTTACTGTGGAAATATCATTGACTTTATCATCAAAACCATAGATCTTAACGGATATGTATATGGTGTATTTGATGAAGCAAAGATTCTCTGCGATACGGAAGTAGATTATAAGTTCCCTCATGAGCTTTTCATCTATGGCTATGATATGGATCAGGAGATATTCTATGTTGGTGACTTTACATTTAAGGATCACTATTCATTTAATACAGTAAGCTTTGAAGATATCAGAAGAGGATATGATGATATCGCTGCATCTGACGATCATATGTTTAAAGATGATTATAAGGGAATGCGTGGTCTGTACGTAATAACCAAGAATACCGATGCACAGTATTATGATATCGACCTTAAATTCATCAGAGACACAATCAGTGAATACCTCAATTCTGTAGATACAAAGGACCACTTCAGAATGATGAGAAATCGTTTCAATGATACTACATTCGGAGTTAATGTGTATGACAGAGTGCTTGAGAGGATAGAGAAGCAGCTTTCTGAAGAAGAGCCCGACTTTGATATCAGAGCGCTTCACCTCATGTATGATCATAAGGTTCTTATGTATGAGCGTATAAAGTATCTCATGCAGAATGACTATATTGAATATGACGAATCACTTCTTAAGAACTATGAGCTTGTAGTAAAGAATATGCTTACAGCGCGGAATCTTCTTATTAAGATATCTATTAATGATGATGTTTCACAGGTTAATAAGTTCAAGATGTATTTTGGAATCGCTAAGGAAAAAGAAGTAGCAGTACTTCTTGAAGTTGTTGCAAGACTTGATGCAAAGCTTAGCTGATTTTATATTTATAAGGTGAGAGCGGGGCCGGAGAATATCTCCGGCCTTTTAATATCGCAGAGCGCCGAAGGGAAGATGCCAGATAAAGATGGCAGGCGGCTCGCGGGCTGGTAGAGTACGATTGCATCTTCCCTGCTCGATTAGTAAGCTTTAATTTGGGGTTGGATTTATTGGAAAATATAAAATGATAAAACGATACATTTATGATATAGAAAAAGATGAATATAATTTTGGAAAACTCTCTATGGAAAATGAAAAGCTTCGTGCGATTCTTTCTGACTGGAGGTACAAAAGGACATCGGTAATAAGTAATCCTATAGCTAAAAAGGTGTCACTGTTTGCCGGACTCTTCTTTCAGAAAATTCTTCTTGAAGAGTACGGTATATCAAAAGAGAGTATAGAGATTAAGATAAATGAGAACGGAAAGCCGGAGCTTTTGGTTGGTCCGAAGTTCAGTCTTTCGCATTCGGGAAGATATATAGCTCTTGTATTTTCGGATTCGGCAGTTGGTGTTGATATAGAACATAAAAGTGATAATGACGGCAGAATAGCAAGGCGTATGTTTGCCGAAAATGAAAAGAGATTTATAGAAGATGATTCTGAGATTTCTGATTATTATTCAGATAAAAAAGGTAGATTTCTCTTCATTTGGACCAGAAAAGAAAGCTACCTTAAAATGACAGGTGAAGGGATTACTGTCCCTCTTTATTCATTTGATGTACTGAATATGACAGGCGTTACATTTGAAACCGAAAAAATAGATGATTACATCATATCCGTATGCACCCGAAAAGATGATTAAAATCTAAATTCTCATGAATCAAAATAAAATCATGTGAATGATGTTTATCAGTCACCGGCAGGTCTTTCTGTCAGATGCGGAATCTGAATATATACAGGAAGCCCATCTCTATATGATATGGAAACTTCACCTCTTATTAGAGGGAGGATATAATCAATCAGTTCTTTTGTTACATCATTATGTGATGGCGCAATCCATTCCAGAGGAACCTTTCTTTCAGCATTGGCAATAAGGGAAAGCTCTGATGTCTCAATATCGCAGACATACGGAATGTTGGATTTTCTTCTAAGTGTTGTCATAAAGCCGGTTTTTCCTTCAGCTGTAAGATTTACAGCTGTTTCGCCAAGCTTCATGGCTTCTTCCAGATCGGTTCTTGACGCAAGATGCGCTGCACATCTCTGAAGAATATTCAGCTCTATGGAACGGCACTTGATGCCAAGCGTTTCTTTAACGAGATGTTCAAGGTATTTGCCTGCTCCGCTCAGCTGTGCATGACCAAATTTGTCATTTTTAGCATTTGTGGAGGAAATGTAATTACCTTCCTTATCTCTTATTCCCTCGGAAATAGCGACAACAACATTATTTGATTTGGTTAGCTCGCTCTTTAAGTCTTTTATGAAAGTATCCTCGATGAAAGGGACTTCCGGAAGGTAGATGAGTTGAGGGGTCTTGTTATATTTATTACGTGCGAGTGCAGCAGCTGCTGTAAGCCATCCTGCATTACGCCCCATTATCTCAACTATGGTAACGCATGGAAGGTCGTATATATATGTGTCATATGCGATTTCCAGCATCGTCGATGCTATGTATTTGGCCGCTGAACCATAGCCCGGAGTATGATCGGTATTTATAAGATCATTGTCTATTGTTTTCGGAACGCCTGCAAACTTTATATCACTGCCGATTTTCTTTGCATATTCTGCAAGTTTAGCAGCGGTGTCCATCGAGTCATTCCCGCCTATATAGAAAAATGCACCGATATTCATTTCATTGAAGGTATCAAACAGCTGTTCGTAAATAGATGAATCTTCGTTATAGTCAGGCATTTTATATCTGCATGAACCAAGGAACATGGCAGGACTGTTTCTGAGCAGGTCGATTGATGAATATGATGCGTTATGCATATTCGTGAGTTCCTTGAAATCCTTCTTCAAAACTCCCTGTATTCCGTGAAGCGCCCCGTAAATTTTGTCATAGCAGTCATGGTTGATGACGGCATTTACCACACCTGCGAGTGAGGCATTGATAGCGGCGGTTGGCCCGCCGGACTGTGCAACGATTACATTCTTTTTCATAAGCAAAATGTCCTTTAGTATAATCAAATTTTATTGCAACGGAAATAGTACCATATAATTCCAAACCGGGCAATGTGAAAAATGCTGTAAAATATCAGCCGATTCGCCAGGGCTCGCATATAAAAGCCACCAGAAATGTGTAAATCCAAAAAATACAGAATATGACTAAAATGTTTATGAACACCATTACGAGTGCTCTAATAAATGCATTTTTTTTATCAATGTGAATTGCTTTAAAGAATTTTTTCTTTATTCCGAGGTAATCAAAACTGAATAATACTACAAACAGGGAGCCGATGATAAGAGAAATATTTCCTAGCATTCCGTATATAACTCCGTAGACTCCCGGATAGTAAATCTCACCCATGTCAAAACCGATTATCATATACGCCCAGAATGTATAGGCCACTAAAGCTATCAGCATAAACAGAGGGTTTTTACGCCTGAATCCCGGAAGAGCGTATTTTTTGAGGGTAACTTTATATGAGTTGCCGCTCCGTGATTTAAGAGCAATTCGGAATTCCTGCATATTATTATATCTTTCTTTAGGATCAAATGCTGTGGATTTGGCAATTATCGCTTCGGTTTTTTCTGTTTTTATTTCCAGTTTTTCGGTCAGATATTTAAAAGTCATTCCGAGTGCATAAATATCTGTTCGGGGGTCACTTTCAGAAAAACCAAATTGTTCGGGAGCGGCATATGTAGGCGTTCCCATAACAAGTGTGTCACGCCTGCCATCACCCTTGAACTCTCTTGCAATGTTAAAATCTAAAAGAACAGGTTTGCCATTGCATAGCATTATATTCTCCGGTTTAATATCACGATGTATGATTGGTGGATCCATGCGGTGAAGTTCTTCGAGAATATCAGTAAGATAAATAAATATTTCAGAAATAATAGTTTCTTTATCTTTCGATGATGAATTGTCAGTTATAGTATAATTACTGAGTAGGGTTCCGTTCAGAAATTCTTCGATAATGACAAGTCCTTTAGAGTTTTCATACATTTCATAGATAGTAGGGGTTCCTGTAATATGATTATTATGCAAAGTCTCATATACGTGCTTATCATAAACAGTTTTAACTTTGCGCACATAAAAACTGCCATCTACAATATTCCTGATAAGGGCAACGCTGCCATCATCTTTCAAATTATGGATGAACTCATAATTATTCTCAATATAAGATTCGGTTACTAATGAAGAGCTGTTTTCGTTATTCATAATTGTAGTTGATTTAAATAATAAATATAACTAATATAATAATCAGTATAGTTTTTGGTCGAATATAGATAGTTTTTAAATTTACTGTATTAATATAACATAAAGGAGAAGTGTTTTGAAGACAACAAATGATTTGATGAAAGTAATCAGCAGTGAGGTTGAATCTGAAAAAGAACTTGATTCATATATTAATAATATTGATTCTTACTCTGACTTAAATTACAAGGACTACTTTTTAACGACTATGAAAAAACATGGAAGACTTAAAAATGAAGTGGTAAAAAAATCCGAAATAAGCAGAACATATTGCTATCAGATGTTAAATGGAATGAGAAAACCGGGAAGAGATAATGCTATTGCACTTGCGATTGCATCAGGCTTTTCACTTGAAGAAACAATCAGATACCTTGAACTATTGGAACAGGGGATTTTATATTCCAAAAACAAAAGGGACAGTATAATAATCTATGCTATAACGCACAGACTTACCGTAGCTAATACAAATGAGTTGCTGTACTCAAAGGGTGAAAGTATACTTGGTGAAAAATAAAAAGATACTTAAAACATTAGCTGTATAATAGGATTTCATATGGCGGTGAATATTTAGTTTTGCTATAATAAATACTGGTTACGTGTATATATATCCATGAATTATTATGAAGTGATTCATTTTTATGGGAGATGATATAATGGCAAGAACAGTTGCAATTGGAGTTCAGAGCTTCAGTGATTTTATAGAGAATAATTATTTTTACATAGACAAGACTGATTTTATCAAAGAATGGTGGGAATCAGGAGATTCCGTAACTCTTATTAACCGACCTCGCAGATTTGGCAAGACACTTAACATGAATATGCTGGAATGTTTCTTCTCGAATAAGTATAAGGGAAGAAGTGATCTGTTTGAAGGACTTAAGATATGGAAGGAAGAGAAATTTCGACAGATTCAAGGGACATATCCTGTGATATTTCTGTCATTTGCAGGTATAAAGTATACAAATTATGAGAATACCAGAAAAGCAATAAATAGATTGATTTCTGACACATATAGCCGTCATAGGGAAATACTTCAGGATAAACAGTTTTCGGATATAGATAGAGAGCTTTTTTACCAGATAAATAAAGATATGTCTGATGATGTTGCGGCAATGGCGCTGAATCAGCTTTGCGAATGGTTATATAGATATTATGGAAAAAAATGCATAGTTATTCTGGATGAGTACGACACTCCAATGCAGGAGGCTTATATAAATGGCTTCTGGGATGAACTGGTTGCTTATACCAGGGCACTCTTTAATAATACCTTTAAGACTAACCCTTCCATGGAACGTGGTATCATGACAGGAATTACAAGAGTTAGTAAGGAGTCTGTCTTCTCTGATCTTAATAATCTTACAGTTGTAACAACTACATCCGAAAGATATGCAACCTGCTTTGGTTTTACCGAGAACGAAGTATTTACGGCTATGGATGAGCAGGGAATACCCGAAGAAGAAAAAGAAAATGTAAAGTTCTGGTATGATGGATTCACGTTTGGAAATGTAAGGGATATATATAATCCATGGTCTGTGACTCTATATTTAGATGAAAGAAAATATGATACTCATTGGGCGAACACTAGTGGAAACGGTCTTGTCGGAAAGCTTATCAGAGAAGGAAATGAAGACATTAAGTCGGATTTTGAAAAACTCTTAAACGATGAAGTTATTGAAACGGAGATAGATGAACAGATAGTATATGATCAGCTGGATGGAGATGATAATGCTATTTGGAGCCTTCTTCTTGCATCGGGATATTTAAAAGTAGAAGAAATTATTAGAGAACATACAAATGATACGCCTGTATATCGACTGAAACTGACTAATTTCGAAGTAAAACAGATGTTTTCTAAGATGATTAAGGGATGGTTTCAAAAAGACAGAATGTTAAATAAATTTGTATCTGCTATGTTCAAAGGCAATGTACGTGAAATGAATCTATATATGAATAAAGTGGCACTAAATACATTCAGCTACTTTGACATTGGTAACAGACCTTCAGATAGAAAAGAACCGGAACGTTTTTATCATGGATTTGTATTAGGTCTTATAGTTGATAAAGCAGATGATTATATGGTAAAGTCCAACAGAGAAAGCGGTTACGGGCGTTATGATGTAGTAATGGAACCGAAGGACATAAATGATAAGGCGGTCATTATGGAATTCAAAGTGTTCGATACATATGATGGAGAGAAAACTCTTGAGGACACAGCGGTAAATGCCCTGAAACAGATAGAAGATAAGAAATACGAAACAGATCTTCTTACGAGGGGGATACATTCAGAGAATATTTTGAAGTACGGCTTTGCCTTTGAAGGAGAAAAATGCCTCATCCAGAAAGGTTAAAATAGTAATAGTATGTAGCAGTTATATGTTTCTCCAAACATATAACTGCTTTTTTGTATGCAGTGAGCATACCAAATACAGATTATTAAAGGTTATAATCCTTGTCAGTTGATATACAAGGAGGGGGCTATGGACAATACTAATTTTCAGAATAACGGAGTATCCGGCAATGCCGGTGTTCCGAATTACACGCAAGGCACAAATTACATTCAGAATGAGAAGAATTCCGGACTTGGGGTTGCAGCTTTGATTCTTTCTATAATTGGCTGCACATCACTTATAGGTCTTATTCTCGCGATAGTCGATCTGGCTCAAAAAAACGGCAAAAAGAAAACCTTATCCAAAGTTGCTTTGGGAATATGCGGAGCATGGCTTTTGATTGGTATTCTGAGTACTGTTCTTCTTGGAGCCGGTACTAAGAAAGTTATTGAAGAAGTAACAGCAGAAATGACTGAAGAAGATTCTGAAGTTGAAACTACATCAGAGAATGAGCAAACTGATGATACAAGCTCTGAAGAAGGTACTGAAGATAGTGCAGAATCGAAATATTATTTCAAAGATCTTGAACTTGTGACTGAGGACTACACAATTAAGATTACTGACTGGAAGATTATACAAAAGGGTGAAGCAGGTAATGAATATGGAGATGTACCTGTTATAGCTTTTTGGTATGATACTACAAATACTTCAGGTACTGAAATAGATCCTATGTCAGCTTGGATATATGTTGTAAGTGCGTATCAGGATAATGATCCTAATTCTGTAAATGAATTATCAGTAGGAATGTTACCGGATGATCAGTTTACCGAGTCCCAGCTTAATAAAATAAAAAAAGATGGAACTGTACAGAATGCAGTGGCTTATGATCTGAGTGATACAGAGACACCGGTTAAACTTACCGCCAAAAAGAGCATGCTAGGTGATGAAATAGGCAGCATGGATTTTGATATTGTTAATATGACTTACAGTAACACGGATAGTGTATCAACTAAGGGTGGCGGAGATAGCAGCGATAGTAAAGAAGAAAGTGATAAAGGAAGTGAACCATCATTTTCAGATAATGTCATAGTGACTAAAGATTATACTATAACTATCACAGATTATAAGGTGATTCAGCCCGGTGAAAATGGTAATAAGTACGGAAAAAAACCGGTTATTGCTTTTTGGTATGACACAACGAACACGTCCGGTAAAAGTCTTGATCCGACATCTGCATGGATTTATATAATGACCGCGGTTCAGGATAATGATTCTAATTCAGTGAACAAGTTAAGTGTAGCATCGCTGCCTGATGATACATTCATTAATTCTCAGCTGGAACAGATTAAAGAGGGCGGAACGGTTTCAAATGCAGTTGCATATGAGTTGACTGATGAAGAAACGCCTGTGACGCTTTCAGCGACAAATGGTATGCTTGGAAAGTCACTTGGTGAGCAGACATTTGAACTTAAATAATTCAATAATACAACTAGATAACATGAAATGAGGGATGCTGCAGTTTTACACAACATCCCTCATTTCTATTTTGCTAATCCATAAATGTCTTCCTATTTGACATGTCAGGGATACTGCTTTATATTTTACATATCATTTTATTTTGATATATATGATATAAAAATTTCGGAGGTAAGTATGGTTAATGCATTTGTGATAGCCGGTACTGTGGTTTCAGCAATAGCGATAATCTTTTTTATTGTGGCGCTTATAATAGGACTTGTGAGGATGAATTCACTTAATAAATGCACATATAAGACATATGCGGTAGTTACAAGGATGTTAACACAGGATTTTAATGCTCACAGTTTTGATGACCCGAGTCAGTATATGTTTACTCCGGAACTAAGATACGTAGCAAATGGATATGAGATGCTTTCACATTCACATATTTACAGAACAAACTGGAACTTTAAAGTGGGAGATACGATACCTATTCTGTATGATCCGGGTAATCCTAAGCATTTCATTTTTGTGGGATCAAAGCTTTCCAAAATTCTTGTTATAGTATTTTCAGCGGTAGGAGGGCTTCTGATGATTTTGGGGCTTTCGCTTATATTTATGGGGGTTTAATCGCAGGGTTTTTATTTTGGATGCATAGGTACCAGAACATCAGGCAACCTACCGGACTGGTTCCGAGGGGCTGTAAGGTATAGTCTGTCAATTTAGTCAGTAATTTATAAATAGAATAAATATCATTCGAAGAGGAGATAAAATATGGCGAAGCAGAGTTGGAAGGCAGGAAATATGCTATATCCTGTTCCTGCGGTCATGGTAAGCTGTGGCGGAAGTGGAAAAAAGAATAATATAATAACAGTTGCGTGGACAGGAACCGTGTGTTCTGATCCGGCTATGGTGTCTATATCAGTGAGACCTGAAAGATACTCGCACGATATAATCGAGAAAAACGGAGAATTTGTTATTAATCTTGTAAATGAAACACTCACATATGCATGTGACTGGTGTGGCGTGAAATCAGGAAGAGACGTAGATAAATTTAAAGAAATGAATCTTACTCCATATTATTCCGATCTAATGGAAGCACCTGCTATAGAGGAAAGTCCTGTAAATATATACTGCAAGGTTAAAGAGGTTATGAGGCTTGGCTCTCATGACATGTTTGTTGCAGAAGTAAAAGGCGTTACTGTCGATGAATCATATATGGATGAAAAGGGGCGGTTTGCTCTTGAGAAAACAGGGCTTATAGCTTATTCTCATGGCGAGTATTTTAAACTTGGAGAGAAAATTGGAAAATTCGGTTATTCAGTAAGAAAAAAAGGTGAATAAATCGTGATAAACAGCCAATTTATCCTTGAATTTGTATATTGATAGGTATATAATCGCCTTATAAACATTTAAAGATTACAACGAATCATACAAGTGAATATCTGGGGTGTGCGATAACTCCTATCGTTATTGAGCCTACATATACTTAAAGGGAGTTTTACATACATGGTTGGATGAAATGCCTCCTTAGAGTGGACTTCAGAATACCAGTTGAGGACACCCACCTGGCTTAGGCTAGGAGTCAAAAAGGTAGGAACCGGCACTTTGGATATTTAAAGATTCGCGAATTTTGAGAGCAGCGATTCGCTGCTCTCTTTTGTGGTATCATGGGATATATTTAAACTGTTATGAGTAAAAAGTCCTTAAAAAACATTCACATTAAAAAGATTCCGGATGATGTGAATTATAATGAAGATTATATGCAGGATGATACTTACGATGATTATGATCCTGCTTTTCCTGATGGGATTACAGTAGCTGTGGCGGATGGAGATGACCCTGAATCCTATGTGGATGATATGAATCATACAGATGGGAAAGGAAGTAATGTAAGGCAGAAATATAAAGATAAACAGTATCTCATGGATGAAGATGAAGAGTCAGAAGAACTAACGGTTGATCCGGATGATGACGATGATATTTTCAATGTATCCGATATAGATGATGAAATGGACAGGGATGAATACATACCCGGAACCAAGATTAGAAAACATGATAAAAATGGGAAAGTCAGGTTCATTGCAAAAGTATTCGAGTATCTTGACGGTACGAGAGATGAACATATTCCTGCATTTGCGGCGCAGTCAGCATTCTTCCTCTTTTTGTCGTTTTTTCCAATCATAAGCCTTGTTCTTACATTTACCGATATATTTCCTTTTACTAAGGAAGAGCTTCTCAGGCTTATATATCAGGTAATTCCGGCTGATTTTGAACCTCTTATTTATCAGATAGTGGATGATATTTATAAGAATGCCAGCAGTTCTGTAGCTATAATCTCGCTCGTCATAGCTCTCTGGTCAGCGGCTAAAGGCTTTATGGCAATAAGAAACGGACTGAATGAGGTATATAGATCAAGAGACACGCGTAATTACGTGGTTTCAAGAAGTATAAGTATGATTTATACAGCGGTATTTATAGTAATCATCGTTGTGCTTATCCTTCTTAATATCTTCGGACGTCAGATAGCTGGATGGCTGATCGCCAGATATCCCGAGAGCCAGCAGGTTACGGTATTTGTATATTCATTTAGAAGTATAGCATCATTCGTCGTGGTGTTCGTGCTTCTTGTCCTGCTTTATACCTTTATTCCGAACAGGAAGCTTCATCTCATGAGGCAGATAGCGGGAGCCATGTTTGCGGCTCTTGCATGGGTTGGTATAGCAAGAGTTTTCTCACTTGTAGTTGACAATTTTATTGGAAACTCAAGTGTTTACGGCTCGCTGACAACTCTGGTTCTGATCATGATCTGGCTTTATTATGTGAGCCTGATGATATTTATCGGTGCCATGGTAAATGAATTTATATATGAATACTATTACCGGGACAGAAAAAAACGGAAAAGAGCATAAAATAAAAGGACTGTCAATTGGCAGTCCTTTTACTGTGTAATCTATGAAAGCTTTTCAATAGCAGCTTTGATTCTTTTTACTGATTCTTCTTTGCCGAGTATCGACATAAGTTCGGTTGCGCCGCCCGGTGTTGCCTGTTTTCCTGAAAGAGCGGTACGAATCGGCCACATTATGAAACCTGTTTTATATTCCTTTTCAGCACCGAATGTTTTGAGAAGTTCAAATAATGAATCATTATCAAACTTATCGGCTGCTTCAATTACCGGCAGAACCTCTTTGAGAAGTGTGAGAGAGTTCTCTGGATTTGTCTTCATTTTCTTATGAGTATACATCTCTACGTCATATTCAGGGACTTCCTCAAAGAAATCAATCTGATCTTTGATGTCAAGCAGTGTTTCGATACGTGTCTTGATCATTCCGGCAATTTTCTTTTTGTCAAGATCCTTACTTATGACTTCGTTTATATAAGGAAGAGCCATTTCATAAAATGCATCGTCAGAAAGTGCTTTAATGTATTCGCTGTTCATCCATCTAAGCTTCGTCATATCAAGTACTGCAGGAGATTTTGACATATTATGGTAGTCAAATGCTTCTACAAGTTCCGGAAGTGAGAAGATTTCTCTGTTATCTGTCGGCGCCCATCCGAGAAGGGCTACGAAGTTAACAACAGCTTCTGTCAGGAAGCCCTGTTCCAGAAGATCTTCAAAAGATGAGTGACCTGAACGCTTACTTAGTTTTGTATGATTTTCATCAGTTATAAGAGGACAGTGGATATATGTAGGAATTTCCCATCCAAATGCCTCGTAAAGTCTGTTGTATTTCGGAGCGGATGAGAGATATTCATTTCCTCTTACTACATGAGTTATACCCATGAGATGATCGTCAACTACATTAGCAAAGTTGTATGTTGGGAATCCGTCGGACTTGATAAGTATCATATCATCAAGCTCTTCGTTAGGTACGGTGATATCTCCGTAGAGCTCATCTATAAATGTAGTTGTCCCTGTTACAGGATTATTCTGTCTGATTACATAAGGCTTTCCTGCTGCAAGATTAGCTTCAATTTCTTCCTTTGAAAGGTGGAGACAGTGCTTGTCATATCTCATAATGACTTTTTCATCCTTTGCTTCGGGAACTGCTGCTTTAAGTGATTCAAGCCTTTCCGGTGTGCAGAAGCAGTAATAAGCTTCACCTTTTTCTATCAGTTTTTTCGCGTATTCAAGATATATACCTTTTGCCATACGTTCTGACTGTATGTATGGACCTACACCACCGTCTTTGTCCGGACCTTCGTCCCATAAAAGACCTGTCTTTTTGAGGGTGTTATATATGATATCGACTGCGCCTTCAACCTCACGTTCCTGATCGGTATCTTCGATACGAAGTATGAAATCTCCACCTTCATGCTTTGAAATGAGATAAGCATAAAGAGCCGTGCGGAGATTACCAACGTGCATACGGCCTGTAGGACTTGGTGCAAATCTTGTTCTGATTCGTTGCATTGCATTTTCTCCTTTTTTATTGAAAATTTGTATAATGATTTGGTTTATGAGCTGAATAATATTATAGGCTAATCAACTTGGCAATTGTACCATAGACCGGCGGATAAGTAAAGAATATCGGGCTTTTTATGGAGTTACGCTTATAGTTGACCATATGAGTTTTTTGTAGTATACTGTTAACAATTTGTTACGGAAATTTTAAGAAAGGGTGCAGATTGTATTAAAATGGATTTAACGAATTTTATGCCGGTATTTCTTGCTGAGTGGCTGGATACGTTTAATAGCCTTTCAAATGCTACTAAGATAAGCATTCTTATAGCTATAGGCCTTACAATTCTTCTTTTAGTGCTGATAATTGTTACCATAAAGGTTCTTAGAGGAACAGGTGATGATGAAGATTACGAAGATGAGTACGAGGAAGAAAGACCGAGAAGAAAAGCAAGATACGAGGACGAGTACGAAGAGGAAAAACCTAGGAAGAAAGTAAGGTACGAAGAAGACGACGAGGATGAGCCGGAGGAAGATTCATACGAGTCGGAAGAAGAAGCTGAGGATGAATCAGAAGAGGAACCTGAAGAAGAACCGGAAGAAGTTTCGTACAAAGAGTCATCAAAGAAACCAAGCATCAAGGATAGACTTTCACAGGCTAAGGCTGACGAGGATGATTCCGATGATGATGATTATACCTTTGACGAAGAGGAAGAATCTGAAGAGGAAGAGCCGGAAGAAGCTCCTGTACCGGAAAAATCAGATGAACCTTCATTTGATGAGACAGTCAGAAAGATGGATGAGGTTTATTCTGCCGTAAATGAAGCAACTAAGGCTCATAAGGAAGAAAGAAACCGCGAGAAGGCAGATAAGCTTAAAAAAGAAGCTAAAGCCAAGAAGCCGCCTGTTTCTAATGATCCTACCATTAAGATAGATACGAAGAAGGTAAAAGAGGCTCTTAAAGAAGAAGCAGAGTCGAATGAGTCAGATAATAAAGTAGCACTCGACAGTGCATTTGACATCAAGGAAACAAAAAAAGAAGAAAAGAAAATTGATTCCGGTGACAGTGCATTTGATATTAAACCGGGCTTTGAGAATCCTTATGTATCACCTGTTAATCCTGTTAATGCAGTGTCTTTCAATACAGTTAATACAGGCGGTAAGGTTAAGACCTCAAATGTAGATGCCGGTATTGATAATGAAGAGGAACTTGAAGAGTATCTTTCAAAGAATCCTGTTCCTAAGAAAAAGAAGAAAAAGACAAAGAAAAAAGATGAAATCTTCGACGAGAAGTTTGGACCTACAGACTTTGAAATCGAAGGAGCTAAATATTTCTGGTACAACAGTCAGGATATCGCAGAGTGCAAGCGTAAGGAAGATATGTATTTCCATTGCCACTATTTCGATAATCCGGAAAGAGCTGTAATACCTCTTATCACTGAAATGTATGACTGTGCATTCGTAAAAACAGAAGAGCTTCAGTATATAGCTTACGGTATTCAGTTCAAACCGCTCAGTTTTAAAGAGATACTTAACTCTGACGGAGATATAGGTTTTGATAAGACTCAGGCTACAAAGGAGCCTTCTGAATCAGATAAGAAGCTTATTTATAAGAAATGGTGTGAATACGTAGACAGCTTCCTTCTCATCATAGTTATCAATGCTTCGGAAGATGTAAAAGAATTCATCAAAGAGAAACTATATGAATATGGTAAAAAGGATGCAGACACCCTGATTTATAACCATTATTAGAATTATTCCCCGGGAGAATATCCCGGGGTTTTTAGTTGTTTTATTATCTTTTAAATATTAAGTTGACATTTTCATATCAGACACTATAATAAGAATGGTTAAAAAAATTGAAATAAATTTGGAAACCAAAATATATTTATAATAAAGGAGAACAATGACATGTTTGAAGAGATTAAAGAAGTAATAGTTGAGACACTTAGCTGTGATGAATCAATCGTAACACTTGAGGCTTCTCTTACAGATGATCTTGGTGCTGATTCACTTGATGCTGTTGAACTCGGTATGGCTATCGAGGACGCTCTTGGAGTATCTATCGCTGATGAGGATCTTCCAAACATCAAGACAGTTCAGGATCTTGTTGATTACGTAGAGTCACACAAATAATATATTTTACATTTAAGTATAAGGGGAAGTGCTGTTTCAGGGCGGTACTTCCCCATAAAACTGTTATGAAGTAAATGATCGGAGACATTTATAAAATGGGACTTTTTAAGAAAAAGGATAAAAATAAGTCCATGTCTTTTGATGAGATTATCGCAAAAGAAGATGGAGTATCTATTTCCGATAGATTCCAGGATGATGAGCCGGATATTGACCTTGACATGGTTCTCGGTAAACCGGAAATGCCTGAAAAGAAGCGTGTTATTTCAGAAGCTGAAAAAAGTGAAAACATGACCTGCTCGGGGTGTAATGCAGAGATTCCTGTCATTGAGATGAAAAGGAATCTTTACGTTTGTCCGAAGTGTGGAAAACATCACAAGATTTCTGCAAGAAGAAGGATGAGAAACCTTGTGGATCCGGGTACTTTCAGGCGTATCAAATATGAAACACCATTTGTGAACCCACTCGACTATCCTGATTATGAGGAAAAGATTGAAGGACTAAAGGAAAAGACCGGTCTTGACGAAGGAGTCCTTTCCGGCGTTGGTGAAATAGAAGGGCACAAAGCTGTGATTGCCGTCATGGGAAGCGAGTTCCTCATGGGAAGCATGGGAATTGCAGTAGGTGAGATGATAACAAGAACATTTGAGATAGCTGAAAAGATGAAACTCCCTGTTATCATATTCGCAGCAAGCGGCGGCGCCAGAATGCAGGAGGGTATTCTTTCTCTTATGCAGATGGCAAAGACTTCAGCAGCTGTTCAGAGATTCAGTACAAAAGGCGGCCTTTATATAGCATGCCTTACTCATCCTACAACAGGTGGCGTCAGTGCAAGTTTTGCAACTCTTGCCGACATAACACTCGCAGAGCCCGGAGCTCTTATAGGATTTGCCGGACCGAGAGTTATAGAGCAGACTATTGGTCAGAAGCTTCCTGAAGGATTTCAGAGGTCAGAGTATCTAGAAACACATGGATATGTTGATGAAATAGTAAGCAGAAATGATATGAGAGACGAACTTTCTCATATTCTCAGTCTACATGAGAAGAGGAGGAAGTAATCATGATAAGAGAAATAGACGAAAAACTGATTGCTATTGAGGAAGAAGCAAGAAGTATTAAGGATAACGTTGATAAAAAGAGGATTAAAGAGCTTAAAAAGCAGTACATTGAAGTTGCAAGAGAAATTAAGACTCTTTCTCCTCATGACAGAGTATATATAGCAAGGCACAGAAAAAGACCTAAGGTTGATGATTATATAGATGCCCTTTTTGATGATCTGTTCATTCAGAGAGGTGATTTCCTCAGCAAAGAGGATAAGAGTATTTTTGGAGGTATTGCCACATTTCACGGTATACCTGTTACGGTACTCGGTCACAGAAAAGGTCATAACATCAATGAGAGCATGGAATATAACTTCGGAATGCCTGAGCCGGAAGGCTATCGTAAGGCGCTTCGTATGATGAAGCAGGCTGAAAAGTTTGGAAGGCCTATCATTACATTTATTGATACACCGGGAGCTTATCCGGGTATTGAGGCTGAAGAACATGGACAGAGCAGCGCCATTTCCAGAAATCTTGCAGAGATGAGTGCGCTTAAATGTCCTGTAATCGCTATAGTTACAGGTGAAGGAAGCAGTGGCGGCGCGCTGGCAATTGGAGTTGCAAACAGCGTGTATATGCTTGAAAATGCAGTTTATTCCGTATTATCACCGGAAGGCTTTGCTTCAATTCTCTGGAAGGACAGTCAGAGAAGTGATGAAGCATGTGAACTCATGAAGCTTACAAGCTACGATCTGCTTTCATATGGAGTAATTGACGGCATCATCCCTGAGCCGGCAGGCGGCGCACATCATTATCCTGAAAAGGTATATAGGGAGATTGATGATATGCTCGTAAGAGAGATTACGAAGCTAAAGAAGCTCAGTCCTGCGGAACTGGCAAAGCAGAGATACCAGAAGTTCAGAAATATAGATAAGGCTGTTCTTAAATAGATGGCTGTTTGTATAAATGTGAGGTAAAAAAATGTTAGATAAAATGCTTGGTATTAAGTACCCAATTATTCAGGGCGGTATGGCGAATATTGCAACAGGTAAGTTTGCTGCAGCAGTATCAAATGCCGGTGGACTCGGACTTATCGCATCCGGCGGACTTAATGCAGAAGGTATTGAAAAAGAAATATACGAAGCTAGAAAGGCAACAGATAAGCCATTTGGTGTAAATCTTATGCTGCTTAACCCTGATGCCGATAATATTGCTGAACTGCTTAAAAGAGAAAAGATTGAAGTTATTACCACAGGTGCCGGAATGCCCGGAAAGTACATCGACGGATGGAAGGAAGCAGGAAGCAAGGTTATTCCTGTAGTAGCAAGTACAGCGCTCGCAAGACGTGTTGAGAATCAGGGCGCGGATGCTGTAATCGCTGAAGGCGGTGAGAGCGGCGGACATGTAGGTGATATGACAACTATGGCTCTTGTTCCGCAGGTTATAGACAGTGTAAATATTCCTGTTATAGCAGCCGGAGGTATTGCAGACGGAAGACAGTTTGCTGCTGCCATGATGCTCGGCGCATGCGGAATTCAGATCGGTACATGCCTTCTTGTAAGTGAGGAGTGCCCTATCCATGATAATTATAAGCAGGCTGTCATCAAGGCTAAGGATAACAGCACAACTGTTACCGGACGTTCACTTGATGCTCCCGTTCGTATTATCAAGAATAAAATGGCACGTGAATACATTAAACTTGAAAGAGAAGCTGCTGACAGAGAGGCATTAGAGCAGATAACTCTCGGAAGCTTAAGAAAAGCCGTATTTGATGGCGATACTGACGGCGGT
The DNA here is from genome assembly GCA_946628415.1 of uncultured Lachnospiraceae bacterium. Taxonomy (GTDB): domain Bacteria; phylum Bacillota; class Clostridia; order Lachnospirales; family Lachnospiraceae; genus Eubacterium_Q. The sequence goes on along the minus strand of CAMOWK010000010.1, from coordinate 13,623 downwards.
TCTCTTATGGCAGGTCAGGTTTGCGGTCAGTTAAAAGAAGTAAGACCTGTAAAGGTTATACTTGATGAGATGTATTCTGATGCAAAGAAGATATTATCCGGTGCTGCTGACATACTCTAAAAGTTTAGGCGTCTTAGAGTTGTGCAATCGGATTAATGATATAGAGAGGTGTAATACATGAAACTTGGATTCTTATATGCAGGACAGGGAAGTCAGGCTGTGGGAATGGGAAAGGATCTTTATGATGCGTATCCTGAGTTCCGTGCAGTTATGGATGATATAAGTATTGATTTTGATGTTAAGGATGTCTGTTTTAACGGACCGGCTGAAGTATTAAATGAAACGAAGTATACACAGCCATGCATGGTTGCATTTGCTGTGGGCGTGACAAAGATACTTAAGAATAAGGGAATCACTCCTGAGGTCGCAGCAGGACTTTCACTCGGAGAGTATTCTGCTCTTAATGCAGCGGGTGTTCTCGATGATAAGCAGGTCATAGAGCTTGTTGCATTTAGAGGAAATGCAATGCAGGAAGCAGCAGCCGGACGTGACTGTAAGATGATAGCTGTTCTTGGGTTGGATAAGGACACTGTGATAAAAGGCTGTGAAACGGCAAAAGCCAAAATTGAAGCAGATGGTTTAAAGGATAGCGAAGGAAAACTTCTTATTGCAGAACCTGCTAATTTTAACTGTCCGGGACAGATTACAGTTTCAGGCGACAGTGCAGCGGTTGATATAGCAGCAGAGATAATGAAGGAAGCCGGGGCTAAAAGAGTTCTTCCTGTAAAGGTGAGCGGTCCATTCCATACTTCTCTTATGAAACCGGCAGGAGATAAGCTTAGAGAAAGGTTCAGTACCGAAAAATTCGGTGAGATGAGCTTCCCTGTGCTTTTCAATACACTTGGAAAAGAAAAATCAGATGACATTACTGTGGCTGAACTTCTCGAAAGACAGGTTCAGAGCAGTGTATATTTTGAAGACAGCATAAGACGTATGGCAGAAATGGGCGTTGATACCATAGTTGAGATAGGACCGGGAAAGGCACTATCTAAATTTGCCGCAAAAACATGCCCTGACATAAAAGTCTATAATGTTGAGACTGCAGCTGATATTGAGAAGTTGTGTGAAGAGTTATAAAAGTTAAAGGAGTCTAAAAATGAGTAAGTTATTGGAAGGTAAGACAGCCATCGTAACAGGCGGCGGACGAGGAATAGGAAGAGCAATCAGCGTTAAACTGGCGAAAGAAGGTGCAAATGTAGCTATTTGTGACATAGTTATTAACGAAGCTGCAGATGAGACTGTACGTCTTATCGAGGCTGAGGATGTAAAGGCAGCAGCATATAAGGCTGACGTAACAAAAATAGAAGATGCTGAAGAACTCTTTAAGAAAGTTGCAGAAGAGTTTGGAAAGGTTGATATACTTGTAAATAATGCCGGTGTTACAAGAGATAATCTTATCATGAAGATGAAGGAAGAGGAATTTGATCTTGTAATCGCTACAAATCTAAAGGGTACATACAACATGATGAAGGCTGCAGCAAGACCTATGATGAAGGCTCGTTACGGTCGTATAGTTAATATAAGCAGTGTAGTAGGTGTTTACGGAAATGCTGGTCAGGTTAACTATTCTGCAAGTAAGGCAGGAGTTATCGGCATGACTAAGAGTATAGCTAAGGAGCTCGGTTCAAGAGGCATAACATGTAACGCAGTAGCACCGGGATTCATTGAGACTGATATGACAAAGAATCTTCCGGAGGATATCAAAGCAGAAATGCTTAAATCAATCGCACTCGGAAGAGCAGGTCAGCCTGAGGATGTTGCAAAGGTTGTAGCATTCCTTGCATCAGACGAAGCAGCTTACGTAACAGGTCAGGTAGTAGAAGTCGCCGGCGGGATGTATTAAAACAGTAACTGTTCAGGGGATAAAATGGGAATGAGCTGCTACTGCTTGCAGTAAGCAGATTATTCACGTTTTATCCTCTGGGACAGGTGCTCCAACCGATAGCGCTGGACGCAAGTCGCGAAGCGACGACTGACACCGCAGGTGGCAGGTTCAGCGCCTACGGGCAGGAGCACCTGAACAGTTACGTGGACAGCGTGTAAGCAGCGCCTACGGTTAGGAGCATCTGAACAGTTACGTGGACAGCGTGTAAGCAGCGCCTACGGTTAGGAGCATCTGAACAGTTACGTGGACAAGCAAGAAATCAGCTCCGCGCCTACGGTCAGGAGCATATTCACCCTGCATATAAATATAGAAAGGTCATGGATTCATGAGTAAAAGAAGAGTTGTAATTACAGGTATGGGTACTATCAATCCGATAGGACATGATATCGCCGAAACATGGGAAAATGTTAAAAAAGGTGTATGCGGTATCGGAGAGATTACTCAGATAGATACAGAACAGTTCAAGATTAAGATTGCTGCCGAGGTTAAGGACTATGAACCTGAAAATTTCCTCGACAAGAAAGAAGCCAGAAAGAAAGACAGATATACACAGTTTGCAACTATTGCTGCAAGAGAAGCAATTAAAGACAGTGGTATAAATATAGAAGATGAAAACCCTTATAGATGCGGTACTATTATTTCAAGTGGTATCGGCGGTCTTAAAACTATAGAAAATGAGCATGCAAGAGGCGAGGAAAGAGGCTTTGAAAAGATAAGTCCATTCTTCATCCCTATGTCCATATCAAATATGGCAGCTGGTGAGATTGCCATAGAGACCGGATTTAAAGGAATCTGTACAAGTATTGTAACTGCATGTGCCAGTGGAACAAATGCTGTAGGTGAAGCATTCCACAGAATAAGAGACGGATATGAAGATGTTATGATGTGCGGTGGAGCCGAAGGATGCATTTGTAATCTCGGGCTCGGTGGATTTACGGTTATGAAAGCGCTTTACACAGGAAATGACCCGAAGAGAGCTTCTATCCCATTTGATGCTGAAAGAGGCGGATTCGTTATGGGCGAGGGCGCAGGCATCCTCGTAATAGAAGAACTGGAGCACGCAAAGAAGAGAGGCGCTAAGATTTACGGCGAGATAATAGGTTACGGCGCTACATGCGATGCTCATCATATAACAGCACCGGATCCTGAGGGAGAAGGGGCAGCTAACTGTATGAGACTTGCAGTTAAGGATGCAGGCATAGAACTATCTGATGTGGATTATATAAACGCTCATGGTACATCAACGCATCTTAATGATGCCGGAGAGACTAAGGCTATAAGAAAAGCATTTGGTGAGCATGCCGATAAGCTGATGGTAAGTTCAACGAAGTCCATGACAGGTCATCTCCTCGGTGCCAGCGGTGCTGTTGAATCAATCATTACAACGCTTGCTCTGAGAGATTCATATGTTCCGGCAACCATCGGTTATAAGACACCTGATCCGGAATGCGATCTTGATATAGTGCCAAATGAAGGCAGAAATGTTGATATAAAATACGCAGCATCCAATTCACTTGGGTTCGGCGGACACAATGCAACACTTGTATTTGCTAAGTATGAATAAAAAGGAGACCGGCTATGGAACTTAATTCAAATCAGATAAGAGAGATAATACCTCACAGATATCCTATGCAGCTTGTTGACAAGATCACGGATTTTGAACCGGGCGTATGGGCTGAAGGTATTAAGTGTGTTACTGTAAATGAAAACTTTTTCTGTGGACATTTTCCTGAGGAACATGTTATGCCGGGAGTGCTTATAATTGAGGCACTTGCCCAGACTGGAGCGGTTGCTATCCTTTCAGAGGAAGCAAATAAAGGAAAGATTGCGTTCTTCGGCGGTATCAAAAATGCACGCTTTAAGAAACAGGTTAAACCGGGAGATGTTCTTAAGCTCAGATGTGAGATAATCGAAAAACGTGGACCTGTCGGTTTTGGAAAAGCCGTAGCTACTGTCGATGGTAAGGTTGCCTGCCAGGCTGAAATTTCGTTCGCCGTAGGAGCCGGAAAGGATGAATAATGAGCATTAGTCCGCTTTCAGAAGTGTATAGGAAATTCAGGATTCATTACTATCGGGATGTATTTCACAGGATTAAGGAAAGAGAACAGTCTCTTTCTACGGTTGAAATTTACTGCGTTGAGATAATCGCGGCATTAAATGGACCGACTATAAATGAATTTGCAAATTATATAGACATTTCATCATCTAATGCAACTTATAAAGTTAACTCCCTGATACAGAAGGGATACGTCGAAAAAATCCAGTCGACAACTGATAAAAGAGAGTTTATACTGAAAGTCACAGATAAATTTTACAAATACTGGAATTTAAATGAAAAGTATCTTGATATCGTGGAGGATCGTATAAAAGAGTGCGTGACTCCTGAGGAATATGAAACATTTAATCTTGTCCTTAAAAAGATATCCGATAATCTAATGCCGGAGGTTGAGCTTCCGGAGGACAGATAGGGGGGGCAGATATGGCGCTTCAAGAAAATGAAAAAGAAAAGATGATAGATCATTTCTTTTTAGCAGATGCTGAAGGGAAAAAGAAACTTAATATTTATTATATTGGCTTTGTGATGTCACTGGCAGGTCTGGTGCTTACTGGGATTTCCCTTTTTGTTCCGGCTTTTAAGTATACTACAGTTACAACTCTGGTAAGCGGAAATGATTCTTCGGTAGTTAATACGCTGAGTTTCATTCAGGGTTCATATGTGGGTATAGCCGTAATAGCTGCATGTATAGTTGCATTTTATTTTTCTGTCAGAAAGCAGCCGCTTAAGTATTTCTTTACATCTTTTGCCGTTATGCTTCTGGCTGTAGTTACGATGATATTTACAAAGTTTTACATATCCAGACAGGTTACTGAAGCTGTTGTGGGTACAGGTTATGAGTCTAAAGCCGAGAATGTGAATATTGCATATGGTTTTATACTCATGATAGTTGCGCTTCTTCTTGTAATTGTTTCAGCTTTTATGCAAAAAACAGGTGATGACAGGATAAAGAAGATAGAAGAAGAAAAGCTTAAGAAAAGACGCGAAGAACTTGAAAAAAGAAGAGAAGAATTAAAGAAGAAAAAAGAATCTTCTGTAGTTTTTAAGTGATAAGGCTATGATGATAGGAGAGTAGGGAAGAACGGTTTTCCCTACTCAATTTCTATGGAGAAGGGTATGGCAAAGCTTTCAAAAAGACAAAGAGAGAGACTCATAAAAAATATACTGACTATAGCTATTCCGACAGTTTTAGTTTTGGCTGTAGTTCTTTTTATTTATATACGGGCGAATAAAGAAAAGACCATTGACTATACCAATGCTGAGGAAAGCGGCCTTATACTGATTTTTCAAGTAGATAAAACTGCACCGAAGGCTGATGTGGATAAGGTGCTTACTGCTATGGAAAAAAGAGCTAAAACCTATTCGGATTATTCGGAAGTTTATCAGAAGGCAAATGGTGATATAATATGCAAAATTCCGATGATGACTAAAGGTATCGATACTGCAGATATAATAGACACCATGGGGAAAAGCGGTAATGTAATGATACTGGATGAAGATAATTACAATACATTTTCCAAAGACAGCAGATACTATGTTCTGGCTAAAAATGATGACATTGTTTCATGTGAGTCTTCTATCGAGGATGATCCTAATCTTGATTACGATCAGACGATTCTTACTATAAAGCTAAATGATGAAAAAAGTGAGAAGCTTAAGGATAAGACTTCAGACGGCAAGAACACTTCGTTCTACATATATGTGGATGATGAGCTTTTTGCAATGGCATATTCAAGGAAGCAGATAACTGACGGGGTTCTTAAAACTTACGATATCAGTGATTATTATAAAGCAGAAAAATATGCAACCATTATAGCTTCCGGGAATTATCCGGTTCCTGTAAGACTAGATGTAAAGCATATTAATTAGTGGTGTAGAAATATGGAAGTAATTAAAAGCGTATATGGGGAATACGGGAGATACCTTCCGGAGGTTCTCATAGATATAAAATCAAGATTTGAGTTTCTGGACAGATTATATTTTGAACAGAGGGGCGAGCATAAATATGAACATATCTCATCCAGGATCAAGTCTGAAGAAAGCATGATAGAAAAATGTAACAGAAAAGGCCTGCCTCTTACACCGCATTCTGCTCTGATGGAGCTAAAGGATGCCATAGGAATAAGGGTTGTCTTTTCATTTGTTGATAATATCTATGATATCATCGAGGAGATAAGAAGATTTACTAACTGCAGGATAGTTCGTGAAAAAGACTATATACGGCATGCTAAGCCAAATGGATACAGAAGCTATCATCTGATACTTGAACTAACAGAGCCTTTTCCCGACTGTGACGGGAATACACCGGGCAAATACTATGTTGAGCTGCAGTTAAGGACTATAGCCATGGATACATGGGCAAGTCTTGAACACCAGCTTAAATATAAGAAGGATATTAAGAATGAAGAGCTTATAGTAGCAGAACTGAAACGCTGTGCAGATGAGCTCGCTGCATGTGATGTTTCCATGCAGACTATAAAAGATCTGATTGATGGGAAACTATAATTATGAATATATTACTCGCTGAAGATGAAAAGGATATGTCACGCGCCATAACTGCGATCCTCACGCATAACGGTTATACAGTAAAGCAGGTTTATGACGGGGAAAAAGCTGTTGAGGCTGCTAAAAATGAACTGTATGACGCATGTATATTCGATATAATGATGCCTAAAATGGATGGAGTTACTGCTCTTAGGGAAATCCGTGCTGCCGGTAATATGACGCCGGTGCTTTTTCTTACTGCAAAAGCAGAGGTTGAAGACAGGATAACAGGTCTTGATGCAGGAGCGGATGATTATCTTACAAAACCCTTTGCGATGGGGGAATTACTTGCAAGAATAAGATCCATGACCAGAAGAAAAGAGAGCTATACTCCAACACTTCTTTCCATGGGCAATACATTTCTAAATACTTCCGAACAGGAACTAAGATGTGAAAATTCGATAAGGCTTGCAAGAAAAGAGTCGGTTCTGCTTGAGTACATGCTCCTTAATAAAGATAAGACACTTACAAATGATGAGATATTTAATCATGTATGGAAAGATGAATCGGGGACCGGAAGAGATATAGTCTACGTTTATATTTCGTATATCAGATCAAAGCTAAAGTCGGTTGCTTCCGATATTACTATAGAGGGAGATGCAGAGTCGGGCTTTAAGCTTGTGCAGGTGGATTAATAAGTGTTTTAGTGAAGATTTTGCTTTTTGACGTTACATTTTGAGGAAGAACTATGGCGAATAAACTCAGGAAAAAGTTCATAGGGATAGCCAGTTTCGCAGTATTTCTTGTGCTTCTGATAATACTGGGAGTTGTTAACGTTGTGACTGCAACAGACATTTATGCCGAAGTTTACTCAATTCTCGATTTTATCGGTGAGAATGACGGTGTGATGCCGGATTACAAATCAACCAAGAAGGATAATTATGACTTCTTTATTTCTGAGGAGGCAAGATATGAAAACAGATATTTCACGATCTTTCTTGATCAGGATGAAGGCGTAACAAGCATGTATATGGAGAATATTGCCGCTGTTTCCGAAGAGGATGCCATTGAACTGGCTGACGCTATCGTGAAGCTTTATGATGTTAAGAAAAAAGGCGGATTGTTCAAGGAATATGGAAGTATAACCAAAAACAGTCTCATATATACATATAAGGTTGTCGAAAATGAGGATAATTGCTTTATAGTTTTTCTGGATGCTACACAAAGACTCCGAAGCATTCATAATATGTTTATATTCTCACTGTATATAGGGCTGATAAGTATGCTTCTTTTCATACTTATACTTGTACTTCTTTCGTCAAGAGTTATAAGACCTATGGTTCTGAATAATGAAAAGCAGAAGGAGTTCATAACCAATGCAGGTCATGAACTGAAAACGCCTATTGCCATTATTTCTGCAAATACTGAAGTTATAGAGATGACAACGGGGAAAAATGAATGGACTGAAAGTACCATGAATCAGGTAAAGAGACTTTCGGGACTTATTAATGACCTTATTACTCTTGCAAGGATGGATGAAGCAAGTGACATGGTTCTTGAAAATGTGGATTATTCCAAAGAAGCACATGAGGTTGCAGATTCATTTGAATCTCTTGCCAAGGCGGATAATAAGATACTTGAAAGCAGTATAGATGATGATATTATCGTAAAGGCTGAAAAGAAGAGTCTTCATACACTGATCAACATACTCATGGATAATGCTGTTAAGTATTGTGATGATGGCGGAAAGGTGACGATAAGTCTTTCAAAGAAGAATAAGCAAAGCATTCTGCTTGTTTCCAATTCTTATAAGGACGGTGCTAATGCTGATTACAGCAGATTCTTTGACAGATTCTACCGCGAAGATGAGTCGCATAACAGTGCAAAGAAAGGCTATGGAATCGGTCTTTCCATGGCAAAGGGAATAGTTGATGTGTTCGGTGGAAAGATCAGTGTTTCATATAGTGACGGGGTAATACTTTTTACTGTCATTATATAATTACAATTTGTATCATCATTGCGTTATAAGAAAATAATTAAATCAGGGACAGACTAAATGGAATTGATAGATAATATATCCTCATTTGAGGAGATTGAAAAAGTTGCAAAGGAATTTGCGGAAACCGATGAATTCATTAAACTCATGACACTTTATCGGTGCGCCATAATGGAGATTGAGACGAAACTTCGTGTACTGGATGCGGAATTTTCTCTTCAATATGACCGTAATCCGTTTGAGAGTATTGAATCCAGATTGAAGAAGCCCGTAAGTATAGTTGAGAAAATGCATCGCAGGGGCATTGCTCTTACAACTGCAGACATGGAAAGAGAGCTATTTGATATAGCAGGAATAAGAGTGGTATGTTCATTTATAGAAGATATTTATAAACTTGCGGATCTTCTTATAGAACAGGATGATGTGCTGCTTGTTCAGAGAAAAGATTATATTGCAAATCCCAAACCAAACGGATACAGATCCCTTCACATGATAGTAGATATACCTATATTCCTGTCCGAAGGAAAAAGGCATATGAAGGTTGAAGTTCAGTTCAGGACTATTGCGATGGATTTCTGGGCGAGCGTTGAACATAAGCTTAAATATAAAAAAGAAATCAAAGAGCCTGAAGAAGTAACGGGAAGGCTCAAAAAATGCGCAAATATTCTTTCTCTTCTTGATGAAGAGATGGAAAGCATAAGAATGAAGATTGATATGGACGAAGAAGATGGCAGAAACTAAGGAAAAGAAAAAAAAGAAGAGCAGAGGGAAGAATAAAGCCGGGAAAAATGAAAAGAGTTTCGGAAGAAGATTTCTTCGTGGGATTCTGCGCTTTCTTATAATGATTCTGATTATAGCTGCTCTCTATACTGCATTTGCAAATCTCTGGATAATATATACCCAGAAAAACCGAATTGTTAAGGCGGAAGATGTAAAGAAGTTTGATTATGATGCCATACTTGTGCTTGGATGCAGTGTTAAGCCTGACAAAAGTCCGAGTCATATGCTTGCCGACAGACTTGACACGGCATATGAGGTGTATAAGGCGACAGGGCTGAAGATAATAGTAAGCGGCGACCACAGGGATGACTATTATAACGAAGTAAGAGTTATGAAGGACTATCTAATAGGGAAAGGCGTGCCGTCGGAAGATATTTATATGGATCATGCCGGGTATTCGACTTATGACAGTATGTACAGGGCTAAAAATACATTTGGTGCATCAAGTGTTATTGTTATCACTCAGAAATATCATCTTTACAGAGCAATCTACGTTGCCGGACGGATGGGATATAATGCCGTTGGAGTTGATGCGGAGGTGCAGCCTTACAGCGGTCAGTTTATGAGAGATATGAGGGAGATGCTTTCAAGAGATAAGGCTTATATAGACTGTATGCTGCAGGTAAAGCCCAAAGAGTACGGCGATAAATACTCACTTTCTGAAAGCGGAGATCTTACAGATGAAAGGTAAAGGGAGCTTTTATGGAATTTAAGGGGCTTACGAAGAAAGAAGCGGGAAAGTTTATAACAAGATACGACCTTCTTTATAAGACAAGCGATGGACAGGATAAGATATATGAAATGATAAGCCGTGATAAGGATATCGATTCATTTGACAGGCTGCATGACAGAAAGCCGGATGCGGTCGTGATCATAATGACAGATGAAAGCGGTGAAAGAATCCTTCTTAATAAGGAGTTCAGACTTGCTCCGGGAGAATGGGTTTATAATTTTCCGGCAGGACTCATCGATGAAGGTGAAGAACCGGGGGAAGCAGCTGTAAGAGAACTTAGAGAAGAAACGGGGCTTTCGGTCGTTTCTGTTGACGACTTTATAGGAGAAAGCTACAGCGCAGTCGGGTTTTCAAATGAAAAGAATGTATGTGTTGTGGGTAAATGTAAAGGAGAAATAAGGACCAGCGATTCTGTTTTTGAAGAAATAGAAGCGGGCTTTTATACAAAGGATGAAGTGAGAGAGCTTCTTAAAACAAAGAAATTCGCTGCAAGGACTCAGGCTTACTGTTACCTTTGGAGCAAAGAAATATAAAGGAAATCCTTCCGGGAAAAAAATTTTACCGGAAGGATTATTTTTCGGTTGACTAAATTCTTGCGTTATGATACAGTTATAAACTGTCATTATAGGCTAAAGTGGGTTTCTATGCTTATTCATTAACCCACAGCGGCTGTCTTTATGATAATAAAAGAAGAGGTGAATACGTCTAATGAAAAAGTACAAAATGCGTCCTATTCAGTCAGGTAAGACAACACGTATGAGCTACTCAAACAAAAAAGAGGTTGTGGAGATGCCAAACCTCATTGAGATTCAGGTAAGCTCATATCAGTGGTTTCTAAAGGAAGGTCTCCGTGAAGCATTCAATGACATCTCTCCAATTACAGATTACAGCGGAAATTTAAGTCTTGAGTTCGTAGACTATAAGCTGTGCGAAGAAGAGAAGAAGTATTCCATAGAGGAATGTAAAGAGAGAGATGCAACTTATGCAGCTCCTCTTAAAGTGAATGTTCGTCTTCATAATAAAGAGACAGGAGAGATTAAGCAGCATGATATATTCATGGGCGATATGCCGCTTATGACTTCTACCGGTACATTTGTAATCAACGGTGCCGAAAGAGTTATAGTAAGTCAGCTCGTCCGTTCTCCGGGTATTTATTATGGTATTGACCATGATAAGACAGGTAAAGAACTTTATTCTTGTACCGTTATACCAAACAGAGGTGCGTGGCTTGAATATGAGACAGATTCCAATGACGTATTTTATGTTCGTGTAGACAGAAACAGAAAGGTTCCTATTACTGTACTTATCCGTTCACTTGGTATAGGTACAAATGAAGAGATTCTTGAACTCTTTGGTGATGAGCCTAAGCTTCTTGCAAGCTTTGAGAAAGATGCATCTTCCAATTATGAAGAGGGTCTTCTTGAGCTTTACAGAAGGATAAGACCGGGTGAGCCTCTTGCTGTAGAGAGTGCGGAATCACTTATCCACGGTATGTTCTTCGACGCAAGAAGATACGACCTTGCAAAGGTTGGTCGTTATAAGTTTAATAAGAAACTTGCATTCCGCAACCGTATTGCAGGCTGCATTCTTGCTGAGGATGTTATAGATCCGAGCACAGGAGAACTTATGTTCTCGGCCGGTGAAATCCTTACAAAAGAATCAGCTAAACAGATACAGGATGCTGCGGTTCCTTTTGTAATGATTCAGACAGAGCAGAGGAATGTTAAGGTTCTTTCCAATATGGTTGTTGATATCAGGGAATATGGATTTGATCCTGAGGAACTTGGTATTACAGAAGATGTATATTATCCTGTCCTTAAGACAATTCTTGAGGAGACAGAGGATGAGGATGAGGTTAAAGAAGCTATAAAGGCTAACATCAATGCCCTTATTCCTAAGCATATCACAAGAGAGGATATTCTCGCTTCAATTAACTACAATATGCATCTCGAGTACGGGGTCGGTAATAAGGACGATATCGATCACCTTGGTAACAGACGTATAAGATCTGTAGGAGAACTTCTTCAGAATCAGTATCGTATAGGCCTTTCAAGACTTGAAAGAGTTGTAAGAGAACGTATGACAACTCAGGATATAGATACTATATCACCTCAGTCTCTTATCAATATAAAACCTGTTACTTCAGTAGTTAAAGAGTTCTTTGGTTCATCACAGCTTTCACAGTTCATGGATCAAAATAACCCTCTTTCAGAATTGACACATAAGAGACGTCTTTCAGCACTTGGTCCGGGTGGCCTTTCCAGAGATCGTGCCGGATTTGAGGTTAGAGACGTTCACTATACACATTACGGAAGAATGTGTCCTATCGAGACACCTGAAGGACCGAACATAGGTCTTATAAACTCACTTGCAACATTTGCGAGAATCAATCAGTACGGATTTATCGAAGCACCATACAGAGTTATCGATAAGACCGATCCTGAGAATCCTGTTGTTACTGATGATGTAGTTTATCTTACAGCTGATGAAGAAGATAATTACTACGTAGCTCAGGCTTCTGAGCCGCTTGATGAAGAAGGACATTTCGTTAGAAATAACGTAGCCGGACGTCATAGAGAAGAGACTTCCGAGTTCCCTAAGAGTGATGCTGATCTTATGGACGTATCTCCTCGAATGGTATTCTCGGTTGCTACATCCATGGTTCCTTTCCTTCAGAACGACGATGCTAACCGTGCCCTCATGGGTTCTAACATGCAGCGTCAGGCAGTTCCGCTTCTTGTTACCGACTCACCTGTTGTAGGTACCGGTATGGAGAATAAGGCAGCTGTTGACTCAGGTGTATGTATAGTATGTAAGAGAGACGGTGTTGTTGAGCTTTCATCCAGTGAGAAGATTATTGTTAAGGCTGATGAAGACGGATCACTTGATGAGTATCATGTAATTAAATTTGCAAGAAGCAACCAGGGCAACTGCATGAATCAGAGACCTATCGTAAGAAAAGGTGATCGGGTTAAGGCAGGAGATGTTATAGCTGACGGTGCTTCAACTCATAATGGTGAGCTTGCTCTTGGTAAGAATCCTCTTATCGGATTCATGACATGGGAAGGTTATAACTACGAGGATGCCGTACTTCTTTCAGAAAGACTTGTTAAAGAAGATGTATATACATCAGTTCATATAGAAGAATATGAAACAGAAGCCCGTGATACAAAACTCGGACCTGAAGAGATAACAAGAGATCTTGCCGGACTTTCACAGGATGCACTTAAGGATCTTGATGAAAACGGTATCATAAGAGTTGGTGCCGAAGTAAGAGCCGGTGATATTCTCGTTGGAAAGGTTACTCCTAAGGGAGAGACAGAACTTACTGCAGAAGAAAGACTTCTTCGTGCCATTTTCGCTGAGAAGGCAAGAGAAGTTCGTGATACATCACTTCGTGTACCTCATGGTGCATATGGTGTTGTTATGGATACAAAGGTATTTACAAGAGAGAACGGAGATGAACTTTCACCGGGTGTAAACATGAAGGTTCGTGTTTATATCGCTCAGAAGAGAAAGATATCAGTCGGTGATAAGATGGCCGGTCGTCATGGTAATAAGGGTGTCGTTTCACGTATACTTCCTGTTGAGGATATGCCATTCCTTCCAAACGGACGTCCGCTTGATAT
>CAMOWK010000009.1 GCA_946628415.1 uncultured Lachnospiraceae bacterium | reverse complement strand
GTTGAAAATGAATCGACAAAAGAAATCGGAATGTGTAAGGATGCTGAATATACATATATTCTTGCCTCGGAAAGTGCAGCAGTAACATCGGTTGGCGGAGAACTTGTAAGAGATATACTACCGGGTGAAATAATAACGATAACTAAAGATGGAATCAGATCAGATACATCACTTTGCCAGAAAAAACATGCTCATTGCGTTTTCGAATACATTTACTTTGCGAGATGTGATTCTGTAATGGATGGGATCGAAATACATGATGCGAGAGTAAGGGCAGGAAGAGCTCTTGCGAGGGCAGGGGATTTAAAAAGAATTAACGGAAATAAAGAGAGTAACTATAAAGAAGCTGATATTGTAGTAGGTGTTCCTGATTCAGGACTTGCTGCGGCTGAAGGGTATGCAATGGAATCCGGAATACCATTTGCACTTGCATTTCATAAAAACAGCTATATAGGAAGAAGTTTTATAAAACCAACGGACGAAGAGAGGAGGACAGCTGTTCATATGAAACTGTCGGTTCTAAGGAATGTTGTCGAAGGAAAGAGAATCGTTTTGATCGATGACTCTATAGTTCGCGGTACTACTATGAAGCAGCTTATAGAAATGCTTCGCTCTGCCGGGGCAAGAGAAGTGCATGTGAAAATCAGCTCACCGCCATTCCTGTATCCATGTTATTACGGTACAGATGTTCCGACATCGGGGCAGCTCATAGCCGCGGAACATTCCGACAAGGAAGTATGCGAAAGAATAGGCGCAGATTCACTTATGTATCTTCAGATTTCCGATTTTAAAACCATGGTCGGTGACCTTCCGCTCTGCACTGCATGTTTCAACAGTGATTACCCATGTTAATTTACAAGAGGGACAGCCCCCTTGGTAAATTTGGTGGGATAATTATAAAAAGAAAAAATACATCTTGACTTTTAAAAATAAAGTATTATACTGTATTTAATTTATTAAATATGATTTTTTGAAGCAAAGGCGCTTCGAGTTTTATGCTCGAAGTGCCTTTTTTTAGTCATGGTGTGGTGGTGCCAAGAAGTCATGGCACGAAGTGCCATGATCCGAGCGAAGCGAGGACACGTTACGCGGAGCGGAACAATTCGGCGAAGCCGAATCAACACGGCGAAGCCGGGGTGGTGCCAAAAAGTCATGGTACGAAGCACCATGATCCGAGCGAAGCGAGGACACGTTACGCGGAGCGGAACAATTCGGCGGAGCCGAATCAACACGGCGAAGCCGGGGTGGTGCCAGGAAGTCATGGTGCGAAGTGCCATATAAAAGGAGAATATCTATGAAAGAATTACAGGAAAAAGGACTTTACGATGCGTCATTTGAACATGATAACTGTGGAATAGGTGCAATAATTCAGATTGATGGCAAGGCGAGTCACAGTCTTGTAGCTGATGCTCTCAGTATAGTAGAGAATCTTGAACACAGGGCCGGAAAAGATGCAGAGGGAAAGACCGGTGACGGTGTCGGTATTCTTACGCAGATTCCGCATAAATTCTTTGCAAAAGTTATGAAGGAGCAGGGCGTAGAGCTTCCGGACTATAAGACTAATGGAAATGATGATAAAAAGCATAGCGCCCATATAAGAAACTATGCCGTAGGTGTATTCTTCTTTCCGTCTGACGACCTTCTCAGAAGACAGGCAAAGTCAATGTTTGAAATAATCGTTAAGAAGGCAGGAATGACCATACTTGGCTGGCGTAAGGTTAACACAAATCCGGATGTCCTTGGAACAAAGGCAAGAGAGTGTATGCCTGTGATAGAGCAGGCATTTATCGAAAGACCCGAAAGATTAAGGGGTAAAAGTGATCTGGAGTTCGACAGGTGCCTTTATATAATAAGGCGTGAATTTGAGCAGAGCAGCGTGAATACTTATGTTCCGTCACTTTCCTGCAGAACCATCGTATATAAGGGTATGTTCCTTGTAGGACAGCTGAGAACATTTTTTAATGATCTTACAGATGAGGATTATGAATCAGCCATAGCTATGGTTCACTCAAGATTTTCGACGAACACCAATCCGAGCTGGAATAGAGCACATCCTAATCGCTTCATGGTGCATAACGGTGAGATCAACACGATTAAAGGAAATGCCGATAAAATGCTTGCCAGAGAAGAAACAATGCATTCAGAGCTTTTCAGTTCAGAGGACATGACCAAGGTTCTGCCGGTCATTTCATCCAGTGGTTCTGATTCGGCTATGATGGATAATACTCTGGAATTCCTTGTAATGAGCGGTATGGATCTTCCGCTTGCTGCAATGATCCTTATACCTGAGCCATGGGCGCATAATGAAACTCTGTCACGCGAAGAAAGAGACTTTTATCAGTACTATGCAACCATGATGGAGCCTTGGGACGGCCCGGCTTCAATTCTGTTTTCAGATGGTGATGTCATGGGAGCTATCTTAGACAGAAACGGACTCCGCCCATCCCGCTATTATGTGATGGATGACGGAAGGCTTATTCTTTCTTCGGAAGTGGGAGTTCTTCCGCTGCCGGAGAATCACATAATTAAAAAAGAGAGACTTCATCCCGGAAAAATGCTCCTTATAGATACAAGGGAAGGAAAAATCTATTCGGATGATGAGATAAAGGAGAAGTATGCACATAAAAAGCCATTTGGTGAATGGCTTGATATGAGTCTCATGGAATTAAAGGATATTAAGATACCAAATGAAAAGGTTCCGGACATTTCCGGAGAGAACAGGAAGAGACAGCAGACTGCATTTGGTTATACTTACGAGAACTACCGTATGGGAATCCTTTCGATGGCACTGAACGGAACTGAGGCGATAGGCTCAATGGGAGTTGACACTCCTATCGCTGCATTATCTAAAATGCATCAGCCGCTGTTTTATTACTTTAAACAGCTGTTTGCCCAGGTTACGAATCCTCCTATCGATGCCGAGAGAGAAAAGATTGTTACATCCAGAACTGTATACGTCGGAAAGAACGGTAATCTTCTCCTCGAAAAGCCGGAGAATTGTCATGTGCTCAAGATACATAACCCTATTCTTACCGATCTTGATATGCTCAAGATCAAACATCTTGATAAAGATGGTATTAAGGCTGAGACAGTATCTCTTCTTTATTACAAGAGTACGCCGATGAAGAGAGTTCTTGATCATCTTTTTGTCGAAGTAGACAAAGCCTACAGGGACGGGGCAAGCATACTTATACTTTCGGACAGAGGCGTGGACGAGAACCATGTGGCTATTCCGTCACTGCTTGCGGTATCGGCAGTTCATAAACATCTTGTTGAGACAAAGAAATGTACCGCTATGTCACTTATACTCGAATCGGGTGAACCCAGAGAAGTACACCATTTTGCAACGCTGCTCGGTTACGGAGCATCTGCGGTAAATCCATATCTCGCACATTCGACCATTCAGGAGCTTATCGATGACGGACTTCTTGATAAGGATTATTACGCAGCAGTAGATGATTATGACAGAGCAATATTAAGTGGAATAGTGAAGATAGCATCAAAGATGGGTATTTCAACTATTCAGTCATATCAGGGCAGTAAGATTTTTGAGGCAATAGGGGTATCTGAAAAGGTTATAAATGAATATTTCCCGGGAACTGTAAGCAGAGTTGGAGGAATCACGCTGGACGATATAGCAAAGAGTGTTGACGAGCAGCACAGCAAAGCATTTGATCCACTGGGACTTCCTGTAAATCTTGAACTTGCAGCAACAGGACGTCACAGAGAGAGAAGTCAGGGTGAAAATCACAGATATAATCCAAAAACGATCCATATGCTTCAGCTTTCAACAAGAGAGGGCAGTTACGAGAAGTTTAAGGAATATACCAAAATGGTTGACGGAGAGGAGACAGGTTATCTAAGAACCTTGCTTGATTTTAATTTTGCTAAAGAAGAAATACCTCTCGAGGAAGTTGAAAGTGAAGATGAGATTGTTAAAAGATTTAAGACAGGGGCAATGTCGTATGGCTCGATTTCGGAAGAAGCGCATCAGACACTTGCAATTGCAATGAATCATCTTCATGGAAAATCAAACAGTGGTGAGGGTGGAGAAAGCGATGAGAGAATTGCTACATCCGAAACAAAGGATGACAGAAGTTCCGCGATAAAACAGGTTGCGAGCGGCAGGTTTGGAGTGACCAGCAAGTACCTTGTAAGCGCAAAAGAGATACAGATAAAGATGGCGCAGGGCGCAAAACCGGGTGAAGGCGGGCATCTTCCGGGTAAAAAGGTTTATCCATGGATTGCAAAAACGAGACATTCCACACCGGGCGTAAGCCTTATATCACCTCCTCCGCATCATGACATTTATTCTATAGAAGACCTTGCCCAGCTGATTTACGACCTGAAATGTTCAAATAAAAATGCAAGGATATCCGTGAAGCTTGTTTCGGAAGCCGGAGTGGGAACTGTAGCTGCAGGTGTGGCAAAGGCAGGCGCAGAGGTGGTTCTTGTATCAGGCTACGACGGAGGTACGGGAGCTGCACCGCTAAGCTCTATCCATAATGCAGGTCTTCCGTGGGAACTTGGACTTGCCGAAACACATCAGACCCTTGTAGCGAACGGGCTCAGAAATCAGGTTGTTATTGAAACTGATGGAAAGCTTATGAGCGGACGTGATGTTGCAATAGCCGCAATACTCGGGGCAGAGGAATTTGGCTTTGCAACTGCACCTCTTGTAACAATGGGCTGTGTGATGATGAGAGTATGTCAGAGTGATACATGTCCAATGGGTGTCGCTACACAGAATCCAAAGCTAAGGGAAAGATTCAGCGGCAAGCCGGAATATGTTGAAAATTTCATGAGATTCATAGCAAGAGAGCTTCGCGAGTACATGGCAAAGCTCGGGGTAAGGAGGACGGAAGAACTGGTAGGAAGAACAGATCTTCTTAAGGTTAAGGACTCAACTCATGATAGAGGAGCTTTAATAGACTTAAGCCGTGTTCTTTATGATATGTCCGGAATTGACCGTGCAAGGCAGGTGTTCAGCCCGGAGCACAGATATGATTTTAAACTTGAAACTACAAAAGACGAGTCGGTTCTTCTTGCATCGAAGGATATTAAAAAACTGATTGAAAATGCATCTAACGGCGGTAAAAACTTAGAGCCGGTTTCCGTTGATGTAAAACTTACAAATACAGACAGAACCTTTGGCACTCTTCTTGGTGCAGAGATAACAAGAAAATGTCCTGAGGGACTTCCGGAGGACAGCATTAATGTAAATATAAGAGGAGCGGGCGGTCAGAGCTTCGGTGCATTTATCCCGAAGGGGCTCACCCTTAATCTTACCGGCGACAGCAATGATTACTTCGGTAAAGGACTTTCGGGCGGTAAGCTCATAGTGCACGCGCCGGGTGATGCAAAATACAGCCCTGAAGAAAATATCATAATCGGAAATGTAGCCCTTTACGGAGCAACTTCCGGAGAGGCATATATAGCAGGTATGGCAGGTGAGAGATTCTGTATACGAAACTCTGGTGCAATAGCTGTGGTTGAAGGCGTTGGCGAGCATGGATGTGAATATATGACAGGCGGAAAAACAGTAATACTCGGACCGACCGGGAAGAACTTCGCAGCCGGAATGAGCGGCGGAGTGGCATATGTACTGGACATGAACAATACGCTGTACAAGAACCTTAATAAACAACTCGTAAATATGGAACAGCTTGAATACAAGAACGATATTGAAGATCTTCGCAGGATGATAGAGAAGCATACAGAGTATACAGGTTCCGGTCTTGGCAGGAGGATACTTGATAATTTTGATGAGTATGTAATGCATTTTAAAAAGATAATTCCTTCGGATTATAAAGAGATGTTAAAGCTCACTGCCGAGTGTGAGGAAAAAGGAATGAATCACGAGGAAGCTGAAGTAGAAGCCTTTACAAAACTGGTCGGATAGTAAGCTGTATTTAAACAGATGCATTACAGGATGGTTAGTAAAGGGAAAGGATTAAAACATGGGAAAAGTTACCGGATTTATGGAATATGAAAGGGTTGTCGGACCTGTCAGTAGTGAAGAAGAACGAATAAAAAATTTTAATGAATTTCACAAGACGCTGCCTCTTGAGGAGCAAAAGAAGCAGGCCGCGAGATGCATGGACTGCGGAGTTCCATTCTGTCAGGCAGGAGCAATGATAAGCGGTATGGCATCGGGATGTCCGCTTCACAATCTTGTGCCTGAGCTGAATGACCTCATATATAGAGGCAACCTGAAGCAGGCATACAGAAGACTTTCTATAACACACAGTTTTCCTGAGTTTACATCCAGAGTCTGCCCGGCACTTTGTGAAGCGGCATGTACATGCGGACTTCATGATGAACCGGTCAGTACAAAAGAAAATGAAAAGACTGTAATTGAGTATGCCTATGCAAACGGGCTTGTCAGGGAAATTACTCCAAAGGTTCGTACAGGGAAGAAGGTTGCGGTTATAGGTAGCGGACCTTCGGGACTGGCGGCTGCCCAGCTTCTCAATATGAGAGGACACAGTGTAACGGTATATGAAAGAAATGACAGGATAGGTGGTCTTCTGCGTTACGGAATACCCAACATGAAACTGGATAAAAGCATTATAGACAGGCGTATAAACCTTATGGAAGAAGCAGGTATAAGCTTTGTTACTAATGCAGATGCAGGAAGGGATAAGAAGTACAGCGCAAAGAAATTTCTGAGTGAATATGACAGTGTTATTCTCGCCTGCGGGGCATCAAATCCGAGAGATATAAAAGCGCCGGGAAGAGATGCAAAAGGAATTTATTTTGCGGTGGATTTTCTTGGAAGAGTTACAAAAAGTCTACTTGATTCAGATTTCAAAATACTTGAAAAGAAAGATAAAGCTCTTTTTCCGTTTAATGAAGTGGCAGATAAAAATGTAGTTGTAATAGGCGGCGGTGATACCGGAAATGACTGTGTCGGCACGAGTATCAGGCTTGGTGCAAAGTCGGTTATCCAGCTGGAAATGATGCCTGAACCACCGAAGGAAAGGCTTGGAGGAAATCCATGGCCTGAATGGCCGAGAGTTCTTAAAACAGACTATGGTCAGGAGGAAGCAATCTATAAGTTTGGAAATGACCCGCGTATCTACAAGACAACCGTAAAGGAATTTGTTAAGGATAAGAGCGGTCATCTAAAGGAAGTAATTATCGTTTCTCTTGAAGCAAAGAAAGATGAAAAGACAGGAAGGATGCAGATGGTTCCTATGGAGGGAACTGAAAAGAAAGTTCCGGCAGATCTGGTTCTTATTGCAGCAGGATTTCTTGGAAGTGAAAACTATGTAACGGAAAGCTTTGGCGTTGAGCTTGACAACAGGACGAATGTAAAAACGAAGAACGGTTCATTTGCTACAAATAAAGAGAAAGTATATGCAGTCGGTGATATGCACAGAGGACAGTCGCTTGTGGTCTGGGCAATAGCGGAAGGACGTTCCTGCGCAAAAGAAGTCGATAAAGATCTGATGGGATACACGAATCTGTAAAAAATGGGAATCAGGCACAAGAAAGGATTTTGGAATGAAGAAGTATATATTTGTAACAGGCGGAGTTGTGTCGGGACTTGGAAAAGGGATTACAGCGGCATCTCTCGGACGACTTCTTAAGGAGAGAGGCTTTAAAGTTGCGGCACAGAAACTTGACCCATATATAAACGTTGATCCGGGAACTATGAGTCCTTATCAGCATGGTGAAGTGTATGTTACAGAGGACGGTGCTGAGACGGATCTCGACCTCGGACATTACGAAAGATTCATTGACGAGAATCTTAACAAATACTCAAATCTTACATCGGGTAAGGTTTACTGGAATGTGCTAAATAAGGAAAGGCGTGGAGAGTATCTCGGATCGACGGTTCAGGTCATCCCTCATATAACAAACGAGATAAAGGAATTTGTTTACAGGGTCGGGAATGAAACTGACGCCGATATAGTTATAACAGAAATCGGAGGAACGATAGGTGATATAGAGTCGCAGCCATTCATTGAGGCTGTAAGGCAGATATCCCTCGAAGTTGGGCGTGAAAACAGCTTGTTCATACATGTAACTTTAGTTCCTTATCTTCGTGGTTCAAATGAACATAAAACAAAGCCGACTCAGCATTCCGTAAAGGAACTTCAGGGCATGGGTATAAACCCGAACATCATCGTCCTTAGATGTGATGAACCGCTTGAAGAGTCCATATATAAGAAGATATCGATGTTCTGCAACGTTAAGGAAGACTGCGTTATAGAAAACAGGACTCTTCCCAATCTGTATGAGGCACCTCTTATGCTTGAGGAATCTCATCTTTCGGATGTTGTGCTCAGGGAGCTTAGACTCGATGCACCGAAACCGAATCTTGCGGAATGGAAGAATCTTGTATGTGATATAGAGAGTAGAAACAGTGAGGTAAAGATAGGACTTGTGGGGAAATATGTTCAACTGCATGATGCCTATCTTTCGGTGGTTGAAGCACTTAATCATTCAGGCTTCAGACTTAAGACGCATGTAAATATAGAGTGGATAGATTCAGAAGAGTTAAATGAATCAAATTATAAGGAGAGGCTTTCAGGCATTTCCGGTTTTATCGTTCCGGGCGGATTCGGAGACAGAGGTGTTGAAGGAATGATACTTACTGCAAAGTATGCCAGAGAGAATAATATTCCATACTTTGGAATATGTCTCGGAATGCAGATCGCCGTTATTGAGTTTGCAAGAAATGTCGCAGGGCTTAAGGATGCATGCTCGGGAGAGTTTCATGATGCAACCGATACAAGGGTTATAGATTTTATGCCGGGGCAGTCGGACAGTGTGGATAAGGGCGGAACACTCAGACTTGGAAGTTATCCATGTGTCGTAAAGGAAGGTACACATCTTTATGACTGCTACAGGAAAGCAGGTGCTTTGGAAGAAGGAAATACCATCCACGAAAGACACAGACACAGATACGAGTTTAATAATGATTATAGAGAGATTCTCAGTAATGCGGGACTTGTTCTTTCGGGTAATTCACCTGATGGCGAACTGATTGAAACGGTGGAAGTGGAAGATCATCCTTTTTATGTCGGAGTGCAGTTCCACCCGGAGTTTAAATCAAGACCAAACAGACCGCATCCTATATTTACTGAATTTGTGGCGGCAGCCATTGAAGTATGATATATATTTATCATCTGATACTGAAATGTTAGAGATTATTCCGATGGTAAAACTAAATCCGGAATAATCGTGATTACAAAATGAAGGATTTAAGCATGAGAGATTATGACTGTAAACTTATATTTGAAGACGGAACTGAGTATAAGGGCTATTCATTTGGAGCAAAAAAGGAAGCTGTTTGCGAGATAGTTTTTAATACTTCAATGGTCGGTTATCAGGAGATAATATCGGATCCGTCCTACACAGACCAGGCGATTGTGATGTCATATCCGCTGATAGGAAATTATGGAATTACGGATGAGGATTTTGAGAGCAAGCTGCTCAGCCTTGGCGCGCTTATAGTGAGAGAGGTGAATGAATCGCCTTCAAATTTCAGATACACAAGGACGCTTTCTGAGCTTCTTGAAGAAGGAAATGTGCCGGGTATCTACGGTATTGATACAAGGAAGCTTGTAAGGAGTATAAGAGACAAGGGATCGGGAAAAGTTCTTCTTACAAAAATAGATACTACTCTCGAGGAAGGACTAAGGAAACTGTCAGGAACCGAGCTTCGCCATGATGCAGTCAGTCGATGCAGCTGTAAAAAGAAATGGTACGCAAGAACTTCAAATCCAAAGTACAGTGTTGTTGCAATTGACTGCGGAATGAAAATGAATATAGTGCGTGAGCTTAACCGCCATGGATGTAATGTGACGGTTGTTCCTTATAATACAACGAGCGAAGAGATAATTGCGATGAAACCGGACGGCCTCTTTATATCAAATGGACCGGGAGATCCCGAGGATGTACCTGAGGTGATAAAGACACTTAAGGAGCTTCGCGGTACATTTCCTACCTTTGGAATATGCCTTGGGCATCAGCTCATAGCACTTTCATATGGGGCAAAGACTTATAAGCTTAAATTTGGGCACAGAGGCGGAAACCATCCTGTTAAAGACATTACTACAGGGAGGATAGAGATAACCAGCCAGAATCACAGCTACGCGGTAGATGAATCGTCACTTTCGGGCACCGGGCTTAACGTTACGCATATCAATCTTCTTGACAATACGGTAGAGGGGCTTTCGGGGGAGGATGGAAAAGTGTTCTCTGTTCAGTATCATCCGGAAAGTGCGCCGGGACCACAGGACAGCAACTACCTTTTCGACAGGTTTGTTGCCAATATGCAGAAAGTAAAAAATGATACGTTGAACTATTAAAAACATTGGTTGAAATAAGGCTTATTTTGAATAATACATTGCCGGAAGGATAGAAGAGATGTCGAAGAGAAATGATATACATAAAATACTTGTTATCGGTTCGGGGCCTATAGTGATAGGTCAGGCTGCTGAATTTGACTACGCGGGAACTCAGGCGTGTCTTGCTCTCAAGGAAGAGGGATATGAGGTTATACTTGCAAATTCAAATCCGGCAACAATTATGACGGATACAATGGTTGCGGATAAAGTGTATATGGAACCGCTTACTCTGGAGTTTATAGCCAGGATATGCAGATATGAAAGACCCGATGCAATAGTCCCCGGAATAGGAGGTCAGACCGGCCTTAATCTGGCAATGCAGCTCTATGATAAAGGGATTCTTGATGAATGTGAGATAGAGCTGCTTGGTACAGATGCAAAAAGTATAAGGTGTGCCGAAGACAGGGAGGAGTTTAAAACTCTATGTGAAAATCTTGGGGAACCGGTGGTTCCATCGAAGATAACATATACTATAGAAGAAGGGCTTGATGCCGCAGAGGAGATAGGCTACCCTGTTATACTCAGACCTGCATTTACCCTTGGAGGAACGGGTGGCGGCTTTGCGGATAATCCTGAGGAAATGAAGGAGATGATGAAAAATGCTCTCAGTCTTTCTCCTGTTCATCAGGTGCTTGTCGAGAAAAGCATAAGGGGCTATAAGGAGATTGAGTACGAAGTAATGAGGGATGCAAATGATACAGCCCTCGTCGTTTGTAATATGGAGAACCTTGACCCCGTCGGAATACATACGGGGGATTCAATTGTTGTTGCACCGAGCCAGACACTCACTAATAAGGAGTACCATATGCTCCGTGACAGTGCGCTTAAGATAATAAGGGCACTTGGAGTAGAGGGCGGATGCAACTGTCAGTTTGCTCTTGATCCGGAATCCTTCAGTTACTATGTGATAGAAGTTAATCCGAGAGTTTCGAGATCGTCGGCTCTTGCATCAAAGGCAAGTGGATATCCGATCGCAAGAGTGTCCGCAAAGATAGCTGTAGGCATGACGCTTGATGAGATAAAGCTTGCAAATACACCGGCATGCTTTGAACCGTCTCTTGATTACGTTGTCACGAAAATGCCCCGCTTCCCATTTGATAAGTTCACTCTTGCATCAAATGTTCTTTCGACCCAGATGAAGGCAACGGGCGAAACCATGAGTGTCGGCCGCACCATGGAAGAGAGTCTTCTTAAAGCGATAAGGTCACTTGAAGACGGAAAGAATCATATTCATCTTGAGAAATTCGATGTTAAGAGTCTTTCGGAGAAACCGGCTCCTGAGAATAAAAAGGAAGCTGTGGAAAAGCTGCTTAAATATATAGAAGACGGCACTGATGACCGTATCTATGCGCTCTCTCAGATCATCTGGCTCGGTGTTGATCTTCAGATGATTTATGCAAGAACAGGAATAGATATGTTCTTCCTTGATAAGATAAAGAATATAGTTGAATTTGAGAAAAGACTTGAGGGTATGAAAAATCTTTCCGAAGCGATACTTGGTAATGATACTGAAGAGACTCACGAAGACTTTATCGACATCATTTACAGAGCTAAGAAACTTGGCTTCTCGGATTCCTATATAGCAGAGCTGACAGGCGTAACAGAAACAGATGTATGGCATTTCAGAAAAAGGCATGATATAAAGCCTGTTTACAAAATGATAGATACATGTGCAAGCGAATTTGAAAGCTATGTACCTTACTTTTATTCTACTTATGAGGATGAAAATGAATCGCTCGTGTCAGATAAAAAGAAGATAATTGTTCTTGGATCCGGGCCTATACGTATAGGACAGGGCGTCGAGTTTGATTATTCAACCGTGCATGCCGTAAGAACCATTCATGAGATGGGTTACGAGGCTATAGTCATTAATAATAATCCGGAGACTGTATCTACTGACTATACAACGGCGGACAAGCTCTACTTCGAGCCACTTACGGTTGAAGATATAATGAATGTGATAGATCTTGAAAAACCTGAAGGAGTTATTACGTCCCTAGGTGGGCAGACTGCCGTTAATCTTGCAGAACCTCTTAAGGAAAGAGGAGTAAAGATTATCGGAACGGACTGCGAGGCTATCTTTAGAGCAGAAGACAGAGATGCATTTGAAAAAGTGCTTGAAGATCTTGAAATACCGCATCCAAAGGGAGTTGCCGTTACGGATATAGAAAGCGGAGCTGTTGCTGCCGGAAAGATAGGTTATCCGGTGCTTGTAAGACCGAGCTTCGTTCTCGGCGGACGTGCCATGGAAATTGTTGCAAACGAAGAAATGCTTCGCCACTATCTTAAAACGGCGGTCGAAGTGGATGAAAAAAGACCTGTGCTGGTTGATAAATACATAGTCGGTAAAGAGGTGGAGATAGATGCAATCTGCGACGGGGAAAATGTATTTCTTCCGGGCATAATGGAGCTCGTTGAGAGAACGGGAGTACATTCGGGAGACAGTACGAGTGTTTATCCTCCTTATTCCATTTCCGAAAAGGTGAAGGAAACTATAGCTGATTACACAAAGAAGCTTGGCATCGGAATAGGAATAGTCGGGCTGTTCAATATTCAGTTCATTGTTGATAAGAATGAAAATGTATATATCATCGAGGTTAATCCGAGAGCATCAAGAAGCGTTCCGTTTTTATCAAAGTCTACAGGCTATCCGCTTGTGGATATAGCAACAAAGGCAATGCTTGGAGAAGACCTTGCAAGGCAGGGATACACAGGAGTTGCGCCGATACATGGCGTTAAGGAAAG
Source organism: uncultured Lachnospiraceae bacterium (assembly GCA_946628415.1). Lineage (GTDB taxonomy): Bacteria > Bacillota > Clostridia > Lachnospirales > Lachnospiraceae > Eubacterium_Q. The sequence continues at coordinate 85,555 of CAMOWK010000009.1, read as the reverse complement.
TAAATTCTGGTATGTCAAGGCACCGGCATTTTCATTTGCCAAGTTAAACGGAATGGATGCATATCTTTCACCTGAAATGAAGTCGACGGGCGAAGCGATAGGGTACGACAAAAGCCTTAAAAGGGCATTTTATAAGGCACTTCAGGCGTCCGGCATCAAGATGAAAGAATATGGAACGGTAATGGTCACACTGGCTGATGAGGATAAAGAAGAGGCGCTTCCGCTGGTAAGAAGATTTTACGAACTCGGATTTAACATTGAGGCTACTGTCGGCACCGGTAATTTCCTTAAGGAACATGGAATAAGGACAAGAATTAAGGGAAAACTGAGTGATGGAAGTGACGAGGTGCTAAGGTCGATTGAAGCTGGATATGTCAGTTATATAATCAACACGAGAGCAGTTCTTTCCGGGGTTCATTATGAGGATGGCGTAAGCATAAGACGCTGTGCTATAATGAACGGAGTTACAACTTTTACCTCGCTTGATACAGTGAGAATACTCCTTGATGTTCTGGAGGATATTACTCCTCGGATCGCAGCAATGTAAAATTTGAAAGGGATTATTATGAACCGTACAGTTGAAGAAATACTTGAATACATTGAAGAAGAGGATGCGAAGTTTATAAGACTTGCATTTAGAGACGCATTCGGCGTTCAGAAGAATATATCAATAATGCCGGGCGAAATAAGTAAAGCTTTTTCCGAGGGTATTCCGATAAATGCAAAGTCAATAGTCGGATTCTGCGGATATAAAGTGTCTAATCTTTATCTTAGACCCGATCCGTCAACCCTCGCTGTTCTGCCGTGGAGACCGGACAGCGGAAGAGTTATAAGAATGTTCTGTGATATATATACTCCGGATGGGAATATCTTTGAAGCCGACACAAGAGCTATACTTAAGAAAGCGATTAAGCAAGCTGATGAGGCAGGGGTTGAATTTAAGTTTGGTTCGGAATCGGAGTTTTATCTTTTTAAAAAGGATGATGACGGGCTTCCGACAAAGATTCCTTATGACAACGCCGGTTACATGGATATAGCACCGCTCGACAGAGGTGAAAATATTCGTCGTGAGATATGCCTTACTATCGAGAAAATGGGGCTTGAGCCCATACGTTCCCATCATGAAAGAGGACCGGGGCAGAATGAGATTGATTTCCATTACGGCAAACCGCTTAAGGCAGCCGATCAGATGACGACATTTAAAATGGCAGTTCAGACTATAGCTGACAGAAACGGTCTTTACGCAGATTTTTCTCCCGTACCTCTTTCCGATAATCCGGGAAATGGTTATCACATTAATGTTTTTGCAGTGGATAAAGAGGGAAATGACGTCTGTGAGAAAGCGGCAGCAGGAATACTTGAAAAGATCAGGGACATAACGCTTTTCCTTAATCCGTCTGAAGATTCATACGGAAGGTTCGGAACATCGACTGCGCCGGACAGAGTAAACTGGTCAGGTGCCGGCGATAAGGAGCTTATATACATTTCCAATTATAAGGATAAGGTAAGGGTTGAACTTCGTTCTCCGGATGCACTGAGTAACCCGTATCTTACTTACGCCCTGCTCATCCATGCCGGACTTTACGGAATTAAAAATGATTTAGAGCTTCCTGAAGAAATGGATCCGAATGGAAAACTTCTTCCGAGATCTCTCAAGGAGGCAAGTGAGATAGCTATGGAGAGTGAATTCATAAAAAGCATCGTACCGAAGGAAATTATAGATATATACAGCAGGGTTTAATTATTTGGAAGCAAACGAATGGCAAGAGAAGATAGAAGACGGCTTGCTATACTTTTAGTATCAGGCAGTGAACAATTTAATATAGTTGCAAAGAATATGCTGCCTTCAGGTCAGGTCTCGGTTATCGAGATCAAGAAAAGTGCTTCTACCGCAAGAAGAGCGATGCTTGAGAGGGAATATGATATAATACTTGTAAATGCACCGCTTTCGGACGAACTCGGAGTTAACTTTGCCCTTGATATGGCTGAACATCATACAGCGGGAATAATGCTTGCGGTTCCGTCTGAGATCAGTAATGATGTAAGTGATCATCTTATAGATCTTGGCCCGATCGTTATTTCAAAGCCAATCAATAAAAATGACATGAAAAAAGTCATAAGACATCTTTTTGCCGTACAGAATCAGTTTTATCAGATGAAAAGGGAACTTGCGGCAAAGGAAGAAAAGATAGATGAGATAAGGATAATCAATAAAGCAAAGTGGCGCCTTATCGATATCCGGAAGATGTCTGAGGATGAGGCACACAGATACATCGGCAAATACGCCATGGATAACGGACTTACAAAACGTAAGGCGGCAACAATCATTCTGGAGGATCTGGAAGAATAGAAATAGTAATTCCAAAACTGAATATTAATCTGTATTCACCTGTCGTGGTAGCCTCGATTTTTATCGGGGTTATTGCGGCATGTCTTATTATGAGGAGGGCCGGCGTGAAAAAGCAAACGATCATCTATACGGCTCTCCTTGTTTTTGTATGTATTTTTGTATGTTCATTTACGCTTTCAATCATTCAGAACGGATTTCCGCATATAGCATTTGTCGGAGCGGGCGGTGCATTTGGCGTGGTACTGGGAGCCACCATATCAGTGTTTCTTCACAGGGATAAGGAAGAAGAAAGCTACATGGCATGGATACTTGCAGCGGCTCTTATGTACGGCATTTCAAAGATAGCGTGTACGGTTACCGGCTGCTGCAACGGACGTGTAACGAGTCATTTTCCAAGGATAATATATTATGGCAGGGAGGAGACTCCTTACATACCGGTTCAGATCTACGAAGTCGTTTCATTTATAGCAATTTTTATATTGGGATATGTAATCTATGTAAAGACTGAAAATGCATTTCTTGTATCGGTTCTTGTAATGATTCTATCAGTCATTGCAAAGGGAGGACTCGATTTCCTTAGAGAAGCACATGTCGGAAAGGTTATTTCGGAAAATCAGATAATGATACTTGTGATAGGAATAGTGGCTGTAGTGATAGCATATGTGCTAAGGAAGATGGGGCGCGCAACTCATGCAGAATATAAAGATTCGGGAACTTGGGATGAATTTTCATAGAGTTTTGCTTTTGTTGTATTATTGAAATAAAAATGATATTATGTCCATATATGTCTAAAAGGCAGCGGAGCTATAGAATCAGCTGATCAAGAGGTTAAAATTTAATATTAATGAGGATCTGTTATGAAAGAAGGAAATGATAATAATCTATACGATTATAACTATAAACCTGAGGCGGGAGATGCATATATAAATCCGGCACAGGGCGTGCAGAATGGGTACGGAGCCCAGCCCCAGAATCAGAATATAGCGAACCAGAACCAGTATATTCCGAATCAGAATCAGTATATACCAAACCAGAACCAGTATATTCCGAATCAGAATGTAGCAGGAGCACAGGGCGTGCAGAACGGATATGGAGCCCAGCCCCAGAATCAGAATATAGCGAACCAGAATCAGTATATTCCAAACCAGAACCAGTATATTCCGAATCAAAATGTAGCAGGAGTGCAGGGCGCACAGGCTGGGTACGGAGCACAGGGCATGCAGAATGGGTACGGAGTTCAAGGCGTACAGGCCGGATATGGTGTGCCGCCGCGCAAGATAGAGGATGCTTTCACAGAGGAAGACAGAAGGAAAGCGAATATTCTTTGCATAATTTCACTTTGTTTATTCTTCGGAATTCCGCTTCTCAGTGGTCTTCCGCTTGCAGGTCAGCTGGACAGCGGCAGTTCTTCTGTTGGTTTTCTGGCATCTGCACTTAGTACGATAATGTCACTCGGTCAGTTGGCGGCATGGGTTCTTATGATAGTAGTAAGAGTTAAGTACAGACAGAGTACTTTCGGTAAAATAATAATGTGGATATATCTGAGTATTCTGGCAGTTTGTCTGATTTTTATAATTATAATGATGGTAACATGCGCAGGAATACTGAGAGATTGCCATGGAATGTAAAAAGAGATTGTTGATCGTATAAAAAATGAGGATGAAGATATGAAGATAAATCCAAAAAAAGCGCTTCTCATAGGGCTTGCGGCAACGACACTGTTTGGTACAGCAGGCTGCGAGACAAGAGATAACGAAGAACCTGATGTTTACGGACCTCCGATGGATGACGTAGTCATTGAAGAAAATACCGGAAATGACTATACGGAAGAAAAAACTACAGAAGAAATAACTACAGAAGAAAAGACTACAGAGAAGATTACTACAGAGGCACCTAAGGTAAACGTTGATGATAATGAACCTGCGGTAGTTTACGGCCCTCCGGAAGATTTATAATTATGACAAAAGATGAGATAAAGACAAAGAATCTTAATATACTTGCGGAACATCAGAGAGAGCTGTGCAGAAATCCTGAGCTCAGAGAGCTTTTTTTCGAGCTTACACTTAAATGTAATGAGAACTGTTTTCACTGTGGCAGCGGATGTTCACCCAACATGCCCGACGGACTTCCGGTTTCCGAATACATGCGTGTGCTTGATGAAGTGAAAGAGAACTTTGGAAGTGACGTATATATTGCCCTTACCGGCGGCGAACCTCTTATGTATAAGGACTTTTTTAAACTGACTGAGTACATAAACAGCCTTGGTATGAGATGGGGCATGACAAGCAATGCCACGCTTATCACAAAGGAAGTGGCGGAAAAACTCCGTGATACCGGAATGCGAGGCATTTCCATAAGCATAGACGGAGTAAGGGAAACTCACGACAGATACAGAAATTTCCCGGGCGGTTATGATAAGGCTATGCGAGGAATCGAGAATCTCATAGAAGTGGGCGGATTCGGTTCTGTCATGGTTACAACGGTTGTGAATCATGAGAATATTTCAGAACTGGACAGCTTATTCGATACATTTGATAAGATAGATATAAATGAATGGCGGCTTACAGGAATCGAACCGATAGGCAGAGCCATGGAGCATCCGGAAATGCTCCTTACAGCGGATGATAACAGAAGACTTTTTTCTTTCATAAAAGAGAAGAGAGAAAAGAAGCTTCCGGTCGAGTATTCATGCTGTCATTTCCTCGGAAAGGAATACGAGGCAGAGGTAAGAGACTGGTATTTTCTGTGTAACGCCGGGATTTATGTAGCCGGTATATTGGTAAACGGTGATGTTGGAGCATGTCTTGATATTCCAAGAAATAAGAGGACTGTTCAAGGGAATATTAAAGACAGAAGCTTCACGGATATATGGAGAAATGAATTTAAGATCTTTAGAACAAGGCTTTGTGAGCTGAATGAAAAATGCATTTCATGTCCTGAAAAGAACTGGTGCAGGGGCGGCTCTTATCACAGCTGGGACTTTGAACAAGACTATCAAAAGGTTTGTTTTAAAGGGGAACTATTTTAGGAGGTAAAATATGTTTTGTTCAGTGTGCGGAAGCAATATAGAAGACGAATCGGCTTACTGTCCGGTCTGCGGGGCAAAGATTCAGGTACCTGTAGGGCAGGATTCGGCTTTTACGGATAATAATAAAACCGATATACCTGACGGTGATTCGGCGTTCGGACCGGACGCTGACAGCATTCTTGCTGCGTCAAGTGAAGAAGAAACACCTATAGGACCGGACAGTGCATTCGGAAACGGAGGTGCATTAACTGCAGATTTGAAGCAGAATCAGCAGCAGTACGGCGGTGCGCAGAACAGTCAACAGGCGTCGAAGAATATTCAGCCGCAGAATCAGCAGCAGTACGGCGGTGCGCAGAACAGTCATCAGACGGCACAGCAAAGTCAGGGACAGCAGTATAATCAGCACCCGACCGGACAGTCACAAAGACCGCGTCAGCAGTCACAGCCGAGACCGCAGCAGGGAACAGGCCGTGGTGCGTCTGGCGGAAAGAATCCAAAAGGAAGTGGCATGGATAAGAAAACAAAGATAGCTATTATCATTGCTGCAGCAGCCGCAGTTATTCTTGCGGTAATTGTAGGAATAGTTGCAGTTAAGACCTTTGGTAAAAAGAAAGGTTTTGACTTCGCAAAAAATGATAAGATCGAAGCAAGCACCAATGAAGATGGTGATTACGTTGACGAGGACGGAAATATAATTCCGGAGGATCAGGTTAAGAAGGACGACGATGAAAATGACGATGACGTTGATATGAAGGACTTTACACTTGATTCAATGGCAAGACCATCTATTATTAATGACTTTATGATGGTAACATATGAACCGATCAAAGCAAGCGCTCCGGCAATGAGAACAGATACTATCAGTGAGCTCGATAACAGTGACATGATTGAGTACTGGCCTGACGAATGGAAGCAGAAGCTTGTAAAGAATCAGTTTATTGTCACAGGGGGCAGAGGAGAGGAGTTCTTCCCTATATATGAGAATAATCGTTACAACTATACTCCTAACTTCCTTACAGTTGATTCGATAATGCATACATATCATCTTTACTTTGCTCATGTGATGAAAAATACAGAGAAGAATTATCTTGTCAATGATCTTGGTGAGCTGAGCCGACTTATGCAGGATAAGTCAGAAGAGCAGTATAATGCTCTCAAAGGAACCGAATGGGAATCGGCGGCATTAAGGAATCTTGAGTTCTTCGCGGTAGGTAATCATCTTATAAATCCTGATTCCGAGATTCCTGCTGCGGCAGCGGATGTGGCAAATGCAGAGCTTGCAAAGATTGAAGCGGCAAATGGAGTAGATAATTCATCATTATTCGCAGATATACCTGAGAACTTTGAAGATTACAGTCAGTATATTCCGAGAGGATATTATGACACTGATGAGAATCTGAAGAAATACTTCAAGGCGATGATGTGGTATGGAAGACAGAATTTCGCACGTAAGCAGGAAGAGCTGGACAGATGTGCGCTCCTTATGACACTTGCGCTTGATAGTGAGACTCTTCCTCTCTGGGAGGAGATATATACAGTAACATCATTCTTTGCAGGCGCTTCGGATGACAGTGGTTACTATGAATATATGCCTGTTATTAAAGCTGCTTACGGTGATGATGTAAGTATAGATAAGCTTCCCGGAAATGAAGATGCATGGAATACATTTCACTCTCTTACCGGACAGCTTGAACCACCACAGATTAATTCGGTTGTGGTACTTGAATCGGATACAGAAGAAGAGAAGCAGGACAAGATCATAGGCTACAGGTTTATGGGACAGAGATTCTCCATCGATGCTACCATATTCCAGAACCTTTGCTTCAGCAAGACCGGAGAAAATGGAAGCGGCGGAAAGAGAATGCTTCCTGACGCACTTGATGTTCCCGCAGCTCTTGGTTCAGATACGGCATTAAAGATTCTTGAAGACAGAGGATATCCGGAATTTAAGAATTATTCGGAGAATATGCAGAAACTTAGAGATATGGTTAAAGAGGCTCCTGAATCAACATGGAATGCAAGCCTTTATTCACAGTGGCTCAATACTCTCAGACCGACTCTCGAGGTAAAGGGTGAAGGCTATCCGAGTTTTATGCAGTCTGAAGAATGGAGAAAGAAGAACCTTACATCCTTCCTTGGAAGCTATACAGAGCTTAAGCATGACACGATTCTTTATTCAAAGCAGATGATGGCAGAGATGGGTGGAGGTGAAATCCCTGAAAGAGATGACAGGGGCTATGTTGAACCTGAAGCGGAAGTTTATGCCAGACTTACAGGTCTTGTAAATGCAACGTCAGAAGGTCTTCAGCATTATGGAGTTCTCTCTGATGAAGATAAGGCAAATCTTGCCATTCTTGCCCAGATAACAGGAACGATGCAGACTATAGCTGAAAAGGAACTCAGGAATGAACTTCCTACGGATGAAGAATTTGATTTCATCAGAACCTATGGTGGACAGATCGAGCATTTCTGGTATGAGGTAAATAAAGAGGATGCTGAAACTGAACGTTTTACCACGCAGGAGTTTCCGGCTGCAATAGTTGCTGATGTTGCTACAGACCCTAACGGCTCATGCCTTGAACTTGCAACGGGATACGTTGAAACTATAGTAGTACTGATTGAGGTTGATGGCGTAAAGAAAGCTGCATGGGGAAGCGTATATTCATTTTACCAGTTTGAACAGCCTCTTTCGGACAGACTTACCGATTCAAAATGGAGACAGAAGATAGGTCTTGAACTAAGAGATGACGGTACATATGCCGGAAAAGAAGATATGCCGGATCCGGAGGACTGGGTTGACAGCTACAGAAGTGAGTACGAATAAGAAAAAAACAAAGATAATCCATATTGCAATATGGCTACTGTTTTTAGCAGTAGCCACTTTGCTATGTATAGTGACATATAGAGTTCTATATAAAAAAGGAGCATTTCTTCCCAAATGGATAGAATGGAAGGAGATATCAGAAGACTATACATTTATAGATTCTCCGGATCAGAACGAGAATCCCGATAAAGAGACAAAGACAGAAACAGCAGAAATTAAGATTGATAATAGAAAGTTTTTGCTATCTGCAGGCGGAGATGCTGTGTGGGAGAGTGAAGAAGGCTGGCTTGTTTCGGACGTTATAGTCGGTGATATAGATCATGACGATGAGGATGAAGTGATAGTCCTTTTCTGGAGAATAGGAAGTTATGGTCATTATAAACCCATGTGGGTCGAGGAGGATGAAGAAACCTGGTCGCAGCATTTAGCAATATATGATTATGATACAGGAAAAGATGAGAGACTTGTCTCCAAATGGACTTCATCAAAAATGGGTATAGAAGCGAAAGAGATAAATCTTGATGCAAAGGAAAAACTTCACATAGTTACCCCTGAGGGAAAAGAGACTACATGGTACTGGGGTGAATGGGGACTTGTTCTTGTTGAATAAAATGAAGTAAATGGATGCATAAATCCAATGAAGATTTTGAAGAGGAGGTTGGATTATGAAAAAGAAGGCATTAAAAGCAGTAGCGGTAATGCTTGGGATTACACTTCTTACGGGTTGCGGCGCAAATTCCGGTGAAGTGAATGATGCGACAGTTTTTGAATCTGAGCAGGACTCGGAGAGTGACGTAACTGCTGCCAATGTGTCAGAAGACACAGAAGAAACAACTGCCGAAGATACAAAAGAAACAACTGCTGAGAATACTAATTCAGGCGACAGGGCAAATGCAACGCTTGGAACAGGAGAGAAAAAGGAGCTTTCAGTTGGTGATACCGCACCTGATTTTACGATTGATTTAAAGGGCGGCAGTACATTTACTCTTTCTGATTATGACGATAAGGTTGTGCTTCTTAATTTCTGGGCTACATGGTGCGGACCATGCCAGGGAGAAATGCCTGCATTTGAAAAACTTAAGAGCGACGGATACGCAGATCTTGAGATTTTATGTATAGACATCATGGAAGAAAGGGGTGTAGTCGAATCATTTATTGATGAGCTCGGCTATACATTTAACATAGGATTTGATGATGAAGGAAAAATAGCGGAATATTATCCGACAGACGGGATTCCTTATACACTTGTGATCAATAAAGGTGTTATAAGCAAGGTCTATGTTGGCGCATATGATTGGGAAACACAGTATAAAGAATATAAAAGCGCTATAGATGAATGCCTTAATTAATCTTAGGTGGTGAAGATGGTGGCTTTAAAAAGAATTAAAAACTTAATCAGGATTGTAATTCTTATTTTGGCACTCGGACTTACTATCCTTGGTATATCCGGGAAAGGCTTTCAGGATGTGAGGAATAAAGCGATAAGAATATGCTATGAATGCATGGGGATCGGATAGAGATGGATGGCTTAAAGAAAAAATTCCATATGTCCGGCAGACGATATACACAGCTTATTACAGCGGTGCTTTATAACTGTAATATCCTTGGATTTGCAAAAGGAAGAATCTATAAAGGGAATCTTAAAGGTATCTGCGCACCGGGATTAAACTGTTATTCCTGCCCCGGGGCTGTTACTGCCTGCCCTCTCGGAAGCCTTCAATCGGCTCTTGTTTCGGCAAAATATAAGTTCCCGTATTATATTCTTGGAACGATAATACTTATGGGACTTCTGCTGGGAAGGTTTATATGCGGTTTCCTGTGTCCTTTCGGTTTTCTGGAAGAACTGCTTTATAAAATTCCTTCTCCGAAACTGAAAAAGAACAGACTCACCGGAATTTTAATATATTTTAAGTATTTTATTCTTGTGTTTTTTGTTATAATCATACCGCTTGTTAGTTTTTCACCGGGTTTCTGTAAGTATATATGCCCGGCTGGAACGCTGGAAGCGGGAATACCGCTTACTCTTTATCAGGAGCCACTCAGAATGCTGATAGGAAGACTCTTCTATTGGAAGGTTTTCGTGCTTACAGCGGTAATTGCAGGATGTATATTCTGCTACAGGGCATTTTGCAGATTCCTATGCCCTCTGGGTGCAATATACGCGCTCTTTAATCCGATTTCATTTTTTGGGATCAGGGTTGATAAAGAAAAATGTATTCATTGCAATGCATGTATAAAAACCTGCCTGATGGACACGAAGAAGGTATGTGACGGAGAATGTATTCATTGTGGGAAATGTATAAAAAGCTGTCCGGTGGATGCTATATACTATGGGACGGACAGAGTTAAGCTAAAAGATTATAAAACACATGGTGATAATTAGTTTAAAAATGGAGACTGAAAAATGGGCATAAGCGAAAGAGAAGCAAACGAAAAACTCCGCAGGATTCAGGAAGAGACGAAAAAAAGAAAAGAAGAACTGGAAAAACTCCAGATGGAAGAGCTTCGCCAGATAAGAGAGATGGAGAAGCTGAAGATGGCCAGAGAAGCTGCCGGATATACCGATGATGAGGATTTCAGCGATTCTGCATTTGGCGATTCCGCATTCGAACAAAGCACATCCGGGCATTCACCGGAGAGAGAAGATGCCGTGAGACGTGCGCAGGAGAGGGAAGAAGCTGAAAGGCTGGCGACAGAGAGAGAAGAAGCTGAGAGACGTGCATTGGAAAGGCAGCGTGCCAAAAGACAGGCTGCGAGAAAAGCGGCAGAAGAAGAGGCAAGGAAGAAACAGGAAGTGAAGAAAAAGAGTATAAAGAAAGTATCGGATGTTGATGATATTTCATATGATGATGAGTCACGTTATGCGGCAGAACCGTCAAGGAGCAGGAGAAGTGAAAATCCTGTAAACAGAGAACATTCGGGAGGTCGTGACAGTCGCGGTGAATATGCAGGCGGATATAGAGAAGATGACATCAGGGGCAAAGAAAGAAAGCAGAGAAACCGCGATGCAGCCGATGAGGATACACGTCCTAAGAAGAAGCGTGAGAAGAAGACTGATGATTGGGATCGTCCGGTAAAGACAAAGAGGAAAAAGAAGAATCCTGTATTCCGTTTCTTCAGAAATCTTTTGATAATAATTCTGATACTCGCCATAATCATGGGGGTAATGATTCATAACGTAGTTAAGAAGTTTGATACACTTGATACGGCTGTGTCGAAAAGAAGCGACGCCATGACAGGCAGTATCATGAATATACTACTTGTAGGGCAGGATGCCCGTGAAGGACAGAGCGGACAGCGTTCGGACAGTATGATAATCTGCTCTGTGAACAGAGTGAAGAATAAAGTGACTCTTATCTCAATCATGAGAGACACATATGTTGAAATACCGGGATACGGAAGTAACCGTATAAATGCGGCATTTGCATACGGTGGATATGATCTTTTGGATGAGACTATAGAGCATAATTTTGGTATTAAGATTGACGGAAATGCGGAAGTTGATTTTGAGGGCTTCCTTACTGCAATGACAGCAATCGGCGATCTGGAGTTAGATCTTACAAAAGAAGAAGCAGAGTATCTTAATTCCAATCAGGGACTTGGTTATGCTGATGACGGGGCTTCAGGTATTGAGGCATGGAATCTGACCGAAGGAACCAATAAAATGAATCCTAATCAGGTTCTGGCATATTCAAGAATGAGATACGTAGGACATTCTGACTGGGACAGAACTGCCCGACAGAGGAATGTTATATCTGCTGCCATGAGCAAAGTAAAACATGGACATCTTATAGGTGGATATAAGATGGCAAATGAAGCTGCACCAAGCATTGCAACAGATCTAAAGACAAGTGGCATGATGAAGTGTGTACTTCCTATGCTTCTGAGTGGAGATGCTGACAGCTATCTTATACCTGCTGAAGGAGCCTACAGTGCACAGAATGTAAACGGCATGGCTGTGCTGGTTCCTGATATAGAAAAGAACAGGGAACTGATTCAGCAGTACATAAATGGTACTTACGAGGAGACAGAAGAGTAATACATCCTGGGTTAGAGCAAAGAGACAGTTTACTGGATACATGTAAGTGTGTTATAAATATTGTAAAATGTTTTGATTGGGGGATGTTTTGTGAATTATAGGGAAGATAAATACGGTGAAAAGCTTTCGCTTCTTGGATATGGTTGCATGCGATTCACAAAGAAAGGTAATTCTATCGATCTTGACAAAGCCGAAAAGGAACTTATGCGTGCGATAGAACTGGGTGTGAATTATTTTGATACGGCATATATCTATCCCGGAAGTGAAGTTGCCGTGGGCGAGATATTTGCGAGAAATAATGTAAGAGAAAAGGTTAAGATCGCTACCAAACTTCCTCAATACATGATTCGTAATAAGGCTGCGATAGATAAGTATTACAATGAAGAGCTTGAAAGATTAAAGACCGATTACATTGATTATTATCTTATGCATATGCTTACCGATCTGGTTGCATGGGAAAATCTGTGTAAACTTGGTATAAAAGACTGGATCAAGGCTAAGAAAGAATCCGGCGAAATCAGGAATATCGGTTTCTCCTATCATGGTGATACTGAAATGTTCAAAAAGATCATAGATGCATATGATTGGGATTTTTGTCAGATTCAGTATAATTATCTTGATGAGACTAATCAGGCGGGAGTTGAAGGCCTTAAGTATGCCGAATCAAAAGGAATTCCTGTGATAATCATGGAGCCACTCAGGGGCGGAAAACTTGTGAATCTTCCATCCGAGGCAAAGGATATTCTCGCAAAGAAAAGTAAATGGACAGCTGCGGAACTTGGGCTCAGATGGCTTTGGAATCAGCCGGAGGTTACAGTTGTTCTTTCCGGAATGAATACTATCGAAATGGTAGAAGAAAACTGCCGTATTGCAGATTCAGTGGAGGCAGGCGGCTTTACCGAAGATGATTTCAAAGTGGTTGCAGATATTAAAAAGATACTGCTTGAGAAGACAAAGGTTGGCTGTACAGGATGCAGATACTGCATGCCTTGTCCTAAAGGTGTCGATATACCGGCGATCTTCTCGTGTTATAACAATATGTTCTCTGATGGAAAAACAGAGGCAAGGTTTGAGTTTGCGAGACTGGTTGGAGTAAGAAAAGAACCTGCTTTCGCAAGTCAGTGTATAGAATGTGGAAAATGCGAAATGCATTGTCCTCAGCATATAGAAATCAGAAAGAAGCTTAAGGAGGCTGATAAGGCTCTTCGCCCGCTTCCTTATAAGATTGGTATAAATATCGCCAGAAAGTTTATGCTTGAAGGCCGTAAGGAATCAAAATAGGAAATCCTGCCTATCGGGATGTAGTTCAGGTGGTAGAACGCTAGACTGGGGGTCTAGAGGTCGCAGGTTCAAGTCCTGTCATTCCGATCATAAAAATTACCAGAGGGAGTTTCCTTCTGGTAATTTTGCTTAGGGGAGTTACTTCCCCTCTTGGTAAATTTATATGGTGTTTATGAATTTCATGAATGAGGCGCGGCCTTCTTCGCTACATTTATAGACGCCGGCGCATTCAAGAACTTTGCTGAATACTTTGCCTACTTCATCCTGAAGTATCTTATGTATATCAGCATTTTTTAAATTGTAATCAGAAATGAATGAAATGACCCAGTCGGCATGAGACTTTGTCTTTTCATTTGCATAAAGACTGTCTTTGAGACTGCTTATTTCCGCTTCGCTGAGTGATGAATTCAGAGAAGAAGCAGCTATGCTGCGTATCATATCTTCTATGAGCCCAAGCTCTGTCTTTAGTCTTGCAGGAAGTATGGCAAGTCCCATGACCTCGATAAGTCCGATGTTTTCCTTCTTTATATGATGATACTCCTTGTGAGGATGATAAACGCCCATCGGATGCTCATCTGTTGTTATATTGTTTCTTAGAACAAGGTCTATCTCATATTCGCCATCTCTCATTCTTGCTATAGGAGTAATAGTGTTGTGAGGCACGCCGTCTGTTTCACTGAAGATAAATGCATTTTTATCCGTATATGCTCTCCATTTACTTAGTATCCTGTCAGAAAGTTCAGCTATTTTTTCGGAATCTCTTCCTCTTAGTCTAATGGTCGAAAGCGGCCATTTAATGATCCCTGCCCTGATATCTTCATATCCGGAAATTGTAAATTCCTTTTCATAAGGAGCTCTCACCATGGCAAATTCATAATTACCGCCCTGAAAATGATCGTGAGAAAGAATTGAACCTCCGACTATAGGAAGGTCTGCATTTGATCCAGCTGTATAGTGTGGAAACTGACCTACAAATGAAAGTAGCTTTTTCATTACAGCTTTGTCTATCTTCATAGGTGTATGCTCTGCATTGAATATGATACAGTGCTCGTTATAATAAACATAAGGTGAATACTGAAGGTAATAGTCCTCGCCGCAAAGTTTTATGGGGATTATACGATGATTCTGCCTTGCAGGATGTGTGGCAGTTCCGGCATAGCCTTCATTTTCTTTACAGAGAAGGCAGGCAGGATATCCTGATTTCTTAGCCTGACCGGCCTTTGCTATATCACGTGGATCTTTCTCCGGTTTTGAAAGGTTAATGCTTATATCTATCTTGCCAAACTCTGTATCGGTACTCCATCTTTCATCTTTGATAATTCTGTCGGTACGGATATAATTGGTTGCCTTGCTGAAAGAATAGTAGAAATCTGTTGCGGCTTTGCTGCTCTCTTTTAGCTTTTCATTCCACATTCTCCTGACCGAACTTGGCGGAGGTGTGATAAGCCCCATTACCTTTGTGTCAAAAAGGTCCTTTTCCGTAATGGTTGCGTCGGCAGGAAGAAGCCCTGTTTCCGAGGCAAGCTTCATAATATCCTCAAGAATAAGATGCAGTTCTCTAACTTCTGTTACACTATTTTCTGTCTCTGTATTAATGTCAGACAGCCCAAAGAATTCCATAAGTTTATTGACAGTATATATCTTGTCATCTTCATCAATAAGACCGTTTTTCATTCCGTATAATGTAAGCTCATAAATAAGTCTTTCCATGATATCTTCTCCTTTTTATGTCGTATTATCAGTGTTACATCAGCTTTTTATAATACGCGTATCCCGCCATATTTACGTATTCCGAGAATCTTGCAGCTGCCTTCGCCGAACAGCTTATCCATCGCCTCTTTATATCCGCTTACGGCACTCTTTTTCACAAATGCCTGAATGGTTCCTGCGAAACCGCCGCCGTGAACTCTTGCAACGCCATTATCTCCGAGGTTTATGTCGCTGACGCACAATGCAACGGAAACGTTCTGATTGGTGATATCATGATTCGGATAAACATTCTGGAGATATTTGAAAGATGATTCACCGGATGCTTTTATGTTTGAAAGGAAGCTTTCCATGTCGTTATCTTTAAGTGCCTTTGAAGCTGCTCTGACCCGTTTACATTCTTCAAAATAATGAATCGCGCGGAGGACAGAACGGTCGCTTGTTTTTTCGCGAAGAGCAGGAAGGTTACTAAGTACATCCTCTTCATTTATCTCGTTCAGAAATTCCTTTCCGAAAAATGCGGCAATGCTTTTCATCTCAGCCGGAATAGCTGCGTAATCAGGAGTGAGGTCTGCGTGAGAACCCTTTGTGTCTGTAATGCATAGGCTGTAGTCATGGCTGTCAAGGTCAAAATCAATTCTTTCTACCTTTGGATTCTTGGAGTCTGCAAAATCAATATGGCAGAGAGCACCGATTGAACATGCAGCCTGATCCATAAGCCCGCATGGCTTTCCGAAATAAACATTCTCAGCATACTGACCTATCATGGCAATCTCAAGAGGAGTAATCTTCATATCGTTATAAAGTCCGGAAATGATCGAACCGATGATAGTTTCAAATGCGGCAGAAGAAGATAGCCCTGAACCTCCGAGAACATTGCTCGTGATATAAGATTTGAATCCGCCGATATTATAACCTCTGTCCGAAATATTCTTAAGAACGCCCCTTATAAGTGCGGCGGTGGTTCCTTCTTCGCTTTCCTTTTTATCTAGCTCCGAAAGGCTGATCTCTATCATATCATATCCTTCGGAAAGAACCATAACCTTACCTTCATCAGTTTTTGCCGTTACTGCAATCGCATCATCACTTATGGAAGTCGCAAGTACCTCGCCGTGCTGATGATCGGTGTGATTTCCACAGATTTCACTTCTGCCCGGAGCACTGTATATCTCAACATCGGCTTCACCGAATATCTCGGAAAATGCATTTAAAGCCTTTACATACCGGTCCTTCTCGTAAGCAACCTCGCTGTCACTTACATAAATGTCCTTTAATGTTTTATCATAATCTCCATCCAAAATCTTTCTGCTTACGTTTTTAATATTCTCCATCTTGTCCTCCTTGACCTATGCTGTCTATGTGCAGATTGAACTGCAGTCCGGTTCCTTAAACACAAACTACCACTAATTTACTAAAAAGTCAATATAAATTTACTAAAACAATCTAGTAAAATTTACTTGAAGTTTAGTAAAATAAAATGTAAGATAATATCTAGATAATCATTGCAGATTAAGGAACTTTGCGATATGGGCAGAGACAGGTAAATATCTGCAAATGGGGGAAGATATGGCGACACTAAAAGATATTGCACTAGCGGCGGGAGTATCTCCGGCAGCAGTATCAAGAATATTAAATGAAGACAGTACGCTTTCCGTTACTCCGGAAACGAGAAAAAGAGTATTTGAAACGGCAGCTTCACTTGGATATAAGAAGAAAAGAACTGTAAAAAATGCATTTTCTCTCGGTATAGTTCAGTGGTTTTCGGCAGAAGACGAGATCAGGGACAGCTACTATCTTATGATAAGGAACGGAATAGAAGACTTTTGTCTTAAGAATAATATTAACATTATCAGAGTATTCAGAACTGACAGTGATTACACGGACAGCTTAAAGGAAGTTGACGGTATAATATGTATCGGTAAATTCAGCGATGAGGATATCGTTACATTTGAGAATATATGTGAGAATATCGTAGTTCTTGATATGCCTGTCAGCTCCGGTAAGATAACATCGATTTCACTTGATTTTGAAACGGCGGTATATGACGTTATGGATTATCTTACATCTCTCGGCCATGAAAGAATAGCATTTCTTGTAGGTAAAGAGTATGTAGGTAATGGTGAGGCAGTAGTTGATGCCAGAAAAGAAGCTTACATTTCATACATGAAAAAACATCATCTTTCTACCAAGGGACTTATAAAAGAAGGTGAATTTACAACGGCATCCGGTTATGAAATGATGAAGGGCATGCTTTTATCGGAAAATGTACCAACGGCTGTTTTTGCTGCCAGTGATGCAATTGCCATAGGAGCTTTACGAGCAGTAAAAGAGTCGGGACTTAAATGCCCGAAAGACATTTCCATAGTAGGATTCAATGATACAGAACTTAGCAGATTTACTACACCGACACTTACGACAGTAAATGCACCGGCATATGATATGGGACAGCATGGTGCCAACCTGCTTTTTGTAGCATCTAATCTTAGTATTAAAACGAAGCTCATGGTAAAAATACCATGTGAGATAGTTAAAAGGGACTCATGCAGTAGGAGGGGTTAATGAAGAGAAAAAAGATAGCACTTCTACTTGGACAGGGTGACGAAGAATATCAGAGTGGTTTTGTGACCGGCTTTTTGAAGGAAGCATACAGCAGGGATTTTGATGTATGTCTTTTTTCGATGTTCATTAAATATCAAAATACCAGAGAAAGGGAGATAGGCGATTCAAACATCTATAATCTTATCAATTATGATGCATTTGATGCGATAGTCTGTCTCATGGATTCAATCCAGACTCCCGGTGTTGCAAATGAAATAGAAGACAGACTCAAAGAAAGATTTAACGGACCTGTGGTATTTGTGGATAAAGAAAGTGATAATTATCCCGTTATATGGACTGACGGATATGATCTTATTTATAAAACGGTTTCTCATCTTATTGAAGTGCACGGTTATAAGGATATTGCATTTCTTACCGGTAAAAGATGGCATGTGCACTCCATAAGAAGAGTTGAGGCATATAAAAAGGCTATGGAGGATCACGGACTTACAGTCAGAGATGACAGAATATACGAGGGTGATTTCTGGTATACGAGCGGCAGCCTTTGTGCCGAAAAAATCCTTCGTAAGAAGAATGATATGCCGGAAGCTATAGCCTGTGCAAATGACTGTATGGCAATCGGACTCTGCAGTGAATTTGAAAAGAAGGGAATAAGAATTCCGGAAGATATAGCAGTTACCGGGTATGATGCCACAGAAGAGGGCAGGACAAGCCCGAAGCCTCTTACATCTCCGTATATTCCGGCAGAAGAATACGGAAGTTACTCGGTTGACTATGCCGTAAGCCTCCTTGAAGGAAAAGAACCGGAAAAACCAAATGTAGGTGAGAAGATTTTCTATGGCAGCAGCTGCGGATGCAAGTATCACAGTGAAACGGTAAACGGCATTCTCAGAAAAACCTGGGATACCGATACATCCGACGAGGGCTTCTACTCGATCCATAATTTCATGATGGATGACCTTATGGATTGTGATGATCTTTCTGCATATCTTGATATTGTTTTTTCCTATGCGTATCAGCTGACCGGGATTGAAGAACTTCATATGTGTCTGAACAGCGATATAGTATCTGTGGGCGGACTCAGTAAATGCAGTAAACCCGGGGCAGGATATGACGCCCTGATGCTTCATGCCTTAGAGTATTACAGGGATGGTAAAAAACAGAGTCGGGTAGGACTGGATAAATTCTTTAAAAAAGCGGATATGAGTCCTGTGAAGTTTAGTAAAGACAAGGCTTCGTCATACATTTTCCTTCCGCTTAATTTTGGCAGCAGGACATATGGGTATTTAATGATAAGTTATGGCACGGTACCCAGAAGCTATGATGAGGTCGTGAGAGTATGGACAGGAGCTATAGCAAGAGGGCTTGAGATGCTCAGAATAAAAGAGTCAGCGGCACTGGGTGAAAGTAAGAAAAAAGCCAAAAAGAAAGCCTACCGTGACCGGGCTGAAGACAAGATTCCTGAGAAAACCGCAATAGACGGAGTGCTTTCGGAAGAAGACAGCAAGAATATGGAACTTGTAAGAGATATTTTGGATAACAACCTTCTTTCTTACTATTTCCAGCCGATAGTCAGTGCTTTAGATGGAAGCATCTTTGCTTACGAGGCTCTGATGAGGGCAACTACGGAAAAGAAGATATCGCCACTTGAAATCATTAAATATGCATACATGATGGGCAGGCTCCGGGATGTCGAAAAGCTTACATTCATGAATGCGCTTTCAATTGCGGATGAAGATGAAAAACTTAAGAAAAGCAAGGTTTTCATCAACAGTATTCCGGGTACAAGATTGAATAACTATGACAGCCAGAGGATAGACTCGCTTCTCGAAAAGCTCGGTGACAGAGCTGTCATTGAACTTACCGAGCAGGCAGAGATTGACGATACAGAGCTTTCAAAGATGAAGGATAAGTATGAAAGACTCGGAGTCGGATTTGCGGTTGATGATTATGGAACCGGTTATTCCAATGTAAGTAACCTCCTGAGATATATGCCAAACTATGTTAAGATTGACCGGTCGCTGCTTTCGGATATTCAGGATAATGTCAGTAAACAGCATTTTGTTAAATCGGTAATAGACTTCTGTCATACCAATAATATTCTTGCTCTGGCAGAAGGAGTGGAGACACAGGAAGAACTGCGTATGGTTATAATGCTCGGAGCCGATCTTATTCAGGGCTATTTCACAGGTCGTCCGGCGCAGGAGGTAATTGGAAGTATCGATCCTCTGGTAATGGAAGAGATAAAGGAGTACCGCGAGGAATACATGAGCGGCGGCGAGCATCAGGTTTATGTTGCCGGAAGAACGAACAGAGTGCTTCTTAACAATCTTGCAAGAGACGGCTGCAATACTATTCTTGTGACAAATGAAGAAGTGACTTATCGTAACATTTCCATAATAGGTGCACCCGGGCTTGAAACTGATATCCATATCGAAATTCAGAATGGATATGAAGGCTCTATAACTCTTGAAAATGTATCGCTTTCCAACACGGGTAATCAGCCTGTAATAAAGATGGATGAGGATGTAAATGTAATCATAAATCTTATCGGTGATAATTACCTAAATGGTGGTGGTATCAGAGTTCCCGAGGGAGCCAAGATAAGCTTTGAAGGGGATGGAGATCTTTTCATTAAGCTTACAGGGGATGATTACTACGGTATAGGCGGTAATGTTAAGTCTCATCATGGAGATATCGAGTTCTTCCAGGATGGAAAAATCGAGATAGTTTCAGATGGCAATAACGGAGTCGGGATCGGATCCGGCGGAGGCGGACTCATACAGATCCAGAGAGGAAGATTTGAAATAAATCTTAATGGTGACGCGGGAACCGGAATCGGCTCATATGACGGAAATACAAATATAGTGATTGATGCTGCCGATATTGATATAAGACTTTCGATGTTCCATGGTGTATGTATAGGTTCACTTAATTCCGATTCAAGAATCAGATTGACAGACTCAAGACTCAGGTGTTATGTGGGCGGTAAACATATATGTATTCTGGGTACACTTGGAGAGGGTTCGACCGATATAATAATTGATGATTGCGATACGAGTCTAAATGTTGGCGCAGATCATTCGGTTCTTATGGGCAGTACGATGGGTAAAACCAGCCTTCGTTTCCTGAAATCACATCTTACCGGAATTGTGAAGGGTAAAGAAGTTTTTGCATTTGGAGGCTATATTGACGATAAGGAAGTTCTGATACAGGAGAGCAGGATCAGCAGCCGGATAGAAGCTGATTCTGTGGGCGGCTGCAGAATACCTGACGACAGCATTACTCTAAATGACAGTAAATATAAAATTTCAATCAATGGTGAGGAATTCACTTATAGTGAATAATCATATGCCGTGAAGCTATGCTTTTTGCCGTGTGCAACAAAGCATAGCTTTTTTTGTGTGGATTTTTGGAAAAAATGAGTGATAGAATCCGATTACGGCCGAATATTAATGTGGAGGAAATGAATGGATTATACAAAATTTAAACTCGTTTTTATGAGTAAAGTCTGCGATGCATTAAAGAAAAGAGGTATAAACAGAAACTTGGTTAAATTCTACAGCAAGGGATATACTTCCGATATCAAGGAGGAGAGAGATCTCATAATTGATGCAAATCTAAGATATTTTGGAGCAAGGAGCAGTTCCCTTATGGGAGATATCATAGTGGTAAGGACAGGAGGAGATGGACACGAAATCTGCAGGTTTGAAATGAAAGGGCTTTTTAAAATATATATTAGAGAAGGATTTGATTCTGTCATAGATGTAATGGAAAGTAACATTACGCTCCTTCGGGCTATGAATAATGAAAAGATAGTAGATAATATGCTGAATTACAGCTTCGCAAAGAAAAGGCTTATAGTGAAGCTTGTCACGGGAAATGATATAGAGGAAAAGACGAACATGATGCTTCACAGAGTGATAGGCGACATCTGTCAGGCGGTTTTTATCGTTCTTTATGAAAATAAGGACGGGAGGATGAGAAAAGTTGGAACGGCTATGCTTCCCGAAAAAATAATTAGACACTGGGGCGTTACGGAAGAAGAGGTCTGGAGGGCGGCTTTTGCCAATACGAAGAAGCATTTTCCACCGGTACTTTTCCCCTGCAGTGCAAGTGAAAACAGGGTCAGTATGCTTATAGATTCGGATTTTATGAGGGAAAATCCTGAATGTCTCAGACTGAATAAGTATGACGTGCCTGCGCTTACAACCGGGGCGTATAATGATGGGGCGGTAGCCATATTCTATCCGGGAGTAGGTGAGCGTATGGCGAAGCTTTTCGGTGAAAGCTATTACGTGGTTTTTACAAGTGAAAATGAAGTGAGGCTTCACGCTGTGGAATCTGTCTCGCTCACTGCTATTAAAAATATGATGGAGAGCCTAAGCGGGGTTCTTTCCAAAATGGTTTATAAATTTGATATAGATAAAGGAGATATAGTGGCTTTAAGCTGATATTGTTTTGATCTGGCGATCACATGAATCATAGTTATATCAATTGCAGTTATTTTGAATATAGCGCATTACTAAAGCCACTTTGCAGTATGTCAACCATGATATAAATGCAGGTTGACTAAAGCGCCTTTCTGTGATTTAATTACGGTCGGGGTTACGGGACTAAATAACAGCTAGAGGTGATTTCACATGAAAGGTTTGGTTTATGGAATAATTCTGGGAGCATATGTATGTTTATTTATAGTTGTCGGAATTCTTGATGCAAAAAAGAAACTGGGTTTTAAAGATTTTATAGCCGCAGGAAAGAACAAAGGCCTTGTTCTTACGGTGGGAACACTGCTTGCAACGATACTCGGGGCTTCATCTACCATAGGAATCGCTGATACAACTTATCAGATAGGCTTTCCGGGATTCTGGTGGCTTTGTTTAGGAGCCATAGGCCTTATCCTTCAGTCGCTTCTCATATCTGAGAAGATAAGGAAGATTGACGCAGATACACTCCCGGATCTCGCGGGAAGAATTGTTGGCGGTTCAGCTGAAATGCTCATTTCACTGATCATAGTGATCTCATGGATAGGCGTTATCGCAGGACAGCTTGTTGCGATGAGCAGCTTTCTTACATTCATCACCGGAATAAACACCAGATGGATATTTATAATCGTTTCTGTCGTTGCATTTTTATATACCATATTCGGTGGACAGACCTCTGTAGTTAAGACGGATTTTATCCAGCTTATATTTATAATGCTCGGACTTGTCATCACCTTTATATATCTTTTCTTTGTTCGTGGGGATGCGTCCGGAGAAGTTTTTAGAAGCGTTGAATTCTTAAATGAAAATTACAGACCTGTCAATCTGTTCACACAGTTTTTTGTAATAGGGGGAGTGTACTTCCTCGGACCGGATATTGTTTCCAGAAATTTCATTTCCAAAGATGAGAAGACAGCCAGACGTTCGGCTCTTACTGCCGGGATAATTCTGATAGGATTTGCATTTCTCATGGCATTTATAGGACTTTGGGCAAAGAAAAATATCCCTCCGTCAGAACTCGGAGGGATGAAGACTTTATTTTTTATAATAAACATGCTCCCGCTGCCTGTCGGAATCATGCTTTCAATCGGACTTCTTTCGGCAATCCTTTCTTCATTTGACACATGTATAATAAATGCGGCGTCAATATTTGTAAGAGATATCCTGAGAAAAGAAAGTGTAATGCTTGTCAGGATCACTGTGGCAGTGATAGGTGTACTCGCCATGATGTTTGCACTCTCCGGAAGCGGTGATATAATAACACTTCTTAGCGGCGCGTATTCGATATACACCGCAGGCGCGATATTCCCGATACTGATCGCCATACTTTTCCATGAAAAGAGAATCATCAGGAAGAATGTATGGGTAGCGGCAGTAATATGCGGAGGAGTCCTTGGAATAATAGGGTCTTATTTTCCGGGATTTATTTCCGGATTACCGATACCGGCATTCGTTAAAACAAACCTTTCACTTATAGGCATGGGTATTTCCTGCCTTGTAGGGCTCTTTTCAGTCGGAGGAAAGAGAAGCTGACTTTTCTTTCTCTATGAATTTACCGAACTCATCAGGCGGAACAGGCTTTGAGAAGAAAAATCCCTGAATGATGTCACAGCCTCTTTCTTTAAGAGTGATTATCTGTGCTTCCTCTTCAACGCCTTCGGCAACGACGGGGACTTTCAGGAATTTTGCAATGTCGAGTATCATTTCGACAAGTCGGAGGCTTGTTTCGTCTTTATGCATATTTCGGATGAATTTCATATCCATCTTAAGTACATCTATAGGTATGGAAGTAAGCATATTAAGAGATGAGTAACCTGATCCGAAGTCATCCATTTCAATCATAAAACCAAGACTTCTAAGGTTATTCACAACTTCTATAAGCTTCCTTGCATCCTCCGAATAAGC
Organism: uncultured Lachnospiraceae bacterium; assembly: GCA_946628415.1. Taxonomy (GTDB): domain Bacteria; phylum Bacillota; class Clostridia; order Lachnospirales; family Lachnospiraceae; genus Eubacterium_Q. Next base: position 61,378 of record CAMOWK010000009.1, on the reverse strand, counting down.
TGATTCCGTAATCTCGAGCATCAGATCTTTTGGCTCCAGATCATTTTCGGACAGAATATTCATTAAACTGCTTTCAAGATTTTCATCATATATATCGATACGCGATACATTTACCGAAACGGGAAGTTTTATTCCGTATTCTTCCTTCCACTTTTTAATCTGAGAAGCGGCTTCATTCCAAACATAGTGATCAAGTCTTTGAATAAGTCCGTTGTTTTCAAACAGAGGAATGAATTCTCCGGGACTGATCATTCCAAGCTCCGGATGCTTCCATCTTATCAGAGCTTCGGCACTGGAAAGCCTGTAAGTGTCGCTCTGAATGTTGTATTTAGGCTGATAGAATACTATAAAATCCTTGTTCTTTATTCCGTCGTCTATATCGTTTATAAGTCTTTCGTGGAAAAGAGATTTCTCATGAAGAGAATGGCTGTAAAATGAATAGTGTTTTGTATAATCGGATCTTATCAGATTGCATGCCATGTATGCATGCTCAAACCATGTTTCGGGCGTAAGGGATTTATCTACGTCTGTGTAGATTCCTATTCTTATTCTGATATTCTTATCCTTAAATTCTTCCCGAAATGCATTTGTCATATTTTTTGCATTGGCGTCAGGATCATCGGGATGCTCCACAAAAATGAAGAATGTATCGGCTTCCAGTCTGCAGCTGATACCGATGGTATTTTTAAGATAATCCTTAAGGACTGAGCTGATACGTTTTAATACATTGTCGCCTTCAGTTCTGCCATGAAGACCATTTATAAGGTTGAAATGGTCAATGTTAAGAGCAAGTGCATCCATCTTTTTCTTAGGATCATAGGATTCCAGCTGCCTTACATACTCGAAGAAGAAGTCTTTTGTATAAAGACCTGTAAGAGAATCCTTTTCGGTTAAACTGATGAGGTTTTTCTTTTCGGAAAGCTCTATGATCCTTTCGCATCTTGCGAGGATGATTTCGGGCATGTCATAGGGCTTTGTTATGAAGTCGGCAGCACCGTCCTTTATGCTTTTCAGTTCGGCATCCTTTTCGGACGTCATCACGATTACGGGAATATCGGACAGGCTTTCGTCAGATTTTATTTCGTGCAGAACTGAAAAACCGTCTTTGTTCGGCATGATAAGATCAAGCAGCACAAGTGAGTAATCCGAATGACCGCTTTTTATCTTTTCAAGTGCGTCTACCCCGTCGTCTGCAACATCCACGTCGTATTCCTGACTGAATATATTTTTCAGTATCTCCTGGTTAATGAACTCATCATCAACAATAAGAATCTTTCTTTTAAGTCCAACTTTCTTTGCAATACTCTCCATTTATCTTCCCCCATAAAAGACACGAGTAATGTGCCATATCAGTCACGTGCAGTCACTTTAATTATAGCTATAAGAAATTATTATTTCAACGATTAAAAGAAAGGAGTCGTCTTATCAATCAAATAATTTAAAATCAAAAGATTTTTACTGCATTTTTTCGAGAAAACATATATAATAACAATGTATGCACTTTTTCGTTAATGAGTGTATTTCATTGTTCCGGAGGTTTATGGATTATGAAACTTGGATTTATAGGTGCCGGTAATATGGCTAAAGCCATAATAGGCGGGATATGTGCCAAAGGAGTTGTAGCGGCTGATGATATGATCGTGGCATCTCCGGTCCCATCTGAAAGGGATTATATTACTGATACTTTTTCAATTAAGAGCACTGCCTCAAATGTTGAAGCAGTCAGTGAGTCGGATATGATAATCATAGCTGTAAAGCCGGGAGTAGTTCCTAAGGTTGTGGATGAGATTAAAGACGCGATTACTTTGGATAAGTTTATAATCTCGATTGCAGCGGGCAAAACCATAGGATGGTACGAAGAGGCATTTGGAAAAAAGATTAAACTTATACGTACTATGCCTAATACGCCGGCTCTTGTAGGGGAAGGCATGACAGGCGTAAGTCCTAACAGTGAAGTTACGGAAGCAGAGATAGATGCGGCGATGAAGATACTCAGTGCATTTGGCAAAGCCGAGATAGTTCCTGAATCCATAATGGATGCGGTTGTATCGGTATCAGGCAGTTCACCTGCTTATGTATTTATACTTATAGAGGCTATGGCAGATGGTGCTGTCAAGCTTGGAATGCCAAGAGACAAAGCTTATACATTTGCGGCACAGTCGGTTCTTGGCAGCGCAAAGATGGTTCTTGAGTCAGGAAAGCATCCGGCTGCTCTTAAAGACATGGTATGTTCGCCGGCAGGGACGACTATAGCTGCAGTTCAGGTTCTTGAAGAAGCCGGTTTCAGGGGAAGTATTATAGATGCGATGGAGGCTTGTGCGGAGGTTTCCAGATCGTTGTAATTATATATTTACAGGGGGTTTTAGAATGGGAGAAATGAATCAGGAAACATATGACCAGGAAGAAGAACTTGCGATAGTCAACAGGCTTGTTCTGGTGATATGCGGACTTATATCTGCTTTTATAGCGCTGGGATATCTGAATGATGCAAGAGAAGGGGGCATAACGTGGACTTTCGGAGGCATCGTTGCGGCATTGGCGGCATTCTGTTTCATGGTGATTTTCGGCGTTTATATGCAGGACAGGTACAGTATAAACTTGAGGCATGTAGTTGTGGCGGCATACGGCGTGCTCTACGTGGTGATGCTTATAGGCGCTAAGAATGACCTTGTTTTCATAATAGCAGTTCCTTTGCTTTCACTTCTAATGCTTTATTTTGATTTTACATTTATAGCAAGAACCTGCGCGATAGTTTTTGTCCTCAATCTTGGATTTACCATCAAGTATGTACTCGATGGGGCTATGCCTTCGGGAGCGCCTGCTGATATATCAACGATAATTCTTCAGGACGCGGGCATCGGACTTCTTGCTGTGGCTATAGCATGGGGAACAAAAGTATCCAATAGTATAAACATCAGAAAGCTTCTTACCATTAATGCTGAAAGAGAGAAGAGCGAAGTTCTTCTTCGTGATGTGCTTGAGATCGCGGCAAAGGTAAAGGAAAGCTCTGCATCTGCAAATGAAATAATAACTAATCTTCAGAATGGTACATCCAGTACTGCCGAAGCACTTAATGAGATAGCGGAAGGTAATTCTTCAACTGCTGTAAGTATTGAGAACCAGACTGAAATGACAAATAATATCCATAATATGATTATGGATACAAAGAATCTTTCGGAGAAGATGCTTAGCGAGGCAAAAACAAGCCTTGCTTCTGTAGCCGGAGGACAGGCTTCCATGAAAGAGCTGGCAGCGCAGTCAAGCATTATTGAAGAGGCAAATACAAAAGTCAGTGACGAGATGCAGCTCCTTAAGGCTAATACAGATAAGGTTGTTGCAATAACCAATCAGATATTTGCCATATCCAACCAGACCAATCTTCTTGCTCTTAATGCTTCTATAGAGAGTGCGCGTGCCGGTGAAGCAGGACGCGGTTTTGCGGTTGTTTCCGAGCAGATAAGGATACTTGCTGAACAGACGAGAACACTTACTGAAAATATTCAGAATATAGTTGAAGAACTTCATAAAAATACCGAGAAGACCATGAGCAGTGTTTCAATGGTTCTTGATGCATCCATTCAGGAGAAGAAGGATATCGAGAAGGCGGGAGCACAGTTTGATGAAATTAAAGAGCATATGGATTTACTCGGAGGAAATGTTGATTCAATGAGTAAGAGCATTGATGACATACTCCTTGCAAATGATAATATCGTTGACAGTATTACCCAGATTGCAACCTTCAGTGAAGAAGTTGCTGCAAATACTGAAGAGGCTTATGCTATCGGAACAAACAGCAATGCTGAAGCCGAAGAAGCGGTTAAGATCATGAATGAACTTATGGAGGCTGCGGCTTCACTTGACCACTACCTTGAATAGAAAGGAAAAATATGAATCTACCTAAGGATCCGAACATTTTACTTAGTTATATAAATACAGAGCTCAGGGATAATTATCCATCCCTGAGCGAGCTTTCTCATTCGATGGATATTGATATGGATATGTTAAAAAGTACTTTACTTAAGTCCGGATATTCATATAATGAAGAAATGAATCGTTTTATTAAGAATGATTGTTAGCATTTCCTAACATGTATAACTCCGAAAGGAGTAATTCCAAATAAATATTATGAAGAGGAGACACCACTATGTCACAAAAACCAGTAGTTCTGATGGTCCTTGATGGATTCGGACTTTCAGATAATCATGAAGCAAATGCAGTTTACATGGGTAAAACCCCTAACATTGACAAACTTATGGCTGGAGCACCTTTCCAGAAGGGATACGCATCAGGTATGGCAGTAGGTCTTCCTGACGGACAGATGGGTAATTCGGAAGTTGGTCATATGAATATCGGTTCGGGCAGGATCATTTATCAGGATCTTACTCTCATCACGAAGTACATCGAGGATGGAGTATTCTTTGAAAATGAAGAGCTTCTTCGTGCGATCAATAACTGCAAGGAGAATAAGTCAGACCTTCATATCTGGGGACTTCTTTCAGATGGTGGAGTTCACAGCCACAACACACACCTTTATGCACTTCTTGAGATGTGTAAGAAAAATGACTTTGAAGATGTATATATTCATCCGTTCTTTGACGGAAGAGATACACCGCCTGCATCAGGTAAGGATTACCTGCAGGAACTTATAGACAAGATGGCAGAGATAGGTGTCGGTAAAGTGGCATCCCTTTCAGGCCGCTACTATGCAATGGACAGAGATAACAACTGGGATCGTGTTCAGAAGGCTTACGATTCACTTGTTACAGGTGAGGGCATTAAAGCAACCGACCCTATACAGGCTATGCAGGATTCATATGATAATGGAGTTACAGATGAATTCGTTGTTCCGACTGTTATAACTGACGAAGCAGGAAATCCTGTGTCACTTGTAAAACCGAATGACTCAGTTATATTCTTTAACTTCAGACCTGACAGAGCAAGAGAGATTACAAAGGCATTCTGCTTTTCTGATGAGGATATCGCAGCTCAGCCGGGTGATGCATCGGATACAAAATGCATTAAATATCTCAAGAGAGCTAACGGTTTCATGCCTCTTACATATGTCTGCTTCAAGGACTATGATGTGACTATACCTAATAAGTACGTTGCATTTAAGAAGGTCGAGATTACAAATACATTTGGTGAATTCCTTGCAAAGAAAGGTCTTCGCCAGCTTAGACTTGCAGAGACAGAGAAATACGCTCACGTTACATTTTTCTTTAATGGAGGAATTGAGGAGCCAAATCCGGGTGAGGACAGAATTCTTGTTAATTCACCTGCCGTAGCAACTTACGATCTTCAGCCTGAAATGAGTGCGCCTGAAGTAAGTGAGAAGCTTAATAAGGCTATCAGAGGCGGAGAGTATGATGTTATAATCATTAACTTTGCCAACCCTGATATGGTTGGACATACAGGTGTTCTCAGCGCAGCAATTGAGGCTGTTGAAAGGATTGACGGTTTTGTAGGAGAGGCAGCCAAGGCGGTTAAAGAAGTCGGTGGAGTTATGTTCATCTGTGCAGATCACGGAAACTGCGAGCAGATGATTAACTACGAGACAGGTGAGCCTCATACAGCACATACAACTAATCCTGTTCCTTTCATTCTTTATAATTACGATCCTGCCTATACACTTATGGAAGGCGGAAAGCTCTGTGATATAGTTCCTACTCTTATAGAGGTTATGGGGCTTGAGAAGCCGGAGGAAATGACCGGACATTCACTTCTTGTAAGGAAGTAATCCTTTTACCGGCATATCTGCAAATAGCATTGGAGGAAATGAAGATGCAGGGAGCATCATGCGATACATGTGCATATCTTACTTATGATGAAGATTTTGAAGATTATGTATGTGATATGGATATAGATGAGGATGATTACGGAAGACTTATGGAAAAAAACTTTACGGAATGTCCTTATTATACCAATGGTGATGAATACAGAGTTGTAAGACATCAGATGTAGTTGGTTAAATATAAAATGATTAATAAATAATAAAACGAAATAAACAAGTGAAAGTTTTTATGAAAGTCGGTCACGTAAATTGTGACCGATTTTTATATTGCACAATTTTTGCTGTGATAAAAGATGGCTGATTGTGCAATATGCACAACAAAATTGCAAAAAGTATGGTCAACATCATGATTGATTATGACCGAGTTTGACTGTATAATCAAATTATCGTTTAAATCGGATAAAAAATAGTGTGAAATGTGACTGATAGTCACTATTTGCGCGGAACGGAGGTAAAAACTATGGTTTATACCGTGACGATGAATCCATCTTTAGATTATATCGTGACCGTTGATGATTTTAAACTTGGACTTACCAACAGAACAAGTGATGAGCTTATGCTCCCGGGTGGAAAGGGAATCAATGTTTCCATAGTTCTCAGTAATCTGGGGATTCCAAATTCGGCTATCTACTTTTCGGCAGGCTTTGTCGGAGATGAGATAACAAGAAGAGTTAAGGAAAGCGGCATAAGAGCTGAGGAGATCAGAATCTCCGAAGGCTGTTCAAGGATTAATCTTAAGCTTAAATCAATCGACGGAACAGAAATCAATGGGATGGGACCTTCGATAAGTGATGGAAACATTCGTGAGTTTTATGAAAAACTCGACAAGATTAAGGAGGGCGATACCCTTGTTCTTGCGGGAAGTATTCCATCTACAATGCCGGAGACAATCTACAGTGACATCATGGAAAGGCTGGATGGCAGAGGGATAAAGATAGTGGTTGATGCGACGAAAGATCTTCTTCTGAATGTCCTTAAGTATAAACCATTCCTGATCAAGCCTAATAATCATGAGCTTGGAGAAATCTTCGGGGTAGAACTGAAGACAAGGGAGAGCGTTGTCCCTTATGCAAAGAAGTTACTTGAAATGGGTGCCGAAAATGTAATTGTATCCATGGCAGGTGAAGGTGCGGTATTTGTTGCATCAAATGGTGAAGTCTATATGAGAGAGGCACCGAAGGGGAAACTCGTAAACGGAGTCGGCGCAGGCGACTCGATGGTTGCAGGCTTTGTGGCAGGCTACATTGAAAAAGGTGATCTGCTGCATGCATTCAAGATGGGACTCAGTTCAGGCTCGGCGAGTGCATTTTCAGAGTTCCTTGCAACAAAAGAAGAAGTAATGAAAGTATATGCTACCGTAGAGTAGAAAAGGAGGTTAAAGAATATGAGGATTACAGAACTTCTTGATAAACGAAGTGTTAGTCTGGATGCTGCTCCAAAGTCCAAATCGGAGTGCCTTGATATGGCAGTCGAGCTTATGGATAAAAGTGGAAAGCTTGCTGACAAAGAAGCATATAAGAAACTCGTATATGCAAGAGAAGAAGAGAGTACAACAGGTGTAGGTGAAGGAATAGCCATTCCTCACGGCAAGGGTGATTCAGTTAAAAGTCCGGGACTTGCAGCCATGGTTATAAAGGATGGAGTTGATTACGAGGCGCTTGATGACGAGCCGGTTAATATACTCTTCCTGATTGCGGCACCTGATACAAAGGACAATGTTCATCTGGATGTTCTTTCAAAGCTTTCAATGATGCTTATGGACGAAGATTTCAGAAAGAATCTTATAAATGCAAAGAGCGTTGATGAATTCTTAGAGATCATCGACAAAGCCGATGAGGAAAGAGGAAGTGTTGATGAAAGTCTGGCAGAGACCTCTATTGCAGATGATAATTCGGGCAGTCTGAAGGTTGTTGCTGTTACCTCTTGCCCTACAGGTATAGCTCATACATATATGGCGGCAGAAGGTCTTGAGAAAGCAGCCGCAAAAGCAGGAATTAAGATTAAGATAGAGACCAGAGGTTCATCAGGAGCAAAGAATGTTCTTACAGCTGAGGACATTTCTGCAGCAGATTGTGTAATTGTAACGGCAGATGCAAAGGTTCCTATGGATCGTTTCAAAGGTAAGAAGGTAATCCAGCGTAAGGTTGCTGATGGAATCAATAAGGCTGATGAACTGATGGGTATTGTTAAGGCAGGAACAGCTCAGGTATTTTCAGGAGACAGTTCAGAGGAATCAGAAAACTCCGGATCAAATGAGAAGGGTGGAGCAGGTCATAAGGTTTATACATGGCTTATGAGCGGCGTTTCTCATATGCTTCCGTTTGTTATCGGCGGAGGTATTCTTACAGCCATTGCATTTCTTATTGATACAATAGCCGGTTACGGCGCAACGGGTGGAGGAAACTTCGGAAGCATCACACCTCTTGCAGCACTCCTTAAATACATCGGTGGACTTGCAATGGGACTTATGGTTCCGGTTCTTGCAGGTTATATAGCTTATGCCATAGCAGACAGACCCGGTCTTGCAGTTGGTTTTGTCGGTGGTATGCTCGCGTCCAGCGGAAATGCACCGCTCGCAAACTTCCTTTTTGCAGAAGGAACACTTGTTGATGGAAAGCCTCTCGGTGCATTTAGCCAGTTCCTTGCAAAATTTGCTTTCCAGCAGCCGGATGGCGGTAATACAGTTTCAGGTTTCCTTGGTGGTATAGCAGCAGGCTTCCTGGCAGGTTTCCTTGTACTGTGGCTTCAGAAGATATGTGCTAAGCTTCCGCAGGCAATGGACGGTCTTAAGCCTACACTTATTTATCCACTCTGCGGCATATTCCTTGAAGGAATCATCATGTGCTTCATACTTAATCCACTTATAGGTCTTGTAAATACAGGACTCGCAAACATGCTTACAGCTATTTCAGATGCAGGAATGCTTACGGTTCTCGGCCTTATACTCGGTGCGATGATGGCAATTGATATGGGCGGTCCTATTAACAAGGCAGCTTATGTATTTGGAACAGGAATGCTTACAACAGCAGCAGGATACCTTGAGCAGGGCATGTCAACAACAGATCCTAAGGTTCAGGCTTGTTATGTGGCAATGGCAGCTATCATGGTTGGTGGTATGGTTCCACCTGTTGGTATTGCACTTGCATGCTGGATATTCCCTAAGAAGTTTACAAAGGCAGAGCGTGGCTCGGCAGTTTCAAACGTAGTAATGGGTGCATCATTTATCACAGAAGGAGCAATCCCGTTCGCAGCAGCTGATCCTCTTCATGTAATTCCTTGTACAATGGTTGGTGCAGGTGTGGCAGGATTTCTTGCAGCACTCTTTAAGTGTACACTTATGGCACCTCACGGCGGACTTTTCGTATTCGCAACAGTTGGAAATCCATTTATGTATATAGTAGCCTGGATAGTTGGTTCAGCAGTTACCTGTGTAATGCTTGGACTTATTAAGAAGAATGCAGAAGAGTAAAGAATATAAAATATGCTGAAAATCAGCGTGATATAAAAATATTAGGAGGTAGTAGCAATGGTAAGTTTTGAGTACACAATTAAGGATGTTCACGGGATACACGCCAGACCGGCAACAGATATTTTCAAGATGACAAAGAACTATGAGTCAGTTGTAAAGGTAGCTAAAGGCGACAAGGAAGTTCCTTTCAAGGGCGTTATGGGAGTTATGTCACTTGGAGCAAAGCAGGGAGATACAGTTAAGTTCTCATTTGAAGGTCCGGATGAAGAGGCTGAATGCGCAGCTGTTAAGGAATTCGTAGAAGCTAATTTATAGAAACTAATATAAAAAGTATGAAAATATTTTGGCGGAGTAAAGAGTGGGATTCATTCTTTACTTCGCTCAGAAGTGTATAAGGATAAGGGTTAATTGTTGTAATAAAGGGCAGACCGGAGGGGTCTGGGTGAGGGACTATACATGAGGGATCTGGATTATCTACAACTTCTTAGTCATGAATTTCCAACGGCCAGAAGCTGCGCTGCAGAGATCATCAATCTCAAAGCTATCATGGCTCTTCCAAAAGGAAATGAATATTTTTTCTCTGATATTCATGGGGAATATGAGAGCTTTATACATTTGCTTAGAAGTGCCTCAGGTGTAATCAGAGAAAAGATAAGAGATACTTTTGGTGAACTTATGCCTGAAGAGGAGCAGCAAAAGCTGGCACGTCTTATCTATTATCCCACAGAAACCCTGACAGATATGAGACGCGCGGGACTTTTGTCGGAAGAGTGGTATAAAGAGACTATAATTCGTCTGATAGCACTCTGCCGTGAAGTGGCGTCCAAGTACACAAGATCAAAGGTGAGAAAGAAGCTTCCTGTTGAATACGGGTATGCTATAGATGAACTGCTTCACACAGATGAGTCCGAGCCTGATAAAAAGCTTTATTACCTAGAGATAGTTGATGCTGTTACAAAGGTTGAAGTTGCCGATGATTTTATCATTGCCATTTCAGAGCTTATTCAATCGTTACTTGTAGACAGACTTCATATAATTGGTGACATTTTCGACAGGGGACCAAGAGCTGATTATGTGATGGATGAGCTTATTAAGTTTAATAATGTAGATATAGAGTGGGGAAATCATGACATAAGCTGGATGGGAGCGGCAGCCGGTAATATGGCATGCATAGCTACAGTTCTAAGGATAGCCACAAACTATAATTCCTTTGATGTACTTGAAGATGGATATGGTATAAACCTAAGACCGCTTTCAATGTTTGCAGATAAAACTTATAAGGATGACAAATGTGAATCATTCCGGCCCCATCTTTTGGATGATAATAAATATGATTCTGTGTCGCCGGAGCTTGCAGCGAAAATGTGCAAGGCGATCACAGTGATTGAACTGAAGCTGGAGGGAGAACTTATAAAGCAGCATCCTGAATATAAGATGCAGTCCAGACTTCTTCTTGATAAGGTGGACTATGAAAGAGGCGTTGTAAGGATAGAGGGTCGGGAATACCCTCTAAAGGATACACATTTTCCGACGATAGATCCAAGTGATCCTTATAGCCTTACTGAAGAAGAAAAGATGCTCATGTCAACACTCCGGTATTCCTTCCAGCACAGCAGCAGACTGAGAAAACATATTAAGTTTTTGTATTCTCATGGATGTATGTATAAGATCTGTAATAATAATCTGTTATTCCATGGATGTATACCGATGGATGCCGACGGAGAGTTTAAGGTTATAGTCACACCGGAAGGCAAGCGTAGCGGAAAGAGTTTGATGGACTACTATCAGGAAAAGATAGAGGATGCTTTTTTCCTGGATGAATTAGATGAGCCTGAGAGATCCAAAGAAGCTGTTGATATGATGTGGTATCTCTGGGCGGGACCTGATTCACCGTTGTTCGGTAAGGATAGAATGGCGACCTTTGAACATATCCTGATAGAGGATAAGGCTCTTTCTGTGGAACATTACAACCCATATTATGAATATTCTGCTAAAGCATCTTATTGTGAAAAAATTTTTGAAGAGTTTGGAATGCAACCTGAAATATCACATATAATCAATGGGCATGTGCCGGTCAAGGTGGCAAAGGGTGAAAAACCTGTAAAGGCTGATGGAAAGCTCTATGTTATTGACGGCGGGCTGTCAAAGGCCTATCACGATAAGACCGGAATAGCAGGTTATACACTGATATTTAACTCACATCATATGGCGCTGGCTGAACATCGCGAGTTTGACAGATACGGAGATAATACTCCGGAAATATATATTACAGAAACAATGAAACATCGTCTTCTTGTCAGAGATACGGACGATGGAGAGAAACTGAGGAAGCGTGTGTTCGATCTTGAAGAATTGCTGGAATGCTTCAGGGTAGGACTTATAAAGGAGATAAGGTAAATGGAGGTGGTAGTCGATGATTATTTTAGAGGGCAAGGCTGTATTTGAAGGGATTGCCATTGGAAAGCTTTCAGTGTATAAGAAAGCTGAGCAGTCAGTAAAAAGAGAAAAGGTAGACGATGTTGAGGCTGAGATTGCAAGATATGAAGAGGCTCGCATAGAGGCAGTTAAACAGTTGCAGGCGCTGTATGACAAGGCTGTTAAAGAGGTTGGGGAGTCCGGAGCAGAAATCTTCGAAGCTCACCAGATGATGGTTGAAGATGGCGACTATATAGACTCGGTTGAGAATATAATACGTACACAGAACGTAAATGCAGAATTTGCTGTGGCTGCAACCGGAGATAATTTCCAGAAGATGTTCCTGGAAATGGAAGATGAATATTTCAGAGGAAGAGCAGCTGATATTAAGGATATTTCAGAAAGAGTTATAGGAATTCTTTCAGGTGCCGGCAGTGCGGGTATAGATAGTGATGAGCCTGTTATCGTTGTTGCGGATGACCTTGCACCATCAGAGACAGTTCAGATGGATAAGGATAAGATACTTTCATTTGTAACGGTTCACGGCTCGGCTAATTCGCATACGTCCATACTTGCAAAGACCATGAATATTCCGGCAATCATAAACTGTGATATTCCTCTTACCGATGAGATAGATGGAAAAGAAGCTATAGTAGATGGATTTGAAGGGAAGGTTTACATTGAACCGGATGCTGAAATTCTTGCGGAAAAGAAAAAGATACTTCTTGAAGAGCAGAATAAGAAAGCACTTCTCCAGCAGCTTAAGGGTAAGGAAAATGTTACGCTTGACGGACAGAAGATTAATCTTTATGCCAACATAGGTAACACAAAGGATCTTGCACTGGTTCTTGAAAATGATGCCGGCGGTATCGGACTTTTCAGGTCGGAATTCATTTATCTCGGTTCTGAAACCTATCCTACAGAGGATGAACAGTTTGCTATATATAAGCAGGTTGCGCAGACTATGGCAGGCAAAAAAGTCATTATCAGAACACTGGATATAGGTGCGGATAAGCAGGCAGATTATTTTGAACTGCCTCATGAAGAGAATCCTGCAATGGGACTTCGTGCCATAAGAATATGTCTTACAAGACCTGAGATTTTTAAGACTCAGCTAAGGGCTATACTTCGTGCGTCAGCATTCGGAAAGATATCCATTATGTTCCCGATGATCATTTCCGTAGACGAAGTAAGGAAGATTAAGGAAATTGTTTCAGAGGTTAAAGAGGGGCTTGATAATGACGGGATTCTCTACGATAAAAACATTGAACTCGGAATCATGATCGAGACTCCGGCAGCGGTTATGATGGCTGAAGAACTAGCAAAAGAAGTTGATTTCTTCTCTGTTGGTACAAACGATCTTACACAGTACACTCTTGCCATCGACAGACAGAATCAGAGCCTTGATGCATTTTACGATCCACATCATCCGGGGCTTATGAAGATGCTTAAGATGATAGTTGACGGTGCTCACAGCGGCGGTGCATGGGCAGGTATATGCGGTGAACTTGCTTCAGATCTTTCTCTGACAAAAGAGTTTCTTGCCATGGGTTATGATGAGCTTTCAGTTTCACCGGGGCGTATACTTCCGCTTAGAAAAGCGGTTATAGAAACAAACGTTTCCGAATATAAAAAGGAAAAGGGTTACGTGTAAAAGGGGTGAGTAGATGCTTACTGAAGAGCGTAGAACACTTATTCTTAGAGAGTTAAAAGATAAGGGAAGCGTGACTGTTCGTGAGCTTGTAGATAGTCTTGGGGCATCTGAATCAACTATAAGACGTGACATAACAGTACTTGGAAATGAAGGTAAGCTTGTCAAGGTATTTGGCGGTGCGGTTGAAAAAGAGGGTTCTTCGTCAGTCGAATTGTCTGTACTTGCGAAGGAGAGAGTTAATAAACCTGAAAAAACACGGATTGCCGAATATGCAGCAAGCCTTATAAAGCCGGGTGACTATGTGTATTTGGATTCAGGAACAACAACTGAATATATGACAGAATTCATTACGGAAAAAAATGCAACTTATGTAACGAATGCTGTATCGCATGCTAAGGATATGGTAAGGAAGGGACTCAGGGTTCTTCTTATCGGAGGAGAACTTAAGGAAAACACGGAAGCTATCGTGGGTGCAGATGCAATCTTAAATATTCAGAAATATCATTTCACAAAGGGCTTTTTCGGAGTAAACGGGATAAGCATGAATCAGGGCTTTACGACTCCGGATGTAAGAGAGGCACTTATAAAGAGGGTTGCATTTGAAAACACGCAGGCAGGAGAAAGATACATTCTGGCAGACCATGATAAATTCGGAATCTCTTCGACAGTGACGTTTGCTGATTCGGGAGGAACGGTGATAATTACTGATTCCTATCCGGGAGATATTTATCAGAATAAGTTTGAGATTAAAGTTGTGTGAAACTATAGAATTTAGTAGAATAGTAAGGAGTCAGGGAATACCTTGGCTCCTTATGATATTTACCGGGAGGGAGACTTTAAATGACAGGCAATACATTTTACTTTGGATGGGAAGTATGGCTTCAGGAATGGATACAGGCACACATGGGAAGCTTTGGAGCAACTCTTGGATCTATATTTACCATGCTTGGCGAGGAGCTGTTTCTTATTCTTATACTTGGATATATATACTGGTGCTACGATAAAGAACTGGGAAAGATACTCGGAACCAATATAACGGCTGCAGTTGCATGGAATCCTATGATCAAAGGTATCTTCCTTAGAAGAAGACCTTATTTTGATAATGAAGGCATAAAGTGTTTGCGGGCTGTTGAGAAGGATGCGGATATATATGATGTTGCCGAACAGGGCTTTTCATTCCCGAGTGGACATTCCATGAATTCGGCAACTGTTTTCGGAAGCATAGCGGTTGTTAAGAGAAAGAGAGCACTGACTGTAATAGCTTTCGTGATTCCGTTTCTTGTTGGTATATCAAGGGTAATGCTCGGAGTTCACTATGTTACGGACGTTCTTGTCGGATGGACGGTAGGTATCGCAATCACCTTTGGAATGACAAAACTTGAGAGCGTGGTGAAGAAGAAGTGGGTACTTCATTTAATACTGTTTTTATTTACGCTTATCGGATGCTTCTATGTCAGGACAAGTGATTATTATACTGCTGTAGGTATCATGGGCGGCTTTTTCCTTGCATATCATTTTGAAGAAAAATTTGTTAATTTTAAAAATACAAAGAGTATACCGAAAACGATAGCCCGTATACTGGTAGGACTTGTTATTTATCTTGTTCTTAATACAGGACTAAAGCTTCCTTTCAGTAAGGAATTTCTGAGCAGCGGTACATTTCTCGCGTTTCTTGTGAGAACCTTAAGATACATGGTGGTTGTATTCGTAATGCTCGGAGTTTACCCTATGGCATTCGATAAGATAAAATTCGGTAAGAATTCCGGGAAGGTGCCTGCTTCGGAAGATAAAGAATAAAGCGGACAAATGCTTTGGGTGATTTGTTAAATGTATATTGGGGGACAAGAAATGGCAGAGTTAAAGAATGACATGTTAAGTGTCAAAATATCGGAACACGGAGCAGAGATTAAATCAGTTAAAAATATTAAGACGGGCTACGAATATATGTGGCAGGCAGATCCTTCGTTCTGGGGAAGAACGTCACCGGTGCTTTTTCCGGTTGTCGGACAGTACAGGGATAAGGAAAGCATATATAAAGGCGTGACTTATACCATGGGACAGCATGGCTTTGCCCGCGATATGGATTTTACTTTTATAGATGAGGATGCATCAGAAAAGAGTAAGTATGGCGATGATACGGCGCTGTTTCTGCTTAAGGATAATCCGGAGACACATAAGAAATACCCGTTTGGGTTTGAACTGTATATAAGATACGTGCTTTCCGGAAATGAAATAAAAGTTGTATGGACAGTTAAGAATACAAATGATGAAACAATGCATTTTTCAATAGGTGCACATCCTGCATTTAATTGTGACAGTGACAAAGACATACTTATATTTGACACGGATAAGGCACTTATAGCGGAAGTGCTAAATGAAAACGGAGTTCTTTCGGGAAGGTCAAAGGAGATAGAATTAAGTAACAGAAAACTCTCCATGTCGGCGGAGCTCTTCAGCGAGGATGCGCTTATACTTGAGCACGGACAGACAAAGGAGATTTCGGTAGCAAAGCCTGACGGAAGGCTTCTTGTGACAGTAAGATTTGAATCGGAGCTTGTCGGAATCTGGTCGCCTGTCGGAAAGCATGCGCCATTTGTATGTATAGAACCATGGTACGGAAGAGCTGACCGATGCGATTTTAATAAAGAGCTTACCGAGAGGGAATACGGAAATGTACTTCCTGCCGGTGAAACTTTTGAGAGAAGTTATACGATGGTATTTCATGGCTAGAGTTCATGATGGATGAGAACCGGATATAGATGAGAATTGTGCATGGATGCATGCCGCATATAGATATGAACTGTGCGTAGATGCAAGTCGGATATAGATGCGAGTCGGATGTAGGTATATGCCGGATATAGATACACCGTTAGAATAGAAAGAATAAGAGGAAATAATATGAGATATCCCGGAAATCTGCCTGAAGGAGGTACTATAGGTTTTGTAGCACCATCTTTTGGGTGCAATATTGAACCATATAAATCGGCATTTATGAATGCTCAGGCAAAATTTAAAGAGATGGGTTATAAGCTATGGCTGGGGCCGAATGTATATGCCGGGAGCGGAATCGGAATCAGCAATACTCCGGAACTTTGCGGCGCAGAGCTGACGGATGCTTATACCATGACAGGAGAAGAAGCACCTGACATACTTATCTCATGCGGTGGTGGTGAGCTTATGTGTACGGCTGTTCCGTTCATAGATTTTGACAGAATAAAAGAGGCTAAACCCAAATGGTATATGGGCTATTCCGATAACACAAACTTTGTGTTTCTGTCTGCCATACTTTCCGATACTGCCGCTATTTATGGACCTTGTGCGCCTGCATTCGGTATGAATGAATGGCATAAGTCTTTAAATGACGCGCTGGAAATTATGACCGGCAAAAGAAACTATGTAACAGGATACGACAAGTGGGAAAAGGAAAGTCTTAAGGATGAGGAACATCCGCTTGTTCCTTATAACGTGACTGAAAAAAGAGAACTTAAGATATACGGAAGCAGGATGGATAGTGAACTGTCACTCAGAGGGCGGCTTATAGGCGGCTGTCTTGACTGTCTTGTGACTCTCACGGGAACGAGATTTGACAGGACGAAGGAATTCCTTGAAAAGTATAAAGATGATGGCTTTATCTGGTTCTTTGAAAGCTGTGATCTTAACCCGATGAGTATGCGCCGTGCCTACTGGCAGATAAAAGAAGCAGGATGGCTTAAGTATGTTAGGGGTATACTCATAGGAAGACCTCTTCATTTCGGTGAGGAAATGTTCGGCGCTGACCAGTATAATTCCGTAACAGATTCATTTAAAGATCTGAATGTCCCGATAATAATGGATCTGGATATAGGACATCTTGCTCCTATGATGCCGCTCGTATGCGGGGCTATGGCTGAGGTGAGTGCAAAGGGAAATGATATTACTATCAGCTATTCATTTAATTAAGATGTTTTAAACAGGCAGTTGTTTCAAAAAGTAAGGGTAACAGATGACAGAACTTTTGATAAAAATATTTATAAAGGATAAAGACAATGCAAGCCGTCACAGTTATGGCGTCATGGCAGGTATAGTAGGTATATGCTGTAATCTTATTCTGACAGCATTTAAGATTGTGACGGGACTTGTTACGGGAGCGGTATCCATAGCGTCTGACGCGGTGAATAATCTTTCGGATGCAGTGTCTTCCATTGCAACTCTTATCGGATTCAGGATATCCGGCAAGCCGGCCGATCGTGAGCATCCTTACGGACACGGCAGAGTTGAATATGTGACGGGATTTATTATAGCTGCAGCGGTTATAGCTGTAGCTATTAACTTGCTCAAAGAGTCGCTTCACAATATATTTTATCCGAAAGAACTGGATGTAAGCTATACGACCATAATCATTCTTTCCGGTTCGATTCTGCTTAAATTATGGATGTCGATCTTTTACACAAAGATAAGCAAAAAGATATCGTCTAAAGCTATGATGGCGACGGCTATAGACAGCAGGTCTGACTGTATAACCACAGGGGTTGCTCTTATATCTGTTATCATCATGCTTTTCTTCGGAAAGAATGTTGATGGCTATGCCGGTGCCATAGTTTCGCTTTTCGTAATATATTCGGGAATCGAATCTGCAAAGGAGACCATTGCGCCGATCATAGGAGAGGCACCTGATAAAGAAATAATCGAGAGTATAGAGAATATAGCAAAAGAGCATCCTGAAATTCTGGGAATCCATGATATAAGACTTCATGAATACGGACCGGGAATGATTGTTTCTAGTTTTCATGTTGAAATGCCTTATACCCTCAGCCTTGTTGAAGCACATGAGGTTGTGGATGATATCGAAAGAAGGATTACGGAAGAGAAGATTGTTACCGAAGTCACGATCCATATTGATCCTGTTATAACCGACGATGAGGAAATGCTTCGGCTTAGAGAAGAACTCTCACAATACATGAAGAAACTGGATGAAAGAATCAGTATACATGACTTCAGGATGATTCATGGAAATGGGAAGGAACGATTCATTTTCGATATTGCCGTTCCTTATGAGCTGAATAAGACAGATGACGAAGTGAAAAGAATCATAAATGAAAAGCTGGGTGAAACATATACTGATTATCTGATGACTGTAACGGTTGACAGATTCTGATATGCATTTTTTAGAAGACTGTCGCTTACGGAAAACGGTTTTATGCGGGGACTTTTTGATGAAAATACTATGTATCGGTGGAACATATTTTCTTGGAAAAAGATTTGTAGAGCTTGCATCTCTGACTCACGAAATTACTCTTATTAACAGAGGCACAAGAGGGATGGGCGCGGAAAATGTATCGTACATTATCTGTGACAGGCACGATGCAGCCGGGCTTAAGGAAAAACTTCGCAATCTATACTTTGATGCTGTGGTTGATTTCTGCGCTTATTCTGAAGGTGATATTGAAGGAATCTGCAGTGCGCTTTCAGGAAAGGCAGAACGTTACATTTTTATAAGCACCGTTGATGTATATAGAAGAGGGACGGAAGAAATACTAAATGAGTCAGCTCCTTTTGAAACGAGAGATTTCGGGGGAGATGCAGGGGATTATATCAGCGGCAAAGTGGCGCTTGAAAAAGAACTGATCAGGATGAAGGATAAGTACGGAATAAAGGTTACATCCGTTCGTCCTGTTTTTATATATGGAAAAGATAATTATGCTCCGAGAGAGAGTATATATTTTAACTGGATAATGAAAGCCGGGCAGTATCTGCATCCGAAGGACGCTGACGGGGTATTTCAACTTGTAAATGTCGATGATGTTGCGAAGGCTTTGATTAAACTGCTTGATATGCCTTATGTTGAAGCGCTGAATCTGTGTGGGAAGGATATATATTCCTATGACAGTTTTGCGGACGTCCTTGATGATATTGCCGCCGGACTTATAGGAAGACGTCCGGAACGGGTTATGATCAGTATAGATGAAATACTAAGCAGGGGGATTCCACTTCCGTTCCCATTAACCAAAGAGGAGTCAAACATTTATAGTGGCGAAATGGCAAAGCAGCTTGGAATAGACTTCACGGATTTAAAGGAAGGCATGAAGGAAGTGTTTGGTGCATTATGATGAGACTTGACAGGTACTTATCCGAAATGGGAATAGGTACCAGAAAGAAAATTAAAGAAATGGTCCGCGGTGGGAGGATAACCGTTGATGGAAGTATTGCCAAAAACTCTGATATCCGGGTTGATGAAAACGTGGCGGTAGTCTGTCTTGACGGAAAAGAACTGTCGTTTAATACTTTCGAGTATTTCCTCCTTAATAAGCCTAAAGGAGTAGTATCGGCAACGACGGACTCCGTGCATAAAACGGTTTTGGAACTTATAACAGAGACAAAAAGAAAAGATCTTTTCCCTGTAGGAAGGCTGGATATAGATACAGAAGGGCTTCTTCTTATTACAAATGACGGGGATCTATCTCACAGACTTCTGGCACCCGGGAAGCATGTGGATAAATGCTACGAGGCAGTGATTCTGGGCGAAGTGACGGAGGATGATATAAGAACTTTTTCAGAGGGGATGGAGATTCCTGATGAAAAGGGAAGTATCAGTCTTGAACCGGCAGGGCTTGTGATACTTGAGAGCTTCGATTCTTATAATGAGGAAAATGAGGAGCTGCTTTCCGGACTTTCCATTAACCTGGACATGGCTGCAGATAGTTTGGAAAGAGACGGCGCAGAAAAGGCTAAATACTCAAGAGTCAGGATTACGATTCATGAGGGTAAGTATCACCAGATAAAGAGGATGTTTGAGGCAGTAGGTAAGAGGGTTGTTTATCTGAAGAGGATTTCCATGGGAAGTCTTACTCTTCCTGATGACCTAAATACCGGAGAATATAAAAGGTTAACAAAAGAAGAAGTTTATGCTGACTTATCACTTTAAAGAAGAAAGCGGATTTCCGCTTTATATACAGCTTTACAGATTCATAAAGCAGGACATTGAAGACGGGACCTTAAAAGGGGATGAAAGGCTTCCGTCTAAACGTGCATTTGCAAAGAACCTTGGGGTCAGTACTATAACAGTTGAAAATGCATATGATAAGCTTGCATCCGAGGGATATATTTATTCTAAGCCAAAGAGCGGATTTTTTGTTGAGAGCCTTAAGCTAAGACGCACGGATTTAGATGGACAGGGCAGTGCAGCGGCTAATTCGGGAAGTAAGGAGATAGGAAATACCGGAACTAAAGGGGACAACTCCGAATATCCGGATGAAGATTACGAAGCAGCATATGAAACCGTAAAATATGACTTCACAAGCAACAGAAATCATGAAAAGCTTTTTCCGTTTTCAAACTGGGCTAAGGTTATGAGAAAGGTGCTTTCCGAAAAAAGCGAGGAGATTCTTATTCCTTCTCCGGCACAGGGGACGAAAAGTCTTAGAACTGCGATTGCAAAACATCTGCAGGAGTTCAGAGGAATGAAGGTTGACCCGGAGATGATCATCATAGGTGCCGGAACGGAGTATCTGTATTCGCTTCTTATACAGCTTTTTGGAAGGGATAAAATATATGCGCTTGAAGAACCCGGATATGTCAAGATTTCAAAGATATACAGGGCGAATCAGGTTAAAGTAAGATACATTCCGCTGGATGAAAACGGAGTTGATGCGAAGGTTTTTTCCGGCAGTGACGCGGATATACTTCATATATCACCGTCTCACCATTTTCCGACAGGGGTAAGTATGCCGGCAGGAAGGAGATATGAGATTCTAAGACTGGCTGAAGAGAAGGAAAGCAGATTCATAATTGAAGATGATTACGATTCCGAACTTAGGTCGGACGGACTTCCTATGCCGACACTGTTTGAAATGGATACGAGTGGCAAAGTCATTTACATGAATACATTTACAAAAACACTCACGTCAACCATAAGAATCAGCTATATGATACTTCCGGAAAAGCTGATGAAGAGATTTAAGGATGAACTTGGATTTTACAGCTGCACGGTTTCTAACTTCCAGCAGTATACACTTGCTGAGTTTATTCTGAATGGTTACTTTGAAAGCCACATAAACAGGCTGAGAAGATATTATAATAAAGAACGGGAACTGATACTTGGTGAACTGAAGAATTATGAAGGAAAGCTCATATCCGGAATCAGGGATGAAGGGGCAGGACTTCATTTCCTTATAGAATTACGGACAGAGCTTTCAGATGATGAGTTAAAGAAGAGGGCGCTTGGTAAAGGGATCAGAATCAGCACGCTTTCAGATTATTATATGCAGGAAAAGAAAAATACCGGGACGCTCGTTATGAATTATTCAAGCATAGGCATTGATAATAATCATGATGCGGTTAAAGAACTGATGGGATTACTGTCAGAAGATTGATTCTGTGCTGATGCTTTTCAGTTACAATTCCGATTATTTAAATCTGACCATATAAAAATGTCTAAAACTGGATATTTTTTTATGGTCATTTTTATTATATATTCTTATGCGATACATAAGAAAGCTTGAGGATACATAAAGAAAGGAAGAACAGTATGAAAAGAATCCTTACTATTCAAGATATATCATGCTTTGGAAAATGCAGTACAACGGTAGCGCTGCCTATCATTTCAGCAATGGGAGTTGAGACGGTAATACTTCCTACAGCTGTGCTTTCAACACATACAATGTTTCAGAATTTTACGGTAAAGGATCTCACTGATGAACTGCTGCCTATTACAGAGCATTGGAAAAAAGAAGGTTTTCATTTCGATGCCATTTATACAGGCTATCTTGGATCGACTGAAGAAATCGAGATAGCAAAGAAGATATTCAGTGATTTTGGTGGGGATGATACATTAATATTCATCGATCCTGTTATGGCAGATAACGGAAAGCTATATCCGGCTTTTGATGAGAATTATGCAAAGCTTAATGCAGGACTCTGCGGGGAGGCGGATATAATCGTTCCGAACATTACCGAAGCCTGCTTTATGACAGATACGGAGTATAAGGAAGTTTATGACGAAGATTATATAAAGCTTCTTCTTGAAAGACTGGCAAAGCTCGGAGCGAAGACTGTTGTTCTGACGGGAGTTTCGCTTTCGGAGGGTAAGACAGGAGTTTACGGTCTTCAGACTGAAACCGGCAGATATTTTACATATCAGAATGACAGGGTTGATGCTGCTTATCATGGAACCGGAGATATATTTGCATCTGTTTGTGTTGGTGCTCTTACAAGAGGCGTAAATATAGACGAAGCATTTAAGCTTGCTGCAGATTATACCAGAGATACGATCAAAGTAACGCTTGATAACCCGGAGAAGCCATGGTACGGCGTTGATTTTGAAGCAACTATACCCGGGCTTGTAACAAATCTTTATAAGCTGGTGTAGGGAGAATTTATTAATAATATCGATCAGTCACATCTTATAATGATGTTTCTCCTGACAGAAATTGTTCCTCTGTCATTTCCCCAAAAGGGGAGTGGGCATACATAGCAACAGCTGTGTATGCCTTTTTTTCTTAACAGGAATTGTAAGAATCGATAATACATTTTTCTGATGACAAAGGTAACATTTAAGTGATAGAATATACAATGTATTTGTATAAAGGCATGAGTAAAATGAACGGTGATTCAGGGAGGCATATCATGTTTTGTTATCAATGTGGAAATCAGGTTGAGGATACTGCCAGATTCTGTAGATTTTGCGGAGCTCAGTTTGTGGTGAGTGATGATTCCGCAGCTGCAGGTCAAACTCCGCAAATTTCGTACCAGCAGACAGCACAGCAGGGAACAGAGAATACGTACCAGCAGGCACCGTCGCAGGGAACAGAGAATGCGTACCAGCAGGCACCGCCGCAGGGAACAGAGGGTACGTACCAGCAGGCACCGCCGCAGGGGACAGAGAATACGTACCAGCAGGCAGCACAGAACTCGTACCAGCAAGGAGCAGATGGTGCAGCACAGCAGGGAACAGATGGCGCATACCAGCAGGCAACACAGAATACATATCAGCAGGCAGCACAGCAGGGTGCACAGAACACATATCAGCAGACACCGCAGCAGACCAACGTTGGTTACAGTGTTCCGAAAAAATCACCCGGTATAGATAAAAAGAAACTCGGTATTATTATAGGGATTGCAGCAGCTGCAGTTATACTTATTGTTGCAATGAGTATTTTTATGGGAACAAGAAAAACTACAGTTAAGCTTAA
The DNA here is from genome assembly GCA_946628415.1 of uncultured Lachnospiraceae bacterium. GTDB lineage: Bacteria > Bacillota > Clostridia > Lachnospirales > Lachnospiraceae > Eubacterium_Q. Next base: position 37,883 of record CAMOWK010000009.1, on the reverse strand, counting down.
AAAGTACGTTACTTTTGAGACCGAAGGATATGACGGGTACGGTACAGCGGTCGCTACATTTGACAGAGATAAGTTCATAAAAGATTATGGAAAAAAGATTAAGTTTACAAGAAAGGGTAAAAAGGCATTTAGCCCTAAAAAAGGACTGTTTTCATTCAATAAACCTAAGTCGGAAGTTACGCCTGCTGAATATTTCCTTGCATATGTAAGCGGAGAGCTCGACAAAGATTCGAATCTTTCAAACGGCGATACGATTAACTATGTCTGGGATAATGATTCTGATAGCATAACCCCGTTTTTCAAGGTTAAGATTGATGAAGAGGATGTCAAATACGTTGTAAGTGGTCTTGATGAGATTAGGAGCTTCGATGCATTTGAAGGACTCACACTCACGTATTCGGGAATATCGAAGGAAGGCAGTGCCGAGATAGCTGAGCGTAAGAATGACGGTGCATTTCAGAATCTTAGATATAATATCGAGAATAATTCCGGACTTAGTAACGGTGATGAAGTAACTGTTACTGTGACTTACGATTATTATTCAAAAGATGATCCTGAAATGTTTAAGCAGATGGCTGAGAACTATGGCGAAGTTCCTGAAAGCTTTGAGAAAACATTTACTGTTGAAGGACTTCCTTATTATATCGCAACTCTTGCTGAAATTCCGGAAGACACCATGAGTGCTATGCAGAAGCAGATGACGGATTATATAAGCGCAAAGGTCGCCAGAGACTGGAATACTGAAACTGAAAACTTTAAAGGTGCAGAATATCAGGGCGCATATCTTCTTATTTCCAAGGAAGGCGTGGGAGAGAATTTCGCGTTTCTCGTATATAAGATAAATGGATGGAATGAAGAGGATGGAGATTTTTCATTCTATACATATATTAGATTCTCAAATCTGAAGATAGTGGACGGTGGGCTTTGTGATGTTGATCTTACAAGCTATGAAGTGGCAAGCGGAAGCATCGACTTTGGTTCCGGTTTCTACTACCACGGGTTTAAGAATCTGGATGAAGTATTTTCATATTGTGTAACTCAGAATCTGGAGCATTACACATATGATTCATCTTTTGATAAATAATACCTTTCGCAGTTATTAAAGGAGTAATGGTAAATGGCTGATTACATTATAAGCTGCTGTTCTTCAGCAGATTTATCCGATGAATATACAAAAGAGAGAAACATTGAGTATATATGCTTTAATATGTCCATTGGTGACGATCAGTACAAGGACGATATGTGGCAGACTATGAAGCCGGAGGATATGTACGCACGTATGATTGCCGGAGAAGACAGCAAGACATCGCAGATTTCAGTAGGTGATTACGTGGATTATTTCAGACCTTTCCTTGAGCAGGGAAAGGATGTAATTCATCTCTCGCTTTCATCCGGAATATCGGGAACTGTAAATGCAGCATATAATGCAAAGAATTTCCTCGCAGAAGAGTTCCCTGACAGAAAGCTCTATATAGTTGATTCACTTGCGGCTTCGTCAGGCTTCGGGCTTCTGGTTGAAAAACTTGCAACGCTTCGTGATGAAGGAAAGACTATTGATGAAGTTTATAAATATGCAGAGGAGCATAAGCTTAATCTTGTTCACTGGTTCTTTTCCACTGACCTTACATTTTACATCAAAGGCGGAAGGGTTTCGAAGACAGCCGGATTTGTAGGAAACCTTCTTAACATTTGCCCGCTTCTTAATGTTGATAACAAAGGAAAGCTTATTCCGAGAGAGAAGATAAGAACCAAAAAGAAGGTTATAAAAAGAATAGTAGAGAAGATGGAAGAACTTGCAGAAAACGGACATGATTATGACGGAAAAGTATTCATTTCACAGTCTGCATGTATTGATGATGCAAATGCTGTTGCCGACCTCGTTAAGGAAAAGTTCCCTAAGGTTAAGGAAGTAAGGATATTCCCTATCGGTGGTACCATCGGTGCACATACAGGTCCGGGAACAGTTGCCCTATTCTTCTGGGGTCAGAAGCGAGTAGACTAAATTTGCCGGAGGGACAGTCCCGTGGTAAATTATATTATTATGAAGGAGACCAATTATGAAAAGAGTAGATCTTGCAGAAGAGATAGGTAAGACAAGTTATCCGGGAAGAGGGATAGTTGTCGGAAGAACAAAGGATGGAAAAAAGGCAGCAATTGCATATTTTATAATGGGAAGAAGCAGTAACAGCCGTAACAGAGTTTTTGTGACGGAGGGAGAAGGCATCAGAACTGAGGCGTTTGATCCGTCGAAGCTGGAGGATCCGAGCCTTATTATATATGCGCCGGTAAGGGTTCTTGGTACAGACACCATAGTGACCAACGGCGACCAGACCGATACTATATATGACAATATGGAGCAGGGAGATACATTTGAAGAGTCTCTCAGAAACAGGGAGTTTGAGCCTGATGCTCCTAACTACACACCTCGAATTTCGGCTGTACTTCATATAGACGGAGATTATACTTACGAAATGTCTATCTTAAAGTCAGATAACGGAGATCCTGACCAGTGCCTCCGCTTTACATTTTCTTATGATAATCCGGCAAGTGGAGCAGGGCATTTTATCCATACTTATATGGGAGACGGAAACCCGCTTCCAAGCTATGAAGGGGAACCGACACCTGTAGAGATTAAGGCAGAAAGCCTTGATGAGTTCACGGAAAATGTATGGAACGCGCTTGATGAAGATAATAAGGTTTCACTTTTCACACGTTTCATAGATATTGAGACGGGCGAGTATGAGACAAAGATAGTAAACAAAAATATGTGATAAAGAAATGAGGATAAAAAGTTGAGAGAAATTGAATTAAAATACGGATGTAACCCAAACCAGAAACCATCAAGAGTGTTTATGAAAGAAGGAGAGCTTCCTATAGAAGTTTTATCCGGCCGTCCCGGATACATTAATCTTCTTGATGCATTAAATGGTTATCAGCTGGTAAAGGAACTAAAGGCGGCAACAGGACTTCCTGCAGCTACATCATTTAAGCATGTATCTCCGGCAGGAGCAGCTGTAGGACTTCCGCTTACTGATATAGAAAAGAAGATTTACTGGGTAGAGGATCTGGGTGATCTTTCACCGCTTGCATCTGCATATGCAAGAGCAAGAGGCGCAGACAGAATGTCATCCTTTGGAGACTTCATATCTCTTTCGGACGAATGTGATGCTGATACAGCCAGACTCATCAAGAGAGAGGTTTCCGATGGAATCGTTGCTCCGGGTTATTCGGAGGAGGCTCTTTCAATTCTTCGCTCCAAGAAAAACGGCAATTACTGCGTTATAAAGATTGACCCTGATTATAAACCAGCGCCTGTTGAGCAGAAGGACGTTTATGGCGTTACATTTGAGCAGGGAAGAAATGAACTTGTCATAGATGATAATTTCTTCGGAAATGTAGTTACTGATGCAAAGGAGATTCCTGAAGCAGCAAAGATTGACCTTACCATAGCAATGATAACACTTAAGTATACACAGTCCAATTCAGTTTGCTATGTTAAGGGCGGACAGGCTATAGGAATAGGAGCAGGTCAGCAGTCACGTATTCACTGTACAAGACTTGCCGGAGACAAGGCGGATAAGTGGTTCCTTCGTCAGGCACCGCAGGTTCTCGGACTTCCGTTTAAGGAAGGTATAAAGCGTGCCGACAGAGACAATACAATTGATGTATATACAAGTGATGATTATGATGATGTACTTCGCGACGGAACATGGGAGCTTTTCTTCACAGAGAAGCCGGCTGTGTTCACAAGGGAAGAAAGAAAAGCATGGATAGCAAAGAATAAAGGGGTTTCCCTTGGCTCAGATGCATTTTTCCCGTTTGGAGACAATATCGAAAGAGCTCATCGTTCAGGTGTGGAATATATAGCTGAGCCGGGTGGTTCAATAAGAGATGATAATGTCATCGAAACCTGCAATAAATATGGAATAGCCATGGCATTTACAGGTATAAGACTTTTCCATCACTAAGATTTGGTAACCTTAAAATATTTGTTTAATGGTTTGCCCGCCGGAATGGGCAGGAGGTTAATATGTCACAGTTTTATTATGAAGATCATCCGGAACAGAATCAGTACGGAGGGAGCCAGACTCAGGGGCAGAACATTTTTAAACAGCAGGGAGTCGGGCCTTATGATCAGAGCATGGACCAAAGCTACGGACAAAACCCATACGGAAATTCGGTTCCAAATATGAATCAGTATGGTCAGCAGATGGACAGCCCTTATTCGGTTCAATTTGCAGATCTGCAGATGCAGAGAGCTATGGCTGATCAGCAGGCAAGAGCTGCCGCAGCACGTTCGGGTATGAGAATGAATGGAAGACCTTACGGTGGAGTTGAAAGAGGAATATTTAATTCTAACGGCCTTGATACAGATCCTTATGGACAGGGCTTCGGAAATTCCGGCGGTTACGGGAATTCCGGCGGCTATGGCGGAAGCGCCGGTTATGGCATGGGAGCTGTAGCAGCACCTTTTACAGATGTGCTTACAGGTTCATTTATGTATATGTTTATAGCACTTCTTGTGACAGGTATTACGGCACTTGCTACCGTTAATTCAAGCCTTATATGGACGCTTCTTTCGAACAGTGCTGTTCTGATAGGACTTCTTATTTCCGAACTTGTTATAGTTATAGCTGCTTCGGCTGTTATGAAGAAGAATAACGTTGTAATGTCAGCGGTTTTATTCGGGCTTTATGCCATTGTTAATGGACTTACCCTTTCGGTAATTTTCCTGCTATACACAGGAGAATCTATCACAAAGGTATTCTTTATCACATCCGCACTCTTTGGCTGCATGGCACTCTACGGAAAGATTACCGGCAGAGATTTATCAAAGCTCGGAAGCATACTTCTTATAGGTCTTATAGGAATAATACTTGCATCAGTAGTAAACTTTTTCCTTGGTTCATCTATGCTTGAAATGGCAGTAACTGTTGTAGGTATCATTATCTTCCTTGGACTTACCGCATACGATGTTCAGAAGATAAGAAGAATCGCAAATATGAACACAGGGTACAGTATAACAGTCCTCAGTCTATGGGGAGCTATGGAGCTTTACCTTGATTTCATCAACCTCTTCCTTAAGCTGCTCAGACTTATGGGTAAGAGAAGATAGTAAATTATATGCAGAAGGATAGGGATGAGTATCCGGGCGCCGATCAGTCCGGATACCTGTCTCTATATTGATTAGACAGGTTTCGACACATATTTTTGACTCGGAGCCTGTTTTATGTTTTTTGTGACTTGCAGAAAATGATTGGCGTAACATCATATGCAAGAAGATCTTGAAATGGAGAAGTGTAAATGATTCGTGAAGTAGAACTATCTGAGATTTCAGACGGACGCCTTTATGAACTGAATGATATGGTTAAGGCTGACTGCCACAGCTGCCACGGCTGCAGCAAATGCTGTAAGACGGATATGGGAGTTTCGATACTGCTTGATCCGCTCGATGTCTACAGGCTTACCCATGGGCTTGGCAGAACATTTGACAGTCTTATATTCCGTGAGCTTGAGCTTAGCCTTGTGGACGGGCTCGTTCAGCCTCATATGAGAATGTCAGGAAAATCCGCACCGATCTATAGCGAAGGAAGTGACGAACCGGTCATTTATGATATTCCCGTTGGATGTCAGTTTTTAGGTGAAGACGGAAGATGTACTATTCACAGTATTCGTCCGGGTATCTGCCGCCTTTTCCCTCTCGGAAGAGTTTACGATAAGGGTAAGTTTAAGTATTTCCTTCAAAAAAATGAATGTGAAATGAAAGACAGAACCAAGGTCAAGGTCAGCAAATGGATAGATACCGAGAATCTTTCGCTTTATGAAAGCTTCGTCCGGAAATGGCATAACTTTAAAGAGTTTGCTGAAAAGAAAGCAAGATATGCCGATACGGAGGAACATTCAAAGACCATTATGCTCTCCATACTGAGTACATTTTACAGTAATCCTTATGAGGCAGAATCGGAAGAAGAGTTTTATCCGATCTTTGAGGAAAGACTCAAGGAAATGGTCGGAATCATACGACGTATCTGAAGCGGAATACATTGCAGATATAATATAAATGAAAGGAATACTCATTTAACGAAGTGAGTAGGTTACTTTATGAAAAAATATAAGAATATAATTTTTGATGTTGGATGGGTTCTTGCTGACTTCAGATACAGGGCATTTATGAAGGATCTTGGGTTTTCGCCTGAAACAGAGGAACTGTTTGTAAATGAAGTGGTGAAGTCTAAGTTTTGGGCTGATCTCGACAGGGGCGTGATCGATCACGCCGTTGCGCCTGATTACTTTAAAGAAAGATTGCCGGGCTATGAAAAGGAGATAGACCTTTTCTGGGATAATATCATGGATATAGCTGAGCCTTACGATTATTCGGAAGGACTGCTTAAGAGGATAAAAGAGGCAGGCTACAATGTGTATATTCTCTCGAATTATCCAAAGAGACTTTCAGATATGCATTGGACAAAGTTTAAGTTTAATGATTATTCGGACGGAACGGTTATATCGGGATATGAACAGCTCTGTAAGCCTGAGCCGGGCATTTACGAGGTTCTATTTAACAGGTATGGGATCGATCCTTCGGAATCAGTCTTTATAGATGACAGAAGAGATAACGTCGAAGCTGCCGAAAGCTTCGGTGTTACAGGTATAGTTTTTACAGGGTATGATGACCTGTTAAAAACATTTAGTGAAATGGAAATACTGTAAAACCTACCGGAAGTAATAACTGCAGGATAGACTTATGAAGAGATATAAGAACGTCTTTTTTAGTCGTATAGTAATATCGGCTGTTTTCATTTTAATACAGATAGCATGGTTCGTTGCGTACTATTTCAGGATGCTCGGGACTTCAAGGTTTCTTGGGGTAATTCTGGAACTTCTTGCAATCATCTTTGCGGTATTTCTTATCAATTCACCGCATGAGCTTCAGGAATATAAGACAGGATGGATATTCCTTGTTCTTATAGTCCCTTTTATAGGTGTGCCTTTTTATCTTTTTTACGGTGACAAAAAGCAGGGTTACAGATACAGAAGTAATTCCGATCCCGCTAAAAGAAAGTATAACCAGTATGCCATTCAGGACAGCGGGGTAATGGATGAGATGGAAGTGCTGAATAAAAGAGCGGCATCCACATCCAGATATATAATGAATGAAGCAAATTATCCTGTATATAAAAAGACTGAGATCACTTATTATAATTCGGGTGAAAAGCTTTACAATTCAATGTTTTATGCGATAAAAGGCGCAAAGCATTTCATTTTTCTTGAGTATTTTACCATAGAGGATGCAGAGCTTTGGGGGCATATACTTGATGCTCTTGTCGAAAAAGCAAAGGCAGGGGTCGAGATAAGAATTCTTTATGATGACCTTGGCTGTGCAACCTATCTTCCGATTAATTACGATAAGAAGCTTGAGGCAATGCATGAGAATATCCATTGCCACAAGTTCAACATAGTTGTTCCTTTTATTTCTCTGGTTATGAATAATAGGGATCACCGTAAGATGCTCATTGTGGATGGATATAAGGGGTTTACGGGAGGAATCAATCTCTCTGACCGATACGTAAATATCAATTCCCCTTACGGGCATTGGAAGGATGCGGGAGTAAGGCTCAAGGGTGAAGCTGTGTGGAATATGACTCTCATGTATCTTACTATGTGGGACACACTTAATCCGAGAGGAAGAAGGCTTTATGAGTCAGACGCCCTTAGAACAAGGCTCACCGAAAATTATATGCCTCATGCTTATCATCACGGAAGATTTAAAGGGGAAGGCTTCATACAGCCATACGGTGATGAACCTTATGATGACATCACTCTTTCGGAAAATGTATATCTTGAAGTGATAAATCAGGCAGAAAACTATGTTTATGTATTTACGCCTTACCTCATTATGAGTGAGGAACTTACTGATGCTTTCTGCATAGCCGCAAAGAGAGGCGTTGATGTAAGGATAGTCACTCCGGGAATACCCGATAAAAAGATTGTTTACCGTCTTACAAGATCCAGCTATGCGAGGCTTTATTCTGCCGGAGTTGATATATATGAATATACGCCGGGCTTTATTCATGCAAAATGTATGGTTTCCGACGACAAGAAGGCTGTGGTCGGAACTGTGAATCTTGACTACAGAAGCCTGTTTCTGCACTTTGAAAATGCAGTTTATTTCTGCAATTGTCAGGCGGTGCTTGATGTTAAGAAGGATGCTGAAGAGACATTTAAGATAAGTAAAAAGATTAAACCGGATGATGTAAGAACCTCGCTTGCCGGTGGACTGTTTAACTCGGTACTCAGGGTATTTGCACCTCTTATGTAGATATCTGTTTACAAAAAGAAAAAAAGTGATATAATAGGTGTACTTTGTGTGCCTTTGACGAGTTTTATACAAGAAAAATGACTGAAATTACTTCGAAAATACGGTTATATTTCTTGAATGAGCCATAAAAACCGAAAAAGTTGCACAATAATAAAGAAAAAGCCTGATATGGCAAATCCGCAAAAACAGCGAGATTAAAGGTAGGGAGTTAAAGATGAAGAAGCACATTGAGATAAGATGGCATGGAAGAGGCGGTCAGGGTGCCAAGACAGCGGCACTTCTTCTGGCAGACGTTGCATGGAGTACGGGAATGTATGTACAGGGCTTCCCGGAATACGGCCCCGAAAGAATGGGTGCACCTATCACTGCGTATAACCGAATAGGTGATACAGAGATAAGGGCTCATTCCAATATTTATTATCCTGACTATGTTGTGGTTGTCGATGAAACCCTCCTTCATTCCGTGGATGTTACGAAGGGACTCTCCCGTGACGGAGGAATTCTTATCAATACCGAAAGATCTAAGGAAGAGATTACTTCACTTCTTAATGGATATGAGGGAAGCGTATATACCATAGATGCCAGGAAGATTTCCATGGAAACCCTTGGAAAGTATTTCCCGAATTCACCTATGCTTGCAGGTATAGTTAAAGTGGCGGGTATAATGGAAAAGGACGAATTCCTTAGTCAGATGGAAGCTTCATATAAACATAAATTTGCTAAGAAGCCTGAAGTTATTGAAGGCAATATGGAAGCCCTTAGAAGAGCTTTTATGGAGGTGCAGTAATGTCAAAGGGAAGAACAGATATCAGTAAAATAAATGAAAAGAGTCCTTATCAGGACATTACACTTGGAGATCAGATATACGGCGGAGGCGGCTCTGCAGAGTTTAAGACGGGTGAGTGGCGTACAGAGACTCCTGTAATGAACTGGGAGAAATGTGTACACTGCCTTCTTTGTGCACCATGCTGTCCTGATTCATGCATTCCGGTTGTTGACGGAAAAAGACAGGATTTTGATTATGATCACTGCAAGGGATGCGGTATCTGTGCCGCAGTCTGCAGTTTTAAGGCAATAAGTATGAAGGAGGGATTATAAGATGGCAGGCAAGAGAGACAGAATGTCAGGAAATGAAGCGGTTGCACTTGCAATCAAACAGGTAAATCCGGATGTAATGCCTGCATTTCCCATAACTCCTTCAACAGAGATACCTCAGATGGTATCAACATTTATAGCAAACGGAGAGATTGATACGGAATTCATTCCTGTTGAGTCCGAGCATAGTTCGATGAGTGCCGCAATAGGTGCATCCGCCGCCGGGGCGAGAAGCCTTACAGCTACGTCATCCTGCGGACTTGCATTTATGTGGGAGGAGCTTTACATAGCTGCATCTGACAGACTTCCGATAGTACTCTGTCTTGTTAACAGAGCGCTCACGGGACCTATCAATATCAACTGCGATCACTCGGACAGTATGGGTGCGAGAGATTCAGGATGGATGCAGGTTTATGCAGAGACCAATCAGGAAGCTTATGACAATTTTATCATGGCTTATCTTGTGACAGAGCATCCTGATGTAATGCTTCCTATGATGGTATGTCAGGACGGTTTCATCACCAGTCATGCCGTTATGAATATAGAAGTACTTGATACAGAAACAGTAAGAGAATTTGTCGGTGACTATAATCCTGATAACTTCCTTCTCAACAGTAAGATGCCTATGGCGATAGGGCCTTACGCAAACAGCCCGTTCTATATGGAAACAAAGATGAATCAGAGGCTTGCGATGAAGAAAGCCAAGGAAGTAATCCTTGACGTTTGCGATAAATTCGAGAAAATTTCAGGACGTAAGTACGGACTTTTTGAAGAGTACAGACTGGATGATGCCGATTATGCCATCGTAATAATCGGTTCGGCAGCCGGAAATACAAAAGATGCAGTTGATATCATGAGGGAAAAAGGCGAGAAGGTCGGACTTCTCAAAATCCGTGTTTTCAGACCGTTCCCGGGTGAAGAGATTGCTGAAGCACTGAAGAATGTTAAGGCAGTTGCAGTTCTCGACAGAGCAGAAAGCTTTTCGGGAATGGGTGGACCTCTCGGTACTGAGACAAAAGCTGCGCTTATGGATGCAGGTGTTACTGCAAAGGTTATTAATCAGTTCTATGGACTTGGCGGACGTGATTATACAGAAGAAGATGCCATGAAAGTATATGAGGATCTTAAAGAACTTGCAGCCGGCAGGGAAGTTGAGCAGTATCAGTACATTGGACTAAGAACAGGGGAGGAGCAGTAACATGGCTTATAAATTCAAAGAAGTTATGAATAAACCGGAACGACTTGCTCCGGGACACAGACTCTGCGCCGGTTGCGGTGCAGCTATAGCGGTAAGAACAGTACTTCGTGCTCTTAAGGAAGAAGATCATGCAGTTATAGGAAATGCAACGGGATGCCTTGAGGTATCGACATTCATGTATCCTTATACTGCTTACGAAGACAGTTATATTCACAATGCATTTGCCTGTGCGGGAGCAACTCTTTCAGGAGTTGAGACTGCATACAATGCACTTAAGAAGCGCGGAAAGATAGATGATACTTATAAGTTCATAACATTTGGCGGCGACGGCGGTACATATGATATCGGTATTCAGTCGCTTTCAGGTGCAATGGAACGTAATCATGACATGGTATATGTATGCTATGATAACGGTGCATATATGAATACCGGTATCCAGCGTTCTTCTGCAACACCTATGTATGCCGATACAACAACAACTCCTGTAGGAAGCGTAAGCAACGGTAAGATGCAGAACCGTAAGGATCTGGCAAGCATAATTGCGGCTCATGATATACCTTACGTTGGGCAGAGTACATTTACAAGTACGATGAAGGATCTTTACGTCAAGGCGGAAAAAGCAATCTATACTCCGGGAGCAGCATTCCTTAATGTTATGGCTCCGTGTCCGAGAGGCTGGAGATACGACACTCCGAATATTATGGAGATATGCAGACTTGCTGTTGAAACATGCTACTGGCCGCTTTTTGAAGTGGTTGAAGGAAAGTGGATTCTTAACTATGAACCGAAGAATAAGCTTCCTATAGAAGATTTCCTTAGAACACAGGGCAGATTTAAACATCTGTTTAAGCCGGAAAATGAAAATCTTCTTGTCCAGTATCAGGAGGAAGTAGACAGAAGATGGGAAGAGCTTTTATATAAATGCGCTAGATAAACAGTAATAGTTAGATATTCAATTATTAAGAATTAATAAAGTTTTTTTATAATGTTGAAAACTTTACTTTTATCGTTATAATATTGAAATGGTATATTCCTGAATAAAGATACTTAGAGGAAATCAATATGAGTAACGAAAACAGAACATCCGGCGGCAGCGGTAATGAAAGACCGGCACCGAGACGAACAGTTAAGCCGGAGAGTGTAAGAAGAAGCGGAACGGGCGAACGCCCTGAACCAAGAAGAACTACGAAACAGGGAAGTTCTTCCGGCAGTGTACGAAGAAACGGAACAGGTGAACGCCCTGAACCTAGAAGAACTGCGAAACAGGGCAGTACTACGAGCAGTGTAAGAAGAAGCGGAATAGGCAGTACCGGGGAACGTACGGAGTCCGGAAGAAAACTGAGACAGGACGGTGCGGGAAGACCGGCAGGTCAACCGGCAAGAAGAAGACCGGAAGCTTCGGATGAATATAATATCAGACCGGTAAACAGGAAACGGAAGAAAAAGAAAAAGAGCAGTTGGAAGACGGCTCTTAAGATTTTCGGAGGTTTCCTTGTTTTGGTACTTATAACAGCTATAGTACTTGTTGGAACTCTGTATCTTACACTTCTCAAGATAAAGAACAGTTCGGAAGCAGCAAGAAACCTTCTTATTACTACACTTATGGAGAGCGGACAGCTTAAGTTTGTTGCCCATATGGTATGTACGGACGAGGAGATAGAAGAGATTGTTTCAATCAACTCAATGCAGAGTATGGAGGTTGATCAGGATACAACACTTATTAATGTTGATAAAAAGTCAACGGCAACAGATGCTGCACCGGCTAAGAAAGATGAATATGAAAACGAAGAATTCGACGCTAACGGAGTGAGAATAGAAGAAATCTCAGGACGTTCATTCTTCGCAAAAATGATGATTATAAAGGACCCTGGACAGGTTGCCGTAGGAAGTACTTATCCTTGGAAGGAATACGGTAAAGAGCTCGGCACTCTTGTTGAAGATTCCGGAGCCATCGGTGGTGTAAATGGCGGACTTTATGTGTCTTCCGGTAATAAAGGCGGAACTCCAATGGGCGTTGTAGTTCAGGGTGGAGAGATTACATTTAATAACCCGGGCGGACTTACAGGCCTTTATGTTATAGGTCTTAATAATGACAATATCCTTATCGTAGATGAGATAAGCGGAATGTCAGCCGGGGAATTTGAAACCTACGTCAGTGAAAAAGGCATAAGAGATGCAGTGGCATTTCAGGATGAGGCATCCGATTCAAATAACCACTTTGTGCCTCTTATCATAAATGGCGAGCCAAGGCAGCTTGGTGGCCAGGGCAGTGGCGCTAATCCAAGAACAGCCATTGGACAGAGAAGCGACGGAGCACTCCTCCTTCTTGTAACCGATGGACGAGGAAGCGCAGGACATCTTGGAGCAACTGCTTCAGACCTTATATCAATAATGCAGGAATACGGTGCAGTAAATGCAGCGAACCTCGATGGAGGAAGCTCATCCAGTATGTATTATAACGGTGAGTATGAGATGTCTTCCGTTACATTTTACTATAAGAATTCATCATGGAAGCTTCCTGATGCTTTTATCGTAAAGCAAAAAGGAGGTAACTAGTTATGGCAGAGAACAGAAGAAGAAAGAAAAAACCTAAGTTTAAACCGATATTTTATTTTCTTTGTATAGTAGTGGTTTATACGCTTCTCTTACTTGTTTTATCGGGAATGTTCCTTGCATATGCAGATATATGCATACGTAAGTTTGAGAGGTCGCAGTCTTCATATGCAATAGAAGACTATATGGAAGGCTTTAAAAAGAGTCTTGCCAAGAAAAAAATGCCTGAAGGATTTGATGCTGAAGATGGAAGTATAGGTTCATTTGAGGATTCAGATATAAGGCTTGAAGCGCTTATCGCCGCAACTGACGGTAAGACTGTTTCCTATGAAAAAGACAAGAACAGCTACAATACAGAAGAACCTGTATATGATATACTTGCAGACGATACCACTATAGCAAAGATAACGCTTACTGCTTATAATGAGAGGACTGTATTCGGAATTCTTACCATCATGGACTGGAAGATTTCAAAGACTGAGATACTCAGCCTTCCGGAACTCGACGACTATACCATTTGGGCTCCTGAGGGAAGTACGGTTACTGTAAATGGTAAAACGGTTTCTGACGATTATCTTACAGGAAATGTAAAGGATGAGGATCTTTTCACATATGTTAAGGAGTATGTGAATATCCCAAGTATCAGAGAATACCTGATTCCAGCTCTTGGGAATCCGCCGGAGGTTGCTGTTACAGGTCCGTCCGGAGAAAACTGCGAAGTAATCGCAGATGGAACAAATTACGAGACTGTATATTTTAAGGAAAGTGATATTCCTGATGATATTAAGGAAACAGCGCTTAATATATCCGAGACATGGAGCCTTTTCATGACTGATGATCTTACAGGCGGAAAACACGGACTTGATACGATAAAACAGTATCTGATCCCGGGTTCAGACTATGATGTACAGGCAGAAGAATGGGCAGGAGGAGTGGATATTACATTTACTTCACCGCATACTCTCGAGAATCCTGCATTTACAAATGTGAAGGTGAGCGAGTATGTTCGTTATTCGGATGACTGTTTCTCCTGCAGGATAAGCTTTGATAAACCTATGTTCATTAAGAGCATGAAAAAGACTGTAGTTGATACGACTGACAGTATATACATTTTTGTTAAGTACAATGATACATGGTGTCTTGCAGGCATGAGGTAAAAGTTTATGATTCCTATAATTATCCCGTCTTATGAGCCTGATGAAAGACTTATAGATATACTGAAGGATATTAAAAATGAAACAGACGTTCCTGTCGTGCTGGTCAATGACGGCAGCGGCAGTGAATACGATGAGATTTTTAAAGAAGCTGAAGCTCTGATTAAAGAGCATGGTGGTTTTTATCTCGTGCATGAGGTTAATAAGGGTAAAGGCAGAGCGCTTAAGACTGCCTTTAGTGCAATAATAGAAAGATTTCCGGATGCAGTCGGAGCGGTGACTGCCGATTCTGACGGTCAGCACTCGGTTGAATGCATTAAATCAGTATCGGATAAGCTTGTGGAAAATCCGAACCATCTCATACTCGGAGTAAGGAGTTTTGATGGAGATGATGTTCCATGGAAATCAAGATTCGGTAATAAACTGACAGAAGCAATCTTTTCTTATGTTGCAGGGGTTCATGTGACAGATACCCAGACAGGGCTTAGGGGCATACCTCTCGCATTTATGAAGGAGCTCATCGACGTAAAAGGCGAACGCTTCGAATTTGAAACAAGGATGCTTCTGGAATCAGCCGGGAATTATCCCATAACAGAGGTTCCTATAAAAACGATATACGATTCAAAAGAGGATCATCAGACACACTTTAATCCATTTCTTGATTCGATCAGGATTTACAAGATTCTCGGGGCGAGATTTTTAAAATACATATTCTCGTCGCTTTCATCCTGTCTCCTTGATCTTCTGCTTTTTGCGGTAGCATGTCATTTTCTTAAAGGAAACCTGGCTGCCTATGTGGCAGTTTCGACTGTTATAGCCAGGGTTATATCCGCCGGTTATAATTATCTGATCAATTACAAGCTCGTATTTAACAGCAGAAGAAGTGTGGCCGGATCAGCGGGCAAATACGTACTTCTCGCAGTAATCCAGATGGCACTTTCGGCGGGAATTGTTTCTCTTGGATGCTTCCTTATTCCGGTGATACCTGAGGTAGTGATAAAAGTTATAGTTGATACGCTACTTTTCTTCCTGAGCTATCATATACAACAGAAATATGTATTCTAAGAAGAACGCTTCGGCGTTCTTTTTTTTGAACTCTTCCGAAGTTATATTTCGTGGTTTTCCTTAAAAATATTTCCGTATTATGTTTTGAAATTCTACCAGATTATATTTTGAGTTTTTGCTAAATTACAGTTGACAGACAGAATAAAAGCGTGTAATATTACAATATAATATATTTCGTCAAATATAATTTTATGCAATGTTTTATACAGGAGGTAATTATTATGAGCAGTTTTTATGATTTAAAAGTAGAAAGACCTGACGGTACATTTCTCTCTATGGAAGATATGAAGGGAAAGGTAGTTATCGTTGTTAATACAGCAACGGGATGTGGTTTCACTCCTCATTATGAGCCGCTTGAAGCTCTTTATGAGAAGTTTCATGAGAGTGGACTTGAGATAGTTGACGTTCCGTGCAACCAGTTCGCCGGTCAGACACCGGGAACAGATGATGAGATTCATGAATTCTGTACACTTAAGTACAACACACAGTTCCCTCAGATGAAAAAGGCAGACGTAAACGGTGAAGGAACCATTCCGCTTTTTGCATATCTTAAAGAGCAGGCTCCGTTTGAAGGCTTCGGAAAAGGACCTGCTGCACTTGCCATGAGTGCCATGCTTAAAAAGATCGACAAGGGTTACAAGAACAATCCTGAGATCAAGTGGAACTTTACCAAGTTCATCATTGACAGAGAAGGAAATGTAGTTAAAAGATTTGAGCCGACAGTCAATATGAAGGAAGTAACGAAATTTGTGGAAGAGATGTTTAACTAACAGATAAAACTGAACATATACCTTTAAAAGTAAGCTCCGAAATGTTATAATACACTTTTGTAGAAAAGTGAGTATGATATTTCGGAGATTTTTTGTTTTTTATGAATAAACGCACCCTGAGAGTACTTGAATTTGATAAGATACTTAACGAACTTTGCGGCTTTGCGGTTTCAGATGCGGCAAAGAAAAAATGCCTTAAAATAAAACCGAAGACAGAGCTTGCTCTGATAGAAGATTTGCAGGAAGAAACAAGGGCATCACTGCTCCGTCTTAACAAGTACGGAAATGTATCGTTTTCCGGTGTAAGAGATATTACAGGACTTCTGCAGCCCCTTGGTATAGGAGCTTCTCTTTCTGCGGCGGAACTGCTTGATATAGCGTCACTTCTTGAAGCGGCGGACGAAGTGTCAGCCTACGGAAAAAAGAAAGATGAAGAGGAAGACACCAGGGACGTACTGTCTGAAAAGTTTTATATGTTAAATCCCTGCAAGGATCTTTCAGGAGAGATAAGAAGATGTATCATCTCTGAATCCGAGATAGCAGACGATGCCTCCGGTACGTTAAAAAGCATAAGAAGAGAGCTGTCACTGGCGGATGAAAGACTCCACAGCAAGCTTGATAAGATCATTAAAAATGAAACCTATAGAGAGATGCTTCAGGATGTGCTCATAACACAGAGAAACGGAAGATACTGTATACCTGTAAGGGCTGAGTACCGCTCGAAGATTCCGGGCATGGTGCACGATCAGTCAAGGGGCGGAGCAACATTCTTTATAGAACCTCTTGAAATCGTTTCATTTAACAATCAGATAAAAGAACTTGAGACGAAAGAAGCGGCTGAAATCGAGAGGATACTTTCAGAGCTCTCAGTTACGGCATCCGGTTACAAGGAAGAGATTGAGTTTGATTATAAGACTCTTACGGAACTCGACTTCATCTTTGCGAAGGGAAAGTATGCCCGAAGCAGCAATGCATCAGAACCGGTATTTAATCTTGACGGAATTATAGATATAAAAAAGGGCGTTCATCCTTTACTGAATAAGGATACAGCTGTTCCGATAGATATTAAGCTTGGAGAAGCTTATTCACTGCTTATCGTCACAGGACCGAATACAGGCGGTAAAACCGTATCTCTTAAGACGCTTGGGCTTCTTACTTTAATGGGGCAGTCAGGGCTTCATATCCCTGCTCAGGATGGAAGCAGGCTGTCGGTTTTCAGCGATGTATTTGCTGATATAGGTGATGAGCAGTCCATAGAGCAGAATCTTTCCACTTTCTCATCGCACATGAGTAATATTGTTTATATTACGAAGCATGCGGGCGAAGGAAGCCTATGCCTTTTTGATGAGCCGGGTGGCGGAACAGATCCTACCGAAGGGGCGGCACTTGCCATGTCCATACTTTCGTATCTTAAAGAGAAGAATGCAAAGGTTATGGCGACTACGCACTACAGCGAGTTAAAGACTTACGCCATCGGAACAGACGGAGTTATGAATGCTTCATTTGAATTCGATATTGAGTCCATGCAGCCAACCTACAGACTGATTCTCGGAGTTCCCGGCAGGTCAAATGCATTTGCCATCTCAAGGAAACTCGGCCTTGATGATGCTATAATTGAAAATGCAAAGAGCAGCATAGATGAAACAGCTCTTTCGATGGAAAATGCCATAGCGGACCTTATGGAAATGAAACGTAAGGCAAAAGAAGATGAAGAAATAATCGAGGAATATAAGAAAGAGATCACGACTCTTAAGGAATCCATAAAAGGCAAGGAATCAAACCTTGATAAGAAAAAGGCTGAGATACTTGAAAAGGCAAGGGAAGAAGCCAGAGAAATCATAGATAATGCCAAGGATGTTGCAGATCAGGCGATACGTGATTACAACAAATGGCTGAAGAATCCGGGCAAGTCAAATATTAAAGAGATGGAGAAGAAGCGTTCGGGTCTTCGTGATATGGGAAAAGGTCTTGCCGGAAAAGAAAAGGAAAAACAAAGAATCATTTCCGGTCAGAAAAGCTCTGACTTTAGTATCGGTGACAGTGTAAAGGTCATAAGCCTTGATACCATGGGGCATATACTTGAACTTCCGGATTCAAAGGGGATGGCGCTTGTCGGAATGGGAATCCTTTCATCAAGGTTCCATATAGACGATCTTATCATAATCCCGGATGAACCTGTTTCTTCAGGGAAGAAGAAAAAGTATAAAGAAGCGGGAAGTGAAAGCTTCGGTAAAGGATATACATTTAATCCGGAGATAAACCTTCTCGGTAAAACAGTAGATGAAGCGGTAGCTTCGCTTGATAAATTCCTTGACGATGCCATGCTTGCGCATTCGGAAACTGTAAGGATCGTACACGGTAAAGGTACGGGAGCGCTCAGGAAAGGAATACACGAATATTTAAGAAAAAAGAGATTTATCAAAGAGTTCCACCTCGCGGAATTTGGTGAGGGGGATGCCGGAGTTACTATAGTTAAGTTTTAATTGAAGAGAGAGTTGAAGATGGAAAAACAAAGGATACTGATAGTTGACGACGACGAAAACATTGCAGAGCTCATTTCACTTTATCTCATTAAGGAATGCTTCGATACAAAGGTAGCATATGATGGTGAGGCGGCTCTTAATCTTGTTGATACCTACAACCCTGATCTCATACTGCTTGATCTTATGCTTCCCGGCATAGACGGCTACGAGGTATGCCAGAGGATTAGAAAGACAAGGAATACTCCTGTTATAATTCTTTCTGCGAAGGGTGAAGTCTTTGATAAGGTTCTCGGACTTAAGATAGGTGCGGATGATTATATAGTAAAACCGTTTGACTCAAATGAGATGGTGGCAAGAGTAAGGGCAGTACTCCGCCGTGCCGAAGTAAAGAAGGAGGAGAATCCCGAGGCAAATCTTCCTGAAATGGATTCAAGTCATACAGGAGAGTATGTTGAATATGATGACCTCATTGTCAACATATCCAATTATACTGTTACATTTGAGGGGAAGCCGGTTGAAATGCCGCCGAAGGAACTCGAACTGTTATACTTCCTGGCATCAAATCCGAACCAGGTATTCACCAGGGAACAGCTTTTGTCCCAGCTTTGGGGATATGACTTTATGGGTGATACACGAACTGTAGATGTACACATCAAGAGACTTCGTGAAAAGCTTAATACCAATCACAGCTGGCAGATTACTACAATCTGGAGGATAGGCTATAAGTTTGAGGTTACAAGATAGAAGTGGGGATAAAATATGCAGCGTTCCATTTTAGACAGGATATATCTATTATTTCTTCTGGTGCTTCTGTCATCATTTCTGATAATCATTGTGGTGACGTCGGTTTCCACGAGAAGAACTCTGTCCGCCGAAAAGGTAGAGACGCTTCGAAATGAAACGAAGCTCGTTGCAAGGCAGACCATAGGACTATATCTGAACGGGGACATTTCCGATGATGAGCTTTCGGAGGCACTGGAATATTACAGCGATATTCTTAATGCCGATTTCTGGTATGTGGATTCCTATGGAAGAATGATAGCAATTTCCAATAAAAAGAGTATAAAAGGCGAGGGTAATTCTTCCGGTACTGCAAGTGATGCGGATCCGCAGCACATTTCCGGTGTCGAATATGATAAGATACCTGCAAATATCTTTGAGCTTGATAAAAACTATAAGCTCGGTGAAGAGTTCACTGAAACAGGAAGTTTTTACGAGCTTTACTCTGCTGATGTGCTGACCATAAACCTGCCGCTCATCTTTTCACAGTTTGACGCAGCCGGCAACGAAGTCCGTTCAAATGGCGGGGCGCTCATATGTCATGCATCGATCACATCCGTAAACAGTCTGCTTCTTAATATTTACGGAATGATATATATACCGTGCCTTTTTATAATACTTGTTTCATTCGTGCTTCTGTGGTTCCTTTCGAGAAGAGTCATTCAGCCGGTTAAAAGGCTTTCGTCGGTTGCAAAGGCATATTCCGAGGGCAACTTCGATGAGAAAACGGGAATTGACAGTAATGATGAGTTGGGACAGCTTGCCAAGTCCATGGAATATATGGCGGATGAATTTTCAAAGCTGGAGCAGTACAGACATGATTTTATTTCAAATATATCCCACGACTTCAGGTCGCCGCTCACATCGATAAAGGGATACGTTGAGGCAATCTTAGACGGCACAATACCTCCTGAGATGCAGGACAGGTATCTCGGAATCGTTTTAAATGAAACGAAGAGGCTTACCAAACTTACGCAGGGGCTGCTAGACCTTAACAACTTTGATCTGTACGGACAGTACCTGAAGCTTTCCAAGTTCGATGTTGCCGAACTGATAAATCCGATGCTTAATACATTCGAGATAAAATGCATCGAGAAAAACATAGCCATCTATATGAATAATTCTGCTGAAGATACAGAGGTTTATGCGGATCAGACCAAGATACAGCAGGTTATATATAATCTCATAGATAACGCTCTTAAATTCACGCCTGAAGGAAAGAGGATATTCATAAGCATAACCGATCTCGGGAAAAAACTTAAGATATCCGTAAAAGATGAGGGTATAGGAATGGACGAGGAGACCTCCCGAAAGATATGGACCAGATTCTATAAGGGCGATCAGTCGAGAGGAAAGGATAAGGGCGGTTCGGGACTCGGACTTGCCATTATCAAAGAGATTATAAAGGCTCACAACGAAACTATCGAAGTGAGCAGCAACCCCGGAGAGGGCTCGGATTTTTATTTTACGCTCACTAAGGCTTCGAGCGTTGAGATAGAAGAATAAACTAACAGAATTTGGAGATTTTAAATTCAATGAAACTAATACTATTTTTCCTGTTACTTATTGTTGGATTTGTTGCTCTTATAAAAGGGGCTGACTGGTTTGTAGACGGAAGCGCCGGACTTGCAAGGATATTCAAGGTTCCGGGAGTCATCATAGGACTTACTGTTGTAGCCATGGGAACAAGTGCTCCGGAGCTTGCGGTAAGTACTGCGGCGGCAATTTCCGGCTCCAATGAAATCGCACTCAGTAATGTAGTCGGTTCCAACCTATTTAATCTGCTTATGGTTTTGGGTATATGCGCAATAATCCATAAGGTTCCGGTAGATGAAATAATCATTAAAAGAGACTTTCCTTTATGTATAGGTATGACTATCGTGACACTTCTTCTTACATGCGGTGCTACGATATTCGGAGGAAAACTTCCATCCCTCGCCATGGCGGATGAAGCGGGAGAAGTTAAGAGGTATATAGGAATAATCCTTCTCGTTGTATTTATCGTTTACATTATCTATCTCATAATAGATGCAAGAAAGCATCCGGCAGAAGTTGAGGATGATGTAAAAGCTCTTCCTGTATGGAAATGTATAGTGCTGATTCTCGTAGGCATAGCTCTTATTGTAGGAGGCGGCGAAGCGGTTGTATATTCAGCTAAGGAGATAGCAAGAGCATTTGGAATGTCAGAGACTTTAATAGGACTTACGATAGTCGCATTCGGAACATCGCTTCCCGAGCTTGTTACATCAATCGTTGCGGCAAAGAAAGGAGAGACAGGACTTGCTGTTGGAAATGTAATCGGTTCAGACATTTTCAATCTCCTGCTTATACTCGGGGTTTCATCCGCTATCCATCCTATAGCAGTTAATACAGCGTCACTTTATGATCTTACACTTCTCATAATAGTAAGTATCATCACATATATATTTACAATTAAAGACAGAGCCATTAAAAGACCTGAAGGAATAATAATGGTGCTTCTTTATGTGGCAGACATTATATTTGCGGCAGTAAGATAGTTTTATATTTACAAAGAAGAAAGAATTATTACAAGAAAGGGCAGTATGAAAAAAATCGGATTTGACAATGATGCATATCTTAAAATGCAATCAGAACACATCAAGGAAAGAATAGGAAAGTTTGGCGGTAAGCTTTATCTCGAATTCGGCGGTAAGCTTTTTGATGATTATCATGCGATGAGAGTGCTTCCGGGTTTTGCGGCAGACAGTAAGATCAACATGCTTGTAAAGATTAAAGAGGATGTTGAGATAGTCATAGTAATAAATGCCGGTGATATCGAAAAGAACAAGGTAAGAGGTGATCTTGGAATCACATACGATATGGATGTCCTTCGTCTTATCGATGCATTCAGGGGATACGGACTTTATGTCGGAAGCGTTGTAATGACACGCTTTAACGGACAGGAGAGTGCGATTAATTATCAGAAGAGGCTGGAAGCTCTCGGAATTAAGGTGTACAGACACTACTCGATTCCGGGTTATCCAAGTAATGTACCTCTTATACTTAGTGATGACGGATACGGAAAGAATGATTATATAGAGACAAAGCATTCGCTTGTGGTTGTTACTGCTCCGGGACCCGGAAGCGGAAAGATGGCGGTATGCCTTTCTCAGCTTTATAATGAGCATAAGCGCGGAATAGATGCAGGATATGCGAAGTTCGAGACATTTCCTATATGGAACATACCTCTTAACCATCCTGTCAACCTTGCTTACGAGGCCGCAACAGCGGATCTTAATGATATAAACATGATCGACCCGTTTCATCTTGAGGCATACGGCGTAACGACGGTAAATTATAACAGAGACGTTGAAGTCTTCCCTGTGTTAAATGGAATGTTTAAGAAGATATACGGTGAATCGCCATACAAGTCACCTACAGACATGGGTGTTAATATGGCAGGAAATTGTATAATAGATGATGAGGCCGTAAGAGCTGCATCAAATCAGGAGATCATAAGAAGGTATTACACGGCCAGATGTGAAGTAAGAAAAGGTTCGGGCACAGAGGCTGAGATAGATAAGATAAAGCTCCTTATGGAGAAGAGCGGAATAGGAGTACAGGACAGACCTGTTGTTGCGGCAGCCAATACCAAGGCTGAACTTACAGGTGAACCGGCAGCGGCGATAGAACTTCCTGACGGACAGATTATTACAGGTAAGACATCCGAGCTGCTTGGCGCATCTTCTGCAATGCTCCTTAACTCGCTTAAAGTTCTTGCGGGACTCGATGACAGCGTTAAGCTCATCACTCCTGAGATAATAGAACCCATCATGCATCTTAAGACTGAAAGGCTCGGGGGCAATAATCCAAGGCTTCATATAGACGAGATTCTTATTGCTCTTACTATATGTGCAAGGACGGACAATAATACAAGAAAAGCTATGGATCAGCTGGGCAAGCTTAAGGGATGCGAGGTTCATTCATCAGTTATTCTCTCAAGCGTTGATGAGAATACATTTAAGAAGCTTGGGGTAAACCTTACCTGTGAACCGGTTTATCAGACTAAAAAGCTTTTCCATAAATAAAGAATCATGACAAAAGGTCATGGGAGGAGATGGTAAATTGAGCAAAAAAAGGAAAACAGTTTCCTTTGCTGTCTTCATATCGCTGGTGGTTCTGCTTCTTATCGGGATCATTCTGACAGGCGGCAGCGGCGAAAAAGAAGAAAGCATACAGGAAGCCATGAAAGATGCGGTTCTTCATGAACACAATGTTGTCAGTCTGTTTGGTATAAGGGATGTAAATCCATCACTTATAGCGGCATATCTGGTAACGGCTGCTATACTTATATTTGCGATCATAATAAGGATTTTCGCGGTTCCAAGGTTTAAAGAAACACCGGGAAAATTCCAGATGCTTATTGAAGAATGGGTGAACCTGTTTACAGGACTTGCAAGAAACGGAAGACCTGAAAAGTACAACTTTATAGCAGGGTATATATTCACCGCAGGAAGCTATATCTTCATCGGGACTCTGTTTGAGCTGCTTGGTGTACAGGTAAATGGAACCAAGGGGCAGATCATAACACTTCCCGCACCGCTTTGTGATATAAATGCAGCGATTGCGATGGGTGTTTCATCATATCTCATCATAATGTTTGGCGGAATAAGCGCTAATGGATTTAAAGGGATACTTAAGACTCTCAAGGAGTTTTCACTCCCTATATCAATGAGCTTCAGACTTTTCGGTGCACTGCTTTCGGGAATGCTTGTAACAGAGCTTGTGTATTATTACATTCGCCTGTCATTTGTACTTCCTGTCATAGTAGGAGTTTTATTCACCTTAATGCATGCACTTATACAGGCTTACGTTCTGACGATGCTTACTTCAACTTATTACGGAGAGGTTTCGGAAAAGTCGCCTCCAAAAGTAAAGAAAGAAAAGCATAAGAAAAACGATAATACGGAAGAAGCTACGGAAGCGGCATAAATGAATAGATAATAGTTCATGAAAGAGAGGATATTTAGATGAAAAAGATTACCGGAATACTTAGTGTGATAATGATACTGGCAGTACTTACTTTATTCGGAAGTATATTTGCAAAGAAGATCACTGCAAAGGCTGCACCAAATGAAACGGCGGTAAGTTTTGATACAGTAAATGAAACCGACAGCAGTTCATCCGAGGCAAAACTGGTCACAGATACTTCAACGGGAACAAAAGCGCTTGCTGCAGGTGTTGCCATCGGACTTGCTGCACTCGGCGGCGCTATCGGTATGGGACTTGCGATTTTCAAATCAGTTGACGGTATTTCACGTCAGCCTGAAGCAGATGGTAAGATCAGGACAACACTCATGCTCGGACTTGTATTTATAGAGACTGTAGTTATCTATGCACTTATCGTAACCATACTGATTGTATTTGTCATGTAACGTAAAATTACGACCCAGAACAGAGTATATGTTCCGGCGGCAAAACGTAGTTTTGCAAGACGGAAACATATACTCTGTTATAGGGGCGAAGCCCCGATATCGCTGGACGTAAGCGACGAAGTCGCGACTGACGGCGAAGCCGGCAGGTACAGCGATTGGGTCGTAATGGGATAGCCGACATACGAAGTCGCGACTGACGGCGAAGCCGGCAGGTACAGCGATTGGGTCGTAATGGATTATTTTTTTCAGGAGGAATAAAATGCCACTTAATATAGATGTGCAGCAGATACTTCTACATATGTTTAATCTTGTAATCCTGTTTTTTGGATTATATTTCATACTCTATAAACCTGTGCGTACTTTTATGGACAACAGGCTTGAAAACTATAAGAAGATGAAAGAAAAGAGTGAGGCAGACAGGGATGAGGCTGCTGCTTTAAAGAAAGAGTATGAGGACAAGTTAAAAGCCGCAGAGGACGAAATAAGCGCCATGAAAAAAGATGCGGAAGAAAAGGTCACTAAAGAAAACAGTGCCAGAATCCGCGAGGCGAAAGCTGAGGCAGAACAGATAATTGTAAAAGCAAAACAGACTGCAAATGATGAGCATGACAGGATAATAGATAATGCAAATGCGGAGATAAAAGACATCACCATGAAGGCGGCTGAAAAGCTTCTAATGGGAGAAGATGTTTCCGATACGTATAACAGATTCCTTGATGATGCTGAAAGGAGCTTAGATGAGCAGTAACGGAAGTGCTGAATATAAGGCATATCTCTACGCTGCAAAAGCACCTTCTGCCGAGCAGGAAGAGAGATTCCTTAAATTCTTAAAAAGAAAATACGGAAGAGATTACAGGTTAATCTTTGTTGAGGATAAGAATGTAAAATCAGGATTCAGACTTAAGGCGGGGCCTGAAACTTATGACTGGTCCGCAAAGGGAAGACTCAGTCAGCTGAAGGATATGTTTGCCAGAGTGACCGGGGATCCGGAAAATGTTACTTCAATGATGAAGCAGGCGGTAGGAGACTGGTCACTTGAAGTAATTCCTTATGAAGAAGGGCAGGTAAAGACTGTCGGAGACGGCATTGCTATCCTTACGGGACTTAATCATGTAACTTATGGTGAGATAGTTGAGTTTGAGACCGGAACCAGAGGAATGGTTCAGGAGCTTCGTCGTAGTGAAGTGGGCGCCATACTCTTCAGTGATGATGACGAGATAACCGAAGGAAGCCGTGTCAGAAGAACAAAGAAGACTGCCGGTATACCTGTCGGAGATGCATTTCTCGGAAGGGTAATAGACGCACTCGGTAATCCTATAGACGGAAAGGGTGTTATAACGGCGGATGGCTATCGTGCCATAGAAAGTCCTGCGCCGGGAATAATCGACAGACAGCCGGTAAATGAACCGATGGATACAGGGCTTCTTTCTATCGATTCCATGTTTCCTATAGGAAGAGGACAGAGAGAGCTTATTATAGGTGACAGGCAGACGGGTAAGACGGCGATTGCCGTAGATACCATAATGAACCAGAAGGACAAGGATGTAATCTGTATCTATGTTGCCATAGGTCAGAAGGCGAGCAGTGTTGCCCAGCTTAGAAACAGCCTCGAGAAAAAAGGTGCAATGAGCTATACGGTTATAGTGAATGCATCTGCAGGTGAAACAGCGCCGATTCAGTATATTGCTCCATATGCGGGAACTGCACTTGGAGAATATTTCATGAATAAAGGGAAAGACGTTCTTATCGTATATGATGACCTCTCAAAGCATGCGATAGCATATAGATCAATGAGTCTTCTTCTTGAAAGATCTCCGGGACGAGAGGCTTATCCGGGTGATGTATTCTATCTTCACTCAAGGCTTCTTGAAAGATCGGCTCATCTTTCCGAGGAACAGGGCGGCGGAAGTATGACTGCTCTGCCGATCGTAGAAACTCAGGCAGGCGATGTGTCTGCATATATACCAACGAATATCATTTCCATAACCGATGGTCAGATATTCCTTGAGAGCAGTCTTTTCTTTACAGGACAGAGACCGGCTGTAAATGTCGGGCTTTCTGTATCCCGTGTCGGTGGTGCAGCGCAGACAAAGGCGATGAAGAAGGCTGCCGGAAGCCTACGACTGGATCTTGCCCAGTATAGAGAGATGGAAGTTTTCACACAGTTCTCCAGTGAACTTGATGAAACTACAAAGAGGCAACTTACATATGGACAGGGGCTTATGCAGCTTCTTCGTCAGAAGGAAAGCAGTCCGCTTTCTCTGTCAGAACAGGTTGTTACCCTCGTTGCTGCAACAGGCAAGGCATTCCTTTCTGTTCCGATTGAAGAGGTGACAAATGTCAGGGGTAAGCTTCTGACACACTTTAATAATTTTGAAGCAACACTTATGCAGAAGATTGAAAGAGACAGGACTATAACTGACGAAGACATAGAAACCATAGTCAGGGTGGCAAAAGAGTTTATTAATGATAATCTGTAAAAGAGGTTCTTAAATTGTCAGGTACTAATGAGATAAAACAGAGAATAGACAGCGTCAGGAATACAAAGAAGATAACAAATGCGATGTATCTTATCTCTTCGACGAAATTGCAGCGGGCCAAGCAGAGACTTGATGAAGCAAGGCCTTATTCTGAAATGCTTAAAAATGAGATAAGAAGAATTCTTGATAATGCCGAGGAGGATGATATCTACTTCCATCCGGATAATTATAATCAAGAGAAGAAGAAGGTGCCTGTGCTTTTGGTTATCACTGCCGATAAGGGGCTTGCGGGATCTTATAATAATAATGTCCTTAAAGCTGCCGAAGCAGAACTTCGCCGTAAACCTGATGCCAGGGTGTACGTAGTTGGTGAGTTCGGTAGAAGATTCTTTATGCAAAGAGGAATTCCATATGAGGATACCTTCGTTTATACGGCACAGAATCCTACCTTTCACAGGGCAAGAAGGATCAGTGCCGAGCTTCTTTCCGGGTATAATGACGGGGTTGTAAATGATATTCAGATAATTTACAGCATACATAAAGGTATCGGTGATGCTGAAGTCGAAAGAGTGAGACTGCTGCCTCTGGCAAAAAGAAGTTCTGACGAAATAAGAAAGGCAGAAAAAAGAAAAGAAAAGGAATTCAATTATTTTGAGTTTCTGGATCATGTCAACCATGCGGATGATCATGGTGAGTTCAAGAAGAATGACAAGATCCCGTTTTATCCTTCAGTCCATGCAGTACTTGACAGTATAATGCAAAGTTACATTTCAAGTTATATATTCGGGGCTTTGCTCCAAAGCTACTCGGCTGAGCAGAATGCCCGTATGAATGCCATGAATTCCGCAAATGAAAATGCAGAGGAGCTGCTGGCGGATCTTTCCGTTGAGTATAACAGAGTAAGACAGGCGGCGATCACTCAGGAGATAACAGAAGTATCAGCGGGTTCAAGGGCTGAAAAGAAGAGAAGAGAGAAGGAGGCACGAAGAACTTGAATAAAGGAATGGTTGTTCAGGTTTCCGGACCTGTTATAGATGTAGAATTTGCCGAGGGACATCTCCCTAAGCTCCGTGAGGCGCTTTTTGTAGAGGTGGACGGTGAAAAACGTGTTATGGAGGTTGCCCAGCTTATAGGTGGCAATACCGTAAGATGCATCATGATGTCCCAGAGTGAAGGACTCAGCAGAGGTGCAGTTGCAACGGCAACAGGAGCAGGTATATCGGTTCCTGTAGGAAATGCAACTATAGGCAGGATGTTTAATGTTCTTGGAGATCCCATAGATGGCGGAGATGATATCCCGGAAGATGTAAAAAGATGGAATATACACAGGAAAGCTCCGTCCTTTGAAGAACAGAGCCCGTCCATAGAAATGCTTGAAACGGGAATAAAGGTTATAGACCTTCTTGAACCTTACAGCAAGGGTGGTAAGACGGGACTTTTCGGAGGAGCCGGTGTAGGTAAGACGGTTCTTATTCAGGAACTTATACATAATGTTGCCATGGAACACGGCGGATACTCAATCTTCACCGGAGTAGGTGAGAGAAGCAGGGAAGGTAACGACCTCTGGAATGAAATGAAGGAAAGCGGTACCATAGATAAAACTGCGATGGTATTCGGACAGATGAATGAATCCCCCGGTGTAAGAATGAGGGTGGCTCTTACAGGACTTACCATGGCAGAGTATTTTAGAGATGAAGAAAACAGAGATGTTCTTCTCTTTATAGACAATATATTCAGATTTGTTCAGGCAGGTTCAGAAGTTTCGACGCTTCTTGGACGTATGCCTTCAGCGGTAGGCTATCAGCCGACTCTGGCTGAAGAGATGGGAGCTCTGCAGGAGAGAATCACTTCAACCGGAAGAGGCTCCGTAACTTCGGTCCAGGCTGTGTATGTTCCGGCTGATGATCTGACGGATCCTGCACCTGCGACAACATTCTCCCACCTTGATGCAACTACGGTTCTCAGCAGAAAGATTGCTGAGCAGGGTATATATCCTGCAGTTGATCCTCTTGCATCTACATCAAGAATACTTGAAGCTGATATAGTGGGTGAGGAGCATTACAGGGTTGCAAGAACAGTTCAGGAGTACCTTCAGAAGAATAATGAACTTCAGGATATCATTTCCATACTCGGTATGGACGAACTTTCAGATGCTGACAAGAAAATCGTTAACAGAGCACGTAAGATTGTAAGATTCCTGTCACAGCCTATGTTTGTTGCTGAGAAGTTTACCGGTAATCCGGGAGTATATGTTCCTATTGCGGAAACAGTTAAAGGATTTGCAAGACTTATAGACGGAGAGTTTGACGACTATCCGGAAGCGGCATTCTTCAATGTTGGTACTATTGAAGATGCGATAGAAAAGGCAAAGAAGATTGAAGAAGAGTAAGGTGGCAGTATGGCTGAGTTTAGTGCACATATAATAGAAGCCGACAGCGTATTCTATGACGGTCCGCTTGAATCGCTTATCATACCGACTGAAATCGGACAGTACGGTATACTTGCGCATCATACAGATGCATTTATGGCGATTGTACCCGGAATAATCAAATACAAGATTCCGGGAGAGGCAGAGTATCGTGAGGCGTCGGTATCGAACGGTTTTATAAGGGTTGAAAAGAATGATGTTATGCTCATGATAGAAGCCGCCGAGCATCCTGATGAGATTGATGAAGAGAGGGTAAAGGCCCATGAGATAAGAGCAAAGGAGAAGCTTCTCTCGCAGCAGAGTGCATTTGAGTATAACCTTGCCGAAGCACGTCTTCGCCGTTCCATAGCGAGAATGAATCTCAGGGAAAGAAATATGTTCTGATAAAATTTTAAAGGGTATCCCGGAATAACCGGAATACCCTTTTATCTATTCTTCAGGTTCATTTAATTTAGCTGCCGTTACATGACTGAGAAGATGTTCATACACTTTGTCGCAAAGCTCCTTCTTATAGGTGAACGGGATAACGAAGTCCTCTTTCCCTATAACAAGGTGGATGATATTATACTGATTTGCATCATCGGGTGTAACGAGAGATACATCGTTTACATCGGCATAATCATATTTTGTTTCTCCGCGCACATGTTCTATGCGGATGCAGTCATCCTCGAAATTATAAGTTATATCATACATTGTCTTTTTAAATGTATGGATAAGAAGATAGAGACCGTAAAGGAAAAGGAGTATGCAGAGGATGAGCAGTACCCGCTTATCTCTTCCGTATCCTTTTATGAATGCATAAAACTGACACATGGGAACCAGAACTATTATAGCCGCAGCGATGCGGTATGAAATCCTTGTTCGTTTACTTTTTCTGACAGTATAATGAATCATGAATAATTCTCCCCGGATAGACTTTAATACGTTGAAACTTTAACGCGTATTATGATATACTATATCATTGATGTAAAAAAAACGAAACTAAAAAATATAGGAGGCACATAATGGATAAGATTAAGATGACAACGCCACTTGTTGAAATGGATGGAGATGAGATGACCAGAATACTCTGGAAACTGATAAAGGATGAACTTCTTCTTCCTTTCATTGATCTTAAGACAGAGTACTATGATCTGGGCCTTGAACATAGAAATGAGACAGATGATAAGGTAACATTTGATTCAGCTTATGCAACAAAGAAGTACGGGGTTGCCGTAAAGTGTGCAACCATTACTCCTAATGCGGCAAGAGTTGAAGAGTATAATCTTAAAGAAATGTGGAAGAGTCCAAATGGAACGATAAGAGCCATACTTGACGGAACAGTATTCCGTGCTCCTATTAAAGTAAAAGGAATCGAGCCATGTGTTAAGAACTGGGAGCAGCCTATAACCATCGCAAGACATGCTTACGGTGATGTATATAAAGCAAGCGAGATGAAGATTCCGGGACCGGGAAAGGTTGAGCTTGTATATACTGCAGAGGACGGAACCAAGGAAAGTGTTACGGTACATGAATTTGACGGACCGGGAATTGTTCAGGGCATGCATAACCTAAGCGGTTCTATCGAGAGTTTTGCGAGAAGCTGTTTCAACTATGCTCTTGATACAAAACAGACACTCTGGTTTGCAACGAAGGATACCATATCCAAGAAGTATGACCATACATTTAAGGATATTTTCCAGGATATTTACGATGCAGAATATAAAGAGAAGTTTGAAGCTCTTGGAATAGAGTATTTCTATACACTTATCGATGATGCTGTTGCACGTGTCATGAAATCAAAGGGCGGATTCATCTGGGCGTGCAAGAACTATGACGGTGATGTAATGAGCGATATGCTTTCATCAGCATTCGGTTCACTTGCAATGATGACATCAGTGCTTGTTTCACCTGAAGGGTACTATGAGTATGAGGCAGCACACGGAACGGTTCAGAGACATTACTACAAGTATCTGAAGGGTGAAGAGACATCAACCAATCCGGTCGCAACCATCTTTGCATGGACAGGGGCTCTCAGAAAAAGAGGAGAGATCGATGAGATTGAGGAATTAATGGCATTTGCCGATAAACTTGAAAAGGCTACCATAGATACCATTGAAAATGGTGAAATGACCAAAGACCTTGCACTTATCACAGAACTTAAATGTGTAAAGGTTCTTAATACAGAAGATTTTATAAAGGCAATACGTACCACATTTGAGGCAATGTAAACGGGCATAGAAATATGAGGAGGATATGATATGTCAGATAACGGACTTATGATGCAGTATTTTGAATGGTATATTACCGCAGCAACTAAGCTTTGGAAAGAGGCTGCAGCGGACGCTGAAAAGCTTGCAAAGCTTGGTGTTACATCTGTATGGCTTCCGCCTGCATATAAAGATGCGGCAGGTAAGGAGGGCTCGGGATATGGTGTATATGACCTGTATGACTTGGGCGAGTTCAATCAGAAGGGAAGCGTAGCAACTAAGTATGGTACAAAGAAGGAGTACCTTGCTGCTATAGAGGCATTTCATAAACAGAATATGCAGGTCTATGCTGACATTGTACTTAATCATAAGATGGGTGCCGATGAAGTTGAGAAAGTCAGCGCTTCAGAATTTAACAGCACGGAACGCTGCCAGATGATAGCAGATAATAAGACTATCGGAGCCTGGACTAAATTTACTTTCCCGGGAAGAAAAGGAAAGTATTCGGATTTCAAATGGAACTGGACGCATTTCAGCGGTATTGACTGGGATCAGGAAGGCTTTAAGAAGTCACTTTATAAATTCTCAGGTAAAGAATGGGCAAAAGATGTAGATGTTTCGGAAAACGGAAATTACGATTACCTTATGGGCGCCGATCTTGATATGAACAATCAGGAAGTTTACGATGAGCTTGTGAAATGGGCTGTATGGTATATAAAGGAAACCGGAATCGACGGAATGAGACTTGATGCGGTTAAACACATCCCGGCACATTTCTACAGAGATTTTCTGTATAAAGTAAGAGAGCTTACAGGCAAAGAACTTTTTGCTGTAGGTGAGTACTGGCACTGGGATACTGTTAAGCTCATGCATTACCTTGATGAGATCAAGCAGGAAGCATCCCTATTTGATGTTCCTCTTCATTTTAACTTCCATAACTGCTCAAAGGCTCACGGAAGTTATGACCTTCGCCATATACTTGACGGAGCTCTTATCAATGTCAATCCTATAAAGGCTGTTACATTTGTGGATAATCATGATACAGAACCGGGACAGTCACTTGAATCATGGGTTGAGGACTGGTTTAAGCCTATGGCATACGCGATAATTCTTCTCAGAAGAGAAGGATATCCATGTGTATTCTATGGAGATTATAAGGGTATTCCTCATGAGAAGGTTAAAGCCAAGAAGACTATGCTTGATAAGCTTATGAAGATACGTAAGCAGAAAGCTTACGGAGAACAGCATGACTATTTCGATGATCCTAACTGCATAGGCTGGACCAGAGAGGGCGACAGCGAGCATAAGAATTCCGGGCTTGCGGTAGTTCTTTCGGATGGTACGGGCGGAACAAAGAGAATGTACATAGGTAAGCAGTTTGCAGGAATGCATTTCAGAGATGCTATGGGAAATGCAAAGTATGACATCAAGATTGATGAATATGGCTGTGGGGATTTCTATGTAAACAGAGATTCTGTCAGTGTATGGGTTAAGAAAGAACGTACATCGGGGGCTAAATAAATATGAGAAAAGGTATCAGAACTGAAGCTGTGGGTGAGCTTTTTCAGGCGATAATGACTTTGAAGAATGAGGAAGAGTATTTCCAGTTCTTTGAAGATATATGCACTACCAATGAAGTGCTTGCCATAGCGCAAAGACTTGAAGTGGCAAAAATGCTTTATGATGAAAAGACATATAACGAGATTGCTGATAAAACGGGTGCATCAACTGCAACCATCAGCAGAGTAAACAGGTCGATCAACTCCGGTAACGGAAGTTATGACTTTGTGTTTGAAAGAATGAAAGAAAACTAAAGGAGGACATATGGCCCCCGGGGACATAATAAAGCTCATAGTTCTTGCCCTGCTTATCATACTGTCAGGCTTCTTCTCTTCGGCAGAGACTGCACTTATGACAGTGAATGTAAATAAGCTTCGGGCATTAATGGAAGAAGGAAAGAAGAAAGCTGGAATTGTTCTTAAGATGAGAGATAATTCCGGAAAACTCCTTTCCACGATACTTGTTGGTAATAATATAGTAAACCTGTCCGCATCCGCGCTCTCCACGACGCTTTTTTCAAAACTGTTCGGAAGCACGGCGGTAGGAATTGCAACGGGAATACTTACATTTCTTATACTCGTTTTTGGGGAGATTACGCCTAAGACTATCGCGAGTCTTCACAGCCTTGGATTATCGATGTTCTTTGCTTATCCGATTTCATTTCTTATGACCCTTTTTACACCGGTTATCTGGGTGCTGGATCATATATGCAGAGGGATCTTCTGGATGCTTCGCATTGATCCGGATTCAGATGGAGACAAGATAACCGAGAAAGAACTCAGAGTCATTGTGAAAAGCAGTGAAGAGGCAGGGGTGATCGAGCAGTCCGAAAAGAAGATGATAACCAACGTGGTTGACTTTGGAGACGCACTCTCCAAGGATGTTATGATACCAAGAGCTGATATGATGAGTATCGATATAGATACCACTTATGATGAGCTTATAAAGATAATCAGGGAAGAGGGATATTCCAGATATCCGGTATATGAGAATTCCAAGGATCATATAATCGGTATTCTTTACGTTAAAGACCTCTTCATGTATGTAGAGAAAAATGAAACGCGAGAGGTTGATATATCAGCCCTTATGCGTAAACCGGTATTCGTTTATGAATATCAGAAAACCGCCAAGATTTTCGCAGATATGAAACAATCCGGAACATCCATCTGTATAGTGCTTGATGAGTATGGAACTGCATCAGGACTTATAACCATGGAAGATCTTATAGAAGAGATAGTGGGAGAGATAAGGGATGAGTATGATGACAGCGAGAGGAACATCATAAAGACTCTTCCTGACGGAGCCTACGATATAGACGGAGCTCTGCGAATAGATGACCTGAATGATGCCATCGGAACTTCTATCAGTTCTGATAATTACGATACCATAGGCGGGTATGCTATAGAACTTCTTGACAGGCTTCCGAAGGAGGGAGACGAAGCAGAGGACGGGCATGTAAAACTTAAGGTGCTTTCTACTGAAAGAAATCGTGTTGAGAGAATCCGTGTAGAGATAATTCCAAAGTCGGATGATGAAAACGAGGTTTCTGAGGATGAAACCGGAGAAGAAAAAAATGGATAGAGATCTGAAAGAGATAAGAAGAGAGATCAGAGAGTGGATCAGGCTCGACTATATAGTTCCAAAGGATATACCTGACATAGAGCTTTACATGGATCAGGTAGTTAACTTTATGGACTCACACCTTTATCACAATAAAAGGGGTGATGATGATAAGACTCTGACCAGAACTATGATCAACAACTACACAAAGAATAAGCTCCTGCCGCCTCCTGTTAAAAAAAGATACAGCAAGGAACATATAATTATTCTGATATACATTTATTACCTTAAAAATGTCATTTCCATTACAGACATTCAGAAACTGCTTTATCCCATGACAGAAAGGTTCTTTGATAAGCAGGAAGACAGTACCGAAACGAGAAGCATGACAGACATTTATGAGTCGATTTACGAACTTGAAAAGTCTGAATACTTTAACATAGAGAGCAGTACTGCCAGAGCTGAGGAGATTACGGAGAAGCTG
The DNA here is from genome assembly GCA_946628415.1 of uncultured Lachnospiraceae bacterium. Classification (GTDB taxonomy): domain Bacteria; phylum Bacillota; class Clostridia; order Lachnospirales; family Lachnospiraceae; genus Eubacterium_Q. Next base: position 2,368 of record CAMOWK010000009.1, on the reverse strand, counting down.
TTCCCGAAGGAAGAGGATGAGTATCTTCATAAGATGGCACTGATATACCTTCTCGGATATGACATATACAGCAAAAAGAGGCTTATAGAACGGCTTATCGATGAGCTTCCCGATATAGAAACGCCGGAAGACTTAAAAAAGAAAGAAAAAGAAGCCGAGAAGAATAAGAGAAAAGAACAGAAAGAAAAGAAAAATGCTGCAAAAAAGAAAAAGCAGTAAAGATAGAAAGGTTAAGAGTTTATGATAAGCGCAAACAACGTATCACTCAGATTTGGGAAAAAGGCACTTTTTGAAGATGTAAACATTGCATTTACACCGGGAAACTGCTACGGTCTTATAGGTGCAAACGGGGCAGGTAAGTCAACGTTTCTCCGTATACTTTCAGGAGAACTTGAACCGACAAGCGGTGATGTTACCATGGATCCGGGCGAGAGACTTTCGGTACTTAAGCAGGACCACTTCCAGTATGACGGATATACAGTACTCGATACTGTAATAATGGGCAATAAGCATCTTTATGATGTTAGACAGGAAAAGGATGCTATATACCTGAAAGAAGATTTTTCGGATGAAGACGGTATCAGAGCGTCAGAGCTTGAAGCGGAATTTGCTGAAATGGACGGCTGGAATGCAGAGGCTGACGCAGAAACGCTTCTTAACGGGCTTGGTATAGAGACAGAGTATCATTATGCAATGATGTCAGAACTTGACGGCAATATGAAGGTGAAGGTGCTTCTTGCGCAGGCTCTTTTCGGTAATCCTGACGTACTTCTTCTCGATGAGCCGACCAACCACCTTGATCTTGATGCGATTGCGTGGCTTGAGGAATTCCTGATCAATTTTGAAAACACGGTAATTGTTGTCAGCCATGACAGATATTTCCTTAACAAAGTATGTACACATATCGCGGATCTTGATTACGGCAAGATTCAGGTATATGCCGGAAACTATGATTTCTGGTATGAATCCAGCCAGCTTATGATACGCCAGATGAAAGAGGCAAATAAGAAGAAGGAAGAGAAGATCAAGGAACTTAAAGAGTTCATTGCAAGATTCTCTGCAAATGCATCCAAGTCCAAGCAGGCTACATCACGTAAGAAAGCGCTTGAGAAGATTGAACTGGATGAGATCAAACCTTCAAGTCGTAAATATCCATACATTGATTTCAGACCAAACAGAGAGATAGGAAATGAAGTTCTTACGGTTTCAAATATATCAAAGACCATAAACGGTGAGAAAGTACTGGATAACATTTCATTTACGGTGGGAAGAGAAGACAAGATAGCTTTTGTAGGCCCAAATACCATAGCTACAACTACCCTTTTCAAGATACTTGCCGGAGAAGAAGAGCCTGATGAGGGAAGCTATAAGTGGGGTGTTACAACGTCACAGGGCTACTTCCCTAAGGATAATACCAAGGAATTTGATAATGACCTTATAATGGTAGACTGGCTTACACAGTATTCAGAGGAAAAGGATGCCACATACGTAAGAGGCTTCCTTGGAAGAATGCTTTTCCCGGGAGATGCAGGTGTAAAGAAGGTTAAAGTGCTGTCCGGTGGCGAGAAGGTAAGATGTCTTCTCAGTAAGATCATGATAATGGGAACCAACTGCCTTATACTTGATGAACCGACAAACCATCTTGATATGGAGTCCATCACATCACTGAATAATGCGCTTATTAAGTTTCCGGGCGTTGTTCTCTTCTCCTGTCAGGATCACCAGTTCATACAGACTACGGCAAACCGTATCATGGAACTTACCAATTCTGGGCTTATAGATAAGCAGACAACGTATGATGAGTATCTTGAATCTGACGAACTTGCACGTAAGAGACAGATAATGAACATGGATAGAGACCCGGAATAACAACAATATCTAGTAGTTATTCTATGGTAAAATTGCACAATTAGTAAAAGTATACAAATAAAACCTAAAATTATAAAAAACAGCTTGCCTTTTTGGTTAAGTTGCCCTATAATGTGTCTAGTTCACCTCCCAGAGGTGGGCAGATTGTGTATTTTTACTATATAATCGGAACCAGCAGTCACAGACTGTAATATATAATTTTTTAGGTTCAGACAGTTTTCTTGAACAGACCGACCGATGAACTATAGGGGCCGGGCGAATAAGGTGTATCGTACATTCTTATGTAGTTGGACTTATTGCGAGTCAGAAGGTTTGAAGCAAGAGAATAAAACTTAAACTTTTTTAAAAGGAGGTTTTTTTTGTGAAGAAGATCAAAAAAACACTTGCCCTTTCACTTGCACTTGCTATGGGACTTTCACTTGTAGCTTGTGGTGAGGAGGCAACAACAGTAGCTGATAACACAGAGGCAACAACAGTTGCAGATACAGAGGCTGACACA
>CAMOWK010000008.1 GCA_946628415.1 uncultured Lachnospiraceae bacterium | reverse complement strand
GGATTTGCGATTTCCATACGCCGGACAAGTGATGTATTTCACCCCGGATTATTCACTTTGCAAATTCTGATGCTTCTTTTGGCGTGTTCAGAAAACGGTTATTCCACTTGTCATTCAGCTTACTACTTGAAAGACGTATATCCATCTGCGGAAATCTTGTTTTCTGCATTACCTTTCTCTCCTTTCTCTGTTAAACTAATGTGTATCGGTCCTTTCTCCATGTTTTTATCTATAATATCCATTAATTCATCTAAATCCTTTACATCTAATGCGCTAATTGCACTCTTCTCTTTTATCAGAATAATCCCTCCTTCTGATTTCACTTAAAAAAGCAGGAACATTTTCTAATCTTCGTTCCTGCTTTCAATAATATAGTATTTTTTCTAGTATATACTTCAGAAGCTAAAAGTATTCCTTTCACTTTTCATCTTGTAAAAGACGTGACAAGACAGAATTTATCTCCTTTGCTGAAGTTGGTGACGTTCTCATCCTATACGGATGTTTATTATCGTTTTCCTCTTTTCTGAGCAATGTAGAGCTCTTCTTTGTAGTCGTCATGAATCTGATTTTCTCCTTTTTCTCCTTTTTCTCCTTTTTCTCCTTTTTCTCCTTTTTCTCTTTTTTCTCTTTATCTATCTCTTCAATAGTTTTATACTTTTTCTTTTGCGTTTTTTTACTCACTTTAACTACGCTTTTCTCATTCAGTAGTGATGACTCATCCCTATCATCTTCATACCATACAGTCAATATATCTGTGTTTAATCTTTGTAGCTTATTCATTTCTCTTGACGCAATATATATATCTGTATTCGAATAATACATGGGGATTTTCGCTTTAGTATCAAAGTTTTTTACTGCAAGTGGTTTTAATGATTTATCATTTATCAACCTATTATAATTTGCATATAGCTTTGGACACTCCTTTTCCAACATTTCAACAACGGAGCCAAAAACCCATTTATTACTCATATCTGTTGCATAATATGAAGTAATCTTCATGTCTAACGGATTAACATAGACATGATTGAAAAAATCAACATCTATTATACATCCATGAATTTTACCTGTTCCCCCAATTCTCTTTATAGCTCTAGATATATTTTTTTGAAACTCTGTATATTTATCTATAGGAGTTTTAAGTCTAGCAATCTGAGCACCCATATTCTCATAATAGTAATTGATATCATTATGTTTTAAAAGACGTTGAGCCCCACCATTAAACATCTTAAGTCCGCCAGTAGATGCATCAGCTATAAATAAATAGACTCCATCCTTCTTTAGCATGTATATTTTTCTGATAAATCTATTGAATGATATACTTATACGCTTGCAATAATAGAATTCTTTATACTCTTCTTTAGTAATCGTATATATGCCATCTTTGTAATCAGAAAAATAGTCATGCCTACAATCAATATAGAAAAATTTGGGATGAAAACTATTATTCTTATATCCAACCTGGTTATCTGAATATATTCTGATTTCACCATCATCATGAAATTCATTCTTATGTGTATGTCCACTCACATAAATATACCCTGAATGATACCGCGGATTAGAATGCCAATCTTTTAATGGCATATGCGTTAGAATTATTACTTTTCTGTCAGGTATATTATCCAAAACTTTGTTATACAAAGTCTCAGTTTTCTTACTTTCTGATATTTCCGTACTTCTATCTATTGTACTTAGATATATATTTCGATCTGCGTTAAACTCACTGTTGCATCCTGAAAAAGCCAGTCCACCAAATAGGATTATATTCGCTTTACGTACTCTTTCTCTAAATACATCTTTATCAATCCGCATAATTTCTTCTTCAGTAATCTCTCTTATAGTTCTATCTGAATCTTCATAAATGATACTATTATGAAGAAGATACATATTATACTTATTAATAACTTCTCTATATTTTAAAACTATAGATTTGATAGATGTCCCAGAAAAGCCCCAGAGTTCATGATTGCCTAAAGTAAAAACGACTATAGGCCTACTATTTCGTCTATTAAGTTCCTCTCTTAAGCACTTTATAAACAGTTTAAAGACTTCAAAATCTGATGAAACATCCCCTCCTATAAGTAAGAATCTTCCGCTCAAATACTCTTCTAACATAATATTGATCAATTTCCTGATAATATAAACCACATCAGCGTCAGTATTAATTTCCTGATCAATAAGCTTATGTATTACATGAATATCAGAGATATAATAAACTTTATCATCATATTCAGAATAATTCATCAGTGCCAATTGATTGCTTTCATCAATAGTATCTACTTCTCTTTTTTCGTTAAGCACAACTTCGGTATTTTTTTCATTTTCTAAAGGAAGTTCTGCTGTTATACATTTTTTAATTGTAATACTTGAAGGACTGAATGATAATCCAAGTTTATTGCATACCCTGCTGGTTAAATCAACGCCGTCTAAATTTATACTACTCACGTCATAAAGATTACTAAACCCATCACATAGAAGCAAATCCGCATTAGATAAATCTGATTTCAAGAAAGCTAAAAAATCAAAGAACCACATGAATTCAAAATGGTTGGACTTAATGTAATATCCATCCTTAGTACACCACTCTTGTATTACTTCAAATCCTGTTTGGGTATACATTTTTTTCACATTATAAACTAACTCATCTGGATTATTATGATTCAAAAGCCTTTGTTTATCGGATGTAAAACCGACTCTTGGATAATACTCCCCACCATCCAGTTTGTTTTCAGTATTAAATCCAAAATCATTTATAGTTGTTGTCACAAAAGACTTTCTTCCATATAGTTTTTCCTTATCTATGACATCATCCTTTGTCCCAAAAGAAGCACATTGATAATAACAGGCATCTGTATATATATCTCCATCCAGATATTCATAATAATCATCAAAATCCTTAAAGCGAGTAAAAACCTTTTTCTGGTACTTATCATTGAATAATATTTCGCATACAAAAAAAATATCATCTATGACATCATAGCCTCTTTTTTTAATCTCCCTAACCCCATAATCTCTTTCCGCCTTAATTATAAGATTATCCGAACAATACTCATCCGGAATAGAAAATGGATCGATTTTACCACTTTTAAGTTCTTTAATTATTCTCTTTATTTCTTTACCAACAGAAGTACCTATTAGTGAAATAGAAGTATTTTCAGTACCCATATGAATTATCCACACACCCCTAAAATCTTTTAGAAATATATTATTTCTTGGAATATACATACACTATAAAAGTGCAAATCATTAATCACTCAACCCTTTCTATCACTACAGCAGTGCCATTTATTGACACTTGCGCATATGATGTACTACTAGTAGTACTCTGGATATCCACGCCAACAATGGCATTAGCCCCTAATTCAGCAGCCTTATATCTAATCTTCTTAATTACGTAGTATTTTGCCTTTGAAAGGATGTTTGAATTACCTGTTAATTCCTTCTCAGAAAAAGAAAAGTTATCCACCATATTATCAAAAGAATTTGATAGTTTATCACTTAAAGATGCCTTAAAAATCACATCTTCAGACACTATGTTAATATACCTTGTTATTCTATAACCATCTAGAAACGGAGTGGTTGAAATAATCATTCCTTCTGCTTTTTTCATAAGTTCATTATTCTTATTAATGATTATAGATGTATTATCTAATTCACTCAGGGTTTTATACTTTTTCCCACAATTACTGCACCATAGTGATTGCACTTCATAATCATTCATTTCATTACCACAATTTGGACATTTTATTCTTTCCATACCCTTTTCCTTTCTTAATTATCACGTTAACTAAATAAGTATATATAGAATAATAACATTATGGTTAAGGCAAAACAAACAAAATCATTGTAACTATTTTATTAGGTTTAATATCTATTCATTCTTTTTTTTAAAGTAACTAGAACTATCCCTGCTACTGATGCTACCATTATAAGAATCGTCGCTTCATCGTCAGACAGATTACGTATATACATCGGCATTACAGATATCCCCGCAAGCTCACAAGCTCGATTTGATTTTTATAGGTTCTGATGGGTTATTAACCACAAACCTCTTATCTCTGGATAGGATCTTCATGAACCATCTGATATCTTTTGTTGTACCTTGGAGTCTTATCTTTAGCATTTTTCCCTCCGTTCTATTTGTTTTTACCTATAATCGCCTGAGCATCACCCCCATTTTCTCTTCAAAAGTCACACAAAAAAAGGACACTTTCTTAAAAATACCCTTAAAAAGTGTCCTGATTTGACTAATTTTTAGTTATAAACTCAAAAAATCACGAATTATTATAAATAATTACACCTCATTTTGTGTGACTTGTGTGTGACTTTTTACCATCACGCCCCTGAAAACCCACGTATTTACGTGGTTTTTTAGTTAATGCTTTTAAGTGTCGGGAATTTTCCTAACCTAAGACCATATAAGCTCATTATCAATTACCATTATATTTTTTATCATCACGGATTTTTTATGATAAAGTACCATTATGTACCATTCATTTTTTTAATCCGCGCGATTGGCATACTACTGGCATACCGTATATATTTTGGCATACTCATAGGAAAGCATTACCACTTTCCTAGAATATTACTAAATCATTTGCTAATTGTCTAAATACTTTCTGCTTCTTTCCATTCGTAACCTCAGCGTATATATCCAGCGTAGTCTGTATATCTTTATGTCCCATTACCGACTGAATAACTTTGACATTTACATCCTGTTCGCAGAGTCTAGCACAAAACGTATGTCTAGCTATATGGTTACTAAATGCCGGAATCATAATCGGTTCTCTATGCTCTCTTGCAGCCTTAACTTCTTCCATAGCATTATGGTTTGTTACAAGTCTCTTAATCTCTCGATTAATGGTTGCTGGATTATGAAGCTTTCCAAATCTGTTGCAGAATATAAAGCCCTTCATTCCTTTTACTTCTGACTCGCATGATATCCCCAAAAGTTCCTGCTGTTCCTTTTCTCTTATAAACGCCTCTCGAACCTGTGGCAGCATAGGAATAGTTCTTATACCTGCGGGAGTCTTCGGGAGAGATACATCAAACTCGCATTTATGTGATCCTTCAACTCTAGGATAATATGTCACATTATGATTCACTTCAATGGACTCTTCATCTAAATCTATGTCTTCCCATCTGAGACCAATTAATTCTCCAACTCTCATGCCGGTACCAAACATAACCACGAAGAGATTTCTCCACCTTGCATAATCATCATCCTTTATGAAATCAAGAAATGCTCTCTGTTGCTCAATAGTAAGTGCTCTCCTTACACCGATATGTCTTCCAAGTTTTTTCTTCAGATCAGCCATAACTCTGTCAGATGGATTGCTACGTATTATTTCATCACGTACTGCCATTTGAAACACTGGATGAAGAAGTGTATGAACACTATCTACTGTATTGATACTGAATCCCCGTTTATCCAGAAGATCTTTATAGAATAATACAACATCTGAATACTTGGTCTCAGCGATTTTCCTCTTTCCAAATGTATCCCTTACAAAATGATTATATGTATATAGATAACCACTTAATGTATTAGGTTTCAGCTCTGATTTTGTCCTAATATATCTATCAAAACAATCATTAATTGTAGCCGTGCCTCTCACATACATATTTAGACCATCTCGCCTATCGCTCGCAATATCATCCTCGCGCTTTCTTAATGTGATTAAATCACGCTCATATATTGCATGTCTATTTCCTAATTCATCTGTATATCGATACACATATAAACCTTTATTTTTATAAAAACTTTCTCCAACTCGAAACTGACGTCCACGACTGTCTTTTCTAACCTTTTTCCTTCCTGCCATATAGGTTCCTCCTTCTCTTCAAGAAGGAAAGCGGTAAATACATTAGCTCTTTTGTTCACTCCAAGATTCCTTTAATAACTCCAACCCCTTCAGAACAGCCTCACTTATTGTCATGTCATGAGAAGCGACATCAGACTTGAGTTTTTTATACTCATCCTCAGTAAGCCTGACACCAATAGCAATTTTCCGCGGATTATCTATTTTAGGTCTTCCTGTTTTTGCCATAGCTGCGCCTCCTCAATCAACACTATAGTGTATTATACTTTGTGTTGAACAATAATACAAGTTTTTTGCTTCTGTATCACCTGCTCCCACACATACTTCTATCCGAGATTTGTAATAATACGAAATGATTCCAGATACTCATCCAAAACATCTGTATTAACAAGAACAAGCTTATTAATCTTATAAATAGCATTTGCATCCTTAGCAAGTCTCTCAAACTTCGACTGTGACATGCAATACAACTCCGCGCCCTCCTTGTATCTCACAAAATGAGATTTTTTCTTTTCTGACTCTTTCACCGGATTCACCCCCTTTCAAACAAATGTATATAATTAATAATAAATCTTAATGTTTTATTTTACGTTATAATAACATTCAAGTGTCCGAATCCTCCGAACAAATCAATTATTATCATAAGATTTTGGGAAGACAAATCAAATAACTAAGTGCATAACATATTTTTATTATGCATTATCCTATCAGAAACCCGTCTCACTATATGCGTCTAAGTATAAAAAAGTTTTATGGTATATTATTCATTAACACAAAGCTGTTCTTATAATAAATGTATCACTAAAAGTGACAACCATTGTCACCTTTAAAATCATGACAGACCGGAAAGCTAGTAAAATAGGCACTCACATGCATCAAAAAAATATTGACAAGACTCTAACCATTCTATTTTTTTGCACAATAAAAGACGACGGTCTATACCAAAACCATCGTCTATATTAATAACAATTATTATTTGAATACTCTATCCATCAACCGCCTATAAAATTCAATCACTTCATCATATGATAGATTATCAGAGATAAGACCTTTAGTTCTGTTTTCATAATCATCTTTATAGAAGTCTTCATCAGAGAGCTTTCTAACTACCCCTAAGATATCTACATCATCTCTTGCAGCTGGAGCAACCTTTTTATCCATCTTCGATCTGTGCAACCGCACTTCCTCAACAAGATCATAAAACCCATCATCTTCAGTAACATGAGGATACAGCTTATAAATATCATAAAGGTGCCTGGAGTTTCTACGAGCCTTGTCAAGTATATAATAGTCACATACCGCAAACATCTTGTCTATCAGCGTCCTGTCAACTGATTGCACTTTCATAGAGAATGGTAACAAATCATATTGTTCCAGAATCTCTTTATCAGATTCCCATAAATATTCATAAATGATACTGGTAATCTCTTTCTCTTCAGTAGGAAATGCATAAGACATTAATGCAGTCTCTAATATAACCGTCGAAGGAATCGGATTTTGAATTTCTGAAATACTCTCATAGCCAAAATCGTAGTGGTTATATTCCTTATCACTTTCAATTTTGTTCCAATTCAGAATTGGAAGCCCAATCTCTTCACTGATTTTCCCAATTATGTCATATTTCAGCTTCTTTCTTCTGGCAGATCCAATATGCTCCGTAAATGTAATATCTACATCTTCAGAAAAACGATCTATAATATGATGTGCCTTAGACAAAGAAGTTCCACCTTTGAAAACTATCTCAGCATTCCTTCTTGCCAGTTCTCTCAGAATTAGCGTTATATAATAATCCTTTTCAATGATATCATCTGTTATTCCACTTCTGTTAGAAACATCCATAACAATATCTTTGAAATAATCCTCTTTATGCAAATACATTTTCTATCCTCATTTCATAATAGTTTTTATAAACTACGAGTGGGAAGAGTCCGATATATTTATCAATATCACATTTTTTAATATCATTTGCAACTATATAATCCTTAATCTTCTCTCCAGCTTCTTCATAGGTTCCGTCCATATAGTCATTTACTATTTTTATCATTTCCAGCAGTTGTAATACAAGATAGTTTTCCTTTGTTACTTCAACCACAGGACGTCTCACAACATATACCATCTTTCCAATAGTTATCTCTTTTATCTTTGCAGCCATATAGTTGCTAACAATTTCCGGTTTTCTCGGAACCTGTGTTGATATACCAAATCTGTTAGCAAGAGAATTGCCGGCATAATATCCATCTACTCTTCCTCTTCTGGAAATATATTTATAGCTTGCAACCACATCTGCACTCGGTCCAATCGGATTCTTTAAAACAGTTTTCTTAGGAATATAATAAATGCCTTTATCGTATTTACATATCTTTCCTTCTTCACAAAGAATCCTTAATTCTCTTGAAATCTCAGGCTTAGGTTTATCCATAAGAGGAATATCACTAAAAAAAATTGGTTCAGTTTCTTTATAGTTTTTAATCAAGTACTCATATAACATTCCTCTCACCTCCCTATAATAAATATAACCATCAAGGTTACTTTTATTATAATATATAATATCCGTTTGTCAAGAACACAATTACGATGTATAATCAAGCCATAAATCTCAAATTCAACTGCTACTATCAGAAGGGCGTATTGCGTCCCATTGGTGGTAGCAGTTTTTTATTTAAAAATTTGCTTAACTCCCGAAGGGGTTCTGGCAAAAAATCGCAAGCATTGGCGGAACATCCCATTCCGTCCCCATTTTCAAAATTTGTATTTCTGACAAAAATCCAAATTATCGAAAATGAACCTTGGTGCCGAGCCCCAAACCCCACAATATTATAAAGGAAGGTAATTGTAAAATGAAAAATAAATATAATGAACTACACATCCGTATTGACAATGACGAACTTCGGATACTTAACAAATATAAAAAATTCTTTGAAACTTATTCATATACTCAGATTATACGATCATTTATTCGCGATAGCTTCTGTATAAAAATAAATTACTCTGCAGATCTGGAAATAGCTACTCAGATAGCCCGCATCGGTAATAACATCAATCAAATTGCAAAAGTAGCAAATGAATCCGGTTCTTTGACAGCAAAACAGATGGAAACGATAAACGATGAATTGCTAAAGGTGAACAACCGTGTGAATGCTCTTTTTAAGTATCGTGGTGAATTCATAAAGTACAGCATCCTTGATGGAAGAGATAATTATATCAGAGAAAACATTCTTCCAGATGAATACAACGAAAACAATAATGTAAGTTATAATCATACTCCTGCGACTGAAACAATGGAGGATCCTGCAAATGGCAATAACTAAAATCATTAAGATTAAAGGAAGTGTAGGTTCCTGTCTTGATTACATTACAGATAAAAATAAAACATCCAATCAAACATATGTTACCTATGATGGATGCAGCAATAACACTGTTTCTTATATATTTGACCAGGCAAATCGAATGAATCCGCATTTTACTAACAATGATGATTCTATCAAGGCCTATCATATCATTCAGTCATTTTCCAAGGACGATGATATAACTCCTGAAACCGCAAACCAGATTGGCGCTGAACTAATGAACCGACTATTTAATAACAAATATTCATTTGTCTGCGCCACTCACATAGATCACGACCATACACATAATCATATATTGGTCTGCGCAGCTGAAAGAACCATGACTGGAAAAAAGATAAATGACAATCTTGCTCTTCTTCATAAGCTTCAGCGGTGTAGCGATGATTTATGCCTGGAACATGGATTAAATGTTATCAAAAAGCCAAAAGAAAAAGGAAAGAACTACAGAGAATGGTACGAGGATCTGAATAACCCTAATGGTTCAAAGAAAACTCAGCTAAGAAAACTAATTGATTCTAAGATAAAAACCTCTTCCAACTTTGATGATTTCATAGAACAGATGAGAAATGCAGGCGCAGGAGTTGAATTTGTCAATACATCTAAATATGGAAAAGTAGCAAAGTATCGTCTGCCAGACGCTACAGAAAAAGACAGATGGAATCGTGGATACAATCTCGGTGCTGGATATTCAGATCAGGTAATTGAAAGAAGAATCAGGCGAAGATTAGAATTCATAGAAAAACGCAATCGATTAAGAGCTGAACGCGAAACAAAGAATGCTAATATGACTCTTGCCGAAAAAGCCATTGATAAAAGTACCTTAAAGATATCTTCTATGATTGATACTTCCAATAACACCATATCCAGTGACACCATAGGACTTACCAAATGGAAAAACAAGCAAAACGCTATGCGTATGCAGCAGATCATAGAAGAACTCCGAGATAACTATAATATAAGCTATACTGATGTTAAAGCAAAGATACGAACTCTCGAAGCTGAGAACAACCGACTCGAGGCAGATATAAGAGATACTAATAAATCGATTAATAACTTCACCAAAATTATTCAGTATTGCAAAATCTATGCCTCATCTTATAGCCTTGCCTGTAATTATGGCGAAGCCACGGATAAAGAAGTCTTCTATCAAAATCATTCTTCAGAACTCAGTGCTTTTTTTGAAGCAGATGAATTTTTGTCACGAACTGCTATGGATAAAAACTCATTTTTGAAAAATTCTGATAAATATATTTCGTTCCTCAGCGAAAGACTATCCGATATAGAGGAAAATGTATCTCATGCAAAGGAACAGATCAAGGAAAATAAACAGATTATCAGAGAGCTTCACTCATATAAGAAAGAAATTGATATATACCTTGGTCGAAATATAGATCGTGGTGCCAGATAAGTATATTGCCCATCTGAAAATTAATTCAGATGGGCAAGTTCATGTTATGAATATATCAGCCAAACATATCTTTACATATAAAAGCCATCTTCATCAAAAACAATCTTTAATTGATCATTCGTTATGCATTTCAGGACTTTATTTCTAATAGAACCTTTAGACATATCCAATCTTCTGAACTTATCCTTGCCGGTAATATGGTCTTTCTCCTTACGGATTAACTGAATCCTTCCAATACCAGTATTCTGTCTTGCATACTCCGCAAAACCCTTTGCCTTACCAAGATTATCGTCAAAATCAGGATTATGTGGTTCAAGAATATCTATGACATATCCAAGTATGGCATCTTTACGAACAATAAGGAAATCAGGATATGTAGGTTTTATTTCATTATCATTTTCATACGGAATGCAGAGAGCCCATGAGCCTCTAGATGGATTTCTAATCCAGCAGACAAAGTCATCCCGCTTTTCTTCTTCCTCAATAACCCCAGCTTCCCAGGTATTTAGCTTCAGCTTTGCTGTGCCGGTCTCTTCACTAACGAAAAGATGGTCTCGATATTCCTTGCCATCGGCATCATGCGGTACCTGAATAGTCTCTGGAAGGCGGAAATTATGCTTACTGACAATATCACCATCTGAAACGATAGAATCGTACTGTCTACGAATCCTGTCAGATTCAATAGTGGCAATGTAACGTCTGTAATTATCATTCAAATAATGGAACTTCTGCTCAGCATACTGATGCAGCTTAGAAAGACATCTGTCATCTGCCGCAAAGAGGATAACATCCAGCTTAAATTCCAACGGAGTCATGGAATTATAATGTCTCCGTCCATATTCATTGCCTATTCCTTCATTGCCCAGCTTCACATCCGCAAGTCTAAACTGCCTATCGATATCCGTATCAGTAGTACTGAAAATGTCAGTCTGATAATATCCTGAAGCCTTTTCCCCAAACACATCGAAGGTCTGTGTAGAAAGCTTGAACTGCTTTACCTGAGTTACAAGGTCATTATATTTCCCATCTGCTTTAAGTCCGGCCACGTAGTCTTCAATCATCTTTACAATATCATCATTCACATCGCTGACTGCGGCAGAATAGAGATTAGACATATTAAGCAAACGCACCATCTTGAACATTGATGTTAGGTAATTGCTGATAACAACCTTACGCACATCATAAGTCAGAAGACCGGCATCGTTGATGAATTTCATTACAGCCTCACGGTCAAACATATCCTCCGGAATCTGTTCTGGCTCTAAAATAGTCTGAGCAGATGTGACTTTTTCTGTCTGATGCGTATTCTGTTCCATACTAACTTCTGGCATAGCCTGTTCTTCGCCCAGTGTCGATGCAACATCTGATGTAACAGTATCAGCGATGTTCTGTGGCTGAAATACAGGTTGTTCCATGGCCGTATTTGTATTTTCTATAGTTTCGATGCAAGCTCTTGGTGTATACTTAGTCTCATTTGTATCAGAAGGTATTCCCGATTCTACAGGTTCAGGAACATTAAGTCCATTCTCTCCTAAGGAAATCTGTCCAGGAGTCTGCTTAAGTATTCTGGCATAAGCTGCGAGGTGCTGTGTCTGACGCTTTACCGTCAAAGTGTCATACTGTTTTCTGCCCAACAGCTCGCCATGAACATCGGTCGGAATTTCTCCGCCTTCCTCACTTTGGAGAGCCTCGACCACCTTTCCTACGGTAGCCTCATCAAAATGCGGCAGATAGAGATGTACATCATTTAAGACATCATCTACCTGAATGTGCGATTGCAGGGGAGTCCGCACCATACGACCGAGAAGTTGTGCAATGTAAGTGGCATCTGTTGCCCTGCGGAAGCTCATCATAGTTTCTGCACGAGGGCAGTCCCAGCCCGTGGACAGGCTTTCCTTAAAGAAAACTACCTTGATATTCTTATCATCCGCTATGCGGGACGGTTCCTCATATCTAACTTCTAACCCATTAATTGTGATGGAGGTATTCTTATCGCCAAAAACATGTACCACCTGTCCCTTCTCAAAGTGGAAGCCAATACGTTCCTCAATTTTCTGCAAGCAATCATCGAGATCTGTTTCAGAAACCGTGTCATTGTTTCCATTCAGAACCTGAATCACAAATACCGGATTCACATAAGCCGTATGTTGTTCATAACAATATTGTGACCAGTGATCCCATTTCTCCTTCCAATCGTCAGCCGCAGCCTGAAGGACAGCCATGTCCTTATTGATATTGCTCTCTTCCGGATAAATGATAACAATCCTGTCTTTTAAAAGACCTGAAGATCGTACTTCATCCGGCGTGACTTGTACCTTGTGCATTGTTGAAGATGACGCTCCCTCAACCAGCTTGTTGAAACGTTCCGTGGTAGCAGACATACCAATCACCACCGGCATCGGAGGCAACTTATCTTCTTCGCTGCCTTTGATGAACTTCTGCATAATGGTGGTCTGTTTTCCTGCTGCCGTTCCCTGCATTCCGCGATGTGCCTCATCTATGATGACATAGAATCGGTCGCTCTTTTCCCTTGCGGTATTTGCAAGTGTCTCCCAAATGGTATAATTCCTATCTCCCGATTTAGTGAGGTTAGATGTTTTCGATAGCTTCTGAGTGTTCAGAAAATAGATATTTCCGTCATCAAACATCTCCTGATCAAAGGAATCCTCCGTAACGGTAACCGTCTGTGATACGCGGATTCGATCTGACTTTGTATCGATTTTCAACTTGCTCTGCTCATTCAGCTGGGGGGAATCGGAAAGCCAAACGAATACAGCATTCGGCTGATCCGGATATTTATCATCACCAAACATGATATCCTCGATCAGGGAAGACATAATGATTGTCTTGCCCGCTCCGGTAGGAGCAGTAAAAGAAACCACCTGCGGCACATGTGTCCGCTTGTAGCCTCCCAATGACTCTGCCGTGAACATCCGTAGTTCGCTCAGAGCTTTTTTCTGAAAAGGGAATAAATTAACCTTCATGTGTTACCTCCCTGTATTAATCCTGAAATTATCCAGATAATCTCTGTAAAGCTGGTAGGTGGTCTTATCCTCCATGTCCCTCACCATCTCTCTATATGCACCCACAGAATCTGTGATTATAAAGACTGTATTTATCTCCGGATGTATGCTAAGCTCCTTCTCGAAAGCAGCATAGGACATTTCATTAATAAGCACAGCAAATTTATTCTCCGGGTATATAACCATATCCGGCAAGTTATCTGATTTCAACATCGGACATTTACCGATACAGCCTGACTTCATCCAAAGAACGGAGAGCAGTTCCTTAAACTGTGCACCAAGGGCAACCATTGTCTTATCAAGAAATCCAAGTTTGAAATAGATAGCATTCGCCTTAAGTCCTTCCGACATCGGAATATCGCTACCGAAATAATTTCCTTTAAGTGGCTTTCCATTCACATCATGCCCTTCAATACTGCATACCGTGCGAGGCCATGTAACATAACGGGCAATGCCAAGCTTCTCCCATTCCTCATCACCAGGTTTAAAGCCCTGTTTCTGTAACAATTTAGCTTCATTATCTGATACTTCGTTATTCGTAACCATAATACATCGGCGATGTCCGCCATCTTCAGCATTAAGCAGGTTTACTGCATGAAGCGTCGTACCCGAACCAGCAAAAAAATCAACGATTACAGCATCTGGCTTATTTGCAACAAAAAACTTAATCGGATCGCATTCCGAATAAATTGATTTCGGATAAGAAAATCTCTTACCAATGATGGAAGACAGTAATACTGATCCATATAAACTTGCATCATGTGATTTTCTATTCCATACCGATTTAGCTGAATTTAGTTTATCTGTTTTTCTTTCAAGTAGTACAGCTCCCTTTTCATCTTTTCCTGTAATTGTGACACTACCATCCTCAATTTCTTTAATAAGACCCTGGTTTAAATAATTTATAGACCATTGTCCCAGTTTATTTTTTCTTCCAAGTTTTGCTGTTCCATCTTGCAACGCCTGAACAAATTTTGGTCTGCTCAATTGCCAGCAACCTTCTATTCCATCTGCGTGCATTGGCCAAACGGCAACGCATCCATTAGGAACTTCTATTACTTCACGACTATTTCCTTTTCCCGGAGGGTAGCCTACTGATTCAATTATTTCTTTATCTTCATTTACAAAAATCGGATAAAAACAATTTTCCGAATGTTCCCTATGAGAATTGCTACCTCTTCGTAGCATTCGAGCCCAAGGTATAGAATCACCTGCACTTTGTTTGTAATTTCCCGTCATTTCAAAATCAAGCATACTATCATTTACGAGAGCAGGTTTTGCGTTTCCCATCTGAACGAAATAAATATACTCTTCAACCCGTGAAAACTGATTTATTCTTGCCACACCTTTCGCATTTATAACATCCGTAATCATCTGTATACTTGCTTCTGGAAATAATTCCTCCAACAAACACCCAAGATGCAGGTACTCTTTTTCATCAATCGTAACAATAAGAACTGAGTCTTGTGGATTCAATAATTTTTTCGCAATTTTCAGTCTCTTTTCCATCATGGACAGCCACTTGCTATGACGATAGGTGTCGCTACCATCAACATAATCGTTGTTATACTTCCAGTCCCTCGCTCCGGTATTGTACGGTGGATCGATATAGATACAGTCCACCTTTCCGGCATAAAGATACTCCAGAAGCTGAAGTGCATGATAATTATCTGCTTCAATCAGTGTATGCCAGAGGTCGCTGTCGGGAGCATTACACACTTCTCCCATCGGCTTCAGGTATGGATATATCGGCTCGCCAAATTCAGCTACCGCAACAAGCTCGTCCATCTTGAAAATTGTTTCGTCATGTGTTTCCTTGCGGTCACAAAGTACATCATCCCCCTCTATCTTTAGAACCTCATATATATCGCTGACATAACCTGTCTTGGCTGCAACTGTCTGTCCAACACGGATAGGAATATCATAAAGCGGTGTACATTCCGGCAGATGTTCTTCAAATACTAGTCCAAATTTCTTTTGCTTAAGTAGCTTATTAGCTTCAGATAGAATACGCTCACGCAGAGCCACATCTTCAATCTGTCCTATCAAATCCTGTAAAACAGCCATTATCCGTCCTCCTGATCAAATATAACCTCATAAAGGGCATTCTTAAAATCACGAATGCCCTTTATATTATATCACTTAATCAAACAACTTTTCCCCATCAACAGAGAGATTATCTAAATCAACATCCTCTTCCTTGATAGGAATAGTCCACTCATTATTACTCATGGTATCAGTAAATTCTTCATCTAATTTCAGATTATATTTTCTTACATAATATACGAGATCTCCCGGCCATATCCATGTACCATCAGTATATGACGATGGCACACCCGCATTACCTGATGAAGGATCAATTACATCCTCAACTGTTCCTGCACATATTGCAACAGGAATACCAGTTTCCAGATAATTACATATATTATCCTTGTAATCTTTATCATAAGAATAATTAATATAATCCTTAATACTAGGATCAGAATCTAAACCATGAGGCATTTCCTTAAAATAGCCTTTTCTAATTAAATCCATACTTATGACCTGCCTTTCTTCTTAGGATAAAATGTCTTCCATTTTCCTGTATTCTTATACATTGTTGGACCAATAACCATTTTACCGTTTGAATATATCCATAAAGTATCTGTTGGTGCCTTAACCTTAACACCCATCTTGTTTGCCAGATTCTGAGCAAATCCCTCGTCAAGCTTGCCGGTTCCACAAGATAGCAGTCTTATTGCACCTGATTTATAACCAGAATCCTTTTTTAATAATGTTGCTAACCTTCTTTGATCAAGAAGTACCCAATTCCCATTATGCATTATTTTAACTTTTTCCGCAGTACCATGGATAGCTACATCTGTAAAACCAGGTTCTTCTTTTATCCACTTTGTAGCATTTTTTAAGGATTCCCCTTCACCTTTACCTACAAAGGCTGAAGATGCACTGACAACATCAATTTTTCGGGAGCCTAATGTATTGCCAAAGCCCCCATGATAACCAGTTCCCATTATGATACCTCCTTTTTCTTAATTGAGGCACCATAATCACTTATAAAGCTGTATATCTCTATTCCAGAATCTCTATACTTCTTAAAGATATAATCCGGAGCAGCGCCATATACAATTATGGCTTTCGGATTCAAATGGTTGATAACTACGTCTAGACCATCTATAAAAATCTTTCTATCAATTCTGTTCTTTATTGTACCATGTGTACCAATAGCTATTACGCATCCCTTAGATATACCGTCTGAGCAGCATTTATATGTACGTCTGTCACCATAACGAATATTTGGAATTACCATAATACCATTCGTTTGAAGCCAGGCACCTATAGCTCTGCTTCTGTATATATTCCACAGCTGCATGACTAAAGGCATGTCCCGATAGAGACTAAAATCCGGTAATATAATACCATTGAACTTACGTAGCAGCTCTAGATATCTTTGGGGATTACGCCACAAACGTTCGAATAGATAATCATCCTCATAAAAGTGTATCCAGCAATTATAATCCTTGGAGGATACAGCTTTAGAAAATGGAATCAGCCGATTAGGTATCTGATATGTTGGTGCAATTACTGGGAATTCAAACAGTCCAGCAAAGCTCGCCATACACACCAAAAAAGCATTAAATACATCTTTACAATTAGATCTTTTACTATTAATTCTACTCATATTAAGACCTCCTTTCTGAGGTTACAACTGGAGAAGAGCAGACTATCCCCAGAGGTTCCGTTCGAGGCTTAATATGAATTGCTTAGGTTCAAATAGAAGCACTCGAACTTGATTAAATAGTTGAAACTTAGTCTGTTTTTTGTTACTATAATAAATGCTTAGGTTCGAGTAGAAACACTCGACTTGCACTATATAGGTAGTTAGCGCTATCTATATAGTGCTTTTTTATTACTTTCATAAGAACACCACCTCCTTCGTTGAAATTTTTAATAAAAGCTTATGATACAAAGCTATTATTTCTCATATAACTATTCCAATATGATATCTTCTTCCGCCAGATTATATATATCAATTCTATTCTGAATATCCACAGTATTGACAATCCAGTTTCTCATCATACAAAGCTTTATAAATTCACTAATCCTATTGACTCCATTCATTTCAGATAATGTAATTACAACACCAAACTGAAGACTTCTATCAGTACTTGAATCAGATCTATCCTTGCTTTTAATGCTCAGCCCCCATAGTCCCGACTCATACTGTTTTTTTGCTTTACCATTATCTCTAACCTTCTCAGCGATATGCTTAACATTATCCCATTTACGGTAGATCTGTCTCATTTTCGCTTCGTACAAAGCCACAAAATCACCTTCAGCCTGTATATTATTATCAATTGACTTGATAGTTGCCTTACCATCCTTTTCCATTATTCGTCCAAAATGAATATCCAATTCTGTACTTGTATAGTCTACACCTTGATTCCTATCACATTTAGGAAAATATACCAATGTTGCCTTTGCAAAGTACGGAAACCCCTTATCATCACGAGGAACAGGAATATTATAAGTAAATGTCTCATATTCTTCAGCTGTTCCGTTAATATAAAACTTTATTTCGTTATTCTGTGATGTAAGAATATCCTCTATCTTTATTGGAACAATGCCATACCCCATTTTGTCAGAATTAATATCTTTACGATTCCATCCTGCTGCCGAATCAATAATCAGTGCCTTCGCAACTTCTCTGCTGAAGCCCATAATATGTATCAGATATGCCATCTTCCTTGTAATCCATGGAGCAGCAAAGGATGTCCCTGAAACAAATGCCTCACCTGTAGGATCACATACCTTGATTTTCTTATCTGTATCACCACCATAATATGATATATCAGGTTTATAGAAAAAGCTTAGTACCGGTCCTTTTCTGGAGTAACTTGCCGATTTATTATTAAAGTCTACCGAATTAACAACCAAGGAATTCAGCGAATCCGCAGGTGATCCTATCTTCATATTCTTATTATCACCCTTATTATTTGTTCCTGCTACAATAAAGATAACATCATACTCATACTGTATTCTATCCAGTTCTGCAGCAGCCGGAGATATAAAATTAGGTTCAATCTCAATCGGTGAGCCTAAAGATAAATTCCACACCTTTATGTCTCTATTCGCAGCTACAATATCCCTAATCATTTTTATAACAGTTACAAAATAAAAACCTTTCTGAAGAGCAACCCCAAAATGTCTTACTCTGAAACGTCCACAGTTATCCTCTAGCTCTGGATTAAATGAAGGACCATCCACAATAATAGATGAGACTGCAGTGCCATGTTTTTTGTCATCAGTTCCTATAGGTATATCTTCCACAAGACAATTTCTGTAATCTACCCATTTTGAGAAATAAACACTGTCATCAAAATGAGTATCAATCACACCGACAATCGGCTCATTTGCAGGATTTGGAATAGTAATTATGTCTTCTTCCGCTACTACCGCATTATAATCAGCCTTTGAAAAATCATATATCTGAGCAGCAATCATATAAGGCATACTATTATGCAACAATTCCAATTGTTCTTTTTTGAGAACTACAGTAGCATCATCTATCATTACTACACTATTAGAATCTATACCAACCATCTTTAAAATATTTTTCGCAGGAATCTTAGTCTTATACAACGTAACTGCAGCTTGTTCTACATCCAGCAAATCTGCCTTATCTATTTCAAAACTACTCACCCAGTAAGCATCAACTACCGCTTTTACAAATGCAGTTTTTTTCAGTTTTCCAATATCCTTCTTGCTCTTATTAATATTTTCTATATCGTTATAATCTATCCTTCCACCATATGATTTTTGCAGTGTATCATAGCATGAATCAAGAATCTCTATCGACCTTTCAAGCGCTTCAATTGAATTATAATATGTAAATACGTGCTTTTCATCACCCTTAGCACCTTCAAACTTGGCACCTCTTATTGATGCATTAGGATTTTTACCTTTTTCTCCTAATAAAACTTTTAATCTATTGCTCTTTGCAACAACAAAAATATAGTGAACACTAATCAATGCGCCTTCAATTCTCTTATCCCTCTGCCAGAACAATAAAATACTTTCAAGCTCTTTTTTTAGCCTCATTATTTTATCAGCTTCTACAAATCCACTCTTAGGAAGATTAATAGGTCCTGGACGGTTACTATTAGGTCTATGATTTATTTGTCCCTTTAACTGTAAAATATTATTCATTCGAATCCCCTTTCAGAACTCGTGAAACAGTACTTTTTGAAACATGTGTTAACATCTCAATTTCTCTAACAGAAAAGCCTTCAGAATTAAGCCGCATAATGTCATCTGGTTTTCGCCCTGTAATAGTTGAATATATTCTTTTGAAATAATCCATATTATCCTCAACATCACTGAATGCCACTGAACTTTTTATAAGATTTCTAAGATCACCCGGATAAGGAATAGTTTCATACATTTCAATTATTTTTCTGAATAACCTTTTATTTTTTGTTTTTATATCAAACAATTTTAAATATTGATCCAGTAAAGCTTCTGCAACACTAATTAAATCCTCTCTCGAATATCTGTTAAAATCAATAACCGCATCAAATCGTCTGATTATTGCCTTGTCAAAATTCTTAAACAAATTAGTAGTTGCAATCAGAAGTATTCTGTCATCCAGCATATCCAAGCCTTTAAGAATTGATGTTACAGCTCGCCCCATCTCTCTCACATCATTTGTATTGGTTCTGTCAAGTGCGACGGCATCTAATTCATCAAATAATATAATTACCTTATCAGGATATCCAAATCCATTTATCTCCTGAAAAAGCTCAGATATATTCTTTTGTGTCTGTCCAAGTTTACTGTCGATAATAAAATTAAAATCGACCATATATATTTCTCTATCAAGGATTCTTGCAAGTTGCTTTACTGCCTCAGTCTTACCCGTTCCTGGCGCTCCTTGAAACAAAAACTTATTCACACCAGCCTTATGTGAAATAGCATTTACTATTCCGAACAAATCCTGAGTAATCTCATCAGATAGCCATAATGTATCAGATGATGATGGTATTTTCTGAAAAAAATCTGTATTATTATAATTCATTTGAGGCACAAACAAATCAGCACTTGAAAGTAACGATGTTATATATTCAGCAAGCTGAACATCTCCACTTTTATCAAAATCATTAGCAACCTCAAAGGCTTCATTTCTAAAACCGGCTTCATTATTCTCTACATGATACTTTATTAGATTAATGATATTCTTTTTCTTCATGTCTATCACCTCTCTATCTTAATGATTTGATAATATCATTTGGGACACATATTGTCAATATTGAAACACATATCTTGTAACAAAATAAAAAGGTGCATATTTAAATGCACCCTTACATTGAATCATTAATCAATCATTGCATTGCAAAAAACAGCCTCGGCACCTATTTCAACCAGATCATCCTCACACCCACTAAGCATCAGATATTCGAAGAAATCTGAAGTTGCATTGAAAAGTTCCGGTGTTATCACGTAATTTACATCATTATATCTAAATTGCTCACTGGCTGATTTGACAGGACAATACCATTTGTTATCCTTATATTTTCGTCGATATCTATCTGCTTTATATTTCCAGTTCTCAACCACCTTCTTTAGATCCTCAGGCAGATCGTTGATATTCTCATCGTTTACAAATATAAATGGGGTGCTTCAAGCAGTGAATATGTAGCCTTATATCCTTTACCCATACTATCCCTTCCCTTCTCTATAATACAAATACCATCTCAGACAGCATTATTTCCATTACTCTAGCGCGAATGGATGTCATACGCTTCACCCATTCCATCTGGTCTTCCGCCTTTAAAGCTTCGTTGACGCCCTCTCTCTCCATAAAGCTTTTTGTTATTCTTTCATCTCGTTCTTCAGCCTGCTTCTGAAATTCTAGGCATTCTTTATATATTTCACCAGTCAACAATTTTGCTATATAAAGCGGAGTATGGTAAGTTTTTAAGAAATCCATTCTCATCAATCCATATATTGTCAGGTCTTCACCCTCAAGTTCTTCCATCTTAAAATCTGGAATTTGATAATCCCCCTCTTGTCTATAAGGTATAAGCATCTTTCTTCTCCTCCCTTTATTATTATAGTTGACATAACATTTTTAAAATGTCAAGTTATTTGTTTATATCCATACAAATCATGATTCACCTTTTGCTTATAATATGCATTCATAGTAATCGGGGCGTTATAAAGCGTTGCAAGCATATAGTTCTTGATATTCTTGATATCACTCGTATTATTGCGAAGGCATTCAACAACATACTGAACTGTCATCATATCATATTTTTCAAACCTTGATATAATTATAGATTTGGGAACGTGCTTATCAGATATAGTTATGATATCACCACCTGTGATAACTATCTCAGCCATAAGCTCAACCATGGTATCTACATATTCCATATCTGAATCACTGTAATCCTGTTTTAGAATCTCATAATCAATATTATCCTTTATGAACTCTATATACTCTTCATAAGTCAGACTATACATACCTGATTTATTCTGAAGCTGGGAATCCGTCCTATCCATCCCATCCGCTTTTCTTTCGGATAGATTGACAAGATTATTCTCACTATTGTCTTTATCACTTATATTAGTATTATTAGATACGGTTTCACCGACTTCTTGAGATATGTTTTTCCGAACCCTTGAGGTCTGATTTTCCGAATTCTTTATTATTATTGCCTTTGCAGGCACTTTTTGAAGTATTATTACTTTTTATTCCATCATTATCCGAATTATCATTTATTATTACAAAGCTTTTAACATATATAATATCCGGCTTTCCAAGACCTCTTTTAACCTTTTCAATCAGACCTAAGAATCCATGTTTAAGTAATGAAATAACAGCCAAAAAATCTTACCCATTTACCGGCAGAAACGCACAAAAAAAGACCACCCTACATAAATATGTAGGGTGGTGAGATTTGGGGATGGGGATTATTGATTAACAAGTTTAATATTTTCATCAATGGCATTTTGAACTTCGTCATCTTCAAGCATTTGGATTTCTACGAACCACATACCAATGTCGTTAGAATCAGCATAATCTGTGAAATAATATTTGAATTGCCCATTTGTGAGCATTCTTACATAGTCACTATCATCTGAATCATTTTCTTCATTAGCACCTGGAGTAGCATCCCAAAGATATTCAAAAGCAATAGAGTTGTCTTCGTTAGTAATAACGATAAATCCCATATCAGCATACTCTTTTGCTTTGAAGCCCATATCGGCAGGTCCTGTAAAAGCAATGTTTGCCTTTTTTACACCATTGTATTGTACAATATTATAACTTGTAGTTCCATCGATAGAAACAAAGTGATGGATTTTCATTGTTCCATCAGGAGAATCGAAATATCCATACTCCTTATACTTTGCCTCAACTACTTCTTCCGTAGTAGTTTCTGTGGTAACTTCTGTAGCATCATTATTTGTAACTACTTCATCAGTTGTAGTTTCAACAGCCTCTGTTGTAGTTTCTGTCGTAGTTGGAGTGGTGTCACTACTACCATCCTTACCACATGCTACAAGTCCAAGCATCATTACTGCCATCATAATCCCAAAAATCATCTTGTTGTTCTTCTTCATTTTCTTCAAAATGTTCACTCTCCTCTTTTTCATAATTTTTTTCTTTGGAACTATTGGTTTAAAATTGAATCAACTATTTCTTGTGCCTTGGCATCATCAATAACTTCAATATCGTGATACCATTGCATAATTAATTTTTCATCATAATCATTTGGAAAATAATACTTAAATTGGTTGTTGGTAATCATTTTGTCATAATCGGCATCATCAGATTCAACAACTGATGCTGTTTCTGTTGGTGTTACATCCCAATAATATTTAATAGCCATAGTGTGGTCTTTATAAGTCTACTTTTGTTAAATTTTTTTGTGGTGTTATTGTGGTGTTGTGGTGGTACTTATAGTCCATAATCCCTTATAAAATAAGGATTTTTTAGTTAATGCTCTTCAGTGTCGGGAATAACAGTACATCTCTTATTGCAGGACTGTCAGTCATGATCATAACAAGTCTGTCTATACCATATCCAATACCGCCTGTAGGTGGCATACCAACCTCAAGTGCATTAAGGAAGTCCTCATCTGTGTGGTTAGCTTCCTCATCACCGGCAGCTGCAAGTGCGTCCTGAGCTGCGAATCTTTCACGCTGATCTATAGGATCGTTAAGCTCGGAATATGCATTTGCCATTTCCCATCCATTCATGAAGAACTCGAATCTCTCTACATATTCAGGATTCTCAGGCTTCTTCTTTGTAAGTGGAGAAATCTCTATAGGATGATCCATAACAAATGTAGGCTGAACAAGATGCTCCTCTACATATGTCTCGAAGAAGAGGTTAAGTATATCACCCTTCTTATGGAACTCCTCAAATTCTATATGATGCTCTTTTGCAAGAGCCTTAGCTGCCTCAGTATCAGCAACCTCATTCCAGTCAACGCCGCTGTACTTCTTAACAGCATCAACCATTGTGATTCTCTCAAACGGCTTGCCGAGATCCATCTCAACTCCGTTGTAAGTGATCTTTGTAGTACCAAGAACTTCCTCGGCAATATGACGGTACATACGCTCTGTAAGATCCATCATGCCGTGGTAGTCTGTATATGCCTGATATAGCTCCATGAGTGTGAACTCAGGATTATGTCTTGTATCAAGACCTTCATTTCTGAAAACACGCCCGATCTCGTAAACTCTCTCAAGGCCTCCGACTATAAGTCGTTTCAGATAAAGCTCAAGAGATATACGAAGCTTAAGATCTTCATCGAGTGCGTTGAAATGTGTCTCGAACGGACGAGCTGCTGCTCCACCGGCATTTGCAACGAGCATAGGAGTCTCAACCTCCATAAAGCCTTCTGCATCAAGGAATTTTCTTATAGATGCGATTATCTTTGACCTTTTTACAAATGTATCTTTAACTTCAGGATTCATAATAAGATCAACATATCTCTGACGATATCTGATGTCAGTATTCGTAAGTCCATGGAACTTTTCAGGAAGAATCTGAAGACTCTTGGAGAGAAGTGTAACTTCCTTAGCATGAATTGATACTTCACCTGTCTTTGTCCTAAAGAGATATCCCTTGACACCAACGATATCACCGATATCCATACGCTTGAATCCCTTATAGCTGTCCTCGCCAAGTTCATCTCTGGTAACATATATCTGGATGTTTCCCTTAAGATCCTGAACATTTCCAAATGACGCCTTACCCATAACACGCTTTGACATAAGACGCCCTGCTATAGATACATTTATCCTGTCCTCTTCTGATATTTCAGGAGCTTCCTCACCTTCAGCCGGCTTCGGGAACTTCTCATTAAATTCCGCTCTTGCCTCTTCCGTGTGATAGGTTACATCATATTTTGTTATGACAAATGGATCGTTGCCTGCTTCCTGAAGCTCACTTAATTTTTCTCTTCTTACCTTAAGAAGCTGATTAATATCAGGCTCCTGCTTACCTTTGTTCTGGTTCTGATCTCCCATAATATAAATCCTTTCCTGTGGAATATTTTCGTATGAAAATGAAAAGGGACCTCATACTTAAACAAGGTCCCGTGCATTCATTAATTATTTGGCTCTCTTAAAATCAAGTACCTTGTAATCAAATCTTCCCTTTGGAGCCTCAACAGATACAATCTGTCCTGCCTTTGCGCCTAAGAGCGCAGCACCAAGCGGAGACTCATTAGAAATCTTTCCGTTCAATATATCTGCTTCGGTAGAACCTACAAGCTTGTACTTCATCTCTTTCTTAGTCTGCATGTCCTTGATATGAACCGTGCAGCCGAAGTTAACCGTTTCCTTGTCGATAGAATCTTCATCTACTACTTCAACATTCTTAAGAATTTTCTCTATCTCATTGATTCTTGTCTCAATGTCTCTCTGTTCATCTTTTGCTGCATCGTACTCAGCATTCTCCGAAAGGTCACCCTGCTCACGTGCTTCCTTAATCTTCTGAGCAATTTCCTGACGTTTGTTTACTTTGAGATCCTGAAGTTCTTCCTCAAGTTCCTTAAGACCTTCGTAAGTAAGAATATTCTTCTTTACTTCCATCATGTTCTACCTTCCTTATATTTTTACTTTCTACTTGCGACAAAATGCATCGCTGTACAATAAGTGCAGATGACGGGACTCGAACCCGAACCCACCAAAGTGGACATGAACCTGAATCATGCGCGTATACCAATTCCGCCACATCTGCTGAAAAAGCTTAAACCAGCGATGATATATTCATGTGCAGCATCAGTGCTCGCACTGAAATGCTGCACACGAATATATCGAAGGTGGTGCGAAGCACCACATGCGTCACAAATACAAGCTGCGTAGCAGCGTCTGACGGCGAAGCCGGCAGATTTGTGACCGCTGGTTTTTACTCTACTAACCATCATTTCTATCTGCGGCACAGGTCTCGCGGCGGAGCCGGCAGATTTGTGACCGCTGGTTTTTACTCTACTAACCATCATTTCTATCTACGTCACAAGTCTCGCGGCGGAGCCGGCAGATTTGTGACCGCTGGTTTTTACTCTACTAACCATCATTTCTATCTACGGCACAGGTCTCGCGGCAGAGCCGGCAGATTTGTGACCGCTGGTTTTTACCATTTTCTATCTATTCTTCAGTAGTTTCCTCTGTCGTACCTTCAACAGGCTTTGCATTTTCAACAAGGAAGTCTACAACCTTCTGTTCAAGCAGTGACAGATAAATATCCTCTTCAGTATACATTGTATTCTGCTCAAACTCTTCTATAGAAGAAAGTCCGTTTGACTTAAGAATCTCATCAACCTTTTCCTTATACTCATCAGGGTCAAGCTTGATCTTCTCATTCTCAGCTATAGTGGTTACAACCATCTTTCTTCTGAACTCGTCAAGAGTATTCTCCTTAAGATAATCCTTAAGGTCATCAGATGACTGGAAGCCGTAATACATCATAAGAGTATCTACATCCATACCGTTTGAATCGGCAAGATCCTGGAAATAAGCAACCTGATCATCTATAGTCTCCTGAACTTCCTGCTCAGGGAACTCCTTAAATGTAGATGCGTCGATAATGCTCTGAAGGATTGTCTCCCTGTCATTATTTGCATCTGTCTCTGAATTTGTCTCAATATGCTCTTTTCTCTTCATCTCTTCAAACTCATCAGTTGTTGAACAGTCTGTAAGAGATGCAACGAGCTCATCATTATATTCAGGCTTAATCGGAACTACTATATAATTAAAGGTAGTATCGAACACAGCAGCCTTACCTGCAAGATCAGGGTTATTCGGATATTCATCAGGAAATGTAACATTTACTTTAAATGAATCTCCCGGAGAATGTCCTACGATCTGATCCTCAAATGTATCTATATAAGAGTGGCTTCCAAGAGTAAGCTCTGTTCCGGCGCCCTGTGTGTTACCGCCTTCAAACTCTTCTCCATCAACAGTTCCGACATAATCAATGTTTACTGCATCGCCCCATGTAGCTGTTCTGTCAGTGACCTGCTCATCAACAGTTCCCTGACTTATAAGAGAATCAATATCTGACTGTATATCTTCATCTGTAACTTCTGTATGTGAAGGTGTATACTCAACACCCTTATACTCTCCAAGAGTTACATACTTACTGTATTTTCCTATTACACTCGAAACATCACCTGCTTTATCTGCACTACCACATCCGGACAGGAGTGACAGACACATAACCGGAATAAGTAAATTAGCTATCTTCTTAATTTTCATAACAGTATCCTTTCCAAAAAATCTACCTTCCATTTATAACACAAAGCGCTTAAAAATAAAAGTAAAATTTCTTTTTTCACAGTTTTTACAATTAAAATGCATTGCATTTCACCTAAAAAACCTAGTATTCTAGCCATTTTTCAAGTCATGCTCATTACATTTTTAACAATATATGGTTGTCTGACATTTTGAAATATACAATATTTAGTACTTTTCGTGTTTACAAACATAAATCTCGGTGTTATAATCGTTCTTGCCTATGGACGAAACATATAATAAGAGAGGTTGGAAGGTATGCAAGTAGTAAAAAGAGACGGTCACATAGTTGACTTCGATCGAAGTAAGATCGTTACTGCGATCAGAAAAGCAAACGCGGAAGTTGATCCTGAAGAGAAGGTCGATGACGCGAAGATTGACGAGATAGTAAGAGGTATCGAGGAAAAGAAGCGTAAGCGTATTCTTGTCGAAGATATTCAGGATATTATCGAACATGATCTTATGCTTGATGGTAAGTACATTTTAGCTAAAACTTACATTATATATAGATACACAAGAGAGCTCGTCAGAAAAGCCAATACAACAGACGATTCAATCTTAAGTCTTATAAAGAACAGCAATAAGGACGTTATGGAGGAGAACAGCAACAAGAATGCCACTGTTGCATCAACTCAGAGAGACCTTATCGCAGGCGAAGTAAGTAAGGATCTTACAAGAAGAGTGCTTCTTCCTGAGAAGATCAGCAAAGCTCATGATGAAGGTGTACTTCATTTCCATGATGCTGACTATTTTCTTCAGCCTATATTCAACTGCTGTCTTATTAACATCAAAGACATGCTTGATAACGGAACGGTTATGAATGGCAAACTCATCGAGAGTCCTAAGTCATTCCAGGTAGCATGTACCGTTACAACTCAGATCATTGCATCTGTTGCATCAAGCCAGTACGGCGGACAGTCCGTTGATATGATACATCTCGGCAAATATCTGAGAAAGAGCTATGAAAAATATAAGAAAAAATTCACAGAAAAGTTTGGTGACAAGGTTGACGCAGATACTCTTGAGAGCATGATTCAGGAACGACTTGAAGATGAGCTTCGTTCAGGTGTTCAGACTATTCAGTATCAGATCAACACACTCATGACAACAAATGGCCAGTCACCATTCGTTACACTCTTCCTTCACCTTGATCCAGAAGATGAGTACGTAGAAGAAAATGCACGTATCATCATGGAAGTTCTCCGCCAGAGACTCGAAGGTATCAAGAATGAAGCAGGTGTATATGTTACACCGGCATTTCCTAAGCTTATATACGTTCTTGATGAGTGCAATGCTCTTAAGGGCGGCAAATATGACTACATTACAGAAATGGCTGTAAGATGTTCAGCTAAGCGTATGTATCCTGACTACATTTCAGCCAAGAAGATGCGTGAGAATTATGCAGGAAATGTATTCTCACCTATGGGATGCAGAAGCTTCCTTTCACCTTGGAAGAACGAAAAGGGCGAATACGTATTTGAAGGAAGATTCAATCAGGGTGTTGTTTCACTTAACCTTCCGCAGATCGGCATAATAGCCAAGGGTGATGAAGAGCTTTTCTGGAAACTGCTTGATGAAAGACTTGAGCTTTGTTATGAAGCACTTATGGCTCGTCACAATGCACTTATGGGCGTTACATCAGACGTAAGCCCAATCCACTGGCAGTATGGAGCCATCGCAAGACTTGAAAAAGGTGAAAAGATTGATAAGTTCCTTATGAACGGATACTCCACCCTCTCACTTGGATACATCGGTCTCTACGAAGTTACAAAGCTCATGAAAGGCGTCAGCCACACAGAGCCTGAAGGTACAGAATTTGCGCTTGCAGTTATGAATCATCTTCGCGGTGCATGTGACCGTTGGAAGGCTGATACAGGACTCGGTTTCGCGCTTTACGGAACTCCTGCCGAAAGCCTTTGCTACAGATTCGCACGTATTGACAAAGCCCGTTTCGGTACTATCCCTGATATCACAGATAAGGGCTACTACACAAACTCATACCACATTGATGTTCGTGAAGATATAGATGCATTCAGCAAATTTACATTTGAAAGCCAGTTCCAGAAGATTTCTTCCGGTGGTGCGATCTCATATGTTGAGATACCTAATATGGCTAAGAACCTTGATGCTCTTTCAGAACTCGTCAAATTCATTTATGATAATATTCAGTACGCTGAATTCAATACCAAATCTGATTACTGTCAGGTTTGCGGATATGACGGAGAGATTCAGATAAATGATGACAATGAATGGGAATGCCCACAGTGTCACAACAAAGATCATTCTAAAATGAATGTTACAAGACGTACCTGCGGTTATCTTGGTGAAAACTTCTGGAATGTCGGAAAAACCAAAGAGATAAAGGCAAGAGTACTTCATCTGTAAATTAATAACAAAACTGTATTTCAAGGAGGGCTATATCAGATAATCAGGATTATTCAGATATAGTCCTCTTCTCGATATAGTCTGAGGAGAAAACATGAACTACGCAGAAATCAAAAAATATGATATTTCTAACGGTCCGGGCGTCAGAGTATCCCTTTTCGTATCGGGATGCAATCTGCACTGCAACGGATGTTTTAATGATATTGCCTGGAACTTTAATTACGGAAAAACATTTACAAATGACACGATAGATGAGATTATAGAAGCACTTCGTCCCGATTATATAAAGGGACTGACTATCCTCGGAGGGGAACCTTTTGAATTCGTTAATCAAAAAGGAATCCTGCCTCTCATTAAAAAAGTCAGAGAGACCTATCCCGAAAAAACCATCTGGTGCTATTCGGGCTACTACTATGACACTGAAATAATCGATGATATGTGCCGCAAATGGCCCGTCACAAAAGAAATCCTCTCTCTTATCGATGTTCTTGTTGACAGCCGTTTTGACATAAACTACCTTGATCTTAATCTGAGATTCAAAGGTTCATCTAATCAGCGTATAATCGATGTAAAGAAGTCACTTGAAAAAGGGGAAATAGTCCTCTGGAAGGATGAAGGAGCATTTTATCATGATAACCAGGACAGATGTTAATGTTAAGAAATTAAAAGAAAATGCCATACTCCCAACATACGGTTCCGAGTATGCGGCAGGAGCAGATCTTTATGCATGCATTGAAGAAGATGTCACTATAGCACCGCACGAGACATTTCTCGTTCCTACCGGACTTGCGATGGAACTGCCTATAGGTTACGCAGGTCTCATATATGCAAGAAGCGGTCTGGCAACAAAAAAAGGACTGGCACCTGCCAATAAAGTCGGCGTCATTGATTCAGATTACAGAGGTGAGATCATGGTTGCACTTCATAATCATACAAATGACCCGAAAACCATTGAGCCCGCCGAACGTATTGCACAACTTGTTATAACCCCGTATATAGTCGGAGTTTTTAGCGAGGTAGATTCACTGGACGAAACAAAGAGGGGCGCAGGCGGTTTCGGATCAACAGGAACCCACTGATATACCCGACACCCTCACCTGCATCTTTTGGTGCAACACAGCAAAAAATTTAGAATATGAAAATAACACGAAAGGAGGATGACCATGGAGGAAGATAAAGTATACTCCGCCGAAGAGCTTGGAGAAATGATTGAAGCAAAAAAACTTGTTGAAGTAAGAGCTTATCTTTCAGAACAGAATGAAGCCGATATCGCGGCAATTCTTGGTGATCTTCCTATCGATAAGCTTTCCATAGCTTTCAGAATACTTCCCAAAGAGCTTGCTGCGGATACATTTGCACATCTTGATTCGGATGTTCAGCTCAGCCTCATTAAAGCCTTCTCTGATAACGAGCTTAATTATATCATCGCAAACCTTTTCCTTGATGATACTGTAGACATGATTGAGGAAATGCCTGCGAATGTTGTTAAAAGAATCCTTAAGAACACAGACCCCGAAACCCGGCGTGAAATAAATGAACTTCTCAAATATCCTGAGGACAGTGCCGGCAGTATCATGACTACCGAGTATGTACGTCTTGAGGAGAATATGACTGTTGAAGATGCATTTAAACGAATCAGGGAGGTCGGAGTCGACAAAGAGACGATCTACACCTGTTATGTTACAAATGCAAAGAAAGAGATACTTGGAATCGTAACAGTTAAAGAACTACTTCTCTCCGATTACTCTGAGAAAATCGGAGACATCATGGAGACAAATGTCATCTATGTAAGCACTCTGGAGGATCAGGAGACTGCCGTTAAACTGTTCGATAAATACGATTTCCTCGCCCTCCCTGTAGTTGACAACGAAAAGAGACTCGTCGGTATCATCACATTCGACGACGCTATTGATGTCATCCAGGAAGAGAATACGGAAGATATCGAAATGATGGCTGCTATCACGCCTACCGATAAACCATATATCAATACCGGTGTTGCCGAGACCTATAAGAAGCGAATCCCTTGGCTTCTTCTTCTCATGATTTCAGCCACATTTACCGGAGCCATCATCACCAAGTACGAAACCGCACTTGGCGCATATGTAATACTTACCGCATATATTCCAATGCTCATGGATACCGGAGGAAATGCCGGTTCGCAGGCATCTGTATCCATAATCCGTGGTCTTTCACTTGATGAGATAGAGTTTAACGACATATTCAGAATACAGGCAAAAGAATTCCTCGTTGCACTTCTCTGCGGACTGACTCTGGGCGTAGCAAACTTCGTTAAGCTTCTTTTGTTTGATAAAGTGGGACTGGTTATAGCACTTATCGTATGCCTTACACTTGTACTTACAGTAATAGTTGCAAAATTCGTAGGCTGCTCACTCCCTATACTCGCCAAGAGAATAGGCTTCGACCCTGCGGTTATGGCAAGTCCTTTTATCACAACTATAGTAGATGCCCTATCACTTATAATATATTTCCAGTTTGCATCTCACATACTGCACTTGTAATACTGAATAATATGATTATACAAAAAATCACAATATAAGAATATGGTGATATAAAATATCATAATGAATAAATGGTAATACAAAAAAATCATAATGCAAAAACATCATAATCGTAATATAAAAAGCCATAATATATAATATGGTAA
The DNA here is from genome assembly GCA_946628415.1 of uncultured Lachnospiraceae bacterium. Taxonomy (GTDB): domain Bacteria; phylum Bacillota; class Clostridia; order Lachnospirales; family Lachnospiraceae; genus Eubacterium_Q. Next base: position 75,303 of record CAMOWK010000008.1, on the reverse strand, counting down.
TGCAAAAATATCACAATACAAAAACATCATAATCGTAATATAAAAAAACATAATATATAAATATGGTAATGTAAAAATGGCCATATGGTATGTATGCAATCAAGACCGTCATGGGTCTCGGTGCTTAACGACTCACGAGTCAACGACGAAGTGAGAGTTTAGCACCGCTAGGGCACCCATGTCGTGCGAGAGCAGAGTCTTGATTCATACATATCATATGGCCTAACTACATTCCCAACTATATACCTAACTACATCCCCAACAATCTATCATTCAAAAGATATCTTGTTATACTCTTTAAAATCTACATCCTTCTCATAATCAAAGCTCCTGTCGGTACTTTTCAGCCACCCGTCAAACTTATCCTGGAAGAACTCTTCCTTTGCCGCCATGAGAAGTTCCTCTTTTCTTGCATCCGTTGCATCCCTGTCTGTCAGATACTTCATATAGAAAATATGATATCCATACTCAGTTTCAGTAACAAGGCTGTAAGTTCCATCCTCAAGATCGTATAACATCTCCGAAACTTCAGTTCCGTAGCTTGCAAGTATCTCATCAGGTGTCATTGTATAATATGCGGATTTTGCAAGACCATACTCAGAAACTATCGCCTCAATATTACTTGTCCCCGAGGATGAATTAAGCTTTCCGTAAGCCTCAACAGCATTATCATACTGCTGCTGTCTCGCCTCATCGCTGTACTTTGCCACAGAACCGTCTGAATTCTCCTTATAGCAGGCAAAATACATATCATAAAATGTCGTCTCACGGGCTTTTTCGTCTGATATCTCCACATCATATGTATCGATTATTTCCTGATACACCTTGTCTGCGATAATATTCTCAACTATGACCTTCTGGATCATATCCTGCGTAAGATTCATTTCCTGAATCTGGCTGTCTGTAAGCCCCTTCCAGAACTCATCAGCCTCTCCAAGAGCCTTCGCCTTATCGTCATTCGTAAGCTCGACATCGTAATCCTTTGCCTTCTCATTCAGGACCTTAACCCTGACTATATCTTCAATAATATCCTCCCTTGCCACCTCTTCAAGAGTTCTTGCATTTCCGTCCTCATCAGTGATGTCCATAGAGAATACATTTTCGCCGTAAGTTTCCTTATAGCCCTCAATAACAGTCTCAGCATAGATATAAACTTCGCCGAAACTGATGTTTTGTCCGCCGAACTTAAAGACTGTAGACCCTGCATTTCCGACAGTACTTCCGTGCGTACATCCTGATGTCAATATAAATGTACCGAGAAGCAAAGCGGACAGTATTCTTCTTTTCAATGCATTTTTAAATCTCATCTTTTTCATTCTTGCTTTCTTTAGGAATAAGTGTCTCTTTGATATCATATATGACAGTTTCTATTTTTTCAAGCATTTCATCAGGAAGCACAGCTTCTCTTTTAATGGCAAAACCGGAATCCTTGCCATTCATGAGACGAGCTTCTTTCTTATACTTCTTCATGAAACGCGGGACATTTTCAACCGTGATGTCCGCATCAGGTCTTACAATGAACTGCAGTTCATCATTTCGATATCTTACCTCACTGAGCCCCGCCTTACTTGCCTTTGCTTTAAGTATCGCTATACGGAGCAGTCTCATAAACTGCTTCGGCGGCTCACCGAATCTGTCTTTTGCCTCTTCGTATATCTCATCAGCATCATCAGCATTTTCAATCCTCTGTATGCTCTTATACATTTCAAGCTTAACAACTTCTCTGTTTATGTAATCATCCGGAATATGAGCCTCAACCGGAATATCGAAGCTTACCGTGAAATCTTCCTCAGTCTCTTCGCCGAGCCCCTTCTTTATTGCAGTATTAAGCATCTTGACATAAAGATCGTAGCCTACCGCCTCCATATGGCCTGACTGAGCCTTCCCTAGAAGATTTCCAGCCCCTCTTATCTCAAGATCTTTCATCGAAATCTTATATCCCGAGCCAAGCTCGGTAAACTCTCTTATAGCAGAAAGCCTCTTCTCTGCCACTTCCTTAATCACCTTGTCGCGCCTGTACATAAGGAATGCATACGAACTCCTGCTGCTTCTCCCGACACGTCCCCTTAGCTGATACAGCTGCGACAGCCCGAAATTATCAGCATTATGGACGATTATGGTATTTACATTCGGAATATCGAGCCCCGTCTCTATAATGGTCGTCGATACGAGCACATCAATCTCTCCCGAAATAAAATCATGCATTATATCCTCAAGTTCTCTCTCATGCATTTTCCCGTGAGCAAATGTAATGCGCGCTGAAGGCACGATCTGCATCAGCTCATTCGTAATTCTCTCTATATCGTCTACTCTGTTGTAAACATAGTAAACCTGCCCGTTTCTTGCCAGTTCTCTTGATATAGCCTCTCTTACAAACTCTCTGTCGTACTCCATGACATAGGTCTGTATCGGCCGCCTCTTTGCCGGTGCCTCACTAAGTATACTCATATCTCTTATACCGATAAGGCTCATGTGAAGAGTTCTCGGAATAGGCGTTGCCGTAAGTGTAAGTACATCAACCGACTTCTTCAGTTCTTTTAACTTTTCCTTATGCCTTACACCAAATCTCTGTTCCTCATCTATGATAAGAAGTCCGAGCGCTTTAAATGAAACGTCTTTGGAAAGCAGCCTGTGAGTTCCTATCACTATATCCACTTCTCCCTTTGCAAGCCCCGCAATAGTTTCACGGATTTCCTTCGATGTACAGAACCTCGAAAGCATCTTTACTTTTATAGGATAATCAGCAAATCTGCTCGTAAAATTCTCATAATGCTGCTGGCAGAGTATTGTCGTAGGAACCAGATACGCCACCTGCTTACTGTCCTGGACAGCCTTAAAAGCCGCACGTATAGCAATTTCAGTCTTTCCGAATCCGACATCACCACAGATAAGTCTGTCCATGATGCGTTCGCTCTCCATATCCTTCTTTGTTTCCTCTATGGCACGGAGCTGATCAGGTGTCTCATCATATGGGAAAAGCTCCTCAAATTCAGTCTGCCATACAGTATCCTTTGAAAATGCATAGCCCTTTATATGAGCCCTTGTCGCATATAAATCAATAAGCTCTTTTGCAACAGCATCAACCTCTGTTCCGACACGACTTCTGGTCTTTTCCCACTCTTTGCCGCCAAGTCTGTTAAGCCTTGGCTTTGCGGCGTCCTTGCTGGCATACTTCCCGACAACAGCCATCTGCTCCACCGGAACAAAAAGCTTGCCACCGTCACCATATTCTATATTGATATAGTCCCTGAGCCTTCCTTCGGACTCCACCTTCTCTATACCTCTGTAGATTCCGATACCATGACGCTCATGAACAACATAATCCCCTACGCTTATTTCGGCTATATCGCGAAGAGCACTTCCCTTATATTTTGCCTTTTTAGTCCTGCCGCGCTTTTCATTTGTAAAAATGTCACTTTCACTGATGACAACCAGACCTGCATTTTTAAGGATAAATCCTTCTTCGATATTTCCCTTTGTAACAAGAACTTCCTTTGGTGAGAGGACTCTGCCCCTGTTTTCGGAATAAAATGCAGGGATATCAAAGCTGTTTAGGTTATCCGCTATTCTCTTTGCACGAGTCACCGAAGGTGATGCGATTACTACCGTCTTTCCTTCACTTCGGAATTTACTTATATCCTTAACCAGAGCATCAAAGCTGTTCCTGTATGATATAAGTCCCTCGGATGAAAGCTGAAATTCCGCTTTTTCTCCAAACTCCACTGACTTCTTATAGAGAGTGGAGAAAAGGACCGTCTTTCTGTTCGCAAGCCTTTCCACAATATAACTGTCACTAAAGCACACATTTGCCTGCCCCGGAAGTATATAACCTCCTGAAAGTCTCCCTTCCATGGACATACTTACTTCCATCGAATAAACTCTCGCCTTTTCCAGAGTCTTTTCAGGTTCATCAATAAAAACAAATGTATCGTCCGGGAAATAATCCAGAAATGAAACCGTATCCTCATAGAAATAAGAAATAAGATCATCCATTCCGGTCATTGAATCATATGACTCCAGGGCTTCTCTTATATATTCCATATTTTTACGAAGTCTTGCATATTCCTCTGTCTTAAAACTCTTCTTTAAGGCTTCGCTTTGTTTTTTATACTCAGCCTCCATTTTACTGAGGCCGCTTTCAGTAAGATTACTATCCGGAATAAAATCTCTTGCGGGATATATCTCACAATGGTCGGTTTCTTCTATGGATCTCTGACTTTCAGCATCAAAGGTTCTTATGGAATCAACCGTGTCTCCCCAGAGTTCAACACGATAAGGGCACTCTTCCGTAAGAGGGTATATATCAATTATTCCACCCCTTACCGAAAACTGCCCGGGTCCTTCTACAGAAGCAACATTTTCATAACCCATGATGACGAGTTTTTCCTTCATACCTACAAGGTCGATATCCATGTCCTTCGTAATACGAATAACATTTCCTCTTATGACATCCCCTTTCGGCATCATGTCCATCAGACCATCTATAGTGGTTATTACTACTGTGCGTTCATTATTCAGTATTCTTTTTATAATTTCAAGCCTCTTACGCGTGGTTACATTTCCGTGTACATCTGCCGAATAAAACAGAGCATCCTTGGCGGGATACTGAAATACTGTTTTCTCGTAGAATCTGAAGTCTGAGTACAACTTGTCTGCTCTCGCCTCATCATAGGTAATGACAAGGGTAAACGTGTCATTTCCCGAAAGGACTTCACTGACAAGAGCTCTTATATCTCTGGTTATACCCCAGAGATGCACCGGAAGTTTCCCCGATTTTGCATAAGCAGCTATGGATTTTACAGCCGATTCTTCTCTTACCGGCGCAAATAATGCTTCCATAATCTACTTTCCTGCCATGTCTCTTAATATCGCTTTGGCGACTTACTTTGTATTGCCTTATCAGTTACAAATACGGTCAACTTCGACTGTCCATACTTGTCACTTCGATGACTTACCCGGTATTGCTTTATCAGGCATGAATCAGTTGTATCGGTTCATCGCTGTATCGATTCCATCGGAAACTATTGTCATAATGGCATCGCATGCCTTATCCACAGCTTCTCTCATAAGAGGAAGTGTATCTTTATCGAAATGACCGAGAACAAAGTCCGCAAGATCGTATTCCGGTGGCTTATGCCCTACTCCAACACGCACTCTGTCAAATGTATCGCTGCCGATACAGCTTATGATACTCTTTATACCGTTATGCCCACCGGCACTTCCCTTGGCTCTGATCCTGAGCTTACCGGGATCTAAATCCACATCGTCATAAATAATTATCAGGTCTGACGGTGCACATTTATAAAATGACATAAGAGCCTGAACCGACTCACCTGAAAGATTCATATAAGTCTGTGGCATTGCAAGAACAACCTTTTCGCCATTACAAAAGCCATGTCCCACAAGTGCCTTACACTGCTTCTTATTGACCGGAATATTAAGTTTATCCGAAAGGCCCGTAAGCACGGAAAAACCTGTATTATGCCTTGTTCCCGCGTACTTCATCCCCGGATTTCCGAGTCCTACTATTATCTTCATATCAATTTCCTTTTATATTATGTCAACCTTTTCCGAGTAGATTTCGGGGCGTTATATGAGTGTTTCCGCAACCTCAAGCTGCTGGACAGTATTAACACCCATAATCTCATTTCTGTCTGAAACAGATACAGCCTCAACCTTACCACCCATATCTTTGATTATTTTTATAGTATCGGTAAGATAATACTCTCCCTGGGCATTATCATTTGTAATAAGTCCAAGTGCTGTGCTGAGCTTATCTGAACTGAAAAGATACATTCCCGAGTTGACTTCCTGTACCTTTTTTTCTTCATCATTACAATCCTTCTCTTCGGTTATCGCGCTGAATGAACCGTTTTCGTCTCTTATTATTCTTCCGTATCCAAAAGGATCATCAAATATGGCTGACAGCACAGTTACATCATTTCCTGACTCTTTATGTCTGTCATACAGCATTTTCAGCGTCTCGCTTTTTATAAGAGGTGTATCTCCGCAAAGAATAAGGGTTGTTCCTTCATTTCCGATAAACTCCGACGCACATTTTACTGCATGCCCTGTACCAAGCTGCTCCTTTTGCTCGGCAAAGTTAAGCGGTATATCTTTGAGACTTTCTCTCACCATATCGCCCTTATATCCGACAATAACACATATTTTGTCGGCACCGGCACCCTTTGCGGCACTTATAACATATTCAACCATAGTTCTTCCCTTAACTTTGTGAAGAACCTTTGGTAATTCAGATTTCATTCTTGTTCCCTTGCCTGCTGCAAGTATGACTGCTTTCAGATCGCTCATTATAATAATCTCCATTCAGTTTTATTTAAATCTAATCCGCCTTATTCTATATCTTTTTTCAAACTGTTTCAACCATAAACGAATAAACCGGGCAAACTTAAAAATCGCCACGCTTATAGCGTGGCGACAAAGTTCAGTAAACTTTCAAGACTTATACTTCATCAGCTTCTTCAAAAGAAGTAGTTTCATACTTTTCAAGAATCAACCTCTGGATATTCTCCCTTGTTTCTGAATTAATCGGGTGAGCGATGTCTCTGTACTCACCATCTGAAGACTTCCTGCTAGGCATAGCTATGAAGAGCCCTTTTTCGCCTTCGATAACCTTGATGTCATGAATTACGAATTCATTGTCAATCGTTATGGATACGACGGCTTTCATCTTTCCTTCCTTGGCAATCTTTCTTACTCTAACGTCTGTAATCTGCATATGTTTTACCCTCCTATTACTACCTCAGGGCTTTAAAAAACCTCTGACATTTGCAGTTTGCATTTAGAATTTATAATGTATATCTGAAGCTTTTCTCTATGATTACCTCAGGATTTCCCGGCTCACCTTTATGAACCGTGTTTGCTCTGATAGTATCTCTACTTTCTACTATACAGTTTTCGATGACACAATTGTCTCCAATGTGAACATCATTTAATATGATTGAATTCTTTATAACGCAGTTATTACCTATATAAACTTTCTTGAAAAGAATTGAATCAGTAACTTCTCCGTTTATAATAGAACCACTTGCAACTAAGCTGTTTGAAACCTTAGCGTCTCCATTATACTTCGCAGGCGGAAGATCTTCAACCTTTGTATAAATGCTTGGCTGCTCTCTGAAGAAATGATCTCTTACATCCTTCTTAAGGAAATCCATATTCGTTCTGTAATATGAATCTGAAGAAGCTACATTCCTCCAGTATGAATCCATCTTGTATGCGTTTATCTTTTTAACATTCTTATATCTGATAAGAATATCTTTAACGAAGTCTGTCCTTCCTTCTACAGAAGCTGCCTCAAGAAGCTCTATAAGCTGTCTTCTTCTGATAACATAAACACCGATTGATGCTGTATGTGTATCTGTTACAACCGGCTTCTCCTCGAAGTCTAAGATCCTTCCTTCATCTGAAACCTTAACGACACCGAATCTTGTGATGTCATCATCTTCAGGACTTATATCTTTGGTGACTACTGTGATATCTGCGCCCTTTGCGATATGATACTCCAGAACCTTATTATAATCAAGCTTATAAATTCCGTCACCGGATGCTATAACTACATACGGCTCATGAGCATTCTTAAGGAAACTGATGTTCTGATATAATGCGTCTGCAGTACCTCTGTACCAGTCACTGTTTGTAGCTGTTATAGTAGGTGTGAATACATAAAGACCACCCTGCTTTCTTCCGAAATCCCACCACTTGGAGGAATTAAGGTGCTCATTAAGTGAACGTGAATTGTACTGTGTAAAAACTGCAACCTTCTGAATATGTGAATTAGCCATATTGGAAAGTGAGAAGTCAATAGCTCTATAGCATCCTGCGATTGGCATAGCTGCTACTGCACGCTTAGCTGATAAGTCTCCCATCCTACTGCTGTTTCCACCTGCTAAAATGATACCTATCGCTCTCATATTACTCACCTACCTTTATAATGCTTGAACCACTACTTAGAACTCCGTCCGGATAGTCTGCTTCATCTGTAACACCAACTATAGCAGTGTTCTTTCCGATCTGAACCTTATCCGGTATAACTGAATTCTCACCAATAGTTACAAGTCCAAATGAATAAATATGAGGTGCAAAGTCATTTGGCACTTCCTCACCTACACCAAGTACTGCTTCGTTTCCGATTGAAACGCCTTCAGCAAGTATTGCCTTATCAATAGTAGCTCCCTCACCTATCGTTACATTATTCATAATGATAGAATCTTTAACTACCGTACCCTTGCCGATAACAACACCGGAACCTATAACCGAGTTTATAACCTCACCATAGATCTCAGTTCCTTCACCGACGATACTCTTTGTAACTGAACTTGCATCAGCTATGTACTGCGGCGGAAGATTATCACTCTTTGTGTAGATTCTCCAGAATTCCTCATAAAGATTAAACTCAGGAATTATATCTACAAGCTCCATATTAGCTTCCCAATATGAACCGAGTGTTCCAACGTCCTTCCAATAACCCTTGAAATCATAAGCCACAATCTTCTTGCCCTGCTCATGGCAATGTGGAATGACATGCTTACCAAAGTCACATGAAGGAACATCCTTCATCTCTATAAGCGCATCCCTAAGAACAGGCCAGCTGAATATGTAAATACCCATGGAAGCTTTATTGCTTCTAGGATGTGCAGGCTTTTCTTCAAACTCACTGATAACCCCGTTTTCATCAGTGATTACAACACCGAATCTTGACGCTTCTTCCATAGGAACCTGATATGTAGCAAGAGTTACATCGGCATGTGATGACTTGTGATAGTCAAGCATTACCTCGTAATCCATCTTGTAAATATGGTCACCTGAAAGAATAAGAACATAATCAGGATTATAGTACTCCATATATTCAAGATTCTGATAAATAGCATTCGCAGTACCTGTGTACCATGATGCATTATCAGCTTTCTCATAAGGCGGAAGCACCGTAACACCACCGTTATTTCTATCAAGATCCCAAGGCATACCTATACCGATATGCTGATTGAGTCGGAGCGGTCTGTACTGCGTAAGAACACCTACAGTATCAACTCCGGAATTGATGCAGTTACTGAGCGGAAAATCGATTATTTTATACTTTCCACCGAAAGCAACTGCCGGTTTTGCCAGCTTAGAAGTAAGCACTCCGAGTCTGGAGCCCTGACCGCCGGCAAGAAGCATCGCAATCATTTCCTTCTTAATCATATAGTCACCCCTTTAAGCATATAAAAATAATATGCTGATATTATACCATCTATGAAAACAGAAATAAACTGTTTTTTTAGGCAGAATATCAAATATACCTAAATAATTATACTTTCAATTGGTTAATTTGCCTATTAATTTTCGTTATTTTCACTGGTCTTGACCGTCTCTGTCACTGCTGAAACAAGTCCTGCAACACTTGCTATATCTGATGGAATTATAAGCTTGGTTGCCTTTCCGTCAGCAGCCTTTGTAAATGCTTCGAGAGTCTTAATTCTGAGAACCTGCTCTGTAGGAGCTGATTCATTTACAAGTCTGATACCTTCTGCCGTAGCCTTCTGTACATTTACGATAGCTTCAGCCTCACCTTCTGCTCTCTTAATTCTTGCTTCTCTATCAGCTTCAGCTGCAAGGATAGCTGCCTGCTTTTCAGCTTCTGCCGCAAGGATTGCTGCCTGCTTATCTGCCTCTGCCTTAAGGATTTTTGCTTCCTTCTGACCTTCTGAAACAAGTACGGCTGACTTCTTCTCACCTTCTGCACGGATGATCTGCTCACGTCTTTCACGCTCTGCCTTCATCTGCTTTTCCATCGCTTCCTGTATAGCTGCAGGTGGAATGATGTTTTTAAGCTCAACACGGTTTACCTTGATTCCCCATGGATCTGTAGCCTCATCAAGTGTAGCTCTCATCTTGGCATTGATTATCTCTCTTGAAGTAAGAGTCTGATCAAGTTCAAGCTCACCAATGATGTTACGAAGTGTAGTAGCTGTAAGATTTTCTATAGCTGCTATAGGATTCTCAACACCATATGTGTAAAGCTTTGGATCTGTTATCTGGAAGAAAAGAACCGTGTCTATTCTCATGGTAACATTATCCTTTGTAATCACCGGCTGAGGTGGGAAATCTGCCACCTGCTCCTTAAGTGAAACTCTCTTGACTATCTTGTCGATAACAGGCATCTTGAAATGAAGACCAACCCTCCATGTACTGTTATAAGTACCAAGTCTCTCAATGATGTAAGCATTTGCCTGTCTTACAACACTGATTGAACTTAGTATTACAACCACAAGAATGAATAAAAATACTATAAATGCAATCTGTCCTCCACCCATAATAAACCTCCTAAAAACTTTTTATTATTTATTTAAATGCTTTGTCCAGCATTTTCACTGAGTTCAGAAACCACCATAAGTTTGGTGCCTTCAATCGCTTTTACTATAACAACGCTTCCCTCTTTAATAATGCTTCCGTCTACAGAATTAAGCCTCCAGTCTATATCACCGACTGTTGCCATTCCTTTTTTCTCGCTGTTATTTACTTCTTCCTTTACAACAAGCCTCTTACCGATTAGAGAGTCGGCATTTGTGGGTATTATCTCACCCGTCACCTTCTTTTTCGCAAGAGGTCTGACAAGCAGCATAAGAGCTATGGAAACAACAAGAAATATAACTATCTGAACAGGCAGTCCTGCCCCAAGCCATGCAGCTACCGCAGCTACAAATGCACCAATGGTAAACCATATTGAGGTCAGTCCTGTAGTTATAGCTTCAATAAGAAGCGCAATGCCTGCTATTATGATCCAAACCGCTGCCATTGACATTGGTATACCAAACATAATACATCACCCTTTCATAAAACCTTAAGTAGAACCTTCCATCAGTCACGATAGTAATTGATAAGACATCCCTTATCAATTATCGTTCTTTCATCATCCGTAAGTTCACCGAGACGAAGCTCTATCTCCTTCATATCCTTATTAACTATATATGCCTTGATTATTTCATCTTTATTCTTAAGTGCATCCTTGATGTTAGGAATGAAAATGTAATCATCCACGTCAAAGCTTACATCTTCACTTATAACAAACGGAAGCATACCCCAGTTGATAAGATTCGATCTGTATCTCTTGGTTGCATATTCTTTTGCTATGTTAGCCCATCCGCCGAGAACCTTCTGACAGGACGCAGCCTGTTCTCTCGCTGAACCATCACCCGGCTTAATAGCGAAGATAGTGCTTCCTACGCCAACATCACTTCCCTTAACATCAGGGAATTTTTCTTTAAATGTCTTAACTATATCATGAATCTCATCATTTATGTGGCAGAGATGTTCACCCTTTTCTCTCTCTATCTCAATCTCATGAACAGCCTTTGCACGTCCCACATAAAGAGGATCTCTTCTTGATAATGTAAACTCTGCAAGACCTATAGGATTGGATCTGAAACTTGATGTCTCACCCGAAGGAATAAGCTCATCCGTAGTAGTAACGGGATCCATGATAACGGATGCCATCTTAAGAAGAAGATGCTCTGTAAGAGCAGGCATTTCCGGCCAGTCTTTTATGTTCGGTCCGAATTTAATCTCTTCTTCAGGTTTTGGATTACCGAAACCATTATAAACTCTGTTTGCATAAATCTTCTGATCAAAGAAATATGTAGGTCCCGTATATTCTATATCAAGATCTGTTGCAGGAGTAAGGAAGCCCTTATTTGCAGCAGTAGCCGCAATACTTCTTGCATCCATAAGTGCAACAGAAGCTATCTGTCCATTCTGAATCTTAGAACCTTCTCTGTTAGGGAAGTTTCTTGTCGAATGTCTTATACTGAGAGCTCCGTTACCCGGAGTATCACCTGCACCGAAGCATGGTCCGCAGAATGCCGTCTTAACGATAGCGCCTGTTTCTATAAGATCTGCAACTGTTCCGTTCTTAGCAAGCTGCATCATTATAGGTGTACTTGCAGGGTAAACCGAAAGTGTGAACTCGTCACTTCCTATAAATTGTCCGCGAAGTATATCCGCTGCCGCGCAGATATTCTCATATCCACCGCCGGCACATCCTGCAATTATTCCCTGTTCAACGTAAAGTCTGCCATTTCTTATCTTATCCGAAAGCTTAAACTCTACATCACCCGAAAGCTGCTTTCTGCCCTTCTCTTCAACATCATGAAGGATGTCAGAAAGATTTGCGTTCAGTTCTTCTATTGTATAAACATTGCTTGGATGGAACGGCATTGCAATCATAGGTTTAATCTTTGAAAGATCAACGTAGCATACGCCGTCATAGTAGGCAACATCTCCCGGATTCATTTCCTTATATGCATCACTTCTTCCGTGAATGTCATACCATTCCTTTACCTTCTCATCTGTCTTCCAGATAGATGAGAGACATGTTGTTTCCGTTGTCATTACGTCAATACCGATTCTGAAATCAGCCGAAAGTGCATCCACACCCGGGCCGACAAATTCCATTACCTTATTCTTGACATAACCGTTTTTAAATGTTGCCCCAATTATAGCGAGCGCAACGTCCTGAGGGCCAACTCCCTTAGCTACTTCACCGTCAAGATATATAGCTACAACGTCCGGCTTTGCAACATCGTAGGTTTTTCCAAGGAGCTGTTTTGCAAGCTCGCCGCCGCCTTCACCTATCGCCATGGTACCGAGTGCTCCGTATCTGGTGTGGCTGTCAGAGCCAAGTATCATAGCACCGCATTCTGCAAGCATTTCTCTTGCATACTGGTGAATAACAGCCTGATGAGGAGGAACGTAGATTCCGCCATACTTCTTTGCACATGAAAGTCCGAACATGTGATCATCTTCGTTTATTGTACCGCCAACTGCACAAAGTGAGTTGTGACAATTGGTAAGGACGTACGGAATAGGAAATTCCTTAAGCCCCGATGCTCTCGCTGTCTGTATGATTCCAACAAATGTGATGTCATGCGAAGTCATCTTATCGAACTTTATCTTAAGATTTGCCATGTCACCGGATGTGTTGTGAGAATTAAGGATATTATATGCCATAGTGGCTTTTCCCGCTTCCTCTCTCGTAGTATTTAAGTCCTCACCCCTAAGCTTTGCCTCAGCCTGTCCGTCATCCGGAATGAGGTCTTTTCCATGCACGAGATACGCACCTGTGTCATAGAGTTTAATCATTCTTTTGTTCCTCCTATATCTATACCTTATGGCACATCCGACCGCGTCTTTGGTCTTTAGTTCCTTTGGTAAAAATCACTTAGTAATCCGTCGGACTGTATCTGTCCTCCGCAGTATTAAAATAAAACTTTCTTTTTGCCCCGATTATAACGTCATATATAAGATCGTGATTCTGCAGTATAAGTATCGCTTCTTCCCTGCTTATCATAATCTTCTCATCGCCTACTGCCGCGAAAAATGTATCGTTCTCTCTTATAAGACGGTTCCCGTTATCAAGGTCTCTCACCAGAACCTTCTTATCCTTTGATTCATTTTCCACGGTTTTTTCTTTACTTTTATATACCTTTATTCCCATAAACTCACCCTTAAGAGTTCACGCCTGAACCCTTACTCAAAAAGCGTGGCCGCATCAGCTATAGGCACGCCGCCTTCCACGCCGACTTTCTTAGCCATAAGACTGTCCTTAAGCTTTACATATTCTTCATCCGAAACTTCTTCATTTCCGTTAAAATATGTGTTCTTTCCGTCTTCGGAAGTCTTCACTCTAAGAGACGAATCGAGTGTCCACTTGCCATCTTCATATACAAGCACATATATATCATTCGGATTCTTTATACCGAATGCCATAAGCTTTCCGTCAGCAAATCCGCTGTATTTGAAGCAGCCCGTAAGATGAACTCCATCAAAGTCACAAGTAAGAACATATATAAAATCATCGTTATATAGAAGCAGTTCAGGCATTCCGTCATCATCAAGATCGTCTGTCGCTGCATTTGCCGGAACATGCTCTGAAACGGTAATATCCTTTGAATTAAAGAGATCAGCCGCCATAACGCCATCACCGGCAGCCTTTTCAAGCTTCGCAGTGCTGTCCGCAGTATAATCCTTATACGCCTTCTTCCAGTCAGGAGTAGCAACCTCCCTTATGGCTTTCATATCGATGTCATTTCCGTAAAGCTCTTCGATAGCATCTATAAGAGCCTTTGCTTCGTCAATCTTACCCTCATCGATAAGTTTCTTAACTATATCTTTATAAGACTTCTTGCCTTCCTCGTACGCCTTGGTTCTTAACTCTTCAAACTGATTCTTATAAAGATCAAATCCTTCTTCCTTGGCATAGCTTGTTGCTGCAGTATCACACTGTCTTACAGCCTCCACATAGTTGCCTTCATCAAATGCATCGCTGGCACTCTGAAAAGCCGCATCGATAGCTCCTGCATTTGAAAGCTCCGATACAAGCGACTTAGTGTAAGTAGTATCAGGAAAATACTGATAAGCAACCTGAACATATGCATTCATGTTCTTATATTCAAGCTTTCCTTCTTTATACTGATTATATTTACCCTCAAGATATGTATCAAGCTGCTCACCGACTCTCACGCTGTAATCAGGCGTGAAATTCTCATCATAATTGAAGTAGTAGCTTGTAACATGAAATGCATTTGAATAATTAAGCACTATATCTTCATTGATATAATCGGTTCTTCCGCCCGAATTTACCACATAATCAGCCGCAGCATCTTCATAAATCTTGAGAAGTTCATACGCATTCATATGAGCAAAGGCGTCCTCTGTCCTTCCCTCAAATGCCTTCATATGTTCAATATTTACAAGCAGTGTCTTAACGTCCTCATAAGGCGCCTTATCCTCGAGGTACTCATTTGCATGATAAACTATATAATCATTTAATTCTGTTTCTACAGCCCTCTTCACAAAGCCGAAATCCTTATCAAGGATCTCCTCTGCTGTCTCAAGCTTAGTTTCTTCAATTGCCTTAAAAAATGCCGCCTTATAATAAACAGGAAGCACATAGATAACAGCTGCTGCCGCCTCCGCAAGAATGAGGATAAGCGAAATGATGAGAACTACTTTCCATCTCTTCTTCATCTCTACGCCTCCTTTCCTGCACATCCGACGTCTTTGCCTTTGTCTTCGGTAGAGCCATCGTCATTTTTATTTTCACTGTCACTGCCGGCATCGGTCTTATCGTCACTGCCGGTATCCTTATCGGCGTCTCCTTTGCTGGCATCTTTATCCGCATCGGTTGCCGTCCCTTCAGGTTCAGCATCCGTAGGTGTCGTAGGAAGAACTTCCGGAGTCTTCGGCACGTAGCCTTCAATATTAAATGTACTGAAGCCCTTTGCGGCTGCCCCTTTATATACAGGATCTCCCGGCATAAATACGTAAAATGCAAGAATAAGACCTATCCCTGCAGCACCGGCAAGCATAATAAGAAGTGCGATTATTCCGAAAACCTTAACGGCTCCGCCTTTTTCTTTTACGCCTTCCTGCTCCTTCTTTCTCTCCTGATACTCTTTAATATCATCCTGAGCCTTGGAATCGGCGGCCCATTTTCTGGCATCACTCTTAGCTCCCATCTTCTGCGGAACTGTCTCGTCATCAGAGTCAGCAGCCTTTTTGTCCTTAGTCAGAACGTCCGTCACTGCATCATCCTTACTTTTCTTTTTATCCCTTGTAAGAACATCCGTCACTGCATCATCAGCCGTGTCTGCCGTATCTGAAACAGCATCCTCCACATCGTCCGCAGCGTTCTCAGCAACCTTCTTAACATCTGCTGCAGCATCGTCCGCGTCCTTCACTGCCTCTTCACCCGGAACTCCCATCTCATCAGCTGAAAGAACCTCTGTATCCGGCGTTTCATTTTTCTTTTTCTTACTCATCTAAAGCCTCCATGAAATAGAGTCGTGAACCGAAATCTGTAAAGAATCTCATCTCATCATTCCATCCGGTTCCGGTGAAACCCTGTCTGAGGTGTACCCCTGCATACATAAGTGTATCACCATACAGAGTGTAATCCTCGGGTTTCTCATACATTTTAACTATTTTTGCTATAAGTTCATGCATTCCGGAATCCTGCTTTACGTGGAAAGGTGCCATCGTATTGATCAGGCTTCCAAAATCCCTAACGTCTATTTTATAACTTTTCCCATAAAAATGGTATAACAATTTTTCATCAAGTCCTCTTGCCCTGTAAATGCTGTTTCCGGCATTCGGAGTTACCAGTTTTTCCATGTAAAGACCGACTGCACGTTTCTTATCCGGGCTTACAACTGTCCACTCCATTTCATTACCGTTAAAAATGCTTCTTCCCCTGTAAAATGAACCGAAGAAGAAAGTATCTCTCCATTTCTTATAAAGCGCTATATCCTCTTTTATTGCTTTCTTCTTTTCTTTATCAATGTCATTAAAGTTAAGTTCATATCCGAAAACGCCAAAGCTTGCCACATTAAACCTTGTAACAAACGGAGTGCGCCTTATAGTCTGGTGATTCGGAATCTCCGAAACATGTGCCGAGACAACTGACATAGGATAACCGTAGCTGTATCCTGTCTGAATATATGCACGCATAAGTCCGTCAGTATCATCACTTGCCCATATCTGCGGGAAGTAGCAAAGCATTCCAAGATCGAATCTGTTACCGCCAGAAGCACAGCCCTCAAAAAGAACCTCAGGGTATTTTTCCATGATAGTCCGAAGCACCCTGTACAGTCCTGTCTGATAAAGGTGCATTACTTCTCCCTGATTGGAAAGGTTTCTGCTGAAATAGTCGGTAAAATTCCTGTTCATATCCCATTTCACATAGGAAATGTCCGCAGAATCAAGAACCCCTGACACTGCTTCTATGACGAAGTCCTGAACCTCTTTTCTTGTGAGATCAAGTATTCTCTGATTCCTTCCTTCACTATGGCTCTTTCCCGGAATATCCAGAGTCCAGTCGGGATGCTCTTTGTAAAGCTTACTGTCTACATTCACCATTTCAGGCTCAAGCCATATACCGAACATAAGCCCCTGCTTCTTTATCTTTTCAGCAAGTTCTGAAAGTCCGTTCGGCAGCTTTTTCTTATTAACTTCCCAGTCACCAAGGCTGCTTCTGTCATCATTTCTCTTTCCGAACCAGCCGTCATCCATGACAAAAAGCTCAATTCCCAGCTCTGCGCCTGCCTTCGCAAGCCGTACAAGCTTTCCTTCGTCAATATTAAAGTAATTGGCTTCCCAGCTGTTAAGTACAACAGGTCTTGCTTTATCCCTCCACGTGCCTCTTACTATATGCTTTTTCACAAATGCATGCATATTCTGACTCATGCCGTTCATTCCGTCTTTTGAAAACGTCATGACACTTTCGGGCGTTTCAAATGTACCGCCTGCCGGAACAGTCACATCAAAGCCCTCCGGACTGATCCCCTGGAGCAGCCTTATCTTTCCAAACGGACTTACCGACACACTCTCATAGTGATTGCCGCTGTATATAAGGTTAAATCCATATACATCTCCCGTATCCTCATTAGCACCGGTTCGACTTAGTATAAAGAAAGGATTTACTATATTCGATGAAGTTCCCGAATACGACGAGTTTACATAACTACCGGAAACGACGTGTATGTCATTTCTCATCATTTCCCTTGTCCATGCGCCTGTAAATGTATGGAGAGTGAAATCATCCTTATCAAAATCAATATGATTCGACATGAGCCGTTTTACATGAACCTCTCCTTCCGACTCATTAAAAAGCACCGCTCTTCTTGTAATGATGTCCACTTCAGGAAAAACCGAATAGTAAAGTACAAGTCTCTGTTTGTTTTCATTATCGAAAAAGCTTATCTCGACAGTTTCAACTTTCCCTTTATCACCGTATGAACCGGGGAGAGTTTCCATCTCTTTCTTTCCTTCCAGTATGATGGTGCTTTCGTAAACAAAATCACTTGTGAGACTGCCATCCGGATTAACAACAGCTACACTCGCC
Organism: uncultured Lachnospiraceae bacterium; assembly: GCA_946628415.1. Taxonomy (GTDB): domain Bacteria; phylum Bacillota; class Clostridia; order Lachnospirales; family Lachnospiraceae; genus Eubacterium_Q. The sequence continues at coordinate 57,401 of CAMOWK010000008.1, read as the reverse complement.
TCTCTCATATCTCCTTTTCCGTAAGATGACATCTCAAGTCTTACATCCGTAAGGGAAATATTTTTATGCTCGTCCGAATAAACGCTTGTGTCTCCGGGTGGAAACTGATGCTCTTCAAACAGCGCACCGTCACCCTTCGAAAGATGTATCCTTCTTCCGTAATACAGATGCTCCGGATGCCCCGACGGCATTATACGCATCGCATATGTAGTATTCTTCGTATGAAGAATTATAGTATTCTGAACCTTTTTAATCATCTTGTCCCCCACGCATCCTTCAATCAGAATGTGGGGGCCGATAGGGTCCCCACACCATGGATTATTTAAAATTACTATTACTCATTTTTTGATTTTTTAAGCTCATCTGTTATCTCAGCAAGCTTAGCATCTGTAAGTATGTATTTTGACTTGAATATAAGAAGTGCAACTATGAGCACAAGTATAGGTGCAAGTGTCATTACCATTCTGAGTCCGAGCACCGAATTACTGCCTATTGTCTCTACGACATTATTCTTTAAATCCTCCATCTTGTTTAAGATCACGTCAAATGTAACCTTAACATCGGAATCCTTCTGGATTTTGAATACTGTAAGACATATAGATGCAATAAGCGCCGCAATACCAGATGCAAGCTTAACAACGAAGGTCTGCATTGAGAATATAACCGACTCATCACGCCTCTTATTCTTAAGTTCACCGTAATCAACAGTATTTGCAAGAAATACCGTTACGATAACATTCAGAACTCCCACCGCTGACATGATGAAGAATCCCGGAACAAAGAACGGAAATACATTTTTCGTACCTAAAAGTGCCATGATAAGAAGCACCAGATAACCGCCTATAGCTGAAGCAACGCAGATATAGAAAATCTTAAGTGTACTGAAGAATTTCCTGAGAAGCGGGAACATAAGCATCATCGCAAGTATCTGCATTCCGCCGGCAAATGTATTGAAAAGCGTATAATTGCCCTGCCAGTTTGAACCCGCAAGATCATACTTAAAGAAGTAGATAAGGAGGTTCGTCGTAATGTAAAGCGCTGTATTGATAAGTACGATGGTTATAACTATCGTCATCGCCTGATCATTCTGAATGAGCGCCTTGAACATCTGTCCGACAGATGCTGTCTCCATATCAACTGACGACTTCTCTTTTATGAATATGCAGGTGATAAGTATAAATACTATAAAGAGTACTGCGATAATGATCGTGAAATACTTGAAACCGAGTCTTTCAACTTCGATATTGGAAGTCATGCTGAGCTTTGCATCAAGCGTTTCAGGATTTCCAAAAGATTTCATCGTATCGCTGTCCACATAAAGCACGACCGCCGCATCAGATGAAGACATTGAATCCATAACGAATTCCACTTTACTTGTTTTTGGAGTGATTCCGTTTATACTGAACTCGTAATCGGTATTACTGTCTGTAAAATAAAGCTCATCTTCGAAAACCTTGCTTGTTCCTGTAATGGAAGCATCGAGACTTACACTCTCTCCCGAAAATTCAAGCACATTAGAAGTAGGATTTCCGTCACTGTCAAGTTCAACAACGTAAGCAGAAACATTTTGATCTGCATTTCCAAATGTATTCGTTACATTGTCAGTATTCTTTGCTGCAAAAAATGTACCGATAGCCGCAACTGCCATAACAGTGAAAATCTGTATGATGGCTGAACCAACGCCTGCGCATGAACGTGCGAGTGCAGAAAGACCTTCTCTTTCTTTACCGCCATCTGTAAATGCAGGAATCATCGACCAGTACGGAATATCCATCATGGTATAGGTTACTCCCCACAGAATGTAGGTTATAGCAGCATAGGCAACAAGTCCTTTACCATCAAGTGATGGCGGCGCTGCAAACATCAGTATAAGAATAACTGCATTTGTAACCGTACCGATAAGAAGCCAAGGTCTGAATTTGCCCCACCTTGTCTTGGTTTTTGCAACTATAATACCCATAATAGGGTCGTTAAATGCATCGAAAACTCTCGCAATGAGAAGTATGATTCCCATCGCAATAGCACTTACTCCCAGAATATCCTGAAAGTAATACAGTACATAGCTTGCGGAAAGCATATATACCATATCTTTGCCTACGGCGCCAAGTCCGTATGCTGCCTTCTCCTTAAAAGATAGTTTCATTTAAGCCCCTCCAAATTCCGACTAAACAAGTCATTTATTAATGCACTCTTTCAGGACATCTTTAACTCTCTTAACAGGAATTATGGTAAGAGCATCTTTTACTTCATCCGGTACATCCTGGAGATCTTCAACATTCTTCTCAGGGATATATACCTTCTTAACCCCGGCTCTCACGGCTGCCATAAGTTTTTCGGTAAGTCCGCCGATAGGCATTACATTTCCTCTAAGCGAAACCTCACCCGTCATAGCGATATGCGGATCAACCTTAACCCCGGTAAACAGCGATGCAAGAGCTGTGGTAATTGTAATTCCGGCAGAAGGTCCATCCTTTGGAACAGCCCCTTCCGGAACATGTATATGAAGATCATATTCAGAAAGCTTTTCCGTTTCTTTAGGGTAAAGCCCCTTGATAAGACTTATCGCTATCTCCACAGATTCCTTCATCACATCGCCAAGCTGTCCTGTTATTATAGTCTTACCCTGTCCCTTAACAAGCGCAGCCTCAATAAAGAGTATCTCTCCACCTGCCATAGTCCATGCAAGACCGGTAACAATTCCTGAATTTGTGCTGTTCTCTATTATATCATGACGAAGGACTCTACGTCCAAGATAATCGCTAAGATTTTTAGGATTAACACTGACTTTTTTATCATCGCCTTTAACAAGTTTTACAGCTGCCGCTCTGCACAGATTATCTATCTGTTTTTTCAGGCCTCTGACGCCGGCTTCAGCAGTATATTCCTCGATGATCTTCTTTACGGCAGTATCTGTAATGCTGAGATTTTTCTTCAGTATACCCATCTGCTTATATGCCCTTGGAATAAGGTGCTTTTTAGCGATAGAGAACTTCTCCGTTGCCGTATAACCGTTAAAGTCTATTATCTCCATACGGTTTAAGAGCGGTTCCGGAATTGTATCTGTCGTATTCGCCGTACATACAAAAAGTACATTTGAAAGATCATAAGGAACATTCATATAATGATCCGTAAATGAAAAGTTCTGTTCTGGATCAAGCACCTCAAGAAGCGCTGATGACGGATCCCCGTTATAATCCCTTACAAGCTTGTCAACCTCATCAAGCACCATGACAGGATTAGAACTGCCGCTTCTCTTCATACCTTCCATAATTCTGCCCGGCATAGCTCCTATATATGTTCTTCTGTGACCTCTTATCTCTGCTTCATCCCTGATACCACCGAGACTTATTCTTACGTATTCACGTCCCAGCGCTCTCGCTATACTCTGTCCTATACTTGTTTTTCCTGTTCCCGGAGGCCCCACAAATAGAAGGATTGAGCCCGACTGCTTTTTGTTAAGAGCCATTACTGCCATCTGCTGAACTATACGTTCTTTCACCTTCTTTAAGCCGAAATGATCCTCATCAAGAATCTCTTCAACCTTACCAAGGTCTATCTCACACGGCTCTGACTCATGCCACTCAAGGCTAGTCACAAAGTCAAGATAATCATAAAGCATTCCGTATTCGTGACCGTCCTGACCTTCCTGCTTCATGCGGTTAAGTATCTTCTCAGCCTCACGTCTTGCCGTGTCATTCATTCCCGATTCTTCTATCTTCTTTTTGAACATTGCAACATCAGAAATGTTTTCAGGATGCATTGAATCAAGCTCTTCCTGAAGTATGCTGATCTGCTTTTTCAGAGCTGATTCCCTGTAAAGCTTTTCGTGCTCTTCCATCTGCGCATCTTCAGCTTCATTATGAACCTTAGCCATCTCAACAAATTCATAAACGGCATCTTCCACAAGCTTATATCTTTCGCTGAGCTTATCAGCAGAAATGATTCTGTATTTTTCTTCCCATGTTATATTAAAATAACTCGCCATCGAGCTGCAGAGTTCATTTAAGTTCTTCCACTGAAGAATAAGTCCTCTCGCAAAGAGTCCCCACTGATAATCCTGCACAAAATCCAGAAGAAGTTTTTTCAGTTTCTCGAATTTACGCTGTCTCTCAGAAAGGCTGATATCTTCAACCTCAGGTCTTACGGATGTTTCGGCAAAAACCTCGTCATCATCCAGATAGACATCCAGAAGGTTCACCCTGTCAATCGTTCTGACGCGGATGTTTCCTTCGGAATCAACATTTTCCAGCTTTGCCGATATTGCAACAGGGTAAAGCAGGTCGGTGTTTTCTATATTTCCGACCTTATCCTCCTTAAGAAATGCAAAGTATATATCATCTCCGACGCTCATTTCCTCAACGTCCCAGCCATCGATAACTTCTTTTTTGAAGTAAAATGTAACGTCAGGAAGAAGCACTGTGTCATATAAAGGTATTACTATCATACTGGTCTCCCTTCCTGTTCTTATTAGCACACCCATCAAGTGAGTGCTAACCATTTCATATCATACTACATTATATTATTTTGTCAAGTGTACCGGCAATAGAGTCTTTACAGTGGAATTCATTTGGGTTATATTATTACTAACTATCGAATCAGTGTTTTAGTAGGAGTTGGGAAGCGAATGAAAATCAATCTTAATGAGATTCTTTATGCTGTGTCTTTTGCGCTTGACGCTACTGAAATTGAATATTTTAAGAAACGTGCGGAAGCCCGCGGGGAGAAGTTCGGAGAGGCAAGCTACAAGGATCACAAGACCCTTCGCGTCACCCTCGGTCACAGTAAAAGGATAGCCGCGATTGCCGTTATCACCGGTAAGGCTATGGGACTTTCTCCAAATGATCTTTATGATCTTGCAGCTTTTTCAATTCTGCACGACAATGCCTTAACCGAGTTTATTCAGGAAGAGATTGAATATAAAAAGTACAATAACGGCAAATCTTATGATGAAGCTGATTTCATTACGAGACATTGTAAGGCCGGCGAAAAGGATGTGAATATACTTCCTTTCAGGTCGAATAACCGTGATGTTATTCTCTATCATCACGAAAACGCTGACGGCTCGGGTCCTTTCGGAAGAAAGGCAGACAGAACTCCGATCAAGTCACAACTTATACACCTTGCAGACTGTGTGGACTGCTACTGTGACCTTTCAGATTCATCTGAAGAATATTATCGTGAGATATGCTTCTATGTAAGGAGCAATATAGGAACACTCTTTGGAGAGGACGTGGCATACGCCTTCCTCGGCGTTTTTAAGAAGAAGACTCTGACCAATCTCGCTCCGGCGAATATAGACAAATTCCTCAGAAGTCTCACAAAACATTATGAGGACAGTTATACAAAGCCTGAAGTAGAACATCTGGGAAGACTCTTTGCGAAGATAGTAGATTACAAGTCACATTATACCTGCATACACTGTGTCGGAGTTGCGGATCGTTGCGAAAGAATGGCTGAATTCTATAACTTCCCTGAAGAGAAAGCCGCCAGATTCTACCTTGCAGGCGCTCTTCATGACATCGGTAAACTCAGTGTAAGTATGGATATTCTGCAAAAGCCGAGCCGTCTTAATGATGATGAATATGAACTCATGAAAATGCATGCTCTTTATACCTATGATGTTCTTTCAAAACTAAAAGGCATGAAAGACATTTGCAGCTGGGCATCGCATCATCACGAAAAGCTTAACGGTACAGGTTATCCTTTCAAGCTCTCGGCCAAGCAGCTCTCGAAGGAAGACCGCATAGTTGCCTGCTGTGATATATATCAGGCTCTCACCGAAAAACGTCCTTATAAAGACGGTTTCACTCACGAAGAAGCAATCCGTATCATGAGGGAAATGGCGGAAAAAGGCGAGATTGATTATGATATCGTAACGGACATGCACCATGAATTTCAGAATGAGATTCCTCAGATAGAGGCTGAACTCACAAAATAAGGAACTTCGAAATCGAAGTTCCTTATTTTATGATCTGATTTAGTCAGACTGAAGATGATCAATATAATCATGATATGGAATTCCGGTTTTTTCAGACCGGATCGCTAGTAGGAAATTATCTCATTACCATCTTCGGTTACAAGAACCTGTATCTCCCACTGGGCTGACTTTTCGCCATCCTCTGTATATACTGTCCAGTTGTTCTCTTCATCTATGAAGATTTCAGGACCGCCCATATTTATCATCGGTTCTATCGTAAACATCATTCCGGGAACCATAAGCATATCCGTTCCTCTTCTTGTTACATAGCTTACCCATGGTTCCTCATGGAACTCAATTCCTACTCCGTGTCCTCCGATCTCACGAACAACGGAGTATCCATGTTTTTTGGCATGGTCGTTTACTGCCTGTCCCATGTCACCGAGAAAGCCCCACGGCTTAACCTCTTTAAGTCCGAGCATCATAGCTTCCTTTGTGACTTCCACAAGCTTCCTGTCCTCATCCGATACATTTCCTATACAGAACATACGTGATGAATCCGAGAAGTATCCGTCAAGGATAGTTGAACAGTCAACATTTATGATATCCCCATCCATAAGAATCTCATCCTCAGACGGTATACCATGGCAAACCGCATCATTGATGGAGGTACATACACTCTTTGGGAAGCCTTCATAATTAAGCGGTGCCGGAATAGCTCCGTACTTTGCGCAGACCTCATTTATGATTCTGTTGATATCTTCCGTGGACATTCCCGCTGCAATCTTATCTGCCACGGTATCAAGACATTCTATATTAACCTTGGCGCTTTCCTTGATCTTAAGAATCTGCTCCGGCGTCTTTATCATATCGTGAGTCGGAACCATGCAGCCTTTATTCTTAAATACTTCTATTTTTCTGTCAAATTCTTCATGACACTGTTTATATTTCCTGCCGCTTCCACACCAGCACGGATCATTTCTGCCTATTTTTAAAGCCATATCTTTTTTCCTTTTCTTTTTTATTAATTTAAAATGTATTACTCCCCGAAAAAGATGTCAAGCATTTTTGTTAGCAAGAGTTAACATCCCCTATGTGATATATAAGAAAGTCTTCCGGCTTCAACCGCCTTTTTGAAAGCCTCGGCAACTATTGGCATGTTAGCCGCTGTTGCAAGGGCTGTATTAATCATGACGGCATCCGCTCCCATTTCCATTGCTTCGCATGCCTGCGATGGCTTACCTATACCCGCATCGACTATTATCGGAAGGTCTATCTCTTTTATGAGTATCTTTATAAAGTCCCTTGTGGCAAGCCCTTTATTCGAACCGCTCGGAGAAGCAAGCGGCATAAGAGCCATTGCCCCTGCCTTCGCGAGTGCCATAGCCGTACTGAGTTCAGGGTACATATAAGGCATTACCTGAAACCCCTCTTTGGCAAGTATTTCCGTCGCCTTTATCGTTTCTGTACCATCCGGCAGAAGGTACCTTGTATCATTTACGATTTCTATCTTGATCATGTCTCCAAAGCCCATCTCTCGTGATGTATGAGCAATTCTGACGGCTTCTTCGGCATTTTTTGCACCAAGGGTATTCGGAAGTATCGTTACATTTTCGGGTATCATCCGAAGAACGCTGTCATCATCTTTTAAGCCCGAAACAACAACCGACACAAGCTCTGCCCCCGCATCATTGACTGCCGCATCTATAAGTTCTTTTTTATAAATACTGGACTTACCCGAGCCAAGTATAAATCTCGAACTGTATTCTTTTTCTCCCAGTATAAATGTATCCATGTTATACCCCGATCATTATATAAGATTTTGGGGCGGTATACTTTCCGTCACCGCCAATTACGAAAGAAGACGATGCATTGCATCGCCTTCTTTTCTGTTTATCTACTTTGCATCCTTTGTCTTATCTACCGGTTTTACAAGAAGAAGACATGCAAGAAGCGCAACTATGTAAAGAATGATAGTGAATATAAGAACATTCTGATATCCTGTAGGATTAACCTCATTCATTGAATGATCAGCTAAAAGCTTATCCACATCAAGTCCTGCATCAAGAGCTTCTGCCTTTGTGTAAAGAACCTTCTCATAGATGTACTGAACCTTACCTGTATTCTTAACGATAAGTGATGCAACCTGATTTCCTGTAAGACCTGCAAATGCCCATGCAGAAAGAGTAATTCCATGAATAGCACTTATGCTTCCCATTCCGTAATGGTCGGAAAGGAGTGTAGGCACATTCGAGAAACCTCCGCCGTAACCTGCATTTACTACATATACAAGTGCAAGAACAAGGATTGCAAGAAGCATATTGCCTGAACCAAGCTTGATGCCCTTTGTAACCATAACGATTGCTGTAAATGCTATGGAAAGAATGAATATAAGCTTGTAGATTGTATTTCTGTCTTTCATTGTATCAGCCCATGATGAGAAGCCGAGACGTCCGCCCGCATTGAATACAGCTGATATAGTTGAAAGTATTCCGGCAATTCCTGCAAATCCGAGGCATTTGAAGATCATTTTCTCCTGTGAGATAAGAGCAAGACCACATGTGATGTTGATATAGAACATAAGCCAGATTCCGATATAGTTTGTAAGTGGCTTTGTCTTAAGTGTAGCCATGATACTTGGCTTTTCACCCTTGCCCTGTGGCTCGTGCCATCCTGCCGGTTTTGCAAGAAGAAGATGTCCAACGAACATCATTACAAAATATACAGCAGCAAGTATGTAGAACATCTTATAAATTCCGCCTTCGCCAAGACCGGAAAGCATTGATGTCATGATCGGACTTGCGATAGCTTTAGCTGCACCAAATCCGGCAACTGCAAGTCCTGTTGCAAGACCTTTTCTATCCTGGAACCAGAGCATAAGTGTCTTAACAGGTGAGAGATAACCGGTACCGAGTCCGATACCCATTATAAAACCATAACTCAGATAGATTCCTATAAGAGCCACCTTACTTCCCTGATGATTTCCACCGTAATAGATGAAAAAACCTGTAAGCGCCATACCTGCAGCAAAACATATAGCTGCAATAAGTGATGACTTGTGAATATCCTTCTCAACTACATTTCCAAGAAATGCTGCAGACATACCAAGGAAGAATATGGCAAAGCTGAACGCCCACTCTGTTGCTCCCTTAGAAAAACCTATGTAATCAGCAATTTCCTGACTGAAAAGTGACCAGCAGTAAACTGTACCTATACTGCAGTGAAGTAAAAGTGCAGGTATAGCAGCGCGAACCCATTTATTCGCTCTCCAGCCGCTTTCTGATTTCTCCTGTGCTCCCATGAAGACACCTCCGTAAATCTTATAAATTTGTTTGTTATATGTTTAGATGACGTGCGAAAAAGCCCTCGCACGCTCTGAAATCCGCATACGAGCAACATTCTACTATATAATTATATTTTTATCAATAACTTTACCACAAATTTACCAAGGTGTCTGTCCCCGTGGCAAAAATTTACCAGAGGGAATGTTCCTCTGGTAGATTTTAGTTATGGTCTTTTCCTAAGCTTTTTAGTAAGTATAAATGTAATGCCGACAGCCGAAGTGATTAGGACGACAAGCATAAAGCCCATATTAAATGCATCGCCTGTCTTTTTAACGCTTTCCTTATCGCTCTTACTTGCCGGATCGACATATGTAAGTGCATATGTTGAAAACCTGTCCGTTTCAAATGTAAGAAGATTTCCATTTTGAACTGGAGTTATTATATCTGCTTCTCCGTCATGCACCCTTATTATGTAGAATGTACGCCCGTCTTTCCTAAGATTTTCAGGTATCTCGAATGATACCTTTACTGCACCTTTTGTAGTTTCTATCTTAGTCTTATTTTCACCTTCAATCTGTTTAAACAGACTGAGGTCAAGATACATCCCGACATTCATTCCCTCTTTAAGACTGCCCTCAATAAGCTTTTTATCAGAAAGGCCAACAGAACCGCTTATATCAGTCACTTCAAGGAAGATATATATATTCTTCCCATCTGCCTGAGCCGCTACATCTTCTTCCGTAAAATCAATCTTTGAAATGATTTCAGAAGGACTCTCTGAAAGAGCCGCCCCACAGGCATTCGGTTTTTCAGGATTTACAACAGATATTATACCCGGATCGATAATTATGAATTCTGCTTCAGCTTCTTCAATAATATAATTTCCTCCATAAATATCATAAACCCTGACTCTGGCAGTTCCCGGCATAAGATTATCAGAACACTCAATCTTATACTCTGATTCCGGGATAATATCCTCTCCGTCAAATATAGTTATTTCCGGCTTAATCTCAGACCCCGTGTATGGCATATCCTTTGCAATGATCTTTATGTTATTGACTCTTTTGGGATTAATTGTAAGCTTACCACTATTATCAAAACTAATGACATAATTCGGATTTTCTTCTTCATCCGCATAAGCTGATATTATATATTCTCCGACATTTTCTCCTTCTTCTCTGGTAAATGTAATGTTTTCCAGCTTGTCTCCTTCAACCAGCCCGTTTTCTGAAATACTATAACTAAACTCAGGATCTTTGTCCTTATAGATCTTTACAGCATCTTCTGTGGTAACCGTGATTTCTTTCCTGTTAATGACTACATTTGCCGACCCCTTCTTGACATTATAATTCGGTCCTTCATCAATCTCATAATAAACAGTATGGATTCCGGCATCTTTGTATTCAGGATTTTCATCCAGACTTACGTTGTCAGGTTCGGAGCCGTATTTAATAAATGCATCGCCCGGAATAGTCACATCAACAGAGTAAGAATTCCCGTCATATGTTGCAGTTACATCATTTATATCCGCAGCTATATCCGCTTTATTAATCTTCCATGAAATGCTTCTTTCTCCCGTGTAATTACCTATGCCATTTACTCTTATCGTATAATCACCGGCATCTGTTTCCTCACACACACTCGAAGCATCAATTTCATAATCTGTTCCTGCGTTAATCTCTATATTGCCATCAATAAGAGATAGCGCCGGTTTTTTAACGTCTCCATCGTAAGTATATGTATCTTCGTCCATGTTCATCGTGAAATCATCACCTGAAATATCCTTTGGATTAATAGTGTATTGATTACCCTGCGATTCATCAAAAACAAAATTACCGCTAGCCGAAGGGGATATACTTATAAAATAATCTCCTACATCAGTAGAGTATGATGCATCCACATCGGCAGAATAAGTATTACCATTTTCGGAATAACTGATCACATAATCGCTCTGTGGTATCACGAGCATGCCATAGAATACATCGACATTCGGAATCTGCTGCTGCATGTTATATGTGAATGTAACAGGACTGAGTCTTACTTCGGGCGTTATTATTTTTCTTTTAATTTTAAATGTACCGTTCGCACAGGTAATGCTGTAATTAGGATTGCTGCTCCCCTCTGCCAGCGATACATTTACAACATAGTCCCCTGCATCTTCACCGGGATCTCTTTCAATGATTATCCCGGAAAGCGTGTCATCTCCGACCAGTCCTTCATTCACAGTATATGTAAGATTCGGATCCTCATCCATAAATGTCTTTTCACCGTTTGCTGTAACAGTAACAGGTTTAGGTATGATCTTAAAGTCCTTGGTCGCAGTGTTACCGTTATAGTTGGCAGTTCCGGAAATATCAGCTTTCACAGTATATTCACCTGCATCAGTCGGAATCTCACTTGAAAAATCATCTGACCCTTTTACTGCATATGTATATGTAACATCAGCATTCTCTTTAACACCTGAAACAGAAGGCTGATTCGGGTTATCTCCATACGTCCAGTCTGTAAGGCTGATAACCGGTGTGATTCCTGCTTTTGCAATAGACACATCAAAATGTCCACCGGTTCCATAGTAATTATTTGTTTCATTTACTTTATAATAAACTGTATAAGTTTTTGCTTCAGTTCCGGTTGGAATAGTAGAGCTATATGTACCACCTTCTGAAAGACTATATACTACATTTCCATAATTACTCGTTCCGGAGCTGACAAGATTCTGGGCATTGCCAGAATAAACAAGATTTGAAGCAGGCGTTACATTTGCGGTTGCCTGTGATTTTGTAATTGAAAAACCGGCTGTTTTTGTAGACTCATCAATCGTATAGTTGCTATTTGAAAGACTCTCTGCAGTGGCTGTATGATTACCGACATCTGTCTTTGCCCCGCTTATAGATGCAACTGTACATGTATCGCCATTTATGAGTCCTGAGCTAACCGATGCAGACGGCACATGTGAGTTGCCGTCATATGTAAATTCCGTATTCGTCCACGTAAGACTGACTGACTTTGGATTAACTTTAACTGATACATCCTTATTTGTAATGTTATTATAATTTCCTGTTGAATCAACATAATTTGCCTTAAATGAATTGTTTCCGACATTTTCCACCTTGGTCGTAGGAGAAACCCATGTCCATCCTGCAGGAAGCGTTACAGCGGAAAGCGTATTCCCATATGTTGTTTCAAGCCCCGAAGGTGCAGGAACATTTCCCTTATTAATTTTAGCATCAACCGAATACGGAGAAGAAGAACTTCCCATAGCATTAAAGCCTGCACTTGATTCGGCGTACCACTGAATATTATATGTTCCCGCATTTTTGGCAGTCGGAACGGAAGTTGACCAAGATGAATAAGATGAATCTGTGCTCCGCTTATATCTATAATGTAAAGTGCCTCCGTTACCCGAAACAGTAACGAGGTTTTTATTCTGACCGTCATAGTTGGTATTAACGCCCGTAACAGAGTATGTTGGATCACCGGCTTTGATCTTTACAGTTACATAGTTTTTAGCTGAGTCTTTATATCCATTTGTTCCTGCCGCATAATAGTATACTGTATAGGTACCAACCGAAGTGCCTGTTGGAATACTATTGCTCCAACTACTATTATTAAGGCTGTATTTCATGGTTCCATTTGTCGCAGTTCCGCTTTTAAGAAGGTTTTGCGCGCTGCCTGTATATGGAAGTTCTGCGTCATAATTAACACTTGCAGTGGCAGTGACATTGACACGGCAGAACATGTAATAATGATTCCAATCATCTTTGAACGAATCTATCTTCCATGCGTTATATCCATTCAAACCAAAGGTATTACTACCAAGCGTCAGGTTACCATTTACATCAATATTTGCAAAAACATTACTTGAAAAGCTCAAACTTCCTGGATCAAAGGCCTCATCATTAGCCACTTCAGAAATCAGAAATTCTCCACCATTCATTACCGACATATTCGTATACGTCGCACTTCCTGTCTTAACAAATATATCTCCATATTCAGCTGTAATTCCATTTTGAGAAGTGGTATAGATTTTATCTCTTGCATAAGATTTAATTACCGATTTATCGGTAGTACTCCCTATAGGAAAACCGAATAACGAAGACGCTACCATAAATAGGCTCATTATAACTGCTGTCAGTTTTCTGTTTCTTCCTCTCATAACCTTTTCCTCCAAAACAATACTTCCTCACATTTACCAAGAGGTCTGTCCCCATGGTAAATATCTAAAAACAACGTCCCCCATATATTTCATTTTCCTAACAAATATAACATTTTAGGGGAGTTCTGTAATTCCAAATTCAATCATTAAGAGAATTATAGATAAACGAACCCCAAATCGCAACACCCTCTTTCAATTGAAGCCTCTAAAAAATCATATATTTACCAAGAAGTCTGCCGGGAGGACTGTCCCCGTAACAAAAAAGAGAAGTCCCGCTGGATATTTTCCTCCGAAACTTCTCTTAGTTATATTGTATGGCTTGATTTACCGGAGGGAACTCCCTCTGGTAATTTGATTAAGCGTTTTTATTGCGTTTTTTTCTGGTAGCTAAAATTATGATTCCAACAAATGAAATGATGGAAATAATGATTACCATGGTTATCGGAGCTGCGTCGCCCGTCTTCTTAGGAGTAGACTTCGGACTGTCCTTCTTGCTTCCTGATGACGTTTCCTCTACCAGAGGATTCTTCACCTCCGAAAGCATGTATTCAGGATCATCTCCAACCTTAACAGTAGCGTAGCTTCCGTTAGAAGCATCCGTTCCGTCGCCACCATTTATAACAATTCCCGGTCCACCATTTGATTTAAGTGCGGAACTGTTCACCTTAACTGTAAGAGTTACACTACCGGTTTTTCCGGCAGGAACCGCTTTAAGATTCCATGTAACGATTCCATCTTTAAATGCCCCATCAGAAGAAGCACTTACAAATGTAACGTTCTTATCAAGCTTATCGGTTATTACAATGTCAGCTGCATCATCCTTGTAATTCTTATATGTTATCTCATATGTAATTACATCATCAGCCTTAACCTCGCCGAGCATTCCATTTCCCTCGTAAGGAGCTGTTTCCTTCTTCGTCGGTATAAATGGTTCGTTTGGCACAGGATTTTCAACCTTTTCAAGTATAAATGGATTGTCACTGCCAACCTTTACAGTAGCCTTACTTCCGTTAGAAGCATCTGTTCCGTCACCACCGTTTATAACGTATCCCGGTCCGCCATTTTCCTTTGTTGCCTCAGCTCTTACTCTCACATTCAGAGTAACTACGCCCTTTGTTCCTGCAGCTACATTTTTAAGAGTCCATGTGACTGTTTTTCCATCTCTTGCAGCTGTCGGAGCAGCGCTTACAAAGTCAACATTCTTATCAAGGATATCTGTTATAACAATGTCCGCAGCTTCCTTCTTGTAATTCTCATATGAAATTGAATAAGTTATTATCTCACCAACACTTACAGGACCAAGCACTCCATTTCCCTTATAAGGAGCAGTCTCCTCTTTTACAGGTACTTCAGGCACAGGATTCTCAACAGTTTCAAGGTTGAATGGCACGTCATCATCAACAGCTACTCTTGCCAGACTTCCGTTAGAAGCTTCAGGATCATACGGATCACCGCCGTTAAATAAGCTGCCGGATCCGCCATTTGACTTAAGCGCGCCTTCCTTCACTTTAACTGTAAGCTTAACACTTCCTTCAGTTCCTGCAGGGACGTTATTTAATGTCCATCTTACCATTCCGCCATTTTCCATAGCATAATCAATGGCATCAGAATAAACTGCATCACCTGAAGCAGATACGAACTCTGCATTCTTATCAAGTATATCCTCG
Organism: uncultured Lachnospiraceae bacterium; assembly: GCA_946628415.1. Lineage (GTDB taxonomy): Bacteria > Bacillota > Clostridia > Lachnospirales > Lachnospiraceae > Eubacterium_Q. Next base: position 42,377 of record CAMOWK010000008.1, on the reverse strand, counting down.
ATATAAATCGTTGCAGGCGCATCCTTATAATTTCTGTAAGTTATCTCATAAGTAATCTCATCACCGACTTTGACTGCCCCAAGAGTTCCGTTACCCTCATAAGGAGATACCTCTTTCTTGTGAGGATTCTCAGGTACAGGATTCTCAACTTCATCAAGTGGGAATGGATTATCTGTTCCAACCGTTACAAATGCCTTGCTTCCGTTAGCTGCATTTGCTCCTGTTCCGTCACCGCCATTTACGACATTACCCGGACCGCCATTTTCTTTAAGCGCACCCGGAAGCACTTTAACCTTAAGTTCTACCGTACCATCACTTCCTGCCGAAACGTCGCGGAGCGTCCATGTTACTTTTCCGTTTGCAAATGTACCGCCATCTGAAGCTTCAACAAATCCGGCGTTCTTATCAAGCGTATCTTCAATAACAATATCAGCAGCTTCACTCTTATAATTAAGATATGAAATCTCGTAAGTGATAATGTCACCGACTTTTACCGCTCCCTGTTTTCCATTACCGTAGTATGGCTCTGTCTCAATCTTTACAGGCTCTTCAGGCACAGGATTTTCTACTTCTTCAAGTGTCTGCTTAGGATCATCATCAACCTGAACTGTAGCAATACTCTTATTCTCTGCGTCAGGGTCATTGCTTCCGCCACCGTTAAAGACTTTTCCCGGACCACCGCCAACTAAAGTAGCACTTTCTTTTACTTTAACCGTGAGTTTTACGGTTCCTTCTTCTCCGGCAGAAACGTTGCTCAGCGTCCATGTTACTTTTCCATCTGCAAATGCACCTCTATCGGTAGCACTCACAAATTCAACATTCGGGTCAAGTTTATCTTCAATCTTAACAGTTGCAGCAGCATTCTTGTAATTCTTATAAGATATCTCGTAAGTTATCTCATCGCCTACCTTAACTCCGCCAAGTTCTCCTGTTCCCTCATATGGAGTCACCTCTTTCTTATGAGGCTCATAAACAGGATTCTTAACTACTTCAAGACTCTGCTCAAGGTCATTTCCCACCTTAACAGTCGAAGTACTTCCACCGTTCACAACTTCACCCGGACCACCTTTCGACTTAAGCGCACCCGGAAGAACCTTAACGGTAAGCTCGACATAGTGCGAACTATCTGCAGGAACATCCGCAATATTCCATGTAACTTTTCCATCTGCAAATGCACCGTTATCCGAAGCATTAACAAATTCAACATTTGTATCAAGCTCATCAACTATAGCTACATCAACAGGCGTTGCATTATAATTCTCATAAGAAATCCTGTAGGTAATCTCCTGTCCTACGACAACTTCACCAAGTTCACCAATTCCCTCGTAAGGAAGTATCTCCTCTTTCTTCCCCCCTTTAGGAACCGGATTAGTTATCTCTTCAAGCTCGTATGCCGGATCATTTCCAATCTTAACAGTAGTTGTAGGACCACCATTTTTAACGTATCCCAGACCGCCTTCAGACTTAAGTGCACCGGCAAGGACCTTAACCTTAAGCGTTACTTTGTCCGATGTACCTGCAGGAACATTTGCAATATTCCATGTAACTTTTCCATCATTAGGTACCCCACCATCTGAAGCACTTACAAATTCTACATTTGCATCAAGCTCATCAGAAATAACTACATTCGCAGCTTCGCTCTTATAATTGGTATAAGAAATCTCATAAGTAATTTCTTTATCCACGTCCACTCCGCCAAGTCTTCCTGTTCCTTCGTATGGGGCTGTTTCTGTCTTATGCGGAAGTTCTATTACAGGATTTTCCACTTCGTTAAGTGTAAATGCATCATCATTTCCAACCTTAACTGTAGATGTATCGCCACCGTTAACAACTTTACCGGGGCCACCCTCTGATACAAGCGCACTCGGAAGAACTTTAACAGTAAGACTTACCGTTTTTTCTGTTCCTGCCGGAACACTGCGGAGTGTCCATGTAACTTTTCCACCATTAGATACCCCGTCATCTGAAGCCCTTACAAATTCTACATTTGTATCAAGCGTATCCGTTATAACAATATCAGCCGCAGTACTCTTGTAGTTCTTACATTTAATTGTATAAGTAATCTCAGAATCATCACTGACCTGACCAAGAGTTCCCTTACCATCATAAGGAGCCGTTTCTTTCTTTTCCGGTGCATCAGGAACCGGGTTTGATACTTCTTCAAGCGTCTGCTTAGAATCATCATCAACCTGAACTGTGGCAATACTCTTATTCACTGCACCTGCGTCAGTGCTTCCGCCACCGTTAAATACTTTTCCGGGTCCACCTTTAGACTCCAGTGCAGACTCTTTTACTTTAACCGTGAGTCTTACAGTTCCTTCTTTTCCTGCCTGAACGTTACTCAGCGTCCATGTTACTTTTCCATCTGCACATGCACCGCCATTGGTTGCACTCACAAATTCGACATTCGGATCAAGTATATCTTCAATCTTAACAGTTGCAGCAGCATTCTTGTAATTCTTATAGGATATCTCGTAAGTTATTTCATCGCCTGCCTTGACTCCGCCAAGTTCTCCCGTTCCCTCATAAGGTAAAACCTCTTTTTTAGCCGGCTTATATTCTTCATAAATATTATGTACATAGAACTCAAGGAATCCATTGTAGAGATCATCAGGTTTTCCATCTCCGTCACTATCTACGTCACCGTTGTAATCTCCGAGAATTTCAGGAATACTCTTATATGAGCCATTTTCTTTCGTGTATGTATCACTCTTATGGGTTTTATCTTCATCCCCATCTTTTCGCCATACATATTCAGTTTCCATACGGGTATTTCTATATACCCATATTTTATTATCCTTATCAATTATATAATCCGGAATAGAGTCTTTATCCTCTTTTATATATGTCATACCCTGCATATTATTGTGATCATTCACAATATTACTGTTTTCATTTGCAGGTATATCCATAGTAAGAGTTTTTGTCTTAACAAAATCCTCCTCATTATAATCCGGTTCTTTTGTATAAGTATCAACATTAAGATCATCTACAACCATAGGTGATCCACCGCCATCCTGATATATGTCAAATGAAAGGCCTGTGACAGCTTTCTTTGGATAAATCTTATCCCCATCTACACTAAGTATATCCTTAGTAATCTCAAGACTTGTGTTCATAGGATCGGCTTTTGATTCACCGAGGAGCTTAAAGTCCATTCCGCTGCCACCCCATCTGAATATACCGCCGTTAGTCCATTCAGTATAGACTTCATTTACATAGTCTCTATATTCCTGTGAATCTTTAGGATCATTACATCCCCATTTTTTTGAAATAGGAGGGCACTCATTTCCGGGCTGTACTATTACATCTCCCTCCTTTATCTCTTCATCCCAGTAACCAAAATTAGCGGTAATCGTAACAGTTGCCTCTACAGAAAGAGGATTTCCCTTTGAGTCATATAACTGACCTAAAGTCTCATCATTATATTCAAATTCTACATTCGGCTGAGTTGCTACAACCTGATATCTGATCTGATTCTCAGGAAGAAGCCTCTTTGCCATATATTGTCTATATGCATCTGTCAGAACTTCTGCACTGTCAGGATCATCCGGATCTACTTTCTGATAACACGCTCCCGTATATGGTGCAAGATCTGAAACTTTAAACATTCCTTCAATTCTGACCTGATCAGTACTTAAGTCAGTTTCTGAATTTGATGAATAACCTGTTATAAAGTACATATCATTAAGAGCCGTTTTGCTCGGATCAGAACCTTTATATGCTGTTATAACCGCATTTTTAAGATATTCTGATTCAATACTGACCTTTTTTCTTACGGTAATATATGTGTCACTTGTAACTTTTTTTGCTACATTTCCATTAGCATCATAGTAAGTTCCATAAGCCAGCGGAATATCAACCGCAACTTCATCAGAAATTGATATATCTATATGATTTACTACATTATTTTTGGGATAGTCCCAACTTGCAATAGTAGATGGTACATCCGAAGCCTTAGCAAGGTAAAACTCAACCCCTGTAACTTTCTGATCATCAGATGCACAATTACCTACTATTTTTCCTTCATCGCCATCAAAAGAAACTCCTATATATTTTGATTTATCCTTAAGACAAAGCTTAGTACCGTCAAATACTATGGCGCAATGATCATTCGGAGTATCAAATTGAGTTTTTCCACCTACAACTACATCATTACCTGAACCATCTTTTTTAGGAACTTCTGTTGACATTCCCGACTCAACTGTAGGATCTATATATGTATAGGCAAAAGTACTTGCCAGATTATCAGAACCGTAATCATATCCTTCTGTTGCATAACGTAAATATTTATTTTGATATTGTGATGCTCCAAATCCATCAGGGTAATTAAATCTCTGATTTTTTTCATCCCAATCTCTTTTTACATAAAAATATGACCATGTCATATACTCATCAGACACAATCTTATTATTTCCCGAGTCATAGCTGACTTCTTTCAGGCTTCCGTCTCTTAATACGATATAAACCTTGTCCCCTACTTTTGCAGTAAGAAAATAAGGGTCTCCTCTTCCTTCATGATTAGTATTTGTTGTATCTGCAGGAACCTCGGTCAGTATCGTCGCTGTTACCGAAAAGCTTTCCTGCTCATACTTTATCTCTGTAGCGTCTTTATTTACATCTACATCATCTATAACTTCTGTTCCGTCTTCTGCAAAATGGACAATCGAAAGCTCGGCATCGTCTTTAATTTCCGGTGCCTCATCTTTATCATATTCTATCTTTACACTGACAGGAGCATTTGGCTCAATCTTTTCACCATTCTTTAAAATCTCTATATCAAAAAAGCGCGCAAATGTAACGTCATCCTTACTCTTTCCATCAAGAGCTTTTACAGCCTCTCCGAAATAGTATTCGTACTCCATAGTATCAGGAAGAATCTCTCTTACAGAAATGTCAAGCTCATCCTTATCATATGGAAGGCTTTCATAGGCTGCATTTATAGTAACTGTGCATCCACTGTCTTCCACATACTTACTGAGAAGAATATCTTCCTTCTCTTCTTCCGTATCAGATTCCGCATCTTCACTATCTTCAGAAGCTGCCACCTCATCAGAACCATCAATACTCGCATCAACTGATCTTTCCTCATCAGTTCCAGCCTTTTCCGAAACCTCTGCTTCACCCGGACTGCTGACTTCATTTCCGGCAGAACTCTCGGCAGCAAAGATGTTTCGCATCATTTCAGTCCTGGTACTTGTAAGTGCAAGCACTGCAACTAAGAATAATGCAATGATTCTTTGTACTCTCTGACGTCCCTTCATCTTGTCACTCTCCTTCTTTTAGTTTTCTCAACACACACTTATAAAACGGGAATTAGCCCATAATCTATCTTATGATACAGATTTATGCAGTTCTTTCCTATCATATATGGTTTAAAAATAATAAAATTATTAACCAACTTTATATATTTAGTGTTATAATGACTATAATATATGATTTTTTCGGTTTTTCCGGATATAATTGCAAGTATTATACTACAGACTTATTAAAACCAAAGTATATTATCTTATTTACTTGTTTAGTTTTCTTATCATATATACTTACAAACCTTAGAGGAGGCAAAAATATCAGAATGAAGTACTCGGAAATATCAGAAATTCACAATGAAGAAATGCATAGAGATATCAAGGAAGAGATACTCTTTTTTCATAAAGCCGCAAACGGTGACATCAAAGCCATAAGAGAAAACATAGAGCAGCGAAGATTCAGAGATCCGGAAGGCGTAGGAACTCTTTCAGTCGATCCGGTTCTTAATCTTAAATATCATCTGGTCATTACTATCGGGATACTTACAAGAGTATGCATCGAAAGAGGAATGGAGCCGGAACAGGCTTTCAGGATAAGTGACTTTTATATCAGAAAGCTTGATAATGCATTAACCGAGGATGCAGTTGAAAAAATACACGATGATGTTTTGCTTGATTTTACAGGAAGGATGAGGCTGGTACTCCGGGACGATCACTTGTCACGTCCTGTGAGCATGTGTATCGATTATATCTATGCTCATCTTGCAGAAAGGATAACAATAAAAGAGCTTGCAGAATACGCAGGCGTATCCACAAGCTTCATATCAAGAGAGTTTTCAAATGAACTTGGAAAATCCATAAGTGATTATATAAGAGAGAAAAAAATCGAAATGTCTCAGGATATGCTCATCAATACAGATATGAGCATACTTGATATAGCATGCCAGCTTTCATTTTCTTCTCAAAGTCATTATATACAGGCATTTAAAAGCCTGATCGGGAAAACCCCTAAGAAATACCGCACTGAAAATCAGAAATTCAAATGGGTTGCATCAAAGAATCGAAATGAAAGGGAACGCTATCCTTATCTTTTTGATGATGACTCACAGAAAAACGAGCATTAAAATGCCCTTTACAGATTCCCCATATCCTTTTTGTCTACAATGACAAGCAGTTCCGTGTCGGCCTCTAAAGGACGGTCAGGATCTATAAATGAACGCATTTCACTTGCATCCTTGACTGCAACTACATTTATCTTATATCTATGACGAAGCTCAAGCTCCCTGAGGCTCATGCCTATCCATTCTGCCTTGGGCTTCATTTCAATAAGGCAAAGATTTTCATCTATACTGAAAAACTCCAGGAATGTACTGGATGTAAGAATTCTTGCAGTTCTTATACCCGTCTCTTCCTCAGGATAGATTATCTTGTCAGCCCCTATCTTTTTTAAGATAGTCCCCATCCTCTCATCTGATGCCTTTGCAAGTACATAAGGCACACCTTCTTCCTTTGCAACCATTACAGACATAATGCTTGCATTAAGATCCGAGCCCATTGCCACAACAACAGTATCCACTTCCGAAAGTCCGAGCTCCTTGATCGCATCAGGATTTGAGAGATCAGCCGCCGCCGCATAAGTAACACTTTCTGCCACCCTCTCAACTATATCCGGATTCTTATCTATTGCTATAACTGTAGCCCCACTGTCATAAAGATTCGTAGCAAGGCTTCTTCCGAATCGCCCAAGTCCAAAAACAGCTATTGTTTTACTCATAAATTACACCTTTCCAACTATCTATTATTATCCAACGTAGAATCTTCCCTCTGTATAGTGAACAAGATTCTTTCCGCTCTGTCCGTTTGCAAAGAAAAGCGCCATCGAAATCGGACCTATCCTTCCAAGATACATAGCAAGAACTATTATCAGTTTTCCTATAGTATTAAGGTTCGGCGTAAGCGCCCTCGAAAGACCGACTGTCGCTGTTGCACTTACCACTTCGAATGCCCCGTCCAGAAGACTCACCTCATTTGTGATCAGAAGCAAAAGAAGCAGGATAAATGTAACGCTGAAGCTGACAAAAACTATGGCACTTGCCTTTCTTATCATGTCATGAGACATTTTTCTCCCGAAAACCGTCGATTCATTTCTGTTACGTATAAATGCAATCGCATTCAGAACAACGATGAAAAATGTTACTGTCTTTACACCACCCGCTGTTCCGACAGGGGAGCCGCCAATGAACATAAGGATAAGTCCAAGGAGACAGGAGCCCGGCCGAAGGGCATCCTGAGGAACACTGGCAAAACCGGCTGTTCTATAGGTCACGGACTGAAAAACCGAATTAATTACTTTTCCGGCAAATGACATATTGCCTATGGTTTCGGGATTATCATACTCAGAAACTAAAGTAACGGCAGCACCGCCCAGTATAAGCAGAAGCGTAAGCATTATTACGAGTCTGGAATGTTCTCCCAGATGCTTATATATGGTTACGAGTGACTGTTTTTTCTTAACACCGTTTTTATATCCGGTTATTATATCAAACCATACCACGTAACCAAGTCCGCCGAGAACTATTAGCAGCATAGTCACGAAAAGAACATAATAATTACCCGAATAACTGATCAGGCTGTCAGGTCCCATTATATCTATACCGGCATTACAAAAGGCCGAAATACTGTTAAATACCGAAACCCATATTCCTTTTCCCACTCCGAATCTCGGGATAAATGCAGGCATGTAAAGAACAGCACCTATAAATTCTACTATAAAGGTTCCTTTAAATACCTTCATGAGGAAACGCACAACCCCGGAAAATGAATCCATTCCGTAAGCATCATGAATGATCATCCTGCCCCTGTATGAGATATTCTTCTTCATCATAAGCAGAATGAATGAATATACCGATACTATACCGAAACCTCCAAGCTGTATGAGAACGAGAACTACTATCTTTCCAAAAAGCGACCAGTGCGCATATGTATCAACCACTACAAGTCCTGTAACACAAATGGATGTAGTGGAAGTAAAGAGCGCCGTAACAAAATCAGTCGAGTTCCCATCTAAAGTCGATACAGGAAGCATAAGAAGAAATGCCCCGAGAAGTATAGCAAAGAGAAAACTCAGTGGTATAAGCCTCTCTGATTTTATATTCTCTATATTAAACTTTTTCAAACCGCCTATTTGCATATGTATCATCCTGCTATAACTGGAATTAACAAAAACCCACGGCAACAGAGTCACCATGGGCTTTAACTGATTTTTATTCTGTCTTACTCTGTATCAGCATCAAGATACTTAGCTGAAAGTTCTGAAATTGTTCCATCATCGATCATCTTCTGAATGCTTGTGTTTATCTTATCAAGGAGTTCTGTATTACCCTTCTTAACTGCGATAGCATATTCCTCAGCGGCAAAGCTTTCAGGATCTTCAACTATCTTAAGGCCTTCATTGTCCTTTACATATTTAGCGGCTGTAGCAGAATCGATAACAACAACATCGCACTTTCCGTTTACAAGCTCAAGAACAGCTTCTGTACCCTTCTTAAATGACTCGTATTTATATCCGAGGTCATTAACAACTGTCTCACCTGTATATCCCTGGATAACAACTATCTTCTTGTCAGCCATGTCAGCTGCCTTTGCGATGGTTGAATCTTCCTTAACGATCATAACCTGTGTTGCTGTGTAATATGGTATAGAGAAATCAACTGATTCTTTTCTCTCATCTGTAACAGTCATACCTGCTATAACTGCATCAACCTGACCATTCTGAAGAGCGATAAGAAGTGAATCAAATTCCATGTTGTTGATCTCTGCATCTTTTCCTATATCTTCACCGATTTTCTTGGCGATAGCGATATCGATACCGTCATACTGACCTATTGTCCCTTCACTTGTCACGAATTCAAATGGAGGAAACTCTGCATTTGTTCCGAAAACTACTGTACTGTTTTCTGTCTTTCCACATGCTGCGAGCGAAGCTGCCATTATTATTGCGGCTGTTCCAAGTGCTAAAAGTTTCTTAAATTTCTTCATGTCACTAATTCCTTTCATTATAAAAATCTCTTATTATTACAGAACCTTACTGAGGAAGTTCTGTGTTCTTTCATTCTTAGGATTATCGAATATCTCTTCCGGAGTTCCCTCTTCTATAATGACGCCTTCATCCATAAAGAGTATTCTGCTTCCCACTTCTCTTGCAAAGCCCATTTCGTGTGTTACGACTATCATCGTCATACCACTCTTGGCAAGATTTCTCATTACTTCAAGAACTTCACCGACCATTTCAGGATCAAGTGCCGAAGTCGGTTCATCAAAAAGCATTATCTCAGGTTCCATTGCAAGACTTCTTGCAATTGCGATTCTCTGCTGCTGTCCGCCGGAAAGCTGCTTTGGATATACATCCGCCTTATCAACCAGACCTACTGTACTAAGAAGCTCCATCGCCTTTTTGTCAGCTTCCTCAGGAGTCATTTTACCAAGTTTTACCGGAGCCAGAGTTATATTCTTCTTAACCGTAAGATGAGGAAACAGATTGAAATGCTGGAAAACCATTCCCATCCTCTGTCTTACACGATTCGTATCAACCTTATGTCCGTTCACATGAATATCATCAAGCCATACTTCGCCGCTGTTCGGCTTTTCAAGAAGATTGAGGCATCTAAGGAATGTACTTTTCCCGGAACCGGATGGTCCGATAACAACCACAACCTCACCTTCATTTACTTCTTCATTTATACCCTTAAGAACTTCTTTTCCGTTAAAGCTCTTATATAAATCCTTAACCTTTATCATATCGGCACCTTCCTTATCTCTTGTCAGACTTTCTGAGTTTTTCTTCAATCTTACCAAGCAAAATGGTAAGCACCTTTATAATAACGAAATATATTATTGCCGTTGCGATAAGCGGCATGAACGGTCTGTATGTAGCACTCTTGATAAAGTCTCCGGCTTTCTGGATATCGACAAGACCGACATAACCAACGATAGCCGTTTCCTTGATAAGTGTAATGAACTCATTGCACATGGCAGGGAAAATGTTCTTTACTGCCTGAGGTACTACTATACTCATCATGGTCTGTCCACGGCTCAGTCCAAGAGACCTTCCTGCTTCTGTCTGTCCCTTATCTATCGAAAGAATGCCCGCACGGATTATCTCAGAAACATAAGCACCCGAGTTGATGGAGAATGCCGTTGCAGCTATAAGCCACTTAGGCCATCTTATATAGGCAAAAACCACAAAGTAAATGATCATAAGCTGAGTAACCGACGGCGTTCCGCGGATGATATCCGTATATACTTTTCCTATAACATTAAGCGGTTTCTTCTTTGAAAGATTACAAAGTGCGATAAGAAAACCTATAAGCAAACCAAAAAACGCCGCAACAAGCGAAATCTTTATAGTAACACCTATACCACTGAGAAGAAGCTTCCATCTTTCTTCCCGTAAAAAACACTTTTCAAAATCTTCAACTATAGTTGTCCACAATGTCATGACTAAAATCCGTCCAATCTTTCACTGTTTATTACAGATATACCACCCTGCAAAACAAATTTCAGTATTACACATGAGCCTTGTAAAGTCAAGGTTTTTCGGCATTTCACGGACAAAAAAAGCCCCCGGATTATTCCGGAGGCATTTTATAAATCAGGTTACCTGTCATTACTATGATTCATAATGTGGAAATGCAACTGTGACTTTAAAAAGATCCCCATCTACGAAGACATTTACTTCGCCATTCATGAGTTCCGTGAGGCTTCTTGCTATTGACAGACCAAGTCCGCTTCCCTCTGTATTCCTTGAGCTGTCTCCCCTCACGAATCTTTCCATCAGTTCACTTGCGCTTATATTAAGTCCTTCTTTGGAAATATTCTTAAATGTAACAAGGACTTTTCCGTCCATCTCGTTTCTTGACACATCTATATATGCACGTGAGTCATTCATGGCATATTTGAATATATTATTCAGGAAATTATCAAATACCCTCCAAAGATGCCTTGAATCAGCCAAAACACTCACATCTTCATCTGTTACTTTTGTAATTATGGTTATACCCTTTTTCTGCAATTTAGGCTGATACTCCGCTACCGCCTGTTCAAGAAGCGTCGCGATATTCAGCTTCTCCATATCCATTTTTACATTTCCGGTTGACGCTTTTGAAGCCTCGATCAAGTCTTCAATAAGCTTCTTAAGTCTTGCAGACTGTCTTGATAAAACCTCAATATACTCACCTGCATTCGGATTATCTATCTTTTCCCTGCTAAGCAGATCGGTATAGTTGATTATAGAAGTAAGTGGAGTTTTAATGTCATGCGATACATTTGTAATAAGTTCAGTTCTGAACCTCTCGCTCTTTGTCTGCTCTGCAAGTGCTACTGAAAGGCCGTCACTTACGGAGTTTATATCCTTGGCAATTTCAGCAAGATCCGGCATAAGTCCCTTTGTATCAATCTTACTTCCTATATTTCCTTTACCAAGAGCTTCGCAGCCTGACCTTATTTTAGCTATCTGATACATGGCAATTATAAGGATCACTACTATAGCCGCTTTTTCAATGAGCCAGAGTACCCCGATAAAATCATCAGTTGCAAAAGACATAAGGCAGATAAATTCTACTATGGAAACAGCCAGAAGTATACCCCAGATTATTAATGAATTAAGGACATTTCTTGTTCCTCTGGTTATTCCCCAGTAAGCCTTCTTTATCCCTCTTCCGATAAGAGCAAAGAATCTGTATATAAACAGGTGTCTCCACCAATGTCCGAGCTTGACATTTGTTGCAAAGTTCATGACAAAAAGCATGAAGAGGATTGCACCCATTGCCGTTGCAAGTCCGATTATGTAAGCTATTATCCTCAGGCTTTCAAGGTCTAGTATGTTAAGCAGTCTATAGGAAATATTTGCATATACTGCTGCATAAAAAAGCAGCCCTATTAAAAAAATGTCTTGTGGGATTATGTCAACTACAGACCTGCTTATCTCATCAGTTCCCCTTCTGTGTCCGGCAGCGGTAATGAGGAAGTATATCAGGTAAGAAACTAACGCTATACTGACAGGAAGAAGAATGAATAACCAGTATCTCAACTGAAAGAGGAAACCGACTGTATCAACTCCCCATATAAACATATCATTTTCAACAAAACTCTCTTTTCTTATAAGCGGTTCATTTACGAATGATACTACGGTATAGGTTTTAAATGTTTCCTTTGTACCGCTTTCATTTAAATTCTCATCTTTGTTTAGTTCATCACTTGTTTTATCATCTAAATATGCTTCAAAATAACCCGATTCTTCAAAATGATAAGATGCAAAAACAGGCGAAATGACCGGAAACTCCGACATACTCCCCTCAGAATATTCTTCGAAGTCAATAGCCGTACCGAATATAACAACACAGGACTGAGGAATATAATATTCCTGATCATCCATACCCTTTATGATATAATATAGCCCTCTGTCATCATCAATTACACTTCCATCTTTAACTATGAAATAATCATCGCCGTCAGTTCTTACTACGATCTTGTCAGCTTCCTCGATATAGATTATTTCCACGACCCCGGTTCTTTCGTCCGAACTGTAATCATAAGAGTTATTATATATGTAATTGCCTCTGTCAAAGAAATTATCGGATATATCAAAGATTGTATTTTCACCAACCACATAACTGAAGATATGAAGTTCGTCCTCCGTTACCTTCTTATCAAAGTTTCTGGTAACATAGCTTGATGGATCATTTAAATCTATATCATCCAACTCATCCTTATCACACTCTATTACACCGTATCTGAAGTTCGTCTTATCAAGCTTATCCCTGTTGAATTTCCCCTTATAGTCAGACAGTGCCTGAATGGAGTATCTGTCCAAAATAAGTTCAAACTCATCATCTATCACAGTTTCTTTTTTCTTACCTTCGTAGCATCCGTATTCATAACAAAGTACTATTCCTATTATACTGAGCGCAAATACAGCTATGAAACAAATAGTCAGAATTACTGCGACGATCTTTGCAAAGGGGTGTTTTTTTAACTCTCTCATAGTTTTTCCCTCTCATAGTTATTATGGCAGCCTAGTTAAACTTATATCCTCTTCCCCAGACAACTGTTATATATCTTGGATTTGCAGGATCTATCTCTATCTTTTCCCTGAGATGTCTGATATGTACCGCAACAGTATTCTCACTTCCATAAGGAGACTCCTTCCAGACATTGATATAAATGTCTTCAGGAGAATAAACAACACCCTTGTTCATCATAAGAAACTTCAGAATGTCATATTCCATCCTTGTAAGTGCAACCGGCTCGCCGTCTATCTTAACTTCTTTCTTCTTGTCGTCTATCTCGATACCGTTTATTGAGATGATGCTGCCGTTTTCAGCAAGATCGGGTTTGCTCCCCAGAGTAGTGTACCTTCTTAATTGTGATTTTACTCTTGCAGCAAGCTCAAGGGGATTGAATGGCTTTGTTATATAATCATCCGCTCCTACATTAAGTCCGAGAACCTTGTCTGAATCTTCCGACTTTGCTGTAAGAAGTATAACCGGCACATTGCTCATCTCCCTTATCTTTACCATGGCTTCGATCCCGTCCATTTCCGGCATCATTATATCCATGATAACAAGGCTTATATCATCGGTAAGCTTACTAAGAGCCTCCTTGCCGCTGTACGCTTCCACAACCTCGTATCCATCACCCTTAAGGTATATTCTGAGTGCTGAAACTATATCCTTCTCATCATCGCACACAAGTATCTTGTACATTTTCTTATTCCTTTCTTTCTGCTCCTAATCTGTAATACGGATTCCCGCGTAAATCCGGATTATTTTGGCATATGTCAAAAATCATAGGGGCCATAAAATGCATTTTACGACCCCTAGTATAGTATAAAGATTATTAAGTTCCAAGTAGCTAAACTATTAAGAATTCTTAAAGCTTTTCTTTTTCTTCCATAACACTCATGTAAGCAGGACGTATAATCTTGCCCTGACCTACCATCTCTTCAAGCCTGTGAGCGCTCCATCCTGCGATACGGGCTATAGCAAAGAGCGGAGTATAAAGTTCCTGCGGGATTCCAAGCATTTCATACACAAAACCACTGTAAAAATCCACGTTAGGGCTAACACCTTTATAGATATGTCTCTTCTCGGCAATGACCTCCGGTGCGATTCTTTCTATCCTCTCATATAGATCAAGAGCGTCATCCTTCTTCTTCTCTTCAGCAAGCTTAAGGACGAACTCTTTAAATACTCTTTCTCTCGGATCGGAAACGGAATAAACCGCATGGCCCATTCCATATATAAGCCCCTTCCCGTCAAATGCCTCTCCTGCCAGAATCTTAGAAAGATAATCTTTTATCTCACCGTCATCCTTAGGGTTTGCAATATTCGCCCTGATGTCCTTAATCATATCCATAACCTTGATATTGGCTCCACCATGGCGAGGTCCTTTAAGCGAACACATACCTGCCGCAACAGCGGAGTATGTATCCGAGCCTGTTGAAGTAACAACTCTTGTAGTAAATGTGGAGTTATTACCGCCGCCGTGCTCCATGTGCAGCATAAGAGCCACATCCAGAACTCCTGCTTCAGTCTCTGTATATTCTTCATCCGGACGGAGCATCATAAGAATGTTCTCTGATGTAGACTTCTTAGGATTTGGTCTGTGAATATACATACTTTCAAGGTTATCATAATGATTATATGCATGATAACCATATACAGCCATCATAGGAAATGTCGCTGTAAGCATGATACACTGTCTTATATTATTCGCAAGATCGTTATCAAGTGCCTTAGGATCGTATGATGCAAGTGTAAGAATACTTCTTGTCATCGAATTCATGATGTCCTTTCCGGGAGCCTTCATGATCACATCACGAACAAAATTACGTGGAAGCTTACGTTCTTTTGCAAGCACATCTATAAATTCAACTATTTCATCATCACTCGGTTTTTCACCGAACATAAGAAGATAAGCCGTTCTTTCAAATCCAAAACCTGTCTCTGTGGCTTCCTTTACAAGACTCTGAACAGGATATCCTCTATACCAAAGCTGACCGTCACACGGTTCATGCTTTCCGTTCGAATCATCAAATGAAATCATCTCAGATATATTGGTGAGTCCTGTAAGTACACCCTTACCTGCCAGATCCCTGAGACCTCTGTTAACTCCGTACTTAACATACAGTTCATCCGATATAGTATCATTAGCAATAAGTTTACTCTTGATTGCTTCAGAATAATCAACTGTTTTTTTCTGAATTGACATGCTATACCTCCTTTAAATAAACACTTAACCCCTTAACGAATAATTAAATATTCTGTTTTTCGACGATTACATTTCCCGTCTTTACTATACTTCTTTCCGGAACAAAACCTCTTACAGGTGAAAGAGGATATATATTCGTATTTCTTCCTATCACAGTTCCCGGATTGAGGACACTGTTGCAACCAACCTCAACAAAGTCCCCGAGCATAGCCCCGAATTTTTTAAGACCTGTTTCTATCTTTATATCGTCATATTCACCGTAGCCCTTTACCACTACAAGAGTCTTGTCAGACTTAACGTTTGACGTTATCGAGCCTGCTCCCATATGTGACTTAAAACCAAGCACGGAATCCCCTACATAATTGTAATGCGGAACCTGGACATTATCAAACAGAATTACATTTTTTAATTCAGTGCTGTTACCTACAACACAGTTTTTCCCAACCAGCGCACTTCCTCTTATAAATGCACACTGTCTTACCTCTGTCTCAGCGCCTATGATCGCAGGTCCTGCTATATATGCCGAATCAAAAACCTTAGCGCTCTTATGAATCCAGATATCCTCACCCCTCTTTATATAGTCATCAGGGCATTCATCATCCAGATGTTTTCCTATCTCTATTATGATTTCTTTTATATGCGGAAGTATTTCCCACGGAAATGAATATTCCTTTATATACTCTGCCGCAGCTGTATGAGTAAGGTCATACATACTTGAAATATAAAGTTTTTCTTCGTTGTTCATTTTTATCTCCTGTCACTTCTATAAGGATTTATTGGCACTATTTTTAGCGTTATTCTTAGTGTAGAACGGTGCCGTCTTATCATAAATGTTTCGCATTCCGTACTGGTTATTCAGCCCTTTTACGAAATTAGTATATTTAACTACGAAATCATTCATCTTCTCACTGTACTCATCCTTTGTAATACTGCCGTCAGCAACTCCGGCAAGTCCTTTCTCCCAGCTTGCCGTAAGGTCGGCACGGAGAAGTCCGTTGATAGAATAAAGAACAGTATCGTATATTATCTCCCCTAAAAATGTAGGGGTAACTATCTGGGTTTTCTTATTCAGTGCTATATACTTATTGGTGACAAGCTTCGTGATGATCGCGTCTCTGGTTGCCGAAGTACCGATTCCGCTTCCTTTTATGGTTTCTCTCAGCTCCTCATCCAAAATAAGCTGACCTGCATTTTCCATTGCAAGAATAAGAGTACCTGAACTGTATCTTTTAGGAGCGGATGTTTCTCCTTCCCTGATATAGAATCCCGGAGTTGGAAGCATATCGCCCTTCTTTAATCCTGCAGCAAAATTTTCCAGTTCTTCCGAATACTCTGTCTCCTGCTTTTTCCTTCCGAATGATGTCTCCATCACCTTAAGATATCCCGGTTTAACAAGCCTTCTCATAGAACCGAAAAGCCTTTCACCGTTTCTTTCACAGGTAAGACCAAGCTTCTCATATTCAGCCGGAGCATAGAAAATCGCTATAAATCTTCTTGCTATAAGCTCGTATACATTCTGCTTTAGCGGTGAAATACTGTTTAAAGCAGAAAGCCCCTGTCCTGTAGGAATTATGGCATAGTGGTCTGTAATCTGCTTATCGTTAACATATCTTGATTTCGTGATATTTTTATATCCACCAAGACGAACTATAGGTTCGGCGAAACTGCCCGCCCTGTCATAAGAGGAAAGTCCCCGAAGATTCTTATCTATCTCCTTCGCAACGGCAGTCGAAAGAACTCTTGCATCCGTTCTTGGATAGGTAACGAGCTTTTTCTCGTAGAGTTCCTGAACTATCTCAAGTGTTTCGGAAGGACTTATCTTGAATATCCTCGAACAGTCATTCTGGAGCTCCGCAAGATTATACAAAAGCGGAGGATTCTTCTTCTCCGTCTTTCTTTCTACCTTTTCAAGCTTAAGCTCTATCGGTTCAGGTGTGGAAAGCTCTCCTATAAGTGTCTCGGCATCCGGTTTTCTCTTAAACCCGTTCTCCTTATATAGAAGCGGACTTTCAAAATACTTACTGCCTGAAACCGCTCTCCACTCTACCTCTATATAGTCCTGAGGTTTTTTTGCCGTTTTATCAGAAGTCCCACTTCCTGCTAAGTCATCCGTTTTCCAGTCATTATCCGGATCTGTCTCTTCACCCATCGTTTCAGTATCACCGGATACTGCCATCGCATGTGCCGAATCTCTCCCCGGGCCTATAGGTGCAATAACCCTGTAAAAAGGAGTAGGTGTAAAATCTCTTATCTCCCTCTCTCTTTTAACTATCATTCCAAGAACACAGGTCATTACCCTTCCTACTGCGATAACGCACCTGTCAAGTCCGAGATACTCCTTCACGGTATATGCATATTTAAGTGTAAGTGCTCTCGAGAAATTGATACCCATAAGGTAATCTTCCTTTGCACGAAGATAAGCTGCATCACTGAGAGCATCATACTCTGAAAGGGGCTTTGCTTCTTTAATACCCCTTAGTATCTCCTCTTCTGTCTGGGAATCAATCCACACTCTTCGCTTGTCCTTCTTGGGACTGACTTTTGCCATTTTGTCAACAAGCCGGTATATATACTCTCCTTCACGTCCTGAGTCGGTACACACATAGATAATTCCGACATCCTCTCTGTTTAGCAGTTCTTTAACTATCTTAAACTGCTTTGAAGCTGCCGGAATAATCTCATATTTATATTCCTCCGGAACAAACGGAATAGTCTCAAGCGACCATTTTTTCATTTTTTCGTCGTAAGCATCAGGGTAACTCATCGTAACAAGATGACCCACACACCATGTGATAATATAGTCACCCTGTTCTATATACCCATTCTGCCTTGCCGCATTAACGCCCAGAGCTTTAGCAAACTCCTGAGCAACAGACGGCTTCTCTGCAATAAAAAGCTTTTTCAAGTACTATTCTCCAATTACATAAATGTAACGTATTCTGATATTTCCTTACGAGGTGTAGGATTTGGCTGTTCAGCAGGAATGCCTATAGGTATAAGCGCTGATACTGTTCTGTCCTCACCAAGGCCTATAATCTCGGCAACCTTCTTCTCATCGAAGATCCCGAGTATAACACTTCCTACGCCCTCGGCATATGCTGAAAGGCAGAAAGCTTCCGATGCGGCGCCGGCATCAAACATCTGCCATTCATTTCCCTTGCTTGTAGAAAATGAACCGTCTCTCTCATATCCGCTTCTTTTGTTAATGCTTGTAACAATAACAAGAGCAGGAGCACCCTCTATAATGCCTTTATTATGCTCAAATCCAAGGGTTCCTTCAGATGCGATTCTGCTGATAAGATCTCTATCTTCAACAACCACGTAGCGTGCTGTCTGAGTATTCTTCCAGCTTGGTGCAAACCTTGCCGAATCAATAATCTTTTCTATCAGTTCGTGGCTTACAGCTTCGTCAGTAAACTTTCTTATGCTTCTTCTACCCTTTAATGCTTGAATAACTTCCATGTGAACCCTCCTTATGATTTATTGCTTCTGTGTATGTGAAATCCGATACTCCCTTTGGGCATCCCGGTTTTATATCAATCCGTCGGTAATCATGACAATACACCGAACTACATAATACCATAAAATGAGGGTTCGCGTCAAATAAGGCGATGTGCTCCTGCTCATTAATCCTGTTATGAAATTTACTTTAATTCTTTACTTTTTGGCAACCTTCTTGCCACTTTTCTTTCCTTCTTCAGGAGATAAGGTTGCGGGATCCATGGCAGCAGCAAATGAGACAGCAACAAATGCCCGGTTACAGATTTCTGTCTCTTTTTTTCTGAAGAAGAGCTGCTGTATCAAGCCCCGGCCCCACAGGTGTCGAAGGCGCTTTTCCGGTCTTCTTATTTTTTCCCTTCTTCCCTTTATTCTCTGCATATGCACTGCCTGCATTTATACTGCTGCCTGCCGCATATCCGCTACCTGCCGCACTTGCACCACTGCCTGCCGCATATCCGCCGCTGCCTGCCGCATATCCGCTACCTGCTGCACTTGCACCGCTGCCAGCTGCATTTGTGGCTGTTTCTCTCTCTGCCCGATCTTTCAATCGGCGTCTTGCCCAGCCTGCAAATGACGGTTCAATTCCGAGTCTTCTTCCCGCTATATCAAGCAAGAAAAGTATTATCGCCAGAATAAGAAGAATATCTGTCAGGTTATAGCTTCCCCTGACTCCATTATCCAGTTTCTTCCATACGTCATCCCCGGCTTTTATCCACATGCCGTTACTGTCTATAAACCGGGTGAATGCTTCGTCAGTTACATCAAACCTGTACTCATCGGAATACTGAACGGCTGAAGCAGTTGTAAAGCTTCCGCTTACGGTTCCGTCATCTTCTCTTCTTACATTTATATGATAGATTCCTATACTTTCCGAAGGAATCTCTGCCGTATATACCCCAGGTTTTACCGCAGTGAGTTTTATCTCTCCGTTAGTTTTATCAGGTGCGGTATAGATTGCCGATATCTCAGTACCGTCAGAATATTCGCCCGTCGTATATGTAATGGTTGTTTTTCCGTTTTTCGATTTTACTTCTACTTTGTCATCCCCTATACTCGGGCTTCCGGATGCATAGTCAAGTATTCTCTTCCAAAGCTCGGCATAATCACTGTCTCCGGCATAACCTGCCGTCCATCCGTTATCAACATCACTGTTCCATGCAAATGTTCTTCCGAGTCCGTACTGCCATATAGTAAGGATAGGATCGCCATCCTCGGTGGAAAGAAGCATAGTCGAACCCTGTTTTCCCGATGCTGCATTATAACCGCCCAGTGTTTTCCATCCATCAGTAAAAATGTTCTTTGTTATATCATGCGTGCTGACAGTTCCTATAGGATATTCACCGTTTTTAATATATGTATCTCCGCCAAGGAAAACTTCCGATGCAAATATTCTCGGAAGATCTACATTTCCGTCAGCATAGTAATATCTTCCGTTGCACTGGGTCGCAAGAGACTTCATAAGCGTCTGATCAGAATCCTCGCCTACGGCAACCGTAGAAAGAGTAATACCTGCCGACTTCATATTCTTCACTATATCCCTATAGTCATTTGACTCACCGTAACCGTCCGTAAGAAGGATAATGTGCTTGATCTCAGCATCACAGTTGCTTAGCGCCCTGTAAGCCTCCTTCACTGCAGGCTGAATGGTGGTTCCGCCACCCTCTTTGATATTATCTATCTTTTCTTTAATCTTCTCTTTATCAGCAGCCTTTTCAAGATCCACATACCATTCAAACCTGTCATCAAATGCAATGACTCCGAGATAGTCAGTATTTCTGAGGTTATCAGCCCCTCTCTTTGCCGACTCAACAGCTATGTCAAGATAGGTGTAACCACCCGATTCCATAGACATCGAGCCTGAATGATCTATAACCATGACGATAGCTGTAGTAGGTATCTCAGCTGTACCGCGGAGCTCCATATCTTCAGGAAGAACCTCCTCAATGTCGGTGTCATTATATCCACCGAGCATGAAACTGTCTTCTCCACCAAGCATTCCGAAACCACAGCCATAATCCTTAACATAAGTCTTTACATTCTGAGCAAACTCTTCAGGCAATTCGGAAATATATGCATTTTCAAGGATTATAGTCTTATACTCAAGCATGCCCATCAAATCTTTAGGGGCATCAGAAGCTCTCTTTATATCTACATTTGCATTGACGTTACTTAGAAGCGTCTTAAAAGGAGTATAGTCCTCCCTGCTTCCGTAAAGAACAAGTATCTTCGGGGACATTTCCACTTCAGCATACGCACTAAATGCATCGTTCTCTGCCACTGTATCTCCCGGAGCTGTAACGCTTACGGAAAAGCTTTCTATATCCTCTGCAGATACATTTTCCTCAAAAACAAAGCTGTTATCACCTTTCGCAAGGTGAACCTTTTCGCGGCTCTTGACCTTGTCACCCGAGCTTATCACGATTTCCGCGTCCGTCTCATAATTACTCTCAACGGAAACATTCATGTAGTACTTATCACCCGGATGAAGTACGCTCGGCATATCAACGTCTTTGATAAATGTATCTTTGCCCGTTTTTGCCTCGTATTTAATAGCTTCAATACTTACATTTGACGCCTGTACCATCGCAGATGCAGCTTCAATATCTCCCGCCGTCTCACGCCCATCCGAAAGAATAACTATCCTTCCGTTAGAGTCCGCGGGGATAAGTGTAAGTGCTCTTGTAAGTGCATCTTCAAAATTTGTGGCTGATATATCCGGAACAGTATCCAGCCCCATAAATACATTTTCATCTGTTATAAACTGGTCGATAACTGAATTTCGTCCGAATGTTACGATGCCATAGCTGTTATGCTTAGGCATTTTCATAAGATTTTCTCTTAGGACACTTTCAATCTCTTCTAAGTTTGATTCGTTACTCTTACTCATATCAACAAGGAATATGGTTGTTATATTCCTTGAACGCTTAGGGATATGAAGTTCTATAAGGGAAAGTATTACAAGCAGAACGATTACTATTCTGAGCAAACTATAGAAAAGCCCCTTATAACGCATTTTCTTTGCAAATATAAGAAATTCAAGAATAAGAAGTATGACCGCAAGTATAAGCACCACTCTTCTGAGATTTTTTCTTGCAACGCTTCCGGTACTGCTTCCCGTTCCGGCTACATCCTTAGCGGTCTTTCTTCCGTCAAATCCGGATGGATCGGGGCTTACAGCATAGTACTCCTCTGCTTCCCCTGCCTCTATCTCATATATCCCTGCCTTATCGGTGGAAAATGTATTTTTGCTAAGGTCGATACCCGATCCCGGAGATATTCTGACAGGCTCTCCCGCAATGTATTCATTTTGTATAAGGAGCCCCTGTTCTGAAAGATATTTCATAGAATGTGCCATGAATACAGGGAATTCAGCCTGAACAGGGAAGTTGGTCTCTCTTATGTCAAAGCCGAGAACAATGCATTTTATACCATCTATATCACCGTAGTAACCGACGCACTTTCCGCCAGCCTTCATAAATTCCGTGCAGCCTTCGGGAACATCGAAGGTATTTGCTTTGTTGGCTCCTATCTTGAAACTTCCCAGTCCCTCGGTGAGTGTACATTCGGAAACATCTATTACCACATTTGAAAGGCTGTCATTCTTATTCTTCTCGGCTCCAAGTATAAGGCAGTCGGTATCAGGCTTGTCGGGTTCGGTTCCCATATCAAAAATAGCGAATTCAAAGTCACCTGAACTGATTCCTCCGCCGTTCTTTGATTTAACTATATCATTTCCGGTTACGGCTCTATAAGCCTTTTCAACGAATATATTGCCCTCACCGATAAGGATGCCGGACATATTCCCTGACCTGCTTCTTACGGCAAAGCCTTCATTGTCTATATCAAGGCTGTCATCAGCACCGCCGGAATACTTGATATTGCTGATTCTTGCCTTTACGTACTTTGTATCTGATTCTATTCCTTCAAATATCACAGAACCCGATTTACCTGCATCAACACTTTTACTGATGAGCCCCAGCACCTTATCACTGTCATCAAGCAGCGTCACATCTAAGGTGGCATTTTCAGAGCTAAATGAAGTAAATCTCACAGAAACATCAAAAAGGCTGTCCTTATTCTGGACAGATACAAAATCAACAGATATATTGCAGGTTTCATTTCCAAAGAATTTTTCTTCCGCGCCGTGTGCCATATGGAGCATATCAGCTCCTTCGGCACCGTTTCCATCTGAAAAAACAACTATATTGTCTGCTTCAAATGTTGCGATTATACTTTCAGCTTCGGAAAGTTCACCCTCTTTATCTGTAGGCTCAACTGCCGCAATGGCACTTTTGACCTTGCCTTTTTCCGTGCTGTTTGCAAGAAGCACATCCGCCCTGTCACTGCATGAAACAACCGTTACATTTCCATTCATTGAGTCAGCATATTCCATGGCGCTGTCTTTCGCCAGTTCAAGCCTTGTTCTTCCGTTTTTATCTTTATGCTGCATACTAAGGGAATTATCGATGATGAGAATTACATTTCCGCCCAGAGCATTTCCTTTTTTAAGATACGGAGACATAAGTCCCAGCACAAGAAGGAGAGCAGCCACTATCTCAAGATACATGAGGATTTCATGAAGAAACTTCTCGAAGACAGTCTTTGATCTGCTCATTCTGAAAACATTTTTCCAAAGGATGTTAGAGGATACTTCCTCATCGCGTCCCTTCGGTCTAAAGATGTATAAAATTATGATGATCGGAATAGCCACCAGAAATGCAAGCGGCCACAAATTATTAAACGCCATAACCCTACCATTCATATAAAGGCATCAGCTTTTCAAAGATAATCTTGTCAAAACTTTCTCCCGTACTGCATAGGAAGTAAGCCGCACCATATCTTTTACATGCCTTCTTCAGTTCCTGAATAAATTCGTTCTTTGCTTTATCGTAATCGCGTATTGCGGCGTCATCGAGTGTCACCTTAACACGACTCTCCTTATCCTCCATATCGATAAGATTTACCGTTCCGTTCATGGTAATATCCAGTTCTTCCGCCGCCATGATATGAAGAATCGCAATCTTCTGTTTCATATAACTAAGATACTTAATAAGCTCGGCAAATGTATCGCTCCCCGGAAGAAAATCCTCCGAAAGAAAGTCCGAGCAGATAATGGAAAGCCCCGGCTCTATCCTGCCGCTTCTTTTTACTGCCGAAAGAATATCCGCACTTCCGGCTGCAGTCTTTCTGTCGAGTACCGTGGTCAGGTTCTTCATCCCCGCCTTTCCTCCGGATGCAGAATACGGACTATCCATCTTTACCATATCGTAAAGCCTGACGTGATCCATATTGGAAAGAGATATATAAGAAAGCCCCGCCGCAAGCTCCATCATAAGGGAGAACTTGGTCTTCTCTCCGTAGTCCATCGAAGCACTTGTGTCGAGAAAAATGGATACAAAGCTTTCCTTCTCTTCCATATATTCTTTTATATAAAGCCTGTCCAGTCTTGCATAGGCATTCCAGTCTATCCCTCTTATATCATCGCCCGGCATATACTCCCTGAAGTCGGAAAACTCAGCAGAGCTTCCTTTCTTCACTGACTTTCTACTTCCGGTCATGCTGGAAAATGACTTTTTGTCTATAGCAAGCTTTAATCTTCCAAGCCTGTCGTAAAGGCCACTATCCATTTATAACTCCTTTAAGAATTTCAGTTATGACCATATCTTCCGTAACTCCATCTGAAACCGCATCAAACGAAAGAATTATCCTGTGTCTCAGCACCGGATAAGATACTGTTTTTATATCTTCAAATGAAACGTTATATCTTCCTTCCATAAAGGCTCTTGCCCTTGCCGCCCTTGTTATCGCCTGGGCTGCTCTTGGGCTTGCTCCTTCACGAATGTATTTATTATCAGCATGAGTAGCCATTACAATATCAAGTATTCCTTCCATGACCGCATCTGCTATAGGAATGCTTTTTATCAGTTCAGCCGCTTCTTTTAGTTCCGCGTCAGTAAGTACCGGCATCGCCTTTTCCGTGTTACCCCCTTCGGTAAGACCCACTATACCTCTAAGTTCTTCCTTGGAAGGGAAGTTTACCATTACCTTCATCATGAATCTGTCCAGCTGGGCTTCCGGGAGAGGATATGTTCCTTCCTGCTCTATAGGGTTTTCCGTTGCCAGAACAAAGAAAGGTTCAGGCACAAGATAGCTTGTGTTTCCAACTGTAACTATATGCTCCTGCATAGCTTCAAGAAGAGCCGACTGGGTTTTCGGAGTAGCACGGTTTATCTCATCCGCAAGAATTATATTTGCAAATATAGGTCCCGGTTCAAATTTAAAGCTGCTTCCCTCGTCGGATCTGAGCATAATGTTGGTTCCGGTTATATCGCCCGGCATAAGATCAGGTGTGAACTGAATCCTTTTAAATGACAGCGAGAGAACATGACTTATGGTATTTACCAGCCTTGTTTTTCCAAGTCCCGGCATACCTTCAAGAAGTACATTTCCTCCTGTAAGGATTGCAAGCATAACACTTCTTACTACTTCCCTTTGTCCTATGATTTCCTTTGCAATTTCGCCCTCACAGGCTATAACTTTTCTCTGCAGTTCTTCGTACTGGTTCAATGTTTTCTCCCTTCTTATTCAAAATCACTGAAGTATCCCTTTATAACTTCTTCCATTCCGCTTGGATATTTTCCGCTTTCAAGCCCTTCGTAAGCTCTTTTCTCGTAGTCCTTCATAACCGAACCGTAATCAGTTTTATTTCCTTCCCAGCCAAATCCGTTTTCATATTTAGCATATTGGGAATCATCATCGCCCGTCTTCTGTCCGTTTAAATTTGCATCATCTCCCGTTTCATTCGGGATGCTGACATAGTCGTGTTCTTTGTTACTGCTTCCATCGGATCTTCCGCTTCCGCCACTTCCATCGCTGTCTTTATCGCTGCTTCCGTCACTGTTTCCGTCGCTGTCGCCTTTTCCTTCGCCACCTTCGTTTCCGCCCTGGTTCTGACCATTCTCACCATTTCCGTTTCCACTCTGGTTCTGACCGTTCTCACCATTTCCGTTTCCACTCTGGTTCTGTCCGTTCTCTCCGTCTCCGCTTCCGCTCTTATTCTGTCCGTCCTGTCCGTTCTCGCCATTTCCGTTTCCACTCTGGTTCTGTCCGTTCTCGCCATTTCCGTTTCCGCTCTGGTTCTGTCCGTTCTCACCGTTTGCGACCTCGGTTCCCTGAATGTTTTTCTGTATGGACTCGGCAGTTTTAGCCATTTCAGATGCATTTTCTGCATTTATTTCCGCGTTTTCTTCAGCCATTTCAGAAAGAGAACTTACTATATCCTCATATCTAAACTGAAGCTTCTGCTCTGCGGCAGCAAAGTCATTTTTTGTCTTTACATTCTTCATCTCATCAAAAGAAGCGCCGAGCTGTTCCATCATCTTTGCAATTTCCTGTTTTTCAGCCTCGGAGAGAGTTTTTTCATCAATCGAGGAAAGCTTTTCCATAGCCTCATCGATTTCTTTCATTTCCTCCTTTGCTTCCTTCTTTATCTCATGGGTTTCCTTCGCCATCTCCTTTGCCTTAGATGGCGTAAGCGCAAGGAAAACCGCTACAGAGAGAGCGAGAAGAAGTATGAAACAGCTTCTCCTTCTTATTACCTTAGGAAGCTTTATCTCTCTTTCCTTTTCGCGAAGCATTTTTGCTGCATCTTCTATCTGCAGGGAGCTGACTCCCGACTTTTCACAATCAGCCTCCTTAGCAAAGAAAGCAGTTGTAACTCTTTCCTTTAAGCCAAAACCGTCTATAAGAAGAGTCGCTTTTTCTTTACCCGGAGTCTTTATAATTCCTATGATTATTCCCACTATAAGTGAAACCGGAATTATCCCGATCTCAATATGCGGTGCATAGTAAATGGGTAGAAGAAGAGCGAGAGCCGCAACTCCTGATGCAAGAAACGCCCCTATACTCCCCACGATTATTATCCATTTAAAAATGTACCGGGTCTTTAAGCCTGATGCATATTTACTTACAAATCTTTCAATATATCTTTTATCCGACATATGTATTTACCTTTTTATTCTTTGCCTTGATAGGATCAATGATCCTGCTTGCAAGATACATAACAAGAATTGAAAGTCCTATAAGGATTATCACTGAAACTATAAGCCAGATTATATCATTAAAGAAAGCCGGCATGTCTGTAAGCTCTGTCACAAGTCCGTCACCATCATTAAACATGATGAAAAACAGTTCCACAAAATGAAATACCGGATTAAGCATAAGGAAAAACATTCCAAATACCAAGAGAACTTCCATATCTCCTACCACACCATCAAGAATACTTGCGAAGATGAGTGGAACAAATGTAATTCCGTAGAAGAAGCCATACATTACATATGAAAGTATGATAGCTGTGATCGACTTCTTTGTAAGAGTCGATGCGAGTATCCCGATTGCACCTGCAAATGTCGCAAATACAAACATTTCCAAAAGATATACCAGTAAATATAACCAGCTTGTACCGCCTATCGTGAATGCCACAGCCATGAGTGGAATACTTGCCACTATGAAAAGCATAACTCTAAGAACGGCTGAAATATTCTTGCCCACAATTATACTGAAAGTTTTTATTGGGGTAGTAAGAAGTATATCAAATGTCTGTCTTTCCTTTTCACCTGATATGGATGACGCTGTCATTATCGGCATGATAAGCGCGACAATGCCTACCTCCACTCCTCCGATTATAGGGAACATTGCCTGAAGTGAGCTGTAATTATCCGCATAACCATAATTATAGTCAAAATCCAGACTCATCACTGTGAGCGCAAACATGAATATTATTCCGAGAACTGCTTCAAATGCAAAGACAGCCCAGGCAAGCTTCATACTTCTTGACAGAACCTTAAGATCCTTTTTAACAACCGGATTAACCTGCATACTGCATACCTCCTCCTGTAAGCTGCATAAAGAGCGTTTCCAGGTTTACCTCTTCTCTCCTGAATCCACCGAGAAGGACTCCGCTGTTTATAAGAGACAGTACTATGCTGTTTATCTCTTCATCCATACCGCTGCAGCTTATTACTATTTCATTCTGAAGTACATTTTCTATTCTTATGTTTGGCATCTGACGGAACGTATTTACCGCCATATTTATATCACTTTTGATATTAAAAATGACATGCTGCCTGTTAACGCCCATATTAAGAATGTCTTCCATTCTTCCGGCTGTAACAAGGCGTCCTCTGTTCATGATACCGATACTTGTACACATTTCTGCGATGTCAGCCAGAATGTGAGAACTGATTATAATGGTTTTCCCCATCGAATTCAGATTCATGAGCAGTTCTTTCATCTCAACTCTGGCTCTGGGATCAAGCCCCGATGAAGGTTCATCAAGTATGAGAAGCTCCGGATTATGTATAAGTGCCCTTGCAACGCAAAGTCTTTGTTTCATACCTCTTGAAAGAGTATCTACGTAGACTTCCCTCTTGTCTGAAAGATTGACAAGTGCGAGAAGGTCATCAGTTATCTTCTTCATATCCTTCTCTTTTATCCCGTAGGTACTGCCGTAAAATTCCATGTACTCCCATACTTTAAAGTTATCATAAACTCCGAAGAAATCAGGCACATATCCTATCATTCTTTTTACGGCGTCAGTACTCTCCTTCTGGCTTATACCACCAACCATTATAGTTCCGAAGTTTGGCTTAAGAAGTCCGCAGGTCATTCGGATCGTAGTGGTCTTACCTGCACCATTAGGTCCGACGAATCCAAAGAGATCCCCCTTCGGTACATGGAGACTTAAGTTATTAACTGCAACGAAGGCTCCGTAGTTTTTTGACAGATTATTTATATATAACATACGTTCCTCCTTACTTTATCTCTGAATAGTAACAACAGTAATCTTCTTCATCGATAATACCCTTGATAAGATTTTTACTATCTTTTCCGATTCCTATAACAAAGCTGTCATAAGATGTCATTTCTGATGCTGCAAAAGCCAGTGCCGCATAGTAACCGGCCTCTTTATACTTCTTCTTTCTATACATTTCCTGCGCCTTGAAGTGAACTTCGTCAAATGAATTATACTCATCACCGTAGTCATCAACCTTTGCGGTTCCTGAACTGTCCATTTCGATTACTGTATATTTATTATCTGTAACAACCAGAACATAGTCAAAGTTCTTCCCGGTATTATTCTTTACAGTTCCGCTCATCTTTCCTCCGGAATAACTGACGTCTGCCTCAATGCCTCCCGAAGCTGTGTTCTCTGACCATCCCCTGAACATTACTCCCTCAAATGAACCTCCCGGATTATAGTAATTCGAGATTCCATTTGTAGAATACGTTGTGATAAAGTCAGGTTCTCTTTTATTACTCCCCGATCCATTAGCACTGATACTATATGCCCCGGCTGCTTTTATATCTTCCGAAAGTTCAACCTTCCAGCCTCCGCTGCCGGAATCAAAGCCCATAAAGAGATTATCCGTAATCCCACTTCCGTCCGCAGCGGAAACTGATATATTCTTAAACTGTTTATGTCTTACGGCAAATCCCCGGCTTGCAAGAAAAACTATGACAGTAAAGAAGACCGCAACCGCCGGAACTGCTAACCAGATATACTCCCTCTTATTCATTGCCTTAAGAAAAAGATAAAGTATAGGTCCGACAAGAACAACATAAAGTACTATTATCGCCTTAAGTATTGCTGTATTAATTCCGCCTTTCCCCTGCATCATGCCGAATATTTCTTCTATAGTATCCTGGTGCATTTCTATACTATATGAACCACTGGCATTATAAACGCTTCCAATCTGATTAAGTAATTCTTCGATTGCATCCTGAGTTGATACATTTGGATCATTTAAACTGCAGTCGGCTACGATGATAAAACCGTTCCCTTCTGACTTAATGCAGTTATTTACGTAGGTACTGTATGTATCTCCCGGAAGAAGGGTTGTTACATCAACCGTATCATAATAATCCATTGCAAACTGATGTGATGACTGTTTAAAGAAATACGGCTTTCCGTTATTATCCGTAGAGTAGTCCATATCAATGAAATCTTTATCGAAGCCGGTAAATGTATTTACCGTATCTCCTGTTCCAATCAGAAGAATCCCTCCGGATCTTACCCAGTTTTCTATTCCTTCTATGGTTTTCTTATCAAGCGACTCCGTATCATATCCGTCTATAAGAAGATACCTGTAACCAAGTAATTCGTCAGTGTCTGTCACATTCTTTACTACTTCGGTTGTAATGGATACATTTTCATAATTACTCAGTGAACTGAGATAAACATTTAAGGTAAGTGGATGTAAGCCTGTAGTGTCATCGGCAAGAATACCCATAACATTTCCCATACCTGCATCTTTATACTGAAGAATCTGATAGCCCACGCGCTTCCCTGAACCGTCTCTCATTTCAAAACGTGTTACTCCGCGAACAGGATCAAAATCGAGAGGGTGAGTAAATGTAAGGCTTAAGTTTATGGATTCACCTGCTGAAATGCTTGTCAGTTTTTCCACCGCAAATGCATCGCCATAATTTTCAAACATGCAAAGCCTTGCATATCCACTGAAATCCTTTCCGTTATTCTTGATAGAGAATACGGCTGTTGTATATCCATTTTCATCTGTTTCCGTAGAGACAATCTCTATATCAAAGTCCCCTTCCTTTTCAGGTTCACTTTTTGCAGCAAATGAACTGCACGGCATAAGCAGTATCATTAATGCTGTCAGAAGAAATATGATATTTTTTACTTTGGTTTTCATTTCCTATATAAAATCCTTTCTTTATTTTGGAAAAGAGTTATGCTAGAATAAAAAATCGCGAGCAGGACAGGTAATCGCGGCTGAGCTGTGGCTCAGGTGAGGAAAGTCCGGGCTTCACAGGGCAGGATGCCGGATAACGTCCGGTAGAGGCGACTCTCAGGCCAGTGCAACAGAAAATAACCGCCACTTATGTGGTAAGGGTGAAAAGGCGAGGTAAGAGCTCACCGCTTCTCTGGTAACAGAGAAGGCTGTGTAAACCCCATCCGAAGCAAGACCAAGTAGGAGCTATACGGTTGCCCGCCGTGCTTCAGGTAGGTTGCTTGAGTCAGGTGGTAACACCTGATCTAGATAGATGATTACCCAAGACATAACCCGGCTTATAGTTCTGCTCGTTTTCTATATGCTGTTAACGTCATGATTATATCATACACATAAAAAATAGATTTTAAGCCTTTATTAAGGTAGTTTTAAATTTACACATCGAAGCAGCCACCGCCGATGAATTCGCGGAGCAGAGAATTCTGAGGAACAAGTGATATATCCATTCCGAGGAAATAATCCAGGAATTTTAATAGTCTTTTGGCCTCATAATACTCTTCCGAATCGGTCGGCACATTGAATAAAAGCGGTTCTGCATACTGCTTTATTGCAGCAAGCTCATATATAAGAGCGGAGTTGAACATCACATCCGCTTCTTCCTGAAACGGGAATATATTATTCTCTTCGCCGTGTCTTACGGATTCCCACATGCTGATAGTCCTTTTCGCATCATTTCCTCTTGTTCTTGCATCTCTGACTATACGTCTGAGGAGTCTTCCGTCTGTAGTCGATACTCTGTTATGTTCATCAATATTCAGCTGCGTAAGGGCGCTGATATAAACTTTGAATTTACTTTCATCAGGAAGACTCTCTGTCATGAGAGGATTAAGGGCATGTATGCCCTCTGCAACAAGAACATCATCATCTCCGAGAGTCATGTAATCTCCCACATACTTCTTTTCTCCGACAGTAAAGTCAAATCTCGGTATCTCAACTGTCTCCCCTTTAAGAAGCCTCGACATATGTTCATTAAAAAGCTTAAGATCCATTGCCGCGAGTGACTCAAAATCATACTTTCCGTTTTCATCCTTAGGCGTTTCCACCCTTTCAAGGAAGTAGTTGTCAAGTGATATCGGGTGCGGCTTTAAGCCATGGGCTATAAGTTCAATTGAAAGCCTCCTTGAAAATGTAGTCTTCCCTGAACTTGAGGGTCCTGCTATTAAAACTATCTTCTTTCCATCTTCAAGAATTCTCTCTGCTATATCCGCAATCTGTTTTTCCATGATTGCTTCCTGAACCAGGATAAGATTATTCTGATTTCCGCTTACAATAAGATCGTTCAGCTCGCTTACAGTGCGGATTCCCTGCATTCTTCCCCATTCTTCAGACTGCTTTAATACTGAATAAAGCTTTTTAGGTACTTCGTATGTAAAGTCTATACTGAATTCTTTTCGTATTGGGATTACAAGAATAAAACCATCGTCATAACGAATCAGGTCGAACTTCTGAAGAAGCCCTGTTGATGGCAGCATGAAGCCATAGAAATAGTCTATATGATCTTCTATTGCATATATGTTAATGCTGGCGGATCTTCTGTATTTAAGGAGCTCTGCCTTAAGAGGAATATCATGTCTTGCAAAGTACTCCATAGCATCCTGAGTGAGCATGGTCTTCTTAACTATAGGAAGATCCGCCTTTACAATCTCATCCATTCTCGCTTTAACTTTTTTAAGTAGTTCATCCGTCACCTTTACTGTATCGCTTGTAAGCTTACCGAAGTAGCCTTTTCCTACAGTAAACTGGATATTCGTCGTATAGTTCTCTTCCCCTATAACATCATGAAGTGCCTTAAAAAGAAGCAGAAGAAGACTTCTCTTATACATATCAAAACCGATGACAGAGCTTACCGTTATAGGTTTAACCTCTGTATCGTTTTTTAATTTAAAGCCGAGTTCACGGAGCTTTCCGTCTGTGATGGCGGCAACCACCGTATCCTTCGTCATAACATCGTATGATTCTTTATCGAAAAGATCGACCAGTTTGGTTCCCCTCTGAACTGATCTAAATGATTCCCCGATTTTTATCCTAATATCTCCCATATGTAACCTCCAAAAATGACTGTATTATCCATCATGTCTAGCTCTCTGTCATATTGTAATATTCCTTAAGTGTTCTCCGGAGTAACGTAAGCTCGCCTTCTAACTCTGCGCGTCGTACGGTTGCAGCCTCACTATTATTACCCGAAAGCTTGTCTAGAAGTTTCATCTTGCTGTCGTATTCTGAAATGAGCTTTGCGCGGAGTACGCTGTCTTTTCTTTCAAGAAGGATTCTTCCGTACGTGAGGTATGCTTCTTTCTTCCAGGATTCAGCATCTTTTTCTCCATTACTTAACTTTGATATTGCCTGCATTATCCCTGAATCACCGGCAGTATCCGGTTTCTCCTCTTTCTCAGGCATTGCAATACCCTTCACTGCCTTAATCACGTTGTAGTACTTTCCTTCATCGATAAGAAGCTTTTCATCGACTATCCTAAAGCCCGAAGTTGCAAGATACTTTCTTACATCATACTGCTCGCTCTGGGGTGAAAGTATAAGCTCGTAGCCGGGCGTAAACAGCCGCTTTCCTCTTCGCAGAATATCGACTATAAGCAGCCCGCCCATACCGGCTATGACCGCCGCATCGGTTTCACCTTCATTCACTTTATCAAAACCGTTCGACATCCTTGTTTCTATGCAGGGCGTATCGGAAAGATATGCATTTATATTTGCATTTGCTATATCGAGCGGTCCCTTCCTTACATCAAGTGCAATGACACGCTCAGCAATTTCTTTTTCCAAAAGAAAAATGCTGATATAGGCGTGATCGCAGCCTATATCAGCAACCTTTCGCCCTACTGAAACAAAATCTGCTACGGCTTTCATCCTTTCGGACATTTTTGCAGATATACTTTTCATTAATTTGTTTCCAGGAATTCCTTAAGCTTACGGCTTCTGTTCGGATGTCTAAGTTTCCGAAGCGCCTTTGCTTCAATCTGTCTGATACGTTCTCTAGTTACATTAAACTCCTTACCAACCTCTTCAAGAGTTCTTGCTCTTCCGTCATCAAGTCCAAATCTAAGTCTAAGAACCTTTCTCTCTCTGTCTGAAAGGGTCGTAAGAACATCATCCAGCTGCTCCTTAAGAAGAGTAAACGCAGCTGCCTCTGCAGGTACCGGTACATTTTCATCCTGAATAAAGTCACCAAGATGTGAATCTTCCTCTTCACCTATAGGTGTTTCAAGAGAAACAGGCTCCTGAGATATCTTAAGTATCTCACGAACTCTCTCAACCGGAATATCCATATTATCGGCAATCTCTTCAGGGCTTGGGTCTCTTCCGAGATCCTGAACAAGCTGTCTCTGGACTCTCTTAAGCTTATTGATGGTTTCAACCATATGAACAGGGATTCTTATCGTTCTTGCCTGATCAGCGATGGCACGGGTAATAGCCTGTCTTATCCACCATGTAGCATAAGTACTGAACTTATATCCCTTGCGATAGTCAAACTTCTCAACTGCTTTTATGAGGCCGAGATTACCTTCCTGTATAAGATCAAGGAAAAGCATACCTCTTCCGACATATTTCTTTGCTATACTAACAACAAGCCTTAAGTTTGCTTCTGCAAGCTTTTTCTTGGCATACTCGTCCCCGTCTTCCATCTTCTGGGCAAGCTCAATCTCTTCCTCAGCAGAAAGAAGCGGTACTTTACCGATTTCCTTAAGATACATTCTTACAGGGTCATCGATGCTGACACCATCAGGTACTGTAAGATCGATTTTTTCGATATCGATATCTTCGTCATCAATATCCGGAAGTATATCGTCATCCGGCTCAAGGTCATCATCATCCTCGGTAATAGTAAGGACATCAATCTTTTTCTTCTCGAGATAATCAAGTATTCTCGCCATTACTTCAGGAGTAAGTAAAGAGCTTGCATCCTTAAATTCCTTGATGATATCATCGTCCTCGATAACATTTTTCTTTTTCTTTGCCATATTTACGAGGACATCAAGTTTTTTTGTCAGAAGTTCCTCATCTTCAGGTGAGAGATGTGTTTCATCATTCTCCTCATCATAGATATCGCCTTCCTGCTTTGTTTCAGGCATAACCATTTCTTCGATAGGTGCCTCTGCCTCTGTCTTTTTCTTACGTGGTGCCATTTTGATACTCCTTTTCATTAATACTTGAATATATAATTCTTATATTTTTTAAGCTCGCCGAGAAGCCTGTTCAGTTCAGCTCCATCACTGACTTTTCTCATCTGGTCTTCTATACGTGTCAGCTTAATCTTCTTAATTAGATCCGTTATAATACGGTCTCTCTTTTCCTCGGAATCATACTTCGGATTACTGTTTAAAATTTTAGCGATCAGTTTCTGATTATCCACATCGTCATACCTGTCCACTATGGCAGCAGGATTTACATTTCCTGTATTCTCGTATTGACTGTAAATATCACGCAGTATGATTCTGTATATCTCTTCTGTAAAGTCATCTTCGGTTATTTCATTTTTAAGTTTTCCGATGAGTGACGTGTCATTTATAAACCATGTCAGCATCATAGCCTCATGAAGAGTTATGTCATTATTCTGGAATTCCTTCTTTTCTCTTCTTAGCTCCGCATCTCTTTCGCGGACCATTTCCGCATCCTTTACAGCTCCGAAATATTTGGCTGTAATGCTCTTCATGGTATCTACATCAAGCTTATACCTTTCACACACAGATTCGATGTAGTTAAGCCTCTTTGCACTGTCCTCGATGCCGGCTATCTGCCTTGCTGCTCCGTGCATGGCTTCTGTCTTATCTTCGGGATCATTTAGATTCTTTCCACTCATAAGGTCATCGATTTCAAACATTCTGCCCGGGATGGCATCTCTTATTCTTTCAAGAAATGCATCGCTGCCGAGTGCTTTAATGAATTCATCGGGATCCTTATGGGGTTTCATATTAATGACACGCTGGCTTATGCCATAATCCCTAAGGATTTTAATAGCCTTAAGCGTTGCATTTCTTCCTGCCTCATCACTGTCATACGCAAGATAAACAGTGTCCGTAAAGCGGCGGAGAAGGTTTGCCTGCTCCTCTGTAAATGCCGTTCCGAGAGATGCAACTGCATTATCGAAACCCGCCTGATGCATGGCTATGACATCCATGTAGCCTTCGCAAAGTATAAAGCCGTTACGCCTTGTCCTTCTTGCGAGATTAAGTGCAAAAAGATTTAAACGTTTTTCGTATATATCCGTTTCCTTTGTATTGACATACTTGGGCTTTGCATCGCCCAGGACTCTTCCGCCAAAACCAAGCACTTTACTATTTTTATCAACTATGGGAATCATGACTCTGTTCCAGAAAACATCACTGATTCCGTTTTTTTCACTGAACTGGACAAGTCCTGCATCCATAAGAATCTGGTCGTCAAAGCCCTTACTCTTAAGGTAGTTATAGAGCCCGTTACGTTCCTGACCGATATACCCGAGTCCGAACTTTCCTATAGTTTCAGGCGACAGCCCTCTTCCTTCAAAATACTCTCTTCCGAGTTCTCCCTGCCTTGTCTTGGTAAGTATATAATGAAAATAAGCTGCCGCGGCCTTATTTACTTCATAAAGCCTGTATCTCCGGTCCCGCTTCTTTATATCCTCATCACTTTCTCTTGTATCGGGCAGATTTACACCCGCCCGCTCAGCCAGGTATTTTACGGCTTCCTGAAAGGTATAATTCTCATACTGCATAAGGAATGTATATACATTTCCTCCTGCATGGCAGCCAAAACAGTGATACATCTGTCTGTCGGGAATCACATGGAATGAAGGCGTCTTCTCATTATGGAACGGACAGCAGCACCAGTACTCTCTGCCTTTTTGCTTTAGTCCTATACGTTCTCCAATGATATCGACGATATTTGATTTTGATCTGACCTCTTCGATCAGTTCATCAGAATAATACATTTTTAACCTCTTTAAGCACATTTCCGTGAAGAACTATCCCGGAAAATGTATCTGGGGAACAAAAAAGTCCCCGCACTTCTATTATACTAGCTCTGCGGGGAAATCTTTTTAATTTTCTTTTAAATTATAAATTGCTCCATGAACGGGGGATGTAAATCTCCTTGAATTTATAGATTGCATAATTATCTGTCATACCTGCTATGTAGTCGCAGACAACCGTTTCCTTTGCTTCGCCCTCGTCCAGCATAAGCAGGAATTCGGGAGCCATTTCCTCAATATGCTCCATATAATACCCATATAGAATCTCAACTATCTCTTCAGCCTTCTTCTCCTCCGACTTGGCAACAGGATTTGTGTAGACATTTTCAAACATGTATTTTCTAAGCGCATAAAGCGCTTCTTCAAATTTCGGGCTGAGTCCAACCTTTGATACATCATCACTGAGGTCAAGATTAATGGAGTAGTCGATAAAATCATGAATAAGATTATCGATCCTGTCACTCGTACTGTGCCCGAGTATATCAGTGAGTTCCTTCGGAAGTTCATCCTCGGTCAGTATTCCGGCTCTTATGCCATCATCTATATCGTGGTTTACATAACCTATCTTGTCCGAAATTCTAAGTATATTGCCTTCCACTGTCTTCGCACGAAAGCTGCTTCTGTGACACAGTATACCGTCTCTCACTTCCTTAGACAGATTAAGCCCTTTTCCATCCTTCTCAAGCCGTTCTACCACCCTTACACTTTGCTCATTATGTCTGAACGGTCTGCCGAGTGCCCTTGTAAGTGCCCTTTCGCCTGCATGTCCAAATGGAGTATGGCCTATATCATGAGCAAGAGCTATCGCCTCCGTAAGATCTTCATTCATAGCGAGTGACCTTGCTATGGTTCTCGCAATCTGTGACACTTCAAGCGTGTGTGTGAGCCGGGTTCTGTAATGATCACCATAGGGTGACAGAAAAACCTGCGTCTTATGCTTTAGTCTTCTGAATGCCTTTGAATGAATAATCCTGTCACGGTCACGTTGATATATCGTTCTTAGCGTACATGGTTCTTCATAAACATCGCGCCCTTCCGACTCATCACTCATAGCTGCAAAAGGACTCAGTATCATATGTTCATTTTTTTCAGTTATCTCTCTGATCGTCATATTTCCCCCTCATCTCCCCCATTTACCAGATATATTCTACTATATTTAACCATCTTTGACTATAACCAGCCTATAATTTAATTATATAAATACAGTGACGACAGCACAAAAATCTACATAAACCGTTACAGCAAATGACTACGAAGGAGGTACTCATCATGAAAACTTACAAGCGAGCAAACGGAACCGGTTCAGTGTATAAGCTTAGCGGAAGGAGACTTAAACCTTATATAGCCATTGTAACAACCGGCTATCACAAATCACAGACAGGTGATGGTATGATTCAAAAGAGAACTCCGATCGGCTACTTTGAAACAAGAGATGAAGCGCTTATGGCGCTTTTAAAGTACAACCGGAATCCTTATGATATCAGAAGGCGAAAGCTTAAGTTCAGCGAAGTTTATCAGGAATGGAGCGAAAAGCATTTTAATACCATCTCACATTCAGCCATAAGAACTTACAAGTCTGCATATCAGCATTTTGAAATGATTCATGACAGGAAATTTACAGATATAAGACCCCATGATTTAGAGCTATGCATCTACAATGCGCCTGTTCACAGTGCAACTAAAAAGAGAATGAAATCTCTTTGCGGACTGCTATATCAATATGCAATAAAAAATGAAATCATAGCGGTAAACTACGCAGAATATCTGGATAAGATCAAAACCGATCCGCCGGTTTATGACAGAACGCCTTTTACTGACATTGAGATAAAAGCTTTATGGAAAAAGCGCGCCCTTCCATACATTGATATAATAATAATTGCTTTATTTACAGGTTTTAGACCAAGCGAACTGCTTACGCTGAAGCTCACAAACATTAAGCTTGATGAAGGATATATGGTTGGCGGCAGTAAAACCGAGGCGGGAATGAATCGTATCATCCCCATCCACAGCAGAATAGAAAAACTGATTCAGGCAAGATTTAAAAAAAGCGAGTCTCTTGGCAGCATTTTTCTCATATCCGATGACGACGGCACCCCCATAAGTTATTTCAAATACAGGCGAAAGTTTAATGACATCATGAAAATGCTTCATATGAACCATCTTCCTCATGACACCCGCCACACATTTATCTCCATGGCTAAAGAATGTAACGTTGACGAATACATCCTTAAGCTTATAGTCGGCCACTCTATCGGAGATATAACCGAACGTGTATATACCCACAGAAATATCGAAAACCTGAAAAAAGAAATTCAGAAAATTGGAGTTAAGCTTTAAAATGTGTTAATATTGGGTAAGTTGAATGAATGGAGGATTAAAGTTGAGACTATACGACGAGAATCTTATTGAAGATAAAAAAAATGACGGAGCCGATGAACCGGAGTCTTACAGCAAATGGCAGTTTTTCAAGGATTATTATTTAAAATACATTATAGGCGGAATAATTGCCATTATCATAATCATTTACGTAATATCGGTACTTGCCAAGCCGCGAAAAGATCTTCTTCTTGAAGGTTCAGCCGTAAATGCAAAGCTGACCGAAGATGAACTGTATAAACTGAATGAAGGTCTGTTCAACCATCTCGGCGGCACTCCTGAAAAGGAAGAAGTAATCTTTGTAGATGAATTTACGATTACCTACGGTGGTTCCGATGTGGATAATATAGCCGCAAACGGAACTCGTATGAACCTTATGAACTACACCAATGCAAATGTTCTGGACTACCTTATAGTAGATGAAGACGCCCTTAAAGATCTAAACAGATACGACATGTATCTTGATGTACGCAGATTTCTGGATGATGAGCAAATGAAACGCTACGCCGACAAGATCGTATGCCTTCCATATGGAGTCGATCTGACCGGAAGGGATATTGATAAATATATGGGAATGGATGCAAAAGGGGATAATCCCACCGTCGAAGAAACCGCGTCAATGCTTCCACTTGCAATTGATATATCCGACTCCAAACTCTTTGATACAAAGCGCGAAAAACGCATGTATGTTGTATTCCCAACAGCCTACCCTCATGTTGAGTCACTCAGCAAATTTATAGATTATCTTTATGAATGATAAAAAATGTTAATAATGATATTCTATCAGTAAATACAGTTCCAGGATAATTAACTAGCGTTGTCATATTTCCAGAGAAATTCTGATAGACTGTAATTCTCATACAAAAAACATGGTGATGGCTAAATATATCAATGGCTTGTTAAGATAATTAGCCATGAATAAAGAAAGATAATGTTGACGGCTGATTATCGAAAGGGTAGACCCGTTAAAAAACAATTGCAAGCTTTCTATTATTCATTAATCTCTCATGGTATGAAAAAAGATCATTGTCCGAGTGATTGGCTGGAAGCTTTTTTCATGCTTGAGATGTTTCTACAAAAAATCGATGACGGATCAAGACAGTTGATTTTTCTTGATGAATTACCATGGATGGATACACCAAAATCCGGATTTATTACAGGATTGGAATCATTTTGGAATAATTGGGCTTGCGTTTGAAAATGTTTGTTTTAATCATATTGAACAGATAAAAAAAGCACTTGGAATAAGCGGTATTAGCACTCAATCTATAATAACTAATGTAAGATAAAACTATATATTTTCTCATTAAAATAGATGCTCCTCTATTACTTCCCTCTGTTTTTTCTGAAGCAGAAAATCTCCGACAAGTTCAAAGAATTCCCTCTCATCCTCGTCCCTTGCTTCCATTACCAGCTGCAAAGTGTCATCCGGGTTAAGCTCTTTAATCTGATTATAAATATCGAAAAACTTTTTTGTTTCACACATCAAGTATCACCTCTCCCATAATACTCAAAAAATCGAAAATACATCATATACACCTAAAAATCATTGTAATCGCATATATTTAGACATTATTATACTAATTTCAGATTATTATTCGGATCATATATATTCTCTGAAGTATACTCAATCTGATTTGTTGATATCAACTCATCAATACATGATACAAATGTTTTTGATGGATTACCAGAATATCCAAGTTGATTGTATAACTCCTTAGTAGATATATTTCTTTCATTCAATGCTTCCAGAATCAATTCCTTTAATTCATTTTTTGAACGACGTTTTGTTTTTACCTTTACATGTTCCATTCCCTTTTCCGTAAATACATCATGTATTGGAATAATAACCGAAAAGAATGATCTATCCTCATCCGTTAATAAAGATGGAAGCGGAGAACCATTTTTCTTTATTGCATTGATTGCTGTAGGAATTCCAGTATTTCGTCCTTCTACTAAATGAAGTTCCTTTAAAAAATCTCCTATTCTTCGATTACGATATCTTCTCGTTCTCATGTTATATGTTTTTATATCTTCATCGCTTATTGATCTATCTGGACCAGGTACACTTGTTATTTCAATTTTATCTTTTTCTATCCTAATAGTAACCGGTTCATGCTCCTGATACGACCTATGGTAAACTGCATTTGATACAAATTCCTCAATAGCTTCATAACTATAGTTTTTGATACGTACAGCTTCAGCCTGACCATCAACCTTAAAGATTTTTTCTGCTATAATATTATTCTTTATATAATTCATAACATCCCTTAATTGAAGATCTATCGGGCCGCGAAATAACCTCTCTTCCATCCCCTGACCTGTTGGATCAGGTATATTAACAAGTTCTATCCTACTATAGGGGAAAAACTTTTCCGGATTATCATTAAAAAACAGTAGTCCAACATTTAATGGTTTATAATATTCTTTCGGACCATCGGCTATTCTTAAGTCCATTGAAAGCTTCTCAACACTTGAAGAATCCGGAGAATCAAGCAGAGCACTCCCAACACTACTCAAATAGTTTTTTATTAATGGATATTTTAAATCATTTATTTCTGCGCTAGGATTGATACGATCATCAAATGGTATATTTCTAGTTAACGCTATCAATTCCTTAACATCAATATCCGTGGCCTCTATAGTGCTTGATAATTTCCTAACATAGTAAATCTTCTCACTATTTTTTGAAGAAGGAACCTTAGGACATCTGTATGGTCTGTCATAACCACCTGGACACCATACAAGAAGAAGCCATTTTCCTTCATACTTGACTGGCTGTGTTTCTGGCAAGTATACCGGAGACAAATATTTACAATACTGAAGCATCTCTTTTTGAATACCATCCAGTTTCCTTTCATCAATGCCCGTTATAGGACGAACAAGTTTTCCATCCTCTTCTTTTGCTCCAATAACCAAGTAGCCTCCACCCCAGTTATCCAAATCATTTGCAAAGGCACTAATTGTTTTTAAAGCAGCATCTGGATTCCAAGATTCCTTGAATTCTATCCGAGCCCACTCTACTATATTTTCATTCAATAATCGATCTATAGATATAGGAATTGACATTTTCTTCTCCTTTTTCACACTTACGACTTACCTACGACTTAATTATAGTCGTAGGTAAGTCGTAGGTCAACTGTTATAGTTTGAACAAACGACTTAATTATCGTTCAGAAGATTATAAAAAGCTTTTGAACGGTAAGA
>CAMOWK010000007.1 GCA_946628415.1 uncultured Lachnospiraceae bacterium | reverse complement strand
GAAGACTACCTCTGAGAGACCTGCAAACAGGTACGGTGATTCCGTTATAATCAAAATGAGTGGCCGGGGAACCGGCAAGCGGGGTGGAACCGCGTAAATCTGTTATTTACGTCCCTTGCATGGCATTTTAGCTCTGCAAGGGATTTTTTATTGCCGAGACTATGAATCCACCGGGTGTTAATGCGCCATTTGGATCAAATCAAATTTTACAAAAAATATATAGAAAGAAGGAGAAACAAGATGGACAAGGATGAAAAGAGAGAGTATTTCCTCAGTGTTTACAGACATTCACTGGCACATATTCTCGCAAAGGCAGTAATTGAGATTTTTGGTAAGGAAAATGTACAGTATGCCATTGGACCACAGATCGATGACGGTATGTACTACGATTTCGTACTTCCGAGAACTATAACCAAAGATGACTACAAGATGATCGAAGACAAGATGCGTGAAGTTATAAAGCGTCGTGAGGACTTTAAGAGAGTTGAAGTATCAAGAAATGACGCGCTCGAGCTCTTTAAGGATCAGAAGTTTAAGCATGAGATTATAGAAGACCTTCCTGAAGATGAGCTTCTTACACTTTACTATACAGGTGATGATTTCGTGGATCTCTGCCGCGGACCTCACGTTGCTAATTCACAGGAACTTATGAATGTAGCTTATCAGATTAAGTCTGTTTCAGGCGCTTACTGGAGAGGTGATGAAAAAAGAGACCAGCTTCAGAGAATCTATGTATATGCATTTCCTGACAAAGCGGCACTTAAGGAGCACCTTAACTTTATAAAGGAAGCAATGGAACGTGACCACAAGAAGCTCGGACGTGAG
Source organism: uncultured Lachnospiraceae bacterium (assembly GCA_946628415.1). Lineage (GTDB taxonomy): Bacteria > Bacillota > Clostridia > Lachnospirales > Lachnospiraceae > Eubacterium_Q. The sequence continues at coordinate 126,099 of CAMOWK010000007.1, read as the reverse complement.
CAGGAGCTTTTCATGTTTGATGAATCTGCTCCGGGTATGCCTTACTGGCTTCCGAGAGGCTTCAAGCTTTACAATGCAATGCTCAACTTCTGGAGAGATATCCATGAAGAGCATGGTTATCAGGAAATACTTGCGCCTGTTATAAATCACAGAAAACTCTGGGAAACATCAGGGCATTGGGGACATTATAAAGAGAACATGTTCCTTATTACAAATGCATCGACAGATGAAGAGACGGGTGAAGAGAAGATCAGCACAGATGTTGAATATGCCATTAAGCCGATGAACTGTCCGAATGCCATAAATGTATATAAGAACGGGCTTCACAGCTACAAGGATCTTCCTATCCGTTACAGCGAGACCCAGGTAATTCACAGACGTGAAAAGAGCGGCGAATTAAATGGTCTTTTCCGTGTTCAGATGTTCCATCAGGATGACGATCATACCTTCCTTACAGAGGATATGATAGAGGATGAGATCGGCGATATCATGGATATAGCCAAATTCATTTACGAGACATTCGGACTTACATATGCGGCTGAGCTTTCCACAAGACCGGATGACTTTATGGGTGAACCTGAGCTTTGGGATGCTGCAGAGGCTTCCTTAAAGAGGATACTTGATAAGAAGTATGGTGAAGGAAATTATGAGATAAATGAAGGCGACGGTGCATTTTACGGACCGAAGATCGACCTTAAGATGAAAGACTGTCTCGGACGTGAATGGCAGATGGGAACCATACAGCTTGACTTCCAGCTTCCGCTTAACTTCGATCTTAAGTATGTTGCACAGGACGGAACCCAGAAGAGACCGGTTATGATACATAGAGCCATATTCGGTTCATTTGAAAGATTTATCGGAATACTTATAGAAAACTTCAAGGGAGCTTTCCCATTCTGGCTTTCACCTTATCAGGTTGGTATAGTGCCTATAAGAGAAGAGCATAATGAATATGCAAAGAAGGTTGAGAAAGCTCTCCGGAAAGCCGGCATAAGAGTCGAGGCTGATTACAGCGATGAGAATATGAAGACCAAGATCAAAGGCTTTAAGAAGTATAAAGAGCCGTATATCCTCGTGCTCGGTGATAAAGAGGCAGAAGAGGGAACTGTGTCTGTTAATATCAGAGGCAATAAGCAGGCAAACGGAATTCCGCTTGATAAGTTCATTGAGATTTGCAAGGAACAAAGCGAGAATCACACACTTGAACTCGTTGATGAGTTCTAAAGCACGTTCATGATTCGTGGACTGAGTTAAGGTAATATTAAGGTTATTTTAAAGAGTGAGGCATTGATTTTTATCAGTGCCTCATTTATTCTATAAACTGGTAACTATTCTATATTATATGTGTGAATCAAATATGTGCGCATTATAAGAAGTAGAGGCAAGTATAAATTAAGAAGCTTAACTAGGAGAAATGACATGGAGAATAATTCCTATAACCAGCCAAATTCTTATACAATTGAAATACCTGATACAGGCATAAATGAATCGGGTAATACAAGTGGGCAGGATGCAAAAAATATGGTTGTTAAAAATGATAACCAGGGTAGCGCAGTGCCGGCTGCAGGCTCAAATGGCGCAAGTGGGGCGGACAACCAGGCAGGCTCAAATGGCGTGAGCGGGGCGGATAACCAGGCAGGCTCAAATGACGCGAGTGGGACGGATAACCAGATCGGATCAAATACCGCGGCTGCACCGGACAGTCCGACTGCACAGGGTAACAGGCAGATTCCGCCATATCCTACGCCACCGGCAAAACCGAAAAAGAAAAAAGGCAAGAAGACTGCACTTATTGTAGTAGGAATAATCGTGGCAGTATTTGTCCTTCTTATAGGCGGATGCGTATATCTTGTAAATAAGGGTATGAAGGCGCTTTCGTCATTTAATTCACCGAACGTGATTGAGATTGAGAAGCAGGATCTGATGAATTATATAGGTGTATCGGGAAAGGTTGAGAGCCAGAATAAGGTAAATATTACATCAACCTTAACCGGAACTACGATTGAGAAACTGAATGTCGAAGTGGGCGACTATGTAAAGAAGGGCGATGTTCTCTGTGAATTTGAGAATGATGACCTCGAGAAGCAGTATGACAGTACTTTAAAACAGGTTCAGGGAACTGCAGCTTATGAGGCTTATCTTGCGAGGAAAATGCAGAAGAACTTAAATGACGCAAAGAGCGATAAAAGTGAAGCTCTTTCTGATGCCCAGACCCAGGTTGATGCTGCAAAGGCAAGAAGGGATAGTGCGTACACCCTCTATAATGCTCACGTTGCAGCTTACAATGAAGACGTAAATCTTCTTAAATCATTAAATGAAGAGAAGACTGAACTTGAGAAAGAAGTAACTTCTGAAGAGCCGACCGAGGCACCTGTTGAAAACCCGGAAGATACGGGTAGCAAAGAAGATACCGGCGCCGGAACAAAGGACACGGGTGACACAACAGAGACTGATAATTCAGGAGAAAAGACTCCTGCCGAAAGACTTGCTGAAATAAATTCCGAGATAGCGGCTCTTTCTGAAACTATAAAGGAAGAAGCTGAGGCTATAGCTGAAGAAAAAGCCGGGCTTGCTGCGTTTGATGAGGCGGTTGCGTCAGCAGAAAGTGCATATAAGGAGATAGCAAAAACGGCGGATTCTGCTATAGACACAGCTAAGGATGTGATTGAAGAATCACAGTATAAGGTAGAGGATAATACTCTTATCAATACACTTGAGGAACTTGACAGAAAGCTTGATGAATGTAAGGTGACTGCTCCTATGGACGGAATTATTACGTCTCTTAATGTAGCTGAGGGCAGTATGGCCGGAACTGATGTGATCATGACTATAGAAGACAGCAAGAAGCTTAAGATCACAGTAGCCATAGATGAGGGTGACATCCTTAAATTAAAGGAAGGTCAGAAGGCTGTAATTAAAACCACAGCAACAGGAGACAAGGAGTTCAGCGGCAAGGTGACAAAGGTAGTAAATGTACTTAGTGTCGATCCTACAGGACAAACAGGCGGTTACTCGGCTGAAATCGAGATCGGAGATAAAGATACAGAACTTCTTATAGGAATGTCAGCTACAGGAAAGATTGTTCTTGATGAAAAGGAAAATGTCATTTCTGTTCCGTATGAAAGCATACTTACCGATGACAAGGATCAGGAATATGTATTTATAGCGGAAGAAGTTCCGGGACAGTCGGGTGTCTACATTGCACGGCAGACATATATTAAAAAAGGAATGGAAACCAGCTACTATGTTGAGGTGGTAGAAGGGCTTAAGGAAGGTGACAAGGTAGTTACGACTCCGGATATGGTGGCAGCGGATCAGCAGTTTGTAGTAATAGACTTTTCTACTATTTACAGTACAACGGAAGAGGAAGAGAAATAATCGGGAGCAGACCATGAATAATATAATTATGATGCAGAACATCATAAAGCGTTACTACATAGGCGAGCCAAATGAGCTGGAGATACTTCATGGTATAAATCTCTCTGTTGCAAAAGGGGAATTTGTATCTATAGTAGGCCCTTCCGGCTCCGGAAAAAGTACGCTTATGAATATAATAGGGGCTCTCGACAGACCAACATATGGCAGCTACTTTCTTGACGGAGTTGATGTGGGAGCCATGAACAGTGACGAGCAGAGCGAGATCAGAAATCAGAAGATAGGTTTCGTGTTCCAGACATTTAACCTGATCCCCAGAATAAATGCACTTAAAAATGTTGAAATGCCTATGATGTACGCCGGGATGAAGGAACGTGAAAGACGGGAAAGAGCCGAGAGGCTGCTTCGCATAGTCGGAATGGAAGACAGAATGAATCATAATCCGAATGAGCTTTCAGGCGGACAGAAACAGAGGGTTGCCATAGCACGCGCCATGGCAAATAAGCCGTCCATAATTCTGGCGGATGAGCCGACGGGTGCCCTTGATACTAAGACGGGACATCTGGTTATGGATATTTTCCATAAGCTTCACGAAGAGGAAGGAAATACCATAGTCCTTATAACCCACAGCCCTGAACTGGCAAAAGAAACCGAGCGTATTGTTACCATCATGGACGGTGAGATTACGGGAAATCATATGAATAATGAATATAAGCCTGTGATGAAAAGTAGGAGACCTTCATATTACACAGAGTATAGGGGCGAGACTCCGGAAGGTGAGGTGTAATATGGGATTTTTTGAAACCATAAAGCTCGCGCTTACAGCAATTAAAAGTAATAAGATGCGGTCATTTCTTACTATGCTCGGCATCATTATAGGTATAAGCTCGGTTATAACGATAACGACTATAGGAACCTCAATTGAAAAAACTCTGTCAAATACATTTAACTCTCTTGGAGTAAATATTTTTGATGTATATCTGGAACCGAATATAGATTATAATGCCGTTCTTTCCGGCGAAGAGATAGAGTATCCTGAACTGGATGAAGAGGACGTTATAACTGAGGATATGATAAATGAATTGTATGAAAAGTATCCGGGACATTTCGACCAGTTAACAAGTTCTCCTGTCGGAAGCGGAGAAGCACGTAACAGCAGCGGTAAGAAGTCAAAGGTGACGGTTTTAGGAGTATCGGAGTCATATGCAAAGCAGTATAAGCTGAATATACTGTATGGAAGGGGACTCACTCAAAGGGACGACTTAGAGCACAGGTCGTCATGCCTTGTTTCGGATATCTTCGTAAGACAGTATTTTAAAGAAGGGACAGACCCCCTTGGTAAAACTGTAGATTTTGTTACGGAAACCGGAAAGGCATTTGAAGGGACGATAGTCGGCGTATATGAGTATTCCGCTTCCATTATGGGTGCATTTTCACCTGCTGAAAGGGAAGAGGACAAGATGACTACGGTATATATCCCAACTCATACGGCGAAAGATATAGCACCTGAAATGATTGAGGAAGATTATCTTACATATATAAGCATCATGTGGAATACTGATTACGAACCTGAAATGCTAAGGCAGGAGCTTCAGGATTTCTTTGATGAAAAATATGAGACTAATACGGACTGGACAGTGATTATAGAAAATGAATCTGATATGCTTAAGCAGATATCGGCTGTTCTTAATGTTATCACTGTAGCGATATCTGTTATCGCCGCCATATCGCTCCTTGTAGGCGGTGTCGGCGTTATGAATATCATGCTTGTCAGCGTGGTTGAAAGAACCCGTGAGATAGGTATAGAGAAGGCTCTTGGGGCAAAGGAGAAGACTATAAGAAGACAGTTCCTTATCGAGTCGGTGGTAATATGCCTTATAGGAGGAGTCATAGGAATACTTATAGGTATTCTAAACGGCGTTCTGATAGGAAAGATTGCGGAAAGTCTTATAGCAAAGAGTTACTCATCATTTTCAAATATATTCGAGATAACTATTTCGCCTTCCATAAAGGCAATAGTTATATCAGTGCTCTTTTCCATGCTTGTCGGTGTCTTCTTCGGAAGCTATCCGGCAAAGAAGGCGGCAGCTCTTGATCCGATAGAAGCCCTAAGGTACGAATAAATGGCTCTGAAAAGTATAAAAACGATGAAAAAAGTTATAAAATAATGATGAACTCCGGCTTAAATGATTGACATAACCCCGTCGCAGTGTTAACATAATATACTAGATTAGTGTCGGTAAATGTAAATGAACACCGGATGTGTTCGAATACCTATACCTTATCGAACGGCAAAGGATAGCCGTTCGATAACCCTACGGGTAGCTCCTTCGGAGCTAGGCCAGTACGGTATCCGAACACCTAATGTGTTCGAATACCTACCTTTGGGAACACCGTAGATACGGAGCAGAAATGGATAAGAATACGGTATCCGATACAAATATGAAAAAAGCACCTAAAAAAGGTGCAGGTAAGCTGGCGGCTGAATTTTTTATAAAAGTCGCGCTGACTGTACTTGTAGTATGGATTCTCTGCACCTTTGTAATAGGTATTTTTATAAATCACAGCAATACATGTTATCCGATGATCAAAGATGGTGATCTCTGTATTGCTTTTCGTCATGCAAAGATTTATGTGGATGATGCAGTCATTTATAAGCAGGATGGGAAGATTCGTTTTGGCAGGGTAGTTGCCATGCCGCAGGATGTTGTGGCTATTGATTCGGATGCTGTCACGGTTAACGGATACGGTGTGTATGAAAATGCCGTATATCCCACAACCGGTGAAGGGGCATCAATAGATTTCCCTTATACTGTGCCGGATGACTCGGTATTTATATTAAATGACTACAGATCAGATATAAATGACAGCAGGACATTCGGAGCAGTTAATAAAAAGGATATAAAAGGAAAGATTATATTCATAATGCGGAAAAGAGGTATATAAGTTTTTGATCAAGGAGGAATTAAATGAGACTAAGGGATAGAAGCAAATTATTAATGATGCTTTTACTTGTAGCGGCAGTTGCTGTTATAACGGTTATTCCGGGAAAAGCAGCTAGTTACACTCCTGTTGCGGGAGGAACGACTACATTTAAAAAGTATCTTGTAATGGATAAGGGAGCGTCGGTTCCGGAGGTTACATTTAACTTTACCATAGAACCGGGTCAGGCTATATCTAAGACCGATACTACCATGGAAGTTAAGGCAGGAATCGGAACTCCTACTGTCGGTACAGCAAGCTTTACAGGGACAGGAGCATCGGCAGATGCTACTTACGATGCTGTTCAAACGAATGACTCCCTCGCCTTAAATTCCGGTGAGAAGTACGCCAAAAAGGATGTTACGATAGATTTTAGGTCTGTTTCATTTACAGAGCCGGGCGTTTACAGATATACGCTTAAAGAGACTAAAGGTACAGCTACCGGTATAGGATATGATGAGACAGAATATACGCTTGATGTATATGTTACTGATGCTTCAGATAATTCAGGTCTTAAGCTTAAAGTAGAAGACGATAGCTATATCCTTCATACGGGTACGGCGGCTCCTACGCTTGGAACTGATAACGGAAGCAATGATCAGCGTCTCAGCACTAAGGTTGACGGTATAAAGAATACATATACAACGAGAAACCTTTTCGTTGGTAAGGTTGTAACAGGTAATCAGGGCTCAAAGGATAAGTATTTTGCAGTGACTGTTAAAATAGAAAATCTTCCGGCAGATACAGTGCTTGGGGTTTCTATTGATGATGACAGGACGAACGGTACAGCAGACGGAAATGCTGATATTACATCAGGGGCTAATGCGGCAACAATAGCAGATAACGCTAGAAAGACTAATCCAACAGAACTTGCTGCAAACACAAGCGGTAAGGCAGAAGGCACATTCTATCTTCAGCATGGTCAGTATGTTGCCATAACAGGTATTACCTCGGGAGCGACATATGCTGTCAGTGAGAATGAAGAGGATTATAAGAAGACAGAAGGAGCTGCGACACTTACTGTTAAAGGAGTGGATGGAGATGATCATGCTCTTTCAAATCCGGTAAGCGGAACTATCAGAACATCTGATATATATACCGGATTTACAAATACCAGAAATGGCATCATACCTACAGGCGTTTTGCTTTCTATAACACCGTGGGTAGTTTTAGGACTCGTAGTTATAGCGGGAATCATTTTCTTCGCAGTAAGATCTAAGAAGAGATATGCTGAAGAGTAGAAAATTCTGGATTAAAATGAATATCCTTTACGAGAAGTTTATGCTTACTTCGTTCATTTTAGTGCTGCTCATCGTCCTCTACGGGCTTTACGACAGCTGGTATGTATTTAAGAATGCAAGTGATACGGATATTTTAAAGTATAAACCGGTTCCCGGAAAGGAGGCACCGCAGGACTATCCCATAACCGATGAGATGGTTGCGTGGATTACGCTTACGGATACAGGCATCGATTATCCTGTTATGCAGGGGGAGGATAATTCCAGATTTCTTAATATAAATCCATACGGAGAGTATTCCCTGTCAGGAAGCATTTTCCTTGACAGCAGGAACACGTCCGATTTTAGCGATAATTACTCGATCCTTTATGGGCATCATATGGAGTATGGTGTAATGTTCGGAGCTCTTGATGAGTATCTGGACGAGACCTATCTGAAGAATCACAGCGAAGGCACCCTTCTTATAGGAAGAGAAAATGTATCTGAGAAGAGGTTAAAGGTCTTTGCTGCTGTAAAGGTAAATGTATTCGACAACTATGAATTATTTGATCCGGATACAGAAGATATAAAGAGTCTTATAAAAGAAAAAGCCTCGGTCTATGACGAGGCGGTTCAGCCATCGGACAATATACTTGCCCTTTCGACTTGCGTTGAGCCGGTTTCGGAAAAAAGGCTTCTTGTTTTCTGCTACATATATGAATAGCGGAATTTAAAGTGACAGGTACGGAGTATGTTTAGATTTAAATCATCTAAAACAAAACTATATATAAGCATGCTATGCTTTTCGATTTGTGTTATTTTCGGCATATATCTCGGAGGGCTTTATGTCCATGCGGAAAATGAATACGCTTCTTTAGAGGCAGTTATTCCATTTTCCTGCGAAGTATCGGAAAAGATACCTGAAAGCGAGTATGTGATAAAGATTGAAGCTATGGACAGTGATTTTCCTCTTCCGGATGCGGATTCCATTACTGCTGACGCAGATGGAAAAGGGGGTTTTACTGTAAGAGTGACCGAGCCGGGTACTTATGATTATCTGATTCGGGAGATTAAAGGAAACACTGAAGATATGGAATATGATGAGACGGTTTACGAGGCTCATCTTTTTGTGGTTTCTGAGGACAGTAGAAGATTATCCTATTCTGTAACTGTAAACATAGCCGGAACGGATACAAAGCCTGAAAGTGTTCAGTTTAAAAATACAGTTAAAAGTGAAGAAGAGAGCACTGAAACTACAACGGAAACGACAACCGAAAAAGAGACAGAGGAAGTGACTGAAATAACAACGGAAGTTACGACCGAGACGGATGGTGATACCACCGAAAATAGCACGGGCAAGAAAACCGATAAAAAGACCAATGAAAAAAGTGTAAGGACGGGAGATACAGTAAGTCCTGCCATCCTTATAAGTATAGCATGTATATCACTGATTCTTATCGTTTGTCTATATATTGTAAGAAAAAGATACATGAATAAATCCGAGTAAGGTATAGGCATAATAAATAACGGACTGTATTATTAAACAGGAAAGACAGAATGAAAAATACCAGGGTTAAAAACAGAATAAAGAGTGTACTTTGCATTCTTATGGCATTAGTGCTTATTCTTTCTATCTATATGCCGGCGGCTGCTCCTGCCCTCGCAGAAGGAAACGGGGAAGAAGTTGCCAGCGACGGTGATGCAGAAAGTGGCACTGATGATGCGGAGATAAATGCACCGGAAACTACTTTTACCTTAAAGAAGGCTCCTATGATGTCGCTTGGTGCCGGGGCAGAAAGACCTGTAGAGGCACTTTTAAATAACTCATCTGCTAACGTAAGCGATATGCTCATACCGGAGGGTCAGGCTGCGCATAAGATCAATCTTTTTGCGGTTTCGCTCAGGACGGGAGCTGAGTTTTATTCGAGCGGTTATCATGATAATGACATGCTAAGTGAAGATCCGCTTATGTCTTCAGGCCTTAAAGACTCAGGCGGGACAAATTTTAGTGGCGGATCCCAAAAGCCGGGGGCATATGTATGGACTGCCGACACACAGAACAGCGGTCATAAATTTGTATATGACATAAAGCTCAGCCTTTCAGGTGTAGGTAGTACTGCAGGAAGTCATGAGGTTGTTCAGCCGGGCGATGTCAATATATACATTCCTGCACACATACTTAAGCTTAATGGACAAAGCAAAGTCGGTGAAGGCGGAAGATACGGTGATACTCTTGAACTTTCGGTTCCTGATATAAACCTTATCGAGAAAAAGACCGACGCAAGTGGGAATATAGAATACGTAACAGGCAATAATTTTGCCTATTCAACGAAAGAAATAAACGGACAGACTTACTATGTCATCCAGAATATCAAGCCTATATCTGCAGGTGAAGTGTATGAACTTCCTGTAGCATATAAGACAACTCAGAAATCATATGAGTACAGGGATCTCGGGGAATCTGACCCGTTCAGGGCATACGTTGATTTTAAAACTATGAAGATTGAGGATCCTTCCAGTACCGGATACATTTATACGTCCTCCAATCAGATTCCGGTTCATATCAATACAGGTGCAAAGCTTGAATCTGTGGAGAAGAAAGTAGCTTCAACTGTTATGAGCCTTTCTGAACTTAGGTCATACGTATCAAATGCGTCGACTCTTGATGGACTTAGCCTTGACGAAGATCATTACTATGTAGTCTGGTCAGCTCTGTCGAAGGTTGTAAATGTAACTGAAAGATATAATTTCAGTATAAACGATCCGGGTCCTGTAGTACTTACAGGTGAAGATGCAGATGGGAATAATCATACGATTACGGGAAATGTCATAGCTGTAAAGCTTGCCGGAAATTCTGCCTATACAGCCGGAAAGACCGATACCATCGAGGGAATCCTTAATTCGGGCAACAGAACGGATTATATTATCACAGCATTTCCTAAGGAAGGAAATGAAGGAATTGACGCGCTTTGGGCTGCGCCTAGAAGCGGTATATATCAGGCGACCAACAGTGTTTCCACGGCTGTTCAGCCTGCAGATAAGGATGATTCAGATAATTATGTAGATAAAGAGACTGTTAAGTCGAGTAACGGGCTTTGGAAGTACGAATTAAATGATCCGAATTATGTTCCGCCTGTTGAAAATTATACATCTAAAAAGTATGGACTCTACGGCTCAGGAAGAAGTATAGTAGGCGGACCGGGAAATGTATCGTCCTTCAATATGGATAACCTTACAGAAGGCAAAAATCTGAGAAATCTTCTCTATCTTGTTAATTCAGAAGCATATGCCTTCCCTAAGACCGTTAATGATGTTAACAGCGAAATAAGGGATATGCAGATTCAGGATAATGGGACTTCATATTCCGTTACTATAGGTGATACTGTATATTCTCATGATGAGAATATGGCGGCAAATGAATATACGCTTAAAGAAGGAAGTGCTGCGGCTTCGACTGTAACTGACGATCACACAGTGAGTCTTCTCAGACTGAAGCAGATAGCGGCTCTTAAGCTGAGTGAGCAGTATAACAAGGTAGACGTTACATATACTCTTGAAGATAATTCAGTTACCCTTATTGATTATCGTACTCCTGCAGATCCTGAAACCCAGCTGAAACTTGAGTCGGGTGACTACTATTTCGACAGCGTTGAATATGAGTATAAGGCTGCTGCTGTTGAGTATGATAAGGATTCAATGGCATATATCTCGAAGTCGATAACGAGCTTTGATGAGACAGAAGAAGAGGATATCCTGAATATTTATGCAAAGCTGAGTGACGGAACTGAAAAGCTTGTTGCCACGTATAATCTTGATACTAGTAAGGGAAATATAATAGACAGTGACGTCGTATCTTCGATCGATGAAAAGAAAGTAACATTTGTTCCGAATACAGTTCTTGGCTATAAGATCGTAACTGAGAACAAATATTACTATGTACAGCTTAAAGCAACACCTTCCGTGACACTTCTTCCGTCAGAAGCAGTTTCAAACTTTATTACTGCACTTACCGATGAAGATGTTATGAAAGCCGGCGTCAGAAATGATGCGGTCTGGAAGGTAAAAAATAAAAATGAAACTAAAGATTCTGCGAAGATCGAGATGCAGGGAACCGATTATATAGCCCAGGCTATAAAATCATCGTCCATAAATAAGAAGGCCCTTGATGAGGATACCATCATTACAGGAAATGACGGCAAGCAGTATTCTTCAGGAAATGACACTCTTAATCAGCAATATACAGTTGCATGGAAAACAGAAGTAAGTGAGACTGTAACAGGACAGGGCGGAAATTCAAATACGGAATATGTGCGTCAGGAAAGCGGAACTTTCTATGACTTACTTCCTGCGCACTGCGATATTATTCCTAAGTCACTTACAGTTACTGCTTATAACTATGACAGCAGCGGACGTGTAGTAGAGAAGGTTCTTCCACCTGCGTCTTATACCGTTTATCCAAGAATTGATAACTATGATGAGTCGGGCAAGAAGCTCCTTAAAGTAGAGATCAATTCTCCTTGTGATGTTAAATATGAGCTTAAATATGTGACAGTTCATACCCATGATGATCTTCAGGATTACGGTTACATAGCTGTAAATACTGTTGCCTATCAGACGGGAAATGAGAATATAGGCAACGGTTTCCCGGATGACGGCGGTAATAAATTCTTCGCTGACCGTGACCATATGATAGGGCTTGATCCGGACAACGGTGATGCAAAAAGATTTATCTACGAGTCAGCGAATGTCAATATACTTGCGCTTATTCAGAGTGCTTCGGGTGTATATAAGAAGGTATCATCAAATGAAAATGTATCGCCGGGGCACAATGCAACCGTTCATCAGGGCGAAGACTATACATACACTATACGTATGAAGAATTCCCAGGGAACAAGAGCGAGGGATATAGCGATACTTGATTCTCTTGAGAATTATATGTACGTTGCCGGAACAGAAGGTGCTGAAGGAACAAGATACAATTCGGCAGGAGAAAGCTTTATACGTGACTGGAAGGGTACATTTAAGGGAGTTGACCTGTCCGGCATTGAGGCAAAGATGAAGGTTCAGGATTCATCCTTCACGCCATATCTCTTCCTTTATGTGGGAGATGATATAGTTAACCTTGAGGATGATACTAACTACTCAGATGCATCTGAAAGAAAAGCGTTTCTTAATGGAATACTTAGTCAGGAGCCGGGAACTCCGTACAATGGATGGGTTCGTGTTTCTGACTGGAGAAATCCTGAAAATGATAATGTGGATCTCAGCAAGGTAACTGCACTTATAGTGTACTTAAGAAAGGAATATACACTGGGTGATTCGGAGAGCATTTCATTTACTGTAAAGATGACAGCGCCGGATAAGATTCCGATACCTCATACGGATCCGACTACAGGATATGAGATTCCGCCGAAGACCTTCAATAATATCTACAGATCATTTACTAACACAAATATTAAAGAAAATGGTGAAGACGGGGAAAGTGTATACTTCTATACCCATTATGACTATACGGAAGTAGATTTTAAGACGACAGGTGAACTCAGCTTTTCGAAGGCTGATGCGTCCACAAAGGCAGGAGTTTCCGGAACAGTCTTCCGTCTTTCGGGTACATCCGATTATGGTACTGTTGTTGATGAAGAACTTGAGTCCGATGATCACGGAAGAGTTTACTACTCCGGACTTGAGAAGGGTACATATACTCTCACTGAAGAGGATGCAGGAAATGATCATCTTCTCGACTCAACTCCGAGAAGGGTAAGTGTTACTCCTTCCGGAAATACGATGATAGTTACGATTGATGATTTTGACGGACATACAGCAACAACCGATATATCGGGAAATGCAATTCTTTATGATCAGAGTACAGGCAAATATGAGTTTGTAGATGACTCGATAATAACTCACTATGTTATAGAAAATGTACCGCGTATTCATACAGATCTTGAGTTTACTAAGAGAGATAAATATACAGGCGAAGCAATTTCCGGAGTTAGATTTACTTTAAACGGAACATCTGCGTACAACAGAGAGTATAAGGACGTAGAAGCTGAAAGTGATGTGAGCGGCGTAGTTCGTTTTACTGATCTTGAAATGTCATCCTCCCAGCCTTACATTCTAAAAGAAACTAAGACTAAGGAAGGATATATGCCTGCTGAAAGTACATATAAAGTCTGGATCAGGGAAGGCGCAAATGGGTCTGCCCTTGTTGAGATTGTCGGAGAAGGAGACAGTGCAGATGATGTCGATAATATAAATTCTGTGATCTATAATACTCCTTATGCAGGTATAGATATTAGAAAGGTAGACAGTATTACAGGCAGCGGCCTTAATAATGCTACATTTACGCTTGTGACGGAGGGTGAAGCAACGAAAAATGCTATTGCCGCAGTAATAGCAAATGACAGCAGCATCAGCAGCGGTACAGGTGGCTGGGTTGTAGACGCAGAGAGCGGTTATAAGAAGACACTTACAAAAGGAAATGTAGGACCGGATGGTGAATACTACTTCGGTGGACTCGTTGCGGGTACTTACCGCCTGACAGAAGAAGTGGTGCCTGATAAATATTCCAAGCTCTCAGATTATTACATACTTACCATTACAAAAAAGGATGATGGTACGGGATATTCCTATACACTTAAGGATAAAGACGGCACGTCAAAGGGCGTTGAATTTATAAAATTTGAGAATGGCAGATTCGTCAGAGTTGCCAATGAAGAGGATGCCGAATCCTACAGAATCTTAAATGATGAAGAGTTTAATGAAACAAAGTTGGCTATTAAGTCCTGGGTTGGAACACCTATGCCTGAGGGCTTTCCTTCCATGCACCTAAGTACGGAGAAACCTCTTGCAGAGACAAAGACGGTTACTATAGGAAATGCATTTAAAACTGCTATCAGCCAGAGCAAAACAGCAATAAAGAAAATGGAAAAGGCGAGCGAGCTGCCGGCAGGTGTAACAGCAGAAGCGCTGGAAACAGATAGTGCATATTCCGCATGGAGAGAACAGAATGGCGAAAAGGGACATTTCTATGCATGGGTAGAAGTCGATACTCTTAAATGGTGGAGTGATGCAGAAGTTGTTAATCTTCCGATTGATTCAAGTAATCTCTTTAACGGATGTACAAATCTCACAAAACTTGATCTAAGACCGTTTACTAGCAGTAAGACAACGAATATGTCTTCTATGTTTAGTGGTTGTACTAAACTTACATTTCTTGACCTTAGAAATCTTGAGACTGCCAACGTTACAACCATGGCGAATATGTTTAATAATTGTAAACTGCTCGAGGTAATCAAGATTGATCCCTCAAAATTTACGGCAGGGGATAAGCTTACGACAGTTGAAGGTATGTTTATTGACTGTCAGGCACTTCAGGGGATAGACCTAAGAGGGTTTAGAAACTGTCCTAATCTTACTACTATTCGTAGTTGGTTTAATAGATGTTATCACCTTGAATATATAGATCTTTCTAATTTTGAGACAAGCACAAATCTTAATGATGTTTATGCAGTATTTAATCATGTATGTGCGGGTAAAGACAAAGGCTCGGGATATAGAAATGGATGTGCTGTTTTTGCAAAGGGTAAATGGGAGATTGGCAGTGGAGCTGCTGCAAATAAGGATAATGATAACTATTTCAGAATAAATCTATATGGTACTCCATGCTGGAATAACAATAATAAAAACATTATTGCTGAATATGGCGGTGAAGGAGATCCGCGGCACTTTACTATTCAGGCTGAAGAAACACTTGATCAGTACACATATATGGAAGGATCACTTAGACCAAGAGCAGGCTACTTCAACGATGCAAATTCTGATTTCTACAGAAATTTCACCTTCCCTGGAGAAACTCATGATGGGGGCTCGGGAAGTGGTTCGTCTTCATCTGGTGGCGGAGATACATCACTCAGGCTTCCGGAGAATTTCGGAACATATCATGAGTATGATGCCGAGGAGGATTCAACACTTACTGCTGATGATATAGGAAACAGGTCATTTACTTTTGAATATGTTACAGGAACAGAAGGAACAGAGGTAGAAGTTTCGGGTGAAACAGGTTACGAAGTAGATGAAGATGTTTATCTTACGGTTGATGAAATAATTGATGATAACGGAACTCCAAAGAGAAAGAAGACTGTCTATAAGTATAATCCGGGCACTAAGAAGAAGGCTGTCTGGACTAAGGTTGATAGAAACGGTACTTCCCAGTGGGAGCTTAAAGTCAGTGTATTTGATGCTGAGGAAGAATTCTTTGCATGGGAAGATGAAGTGGCAGGATATAATTCGACTGCTCTTTGGGATAATCCTACGAGAGTAGGTTCGGGAGAAACGCCTGTAATTACCAATTCCCAGGGACCGGTTGGTGAGCTTGACATTACTAAAGCGCTGACTGATGAAAACGGAACTTCTCTTGGAAAGCGAGCTGACGGTGCTGCTTTCTGGGTAAAGGTTCTTATGCAGAATTCTGATGGATCGGCTTATACATATGCGCCATTTGCTGAAGTTTCAGGTATTGATAACTATGGTGTAGGTTACTTTAAAGTGATTCCGGGTGAAACAACTGCAATTTCCGGTCTTCCTGATGAATGTAAGTATATTGTTTCAGAGGTGACGGATCCGGCGGATACAGATCATCCGATGCCTGAAGGCTATGAGTTTGATAGTATTACCGGTGGAACTACTGAAAGCACCGGAACAATTGTTGCCGGAAACCCGGGAAGTATAACTCCTTCCCTTGTAAATGTAAGTAATAAAGTCATTACAAAGACTCTTACAGTCAGAAAACTGGCACTTCTGTATAAGAAATACGGCGACGCTGAGCCGGTACAGATTCCTGACCCTCTTAATGACACAGATCTTGCTGCATGGGTAGCTACAGAGTTCCCTTACAGCTTTAGCTTCTCTAATCTGAATGCCGGAGCTACCTATAATTATCATATAGAGACATTGACAGGTGATATTGTAGACGGGTCAGCCCGTACATTTACATCTGACGAAGAAGGAAAGGCAAGTTTAGGAAGTGACGGAAATCTTAAGATTAAGGCTATAGAGAAGATAGTATTTACGGATCTCCCTATGGGAGCACTTTACTCAGTTGAAGAAACATACACACCTGATACCACTGATACTGAAACAAAGTATGAAGTAAGCTACGAGGCTAACTCGGACGAAGCGGTGGAAGCAGCACTGTATAACGGAGTTCTTTCGGATAATGACAGCATTGTCTACACGAATAAAAAGACAGTCCAGAAACCTGATCCGAATAAGTTACAGCTTACTATCACTAAGAATTGGGTAGATAAGGATGGAAATCCTGTTACGAATCAGGCGCTTCTTCCTGAAACACTTACTGTTTATGTCGGAAGGAAAACATTTAATATCAGAGCAGGGGTAGCTCAGGATACAAAGGTTGCGGTAAAGACTGTTCAGCTAAACAAGTATGATTTTACGGAAAATGCTGACGGTACATGGACAGCTGTAGTAGAAGATCTTCCAAGATATGAAAATAATGATACAAATTTAAGATATGACTATTTTATAAGTGAAGACCCTGTTGCAGGATATACAGTTATTCCGACTGCAGGATATACGCAGGAAACCCTTAAGGATTATGACGACAGAGTGATAAGCTTTGCTGTATTTACGGATACAAGCGATTCAAAATGCAATACTCTTGATGCGGCTATCACAAATAAAAGCGCGGATACAAAGTCATTTACTATTACAAAGACTGTTGACGGTAAATTCGGTAATAAGGAAAAAGTATTCAGCTTCCTTGTTGATCTTTATGACAGTACAGGTAAACCGCTTACGGGAGATGGATACAGGGTTCAGAAAACTGTTGACGGCGTGCCTCTTGATCCGGTTACGCTTCTACTCGACAGTGGTACAATGAGAATCGATCTTGCCCACGGCGAGACATATTCATTCCTTAATCTTCCGGCAGGAACCAAGGTTATGGTAAGAGAGAATGACTATACTATGCTTGGCTATACGGCATCGGCTGAATATACTGTAACAAATCCTGTAAGTGGAAATGAGGGCCCGTCAGGCAGTGGCAGTGACCCGGCAGATAGCACCGGCAATACTCCGACAGAATTTGCAAATGGAGATACCATATCCGTAAACGGTAATACGGTTCTTAATTTCACCAATACGAAAGATGCAATCATTCCGACCGGAATCTATATGGGATTCATATCACTGCTTATTCTTGGTATAGCACTCTGTCTTGGAATCATTTTCAGGACAAGACGGTTGAGACAGTTAAGCAGAGAATAAACCTGGAATGCCGGAGGCTCACCTCCGGCATTTTTAAGATAAGAAATGTTTGTTTTTCTATAATTATACTGTATAATGTATATACATATGAAAGGAGGGTGATTTCATGGAACAAGTTGCAATAAGAACATGGGGAAATAGTCAGGGCATCAGAATTCCAAAGGATATTTTAAATAAAATGAAATTAAAAACTTCTGACATTCTGGAAATTGAAATTGAAAAAGATGCAATTGTACTCAGAAAAAAGTTCACCCATAAAACTTTTGAGGAGAGGCTTGCAGAATATGGAGGAGAAATATCGGTTTCTGAATTTGATTGGGGAGAACCTGTTGGGAGAGAAATTTTATGATGGAATTATGTCAGGGGGATATAATCAAAATAAATGGCTTTAAAAAACAACGGTTTCTTGTAGTCAGTAAAAATGCATTTATAAGGGCAACAGGAATGTTCCACGTATGCCCTATGCTCGACGGAATCCAAGATGGTCCCATTCATATTCTTGTGGCAGGTAAAAATGGTGAAACGGGAATAGTTTTGTGTGAACAGATAAAACTGATTGATCCTATATCAAGGGGATGTAACAAGATAGACTATTTATCATATGCGGATGTTATGAATATATCGGATGTCATTCAAGGTATTTTCGAGTACGACTAAACTGTGGTACAATAGGCATGATTCACGGAGTGAATCATGTGCGAGCGCAGCGAGTATGCATTACGCGGAGCGTAATATAGACCTGCGAAGCAGGGATATCATATGTGCATTGCACATATGGCACCAGAATGTGCGTATATGAAACGCACATTGTATCCTCCTGTCGTCGGACTGGTTTCTTCGAAACCAGCCTGTAACGTCCCGGATTCGCTGATGCGAATCTCGGTACTGTGGTACAATAGGCATGATTCACGGAGTGAATCATGTGCGTATATGAAACGCACATTGTATCCTCCTGTCGTCGGACTGGTTTCTTCGAAACCAGCCTGCAACGTCCCGGATTCGCTGATGCGAATCTCGGTACTGTGATATAATAGGCATGATTCACGATGCAAAATGAATATAATAGAAGAGGTCTGATATGACTGGAAAAACAAATAATGATATTAAAAAGATAGTAAATGAAATCCTCAGTGATTATGAAAAAGGCAGGGATATCGATGAGATGGATATCCACGGACAGCCTGACAAAGATGAGGTAAGAAGCGTTACCCGTAAGCTGATCCATATTCTTTTTCCCGGTTATTATCAGGAAAAGGTTTATAAAAGCTGTAATAACGAATTCAGATTATCAATCCTCATCGAAGATACATTTTATAATCTGTCAAAGCAGATAGAGGTGGCGCTCCGGCACAGACCTGATTTTACCGATGAAAAAGAAGAGCTGCTTCGTCCTAAGGCTGATGAGATAACAACGGCTTTCTTTAACCGAATCCCTATGATAAGGGAGTATGTGAATACTGATATACAGGCGACTTATGATGGGGATCCGGCATCATATGATAAACAGGATATAGTCATTTCATATCCGGGGCTTCTCGCTACAACCATAAATCGTATGGCGCATGAGCTTTACCTTCTCGAGGTGCCGCTCATCCCGAGGATCATGACTGAATATGCACACAGCAGGACAGGTATTGATATTCATCCGGGAGCAACCCTTGGGAAATATCTTATGATAGATCATGGAACAGGCGTTGTTGTAGGTGAGACGTCGATCATAGGAGAACATGTTAAGATTTATCAGGGCGTTACGATAGGCGCTCTTTCCACAAAGGGCGGACAGCATCTTAAGGGGGAAAAGAGACACCCTACTATTGAGGATAATGTAACTATTTATTCAAATGCATCGATACTCGGCGGCGAGACTGTGATAGGGCATGACTCTGTTATCGGTGGTAACTGCTTCATTACATTTTCGGTTGCGCCTGAGACAAGGGTAAGCCTTAAGAATCAGGAGCTTAGGCTGAAGGGTAAGGAGTATCAGTATGGTGTAGATTATTTCGATTATGTGATCTAGAACTGTGGTATCCACGGTGATGTGGAGTAGTAATCAGTTGAACAAAGAACGCAGCATTTGATCTGTATTATGGAGGAAATGATATGAGTTACGATGGTCAGAATCCTTACAATCAGAATAATCCCTATGGTCAGCCGGGAACAGGGAATCCGTACGGCGGTCAGCCGGGAGCAGGGAATCCGTACGGCGGCCAGCCGGGAGCAGGGAATCCATATGGCGGCCAGCCGGGAACAGGGAATCCGTATGGCGGCCAGCCGGGAGCAGGGAATCCATACGGTGGTCAGCCGGGAGCAGGAAATCCATATGGCGGTCAGCCGGGAGCGGGAAATCCGTACGGTGGCCAGCCGGGAAATATGAATCAGGGAGGTCCTTACGGACGTCCGGGACAAGGGAACCCTGGCCCTGGCAGAAGTGGGAACCCTTACGACCAGTCCGGCATGGGAAATCAGGGATACGGAAGAAGTGGGAACCCTTACGGTCAGCCTTCCGGTGGCTCGTATAATCCAAGTCAGGGAGTGGTCATGAATGGTGGAAGGGCTTCTGTTGAAAAAAAGAGCAACAAAACATTATTCATAATCCTTGCTGTAGTTGGAGTTCTTATTGTTGGCGGGATCATAGCAGTTATAGTTGCCGTAACCCGATTTGCGAATAAGCAGCTTCCGGTTATCTCGTCCGATCAGTTTGTAAGTGCCTGCGAAGGAGAAGGCCTTACGACTTATGTTGAGACAGGTGATATGGCGCCGGGTGCCACAGGTGAGGCGTATGCATATAATGTAAATGGCACTGAATCCGACTGGAATGTATTTATATCCTACGATCAGTTTGGCGAAGAAGACAGTGCAAGAAACTATTACACAAAGTATGCATTTGATAATGACAGCGGCCCAAGCATTTATTCAAGTGTAAATGCAGGTAACTATGAATATACAAAGGGAACTGATGGAGGAAAATTCTACTACACCATCAGGGTAGATAACATGGTAATTGTTGCTTACAGTGCTGAATCAAATAAGAGCATGGTTGAGGGCGTTATGAAAAAACTTGGATATTAAAGGAGCATTACTTAAATGAGAAAGACTAAAATAGTATGTACGATCGGCCCTGCCAGTGAATCAGAGGAGACGTTTAAAGCTCTTTGCCTCGCAGGTATGAATGTTGCAAGACTGAACTTTTCACATGGTACTCACGAAGAGCACTTAAAGCGTATAGAGATGATCAAGAAGGTAAGGGCAGAGCTCTCACTTCCTATTGCAATCATGCTTGATACAAAAGGACCTGAATACAGAATCGGTACATTTGAAAATGATAAGATATATTTAAATGATGGCGATACATTTACTTTTACTACCGATGATATCGTGGGAAATGAGGAAAGGGTTTCGGTTAGTTACCATGGTCTTTCGGATGAACTTACTGAGGGAGATACGATACTTCTTAATAATGGACTTCTCGTATTCAAAGTAACTTCTATAGAAGGACATGAGATACATACTGTTGTCGAAGTGGGTGGAGAGCTTTCCAACAGAAAAAGCATGAGCTTCCCGGGTAAGGTAATCAAGCAGAAGTATCTGTCTGATCAGGATAAGAGCGACATCCTGTTCGGTATCGAAAACGGCGTTGATTTTATAGCCTGCTCATTTGTATCTGTAAGGCAGGATCTTATAGATGTTAATAATCTCCTTAAGGAACATGGAGCCACAGGAGTTGAACTAATTGCCAAAATAGAGAACCAGAGCGGATATGATAATATCGAAGAGATATGTGAAGAATGCGCAGGAGTTATGGTTGCAAGAGGCGATCTCGGAGTTGAAGTTGCCTATGACAAGCTTCCGGCTATGCAGAAGAAGCTTATAACAAAATGCAGGATGCTCGGTAAGAGGGTTATAACTGCGACAGAAATGCTTGAATCCATGATTCACAGCCCAAGACCTACAAGAGCCGAGGTTTCGGATGTTGCAAATGCAGTTTATGACGGTTCGAGTGCGGTGATGCTTTCCGGTGAAACGGCAGCAGGTAAATATCCTGTCGAAGCAGTTACAACTATGGCAAAGGTTGCCGAGACTACCGAAAAGAATATCAATTATAAGAAGCGATTCCATAATTTTGATTTTGATATCAGAAATGATATTGATGCAATATCACACGCAACCTGCGGCATGGCTATAGATGTAGATGCTAAGGCAATCGTTGCATGTACAATCTCAGGAATAACAGCCAGAATGGTTTCACGATTCAGGTCACCTATTGATATAATAGGGCTTACAACGGATGAAAGAACTTATAGAAAGCTTTCATTATCATGGGGCGTTATCCCTAAGATGTGTGAGATGTATCCTTCAACAGACGTTCTTTTCTACGGCGCCAAGAAGATTGCGACAGAAACACTTTCTCTGACTAAGGGTGATAAGGTCATAATAACGGGTGGTATTACAAACGGACAGAGCGGCAATACCAATCTTATAAAGATAGAAGATATATAAAAAATGCCGGAGGGAATCATATCCCTCCGGTATTTCATGCCTCGTAAACTATATTTCCGTTACATATTGTGAAATGAATTTTGCCGGGAAGTTCCCAGCCTATAAAAGGACTGTTGGAAGCTTTCGATGCAAATTCATCTTCTTTAACGGTCCACGTTTCATTTTCGCCAAATATTACTATATCGGCAGGAGCGCCTTCGGTTATGCTGCCCGGTATCATACGGTAGAGAAGAGACGGACCTACTGTCATAAGTGAAAGAAGGTACATAAGGCTTATTTCTCCGGTTTGTACAAGGGATTTAATGCCGAGAGCAAGAGATGTCTCAAGTCCCGTAATTCCGCTTGGAGCTTTTTCCATGGAAAGGGACTTTTCTTCTTTGCTGTGAGGAGCGTGATCCGTAACTATCATATCTATAGTTCCGTCTTTTATGCCTTCAATGATTGCCAGTCTGTCTTCCTCAGTTCTGACAGGCGGATTCATTCTGGCATTTGTTCCGTATTTTAAAACTGCATCCTCAGTAAGAGTGAAATGATGAGGCGTAACTTCGGCGTGTATATCTGCACCGAGTTTTTTAAATGTACGGACTATTTCAACGGAATTTTTGGAACTTATATGCTGTATGCAGAGAGTAGCTCCGGTGTGAAGCGCAAGTACAGAGTCTCTTGCAACCATTATATCTTCGGCAGTTCTTGAGGCCCCGCCGTAACTGAGAGCTTCTGAAACGGCACCTTTGTTGACACCCGGGGCGTCCACGAAAAGGGGATTTTCCTCATGAAGACTAACCGGAAGGTCAAGTTCTTTTGCTTTTATAAGAGCGTCATAAAGCACCTTTTCATCCATTATCGGGAGTCCGTCATCTGTAAAACCGGCAGCACCGCCTGATGCCAGGGCTTCCATGTCAGTAAGCTCTTTCCCAGCCATTCCTTTTGTTACAGTTGCAGTCTGAAGAACATGTATTCCGGTCTGCTCACCTTTTTCCTGAATGTAGTGCAGAGTATCTAAATTATCAACCGGAGGTTTTGTGTTTGCCATGCATATAACGGTAGTAAAACCGCCTCTTGCAGCAGCGGCGGCACCACTTATAATGTCTTCTTTATACGTGAATCCGGGATCACGGAAATGAACGTGAGAGTCAACAAGACCGGGTGCAACTATAAGTCCTGTGGCGTCAATGATTTTTAAATCTTCGGGAGTGCCATTTGCTTCTGAAAGGTTCTTTCTTATGACAGAAATTTCCTCGTCAGTTATATCCTTTGCAACATCTATGATAGTATTTTCATTTATAAGTACGTCAAGTACAGCATCTGTTCCGGTGACCGGATCCATAACGTGACCATTTTTTATAAGAAGCATAAGCCGACCTCCTTTATTATGAAAAACTGATAATAGATTAGCATAAAATCGGTATTTTAACAACTGTGCACAAGAAGGTGACATTTGCATATTTATGATGGCGTTTATGTTTTTCTGCTGCACGCCGGGGCTGAACTACATATATAAAAACGGGGATGCCAGTTTTTGGCATCCCCGGAAATCAGGAGGGTAATTATGAAATTTGATGAATAATGAAGTTCTATTAATCAATAGAAATCGTCTGTCCTTCGGATACTTTCTCAGGAAGTTTAGGAACAGTTACCTTAAGAACTCCGTTGTTAAAGCCTGCCTTTATATCTTCCTGTGTAACTCTGTCGCCAACGTAGAAGCTTCTCTGAATCTTTCCGTAATATCTTTCTCTACGGATGTATCTTCCTACTTCCTTCTTGTCAGCTGTTTCAGCTACATCTGTGGATGTTTCATCATTAGCTTCAGAATTCTCAGCAGCTTCAGCTTTTTCACTTTCTTTACCGGTCTCGGCATCAGTTATATTCTTTTCTTCCTTATGATCGGCTCTTACTGTAAGATAGCCATCTTTAAGCTCTACATGAATATCCTTTTTATCATATCCCGGAAGATCCATATCAAGCTCGAATCTGTCGCTAAATTCCTGAATATCCGTTAAAGTATTACCGATACGAGGAAGCGCCGCCTTTGCTTTTTCGCTCTTATAAGGTGTTCCGAACATCTCATCAAAAAGATCCTGTACAAAACTGTCATTAAAAAGATTTGGATAATACATAAGTCATCTCTCCTTTCGATATATATGCGCTTCGGTTGAGTTTTATCTGAATCGAAGTATTTATTTGTTTGATGATTACGTTATACCACCTTTATTAGCACTCGTCAAGGGTGAGTGCTAATAAATTTTGTGAATTTTTTGTGTCCTCCGCCCTGAAATGCATTTTACCTTACTTATTTGCAGCCCGGATTTCAATGCCCATCTTCAACACCTGCTATTTACCAGTAACGGGAAACTATGATAAAATAGGCATGATATAATTGGCATTACGAGAACTGATTTTAGAAAGGACCAAGGTATGGCAAAACAGAAGATTGTACAGGAATATTATACCGGGGAAAGAGCTCTTTTTCAGGCTGAGGATTTAGAGATATACGATACTGTTTTTGATGATGGGGAATCACCGCTTAAAGAAAGCAGGAATATAACAGTCAGGAATTCGCTTTTCAGATGGAAGTATCCATTCTGGTATGCGGAGAATGTTGATATAGAGAGCTGTACCTTTTTTGAGATGGCAAGAGCCGGAATCTGGTACACAAAGAAACTTCGGATGAAGGATGTTATAGTAGAAGCACCGAAGATGTTCAGAAGGTGTACGGGACTTGATATAGAGCACGTTTCATTTCCTGATGCTAAGGAGACTTTTTGGAACTGCTGCGATATTAAGTTAAAAAATATAGAAGCAAAGGGCGACTATTTTGCGATGAATTCATCAGATATGGAGATAAGCGGACTTTCACTTGTGGGGAATTATTCCTTTGACGGAGTGAAAAATGTTACTGTACGTGACTCGCGACTCATATCGAAGGATGCATTCTGGAATGCTGAAAATGTAACGATATACGATTCATTTATCACAGGCGAATATATAGGCTGGAATTCAAAAAATGTAACGCTTATAAACTGTACGGTTGAGAGCCTTCAGGGATTCTGTTATATGGACAATGTTGTCCTTAAGAATTGCAGAACTATAAACACCACAAGATCGTTTGAGTACTCGACTGTGGACGCAGAAGTGATCAACCGTATTGACAGCGTGGTGAATCCGGCAGGCGGGATAATAAGAGCCGCGGAGATTGCCGAGCTTGATATGTCCGATCCGAAGATTGATAAAACGAAAACAAAGATCGTTATTACAGGAGAAAAGGCTGAGTGAGGGCTCGTATGAAATACGATTTTGATACAGTACATAACAGGAAAAGAAGCGATGCATATAAGTGGGCTGTAGGAGAAGGCGAGCTTCCCATGTGGGTTGCCGATATGGATTTTAAGACGGCGCCTGAAATCCTGTCGGCGATGGAAGAACGCCTAAACCATGGGATTTTCGGCTACGGAGACGTTCCCCCTGAATGGTACAATGCCTATATAAAATGGTGGGGCGAGCGCCATGATCTCGATATAAAGAAGTCGGAGCTTACATTTTCAACAGGAGTCATACCATCGCTTTCTTCGCTTGTAAGAAAGCTTACGGAACCGGGTGAAAAGGTTGTAATTCAGACCCCGGTCTACAATATATTCTATAATTCGATCAACAATAACGGCAGAGTAGTTGTTGAAAATGAACTTCTTTACAAGGATGGGTATTACGGAGTTTCATTTCCTGATCTTGAGGAGAAACTGTCCGATCCGGATACGAGTCTATTGATAATCTCAAATCCGCACAATCCCGTAGGGAAGATATGGGACAGGGATACGCTTGCGGAAATCGGACGGCTTGCATGGAAGTACGGAGTTACTGTCATTTCTGATGAGATACATTGCGATATAGTGGAACCGGGAAAGGCTTATACTCCATTTGCGGCAGCATCCGATATAAACAGGAGTATATCAGTCTCACTCTTTTCGCCGACGAAAGCATTTAATCTGGCGGGACTCCAGACATCGGCAGTATATGTATATGATGATGCGCTGAGAAGAAAAGTGAGGAGAGCTCTTAATACGGATGAGGTTGCGGAGCCCAATTCATTCGCGGTAGTTTCAGCTGTAGCGGCATTTAATTATGGCGGCGAGTGGTTGAAACAGCTGAATGAGTATATCAGTGAAAACAAAAGAACATTTGAAATGGTTGTTATGGACGGAGGCGTTTCCGGGATACGCTTTGTCCCTCAGGATGCAACGTATCTCATGTGGCTCGATATAAGGAGTTTTCTGGATAAAAGAAAAATTCCGTGGAAACAGGAGGACTTAAGTGGCGTCCTTTTAAATGAATTTTTCAGGCATCAAAATACAAAGAGTGCGGGTATAGCAGAAAAAATAAGAGAAATAACAGGGCTGTACGTACTGGACGGAGCCGGTTACGGAAGAGCCGGGTCGGGTTTCCTTCGCATAAATGCGGCATGCCCAAAGAGTATTATAATTGATGGGGCTAAAAGGCTAAGGTCAGGATTAAAGGAGTTATCTCTTAAATGAATTACTATTATGAAATAATATTCATAGTTTCAATTATTCTAACATCTTTATATCTTTATTTATGGCATAAGCATTTTGATATCAATATTACAGCGATATTTATTCTTATTCCGATCTCTAATCTGGGCTTCATGATTTTCGGAAATGCTGAAGATGTCGATACCCTGATTGCCGGGATTAAGATTTATTACATCGGTGGCTGTTATCTTATTTACTTTATTACGATGTGTATAATGAGTCTCTGCAATATTGAGGTTAAAAAATGGATCAGACTTACCGGGTTTTTAATCTGTTCATTTTTCTACAGCATAATACTTACGATAGGCAATAAACCTTACTACTATCAGGATATTACACTTAAATTTTTGGGGGACGGACGTATTATCGTTAAAACCTACGGACCGCTTCACAGTATTTTCTATATAACGGTAGGAATTTACTTTGCCATAGGTATAACGGCAATAATCTACAGCTTATTCAAAAAGAAGCAGATATCAAACAGGGTTCTTTATCTTCTCTTTCTTCCGGAGATAATTTCCGTATTCGGTTTCTTTGGTACGGCTTTGGTAAGGGGAAAATATGAGATAATGCCGGTTACATTTGTATTTGCCCAGATAGTCTATATTTTCATTGTAAAAAGGATGAGCATGTACAATGTCAGCGATATGGTTATTGATTCCATGGTGCAGACCGGAGAAACCGGATTTGTATCCTGTGACTTCAAATATCATTATCTGGGAAGCAATGAGACCGCGAAAGATATTATCCCGGAATTAAGGTCGCTCACTGTGGATGAAAGTCTTATCGGAAATGAAACGCTCGGTAAAACAGTTCTGCATTGGATTAAACATTTTGCGGAGGATGAAAAGGCCGGACGCAATCTCTATATTAGAAGTATCTCTGATAACCCTGATGATGACAGAATGTATCTGGTAAATGTTAATTATTTATATGACGATAAGAAGAAAAGGGGATACCAGGTTTTCCTTACTGATGATACCAAGAATCAGAAGTACGTAAGACTTCTTGATAAGTATAACAGCCAGCTTGAAGAAGAGGTTGAAAAAAAGACAAAACATATAGTTGAAATGCATGACAATCTCATCCTCAGCATGGCTACCATGGTTGAATCAAGAGATAATTCTACCGGAGGGCACATAAGACGTACCAGCATAGGAGTCAGGATCCTTATTGATGAAATGAAGAAAGACAGTTTACTTGGGCTTTCAGAAGAATTCTGCAGGGATATCATAAAGGCGGCGCCAATGCATGACCTTGGAAAGATAGCTGTAGATGATGCAATCCTCAGAAAACCGGGAAAGTTTACTGATGAAGAATATGAGAAGATGAAAACACATGCAGCTGAAGGCGCCAAGATTATTCATGAGATACTGGCTGAAACGGATGATGACAGCTTTAAAAGTATAGCCGAAAATGTAGCGCATTATCATCATGAAAGATGGGATGGATCGGGATATCCTGAAGGTTTAAAAGGAGAAGAGATTCCGCTTGAGGCGAGAATAATGGCAATTGCCGATGTTTATGACGCCCTTGTCAGCAAGAGGGTTTATAAAGATAAGATGTCATTTGAAGAAGCTGATAAGATCATCATGGATGGTATGGGCAGACAATTTGATGAAAAATTAAAAAAATACTATATCGCTGCCAGACCGATGATGGAATCTTATTACAGTGCTATAGACTGTTAGTTTTATTTTTCTTTACATGAATACTATACAAATGATAAAATCGTGACGGTTGGTAATTTTAAAAATAAAAAGACAGAGGATTTCAGAGGAGAAATATGGACATTATTTCGATTTTACAGCTTTTTGGCGGACTTGGACTTTTTCTTTGCGGAATGAGCCTTATGAGCTCGTCACTGAATAAACTGGCCGGAAGCGGTCTTGAGAAAGCTCTCGAGAAGGTTACGATAGGAAAAAGTGAAGTGACCGGACGTCTCAAAGGCTGGGCATTCGGAACAGGAGTTACAGGTATTATTCAGAGTTCGGCGGCTACGACACTTATGGTATGTGGTTTCGTTAATGCCGGAATTATGCAGCTTACTCAGGCTATCCCTGTTGTATTCGGCTCAAATGTCGGCAGTACCGTAACAGGTCAGATTCTTCGTCTCGGTGATCTGGGATCTGATAATATTATTCTTCAGCTGCTAAAGCCTTCATCTTTTGCACCTATGCTTGTCGGAATAGGTGCTGTCATGATGCTGTTTGCCAAAAAGCCGAACGTAAAGCATACGGCCGGAATTATAGTCGGACTTGGTGAACTTTTCTATGGTATGCACTTTATGGAAAGTGTTTTTGAACCACTTAAGGAATCTCCTAAATTTCAGGAAATCTTTGTTTCATTTTCAAACCCCTTCCTTGGATTTTTAATCGGACTTGTGCTGACTCTCATAATTCAGAGTTCAAGTGCATCCGTTGGTATACTTCAGGCTCTTTCGGCTTCAGGTACAGTAACCTACGCTACTACGATTCCTATAGTAATCGGAATGAATATAGGTAAATGTACGCCTATAGTACTTGGAATGCTCGGGTCGGATAAAAAGGCAAAGAGGGTGTCGGTAAGCTATATTCTCTTTAATGTATTCGGTGCCGTAGTTTTTATGACAGTCATTTACGCTATATACTATACGGTTGGCATACCGGCAATGACGAAGGTTGTTAACAGAGGAGATATAGCGAATTTCCATCTGGCATTCAACCTTATAACCAGTATATTCATGCTCTTCTTTACAAAGCAGATTGAAAAGCTCTGCGAGAAGATAATCGGTACGGACGAAGTAAGTGAGCAGGATAAAGAGTTCGAGAAGCTGGACGATCTGCTTCTTAATACTCCTACTATAGCACTTGAGCAGTGCCGTAATCTTATATCAAAGATGGGAAATGCGATCTTTGAAAACTACAAGAACGCTACTTCCCTTATCTATGATTATGATGCGGATAAGTTCCCAAGGCTTGAGGAAAACGAAGCATTTATTGATAAATGTGAGACGGCTCTTTCGGCATATATCATAAGGATAGACAGAAAGAGACTTACAAGGAATGATAAGTTCCTCATGAATGCCATACTTAATTCCATAGGCGATCTTGAGCGTATGGGAGACTACTGTATGAACATAGCCTTTGTTGCAAGAGAGAAGAATGAACAGAACATTCATTTCTCGCCTGCAGGACATAAGGAAGTTGATACCATAATGGATGCTGTCGAATACACGATAGATACGGTTCTTACTTCCTTCCTTAACGGTGATGACAGCCTTGCTACAAGAGTTGAGCCGCTTGCGGAAACAATAGAAAACCTTAAAGAAGTGATCAAGTCACATCATGTTGACAGACTCCAGGCAGGTACATGCAGTATTGAAGGCGGAGTTTCACTCTTTGACCTTCTTACATGCTTTGACAGGATAGCAGGTCATTCAAAGAATATCGCTCTTCATGTTGTAAAACAGGTTGCAGGTGATAAGAATTTCGATGAAATGCATGGACACGCTGCGGACAGATTCAGTGAAGAATACAGAGCGATGTATCACTATTATGAGTCCCAGTTCATAGAGCCTATCGAGAAGCCTCTTACTCCTGAAGAAATCGAGAAGTATAACCTGATGAGAAAAGAGAGAGAAAGCGGGAAGAAGACTTCAGGAGAAGCTGTAACTCCTGAAATCGTTGCAGATAATAGTATAGAAAAAGAAAATGCAAAGAATCCTAAGGAAGGCATAAAGGAAAATGCAAAGAATCCTAAGGAAAGCATTAAGGAAAATGCAAAAAAGCCGAAGGAAAGCATTAAGGAGAATGTTAAAAAGCAGAAAGAAAGCATCAAACAAAAAGCAAAAGAAAATGTAAAAGAGAAGGTTAAAGAAAAACCGCCGGTAAAAAAACAGGACAAGACCAAGGACAGCGGAAAGAAGAAAAAGAAACACGAAGAAAAATAAAATACAGTGAAAGTAATAAAATCGCCCATATGCTAGACATATATCATTCAAAATGGTATAATTGCGAATAGTATGGGCGATTTTTTGTGGTTTTAATATCACTGCCCAAGGCGGTTTCCGAGGATATTCGGACAAAGATTATACTATTAGAAAGGGACGTTTCGTATGTACGATAAGGTTTCCCCAAAGCTGGACTTTGTAACAAATGAGGAAAAGGTTCTCCGGTTTTGGAAAGAGAACAAAATTTTCGAAAAAAGTATAGAGGAGAAAAAGGATCTTCCGACATATACATTTTATGACGGACCTCCGACTGCAAACGGTACTCCTCATATAGGACATGTATTAACCCGTGTAATCAAAGATATGATTCCGCGCTACCAGACCATGAAAGGGCACAAGATCATACGTAAGGCAGGCTGGGATACTCACGGACTTCCGGTTGAGCTTGAAGTGGAAAAGCTTCTTGGTATTGATGGCAAGGAACAGATAGAAGAATACGGTATAGAGCCATTTATCGGCAAATGTAAAGAATCTGTCTGGAAGTATAAAGGCATGTGGGAAGAGTTCTCCGGTAAGGTAGGATTCTGGGCTGATATGGATGACCCATATGTTACTTATCATAATGAATATATCGAGTCAGAGTGGTGGGCTCTTAAAGAGATATGGAATAAAGGCCTTCTCTATAAGGGCTTTAAAGTAGTACCTTACTGTCCTCGCTGCGGAACCCCTCTTTCAAGTCATGAGGTGGCCCAGGGCTATAAGGCAGTTAAGGAACGCTCTGCTGTTGTAAGATTTAAGGCGAAAGTTGCACCGGGAGAGGAGCAGTTCTACTTCCTTGCATGGACGACAACTCCATGGACACTTCCGAGCAACACACTTCTCTGCGTTAATCCTGATGAAGTTTACGTTAAGGTTAAGGCTGTTGACGGCTATACATACATTCTCGCAAAAGCACTTCTTGAGAAGGTGATAGGCGGACTTCTTTCGGAGAAGGATAAGGACGGAAATGCAAAGTTTGCTGCAAATGCAGACGGAAAAGCATATGAGATCCTTGAAGAGTATAAGGGAACAGACCTTGAATATAAAGAATATGAGCCGCTCTTTAAATGTGCAGGAGAAAAGGCTGAGAAGCAGCACAAGAAAGCTCATTTTGTAGTATGCGATAATTACGTTACCATGGAAGATGGTACAGGTATAGTTCACATCGCTCCTGCATTTGGTGAGGATGACGGACGTGTGGGACGTAAGTATGATTCTCCGTTTATTCAGTTTGTAGACGGCAAGGGTAATATGACAGAAGAGACTCCTTTTGCAGGACTCTTTGTAAAGAATGCAGACCCTAAGGTTCTGGTTGATCTCGAGGAAAGAGGGCTTCTCTTCTCAGCTCCGAAATTCGAGCATGATTATCCTTTCTGCTGGAGATGCGATACACCTCTTATCTACTATGCAAGAGAATCATGGTTCATAAAGATGACAGCCGTATCCGAAGAGATGGTTAAGAATAATGACACGGTTAACTGGATTCCTGAAGGAATCGGCAAGGGACGTTTCGGTGACTGGCTTAAGAATGTTCAGGACTGGGGCATTTCCCGTAACCGTTACTGGGGAACACCGCTTAATATCTGGGAATGCCCTGACTGTGGAAAGCAGATATCCATCGGCTCCATAGCTGAACTTCGTGAGAAGGGTAAACTAAAGAAAAACGGTGAGACCGAATATTCGGAAGTTCCGGCTGATATAGAACTTCACAGACCATTTGTAGATGATATTTACTGCACCTGTCCTGATTGCGGACATGACATGAAGAGAGTGCCTGAAGTTATCGACTGCTGGTTTGATTCAGGAGCAATGCCTTTTGCACAGTGGCATTATCCATTTGAGAATAAAGAAATTTTTGAGGATAACTTCCCTGCAGATTTCATTTCCGAGGCAGTTGATCAGACCAGAGGATGGTTCTACTCACTTATGGCTGAATCAACACTGCTCTTCAACAAGGCGCCTTACAAGAACGTTATCGTTCTCGGCCACGTGCTTGATAAGGACGGACAGAAGATGAGTAAATCCAAGGGCAACGCAGTTGATCCTATGGATGCACTCGGTAAGTACGGTGCAGACGCTATAAGATGGTACTTCTACACCAATTCGGCACCATGGCTTCCGAACAGGTTCCATGAAGATGCCATAACAGAAGGCCAGAGAAAGTTCATGGGAACACTCTGGAATACATATGCCTTCTATACACTTTATGCAGAGATAGACCAGTTTAATCCGCTTGACCATGAGCTTATCTATGACAAGCTTTCGGTTATGGATAAATGGCTTCTCAGTAAACTTAATACTGCTGTTAAAGAATTCGATGAGAATCTTGGAAGCTATAAGGTTCCGGAGGCTGCAAAGGTTCTTGCTGAATTTGTTGATGATATGAGTAACTGGTATGTAAGAAGATGTCGTGAGCGTTACTGGGTAAAGGATATGCCTCAGGACAAGATAAATGCATACATGACTCTTTATACTGCGCTTGTAACTGTTTCTGAAGTGGCTGCACCGATGATTCCGTTTATGGCAGAAAGCATATATCAGAACCTGGTAAGAAATATAGATAAAGATGCACCTATCAGTATTCATCTTTGCGACTTCCCTACGGTAGTTCAGGAGTATATCGATAAGGATCTTGAAGAGAGTATGGACAGCGTTCTTAAGATAGTTGTTTTCGGACGTGCAGCGAGAAATACTTCAAACATTAAGAACAGACAGCCTATCGCAAAAATGTATGTTAAATCGAAAAAAGAGCTCAGCAGCTACTTTGTTGATGTAATCAAGGATGAGCTTAATATTAAATCGGTTGAGTGGCGTGATGACCTTTCAGAATTCTCAGCATATATAATTAAACCTCAGCTGAGAACAGTAGGTCCTAAATACGGAAAGAGCCTTAACGGAATCAGAGAATATCTTTCAAACGCTGACGGAAGAGCTCTTATGGATGAGTTAAAGAGAGATGGTGCGATCAAATTCACTGTAGGTGATACTGAGATTGCTCTTGGTGAAGAAGATCTTCTCATTGAAGTTGCCGAGTCCGAGGACTTTGTAACGGAAGGCGATAATAACGTTTCCGTTGTTATAGACAAGAGACTTACACCGGAACTTATAGAAGAAGGATTTGTAAGAGAGATTATTTCAAAGATTCAGTCCATGCGTAAGGAAGCAGACTTCAACGTAATGGACAGGATAAATCTTTATATCCGTGGCAATGACAAACTTGCGGATATAGTATCAGCCAATAATGAAAAGATTAAGACAGCCGTGCTGGCTGAAAATGTAGTAGTTGGCGATATTAAGGGATTCTCAAAAGATTGGAATATTAACGGAGAAGACGTTTCATTTGGCGTAGAAGTGATTGGTTAATTTTCGGTTTATCCCTACAATTATTATGAGGAGGATTAGATGATGGCAAAGATGGCAGAATTCGACAAAGAGAATTTCAAAAAAGAAGTCAAGAATAACATAAAGACTCTTTACAGAAAGACTCTGGACGAAGCAACACCACAGATGGTATACCAGGCAGTTGCACATACAGTGCAGGAGGATATCATCGACAGATGGATAGCTACACATAAGGTTTACAAGAAGCAGAACGTAAAGAAGGTTTACTACCTTTCAATGGAGTTTCTTATCGGAAGACTTATGGGTAACAACATGATCAACATAGGTTACTACGATGAGATTAAGGAAGCTCTCGCTGAGATGGGATTCGACCTTAACTTTATCGAAGATCAGGAGAGAGATCCTGCTCTTGGTAACGGCGGTCTCGGAAGGCTTGCAGCCTGCTTCCTTGATTCACTTTCAACGCTTGGTTATCCTGCATATGGTTGCGGAATCCGTTATCGTTACGGAATGTTCAAGCAGGCTATAAAAGACGGCTATCAGATTGAGGAGCCGGATGACTGGCTTAAGCATGGTTATCCTTTTGAAGTAAAGCGTGCTGAATATGCTGTAAATGTCAAATTCGGTGGTTATGTCAGAGTTGAAAATATAAACGGCAAGAATGTATTTAAGCAGGAAGGATATCAGGAAGTAAGAGCTGTGCCTTATGATCTTCCGGTTGTAGGTTATGGCAATAACGTAGTCAATACCCTTCGTATCTGGGATGCTGAAGCTACTCAGGAGTTCAACCTCAATTCATTTGACAAGGGTGAATATGAGAAGGCTGTTGAGCAGGCTAATCTTGCACGTACCATAGTAGAAGTACTTTATCCAAATGATAATCACTACTCAGGTAAGGAGCTTCGTCTGAAGCAGCAGTACTTCTTCATCTCTGCTTCAGTACAGAGAGCAATCCTTAAGTTTAAGGAAAATAACGATGATATAAAGAATCTTCCTGATAAGGTTATATTCCAGCTTAATGATACACATCCTACTGTATGTGTTGCAGAGCTTATGAGAATCCTTATGGATGAGGAAGGTCTTGAGTGGGATGAGGCATGGGATATCACAACAAGAACCTGTGCATATACAAACCATACCATCATGTCAGAAGCACTTGAGAAGTGGCCTATAGAGCTCTTCAGCAGACTTCTTCCACGTATATATCAGATAGTAGAAGAGATAAACAGAAGATTCGTTCTTGAGATAGAGAAGAAGTATCCGGGTAATCCTGATAAGGTTAAGTCTATGGCTATACTTTATGACGGACAGGTTAAGATGGCTCACCTTGCAATAGCAGGAAGCTTCTCGGTTAACGGTGTTGCAAGACTTCATACAGAGATTCTTAAGAAGAGAGAATTAAAGGACTTCTATGAGATGACTCCTGAGAAGTTCAATAACAAGACCAATGGTATTACACAGAGAAGATTCCTTCTTCATGGTAATCCGCTTCTTGCTACATGGCTTAATGAGAAAATCGGTGATGACTGGATCACAGATCTTTCCAAGATAAAGAAGCTTGCACTTCATGTTGATGATCCTAAGTATCAGCAGGAATTCATGAACATTAAGTATCAGAACAAAGTAAGACTTGCTGAGTATATCAAAGAGCATAACGGCATCGATATCGATCCTCATTCAATCTATGATATTCAGATCAAGAGACTTCATGAGTATAAGAGACAGCTTCTCAACATACTTCATGTTATGCATCTTTACAGCGAGCTTAAGGAGAATCCGTCATTTGATATGTACCCAAGAACATTCATCTTCGGTGCAAAGGCTGCTGCCGGATATAAGAGAGCTAAGCTTACTATCAAGCTCATCAACTCAGTTGCTGATGTTATCAATAACGATGAGTCAATTAACGGTAAGATCAAGGTTGTATTTATAGAGGACTACAGAGTATCAAATGCTGAGATTCTTGTTGCTGCGGCTGATCTTTCAGAGCAGATTTCAACAGCTTCCCGTGAGGCATCAGGTACAGGTAATATGAAGTTCATGCTTAACGGTGCTCCTACAATCGGAACCATGGATGGTGCCAATGTAGAGATTGTTGAAGAAGTAGGCGCTGAAAATGCATTTATCTTCGGACTTTCAGCTGATGAAGTTATGAAGTATGAGCGTGAGGGCGGATATAATCCTTGGGATATATATAACTCAAACCAGAATGTAAGACGTGTGCTTACTCAGCTTATAAACGGTACTTACAATGAAGATACAGAACTCTTCAGAGATCTTTATGATTCACTTACAAAAGAGGATGTATACTTCATACTTAAGGATTTTGATTCTTATGCAGATGCACAGAGACGTGTTGATGAAGCATATAGAGATGAGGCAGGATGGGCTCGTATGGCAATGATGAATACAGCATGTGCAGGTAAGTTCTCATCAGACAGAACCATTGAAGAGTATGTTAAGGATATTTGGAAGCTTAAAAAGGTAAAAGTTAACCTCCCAAAAGCATAAAACTGGATTAAGGAGCCTTAAGTATATGATATTTGATAAGCTTGTTGAGATTATTGCAGAACATCTGGGAGTACAAAAGCAGGATATAGAGCTGGATACTTCATTTAAGGATGATCTCGCTGCCGATTCACTTGATCTTTATGACCTTGTTATGGCTATAGAAGAGGAGTTCAATGTTGAAGTCGGTGAAGACGAAACTAAGGATGTTGAGACAGTTGAAGACCTTATCAGGATCCTTAAGGAGCTTGGTGTAGAGGATTAATTAGTAGATTTACGAAAAACAGTCGGGCATAATGCATGTTTTGCATAGCTCGGCTGTTTTTACGAGGATGAGGAAATGAACTGCAAATTTGCATATTTTTCATTAGTTTTACTGCTTTTAATGGTTGTATTTCTCCCGGTTAGTGTTTCAAATGCAGAGGAATTTAAGGAGATAAGAACGCCTGAGGAACTGATGGGCATGGCGGACGATCCGTCAGGGAATTACAAGCTCATGAGCGATATAGATATGTCCGAAAATGAATGGGTTCCTTTTTCTTTCAGCGGTACATTTGACGGAAATGGATACAGCATTCTTAATCTTTCGGTTAAAAGTACCGGCTCTGCCACGAAAGATACCTATGACGGAAATTTCAAGGTCTATGACACATACTTTTCCGGAATGTTTGATGTGCTTTCGGGTGCAGAGATTAAGAATCTGAACCTGTATAATCTCACTGTCGATGTAGAGTCGGACAGCCCGTGCTTTATCGGAAGTATTGCAGGCTATATGGAGGAATCAGAAATTACAGACTGCAGTATAGAGGCGAGGCTTACTCTCAGGGCTCACGACAGAATGTTCGGTGTGGGCGGAGTCATCGGATACGGCAATGGAAAAGTAGAACGGGATAAAGCAGATGTTACTCTTGTCTGTATAGATACCGACAGTTCTACGAGAGATGAGCAGTTTATGGGCGGCGTTTCCGGTGCCGGTTATCCGGACATCACGGAGACGGACGTTAAGATCGACGGCTATGCATCAGAGCATGGCTACGCACATAACGGCGGTCTTGTGGGCATGTATGTTCTTTATCCCCAGGGTCTTACTTATGAAGGCATAATGGATGAAAACTATGTAGAAGGCAAGATTACTTTTTATGAGGATAATACAGACAGGAGAGCCTACTGTGAGCCGTATTTCGGAGAGATAATGAACTGGACATTTCTCTATGGCAATATGGATAACGATTTTACAAGAGATGAAGTAAAATGTTATGAAATAGACCTTCTTCCTATGGGAGTTAAATTCCCGAGAGAGGATTATGAGGATCAGTTTGAATGCTCCCATAAAAATGTGACTGATATCGAGACAAAAGGTGACTGCGATTCATTTGGTTATATAACTCATACCTGCAGTGATTGCGGATATTCCTGGAAGGATACATATACACTTAAGCAGCATGACTATGAATGGACTGTTGCCGAAGAAGCGTTTCCGGATAAAGAAGGGCTCAAGGTGGGGGTATGTAAAAAATGCGGCGATACCGTCGAAGAAACGTTTAGCTGTGATAACCCTGATATATATGAAAAAGCAGTATTTAATGCATCTGACATCTTAAGATGGACGATGGATAATCTGTTCCAGGCCAAATAAAAGGAAGTAAAATCTCCGGATAATTACTACATGGATCTAGCTGCCTATTCCGTACTCAGCTTTTTGTCTGTCGGTAAGTTCCAGACCATCAGTCATTTCTTTGCCGATTTCTATAAGTTCCTCGGGTGAATAGTGCTTTATATATCCGATTCTGACCTGATTATCTTCACCGTTTTGAATCGTCAGGAATCTTTCGCTGTCTTTGCAGTAATCCAGTGAATACTCTATACTAGCCAGTATTACCATATCTTTTGTACTAACTATATCAACTCTGTCTGAAATGATATAAAGCAGTTCTTCTTCGTAATCCATTTCATATCTGTAGATGGTTTTATTATCCATAGACATGGGAAGCTCATCAAGAAGCTTTCCGTTTGACGCATCATAAATGCATAGGTCATTACTATATACCACAAGAAGTCTTTTGCTTTTGTTTCGCTTATAATAAAATGAACTTATAGGTTTGTTTCCTTTCTTTGAGACTTCGTACCTGATACGCCCATCAAGTCCCATGACTTCCACCTTTTCACCGGAGGTTTTAATTATCGTATCATCATCAGAAAAGAGTATATCATTCGCTGAATCTGTGCCGGCGCCTTCAATGACTTTTGTGGTTTCATCATCAGTATTTACGATGACATCATTCTTATTCGAAGAAATATATGCCAAATTCCGCTCTGCATTATATGCGATTTTAGATATGAAGACAGAATCATCAAGTGGAAGTGGAATAGTTTTTTCTTCGTCAGTATCAAGGTTAATTGTATTTAAGCAGTAAGCCTCGGAATCCGTATAATTGATATAAGCGATTACATTTTCATCCATGGCTCCGAAAAAGCCCATTTTACCGCTGTAGTTTGGAAGGTCGCTGTAGCTAACGTCGCCGGTTTCAAGATCTATTTCTCCAATTGATAGTTTTATATTATCTGAGTCGGGAGAAGAATCATGTACAAAATAAAATGTTTCATCATAAATTCCAAGCATGGTTATGTCGGATTCTATACTATCATTCTGTATAGGGATTTCGCGGCTTAAGGAGTAGTCGCTTTCATCTATAATGAGCAGTTTTTTTGCAAAGCTCTCTTCTTCATACGTTATTATTATAAAATATTCTCCGTCAGCGAAGTAATTATATGAGAATAACGGCTGAGGAGCTATATTATCGATAGGATGCCAACTGGGATTTGTGAACCCCTTTTCGTAACGGATTATCTTTCTTTCATTCTTTGGCATGATATATATAGCATCATCAATTACAAATGACTGAATATGATTACCGTACTCTCTCTTGAGGTGCACGATTTCCCCATTTTCCACATTACCGGTATATCCGTTCTCGGTAATAATTGTAGGGATTCCGTCATTATCATCATCGTTTATTCCTATTATAGGGTAATTAACATTATAGGAATAAAACTCTTTTCCATTATCAGCATTATAGACGGCAACTTCGTTTCCTGAAAAAAAGGCAAATCTATTTAAGCCTGAAAGTGAGATGAAGGAAGATGCGGGAGAATCACTGTTATATGTAAAAGTAGTATTCCATTTAGTATCACCAGATGGGATATCATAACAGGTGATAAGTGCTTCGGAATTTGAGATTTCAAGATCTTCATTATCAGATGAGTACTGTTCAAAAGCGTCTGTTTCGCGGCTTACAACCAGCGTCTTATCATCCGGGAAATATAAACTCCGGATATAGAACTCGGATTTATCAAGTTCCGTTACTTTTCTGCTTTTTATATCGTAGCAGGCGAGATGTACAGTTTCATCTTCACCATAGTATTCGAAAATCATTTTATCATTTGAGGGTGAAAATGAAACGTCTAAGTTGATTCCGTAAGGGCAGTTCTTTGGAATCTTTTCTTTTTTTACTTCTTTTCCGTCTGACAGATTAAGAGATAATATCTCTCCGTCTATTGTTACTATTTTTATGGCGTTATTATCTTTATCCAACATAAAATTACAGCAGAACGAAGGGGTATCAATCTCATATTGCCATTTAAGCTCATTTTTGCTTATATCCCAAAGGGTTATATTGGAATCGCTGATAGTTATAAATTCGGTTGATGATATAAATTTATAGTTGGTAAGATAATCGGAAATGGAAATGTAATTGATACATTTTCCTGTGCTTGTTTCAAATATATAAAATACATTATGAGCGGTGAGAGCGGCAATGTATCTGCCACCTGGGGAAACTTCGAAAGAAATTAACTCGTCGGCAGTACGGTATGCTTTATCAGAAATCAGTCTGTCAGCATCAGAAGTACTGTAAACATCTGTTGCATTGGTAAGCGCCTTTATTGCCTCGGATGTGATGGGGCGTCGGTCGGTAGGGCTCTTTGGGAGGGCTTCAAGTGCAAGCAGAATTGCCGTCATACGGTCATCCTCCGTAAGAAGGGTCTCGGATTCTTTTGATAGATATTTTGACTGATTGGTGATGGCTGTAGTGTAATTCTGGTTGATTCTGACTATGCCGACTATGAGCATGACTAGAAAGAGTAAGGTTATAATTGAAATTGTGGAAGCAACCCTTATCATATGCCTGATATAATAAAC
Organism: uncultured Lachnospiraceae bacterium; assembly: GCA_946628415.1. Lineage (GTDB taxonomy): Bacteria > Bacillota > Clostridia > Lachnospirales > Lachnospiraceae > Eubacterium_Q. The sequence goes on along the minus strand of CAMOWK010000007.1, from coordinate 85,179 downwards.
ACGCTGGCGGTTCATAAGCTCATTGTAGGAGCATCCGATTATAGCGCTGACAAGGCGGGGAAGTTCCACTTTATTTGCTATCTTTTTATTCATACGGTAATCACATGAAAGTGGTTCGGTGTTATTGCCGTTTTCGTCATACTGAAGAATATCAGGAACAACATCGGACGGCTCGCCGTCAACTATTACCGTAAAGATATGGTCGCGTGAGTGGTGCTCAAGGAAGAAGTTTATCTCTTTAAGAACCCACTCTGACTCGCTGGTTTTTGGGGAGCATATTACTATCAGATAATCTGTGTTGAGCAGGGCCTCAGTAATTGTCTCAGATAGATTACTTGTGAGAGAGAGTTCATCAGTGTCCCTGAATACTTTCTCTATTTTCTTTACTCCGGTCTTTTGCTGGATTCGCTCAGGAATACGAAAATTCTCAAGATTTCTTTGAACTTCTTTTGCAATTTTAGTATCTACTTCTTCGTGCTTATAAGAAATAAATGCATTATAATGTTCGCTCATATTGACATTTCCCTATCTGAAAGAAATACGTAAAAAAATGTGCCAACTAACTCCGGAGAGCCAATTGGCACATTTATAATGATTAGCCGAGTGTTACAACTACCTGATGAGCTGCACCGTCACCTGCTACCGGAATGATATTTCCTTCTACAGGCTGACCATCAACAGTGATGCTCTTTACACCCTTACATACATGATCCGGGTTCTTAACTTCGATATTATATGTATCACCACGGAACTGACGGGTTGCTGTGAATCCATCCCATGCACTTGGAATAGAAGGATCAACCTTAAGACCTGTCCAGTCCGGTGCAATTCCGAGAATATACTGGCTTATAGCAACAAAGTTCCAAGCTGCTGTACCTGTAAGCCATGAGTTCTTAGCTTCACCCTGACGACCTGCATCCTTACCTGCAACCATCTGAGCATATACATAAGGCTCTGTTCTGTGAAGGTCTGAAATGTCCTCGAGGAAAGCAGGAGCGATTCTTGAATACCAGTCAAATGCCTTGTCACCCTGTCCTGCATATGCAGCAGCAGCAATCATCCATGCATTATTGTGGCAGAATACGCCGGCGTTCTCTTTGTAACCTGCAGGATATGTTGAAATCTCACCATATTCGATATAGTATTTTGTAAATGCCGGGTTATTAAGAACAAGACCGTACTTGCAGCCAAGTCTCTCTTCAACGGCATTAATAACCTTCTCTGCGTAACCTTCATCCTTACCGATATCGGACATGATACCGAAGCCCTGTGGCTCGATGAAGATCTTACCTTCTTCGTTTTCCTTGGAACCAACTTTTCTTCCGAGGTCATCGTAAGCTCTGAGGAACCATTCGCCATCCCAGCCGTAGTCCATGATGGCTTTCTTCATCTTATCTATCTCAGCCTGTGCAGCAGCTGCGCCTTCCTCGTCTCCCTTATACTTGCAGAGAGCTACATATTCAGGACCTGCATACGTGAAGAGGGTTGCAACGAAAACTGACTCAGCTACATCTGAGAAGCCTTTGTCACCATACTTAGGTGATGTGTATGTCTGGAAGCTTTCGCCCGGTGTATCTGACCAGCAGGAAAGGTTGAGACAGTCATTCCAGTCAGCTCTCATTGAAAGTGGAAGTCCGTGAGGACCTACAGATTTTGCAACCTTGTAGAAGGACTGCTTTAAGTGATGCATCATTGACTGAGAAAGTGACTCATCGTTTCTGTATGGAACCTGCTCGTCAAGTATTGAATAATCTCCTGTTTCTTTGATGTAAGAAGCAGTAGAAAGGATCATCCAAAGCGGATCGTCTGAGAAGTTACCGCCGAGAGTGTCATTACCCTTCTTGGTAAGAGGCTGATACTGATGGAAGCAGCCGCCATCCTCAAACTGAGTAGCAGCAAGATCAAGGATTCTTTCTCTTGCTCTGTCAGGAATCTGATGAACGAAACCAAGAAGATCCTGGTTAGAATCACGGAATCCCATTCCACGTCCTATACCTGACTCAAAGTAAGATGCTGAACGTGACATGTTAAATGTAACCATACACTGATACTGATTCCAGATGTTAACCATACGGTCAACCTTCTCATCAGGTGTCTTAACTGCATATTTGGAAAGAAGATCATCCCACATAGCTTTATTGGCAGCAAATGCGGCATCAACTTTCTCTGCTGTATTGAACTTTTCTATCATGGCATATGCTTTGGACTTATTCATGCTTCCGTCAGCATTCCATTTGTCTTTGCCATTCTCAACATAACCGAGAATGAATACAAGTGCTTTCTCTTCGCCCGGAGCAAGCTTTATTTTAAGGGAGTGAGATGCAATCGGTGACCATCCATCAGCCTTGCTGTTATTTGACTTGTCTGCGAATACAACGTCCGGTTTATCAAAGCCGTTGTAAAGACCAAGGAAGGATTCACGGTCGCAGTCATAACCATCGATATCACTGTTTACTGTATAGAAAGCAAAGTGATCACGACGCTCTTTGTATTCAGTCTTATGGAAGAGAGTTGATCCTTCAACCTCAACTTCACCTGTGCTGAAGTTTCTCTGGAAGTTTGTTGAATCGTCTTCGGCATTCCAGAGACACCACTCGAGGAATGAGAAGAGTGTGAATTCCTTAGGTGATGTACCTTCGTTCTTAAGTACAACCTTCTGGATTTCAGCGCTGACTCCCTGTGGTACGAAGAAAGTAACTTCTGCCTTTAATTCATTTTTCTTACCTGTGATGATGGTATAACCCATACCATGACGGCATTCATAGAAATCAAGCTTTGTCTTTACAGGTGACCAGCCGGGATTCCATACAACGTCATCTTCATTAATGTAGAAGTAACGTCCTCCGACATCAACAGGAACGTTGTTATAACGATAACGGGTGATCCTTCTGAGACGCGCGTCTTTGAAGAAACTGTAACCTCCCGCAGTATTTGAAATGAGTGAGAAGAACTCCTCAGTTCCAAGGTAGTTGATCCATGGATATGGAGTCTTTGGCGATGTGATGACATATTCCTTTTTGGCGTCATCAAAGTAACCGAATTTCATGTAGTAATCCTCCCTTTTATATAGTGTTTATTATTTTTATATCCATAACCGGAAATGAAGCTATCATGCCGGTAAATGTACTGACAAAAAAGTAAATTAAAATGTAAATACAAAGATGCAGCTAGTTTTCAATATAGCTGTAGATTCTTTCTGTAAGAACTTTCGCCTCGCCGGGAGCAAGTTCCATATAACCTGTCTCTTCGGCAGGAAGAGGAAGGTTAGGTGCATCTATGATCCATGTCATAGGTTCCGGACAGAAGTAGCCTTTGTCACCGTGGTCGTTCCAGATAACCCAGTATTTGAAATCACGGCATACCTCGTAGCGGATCTGCTTGCCTGAACCGAGATCAGATGCTACTGCTCCATAAAATGGCTTTCCGTCCATCTCACCGTCTATAGCATAATAAACATCGTTATCTATATCATGCTCTACAGGAATCATAGAACCTGTAAGATACTGCTTATCGTGATGGTCAAGCTCGGTAAAATCAAGCGTCGGAATGCATTTTTTGGAAAGCTGCCACTTATCACCTATAGGAACATAGAGTCTTGTATCAAGTGGGTCTGCGCCCTTAACGAAAGGACCCTTAAATGCAGTATGGTTGCATACTCCGAAAGGAAGCTGTCTGTCTGAGAGATTGGTGAGTTTAAATTCATAATTCATACCCTCATCAGAAAGCATAAAAGTATATTCCGCTTTAAAGCTTACGGGAAATGTACTGAAGAATGGATCTTTCTCGTCATAGGTGTAAGCAGTTCTTGCTACTGCGGAACTTCCTTCGACTGCAGCAGCAACTATCTCATGCTCACGCTTATGGAGAAAACCGTGAAGATGATTCCCAAGCGGATCGTTTACAGGGAAATTATAAGTATAGTCTGATACTTTCAAAACCCCGTTACTCAGTCTGTTCGGAAGGTAGAGTGTAGGGAAACCGTAAACTTCTGCTGAAGCCTTCAGTTCCTCAACCGAAAGACTCTCGTCATTTCTGAAAAAATCAATATCATTCTCTATATCCTGCATGCGGATGATATTGCTTCCAAGGAAAGGAGCTATGGTGGCTGTATATCTTCCTGCAGTAAGAATGATGACGTCTTTATCCTGATACTTTTTAACCTCTGATGTAATAGACACTGGACACACCTCCTTAATGTTCACATACAAAGATATTCTACCATAAGAAACGGGTTTAGTCTATTAAAATCAGTTCATTTTAAGTGTTTTAACTGTTGCGCTTTTGTTATCTGTATATGATATAATCGTACATATGATACAAGGGGCGAGAAGACTGTTGTCAGCACTTCCGGGTTTATTTATAAATGCGGAATTATGCAGATAAGGAGGGAATATGAAAGAATTAAATGAAAATGATATAGATGAAATCGAAGTAGATAAAGCTGAAGCTGATAACAAGGGAGCAGATAAAGCGGATGCAAATAATAATGTAGAAGGTAATGCAACTGCAAATAAAAAAGAAGACATCTTCGACATTACCCCGCTTGCTAAGTATGGTGAAAAGTCACTTGAGCAGCTGGAAAGACATGCAAGGATAAATGCTGGTTTTCATGATTACGAAGAGGATACGTTTGCAGATAAGCAGATGATAGGGAATCTCTGCGATCAGTACAGGGTTTTCTTTGAAGAGAATCCTGTGTTTAACAGTTTTATAAAGGAAATGAAGGAGTATGCACTTCTTGATCCTTATACACATGAAAACTATGTTAAGGAAAGAGATTTTGTGAGCAGCATTCCCAAGAAGCTTGAGGAATTGAATAAAGCGCTGGACATAGAAGAAGAGGAGCTTCAGAAAGAACTAAATGAGATAGATGAAGAGGCTTTTAAAAAGCTGCCCGAAGATGAGCGTAAAAAGATTGATCGTAAGTATGTCTTAATGCAGGAGACTATAGATAACAGAAGAAGAGCTCTTGCATCTTTTGATATGTATTTTGAAAACATGTCAAGGGGCGAGATGAAGGATATAGATGAACTGAAAAAACAGTCATATTTCATGAAGCAGTCAGATGATGAAATCAAACTAGGTCTTAAGAAGACAAAGGTAGATTTAAAGTTGAATATAGAATACGCTGATGGTCTAGATGGACGCACTGCTATATGCCTTAATGATGAAGACGGTAATGAATTCTATTATATTAATTCGCACAAGGTAAAGCTTGATCTTAATATAGACAGGGAGGGACTGAATTCATTTCAAAAGACTCTTGTAACACTTGCTGATACAACCTCCAAGGAGATAGAGATTCCTGATGCCCCGATCTTTCCTCATGAACCCATGATGACGGATGTATCACAGAGAGTATCTGGGGAATGTTATCTTTATGCGGGACTTCAGAATGTGGCAAGAATGTATCCCCAGAAGATAAAGGAAATGATAAAAGATAATGGCGACGGTACTGCAACTGTTAGACTTTATGGTAAAAAGTTTAATAAAGAGACCAGGACTACCGAATTTGTGCCTGTATATGTCAGAGTTGATAAGGTCATCTCTAAATTTGGTGCCGCAGGCATTCAGTATGAAAGAATGGGAGAAGACTGCCTTTGGGTAAATCTTATTGAGAGAGCCTACGCCATGAGCGGTTTGCATGAAACAAGAGGTGAAAACGATAATCTTCCGATTATGGCTGGAAGGACAAAGGGTTTCGAAAACTGGAAGCCAAGTGTAAGAGGAATAGAAGGCGGTCTGGAGGAGCAATTCCTTGAAAATCTTCTGGGACCTGACGGGGTAAGCCATTTTATTGATAAACCATCACTTTATAATGTGCAAGAAGAAAGAAAGAAGCTTGAAGAAGCCAAGGAAAAACTTGAACAGATCAAAGACGTAGATGTAAATGATCCGGAATCAATAGTGAAGCACGCTCTTTACAGTTATTCTAAAAGCAGTCCAGGAGACCGAATAGGAGACATGTCTGAAAAAGAGTTCCAAAAGCTTACTAAAGATGAAGTGGTAAGTAAGGTTGATGATTTCTTTGTCAACCTTGGTTATCAAGCTGCTGGTGAATACATGGAATATATATATGACGGACTTGTTAAAATGGTAACAACGATTCTTTCATATCCGCCGGAAAAAAGAAATACTAAAGATCTTGGCAATTCTCTTGCAAATATCCGTGATAATGCGATAGAAGAGGTGGCTAAAGACAATGATTTAACTGGTAATGAGTTTGATGGATTTGAAAGAGGTATGATAGGTGTATATGAACGGCTCAGGGAGAGGATCTTTGATATGGGTCTTGAACATCAAATACCCAAAAGAGAGAAGACGGAAAAATTCTTTAACGAGGTTAAGACCGCTATTGATAAAGGGCTTCTTGTTTCCTGCTCAACTTATAATAAAGCGGAAAAAACGAAGCTTGCGGATGAGCAGCACGCGTATTCGCTTATCGGAGCATATGCATCGGATGATGTGCCTCCGAAATATTATTTCAGGATAAAGAATCCGCACACGAAGCTTACATCAGATAATGGTGTCGAATATACCAATGAGGATGGCAAGGTAGTAGGAAAGTGGGTAAACGTTAAAGATGGAATCTTTGATATGGAGATGGAGGACTTTCTGAATGATTTTGAAAGAATTCATTATAATGGCGATAAGGTTCTTGAAAGTATACCGCAGAAAAAGATTGTGGGTTACGATATAATTACACCTGCTGAAGTGGATAAGCATGAGAAAAGTATAGTTACAAATGATAAACTGACTGATTATATGAAATCGGCAAATGATCTGTATGATGCGCTTATATGCACTAATTCAAAGTATTCTCATGATTCGGATCAGTATAAAGACCTGGTGGAAGGCTTAAAGCAGTTCCGTCATAAACTGGCAGGTGCACAGGGAAGAAATATTGCGGATATGGAAAAGCTTACTGAACCACTGATGAATCTTGTTGGTGCTTATGAAAAACATGTAGATGATAAAATCATGGGACCAAGCAAGAGACAGAGCAGAAGAAAAAAGGTTTGTTCTGAAATCCGAAAAGTGGTAACAGCTATAAAGGAAGGGCGTAATCCTCACCAGGAATATGAGAAAGAATATGCCAAAACTCTTATTGATAAGTATTATGATATGAACAATATAAAGGATAAATCAGAGATAGATGCTGTGGCAGATCGATTATATAATAATAAAGCATTTAGAGGAATCGCGAATAATACTAACATTTTCAGTATGAAGAATCCTGCAAAGAATCAGGTTGAAACGCATCTTAAGAAGATAGAGACCAGCCTGAAGGGGCGTGGCATAGATAAAGGAGTGGATTTGGCAACTATGAAAGCAACCAAGGATCCACGTAAGATGACTAAAACGAATAAGACAGTGAAAAAAGAAGAGAAAAAGGAACATGTAGGAGCTAAAAAAGGATAATCATAAGAGACTGATAAACTGTGGTCAGACCTTCAGTTTATCAGTCTTTTATTTTCTTTGCAGATATACTATAATTGCAGCATTGATATAAAGAAAGGATATGGTCATGGCAGAACAGCTTTTTACTATACCGGTTAACGATGCATTTTCCGAGGATACGGAATGTCCTATATGCAGTATATATAAGAAACTTGAAAATGATGCAATCGAGTTTACTATGGGACCTTCGTATATGGAGGATGATAACAGGGAAATGACGGACAGACTTGGATTCTGTGCTCCGCATATACGTATGATGTATACCAACAAGAACAGGCTTGGTCTTGCTCTTATGCTGAATACTCATATGAATAAGGTGATAGGGGATCTCGAAAAGGCGGCAAAGAGCCCTGCTCCGAAGAAGAGTCTTTTTGGCACTGCAAAGGAAAAGTCTGAAGTTGAAGAATATGTTGAAAAGTTAAATGACAGCTGTTTTGTATGTGACAGGATAGATAAGAATTATCCAAGATACATAAATACGATTTTTCATCTTTGGAAAAAGGAAGAAAGTTTCAGAGAAAAATTCAGTAGCGGTAAGGGGTTCTGTATAGAGCATTATAAGGAGCTTTATTCTCTTGGAAGAAAAGAGTTAAATGACAGGCAGTATGCGGAGTTCCTTGAAGTATTAAATAAGGTTTTCTTTGAAAATATAAAAAGAGTGAACGGGGATGTGTCCTGGTTTATAGATAAGTATGATTACAGAAACAAGGATGCGGACTGGAAGAATTCCAGAGATGCTATTCCGAGAGCTGTTATAAAAGTGAACAGTGAGATGCTCGAGGATCCGAAATAAGACTATCTACGGCGGATATACAGATTGACCATCTTTTTATATTTACTTGCAGATGGAGATAAGAAATGAACAAGAGAGATAAAATCGTTTTAGCTGTTGCAGTGGCGGTAATGATCATTATCGGCGTTGTAACGATGTTTAGAGGAAGAGGAACAGCAGAGCCTCATACGACGCTTTCAGTGGAGACAACTGAAAGTGTGACTGAGCTGACGACCGAGAGCGTGACTGAGCTGACAACTGCGAGCGGCGCTGAGCTGACGACTGAAAGCGGCACCACGGCAACTGCTGAGAGCCTGACGACGGAATCGAAAGCTGATAAAACAGAATCAGGAAGCAGCAAGTCAGGAGATGAATCAAAAGAGGATAAAGCTGAATCAGGAAGCAGCAAGTCAGGAGATGAATCGAAAGCTGATAAAACAGGATTAGGAAACGGTGAGTCCGGAGATGAGTCAAAAGAGGATGAAACCGAAGTAGACAGGGACAGTCTTTACGGCAGGTACAGCGAGCTTGAATTAAAGAAGCTTTCAGGCACGAAGATTTTTACAAAGTCAGCCATAGAACATATCTTTAAGGGCAGTAATGGCGGCGGATACCATTATGAGGGTATAGGCAATACGCCCGGCGAGGCGGATCCTGATTCAAGAACTGAGCCTGACGACTATGGAGTTTATACTGCGAAAGTAAAGATAGACGGGAAAAACAAAAATGGCAACAAAGGGTATTCTTCTTTCTTCCCTATTGAACTGTCGCCGCAGGAAGTTATAGATGCCATTACGGAAGCATATAATGACAGAGAGCTTGTCTCGGGAAATACTTACGAAGGTGTTTCGGAAAGTGGTATACTCATCGATATGTATCTTACCGATGACGGAAGAATCATTTCTGCATTTCCGATTTATGATAACTAACTAAAATTTCCTGCATGATATCATAAGAAAACATATAATAATGAGACAAATAATTCATAAATAAAAATCACATAAACAAAGCAAGGATTGCTATTTATGTAAGGCGTGGCGATACATTTTACAGAACAGGGATTTAATATGGATGATATACATTACAGCTTCCGAACGATATCTCTTCGGAAGGGAAGAAAAAGGCTAGTGCTTGATATAGAGGAAGAGAATTACTCCCTGCTCTCCTCGTTCATAAATGTAGAGGTTCCGAATTTCAGTGATTACATTGAAGAGGAACTCGGGAAAGCTGAGTCGGGCGGCGGTTCATTTGGCGGAAATGTTTTTACTGCGGAGTTCGGAAAGGATGAGACTCTTATAGAAGAGCAGTTTTCGGAAAATGATAATCCAAGAAGTGTGCGTGTTCCTACAAAGCTTTTAAAACAGATGATAAATGATTATAATAGGGAGAGGATGATTTTAAAGGAGGAAAAGAAAATGACGAAAGATGATTGCATATTCTGCAAGCTTGCAAATGGGGTATTCCCTACAAATACTGTGTATGAAGATGATGATTTCAGAGTGATACTTGATGCCAGTCCTGCGGCGAAAGGCCATTCACTTATTATACCTAAGCAGCACGCTGATAACCTTTATGAGGTAGATGATACTGTGGCAGAAAAGATTCTTCCTCTTGCAAAAAGAATTGCTCTTTCCATGAAGAAGACATTTAACTGTGACGGTGTAAATGTTCTTCAGAACAATGAGCCTGCGGCAGGTCAGACTGTTTTCCATCTTCATGTTCATGTTATACCGAGATATAATGATGACGGTCTCGGACTCACATGGAAACAGAATGAGACAGATGCAGCGGAGCAGGCTGAATTGGCAGAGAGTTTAGCATCGAATATGTAAGGCGGCAATGTGCAGTAAAAATCCTACAGATTGATAATATCATTTAATTACAGATGAACAGCATTTCATCATGAAATCGCTCTTGCATAGTTGGTATCTAAGTTATAGAATACCTGTAATAATAGTATATTTGGGGGATAAAATGTACGAATCAGGCGAAGATTATCTTGAGACAATACTTATACTAAAGGAGAAGAACGGCAATGTTCGTTCCATTGATGTTGCACGTGAACTGGGATTCAGCAGACCGAGTGTAAGCAGGGCAATGTCCCTCCTTTCAAAGGATGGGTATATAGTAAAGAGTGATGATGGCGTAATTCATCTTACTGAGCTTGGAATGAAAAAAGCCGGTGAGGTATATGAGAAGCATACTACTCTGACAGAATTTCTTCAGCTTACTGCAGGGATAGATGCAGAAACAGCAGAGAAGGATGCATGCAGAATAGAACACATCATCAGTGAAAGTACATTTCAGGGTATTAAACAGTACGTTAAAGATTCTAAAAATTAGTATAGATTTTAAAGGGGTCATGTTGCAGTTTATTTGACCCCTCTTTTATTGGGCGGTACATATCAGGGCTCCCGGGAGTTATATTTGTACGGAATATGGATGGTGACATTACATGTATAGTTTTAAATCAAGGATAAGATACAGCGAAGCATCGCATACAAGGGTTCTTACACCGCTTTCAATAGTCAACTATTTTCAGGACTGCTGTTCATTTGAATCCGAGGATAAGGGCGTTGGACTTGACTGGCTTAAAGAACATGATACGGCATGGATGCTTACAAACTGGCAGGTGTTTATACTTCGGGAACCCCGCTTTGGTGAAGAGATCGAAATCGTAACATGGGCATGTGGTTTTAGATACTTCATAGGAAAAAGAAGCTTTCTCATAAAGGACAGTAAGGGCGAGGTACTGGTATTTGCCATGTCTGAATGGGCATATGTAAAACTAAGTTCGGGTATGCCGGACAAAAATGTACCACAGGAAGAACTTGACGCCTATGGAAGTGATACGCCGGTAGAAGAGAGGCTTTCTCAGTTTGGGATAGATGAAAGCATAAAGGAACATTTCATAAAAGGGAAAATCGATATACGTACAGGTGAGTGGGAAGAGCAAAAGGTGATAGAGGTACTTCCTACCAATATTGATACTAACGGGCATGTTAATAACGCGCAGTATATAGATATAGCCTTAAGAACTCTTCCCGAGAATATAAATGTGAGCAGTTTTGCTGCGGAATATAAACAGCAGGCTCATCTCGGAGATAAGCTGTATCCACGCATTAAAAGAGCGGAAAATGTATGGACGGTTGTTCTGGGTGATGAAGAAGGAAAGCCTATGCTTATTGCCCGATTTGAAACAAGTAGTAAGAATTAAAGGTGATGAGAAATCTCTTATCACATGCATTTAGGAGATGATAGAGATGACAAAAGAGGAAAAGCTTGTGAATCTTCTTGCTGAAAGAGGTTATCATATAGTGTTTGCGGAGTCATGCACCGCGGGGCTTGCAGCGGCAAGACTTGTAAATGTACCGAGCGCATCTTCCGTACTTGATGTGAGTTTCATTACCTATGCAAATGAGGCGAAGGTTCAGGAGCTTGGGGTAAAAGCAGAAACGATAGAAAAGTATGGGGTAGTAAGCGAGGAGGTTGCAGGCGAGATGGCATACGGCGCCGCAAGAGTCGGGCGTCTGATAAGAAGTAAGATGCCTGTAGATGAGGTCGATGCCGGTGATAGCGATGCGATAGTTACAGACGTAATTGGTGTTGGGATAAGCGGAATTGCAGGCCCAAGCGGCGGAAGCTTGGAAAAACCTGTGGGGACAGTTTCCTTTGGTATATACATGGGTGGAAAGACATTTACATGGCTCATGCATTTTGGTGATATAGGAAGAAATGCGGTAAGAGAGGCAAGCGTAGATTTTATATATGACAAACTCCTTCAATTACTTATGCAGGATTGAACCGGGATTATTAATACCGGAATTAATGGGGTAATAGTATTCAGAAAATAATGCAGCAATATTGCATGGCGTGCTTGCAATGTCATTTTGTTTTATGATAAACTGACTCAGTGTGTGATTATGCCATCTGGGTTTTTTAAGGAGGCTAGTGATGAGGAATTTTGAAAAATCTGTAAAGCTTAATAATGTATGTTACGACATAAGAGGCCCTGTAATGGATGAAGCGAATCGTATGATCCGTGCGGGAGAAGACGTACTTAAGCTTAATATAGGAAATCCGGCACCCTTCGGTTTCAGAGCACCGGATGAGCTCATAAAAACCATGACCAACAACCTTGTTGATACAGAGGGATATTCTGATTCAAAAGGTCTTGTCTCGGCAAGAGAAGCAATTATAAAATACGATTCAAAGAAAGGGATCGATGGCGTGTCCATTGATGATGTTTATACCGGAAACGGAGTCAGTGAACTTATAACACTTTCCATGCAGGGGCTTCTTGATTACGGTGATGAAATCCTTGTTCCTGCTCCGGACTATCCTCTTTGGACGGCATCTGTAACGCTTGCGGGCGGAACGGCTGTTCACTATATATGTGACGAAGAACAGGACTGGTATCCTGATATAGATGATATAAGAAAAAAGATCACGCCCAGAACCAAGGGCATAGTTGTGATTAATCCGAATAATCCGACGGGAGCTCTTTATCCGAAGGATATTCTTATCGATATAGTTAATCTTGCCGAAGCACATGATCTTATCATTTTTGCCGATGAGATATATGACCGTCTTGTTATGGACGGCGAGAAGCATGTGTCAATTGCAAGCCTTACAAACGGACTCTGCATTACATTTAACGGATTGTCCAAGTCGCATCTTATCGCAGGATACCGTGTAGGCTGGATGTCCATTTCAGGTAATAAGAAAAATGCCAAAGGGTATATAGAAGGAATCAATCTCCTTTCATCCATGAGACTCTGTTCCAATGTTCCGGCTCAGTCTCTTATAGCTCCGGCGCTTGATATTACAGCTGAAACCGATACTCTGATACAGCCGGGCGGAAGGGTTTATGAGCAGAGGGAGTTCATTTACAATGCGATAAATGACATTCCGGGTCTTTCGGCAGTTAAGCCGAAGGCGGCATTTTACATCTTCCCTAAGATTGACACGGAAATGTTTGGAATAGTAAATGACGAGAAGTTCGCCTATGATATCCTTAAGGAGAAAAAGATTCTCTTTACTCACGGCGGAGGATTCCACTGGGAAGTTCCGGATCATTTCCGCATAGTATATCTTCCGGAAATGGATGTACTTAAGGATGCCGCTGAAAGAATAAGAGATTTTCTGTCAAATTACAGACAGGAAGGTGTTTTTGTCTAATGTCAAAGATGGGGTTGCTGTGCTAAATTAGTTTTTAAATCTCTTGCGGCATTGCGCCTTATAAATTATAATCATTTGTGCTATGAAGAAGAATCACGAGGTACTTGAAACTTTATTTCTTGTTCTGCAGGTAGGCATCACGATGATGGTTACCTTCGGAATATGCTTTGGTGCAGGGTATTTCATAGATAAAAAGTTTGGAACGAAGCTTATATTTTTCTTTATAGTGCTTGGTATACTGAGCGGATACAGGGCAGTGTACCTTCTCATTAAGAAGCATATACATGGAAAAGAAGAAGAGCCTGAAGAGTGGGTTAAAAAAGCTTTTAATAAGGATGATGAGGATAAGGCGTGACGATGTGGCCGGAAGGACGCTCGCAGGGCTTATCTTTGGTTGTTTATTATATGGAATAGTCGCGATACTGATAGGGCTTATATTTGTCCCGAAGAAACTTCTCTTTACTGCGGGCGTTATCCTGGGTGTGATAGCGGCATCATTATTCCTTGTTAATATGTATGATTCCATCGATGCATCGCTTGAGATGAATGAAAAAAAAGCCAAAGGCTTTACCTTTGGAAGAAAGACAGTAAGGCTTATAATAGCTCTTCTTGTCATGGTAGTAACGATAATTCTGGATACGTATATGTTTGCGGGTGCGGCAATCGGACTTTTTACCATTAAATTTTCGGCGCTTACACATCCGCTTATAGATAAACTTATAGATAAAATTCTCTCCTGGGAGGAATAAAGATGTTTTCCGGTATAGTAGGAAATGCACCTCATATTCTTGCAGATTCATCAAAGGAAGCTGACTTTTATATCCATCAGCTTTATCCGGTGAATTTCTTCGGAACCGAGGTATACATCACAACTACACATGTATGCACTATTATAGTAATGATAGTGATAATGATATTCGCCGTATGTGCGAGAAGAAGTTTTCTTAAGGCTGAAGCAACTGGAAAGATGACAACACTTTCCACCATTACAGAGATGGGCGTTGATATGCTCACGAACTTTGTGACTGAGACGATGGGAAAGAAGACGGCTAAGAAGTACATCACTTATATAGGAGTACTTTTCCTGTTTATTTTCTTCTCAAATACAGCCGGAATATTCGGACTCCGTCCGCCGACAGCAGATTACGGCACTACGCTTTCACTTGCGCTTATAACATTTATCATGATTGAATATGCGGATATAAGATACAACAAATGGGGCTCGGTCAAGGCTCTCTTTGAACCGTTTCCGCTGTTCTTCCCTATGAATGTTATCAGTATATTCTCGACGCCGCTTTCGATGTCACTGCGTCTTTTCGGTAACATTCTCGGCGGAACCGTGCTTATGGCACTTTACTACGGTATGCTTCCGTGGTTTGCCAAAATCGGCGTACCTGCAGCGCTTCATGTATATTTTGATATCTTTTCAGGCGCAATACAGACTTATGTTTTCTGTATGCTGACGATTACATTTATTACAGATAAGCGCGGGGCAGAGTAGAAGGCTTTGCAAACATGTATGGTCGAAAGTAAGTGACATCCGTCACTGATAATAAATATAAGTAACTGAGAAGTTACATATTAAGAATAAAGAAAGAATAAAGTTTCGGAGGAAAAAATTATGAATAATTTTAGCGGACTTGATCTTGTTCACGCTTTTTCAGCACTTGGTGCAGGAATAGCAGTTTGCTCAGGTATTGGTACCGGTATTGGTCAGGGTAATGCTGCCGGTATGGGTGCACAGGCAGTTGGAAAGAATCCGGGCGCAAGAAGCACAATCATGTCAACTATGCTTCTTGGACAGGCAGTAGCAGAGACAACAGGTCTTTACGGACTTGTAGTTGCACTTCTGCTTATGTTCGTTAAGCCTTTTGATAACTAAGAGTTAAAACTGGTATAACAGTTACTTCAGGATTTTAGGAGAACAGTATATGAATATGTCGATAACGGCGCCTGCTATTCTTGCGGGCAGAATCTTCGGACTCGACAGCCAGCTTTTATTTGATCTTCTGTTTCAGGGGATTGCTATATTCGTTCTTTTCTTTTTCGTAGGTTATCTTCTTATCAATCCTGTGCGAAAAGCTCTTGAAGCGAGACAGGAAAAGGTAAAAAGCGACCTTGCGGATGCGGCGCGTGATAAAGAGGATGCCGCAAAAGTAAAAGCTGAATACGAAGAAAAACTGGACAAGGTTGATGAAGAGGCCAAGGAGATTCTTAGTGAAGCAAGACGTAAGGCTGTTAAAAATGAGTCTGACATCATTGCCGAAGCTAAAGAAGAGGCAGGGCGTATCATTTCAAATGCACACAGAGAGGCCGAACTTGAAAAGGCTAAGGTCAGTGACGAGGTTCGTCTTGAGATAATCAACGTGGCAACTCTCGTTGCAGGTAAGTTTGTGGAAGAAGAGATGGATGAAGCAAAGCAGGAGAAGCTTGTTGATGAAACGCTTCTTGAAATAGGTGAGGATACATGGCAAAACTAGTTGAGTCCATATATGGAAACGCTCTTTTTTCTGCTGCAAAGGAACAGGATAAACTAAGCAAGGTAAGGGAGGAAGCTGAGGAGATAATCTCGGTTCTAAATGATAATCCCGATTACAGAAGAATACTTGAACATCCTGATATTGAGACAAGCGAGAAATTATCTCTTATAAGTGAAGCTTTTGAAGGAAAAGCGGATCCTCTTATAACCGGAACTCTGGTTACACTTATTGAGAAGGATCATCCGGGTAAGATAGTAAAGACACTCAGGACATTTATAGAGCTTTCGCTTTCGGCAGAAGGGATAGGAGTTGCATCTGTTACCTCCAGTTTCCCGCTTTCCGATGAACAGAAAAAGCGTATAACGGATAAACTCATTGAAACTACTCGTTACAGTAGAATGAGAATGGATTTTAATGTAGATAAGAAAATCATAGGCGGACTTGTTATTAAGCTTGGCGATAAAATGCTCGACAGCAGCATTGCTACCAAACTTGAGACTCTCAGGAAAAGCCTGGAAAGGAATATGTAAGCATGGAACTTAAACCGGAAGAGTTAAGCTCTGTTATAAAGAAACAGATTGAAAACTACAAAGTTAAGCTTGAAACGGCTGAAACCGGAACAGTAATCCAGGTGGCGGACGGTATAGCCAGAATACATGGTCTTGATAATGCCATGCAGGGAGAACTTCTTCTCTTTCCTAACGACGTTTACGGCATGGTCATGAACCTTGAGGAAGATAATGTTGGAGCGGTTCTTCTAGGCGATACTTCAAAGATCAGTGAGGGTAACCTTGTTAAGACTACAGGACGTGTAGCAACTGTGCCTGTTGGAGATGCATTGCTCGGAAGAGTAGTAAATGCATTAGGACAGCCTATAGATGACAAGGGACCTATCGAAACAGATAAATCAAGACCTATCGAAAGAGTGGCTCCGGGCGTTATCACACGTAAGTCGGTAGACACTCCGCTTCAGACAGGTATTAAGGCAATCGATGCCATGGTTCCGATAGGAAGAGGGCAGAGAGAGCTTATAATCGGTGACCGTCAGACAGGAAAGACGGCGATAGCACTTGATACCATTATCAATCAGAAGGGACTTGGGGTTTACTGTATCTATGTAGCTATAGGTCAGAAGGCTTCAACAGTTGCAAATATAGTTAAGACACTTAATGAATACGATGCCATGAGTTATACAACGGTAGTTGCATCAACTGCCAGTGAAACGGCACCGCTTCAGTACATTGCACCATATGCAGGATGTGCTATCGGTGAAGAGTGGATGGAAAACGGCAAGGACGTGCTTATCATTTATGATGATTTAAGTAAGCATGCACAGGCATACCGTACACTTTCACTTCTTCTGAGAAGACCACCTGGACGTGAGGCATATCCGGGAGATGTATTCTATCTTCATTCAAGACTTCTTGAGAGAGCGGCAAAACTTTCGGATGAACTTGGAGGAGGAAGCCTTACAGCTCTCCCTATAATAGAGACACAGGCAGGGGATGTATCGGCATATATCCCTACGAATGTCATTTCCATTACAGACGGACAGATTTATCTCGAGACAGAAATGTTTAATTCGGGCTTCAGACCGGCTGTCAACCCGGGCCTTTCAGTTTCCCGAGTAGGTGGCGCTGCGCAGGTAAAGGCTATGAAGAAGATAGCCGGACCTATCCGTGTGGAACTTGCACAGTACAGAGAACTTGCTGCTTTTGCACAGTTCGGTTCAGAGCTTGATGATGATACAAAAGAAAAGCTTGTACAGGGTGAAAAGATCCGTCAGATTCTTGTTCAGCCGCAGTATAAGCCGCTTGCTGTTGAAAAACAGATTGTTATTATCTATGCGGCAGTTAAGCATTATCTTCTTGATATTGAGACCTCAAGAATTGCAGAATTTGAAGAGGCGCTGTTCGAAAGAATCGGAGCACAGGCTCCTGAGATTTTTGAGTCAATCAGAAATGAAAAGGTTATAAATGACGATATAGAAAAGCTGCTTATCAAGCAGATTGAAGATACTAAAGAAGCCTTTTAGGCGGAGGTAACTTTGTATGGCTTCAATGAGAAGCATAAAAAGAAGAAAAGAAAGCGTGCAGAGTACGCAGCAGATAACCAAGGCCATGAAGCTGGTAGCAACCGTAAAGCTCCAGAAGGCAAGAGCCCGGGTTGAGGCAAACACGCCTTACTTCGAAATGCTTTATAAGGTTATGTGTTCTATAATGAGCAAGACACTCATATCTCAAAATGCATTTCTTAATGAAAAGGATGACGGTAAGACGGTAGTGATCGTAATGTCTTCCAACAGAGGTCTTGCGGGCGGTTTCAACACTAACATAGTTAAGCTTGTTGATGCTGCGGGCTTTGATAAATCCAAAACCGAGATTTACGGTCTGGGCAGGAAGGGAATCGAAGGTCTTAAAAGGCGTGGATATACTATACTCAAAGATGATTCGGATGTTATAAATGACCCGCTTTATGATGACTGTATAGCAATCACCAAAGAACTGGTAGAAGGATATCTGGGCGGTGATATAAAGGAAATATATATAGCATATACGGACTTTAAGAACACGGTAACTCATATTCCGACACTCAGAAAGGTCATTCCGCTTGAGGCAGAGGATTTCCCGGAAGATATGCTCGATGAGTCAGATGTCGATAAGTCTCTTACCATGAACTATGGTTCTACGGGACTCAACTGGAGTACTGAGCTTGCGTCTCTCGGGACGAGGATTAATTTCGACAGCCCAGAGGAGGATATACTTGCACAGCTTATTCCGAAGTATATGACGAACATTATCTACGGTGCATTTCTTGAGTCTATCGCCAGTGAAAATGCATCGAGAATGCAGGCTATGGATTCGGCAACAGAGAATGCCGAGGATATGATAAGCAGCCTGTCGCTGCAGTACAACCGCGCAAGACAGGGGTCGATCACGCAGGAACTCACAGAAATCGTAGCCGGTGCCGAGGCTTTGACATGAGGTGGCACGAGCGAAGCGAGTGACGGAGTACCTCATGTTCCGAGCGAAGCGAGGACGCGCCACGCGAAGCGGGGCATAGACCTGCGGAGCAGGGATACATATATGCGAAGCAGATATGGCGCTACCTTGACCTAAGGAGGCACGATTCTGCGATAGTAAAATAGGAGAACAAAATGGGACACATTAGTACAGGAAAGATAACCGAAATAATCGGTGCGGTTCTTGACATCAAGTTCCCGGAGGGACAGCTTCCGGATATCAATGATGCAGTAAGAATAAAGAAAAAGGATGGGGACACTCTTACAGTTGAAGTGGCTCAGCATCTTGGTGATGATATCGTAAGATGTATAGCACTCGGACCTACAGACGGACTTATAAGAGGTATGGACGCTGAATCAACCGGCGCTCCGATCAGCGTTCCGGTAGGTGAAGAGACTCTTGGACGTATCTTCAATGTCCTCGGTGAGCCTATAGACAATAAGCCGGCTCCTGTGACAAAGGAAAAGCACCCTATTCACAGAGCAGCGCCGGATTTTTCAAGACAGTCAACCGAAACAGAGATTCTTGAGACAGGTATAAAGGTAGTCGATCTTCTCTGCCCATATCAGAAAGGTGGAAAAGTAGGACTTTTCGGTGGTGCCGGAGTTGGTAAGACAGTCCTTATACAGGAGCTCATCAGAAATATCGCAACGGAGCACGGCGGATATTCCGTATTCACCGGTGTTGGTGAGAGAACCCGTGAAGGAAATGACCTTTATTATGAAATGAAGGAGTCTGGGGTTATCAATAAGACAACCATGGTTTTCGGTCAGATGAATGAACCGCCCGGAGCCAGAATGCGTGTCGGTCTTACAGGACTTACAATGGCAGAATACTTCAGAGATGTTACACATAAAGATGTACTTCTCTTCATCGATAATATATTCAGATTTACACAGGCAGGTTCCGAGGTTTCAGCGCTCCTTGGACGTGTACCTTCAGCAGTTGGTTATCAGCCGACACTTCAGACAGAAATGGGTGCACTTCAGGAAAGAATTACCTCAACAAAGGATGGTTCCATCACATCTGTTCAGGCTGTTTATGTGCCTGCTGATGACCTTACTGACCCGGCTCCTGCTACAACATTTGCTCACCTTGACGCAAAGACAGTTCTTTCACGTTCAATAGTTGAGCTTGGTATCTACCCTGCTGTGGATCCTCTTGAGAGTACATCAAGAATACTTGATCCGCGTATAGTAGGTGAGGAGCATTACAGAGTAGCGAGAGGTGTTCAGGAGACTCTTCAGAAGTATAAGGAACTGCAGGATATCATTGTAATTCTTGGTATGGATGAACTTTCTGAAGCTGACAAGCTTACAGTTGCCAGAGCAAGAAGGATTCAGAGATTCCTGTCACAGCCGTTCTTCGTAGCTACACAGTTTACGGGCTATGCCGGAAAATATGTACCTGTATCAGATACTATTCAGGGATTCAGTGAGATACTTGAAGGACGTTATGATGATATTCCTGAAAGCTATTTCCTCAATGCCGGAAGCATACAGGAAGTAGTTGAGAGATATAAGAATAAAGAGGAAAGATAAAGATGGCAGAAAAGGAAATGCAGATCAAGATCATAACTCCCGAGAAAGTGTTTTTCGATGGAGTAGCTGATTTTATGGAATTTAATACTGCCGATGGTGAAGTAGGTATATATCCCATGCATGTTCCGATGACTGTAATTCTTGACCCGGGAGTTCTCCGTATATATCATGGAGATGAGATTAAAGAAGCAGCACTTCATTCAGGCTTTGCCGAGATCCTTCCCGATAGGATAACTGTTCTTGCCGAGGCGGTCGAGTGGCCATGGGA
This sequence comes from uncultured Lachnospiraceae bacterium, assembly GCA_946628415.1. Classification (GTDB taxonomy): domain Bacteria; phylum Bacillota; class Clostridia; order Lachnospirales; family Lachnospiraceae; genus Eubacterium_Q. Next base: position 64,453 of record CAMOWK010000007.1, on the reverse strand, counting down.
GATTGATAAGAACAGGGCAGAGAAAGAGAAGATCAGAGCTGAGCGAAGAATTGAAGCTGAGGGTGATATTGATGCCAAGGCTGAACTATCGCTTAAGAGTGCGATACTTAGAATAAGGATGGCAGATAAAAAGTAGGGAAAAGTTATGAGAAAAAAGAAAATAATAACAGGAATACTTATTCTGTCTATGATAGCCTCTCTTGCCGGTTGCGGCAAGGAGGCTGTTTCTGATGGAAGAGGAGGATATGAGTCGAAAGGTATAAAAGAAAGCCTTTCGGAGAGTTTCCAGAATGCCGAAGAACCGGCTACCACAGCAGACTCAGGCTCCGGTAATACTGCATCTACGCCTAGTGATGTAAGTGATGCTGATGAAACGGAGAGATTCCACTCATACCTTGATGCATCTTTTAAAGAGTATGCGGAATCGGATTCACTTAACTTTAACACCGCTGTTAAAGATCCGGCAACATATGGCTTTACAGTTCCTGAGGCAACACTTGGGGATGCCGGACTCGATGAAAAGGATATCGAGGAAACCAAGAAGGAATGTAAGGATGATGCGGCTGAGCTTGCTGAATACGACAGGTCACTCCTTTCTCCGGATGATCAGCTTATTTATGATGTGATAGCTGAAAAAATAGATCTCAATCAGAAAATGTATGACAACATCTATCTGTTTGATCCTTTCAGTCCGAATGGAGGAATTCATACATACATTTCCACTTATTTTACCGATTACAGATTTGATGATAAACGTGATGTGGAGATATATATAGAACTGCTAAAACAGTTCCCGGATTATTTCGATGAATGTCTTGAATTTGAGAAAAGAAAATCCGAGAATAACTGTTTCATGTCAGACGCAAACTGCGACTCGGTTATAGAAAAATGTGAGGACTATGTTTCTGGCGGAGACAATCATTTCCTCATCACAACCTTTGATAACAGCATAAAGGAACTTTCGTTTCTTTCTGACAGTGACAGGGCTGAATTCTCAAAGCAGAATAAGGATGCAGTTCTTAACTATGTAATCCCTGCGTTTAAGAATGTCATAAGTGTAATGACAGAGCTTAAGGGAAAAGGAACCATTGACGGAGGAATATGCAATGCGCCGGGTGGAAAGGAGTATTATGAAATGCTTCTCAAAAACAGAGCCGGTTCCAGCATGAGCCCGGGTGAAGTAAAACAGCTGCTTGAGTCAAAGATGCAGGAGCATATGCAGAGCCTTATGACTATAGCTTACAGCAACCCGGATGCATATCAATATTTTTCAGAGAACTATTCATCCATTTGGGAGGATGTTGACAGCGGAATGACACCGCAGGAGATAATCGATGGTTTTGAAACTCTCTTCGTGAATGACTATCCGCAGATCGGAAAGATTCCGTATGACGTGGATTATCTTGACGAGAGTCTTTGGGAAATCGAGGACGGAATCCTTGCTTATTACAACTCTCCTGCCTACGATGATGAGGAGAACAATATAATCCGTATAAACGGAAAGAATCCGGAGGGACTTTGGAATACACTTGCGCATGAAGGTATTCCGGGACACATGTACCAGAATGCTTACTTTATGAGCACAAATCCGCATCCTATACGAGATATTCTTGCTTCCGTAGGATATAAAGAAGGTTGGGCAGTATATACTTCATATAACGCTTATCAGTATTATGACTTTAATAATTCTATATACAAAGCGCAGCTTGCTAAACTGTGCCGCCTTGATTCAGAGCTCAGTTATCTTTTGATCGGTATAATAGATGTTAATGTCAATTACTTTGGATGGACAGTAGACGACGTACAAAACTATCTTGATCAGAATGGTTATGACGGCGGTGCGGCAGAAAATCTGTTTAATACTGTAACCGGCGACCCTGCTACCTACCAGTCATATGTTACATCATATTATCTGATGCAGGGATTGAGAGACAAGGCAGAGCATGAACTCGGTTCCAAGTTTGATCCGGTAAGCTTCCACAAAGTTATTCTTGAAGCAGGTCCGGTATCATTTGATCTTCTTACACCAATAGTTGATAAGTATATAGAAGAAAGCAAATAAAATGAAACTTGAAGTTTTATACGAGGATGAATATCTTACAGCAGTGGTAAAGCCTCCCGGCATTTCATCGGAGGGCGACAGATCAAATGGCGAAGATATGGTTTCCATCGTTAAAAATTATATATTTGACAGATCGGATATGGACAGTGAGCCGTATCTTGCTGTAATAAACCGTCTTGATAAGCCCGTCGGAGGCATAATGCTTTTTGGCAGGACAAAAGAGGTTGCGGCAAAACTGAGTGACATGATTCAGATGAAGCAGCCGGGTGATGATGCGGTAATCAGGAAATACTATCAGGCAGTACTGGATGGCTATCTCGAAAACGAAGAAGGAACTTACGAAGATTATATATTATTCGATAAGAAAAAAAATGTATCGAAGATAGTTCCCGAAGGAACAAAGGGAGCGAAGAAGGCGATACTCCACTACGAACTTCTCGATGAATTTGAAACCGACTCGGGATACCTTACCTATGTATTGATAGAACTTTTCACCGGAAGGCATCATCAGATAAGATGTCAGATGGCGCATCACGGCACTCCCATACATGGTGACGCGAAGTACGGAAATATGAAAATCGGGCAGGCCGGAAAGCCGAAGGGGAGTAATGGTAAGAATATGAAAAACGGGGGAATAGGAAAAGAGAAAAGTGAGATTGCTCTTTATTCCTCGAGACTTGAGTTTATCCACCCCGTGACGGGTGAAAGGATAGTACTCAAGAAGGAGCCTGATACAAAAGCGTTTGAAGCAATTGAGCTGGATGAATTCTGATAAATATGGATTCAGGAAGCAATGCATTTACTTTAATTATTAATAATACAGGAGATATATAAAATGGCAGACAACAAGAAGAAGGTTGAAGCGATTACTTCAATGGAAGAAGATTTTGCACAGTGGTATACCGATGTGGTAGTTAAGGCAGACTTAACGGGATACACAAGTGTAAAGGGATTCATGGTACTTAAACCGGCGGGATACGCAATATGGGAGAATATCCAGAAGGAACTCGACAGAAGGTTCAAGGAGACCGGAGTTGAAAATGTATATCTTCCGATGATGATTCCGGAAAGCCTTCTTGAAAAGGAAAAGGATCATGTTGAAGGTTTTGCACCTGAGGTTGCGTGGGTTACTCACGGAGGACTTAATCCTCTTCAGGAAAGAATGTGCGTAAGACCTACATCCGAGACGCTTTTCTGCGATTTTTATAAAAAAGATATAGAATCCTACAGAGACCTTCCAAAGGTTTACAATCAGTGGTGTTCGGTTGTACGTTGGGAGAAGGAGACAAGACCGTTCCTTCGTTCAAGAGAATTCCTGTGGCAGGAAGGTCATACAGCTCATGCAACAGCAGAGGAAGCAGAAGAAAGAACTATTCAGATGCTAAATTTATATGCTGATTTCTGCGAAGAAGTACTTGCGATTCCGGTTGTTAAAGGAAGAAAGACGGAGAAAGAAAAGTTTGCCGGAGCTGTTGCCACATACACAATAGAAGCTCTTATGCATGACGGAAAAGCGCTTCAGTCAGGAACAAGTCATAACTTCGGAAGCGGATTTGCCGAGGCATTCGGAATCCAGTATACCGATAAGGAGAATAAGCTTCAGTATGTACACCAGACCTCGTGGGGTATGACTACAAGACTTATTGGAGCTATCATAATGGTTCACGGTGATGATAACGGACTTAAGCTTCCGCCGATGATCGCACCTACCCAGGTAATGATCATCCCTATCCAGCAGAAGAAGGAAGGGGTTCTTGATGCAGCCATGGCTCTGAAAGAAAAATTAAGTTCGGTTTCACGTGTAAAGGTGGACGGAGCTGACAGATCACCGGGATTCAAATTTGCAGAGCAGGAGATGAGAGGTATTCCTGTAAGAGTAGAGATAGGACCTCGTGATATAGAAGCAAATGTGGCAGTAGTCGTAAGACGTGATACCGGCGAGAAGGCTACAGTTTCTCTCGATGAGATAGATACATATATCGAAAAGCTTCTTGTAACTATCCAGAAGGATATGCTGGAGGCTGCAAGAACTCACAGGGATACACATACATATACAGTAAAATCGTGGGATGAGTTTGTTGACACCGTTAACAATCGTCCGGGATTTATCAAAGCAATGTGGTGCGGTGAAAGAGAATGTGAGGATAAAATCAAAGAGGAAACAGGCGCGACAACAAGGTGTATGCCGTTCGAACAGGAAAACATAAGCGATACTTGTGTTTGTTGTGGAAAACCGGCGAAAAAAATGGTATACTTTGGAAGAGCGTACTAAAAGGACAAAAGCGGTCCGGCTCAAACGAGTCGGACCTATTTTTATATAACAGGACGCATATTATTGATGAGGATAACTATACCGGCAGCTGCCGGTGAAATAATTGAAAAACTGCATAATGCGGGATACGAAGCATACGTTGTAGGTGGGTGCGTAAGGGACAGCATACTCGGCAGGATTCCGAAGGACTGGGACATCACCACATCAGCCCTTCCCGAAGATGTTAAGAGGATTTTCAGGAGGACTGTTGATACAGGACTTAAGCATGGTACTGTTACTGTTCTTATGGGCGATACCGGATATGAGGTTACTACTTACAGAGTTGACGGAGAGTACACGGATCACAGAAGACCGGACAGCGTTACATTTACAAGAGAATTATCTGCTGATCTTCTCAGACGTGACTTCACTATAAATGCTATGGCATACAGTGATGACGAGGGGCTGGTTGATCTTTTCGGAGGCGTTTCCGACCTTGAGAATAAGGTCATCAGAGCAGTGGGTAATCCTGACGAGAGGTTTGATGAAGATGCGCTCCGGATTATGAGGGCTGTGAGATTCTCGGCCGAGCTCGGGTTCAGAGTTTCCGAAGAGACAAGGGAGGCTATAAAGGCTCATGTTAAGGAACTTTCCATGGTAAGTGCCGAAAGAATCGAAACAGAGTTTACAAAGCTTATAACGTCCGATCATCCGGAGAAGATTGAAGAGTTATATGATCTTGGAATTACGGGAATCATTCTTCCTGAATTTGATTTACTCATGAATACTCCGCAGAATACACCTTATCATATCTATGATGTGGGACACCATACCATAGAAGTGATGAAAAATGTATCGAATAAGAAACACCTGAGGTATGCGGCGTTATTTCACGATATAGGTAAGCCTGCATCCAGGACGGTAGAGGTAGTGGACCTTGAAATGGGCGGCAGGTTCTATCACGAGGTCGATCATTTTAAAGGGCATAACCGGATAGGAGCCGATATGGTTCCGGGAATCCTCCGCCGATTTAGAATGGATAATGACACTATAAAGTCTGTAAAAAGACTGGTGTACTACCATGATGCAGGGATAAACGGTTTTTCGAAGAAGGGGATGAGAAAACTTCTTTCGGGACTCGGAATTGAGAATTACCCTGATCTCCTTGAACTAAGGATTGCAGACATGAAGGGGCAGAGCAGTTACAGGGCTGAGTGGAAAGCTGAACTGCTTAAAGACTTTGAAGGTTATTATAAGGAGATTACAGCTTCGGCTGATGCGCTGAATATCAAGGACTTAAAGATAGACGGCAGGGATCTTATCGAAATGGGAGTTGAGAGAGGCCCCGATATAGGCAGGATACTCGATGCACTTTTAGATATGGTTCTGGATGAACCGTCGCTGAATAATAAAGAGGTACTTGAAGACTTGGCAGGAAAGATGCTAAGTAATAATAAATAAAAAGTTTTAATAAAAGAAACGGGGAGGATTATCAGAGTGGGACAGTATGACAATCTTGATGATTTTATGAAGAGTGGGGAAGCTTTCGGCGACGATTTCGAAAAAAAGACCACGACAGACTTTGGCGATGATTTTGCAAGCGGGTTAGGAAGTGGTATGGAAACAGGCAGTTCCTACGGTAGCGGCAATTCAGGCGGCCTTCGCATGAAGGAAGATCCGGAGCCGACAAGCGGAAGCATGGGTGGAGGCCTTCGTATGAAGGAAGAAGCACCGGATCCTGTAGAAAATGCAACTATGAGATATAACGCACAAAGAGCGGCAGGAGGAAGCATTAATCCCGGAGCTCAGGGCGGTGCTTATCCGGGTGGACCAGCCGGAAACTATCCGGGTTCCGGAGCAGGTGGTCCCGGAGGTGCTTATCCAAACGGTGGCGCGGCATATGGCGGAGGAGGATATGTTTCTCCTAAACCAAGCAGCAGTTCCACTAAAATTGTCGTAGGAGCGATACTCATTATCGCAGTCATTGCACTTATAGGTGTAGTGCTTAAAATAATGAAGAATAAGTATGTGCCCGGAGAATTAAACGGAAGTACATATACGAATGCATATTTTGGCGTACAGGCAAATATGTCTTCAGACTGGACAGTTCAGGGCTACACCGGATCTGATGAGATGGCTGAAATAAGGAAAGGAACTCCGGTTGCTGAACTTGTTGCATCAAAGCAGAGTATGACAAATGCAGCGTCATTTAACATCATGGTCATTGACGGAAAGATAGCGATGGGAACTCCCGATCTTGAGAAGCTTAAGTCAATGTACAAACAGGAACTTGAGCAGCAGATGCAGGGTACAGGACTTTCAATGTCGGATATTACATCCACAAAAGTAACGATTGCCGGGAAGTCATGTGACGCATATGAGATGAAGCTTACTTATACAGTAGGCAGTCAGAGTATTGATATGTATGCTATACAGGCTTATATGATAAAAGGACGTTACATTTCAGCATACACATCCATAGGATTAAAAGAAGCTGACGCGAAAAAAGCATTTAACGAACTTAAAGCATACAGTGCGGGAAATTAAGATATCACAAAGAAGCGTTCTTATAAGGAGGTTATAAGATGGATTACAAGAAAGTATATGAGGAATGGCTTGAGAGCCCATTTTTCGATGAGGAGACAAAGAAAGAACTTGTTGCTATCAAAGATGATGAAGCAGAAATTCGTGAAAGGTTTTCTGTTGAGCTTGAGTTCGGAACAGCAGGACTGAGAGGAATCATCGGAGCAGGAACTAATCGTATGAATACTTATGTGGTTGCAAGAGCTACACAGGGACTTGCAAATTATATAATAAAGCAGGGAGCACAGGATAAGGGCGTAGCGATAGCATTTGACTGCCGCAGATTTTCACCTGAATTTGCTGATGTTGCGGCGCTTACTCTTGCTGCAAATGGCATCAAGGCGTATAGATTTGAATCACTCAGACCGACACCGGAGCTTTCATTTGCCGTAAGATATCTTGGCTGTACAGCAGGTATCAATATAACAGCAAGCCACAACCCACCTGAATATAACGGATATAAAGTTTACTGGGAGGACGGTGCACAGATAACTCCTCCAAACGATACAGGAATCATGAGCGAAGTTAAGGCTCTTCGAATCGACGAAGCTAAGACCATGGATATGGAAGAGGCAAAGGCAAAAGGGCTTTACAATGTGATCGGCAAGGAAGTTGATGACGCTTACATAGCTGAACTTAAAAAGCAGATAATCCACCAGGATGCCATTGATGAATTTGGTAAGGATATAAAAGTTGTATATTCACCTCTTCACGGAACAGGCAATATACCTGCCAGAAGAATACTCAGTGAAATCGGATTCCCGAATGTATATGTAGTTCCTGAGCAGGAGCTTCCTGACGGTAACTTCCCTACAGTTGATTATCCGAATCCGGAAGCAAAAGAAGCATTCGCACTTGCACTTAAGCTTGCCGAGGAGAAGGACGCGGATCTTGTTCTTGCTACAGATCCCGATGCTGACAGACTTGGTGTTTACGTTAAGGATACCAAGAGCGGCGAATATAAATGTCTGACAGGCAATATGTCAGGAAGCCTTCTTGCAGAATATGAGATCAGCGAGACAAAGGCTACAAAGGGACTGCCTTCGGATGGACGTTTCATTAAGACTATAGTTACTACAAATTTAGCTGATCAGATAGCAAAGGCTTATGGAGTAGAGCTCATTGAGTGCCTTACAGGATTTAAGTGGATAGGCCGTGAGATACTCGGCTTCGAGAAGAGCGGAGTTGGTACATATCTCTTCGGATTTGAGGAAAGCTACGGATGTCTTATCGGAACCCATGCAAGAGATAAAGACGCAATAGTTGCAACAATGGCTCTCTGCGAGGCGGCGGCTTTCTATAAGTCAAAAGGCAAGACTCTCTGGGATGCAATGATCGATATGTATGAGAAATACGGATACATATCCGATGCAATTACAACCATCACAATGAAGGGACTTGACGGAGTAGAGAAAATCAAGGGAGTAATGACAGCTCTCAGGAATACAACTCTTACTGAGATCGGAGGATACAAGGTTCTTGCTGTAAGAGATTACGATAAGGACACCATAACAGACATTGCTACAGGAGCTGTACGTCCGACAGGGCTTCCAAAGTCAAATGTTCTTTATTATGAACTTTCGGATGATGCATGGCTCTGTGCACGACCATCAGGTACAGAACCTAAGATTAAATTCTACTATGGAGTTAAGGGAGAAAGCCTTTCTGATGCCGAGAGTAAGTCAAAGGAATTTGCTTCAAAGGTGCAGGAGCTTATAGACAGTTTATCATAGGAGGTACTTACTATGTTTTGTAGACAGTGTGGATCACAGATAGATGATAATGCGGATTTCTGCAGATTTTGCGGGGCGGATATGCGTGCAGTAAAAATGAATATGGGAATGGCACCGCAGCAGCAGGCACCACAGGTAAATCAACCGGCACCGGAGGTACAGGTGCCACAACAGCCGCAGCAGCAGGCGCCGGAAGCACCACAGCCGATGGCACAGCCAATTCATCCGGAAAGTAACAGCATGCTTCAGGATATTCCTGTAAACCCATATGCTGAAGAAATTGATGATGGGGAACCTGTAGAGGATGGCACAACAGTCCTTACAGGTGATGCATATATACCGGGACATGGTTCGGGTGATGACGGTTTCAAGACCGATTTTAAGGATGATTTTAATGACGATTTTAAACCGGAAATTCCTGCACCTGAAGCAGAAGCAGCACCACAGCAGCCTATGCAGAATCAGGCACCGGCACCGGGACCGCAACAACCTGTACAGAATCAGGCACCGATGCCAGTACCACAGCAGCCGGCACAGAATCAGGCACCGGGACCACAGTTCCAAGGCGCACCGATGCAGCAGAACATGACGCCAAATCAGGGTCAGCCACAGGGCGTGACTGAGATATATAAAGGGGAAAGCTATGCAGGAGCGCCTGAATTTTCAGGACCTCTTATGATGACAGGAACACTTCCTCAGCCTGATGTGGCAAGAAATGATGCAAATGTGGGCGCTATGTATCAGAGTGAGATGGGCGGTGTTGCAGTTCCTCCGTACAATGATGTAACAAATTTCGGAAAGCAGGAGCTTCGTACTAACAGAACACTTCTTAAATACATACTTCTTGGTATAGTTACACTTGGTTTCTACGATCTTTGGGTTGAATATACAATCGTGGATGACCTTAATACACTTGCAACTAAGCATGACGGAAAAAAGACCATGAATCTTATGCTTGTTTCATTCTTTGCATCTATCACATGCGGTATTTCTGTACTGGTATGGTCACATAAGATGTCAAACAGGATAGGCGAAGAGCTTAGATTCAGAAACATTAATTACAAATTCAACGCAGCTACTTTCTGGCTTTGGAATATACTCGGTTCATTCATTATAGTAGGACCTTTCATCTATATTCATAAGCTTCTTAAGTCTATGAATCTTCTTTGCCAGAGCTATAATCTGTATGATAAATAAAATGTATTTGTTTATAAAATAAGAGTATAAAAATAAGGCGGGATGATCAGTCTATAAAACTTCATTCCGCCTTAAATTAACGATACTAAACCAAAAGAGGAAGACCAATAAAAAAGATGGCAGTTGAGGCTTTTCCCTCAACTGCCATCTTTTGTTATAAGTAAGGTGTTATTCTCTGAAAAACCATACAATCAGCACTGCACTATACAGATGACAGAACATGTAATCATTCATCTTTATCATCATTTTTTATCTTGGCAAGCTTATCTGCTGCATTTGTAGCCACTGTCTTACCGTCAGTTGCTCCTGCCTCTTTGATATCATTGTCTTTTGCATCATCATTTTTGGTATCGTCATCATTCGCATCAGCGTCTTTAGTATCGGAATCATTTGCATTGGAAGCATCTGTATCGTCATCATTAGCGCCAGCATTTTTAGTAGTTGGATCATCGCTCTTTGCACTAGAACTCTTTACATCAGAATTAGCAGGTGCGCCGACTGCTGTATTTGCAGGTGCAGTAGCTACGGGTACTGCTGCAGGATTTACCGGATAAGCCATAGGATAAGGCCTTGGACCATACTGCTGCATTTCTTTACGTCTCTTTTCGCGCTCCGCTTTATTTGCCTTAGCCTTCTTAATGATCTTCTTAATAATAAGTTTCCATACTCCAAATCCGATGAGGAAGATCACTATAAGACCCGGGATGTTTGATACGAGCCATATAATAAAGTTCTGGAAACCGAAGAAGAAACTCTTCCATGCGGCCTTTACTTCCTTCATGAAACGCTGTCCGAAGGTATCGTCAGGTTCATCAACATATTCCTTCACTTCTCTTATCGTTACATTTACATAGCTGTAAGCTACGTCATTATCGATCGTGTTAAGTCTTGTCTTTATCTGATTTACCTGTATATCTATATCTGTTATCTTATCGGTGATAAGGATGATGTTATCCATATCATCAAGATCTTTTGCCTGCTTAAGCATCTCCACATAGCTTGCTCTTTCTGCTGCAAGTACGTCCAGCTCAACAGAAAGATCGGAGTATTCCTGCGATACATTTGTAACATTCTGATTCTTTCCTGTTATCTCACCGAGCCCGTCGGTTTTATTTACAAATTCCTCGTATTTATCTGATGGTACGCGAACTGTGGCTGTATAGGTGTGGAGCTTGGATGCGTCCTTGTTGTAGTAGTCGTATCCGCCATTCAGAGTCGCGTTTTCTGATTCGAGGAAACCGCCGCATTCTTTGATGAATGACTTGAAATCGGTTATTGTACTGTTATAGTTCAGAGTTTCTATCGAAATGTTGCATCTGTATACGAGCTTTTCGATATCTATCTTATTGGTTGACTGTTCCTTCTCTGTGCCCTTTCCGCTTGATTTACTTTCTGCTTCATCAGAAACAGCTTCATCGTAAGCGGCTTCAATGTCTTCTTCGTATGCAGCAGCTTCAGTTGTTTCGTAATAATCATAATCTTCGCCGGAATAATCTCCGGAAGCAAAATAGGCACTTTCCATATCGGTATCAAATGTAACATCCTGTTTTGCTCTGTTTCTCTTAGCGTTATCTGCTGTTCCGCTTGCGCCACATCCTGTCATGAGTGCTATGCCCATAAGAACTGTAATGATTGTGAGACTGATCTTTCCTTTTTTAAACTTTTTCATATTACCCATCTCCTCCATTTGTTTTTGTTTTATAACCCCAATACCTGCGAACTCCAAATAAGGTTTCATTTTTTTGAAAAAATATTTCACCCCTATTTTTCAGTATATATATAAGTCAATTTAAAGCAAGCTTAATTTGACCTCCTGAAAGGTATTTGATATCATTTTCGGTATGAATAAGAGAAATGTATTAAAAACACTCATCGCCAGCATGATTCTTATCGTGGTGATGATCATATGTATACTTGTTTCGGCAAAGATATCTTCTAAAAAAGAAAAAGTCCGACTTACATTTGAGGAAAGGACCGGAGGGGATACCGTTGAAACGGCATCGGATGGTGAACCGGGCAAAGAAGAATCCGAAACGACTGCCGAAGCTACAGAGGTATCGGAGGAAGTGACTACAGAAGTTACGGAAGCATTGGAGGAAGCAACCACTGAGGAAGCCGAAGAAACTCCCAAAGAGTGGTATAAGAGGAAAGAATACGGACCCGAAGACGACAAGACTGCGCCGGTATTCCTTTCATTTACGAAGAATGTCTATATTAAGAAGGGAGAGGAATTTGATATCCATAAATATATAGGATATGCAGATGATATAGACAGGGATGTTGAACTTAAGCTTTCGGATGAAATAAGCACTGAGGAGGAAGGGACATTTCCTCTTAAAGTTACCATCACTGATGACACCGAAAAAAGTACTACCTGGGATATGACTGTAAATGTTGTGTCGGAAATGCCGAAAGGCGGAGGTGAAAGTGAGAAATACGCATGGGCTGATTTCGCGGCACGTTATAAAAATGATTCCACAATGGTCGGTATAGATGTTTCAAGATGGCAGGAAGATATTGATTTTGAAAAGGTAAAAGCGGCAGGGTGTGAATTTGTCATTATGCGTGTAGGCGGCTATGATGATGGAACACTCTACAGGGACGGAAGATTTGATAAAAATCTGAAGAACGCGAAAGCGGCAGGCCTGAAAATAGGAATATACTGGCATGCGGAGGAAAGTGATCCTGTTGAAGTGAAAAACAGTGTCGATTATATGATGGACATTTTAGATGGTGAAAAGCTTGATTTCCCTATAGCTTATGACTGGGAAGATTTTATGTGTTTTGAAAACCATGGAATGAATCTGCATGATATAAATGACCTGCTGGATACATTTGCTGCGGAAGTGGAAACTCACGGTTATACGGCATCCATATACGGAAGTAAGAATTATCTTATAAATGTATGGGATGCAAAGGAAAGGCATAAGGTCTGGCTTGCTCACTATGTTGGGGAAACTGATTATCAGGGTGACTATTATATGTGGCAGAAGTCAAGTGTCGGAAAGCTCGATGGAGTCACGACGGATGTTGATTTTGATGTGTACTACATTCCGTCTGAGGATTGAGCCGCAGGGACTCGTATAAGCAGAGAATATCTGCTTATTGTTCGATTTTTATATATGATATATGGCAATAGAGAATGAAAGGGACAGGATGCTGAATATAGTTTTGCATGAGCCGGAGATGCCGGCAAATACCGGGAATATCGGAAGAACCTGTGTTGCGACAGGAACAAAGCTTCATCTTATCAGACCTTACGGCTTTGTTCTTTCCGATAAAATGATTAAAAGATCGGGTATGGATTACTGGGACAAGTTATCTCTGTACCAGTATCTTGATTATGAGGATTTTGTTACGAAGAACCCGGATGCAAGGGTGTTCTATGCAACCACAAAGGCAATGAATAAATACACGGATGTTGATTTTCATGACGGGGATTTTATCATGTTTGGGAAAGAGAGTGCTGGAATCCCGGAGGAGATACTTGTAAAACATCCCGATAAATGCATTAGAATTCCCATGGGAGAGGAGATCCGTTCGCTTAATCTTTCAAATTCGGTTGCCATAATATTATATGAAGCATTAAGACAGCTGGATTTTCAAAATCTGGAAGAAAAAGGTAGTCTTCACAGACTAAACTGGTGTTGATTTTATCAGTGATTCATGTATAATATACGTGGTGTTTTAGTATGCTAACAACGAAATGCCACGTTTTAGTTACATAAGCCTGTTATGGGCAGATAAAATATTATAGAAATGAGGTAAAAACCATGGCAACAGTTGATTTAACTAAGTATGGTATCACCGGTACCACAGAGATTGTTTACAATCCATCTTATGAGCTTCTTTATGAAGAGGAAATGAAGCCTGAACTCACAGGCTACGACAAAGGTCAGGAAACTGAGCTTGGCGCTGTTAACGTTATGACAGGTATTTATACAGGTCGTTCTCCTAAAGATAAATTCATCGTTATGGATGAGAATTCAAAGGATACAGTATGGTGGACATCAGAGGAATATCCAAATGATAACCACGTAGCTTCTCAGGAAGCATGGGCAGCAGTTAAGGAAATCGCTAAGAAAGAGCTTTCAAACAAGAGACTCTTCGTAGTTGATGCATTCTGCGGCGCTAACAAGGATTCAAGAATGGCAGTTCGTTTCATTATGGAAGTTGCTTGGCAGGCACATTTCATCAAGAATATGTTCATCCAGCCAACAGCTGAAGAGCTTGAAACATTCGAGCCAAACTTCGTAGTATATAATGCTTCAAAGGCAAAGGTTGAGAACTACAAGGAACTCGGTCTTAATTCTGAGACAGCAGTAGTATTCAACATCACAAGCCGTGAGCAGGTTATCATCAATACATGGTACGGCGGAGAGATGAAGAAGGGTATGTTCTCAATGATGAACTACTACCTCCCACTTCAGGGCATGGCTTCAATGCACTGCTCAGCTAACACAGATATGGAAGGTAAGAACACAGCAATCTTCTTCGGCCTTTCAGGAACAGGTAAGACAACACTTTCAACAGATCCTAAGCGTCTTCTTATCGGTGATGATGAGCACGGCTGGGATGACAACGGTGTCTTCAACTTCGAAGGCGGATGCTATGCTAAGGTTATCAACCTTGATAAGGAATCAGAGCCTGATATCTACAATGCAATCAAGAGAGATGCTCTTCTTGAGAACGTTACTGTTGATGAGGCAGGAAAGATTGATTTCGCTGACAAGTCAGTTACAGAGAATACTCGTGTATCATATCCTATCGAGCACATCGACAAGATCGCTAAGAAGGTAAATGGAATTTCAGCAGGTCCTGACGCTAAGGATGTTATCTTCCTTTCAGCTGATGCATTCGGCGTACTTCCTCCTGTATCAATCCTTACACCGGAGCAGACAAAGTACTACTTCCTTTCAGGATTTACAGCTAAGCTTGCAGGTACAGAGCGTGGAATCACAGAGCCTACACCTACATTCTCAGCTTGCTTCGGTCAGGCATTCCTTGAGCTTCATCCTACAAAGTATGCAGAAGAGCTCGTTAAGAAGATGGAAAAGGTTGGAGCTAAGGCTTACCTTGTAAATACAGGTTGGAACGGAACAGGAAAGCGTATCACTATAAAAGATACACGTGGAATCATCGATGCAATCCTTTCAGGTGCAATCAATGAAGCTCCTACAAAGAAGATTCCTGTATTCAACTTTGAAGTTCCTACAGAGCTTCCTGGTGTTGACACAGGTATACTTGATCCTAGAGATACATATGCTGATGCATCAGAATGGGATGCTAAGGCAGCAGATCTTGCAGCAAGATTTGTTAAGAACTTCAAGAAATATGAAACAAATGACGCAGGAAAGGCTCTCGTAGCCGCAGGTCCTGAGGCATAGGCATGATTCCCGAAGGGAATCATGTCCGAGCGAAGCGAGGATGCGTCACGCGAAGCGGGACATAGACCTGCGAAGCAGGGATATCATCTGTGCGAAGCATAGATGGCACCATAAAATAGGCAGGATTCCTTAGAAAAGCGAGGACATTCGTGCAAAAGATAAAATATATTAATTACGGAGGAAAACAAAATGTTAGTATCAGCAAAAGAAATGCTTACAAAGGCTGTAGAAGGCCACTATGCAGTAGCTCAGTTTAATATCAACAACCTTGAGTGGACAAAAGAAATCTTACTTGAGTGTGAAGAGCTTAAGAGCCCTGTTATCCTTGGCGTATCAATGGGTGCTGCTAAGTATATGACAGGTTACAAGACAGTAGTTGCTATGGTTAGCGCTATGATCGATTCACTTGGAATTACAGTTCCTGTAGCACTTCACCTTGATCATGGTAATTATGAAGCTGCCAAGGCTTGTATCGAGGCAGGTTTCTCATCAATCATGTTTGATGGTTCTTCACTTCCTTTAGAGGAGAATATAGAGAAGACAAAGGAACTCGTTGCAATCTGCGAAGAGAAGGGAATCTCACTTGAAGCAGAAGTAGGCGGAATCGGCGGCGAGGAAGACGGCGTTGTTTCAACAGGTGAATGTGCTGATCCTGAAGAGTGTAAGCAGGTTAATGACCTCGGTGTAACAATGCTTGCTTGCGGTATCGGTAATATTCATGGCAAGTATCCTGCAAACTGGGCAGGCCTTCAGTTCAACGTTCTTGAAAGCATCAAGGCAGTTACAGGTAATACACCACTCGTTCTTCATGGTGGTTCAGGTATTCCTGATGAGCAGATTAAGAAGGCTATAGATATGGGCGTTGCTAAGGTTAACGTTAACACAGAGCTTCAGCTTGTATTTGCAGATGCAACAAGAAAGTATATCGAAGCAGGTAAGGATCTTGAAGGTAAGGGCTATGATCCACGTAAGCTTCTTGCTCCGGGCGCTGCAGCTATAAGAGAAGAAGTTAAGAACAGAGTTTCAGTATTCGGTTCAGCTAACAAAGCTTAAATTTCATCAGTAATACGGCTTATTATAATAACTAATTAAAACTCGCGCACCGACATGAGTTTAACCGCTTGTGTCGGTGCTTTTATTTGCTTAGATGCATTTATAAGTGTATAATCGAACATAACCTGTGGTTATAGGGGGGATTAATTATGATCATGGGACATGAATGATTTGGAGGAAAAAATATGAACGAAAAAAAAGATGACTTTAAACCCTACATTCCTGCGGAGAAGATAACACCTGAATTTACGGTTACATCTATTGTGATGGGTATAATTCTTGCAATTGTTTTCGGCGCGGCAAATGCATATCTTGGACTTAGAGTAGGTATGACGGTATCAGCATCCATTCCGGCGGCGGTTATATCAATGGGTGTAATACGTGTCATTATGCGTAAGGATTCAATACTTGAAAGTAATATAGTACAGACAGTAGGTTCAGCCGGAGAATCTCTTGCGGCAGGAGCTATTTTTACAATGCCGGTTCTGTTCCTGTGGGCTAAGGAAGGAATAACCGGTGCTCCAAGCCTTATAACTATATCACTTATAGCACTCTGTGGAGGCGTGCTGGGCGTGCTCTTTATGGTGCCGCTCAGAAACGCACTGATAGTAAAAGAACACGGAGTTCTTCCGTATCCGGAAGGTACAGCCTGCGCAGAGGTTCTTCTGGCAGGAGAAGAGGGCGGTTCAAGTGCCAAGACTGTATTTATAGGAATGGGTCTTGCAGCACTGTTTAAGTTTATAGTAGACGGACTTAAGGCTGTTCCGGGAGTGGTCACAGCGCCTATTAAGGCATTAAAAACAGAGCTTTCCGCAGAGGTATATCCTGCGCTTATCGGTGTAGGTTATATCTGCGGACCGAAGATTTCTTCATATATGTTTGCAGGTGGTGTGCTCGGGTGGTTTGTTCTCATACCTGCCATCATTACATTTGGAGCAGGTACTGTTCTTTATCCGGGTACAGAGACTATAGCTGATATATATGCAGCAAACGGAGCATCTGCAATCTGGAGTTTTTATATCAGATATATCGGCGCCGGAATGGTTGCCGCAGGCGGAATCATAAGTCTTATTAAGTCAATGCCGCTTATTGCAAGCACTTTTGTGGAGGCAATGAAAGGCATGAAGGGTGCCGGAAAAGCAGGGAACAGACGTACCGAGCAGGATATCGATATGAGATTTGTCCTTGCGGGAATAGTTGTTCTTATCCTTGCAATATGGCTTATTCCGGCAATCCCGGTTTCATTTCTCGGAGCCATTCTTATAGTTTTGTTCGGCTTCTTCTTCGGAGCTGTATCTTCAAGAATGGTAGGACTTGTAGGAAGCAGTAACAACCCTGTATCGGGTATGGCTATTGCAACCCTGCTTTTCTCGACGCTTGTGCTTAAGATATCAGGACAGGTCGGAGCGGCAGGTATGGTCGGGGCTATATCAATTGGCTCTATTATATGTATAGTTGCGGCTATGGCAGGTGATACATCCCAGGATCTTAAGACGGGTTATATCCTTGGGGCTACACCTAAGAAACAGCAGATTGGCGAGCTCATAGGTGCGGTTATTTCTGCATTTACGATAGGCGGGGTTCTGATTCTTCTTGATAAGGCGTGGGGCTTCGGAACTACAGAGCTTGCAGCTCCGCAGGCAACTCTTATGAAAATGATCGTTGAGGGTGTTATGAACGGAAATCTTCCGTGGGCACTCGTATTTATCGGAGTATTCATAGCGGTAGTTGTTGAGATACTGGGCATACCGGTACTTCCTGTTGCGATAGGTCTTTATCTTCCTCTTGAACTCAGCTCAACCATTATGATAGGCGGAATAATACGGTGGTTTGTTGATAAGAAGAAGGGTAAAGAAAAAGATGAAGCCGGCGCGGGAGTTCTTTTCTGTTCCGGTATGATAGCCGGTGAAGGGCTTGTCGGCATACTTCTTGCCATACTTGCTGTCTTGGGATTTACAGAAAAGATAGATATTTCGGGTTCTGTAAATACAGGTATCATCGGAGGAATCGTACTCATGGCTCTTATGATATTCTGTGTTGCAAAGTTTGCGATGAGTAAAGATAAGAAGGTTTCAAATGAAAAATAATTTCCTTGACAGAATTCCGAAAGTAAAAGAAGGGCTTAAGTGGGAAAAGGGTGAAGATGAGGCAGTGACCATATTTGTAGAGAATAAGGGCTTCTTTAACAGACTGTTCCAGCTTATTTTAAAAAAGCCCAAAGTCACACAGATTCATCTGGAAGAATTCGGAAGCTTTATCTGGATATGTATTAACGGAAATGACAGTATATACGATATAGGCAGACTGGTGGGCGAAAGATTCGGCGATAAGGCAGAACCTCTCTATCCCCGGCTTGCCGAGTATATGAAGATGCTGGCAGACTACGGATTTATCACGTTTTAAAGAGAACATCACAGTTTACAAAACCGTATTTCAGGTAAAAGGCAAAATCGAAGCTTTTTATTTCACAAACATATGAATATGTGATAAAATTTAATGGATTGTGGGAAAACATAAGCAGGATGGGGAAGAGATGCATTTCACGGAAGCAAAAACTATACTTACGCCACAAAATGGGCTGAACATTTACAGGGGTGGACCTAATATCAGGTGCATTTTCAGTCCGCTTCGTAATACGAGTTCGCATGTGGATGATTTCGAAGATGTTGAGGTCAAGGAAAACGCCGATTCACTTCTGGCGGTTGCACTCAGGAAAAAACGTAACAAGACCATGATAATTATGGGTACACTTGCAGATCCGTACGTTCCCGAGGAAGAGAAGCTTGAACTTACAAGAAAATGCCTTTTTGAGATAAAGAGGTATGACTTCGGAGTTTCCATTCGGACAAAGAGCAGTCTTATTCTCCGTGATATAGATATTATCAGTGAGATAAATGAAAAGACTAAAAGTGTAATTACGATTCCTTTTCCTACAACTGACAGTGCCATTTCAGGGCGTATAGATCCCGATATGTCACCTATTTCCGAAAGGATTAAACTTCTTGAAGAGTTTTCATTAAGGAAGGTGCCGGTTATCGTGGCTATAGATCCTGTCGTTCCGTATATTAATGATTCGGAAGAGGGCATAAGAAGTATACTTAATATTGCGGCCGGATTCGGTGCATTTGCAATTGAATACGGAGATCTTAAGTTTACTCTCAGCCCGGGAAGCAGGGAGTATTTCTACGACGTGATAGATGAGAGATTCCCGGAAGTGAGGGACAGATTCTTCGATAAGTATAAAGAATCCATGAATATCAAGACTGAAGAGATAGTTTCAAATAACAGGAAGTATATCATTCAGGAGATAAATGAATTCTGTGAGAAAAGGGATATTATTGCTGATCAGAGCATGATAGTGGATTACAGAAGAAAATATGAGAACAAGCAGAGTGGGGAACAGTTGTTCTTTGATTTTTAAGAGGAGGGATTTGTTATGGCGCTTAAGGATACTTTTGATGATATAGGCGACAGAGCCGGAGAAGTGTTTGAATCGATAGGTGAGGTTGCAAGCGGTGCATTTGACACAATAAGCGCTGCTGCAAGCGATACTATAGAGGTTCAAAAAAGAAAATCCAGGATCAATTCCGCCAGAAAGATCGTCGAAGCTGACTATGTAAAGATTGGGAAGGTTATATATGACAGATTCGTTGAAGGACAGTTTTCTGATGAAGAGCTGGCGTGTCTTTTTAATGAGATCAGCGAATCAAAGGTTAAGATCCGTGATCTTGAGACAGAGATTGACTTTATTAAAAGTAAGAAGAACAGGTCTCAGGATGAGGTGAAGACAGAATAAAAATTTAAACAGAGGATGGGAAAAAGATGGATTACAATGCAGCAAGTCTTAAAATGCATGAAGAAAATGTAGGTAAAATGGAAATAAAGTCAAAGGTTTCTGTTGAAACAAGAGACGATCTTTCAACAGCATATACTCCGGGAGTTGCGGAGCCATGCAGAAAGATTCATGAGAATCCGATAGATGTATATAAGTATACGATAAAGGCAAATACAGTGGCGGTTGTTTCTGACGGAACAGCAGTTCTCGGACTTGGTGATATAGGACCGCTTGCCGCAATTCCGGTTATGGAAGGTAAATCCATTCTGTTCAAGAGATTCGGAAATGTAGATGCATTTCCAATATGTCTCGATACAAAGGATACAGATGAAATCGTTGAGACCGTAAAAAGAATCGCACCTTCTTTTGGCGGCATCAACCTTGAAGATATCTCAGCACCGAGATGTTTTGAGATAGAAGAAAGACTTAAGAAGGAGCTTGATATCCCTGTATTTCATGATGATCAGCATGGAACAGCCATAGTTGTATCCGCCGGAATCATGAATGCGCTTAAGCTTGTCGGAAAGAAGATGGAAGATGTTACGGCAGTTGTCAATGGAGCCGGAGCAGCAGGTATATCTATAACAAAGCTTCTTCTTTCATTTGGACTTAAGGATGCGATACTTGTTGACAGACAGGGCGCAATTTACGAAGGTCGTGACGGACTTAATCCTGCAAAAGAAGAGATTGCAAAGATAACTAATAAGAATAAAGAGTCAGGTTCTTTAGCGGACGTTGTAAAGGGTAAGGATATATTCCTTGGAGTTTCGGCACCGGGCGTACTTACAAAAGAAATGGTCAGCACCATGGCGAAGGATTCAATCATTTTCGCAATGGCAAATCCTACACCGGAGATCATGCCGGACGAAGCAAAGGAAGGCGGTGCAGCGGTTGTGGCAACCGGCCGTTCTGACTTCCCGAACCAGATTAATAACGTACTTGTATTCCCGGGAATTTTCCGTGGAGCACTCGATGCAAGGGCAACCGGAATCACAGAGGAAATGAAACGTGCAGCGGCAGTAGCTATAGCATCAATTGTAAAAGATGAGGAGCTAAATGCTGATTATATAATCCCGGATGCATTTAATCCGGAGGTGGCAAAGGTAGTTGCGAAGGCTGTTCATGATGAGGCAGTCCGTCTTGGAATTACTAAGTAGCCATTAAGTAAACGATGATAGTTCTAGAGGAATAATGAATGACAGACAGCAGTAAGCTTGCTCTGGTTGAGCAGAATGTAAATAAGGTCATAAAGGGAAAGAATAACGTAGTTCATAAGGTCCTTGCAGCTGTTATAGCGGGTGGACACATTCTTATGGAGGATATTCCGGGAGTAGGTAAGACTACGCTTGCAACAACATTTGCAAAAACCATGTCTATGGCATATAAGAGAGTCCAGTTCACGCCGGATGTACTCCCGAGTGATATACTCGGATTCTCCATGTACAATAATTCGACCAAAGATTTTGAGTACAGACCGGGAGCTGTATTCTGTAATCTTTTCCTCGCGGATGAGATTAACAGAACAAGCCCCAAGACTCAGTCGGCTCTTCTTGAGGTAATGGAAGAGGGAACGGCAACTGTAGACGGCGTAACAAGACGGCTTCCCGATCCTTTTGTGGTTATAGCGACTGAGAATCCATACGGCTCATCGGGAACGCAGATGCTTCCCGAATCCCAGCTGGACAGATTCATGGTATGCCTTTCCATGGGGTATCCGGAGCACAGCGATGCAGTTGCAATATTAAAAGGCAATGCATTAAACCCCATCTCACAGGTAGAGGCTGTGGTAACGGTTGATGACCTTATCGCATACAGAAAGCAGGCAAATGATCTTTTTGTCAGAGATGAGATATACGAATACATAGTCGATCTGGTTGAAGAAACCAGGGTAAATGAAAATTTCAGTATGGGAGCAAGTCCTCGTGGAACCATAGCGCTTCTCAGGATGGCAAAGGCTATGGCGGTTATAGAAGGCAGGGATTTTGTTACTGCAGAGGACGTCCAGAATTGTGTAAAGGACACTCTGGCTCACAGAGTAAAGCTCGGGCAGAAAGCAAGAGCACAGGGACTTACCATGGATAAGGCTATGCGGCTGCTTATTGAGACAGTAAAGGCTCCGAGGAGTTAAGAACTTTTGAAAACAAGAATTCATATAGGAAGAATAATAGTTTATATAATCCTTTTTATAGTGGCTGTTTCCATGTATCGATTCCTGCAGAGTCACTATACTCTTATAATGCTTATAATAATGACGGCGGCACCGGTACTGTCTATAGGTATGTGCTTTTTGCTCCGCCGAAGTGTAAGCATTGATCTAAAGACAGCGTCCGGAGTTTCAAAAAGAGAGGATATTTCATATGTTACCGTAACAGTTATCAATCCTACTTTTTTCATATCCATGGACGCAGGGATCCATCTTATCATTGAAAATACATTTTACGAAAACAGAAGTGATACTATGCTGTCACTTCCTGTTCGTGTGCATGGAAATTATTCAGCAATGCTTCCCATGAAGCTGTCGATGAACGGAAATGTAAAGTACATCGTAGATTATATAAGAGTAAGAGATATACTCGGCTTTATAGACATGCCAAAGATGGTTTCTTTTGTTACGGAACAAAACGTTATTCCTGAAGATATTGAGACGGAAGGGCTTTCGATGACGGACATGAACAGGGGAATGTCGGAATCGGAGGAGTCGAAGAAAAAGGGAAATGACTATTCGGACGTCAGTGATGTAAGAGAATATATCCCCGGGGACAGACTTATGAGCATTCACTGGAAGCTGTCCGCAAAAAGGGATATTCTGATGGTCAAGGACAGAGAAAGCATGTCAGATCAGCAGGTTGTCTTGCTTATATCACTTGCCGGTACTTCCCGGGAGGTCGATTCTGTTTTAACCCTTGGATATAACCTTATAAGAAAAATGGTTATGGAAAATGTATTTGTTAAGCTTGTGTGGTGGGACGAAGGCGCTCAGAGCTTTAATGAACGGCAGATAGGAAATATAAATGAGCTGCTGGAGTCATTTTCGGATATTTATTATTCCGGTACTTATAAAGAGGGAGACCGGATTAAAGATTATATGGCAAGCATTATGCCACATCTTCGTTCGTATGTAATGATTGAGATAAATGAATCGGGAGATGCCGATGCAGTTATCGTTGAGCAGGGCTAAAAATGTCAGTTAAAAGCTTAAAAGAAAAACTGAAGATAATGAGGCGCAGATTTAAGAAGTGGCGCAGCTGGGATGAGAAGCCGGAAACTATCCCGCTTTGCGAAGGAATAGCTATAGACGAGAGCCTTTATGAGATACATGAGAAAAGGATGCTCACTCTCATCTTAAAAGGCATCATAGTTTACCTTCTTACCATGGGTGGAATGGGCGCGTACCTTACAGCCATAGGCTGCAGATACTCGGATATATTCCTCAACATTATCATCCTTGCGACGGCAATTCTCTGTTCCGTGCTTTATTACAGTTATAAGGTGGAGAATCTGGGGTATCTTATATTCTTCGTCTTTTTTGCCGCGCTCATATATCTTTTCAGAAACTATATCAACTCCGGTTTTTATGCGGTGGTAAATGACACGATAAAAGAAGCTTCATACTATCTTGAAATGGATGGTATGCAGGAATATAACGAGAGAATATCAAACAGATATCTAGCAATAACTGTTGCAATGTCATTTATAGGTATTGTTTCAAATATCCTGCTTAACAACTATATATCAAGACGTATGAGATATATAGTCGGAACTGTCATCGCGAGCGGGCTTCTTGTTATACCGCTTTATCTGGAGCATGAGCCGAGCACCGTCTATACAGTAATGCTGATAAGCGGAATCGTTATGTCTTACTTTTACCGCGGCGGCGGGCATTACAAGCTCCACAGAAGTGAGAGCGTTTTCGGGGAGAATATGACAGGCATCGGTTATAATGCCGATTCCAAAATAGTAAAACAGATGCTTATATATGCAATCGGATTTACATTTTTCGTTGTCAGTATAGTTACGGTCATTTTCCCTAAAGACAGATATGATTCAATGCATAAGGACTATATTTATAAAACGAATACGAGCGAATATGTAATAAGCTTTTTTGCATACGGACTTGCAGGGCTTTTCAATTTTTATCCGAATAACGGCGGCCTCAACAGTGGCGAGCTCGGAGGAGTTTCGGCTGTGCACCTCGACTTTATGACTGACCTTAAAGTATGGTATACGCCTTATTCATATAATACCCTTTATATCAGAAATTTTGTCGGAAGAGATTATGTTCCTTACAAGAATTACTGGATGAGGGAGAATGCGGAAGGAGAAACAAAGCCGAAGAATAAGCTTGAGACTGATGCGCTTCGCGAGGCATTTAATAAAGGGGAGGAATTTTCGGCTGAGGGCGTATTTACCGTTAAAAATGTGGAGGCGCCAAATCTTCCTTATGTTCCTTATTATTCAGACGGTGATGATGTTCCTATATCTTACGGAAATACCTCGACTTATACATATTATCCGAGACTGGGCGGAAATGATGCCAAGGTAAAGCCTCTAAAACTGCCCGAAACAAGATATGATTCTGACGGTAACATGATTGCAAAGCTTGGTGATTATGAAATTATTATTTCAGCCGAAGAAAGAAAGTATACTGCACCGGATTATGTATCTTCGGATGAAACCGGGGAGTATTTGAAAAAGCTGGATGATCTTACGGATGATGAGTATATAGATCCGGGATACTTATATATTCCGTCCGAAAACTACGAGGTTATAGAGGAGTTCAGCAAAAACGCAGGGCTTGCCGGAACAAATGAAGAGATAATAGACGGACTGGACCGGTATTTTGAAGAAAATATCCCGTACACTATAAGACCCGGCGCAACTCCGAGAAAAGAAGACTTTATCAATCATTTCCTGACTAAAGGAAAGAAAGGTTACTGCTCTTATTTTGCAAGTACGGCTGTTATGGTGTTCAGATATTTCGGTATACCTGCCAGGTATGTTGAGGGGTATGCTGTTTCATTTGATACCATGTCAAACGGTACTCTTGTTGAAGATGCAAAGTATAGTGATTACTACAAAGGCTTTTCCGAGATTGGGGAAACAGGTCTTGTTGAAGTAGATGTAAGTGATGCCTCAGCTCATGCATGGGTGGAGGTATATGACAAGAACTTCGGATGGACGGTAGTAGATGTTACACCACCGGGAAGTGAAGAGGATACGGTTGATTTCTGGAGCAATTTCCAGAGAGCATTCGATGACGGCGATGAAGATGCGGTTGCCGATGATACAGAAGGCTTCAATATAGAAATAAATGACAAGCTTATGAGGAAGCTGATATATCTTGTTTTTGCTCTTGCCGGACTCTTTATACTAATAATGCTTGTCCGCCTTATACTTCCGGGAATAATGTACAGTATAAGATACAGCAAGGCAGGAACGAATGACAGGCTGATCATGGAGTACAGCCGGCGCATGAAGCGCCTTGGAAGGCGTATAAAGCCGCTCAGGGAAAAGGTTAATTACCGTGCCCGCATTGAGTACCTTATGGAAGAAGGGTTTATAAGTCTTTCCGAGGAAGAAAAGGAAAGATATCTGGATATAATGGAAAAGGCGGGATTCAGTAAAACAGAGATAGACGATGCTTCCTACCGGTTTGCAAGAGAGATAAACTTAAGGAAGTTAAGTAAAAGTGATTAGATTAAGTAAGGTCTGTTAAAGACCCTTATGGAGAACAGAAGTATGTCATACGAAGATTATGATAAGGCTCTTAAGATGGGCAAAAGAGCATACAGGATAAAGACATTAAAGGGAGAGTATCCTTATCTTCCCGTGCTCGATGATATTATTTCAAATGTTGAGATACGAGGTGACGTAAATCTCGGGCTGGTAGATATACCGCTTGACAGGGTTGTTGGAACCAGCAATAAAGGAAGAACTTATTCTTTTGCCAGCAACTTTATGCCTATTCTTGATTTTAAAACAGAATTTGGAAGTAAGTGGTCATCCCTTTGTGACTCACACCTTGAAGAAGGAATAAGAGATCCCATAAAGGTGTATGAGTATATGAATTATTACTATGTAGTAGAGGGTAATAAGAGAGTAAGTGTTCTCAAATACTTTGATGCAATTTCAATTTCCGCGTATGTGACAAGGAAGGTTCCGAAGAAAACCGATGATCCTGAAAATGTGATCTACTATGAATTCATGGACTTCAATCGTATAACGGGGATCAATTTTCTGTGGGTTTCAAAGCCGGGAAGCTTTGAAAAAATCATTTCGCTCACTTATCCGGAGCATAAAGAAAAATGGACCGATGACGATCTTCTTTACTTCACGTCATTCTACTACAATTTTGCAGAAGCATTTAAGGAGGCGGGCGGCGACAAGCTTACGGATGTAACACCCGCTGATGCACTCATAACATACATTGAGTTCTATGGTTATGATGATGTGGTAAACCAGACCATTGCTGAGATGAAGCAGGGCATTACAGCTGTGTGGCAGGAGTTTATCATTTCCGGGGATGACAGCCCGGTTGATATAAACCTTAAGCCGCCTGTGGAGAGAAAGACTATTCCTATCATTTCACAGCTCCTAAATCCCGGACCGAATGCATCTAAGCCGCTCAACATTGCATTTATCTATGACAGAGAGCCTCAGACAAGTTCGTGGTTATATGGACATGAACTTGGACGCAATCACATAAAAGAAGTCTTCGGAGATAAGATATCGACTCTTAAAGTTACATGCACCGACACCGGAGACGGAGCGATAATGGTTATGGAAGACCTGATAAAAAATGAGGGGACGGAGGTAATCTTTACGACAACCTCAGAGCTTATAGATTCAAGCCTTAAGATAGCCGTAAAGTATCCGAATGTTAAGGTGCTTAATTGCTCGATCAATACCCAGCATAGATATATAAGGACTTATTACGCGAGACTTTATGAGGCAAAATTCCTCTCGGGAATGGTGGCAGGCGCCATGACGGGTACGGGTAAGCTGGGTTATCTCGCAGATTATCCTATATTCGGTTCGGTGGCAAATATCAATGCATTTGCTCTCGGGGCAAAATTCGTGAATCCGAGCGCAAAGGTATTCCTCAGATGGACTACCATAAAAAATGAAACGAGAGAAGATATACTTGATGAGCTTTATGCGAACAATATCGATTATGTTTCGGATCAGGATCTTATAGTACCTGAAAGAGCATCCAGAAACTTCGGACTCTATAAGCTCAGTAAGGGTGAGCCGGTTAATATATCGATGCCGGTTTACAACTGGGGAGCACTCTACGAAAAGATAATAAAGATCATAATGAACGGTACATGGAATTCAAGTGATACGGATACCCTCGGAAAAGCGGTAAACTACTGGTGGGGTATACCTTCAGGAGTTATAGATATAATTATGTCGAACAATGTACCGATCGGTACAAAGAGACTTATCTCGACCATAAAAGGACTTATGGAGGAAGAAAGATTCTATCCGTTTGAAGGACTTATCAAAGATCAGAATGGTATGGTCAGAAACGAAGAGGATAACCGTATGGCGGCTGATGACATCATGAAGATGGACTGGCTTCTTGATAACGTGGATGGAGAGATTCCCGTACAGTCGCAGCTTAAGGAAAGAGCTAAGCCAATTGTGGAGCTTAAGGGTGTAATGAAGGAAAATGCCGGGGAAGAGCATGAAGATACTGTTAATAGCTGATATAGAATCTAAATATTATTATGACTTTTTTGAAAAGAATAAGCTGGAGGGTATAGATCTCATCATATCAGCCGGAGATCTTGAGGCTGATTACCTGTCATTTATAGCGACGTATGCAAAATGTCCTGTTCTTTACGTGGAAGGAAACCATGATACGAAGTACAGGGAAAAACCTCCTGAAGGATGCATTTGTATAGATAATAAGCTTTATGTTCATGAGGGGATAAGGATACTGGGATTTGGCGGAAGTATGTGCTACAACTACAGTCCCAATCAGTACACTGAAAAGGAAATGGCGGGAAGGATAAGAAGAGCCACTCCGAAGATATTTCTGAACGGGGGCTTTGATATTCTTGTAACACACGCGCCTGCATTTGGATTAAATGACGGTGAAGATCTTCCGCATATGGGATTTAAGTGTTTCACAAAGCTTCTCGATAAGTATTCTCCAAAGTATTTTGTGCATGGCCACGTACATATGAATTACGGCAGAATGTATAAGCGGACAGATACCTATAAGGATACAACGATAATCAATGCTTATGAGAGATATCTTATCGATTATTGATTGAGTTTCACTACCATAGATGGTAAAATGTGCGCATGGGTCTCGGCACATAGGAAGGGGTATATAAATGTCATATACGGCATTATACAGAAAGTACAGACCTGATACTTTTGACGAGGTTAAAGGCCAGGAACATATAGTAACAACAATTAAAAATCAGATAAAGTATGATAGAATCGGACACGCTTATCTTTTCTGCGGTACAAGGGGAACGGGGAAAACCACCGTGGCAAAGCTTCTTGCAAAGGCGGTCAACTGTGAGAATCCGAAGGACGGAAGCCCTTGTGAGGAATGTGCAAGCTGCAGGGCCATTCAGGCAGGCAGTTCGCTGAATGTTGTTGAAATTGATGCGGCGTCCAATAACGGTGTCGATAACATCAGACAGATTAATGACGCGGTAAGGTATTCGCCGACTGAAGGGAAATATCTTGTATATATCATAGACGAGGTTCATATGCTCTCATCGGGAGCGTTCAATGCTCTTCTTAAGACACTGGAAGAACCGCCGGCATATGTCATATTTATACTTGCAACCACTGAGTCTCACAAGGTTCTTGATACCATCAAGTCCCGTTGTCAGAGGTTTGATTTTAGAAGAATATCGCAGGAAGTGATTGCAGGAAGACTTTCGGATCTTTTAAAACGGGAAGGCATTTCGGCAACCGAGGAGGCTGTTATGTATATAGCCTCTGCGGCAGACGGATCCATGAGAGATTCACTTTCTATTCTTGACGAATGCATTTCATTTAACCTTGGTGAAGAGCTAACCTATGATAAGGTGCTCTCAACCATAGGTGCGGTTGATATAGATGTATATGTTGATATAACAAAGGCGCTTAAATCCGGTGATGCCGAAGGTATACTTGATGCGGTAAATGATATAGTAAGTCAGGGACGTGATCTTACCAAGTTTACCGAGGACTTCGTATGGTTCTTCAGAAATATGCTTTTTATAAAGCTTGCAAACGGAATCGAAAGTGCCATTGATATCACTAAGGAAAATGCAGAGCGAATAAAGGAGCTCGGCTCCGATATAGGTGAGCATACACTTATGCGTTATATTGAGGAGCTGCAGGAGCTTTCCCAGAGCATCAGATATTCTGGAATAAAAAGAGTGGCTCTTGAGATGGGGCTCATCAAGCTTCTTCGTCCCGATATGGGAGGAGACAGCGGCGCCCTTAAGGAAAGACTGGAGATACTTGAGCATGAGATTGAAGATCTCAAAGCAAATGGCGTAGCGCCGGGAAATGTCGTAAGTGGTTCCGGAAATCCGGATGAATCTTCCGTGAGCATAAATCAGGAGAAGAACTCAGGGCAAGTTGAGACCGGGACATCGAAGTCTGCAGGAAATGAAGTTGAAGTAAATAATGCGGCTGTTCAGGAGTTAGAGCAAAAGCTTGCCAGAACAGAGCTTGGTGATAAAATAAAAGAGATTAAAGGCAGGACTACCGACGAATATGTAGAGGAACAGGTTGCTGCCAAGAAGGAAGAGATTAGAAGCAGGTACGGAGACGCCGGTTATGAGGATATAGAAAGGCTCGCCAAGGTTTGGAGAACGGGTGTTATTCCGAAGCTTTCAGGGCTGATTCAAAAGCAGATAAAGCTCTTCCGTGTGGTGCCGGCTGAAAGGACTGAGGAGGGCGATGAGATACCGGATGTTACTTTAAATCTTGTCGCTGATTCCGATACTACGGACAGCATTGCATTTGACATGGTTAAGACACATGTTGGAGATATAGAAAAGGCGGCTTCGGATGCGATAGAGAAGAAGGTCAAGATCGGAGTCATTTCCATGACAACCGATGAAATGGTGAAAACCAGAACCATCTATGCGAATATTGAAAATTTTGCGCCTAAGATTAAATTTGAAAATATAGAAATAGTATAAGAGGAGGAAATTATCGTGGCTAAAAGAGGAGGATATCCGGGAGGTATGATGCCCGGAAATATGAATAACCTTATGAAGCAGGCTCAGAAGATGCAGAAGCAGGTTGAGGAAACTCAGGCTGCTCTTGAGGAAAAGGAGTATGAGGCTTCATCAGGCGGTGGAGTCGTTAAGGTTACGATCAACGGAAAGAAAGAAGTGACAAAAGTTTCAATCTCACCGGATGTTGTTGATCCTGATGATATAGAGACTCTTGAGGAAGTGGTTATGGCTGCGGTAAATGAAGCCATAAGAATGCAGTCGGAAGATGAAAAACAGCAGATGGGTAAGATTACAGGCGGTCTTGGAGGATTCGGCTTCTAATGGATGTATACGGTGGAGAAGTTACAAGACTTATAGAAGAATTGTCGAGGCTTCCGGGTATAGGTGCGAGGACGGCGCAACGACTTGCATTTCACATAGTTAATCTTCCGGAAGACCGGGCGCTTGCTCTTTCGGATTCCATAAGAAATGCCAAGAAGAATATCAAATACTGCAAGTCATGCTGTACAGTGACAGATAAAGAGATATGTCCTATATGTTCATCGGCTGCCAGGGATCACAGTACCATAATGGTGGTAGAGACACCGCGTGAGCTAGCCGCATACGAAAGAGTCGGGAAATACGAAGGCGTTTACCATGTACTTCACGGCGTCATAAATCCGGCGGCGGGGATAGGACCGAACGATATCAGACTGAAAGAGCTTATCGAAAGGCTTAAGGATGAGGATGTAAAAGAAGTCATTGTCGCGACAAATTCAAGTGTTGAAGGCGAAGCGACGGCTATGTATATCTCGAAGCTTATTAAACCGGCGGGGATAAATGTAACGCGTATTGCGACAGGCATTCCCGTAGGCGGAGATCTTGAAAATATAGATGAGATAACTTTGCTCCGAGCTCTTGACGGCCGCACTGAGTTATAACAGGCAGGATTCCCGAAGGGAATCATGTCCGAGCGAAGCGAGGATGCGTGACGCGAAGCGGAACATAGACCTGCGGAGCAGGGCTATCATCTGTGCGAAGCAGAGATGGCACCACCGAACAGGCAGGATTCCCGAAGGGAATCATGTCCGAGCGAAGCGAGGATGCGTGACGCGGAGCGGAACATAGACCTGCGAAGCAGGGCTATCATCTGTGCGAAGCAGAGATGGCACCACTAAACAGGCAGGATTCCCGAAGGGAGAGGAAAAATTATAAAGTGTATAAGGAGGGGTAACAAATGAAAAGAATAGGAATGCTTACAAGTGGCGGCGACTGCCAGGCACTTAATGCAACTATGAGAGGCACAGTAAAGGGATTACAGAACCTTTTCGGAGAGGTTGAAATCTACGGATTTATCGATGGATATAAAGGCCTTGTTTATGGCAATTACAAGAAGTTAAAGCCTGAAGATTTCAGCGGACTTCTTGCAAAAGGTGGTACTATACTTGGTACATCGAGAATGCCGTTTAAAGAGATTGATAATCCTATGCCGGACGGAACGGAGAAGGTTCCTGCAATGAAGAAGACATACAAGGATCTTAAGCTTGATGCACTTGTAGTTCTCGGCGGAAACGGTTCTCAGAAGACAGCATATCGTCTCTCACAGGAAGGACTTAATGTAATAGGTCTTCCAAAAACAATTGATAATGACATTTACGGAACAGATTATACATTTGGTTTCCAGAGTGCTATTGATGTTGCTACACATGCCATCGACTGCATTTATACGACAGCTGAATCACACAGCCGTATTTTCGTAATGGAGATCATGGGACACAAAGTAGGCTGGATTACACTTTATGCAGGTATCGCAGGTGGAGCTGATGTTATTCTTCTTCCTGAAATGCCATATGACATAAAGAAGGTTTATAAGGCAGTAGAAAAGAGAGTAAAAGAGAAGCATTTCGCTATTATATGTGTAGCAGAAGGTGCTATTCCAAAAGATATAGCAAAGCTTCCTAAGAAGGAAAGAAAAGCAAAGCTTGCTGAAAGTACATATCCATCTGTTGCATATGAAATAGCAGACAAGATGAGAGAAAAGTTCGACAGCGACATAAGAGTTGCAATCCCCGGACATACTCAGAGGGGTGGCGCTCCTGATGCATATGACAGATTCATTTCATCAAGATTCGGTGCATGTGCGGCTGAGCTTATCAAGAAAAGGGATTTCGGAAAACTTGTTGTTCTCAGAAACAATGAAGTTGTTGCGATTCCTATGGAAGAGTCAGCAGGAAGGCTTAAATATGTCGACCTGGACAATCAGGCAATAGAAAATGCAAAGACACTCGGAATATGCTTTGGTGACTAAGATTTATGAAGAACAAAGTAATCAGGATACTGGTGGGGATTCTCATTTTTGTGGGAGTCTTCACCGGTACTGCATTTATGGCAAACTTAATATATAACAGGGGCAGAGATATGTCCACGGCCGAGATGACGGATGCAGTACTTCCTGAGATCTGTTTTAAGTATGGGGATTATAAGGTGAACAGAATCCCTGCATATCTTGGTAAGCTGGATGTAAGCCTCATGCATGATGCAATCATTTCGGTCGATAAGGAGGAAACTGTTACTGTCCTTATCGAGAAGGATAATAAGTATGCTGAGAAAGTTATGTATGAGCTTAGAGATGTTTCTCTCGGTACTCTTATAGAGGACGGAGAAATGACGGAAGGCGAGTCAAATGTAACGGATAAAGAAGCTCCATACAGCGTTTCATTTCGTATGAATCTTGCTGTCGGAAGGGAGTATTCTCTTGTTATAAAGCTTATGAGCGAAAACAGAGATACTCTTAATTATTACAGCAAGGTCGTGCGACTCGACAGAGGCTATACAAAACTGTTTGTAAATTATGCGTATTCGTTCAATAATTCGACCTTTATTCATGAGGGTGAGATGGAAGGCAATGAGGACGGAGTTTCCGAAGGAGAGACGCTTACTTATGTTGCGGGACCGGATGAGCCTGAAGAACCTGAGCAGTACATCATTTCCACTGCAACGGATGCGGATGCCCTTCCGATAATCACACCTGCGGAAGAATTTGATGAGAATAATGTAGTTAAAGGAAGTACACTTTATTCATTGTTCGGTGCAAATACCAAGAACTCGGCATATGATCTTGGACTTGTGAATATGTCTTCAACTTATGATGAGGTATGCTGGGGAGATCTCAATCCTGAAAGAGTAACCGAGATTGTACCTGCCGTGAGGGAGCTCAGCAGTACAAATGCATTTGTGGAAAACAGTTACATTATGAAATCCACGAATGAAAATGGTGACACCTATTACAGAGTAAGAGAAAGCTACAGACTTAATTATTCTGACAGTACCGGGCGCCCGGTGCTCGGCGATTACAGAAGAACCGCCGAAGAGATATATGACGGAACAGGGGTAAAGCTTGATATAAGCAGTCTTAATCTGGGACTTAACTATGCCGATAATGTAGATATCATCAGTACGGATGATTTCAAAATGAACGCATACACCACCTGTGGAAGCGTATGGGTTTATGACTATAAGGCTGCCGAAACAATTCAGGTTTTCTCCAATCTTTCAAAGGCTGATATAAGCCATATCTCTCTTGACGGAAGATACGGGGTGAAACTTCTTTCGATTGATGAAAACGGAACTACCTACTTTGCGATATATGGGCGGATAAACCGTGGAAAGCATGAAGGCAGAAACGGAATAGCCCTTTACAGATATGACGACAAAGATTATTCCATTACGGAAATGACATTCGTAGAGACGGAAGAACCTTATGACGTCCTTCGGGCAGAAGCTGCAAAGCTTATGTATCTGGATGTAAAGAAAGGACTCTTTTACACATGGCTCAGCAATTCATTTATCAGTTTTGATATAAATGAAAAGAAGGCAAAGATTTCTATCAGAGATATAAGCGGCAGAAGTATGGCTTCATCTGCAAACGGAAAGGTTCTTGCTTATTTATCCGACCCGGACGAGGAGATTCCTTCAAAGATATCCATGCTAAATCTTGAGACGAACAAGAATTATGATATCGAAAAATCCGGCAAGGCGGTAAATATTCTTGGATTCTTCGGAAATGACCTCATTTACGGGGTTGCACCAAAAGAGAGCGTCGGAACCTATCCTGACGGAAGATTCAGGGCGGACTACAGCGGTATATACATAGTCGGACCTGACGGAGAAGAAAAACAGAAATACGAAAAAGACGGAATATATGTTACGGATTACACCTTAACCGAGTCAGGTCTTATCCTCAGCAGAAAAGGAAGGGATGCTGAGGGTAATTATACAGCGATATCAGACGACAGGATTAATTACAATAAGAGCATGAATCCTGTTTCGGTTGGCAAGGATCATGTATTCAGTAAAACGAGATATTCTGAACTGCAGCTGGTGATGCCTCAGGGTATATACCTTGGACGTGCGCCTAAAGCGATGGTGGCAGGTGTAAGGGAATCACAGCGGAGTATGTTTAGTGTCGAATCTGAGGGAGCCGGTTTTAAATACTATGTTTATGCCATAGATGGGCTTTCATATATGACAAACGGTGCCGGCGATGCAATTCTCTATTCAGTGCAGCATGAAGGAGTGGTTGTCACTTCAGAAGGGCAGACAATTTACAGAAAATCAAAGCCTATACAGTATTATACTGTTGCGGGGAAATTCTCATATTATGACGGCAGCGGATTGGAAGGTTCGTATATAGCATGTATCAAAATGGCGCTATCTGCGGCAGGCTACCCGCTAATGGAAAATCAGAGTGAATTAAATATCGATACAGACTGGGAAGAAAAGATAAACGAGGCGACAGATGGTCAGGTGACAGGTATCACAGCCTACGGTATAAGTACTGAGACCGGTCTTGAATATCTTAGTAAGGGATATCCTTTTGCGGCAAGGTTGGATGACAGATATGTTATGGTAGTCAGCTTTAATCAGAGATTTATAAGATATTATGATCCTGTTAAGAAAGAAGAAGTAAAAGTCGGACGAAAGACTTTCTTAGAAGATGTCCAGAGAAACGGAAATGAGATTTATACTTTTATAGATATGTAATTATTCACAGATTTATCACAGATAAAACGTAAGTTAGTCATAATTTAAGTGTATATTTTAATCATTCCATAGAAGGAATCTATACCTTCCCCCACATTTTTTCATACCGGAAAGCTATCGCGAAAGCGGTAGCTTTTCTGTTTTTATAATATATAAAGGCATGCGAACATCTGATGTGTTCACATGCCTTTATCTTATTAGATCACATTCCAGAATCCATCCAGTGTTGCAAAGTAGTCATCTATAGTTTCGGCACGTCTTATCTCGGTTACAGTTCCATCTTCGCGAAGAAGAAGTTCTGCAGACCAAAGACGACCGTTATAATTGTAGCCCATTGCAAATCCGTGTGCACCGGTATCATGTATCGCGATATAGTCACCCATTTCGATTTTAGGAAGTTTTCTGTCTATTGCAAATTTATCATTATTCTCACAGAGTGAGCCGGTTACATCATAGACATTTTCTGCCGGTTCATTTTCTTTACCGAGAACTGTTATATGATGGTATGAACCATACATGGCAGGTCTCATAAGGTTAGCTGCACATGCGTCAACGCCGATATATTCCTTATAGGTGTGCTTCTCATGAATCGCCTTAGTGATAAGATGACCGTATGGAGCCAGCATGAATCTTCCGAGCTCTGTGTATATCTCGACGTCTCCCATTCCTGCAGGAACAAGAATCTCTTCATATGCTTTTCTTACGCCTTCGCCTATGGCAAATATATCATTTTCAGGCTTTGAAGGGTCGTATGCTATTCCGACACCGCCGGAAAGATTTATGAAGTTAAGCTTAACTCCTGTTTTTTCTTTAATCTCAACAGCAAGGCTGAAAAGAATCTTTGCAAGTGCAGGATAGTAATCATTTGAAAGTGTATTGCTTGCAAGAAATGCATGCATGCCGAATTCCTCGGCGCCTTTACTGCTTAGAGTACTATATGCCTCCATGAGCTGATCTTTTGTCATTCCGTACTTTGCATCTCCGGGGTTATCCATAACCTGAAAACCTTCTTCGCTTTCACCGAGCTGAAAAACTCCGCCCGGATTATATCTGCATGAGATTCTCTTTGGGATACCGCCGCAGGCTTCTTCAACAAATGGGATATGTGTTATATCATCCAGATTTATCGTAGCTCCGATCTTAGCGGCAAATGCAAATTCCTCACTCGGCGTATCATTTGATGAAAACATGATGTCATTTCCTCTGATACCAACTTTGTCAGACATCACAAGTTCTGCCATTGAAGAACAGTCGGTTCCGCAGCCTTCTTCATGGAGAATCTTAAGTATGCTCGGATTCGGTGTTGCTTTTACGGCAAAGTATTCTTTATAGCCCTTATTCCATGAAAATGCCTTGTAAAGTCTTCTTGCATTTTCTCTTATTCCTTTTTCATCATAAATGTGAAATGGTGTGGGATGAGTCTTTACGATTTCTTCGACTAATTCCTTTGTTACAAATGGTGTTTTCATTTCATTTACCGCCTCTCATAAATAATGAGCTTATTATATATAAAACTTGGTTTTTTGTCACTACACATGCTATAATCTTTGCAAAATAAAAATCGAGGTGAAATGAGTTATGGCTTTAAATCCGATGGCACTTATGCAGCTTTCAGGCAGATTCAGTATCTTTAGTGAACAGCATCCGAAGATTCCGATGTTTATCAAGGCGGTTGGGGCAAATGCTGTGAATGTTGGTTCCATAATCGAAGTAAAGGTTACTTCTCCGGACGGACAGGAGTATGTGACTAATATGAAAGTGACTCCTGAAGATATGGAAACTGTTGAAATGATAAAACACATGAAAGATCAGTAAAATATATTACATTTTTTCAGGCTCAGGATAATCCACGCCAAATGTATCGACAGTAACAGTTTTCATCTTCTGTTCTTCGATAGGCTTGTCGCCCCAGCCGGTTCTTGTTGTGGCAATTTTATCTACGACATCCTGACCTTCAATGATCTTGCCGAATGCAGCGTACTGACCATCAAGATGAGGAGAATCTTCGTGCATTATAAAGAACTGTGATCCCGCAGAATCGGGATTCATCGAACGTGCCATTGAAAGAACGCCTTTAGTGTGCTTAAGGTCGTTAGAAAAACCATTAGCGCTGAATTCGCCTTTTATGGAGTAACCCGGACCACCGGTGCCTCTTCCTTCAGGATCGCCGCCCTGAATCATAAATCCACTTATGACTCTGTGAAAGATCACTCCATCATAAAACCCGGATTTAACGAGTGAGATAAAGTTGTTAACAGTGTTTGGCGCGATTTCAGGGTAGAGCTCAAGTTTCATTTCATCCCCTGACTCCATCGTAATCGTAACAATAGGATTTGACATTTAATTATCCTTCCTTTCCATGCCCTGTCCATATGGACAAATGCAACGTATTCCTTGTATTTTTTTATAAAAGATGGTAGTATAATAACATTAAAGTTTTTTAACTTCAAGGATGGAAAAGATGGATAACGTAGCCAAGTTCATAAAACTTCTTATAGCTCTTGTGGCATGCCTGTTTTTGTACATGTATGTTGATCAGTATTACGCAGACTATAAGAGAGCATATGACAAGGAGTACACAAATACTAATACAACTACAGGTACAGATGTAGAGGTGGTAATCCCGGAGGGAGCATCCGCCAGAAGGATAGCTAAGATACTGAAGAACAAAGGGCTTATTAAGTATGAAGGTGCCTTTACTAAAAGGCTTGGTGACTCTGATTACAGAGGCAAGCTCGGCAGCGGTACATTTACACTTAATACAGGAATGAATACTCTTGACATGATGAAAGTCATGGCAACCAAAGTATCAGAAGATGTAAATGCAACTCAACTGGTCGTTCCTGAAGGTTTTACGGTTGATCAGATCGGAGCCAGATGTGAGAAGCTTGGAATCTGCAGTAAGTCTGATTTTGTAAATGAAATTAAATCAGCGCAGAAAGCTGAATATGGATTTTTAGAGGATGCAGTTATTGCATCTGATGCAAGATATAAGCTGGAGGGATTTCTCTTTCCGGCTACTTATGATATTCCGGAAGATATGACCGCAAAGGATGTTGCGGATTATATGACAAAGACGTTCAGCAACTATTATACTGACAGTTTCAAGGAGAAAGCTGCCGAAAGAGGTCTTACCACTTATCAGGTTATTACGCTTGCTTCGCTTCTTGAGAGGGAATGCAGTGTTCCTGAAGAGAGAAAGATAATTGCCGGTATATACTATAACAGAATAAACAGTGGCATGCCTCTCGAGGTTGATGCCTCTATTCTTTATGTCACAACCGAAGGAATGTATGATACTTCGGTTCTTAAAGATGGAGATAAAAACAGAGCTTCCGGATATAATACTTACCTAAATACAGGGCTTCCGTCGGGACCTATATGTAACCCCGGCGTTGCTTGCATTGAAGCTGTTCTTTCTCCGGAAGAAAGCTCATATCTCTACTACAAAATCAGTGATCCTAATAAAGGAACACATGAATTCAGTGAGACTCCTTTTGAAACAGAAGGAGGAGAGGATGATGCCGGAGACGGCGACAACTAAAATGATTATTTTAACATCTATCTATAATTCATATATAGGAGGGCGTAAAAGTTGAGGTGTTTTGATTTTAAAGCAAAGACTATCGGTGATTCCGAGAGATATCTTACATACATAATAGGGGATGGTACAGAACTTGACGAAGATACTCTTGACATACTGGAGGATGAGGATGTTCCGGGACTTGTCAAGGTTATATACGAAGAGGATGATGATTTTGATTACCTTAATTTTGATGTAAGCGGCATGACAAATCTTGCTGCATACACTGAAAGCGGAGTTGATAAAGAAAAGCTCCTTAAGATAATCAGAAATATCAGCCTTGAGATTATAGCTCTTAAAGAGAGAGCTATTCATCTTTCATATCTGATCCTTAACAAAGGTTTTATGTTTGTTGATGATGATTATAACGTGAGCTTCCTCTGTGTTCCTGTTGAATCAGAGGCATTTGTTATGAAAGAATTCAAGAGCTTTCTTAAGTATTTCATAGCAGGTCTTAAATTTGATGTTGAGGAAGAGCTTTCGTATGTAGGTCAGCTTCTCACATACGTAAACGGCGATGCATTTAACTTAAGAGGTCTTGTGGGCCTTACTGAAGCTCTTATGCAGGATGCCGGAATAAGCTTTGATGAGGCAAGTGATGCTATATCAACAGATGAGGGAACTGAGGTTCTTGATTCTGCTGTAGCTGAAGCAACCGGAGTTAAAGACTTTATGAAAGATCTTGGGGAAGCAGACGCAGAACTTCCGGAAATTAGTGCAGAAGATGATGACGAGATGGAAGCTATTGAAGCTGCCGCTGATGAAGCTCCGGCAGAAGAAGGAAATGAAGGTGGAGTTCTTGATATAGAGATTTCCGATGATGATGCTGAAGAGGCTGCACCTGAAGAGGAAGTTTCCGAAGATGCAGAAGCAGAAAAAGAAGAGACGGCTGTGGAAGAAACTGCGGATCCTACAGACAGTATGTCAGACGCAGAGCTTGCCAGCCTGATCAAAAATCTTGTTAACGGCGAGCCGTTAGAAGAAATTAAAGAAGAAATGAAAAAAGAGGAAATGGAACCGGTTCCTCCTGTCAGAAAGACCGGAACAGTGAAGGTTAGCAGGGCAGCACTTATACAGCAGGCGGCTCTAGAAGCTGAAGAAGCAGCTGAAACAGAGAGCGCAGCAACCGAGCCTGCTGAAGCTATAACTGAGATTTCCATGGAATCAAAGAATAAAAAGAAAAAGGCAGTATTCGAAAATGTTCCGGGTGATTCAGCCGACGGCAAGGTAAAGAAAGATGCAAAGACGGAAGAAGCACCGGCAGCCGAGGCAGCTCCGGAACCTAAAAAAGCCCCTGTTCTAAAGACTAATCCTTATATCGTAAGAGTTGATAACGGGGAAAGGATAATGGTTCAAAAAGCTGTCTTCAAGATTGGAAAGGCATCAAGAGGTGTAGATTATCATGTAAGTGATAATGGTGCTATTTCAAGACAGCATGCTGTAATCACCAAGAAGGATGACGGATATTATATCCGTGATAATAAGTCAACCAATCACACATATGTAGATGGCAGAGAGCTTGAAGAGGGAGAAGAGGTACTTCTTAAGAACAATTCCAAATTCAAGCTCGCAGACGAAGAGTTTATATTTAAATGGTAGCTGTTAAGCGGCTATACTAGGGTGGCAGCAAAACGGTTTCATGTAAAAGGGGGATTTATTGATGATCAGATTTGATGTAGCAAAGCAGGGGACAAGAAATGTCTTTACATACATTCTCGGAGCATCCGAGTCGCTTGATGAGAAGGCATTGGATGGTATAAAGCAGAATAATCCGTCCGGACTTGCACAGGTTCAGTATGTAGAAGATGAAGGACAGAGAAAGATTGAGAATATACTGATTGATCTTCCGAATTACAATTCATTTTCAAAGAGAATATTCAAAAAGGCAGAGGTTCTTACACTGCTTAGGAATATGATTGAGTCTTTTAATATAGGACCAAAGGGAATACCTGTAAATGCTATAGTCAGAGATTTCAACTATGTATTTGTTGAGCAGAGTACACTTAAAGTATTCTTCCTCGCTGTACCGGTTGAGAAAGAAGCGCTTCAGATGGGCGAAATCGCAGATTTCTTCAGAGAAGCAGTTTCAAAACTTCAATTTGATGAGGGTGACGTAGATGATTACGTTGCCAGACTTCTTTCTAAGATTAATTCTTATAACTTCTCCTTAAATGAATTGCTTGTATTAGTGAATAAACTTCTTATAGATGTTGAACCTGAAGGACAGATGCCACAGAAGAGTGGCAATGTGAACGTCAACAGAATGGACGTTCTTCGTGCCAGAGGCATGAATACTCAGTATGGCGGACAAGCAGGAATGCCAATGGGGCAGCCTGGGATGCCAATGCAGGGAAGACCGATGGGACAGCCCGGAATGCCACCACAGGGAATGCCGATGGGGCAGCCTGGGATGCCAATGCAGGGAAGACCAATGGGGCAGCCCGGAATGCCGCCGCAGGGAATGCCGATGGGACAGCCTGGGATGCCAATGCAGGGAAGACCAATGGGGCAGCCTGGAATGCCGCAGCAGGGAAGACCGATGGGACAGCCTGGACAGCCGATGCAGGGAAGACCGATGGGGCAGCCCGGAATGCCACCACAGGGAATGCCGATGGGACAGCCTGGACAGCCGATGCAGGGAAGACCGATGGGACAGCCCGGAATGCCACCACAGGGAATGCCGATGGGACAGCCTGGACAGCCAATGCAGGGAAGACCGATGGGGCAGCCCGGAATGCCACCACAGGGAATGCCGATGGGACAGCCTGGACAGCCAATGCAGGGAAGACCGATGGGACAGCCTGGGCAGGCACCACAGAATGGACCGATGGGACAGCCTGGAATGCCACCACAGGGAAGACCAATGGGGCAGCCACAGAATGGACCAATGGGAGCAGATCAACAGATTCCAAAGACAGGACAGGAATCACAAAAACCAAATGTAGAGATTAAACCTGAAGTAAAGGCTGAAGAAAAACCGGAAGTTAAACCAGAAGTAAAGGCTGAAGAAAAGCCTGAGGTAAAGGTTGAGGAAAAACCTGAAGTTAAGCCTGAGGTAAAGGTTGAGGAAAAACCTGAAGTTAAGCCTGAAATAAAAGTAGAAGAAAAAATAGATAATATAAAGGTGGATGCGCCAACTCCTGCTCCGCAGGCAGTAATAAAGGATGAAGTTCCTATGATGGATCTTCCTATGGATGACATTATGGAACAGATGCCAAAAGCACCTGAAGCAGCACAGCCAAGTGCACCTGCACCGGGACCACAGACACCGCAGATGCCAAAGGCACCGATAGCGCCACAGTCAAGTGCTTCAGCACCGGCACCGGGACCACAGGCACCGCAGATGCCAAAAGCACCGGTAGCGCCACAGCCAAGCGCACCAGCACCAGCACCGGGACCACAGGCACCACAGATGCCGAAAGCACCTGCAGCAGCACAGCCAAGTGCACCGGCACCTGCACCGGGACCACAGGCACCACAGATGCCGAAAGCACCTGCAGCAGCACAGCCAAGTGCACCGGCACCGGCACCGGGACCACAGGCACCGCAGATGCCGAAAGCACCTGCAGCAGCACAGCCAAGTGCACCGGCACCTGCACCGGGACCACAGGCACCACAGATGCCAAAAGCACCGGTAGCAGCACAGCCAAGCGCACCGGCACTTGCACCGGGACCACAGGCACCACAGATGCCGAAAGCACCGATAGCGCCACAGCCAAGCGCACCGGCACCGCAGTCTGTACCTCAGGCACCTGAGAAAAAGGATGATACATCCGAGCTTAAACCGAGCGCAGCAGCTCTTGAGAAACCGGCAGCAGCACCGGCTTCTGCACCGATAGATTTTACAAAGAAGCCGGAACCGCATTTTATAAGAACCAACACAAAAGAAAGAATCTTCATAACACATTCGGATTTCAAGATCGGAAAGTCAAATTCGAATGCTGACTTTACGATTAACGGTAATACGGCGATAAGCCGTGTTCACTGTATAATAGTTCAGAAGAACGGCGTAAGTTATATAGTTGATAACGGTTCTACAAATGGAACATATGTAGACGGTGAAAAGATTTCACCTAACAAAGAAGTGATTCTTAAGAATGGTACCGTTGTTTGGATGGGTGGCGAAGAGTTTATATTTAAACTCAGAAGAGACGACTGATACACGCATCTACTTTGAAAGGGTTTAGTAACATGGATTTTATAGCAGCATATAATACTGATATCGGCATTAGGAAAAAGACGAATCAGGATTCACTTGCCATAAGAATTGTAGACACACCTATCGGAAAAGTTACATTTGCAATAGTTTGTGATGGTATGGGAGGACTTGAAAAAGGGGAACTTGCCAGCAAAGAAGTAATCTATGCATTTTGCAGCTGGTTTGACGAGACCTTTACTGAACAGGTGATAAACGGAACATTTAGCGCCGGAAGCCTTAGAAATGACTGGAACAATATAATTCAGTTTCAGAACAGAAGACTTGGAAGTTACGGAGCAGTTCACAATATTATGCTTGGTACAACAGTTTCAGCGATACTTATGCTTCAGGATGTTTATTACGTGGTGCATGTCGGTGACAGCCGGATCTACGAAATGACGGAAACAACCAAGCAGATCACTGAAGACCAGACATTTGTACATAGAGAGGTTTCTCTCGGAAGGATGACTGAAGAAGAAGCCAAGGTCGATCCGAGAAGAAGCGTGCTGCTTCAGTGCGTTGGAGCATCCCAAGTTGTTGAACCTGATTTCCTCAGGGGGCAGATGAAGAAGAATGCAACATATCTTCTTTGCTCTGACGGATTCAGACATCAGGTTACAGATGAAGAGGTAATGCAGTACCTTGGACCTAAGGTTGCGCTTGATGAAGAAAAGATGAGGTATGGATGCTCTTATCTTACAGATCTTGTTAAAAGCAGAAAAGAAACTGATAATATAACAGTTGCAGTTATTAGAACCAATTAATCCGATTCAGATTTTGTTACAAATATTCGAAGGTAGCGTATATGACTAAAGAGGGAACCGTTCTTGACGGTAAATACGAAATACTAAAAGAGATCGGCCGTGGGGGCATGTCTATAGTTTATCTTGCAAGAGATAACAGACTTAACAAACAGTGGGCCGTCAAAGAGATGAAGAATGACGGGACAAAGTCAACCAAGACACTTCTTAAGGGACTTGAGCGAGAAGCAAATATCCTTAAAGATGTTGATCACCCGGTTCTTCCTAGAATAGTAGATATCATTAATAATAAAGGTACTATCTATGTAGTGATGGACTTCATAGAAGGTACAAACCTTGCGGATGTACTTAAACAGGAAGGTGCACAGCCTCAGGAAGACGTTATTGAATGGGGACGTCA
Organism: uncultured Lachnospiraceae bacterium; assembly: GCA_946628415.1. Taxonomy (GTDB): domain Bacteria; phylum Bacillota; class Clostridia; order Lachnospirales; family Lachnospiraceae; genus Eubacterium_Q. The sequence goes on along the minus strand of CAMOWK010000007.1, from coordinate 20,180 downwards.
GCTTGCGTCGGCACTTGATTACCTGCATTCTATGAATCCACCGATCATCTATAGAGATATGAAGCCGTCAAATGTAATGCTTAAGCCGGAAGGTGGTGTTAAGCTTATCGACTTTGGTACGGCAAAAGAGTTTAAAGCCGAGAACATTGCGGATACAACGGCTCTTGGTACCAGAGGTTATGCGGCTCCTGAACAGTTTGGTGATGATAAGGGACGTGGACTTTATAAGACAGACGCCCGTACTGATATATATAATCTTGGCGCTACACTTTATCATATGGTTACGGGTAAGAATCCTAACGATCCGCCGTATGAAATGAAGCCTATAAGAGAGTGGGATCCTTCGCTTTCGACAGGTCTTGAAAAAATCATTCTTAAATGTACTCAGCCAAGCCCGGCAGACAGATATCAGTCATGTTCAGAGCTTCTGTATGCACTCGATCACTATACAGAGCTTGATGAGTCATATAAAAAAGAAAACAAGAAAAAGCTTGCAATGTTTGCAACTGCAGCAGGGCTTACGATATTCTTCGGAATCATATCTCTTATTGGGCTTTCCGGAAGAAATCGTCTTACTGCAGAAAACTACGCAGCTTATATAGAAGAAGGCAATAACTATAAAGCAACATCTGATTATACAAGAGCTGCAGACACCTACAAGGTGGCTATGGATCTGGATGGTAAAGAGTCAGAAGCATACATTCAGTTCATCGATCTTTACATTGATGCGGCAAATGATATCAACGAAGATGGCGAGTCATCTCTTAAGCTTGAAGAGGGACTCACAGTTATAGCAAACAGAGTTAAGAATAAGTACGGAAATGTTGATAAGAACAATGAAGTGCTTTACAGACTTGGACTCGCGTATTATACTGAACTTTCGGACTATCAGACGGCAACGAAGTATTTCAAGATGATAAATCCAAAGGATGAGGACTACGGAACGCTTGCGGATTATTATGGAGATATATCCATGATAAGATCCAGTGCAAACGTAAATGTATCGAATCTTCTTGATAACGTTAATGGATTTGCGGATTATAATAAGAACAAATACAGTAATACAGATCAGGAAAAGTACGTTAACTACGAAGTACTTGGAAACATTTATACTACATATATAAATGAAGAGGGAGTTCCTGAAAAGGCTAAAGCAGTAATGCTGGACGCCATGGAAGAACTCAGTGAGTACGAAGGAAGTGACGCACAGGACTTCTATTACAGCTTTAACGATAATCTTTCCGTTATATATGAAAAGCTTGGAAATGAAAGTAATCCTGATATCAATTATCCGGATGCGATAAATGCATGCGAGGATGTTGTAAGTCAGATTACAGGAAAGATAAATGTAGGAGAAGACAGTGATAACCCTAAGGTAAAAGCTTATATCCAGTCTTATACCAACAAGATGTGTAAGATTGCAGAGCTTTACGGAAAGCTTGGAGAGTATGACTCGGCTATAGCGCAGTATAAAGAAGCTGAAGTGGCACTTGGCAAGAACAGCAGCTATGTGGCAAAGGTATACGCTGAGCATCTTAACTACATGTACGAAACCTTCGAAGCAAAGACCAAGGATCCGGAGAAGTGGTCAAAGGCTAATAAAGAAGAGATACTTGCTCTTTATAATGAAGGGCTTTCTATAAATGGTATAGATGAGAATACGACATGGATCAAACGTTCATCCGTAATGAATAAGCTTAAGGATCAGATAGCCGCTCCGGAGCAGCAAGAGAAAACTGAAGGTACGGATGCCGGCACAAATACAGAAAATACTGACACCTCTCCCGAGGCAAGTAGTGAGCAGGAAGGAGAGTGATAGAAGATGGGCTTATATAATTTACTTTTTGTAGGCGGTTTAGTGCTTGCAATATTATTCTTAATATTAACTGTTGTACTCTTCTTTGTGCTTAAGATACCGAAAGTTTTCGGCGTTGTTTCAGGAAGAACAGAGAAGAAAGCTATACAGGAAATAAGAGAATCAGGATATGCTTCAAATGTGAAGAAAGAATCATCCTCACGTAAAAAGAAGGTTGAAACAATTCATGCAAGAGAAGCATCAGATACTGAACAGCCGGCTGAAACTTCAAATGTTAAGCCGGAAGTGGCAACAAGTGTTACTGATAATATGACACCACAGGCAACTCAGGTTGGTGGATTCAGAGACACTGAACCAAATGTCGTAAGGAAGAGATCAAAGAGAACCTATGACGATGCAGAAGAAACAGAACTTCTCAGTGCAACCCCTGTAAGTATTGAGGGCGGCGAAGAGGGAACTGAAGTACTCAAGGACGAAAGTGAAGAAGAAACAGCACTCCTCTTTGATGCAGACGTTGCAGGTGGGGTAATCGATGATTACGATGCACCGACAGACGTGCTTACAGGAAATGCAAACGTTGGAGACAGTGAAGCAGAAACTGATGTTCTGAAAGTATCAAACGACGAATCAGAAGACAGTGATGCAGAGACAGAAGTCCTTTCAGGAGATTCAACCGAAAATGTCGAAACAATCAGCATGGAAAGTGAAGACATAGTAGGAAGATACAGCCCTGAAGAGACAGCAGTGCTAAGAAGTACAGATAAGGTTCATACAGCAGCAGCTGCGGCACCTAAGGAAGAAAAGAAGATTGTAGTAATCTACAAAGAAACTGTAGTTCATACTGATGAAACATTAGTTTAGGAAAGGTGAAACTATGAAAAGCTTAAAAAGGAGCAAACTGACAAAGTTCATAGCGCTTATACTTGCACTTGCAATGGTAATAAGTGTACTTTATCTGGGGGATAGGGATAAGGTTGCTTTGGCGGATCCTCAATTATCTTATGATTTACCGGAGCTGACTTTTTCTTCAGAAGAAGAAATTACTGAAAAAACTGAGCGCTATTATTTTGCTGACTCTGAAGTGACAGTTAACTTGCCGCAGATTAAGATAGGTGAAAATGTATCAACTGATTATTTCTGGGCAACGGGAGGCGAAACACCTACAGAAATAACAACGATTTCTCCTAGCAAAAATGGAACATCAGTAACACTTTATAAAAAAACTGTTACTGGTGAAGGTGAGAATTTGACCACAGATTACAGTTCTAAGGGATATACAATTAATGTTATTCAGGCATTTGATTCGGCTGGTTGTGTTAGTACTTCCGATAGTGGGATATTATCATATACAACTAATCCTGCTCTTTCAGATTTCGATGATGATGATGATGATGCATATATCGGAAAACTTGAAGCATGTATAAAAAAAGGAAATGAAGCTCCACAAGAAGGCGACTATAAACCTTGGATAGGCACTGATTCTAGCTTTGCAAGAGCAATTGATGGTATAAATCAGGACAACACATCTACTGCTGATGGAACATATACAGTTTATACTAGATATACTATTGGGGGGAATAGTAAAACTTCCGAGTTACAAGTAAAAAGGACAAAATTCCCATTAAACTTTTCAAGCGTCAGTATTTCTGGTTCAGATTACTTGAGCAATGGAGAGTTATCTCTTGAGAATATTGGGACAAGAAATGCAAATGGATATACATATAATGTGGTTTTGGAAACTACTACGACAGATAGTTTTGATTTGATACTTAGTTTTTCAAATAAAGCTAGAACTGAATATAGTCAGGTTTCTTCTGAAGATGCTGGGTTGACATATAAATTAGAAATACCAAGTGTTCATTCTGATATTACTTCGAAAAGTTTTTCTGATATTGTTTTTTACGATGGAAATACATCCGGTGCAGATATTGCCCCTTTGACTCTGAATATTACAGTCAATTACATCAGTGGGCAGCCGAGTTTAGATGTAACAGATATAAGTCTTTCGGATGATAGTAAAGGGCAAGTGATCTCCACAGGTGAAGGTGACGAACAGACAAGCACAATATATGTCAATGATAAAGATGCTGGTATAAAAACAACTTCTAAAGTAACGATTAATCAGCCTTATACGATTACTGGTATCAGTTTTAATACAGGAACTGAGAGTAATAATATTACAGTACCCGAAGTAAATAAAAATGATAATCGGAATGAATATACATTAACTAATTTTCCATTGCCTATTTCGGATACAGATCCTGGAACAGAAAAGGTTTATGAACTTGTTGCTACAGGTTCAACAGGGCTTAAAGCTAAAAGTGATCCTGTTAAAGTGGTTTATGATCCGACGGCTCCGATCATAAGTGATTTCTCTGTGACTCAGGCAGAAACTACACAGACAATTGCGTCAGGTGAACATGCAGCAAATAAGATAACTAAGATGCAGGATTACACTATTAAATTTAAAGTTGAAGATGTTACTCTTGATAGGGTGACTGTGACTGCAGATCCAAATGTAACTATTTCTGAGCCAACTGTTAATGAAGGTTATTATACATATAATATAACAGCTCCGGGACAGACCTTTACTGCACTAAGTAATGTATTCACTGTGAAAGCTGTGGATAGAGCTAAAAATGAGTCAGCTGAGCAAACTTATATAATAGACTATTATGATGAAACAGTAAACGTTTCTCCTGCTATTTTTAAAGATAAAGCAGAGGCCGAGTCTTATACAGGAACTCCAACAAAGGATAATGAACTTTATGTAGCGGTAACTGTAACAACGAAAGTAGAGTTGGCATCTATTGATTATATAACTGTAGATAGTTCTGCTGCTCCTGATGCAACTGTTGAACGTTTGACAGGACTTGATAGTGTTTCTACTTCACCTGATGAAGATGGAAACTATATATCCAAATTTATATATAAGGTAACTTTTTCTAAGTCATCAAACTTAAGCGAAAATGCGGTTAGATTTACTGCAACAAATAAAAATGGCGCAACCGGTACTGGTGATGCAGGTGTGTTCTATGTGGATTTAAATGATCCTTCATTTAATGTGACAGAAGACAAGGGAACAACATCGGGAATTAATGATTCTAACACGCATACATGGTATAAGAGTGTTATGCTTAGGGTTGTTGCTAAAGATGATCCTGAAAGCGGAGCTACATATGCATCCGGTGTAAGCAAGATAACAGTAGTAGAAGATGGCACAACGAAGACATTTACTGATACAAGCTTTGTTGAGTATGATGTGAAAGAATCTGCATCTTTTGCTGGCGGTACACCTATTAGTATAAGTTTGGTCGACAAGTCTGGAAGGACTGCAACGCCTTACAACAAAACATTTTATGTTGATAAGACTGCACCTGAAGCGTCTCTTTCTATTGATGGAAAATCTCCGGATGCAGTTAGAGGTACAACTATTGATGGTAATCCTACCATTGCATATTCAGGAAAGGATAAACTCAACTTTGCTTACTATCAGGCAGATATTACTAAACCTGATGGTCAAGTAACTACTAAAAAGTTAACAGAGGTTAAGAATGTTAACGAATCATTATCATTATCAGATTTTATTGGCGGTGTTGCTGTTGATGGTACCTATTCTGTAAGCATTAAAGCGGTTGACTTTGCAAATAACGCAATTGATCCTAACCCGATCACAACAAGTTTTATTCTTGATAATACAAAGCCTGTAAATGATATTACTATCGCAAATTCTAAGCCTGCCAAGTTCGACAAGTATAATCGTGCTTACAGTAATCCTGAAACAGGAGTAAGTTATGAATATGGTCAGTATTATGCTGAGACGGTTACGCTTAACCTTAAGGTTGTTGATGATAATATCGACAGAATTAAAGTTACAGACAATGGAAGCGAGAAGAACGTATCATGGTCTGAGGCAAAAGAGGGCAATAAGACTGTTCATACAGGAAGGCTTACTGTAGGAAGTGAAGGAGATCACACGGTTACAATATCAGCAGTAGATAAAGCAGGTTTTGAGTCTTTGGCCAGAGCTGTGACATTTAGTGTTGATAACAACGCTCCTACAATTTCTGTTTCACTTAACGGCAGCACGATTTCAGCGGGTTCAGGTGTAAGATACCTCAATACAAACGGTAACGTAGTTGTTACATCAAATGATAAGTATTTTGATGCTGATGACTTTACAAGAATTGTTAAGAGGACGACTCCTGACAAGGCAGTTAATAATTCAACAGATAATATCTCTAACGGAAGCACAACTTATAATATTGATGCTGACTATGAGATAAGCTATAAGGTAGTAGACAGAGCAGGACGTGAATCTACATATGGACCTATCCAGTTCAGAGTAGATAAGGTTGCACCTAAGCTTGAAGTCAGCGGCGCAGCTATGGGCGGAACTGCAAGAACAAATGTAAACGCTGTAATGTCTATCCTTGAAGACTTCTACTGGGATATGACAAGCGTAAGCGCTAAGATATATAAGAAGGTAGACGGCCAGGGCGAGAGACTTTTTGAAGATGTCAAGGTTAATCCTACATCTGCTCGTACGGCTATAACAAAGGCACTTACAGAAGACGGTGAATACAGATTCGAGATGGAAGCAACAGATAAGTGCGGCAACCACTCAACACTCACATATTCATTCCTTGTAGATGCAAATGCACCGCTTATTGAACTTTCAGGTGTTAAGAATTACGATTCAACAGATAAGGCAGTTGATCTTATCGTAAAAGTAACTGAAGACTTCTATACATCCAATAAGCTCTATATTTCAGGTACAAGAACTGATATAGACGGTAAGTCCGAGAAGCTTAACTTCAGCGGATATAATGTAAATGCATCAAGAGTATCTACAATACCTCAGCAGTTTAAAGAAGACGGTATTTATGATATAAATGTACGTTCAGTTGATAAGGTTGGAAATGAAGGCACACAGAAGGTACATTTCACAATCGATTCAAAAGCACCTATTATCAAGGATCTTTCAGAGTATGACAACGCTCTGATGAAGAAGTTTGAATGGAAGTACAAGACTGATGATATAGTAAAAGATCTGACAGTCTGTGATGTATCAATTCTTCTTGATGGAGTTGAATATGATGGAAATACAGAGCTTAGCGACGGAAGCCATACACTTCGTATAGAAGCAGTGGATGAGCTTGGTCACGAAAGCAGTTCTGAGTATTCATTCCTCGTAGATACCAAGGCACCTACAATACTTGTTTCAGGTGTTGAAGACGGTGACAGACTTGAGGAAGAAAGACAGATCAACATTTCACTTCAGCTTGATGAGGATATGCTGAGAAGCGTAGTCCTTAACGGAAAGAATATTGAGATTTCAAACAATGTTTCAAATCTCACGATAAATGAGAAGGGTGATTACGAGCTCGTTATTACTGCAGTAGATAAAGCAGGAAATGAATCAACAACAACACTTCATTTCTCATTTGGTAAACAGACAAACTGGTGGTGGCTAATACTTCTGATCTGTGGTATACTTCTCCTGCTTATACTCGGAATCGTTGTGTACAGAAACAGATGGAATCAGAAGAAGGGCGAATCAGCAGCGTAGTAGATTAATGAATAATGCGAAGGAAATATATGATTTCCTTCGCAAATAGATAAAAATCCCATATGGAGGAAATAACAAAAATGGAAAGAATTAAAACTTTAACTAAGACTACTTATCAGAATACCGCAAAGGAAGGCGGTTGCGGCGAGTGCCAGACATCATGTCAGTCAGCATGCAAGACATCCTGCACAGTTGGCAATCAGTCATGCGAGAATAAGTAAACAGGTTGAAATTTTAGACGCTGAGAGGACGATCATAAATGATAGTCCTCTTTAGTGCGTATATAAACAGGAGTAATTATGGTACATCAGTTTAAGAATAATGGCTATAACATTGTTCTTGATGTCTGTAGTGGTTCTGTTCATGTTGTAGATGACCTTATATATGATATCATTCAGGAATACGAGAATTGTTCTTATGACGAGCTTGCAGATAAGATAATGACGCGTATTTCGGATAATCCGGAATATTATGGTGAGGATCTTTCAGAAGAAGCCATTAAAGAAGCTTATGATGCAGTAACGTCACTTAAAGATGCGGGACAGCTCTTTACAGAAGATAATTATAAAGACCTTGTTATCGACTTTAAAAAGAGAAAAACTGTAGTCAAGGCACTCTGTTTAAATGTATCGCATGATTGTAATCTTGCCTGCAAATACTGCTTTGCCGGACAGGGAGAGTATCACGGTGACAGGGCTCTTATGAGTTATGAGGTGGGTAAGGCTGCACTGGATTTTCTTGTTGAAAATTCAGGAAACAGAAAAAACCTCGAAGTGGATTTCTTCGGTGGTGAACCCCTTATGAATCTTGACGTAGTAAAGCAGCTCGTTCAGTATGGAAGAAGTATTGAAAAGGAAAAGGGCAAGAATTTCAGATTCACCCTTACCACAAACGGGGTGCTTCTTACGGACGATATCATAGAATATGCCAACAAAGAACTTAAAAATGTAGTTCTGAGTATAGATGGCAGACGCGAAGTAAATGACCACATGCGCCCTACCGTTAACGGAAAAGGCAGTTATGATGTGATTCTTCCTAAATTTCAGCATTTCAGCGAAGGAAGAAAGGGAGAATACTATGTTCGCGGTACATTTACACATTACAATCTTGATTTTGTAAAGGATGTACAGAACCTTATCGACGAAGGCTTTGATGAGATATCTATGGAGCCGGTTGTTGCATCTTCTGATATGGACTATGCCATAAAGGAAGAAGATGTTCCTATAATCAAGGAGCAGTATGACGAACTGGCAAAGATAATCATTAAGAGGGCAAAAGAGGGTAAACCTGTTAATTTCTTCCACTTTAATATAGATCTGTCCGGCGGACCTTGCGTTTACAAGAGGCTTGCGGGATGTGGCGCGGGAACAGAGTATCTTGCTGTTACACCATGGGGAGATCTTTATCCATGTCACCAGTTTGTCGGTATAGACGATTATAAGATAGGTGATGTTTGGAATGGAATTGATAGAGATGACATCGTCGGAGACTTCAAGCTTTGCAATGTATATGCAAAAGAAAAATGTAAAGACTGTTTCGCTAGGTTTTTCTGCAGTGGTGGATGTGCAGCAAATGCATATCAGTTTCATGGGAACATACTCGAACCCTATGAAATCGGGTGTGAACTTGAAAGAAAGCGAGTGGAATGTGCTCTTATGATCAAGGCGGCACTTGCTGACATGGACATTCCGGAAGAAAAGAAAGATGAATGTGAAGACAGGGATACATGTGATATTGAAGACTGTGCCAACTAAGTACGGAAAACTTCAAAGTCATGTGAACTAAGTACATAAATGTACTGAATAGATTTATATAAACTAAGAAAGGCTTTTTGGAACAATGAAGAAGACAAAGAGAAATGCAGTGATCTTCCTCCTTATATTCTGCCTTATTACTGCCGGAGCTGTGTATATGGCTATGTACGGTGTAGGCAAGAATAGTACAGGCCGTGCTAAAGATATAGCGCTTGGTCTGGATCTTCAGGGTGGTGTAAGTATTACTTACCAGATCATGGATGAAGATGCAACATCGGATCAGATTGATACTACTATAGAAAAACTCCAGCGAAGAGTTGAAAACTATAGTACAGAAGGTGAAGTATATAAAGAAGGTCAGGACCGTATTACGGTTGAGATACCTCTTGATACAGCTAAGTATGATCCGAATCAGGTTCTTGAAGAACTTGGTAAACCGGGTGATCTGATGTTTATGGATCAGGATAACTATAAAAAGTTTGCGGCAGGAGAGGAATACGAGGCTGCACTTACGGGTGCTGACGTTGAAAATGCTGATGCGGCAATCGATCAGGCTAACGGTACAGGCGCAAATGAATATATAGTTCAGCTTCAGTTTAATGAAGAAGGAACAAAGAAATTCGGTGATGCTACTACAGCAAATGTAGGTAAGCCAATATATATCATCTATGATGGTGAAGTGGTAAGTGCTCCTACAGTAAGAGATGCCATTACAGGCGGAGCTGCTCAGATAGACGGGCAGGAAAGCTTAGAAGAAGCAAGAAATCTTGCAAGCACGATCAAGATCGGCGCACTTCCTCTTACACTTTCAGAACTCCGTTCACAGGTAGTCGGAGCTAAGCTTGGTAATGATGCAATCCGTACAGCGCTTATGGCAGGTCTTATCGGTATTCTTATCATTTTCCTTATAATGATAATAGTTTACAGATTCCCGGGCTTTGTATCATGTATAGCACTTTCATGTTATGTAATACTTGAGCTTCTCGGAATCAATATCTGCAAGATAACGCTTACACTTCCGGGTATAGCAGGTATACTTCTTTCGATAGGTATGGCGGTTGATGCGAATGTCATCATTTATACGCGTATTAAAGAAGAGATAGGAAATGGACTTTCTGTTAAGTCGGCTATTGAATCAGGTTTCAAGAAAGCATTTTCAGCTATCTTCGATGGAAATATAACAACCATAATAGCAGGTCTTGTACTTCTCTGGATGGGTTCAGGACAGGTAAAGGGATTCGCCAGAACGCTTATCCTTGGTATCATACTTTCAATGTTTACAGCTCTTGTTATAACGAGATTCCTGCTTAAACAGTTTGCAGAACTCGGAGTTACAAATGAGAAGCTCTACGGAAAAGCAAAGCCGGTTAAGGTAAAAGAATTTGCTAAATACTTCAAATTTACAGGAAGTCTTTCACTTATTTTAGTTATTGTAGGTATTGCATTCCTCTTTGTTAACAAGGGAATAAGCGGAAGAGGTAATACACTTAACTACTCACTTGAATTCAGCGGCGGTACTTCAACCACAGTTACATTTGACCATGCTTATACACTTGCAGAAGCTGAATCAGAAGTTGTGCCTGTTATAGAAGAGGCAACAGGAATCAGTAAGGGAACTGTTCAGATTCAGGTTGTAGATGCAAATAATCAGGTAGTATTTAAGACAGCAGAGCTTAATCAGGATAAGAGAGAGGCTCTCAGCAAAGCGCTCATTGATAAGTTTGGGATTGAAGAATCTGCTATAGAGTCGGAAAATATCAGCAGTACCATAAGTCATGAAATGAGAAGAGATGCTATACTTGCAGTTGCAATCGCATCACTCCTTATGCTTATATACATTGCTTTCAGATTCAACGATGTACGTTTCGGTGCATCAGCCGTTATAGCACTTATACACGACGTTATGGTTGTGTTCATGGTATACTCGGTTGCATGGCTTTCAGTCGGAAGTACATTCATTGCATGTATGCTTACGCTGGTAGGTTATTCGATCAACTCTACGATTATCATATTCGACCGTATTCGTGAGAATATGCAGGTTATGCAGTTCAACAGAGATGCAGAAGGATATACAAAGGTTGTAAATGCGTCTATATCACAGACGATCACAAGAAATATCTATACAAACCTTACATCCTTCGTGACAATATTTATGCTTTATATACTTGGTGTTTCCTCACTTAAGGAATTCACATTTACACTTATGGTAGGTATCATATGTGGTGCTTATTCATCAATATTCATAACAGGACCACTTTGGCTTACACTTAGAAAGTATATAGGTAATAAAGCAGCTGCAGCCAGATAGAAAAACTGCCTCTCCTGCTTCCGATAGATAAGCAGTGAAGTAAAATGAATATAAATAAAAAAATCATCGGCCGGATCCGGTCGATGATTTTTTGTGATTAGAGATATATTGGTTGAATATTTATTGCCTGCATAATTCTATCGCCCGCATATTCAGAATTCAGGCTTAGCTCGTTTTCTCAAGAGCCTGTACCATTGAGCTTGGCTCGATCATATCTTCTCTTACGAAGGTTACGAGGTCATCCTCGTTGATGAGTTTATCCTTAACGATACGGTTTGCCTGACGGTCGATACATCTTTCAAAATAGTTACGAACAAGACGGGCATTAGCAAAGTTATCTTTCTTACCTTCAGCAAGACCGGTAAGATAAGATTCAGCCATCGCAGCTGCGCTTTCTGTAAGTGAATAATCTGTCTCTTCGCACATGTGTCTGAAGATAGTCATAAGCTCTGCACTTGTATAATCCGGGAAGTAGATATACTTGTTGAAACGTGACTGGAGACCCGGGTTGGAATTGATGAATTCCTGCATTTCATTGGTATATCCGGCAACGATAACGATAAGGTCATCTCTGTCGTCCTCCATACGTTTCAGGAGTGTATCAACAGCTTCCTGTCCGTAGTCACCCATCTCTTTGTTATGGGTAAGTGAATATGCCTCATCTATGAAGAGTATACCGCCGACAGCCCTGTCGATTACTTCTGTAGTCTTGATGGCAGTACCACCTGAATAGTGAGCAACCAGACCTGAACGGTCAACCTCTATAAACTGTCCTTTACTAACAACGCCAAGCTGTTTATAAATCTTAGCAAGAAGTCTTGCTATGGTAGTTTTACCTGTACCGGGATTACCCGTAAATACAAGGTGGAATGACATATCTATACGCTTAAGATCCTTCATCTCACGAAGCTTACGAACCTTGATGATGTTAATGATATGCATAACATCTTCTTTAACCGAATTAAGACCTGTAAGTCCTTGAAGCTCTTTGATGAGATCATCAAGAGATTCTTCGAGTTCTTCTGATTCATCGCTGCCTCTTCTGTTTCCGCCGACTCTTGTTTTGCCTCTGTGAAATGCATCTTTAACTTCTTCCTCTTCAGCCTTAACGAAATTCTGGAATTCAGTGATATCATCTGCACGCTTCTTAACAATGTTATGACCGGAAATGCTGATTTTATTCTTAACAACGAATTCACCGGTATCAACATCAAAGGTTGTAATCTTGTTTTCTCTGCTGGGCTGAGCAGCCTTCTCAGGCATATTATCAGCTGAATGAGGATTCATAGCAGAAGTAAGCACTGAAGTATGAGTTGTTGTAACTATGCCGGCACTGTTAAGTGTAGCATAAAGAACCTCTATATAATCAGTAAGTCTCTTAACTGTTTCATCTTTAACTTTATCATAAGCGATGAAACCTTCACCGAGCTTTCTGAAACAGTCAACAACGAATTTGGATTTTGCAACACTGCCTCTCATGCCCTGTTCCATCTGCTTGCGGTCAGCCTTGATGAAATATGAGAGAGACTTTGGAGCTTCTGTAAGGAATCTTGTGTCAAAGCATCGCTGCTCAACAAAGTCGATGAATTTATCGTCTGCAAGATTCATTCTGAGATTAAGTCTTATGAATTCCACCTGATCATGAAGATTACCATTTTCAGGTTCATACAGAAAACCAAGGAATATGATAAAATCATACCTTAAAAGATCCCTGAGCTGCATCTTGGCATCATCAGGGTAAAGATTGATATCGCTGTTTATGGCATCTGCATAGTTGATACATTCAGCGATCATGTTTTGAAGATTTCTAATGTTCATAGTCCCACCATACCAATACATTATTTTAGCTGATAAAAATCAGCATTAACATTATAGCACAAAGTAAGAGAATTTACGCATAAAAATATTTTTTATTATTGGAAAATGACATAATATTTTTGTGCACTATGCATAAAAGCGCGGTGGAGCTATTTTTATTTACTTATTTACATCTTTGTGATACATTATAGATTAGGTTTGACTGTCTTTAGGAGAGCTTGTTTATGATATATTACATAGTTGTTTTTTTGGTTTCAATGGTGCCTCTTATAGAGCTTAGAGGAGCCATTCCGTATGCGGTACTGTATCATCTGAATATGCCGATTTCATATGTAATCGCCATTATAGGTAACATGATTCCGGTACCGATAATATTCTTTTTTGCAAGAAAAGTACTTGTTTGGGGAGCAGGAAGAGAGTGGCCAAAGGGTCTTAAATGGATAAAACGATTTTTCACATTCTGCCTTGAGAAGGGTAAAAAAGGCGGAGAAAAGCTTACAGAGAAGGTTGGAAGAAGTACATATCTGGCACTGTTTCTCTTTGTCGGAATACCACTTCCGGGAACAGGCGCATGGACAGGGACACTTGCGGCAAGCCTTCTTGATCTTGATTTCAAGAAAAGCGTTATAGCAGTTATGGCAGGAGTAGTGCTTGCCGGCATAATTATGGGAGTTGCCGCGGCACTTGGGCTTTCTGCATTTACAGCTGTTTTTAATTAGCATTTGATTTTTATATGCATTTGGATTATTTCTTAGACTACATAATAAGGGGGAACGTCAGATGATAAAACCATTCAAAAATGCCTACGAGGCAATTAAAAAACTTCTTCAGGGACTTAAGAAGAATAAGAATGTTCCGGTTGAAGAAACAGAATCAGTCAGTACTCCTGCAGAGGAAAGTATTTCCGAGGAAACAAAAGCAGCAGAAGAAAAGCTTAAAGCTATGGAAGAAGCTGCAAGAGCCGCGGAAGAGAGAGCAAGGATTGCCGAAGAAAAGGCAAGAGCTGCCGAGGAAGCTGCAAAGGCTGCTAAAAAAAGCAGTGCAGGTACTGTAAATAAGAAGGCTAAATCAGGTATTTCCGCCAAAGAACAGGAAGAACAGCAGAAGTATGAAGAGGAAGTTAAAAAGCGTGCTGAGAGAGCTGCAAAGAGAGCTAAGGAGGATGCCAAGGAGGATACAGGAAAGAAGAATATCGATCCCGTAACAGGTGAAGAACTTGAACTAAGTCCTCTCCCGGAAGAAGCTGTTTTCCTTCAGAAGTATATGAAGATAGCGACTACATCTGATGATATTCTTGTTGCTTATAATTCCATTCAAAAGCATCCTGATATGCCTAAGAATATAGTAGTTCTTGGAAGAAACGGTTTCGGTACTGTTAAGGTCGGTGAGGATTTTGCAAGGAGCTTCTTTGCAACAGGACTTGTTAAGTCTGACAAGATAGCAAAGATTAAGGCAAGACAGCTTAACAAGATCGGACTTGAAAAACTGAGCAGTCTCAAGGGCGGATGCCTTATTATAGAAAATGCAGGGCTTGTTACTCCTGCAAAACTGGTTGAAGTTATTAAGAATTCGGCACCTGATGAAAATGACTATGTTGTTATGCTTACAGGTGAGATTGATTCTCTTGCAGGATTCTTTGAAGATAATCAGGAGATAGTAGATTCATTTATCTATCTTATCGATATCCATAAGATAAGAGAGAGAGGAATGATCTCGATAGCCAGAGGTTACTTCAAGGAGAAGGGCGTAAAGGCTGATAAACCTATCATTGAAAAGCTTAAGAATTCTCTTAAGATGATAGAAACCGGTAACATTGACAGATTCGTCGAACTGCTTGATGGACTTATCGAGAAGTGTGAGAAGCGCGGAGGCGAAGAGATTTTAGCAGAGGACTTTGATTAAACATATGAAAAACAGACCTTATCCTTTTTATGATACACTTGAAGATATAACAGATCTCAAAGACCTTCTTAACAAGAGGGAAGCTGAAATTCCTGAGAAGACAGCGGTTGTATATCCCTGTGAATCGGGAGAGATGAAGAAGACTTATAAGGATCTTGCTGAGGACGTCCGTGCGATGGGCAACTGGATGTATGACAAGAAGATCAAAGATAAGCATATAGCAATAATCGGGGAGAATTCCTACGAATGGCTTGTTATATACATGGCTGCCATAAATGGCGGAAATGTGGCTGTAGGAATTGACAAGGCTCTTCCTGAGGATGAAATCAAGGCACTTATCAAGATGGCAGATGTAGATACGGTATTTATATCGCCTACATACATTGAAAAGGTTGCCAAGAAACCATCTAAGAAGGTTATAAGCTTTGCGGACTTTGAAACTATCCTTGCAGAAGGAAGGAAGCTTATAGCTGAAGGGGCGATAATGTATGATAATTACACTATCGAACCGGAAAAGACAGCAACAATTCTCTTTACATCGGGTACATCAGGTACAAGTAAGGGCGTTGAACTTACCAATAAGAACATTGCGGCGGAGCTTAATAATACTTGTCAATTGTTCCTTTTAAGCGGTGATGTTCTCGCAGTACTGCCATTCCATCACGCTTTTGGACTTATTGTAGGAATACTTATGGTATTCAATTACAAGGGGGCTGTATATATCAATAAGAGTCTCAGATATGTTAAGAAGAATATGGCTGATTTCGGACCACAGACCATGTTCCTTGTTCCGCTTTTTGTTGAATTCTTCCATAAGCAGATCTGGGCTGAGGTTGAGAAGAAGGGCAAGGTTGCCGCATTTAAGGGACTTATGAAGTCAACGGATCTTCTTCTTAAAGCGGGAGTTGATGTAAGACGTAAGACTTATGCATCCATACATAATGTATTTGGAGGCAATCTTGAATATATCATCTGCGGTGGAGCCGCACTTGATCCTATGTATGTAAAAGAATTCAGAACCTGGGGTATAGAAATACTTAACGGATACGGAACTACGGAGTGCTCGCCATGTACAGCAGTCAACAGACCTTTCCACCACAGGGACGGTTCAGTTGGACTTGTAGCTCCGGGACTTGAGGTTAAGACAACAGAGGAAGGCGAGATTGCATTTAAGGGTGATATCGTCATGAAGGGCTATTATAAGAATCCTGAGGCTACAGCCGAGGTTCTTAAGGATGGCTGGTATCATACAGGAGATCTCGGATATGTTGATGATGAAGGTTTCATCATGCTGACGGGAAGAAAGAAGAATCTCATTATTCTCAGTAACGGAGAGAACATTTCTCCGGAAGAACTTGAGCAGGATGTTGCAAGAGATCCGGCTGTTGAAGAAGTTCTCGTATATGATGAGGGCGGTAAGATAGTTGCAGAGATATTCCCGACTGAAGATCATTTTGATGATATCATATATTTCAATAAGCTTAAGGATAAGGTCAACAAAGGAAGACCTCTCTATAAGCAGATTGCAAAGGTGAAGCTTCGTAAGGAAGAATTCATTAAAAATGCAAGTATGAAGATAGTAAGATATAAGAACGTACCTAAATCAATGTAATATAATCGGGAGTCGAAGGCATGAAATACCTTGAGACTCCCAATTTTTAAGGGGGAGGTTTAAACTATGTCAGAACTGAACAAATACATATGTCCGGCATGCGGCGGAGCACTTAAGTTCAGCGCAAGTAAGCAGATGCTTGTATGTGACAGCTGTGATGCGTCATATCCGGTAGCTCAGTTTGAGGCGGAAAATGCTGTTGCAAACGGTCAGGGCGGTGATGAGTATGTTGCGAAGCAGGAGGACTGGAACCCTGCAAATGAAGGGCTTATTGTATATGAGTGCAAGACCTGCGGCGGTGAGATTGTCGGAGATGAGACTATCGGTTCAACCAAATGTCCTTACTGTGATAATCCTATAGTTATCGCAAGTCAGTTCAGAGGTAATCTGAAGCCGGATCTTATCATTCCGTTTAAGCTTAATAAATATGCTGCAACCGATAAGCTTAAAAAGCATGTAAGTAGTATAAAACTAGCACCTGCAGCATTTAAATCAGACAACCATATTCAGGAAATGAAAGGAGTATATGTTCCTTTCTGGCTTTATGATGCAGATATTCATGCAAAAGCGAATTTTGAAGCTACAAAGGTACACAGGCATTCCGACTCAGAGTATGATTATGAGGAAACTGAGTACTACGATGTAATGCGTGAAGGCGATATGAGCTTTAAGAATATCCCTGCAGACGGATCGAGCAAGATGCCTGATGACCTTATGGATTCAATTGAACCTTATAATGTCGATGAGGCTGTTCCTTTTAGTTCAGCTTACCTTGCCGGTTATATGGCAGATAAGTATGATATTTCTGCAGAAGAATGTAAGCCAAGGGCAGATGTCAGGATTAAAAAGACTGCCGAGGATATGCTTGGAAATGAAGTGAAGGGGTATGACTCCAAGTCTCTTCATGGAAGCAGTATTAATACACTTAAATCAGGTGTTAAGTACGCACTGTTCCCGGTATGGCTTCTTAATACCACATGGAACGGCAAGAAGTATACATTTGCAATGAATGGACAGACAGGAACATTTGTAGGTGACGTTCCTTACAGCAAGGGTAAATTCTACGGGATACTGATCGGTATATTTGCAGTTCTGTCAGGTCTTATGCTTGGATTTATGGCTGCAAAGAATTCAACATTTACAGCAGCAAATGTAATCGTTGTACTTGTTATAGCGCTCGTCATAGCACTTATCGTTGCATTTATATTTAAAGGAAAGACGAAGTCTGTTCATAAGGCGAGAGAGGCCGCAAATTACGTGAATAAGCAGACCTTCCGTATTACTAATCATCACGACAACTTCCTTAGAAGAACTGTTGAAAAGACACCAAGGAATAATGGCAACAAGTAAAAAATACTTGATTTTTATATAGTTTGTATATAAAATATCTTTTCGGAAGACTCACAAAGGCGTGAAACCCCACTGTGAGTCTTTCTTTGTGTAATATATGTAACAGTTCATTGATAGGGACTGATGCTGATGGATCGTTGCAGCAAATTTGGAAAGGAATGAAAAAATATGAATGGTTTTCTTGATAGGCTGGCAGAGTTTAATGATATTATCAATTCATTTGTATGGACAAAGGTCGGTGTTTGGCTGCTTATAGCAGTCGGCATCATAATGACAATTCTTACAGGATTCTTCCAGGTGACACATATAGGTCACTGGTTCAAGAAGACTATAGGAAGCATGTTTGACAGCAAGGTTAAAGGGCATACCAATGAAAAGGCATCTATATCACAGTTTCAGGCACTTTGTACAGCTCTTGCCGCAACAGTAGGTGTTGGTAATATAGCAGGTGTCGCTGCTGCAATTATGTCGGGTGGACCAGGTGCAGTATTCTGGATGTGGGTGGCTGCATTCTTCGGAATGATGACTAATTATTCTGAGAATATACTCGGTATTTATTACAGGAGAAAGAATAAATCGGGCGAGTGGTCCGGTGGTGCGATGTACTATCTTCAGGACGGACTTGGCGGATATAAAGGGATGAAGACAGTTGGAAAGGTTCTTGCCGTAATCTTCGCTATCTGTGCAGTGCTTGCATCATTCGGTATCGGTAATATGGGTCAGGTTAACAAGATTGTAGTTAACTTTACTTCGGCATTTGATATAAAGGCACTTTCAAACATAGTTCTTTATACATCTGCTGACGGAAGTGCTTCTGTAACGCTTTACATGCTTATTGTTGGAATCATCCTTATGATTCTTGTCGGCACTATTGTAATCGGGGGACTTCAGCGTATAGCAAATGTTGCTGAGCGTATAGTTCCGATCATGGTTGTGGCTTTTGTTATCGGTTCACTTGTTATTATATTTAAAAATGTAACGCATATAGGAAGTGCATTTGGAGCTATATTCAGCGGTGCATTTTCAGGAAAAGCAGTCTGGGGCGGTGTAACAGGACTTACACTTAAGCAGGTTATTACCATGGGCTGTAAGAGAGGCGTGTTCTCAAATGAGGCAGGTCTTGGTTCATCGGTTATGGTTCATTCCAATTCAAATGTTGTTGAGCCTGTTAAACAGGGACTCTGGGGTATCTTCGAGGTATTTGCGGATACTATGGTTGTATGTACCATGACAGCACTTACCGTCCTTACTTCAGGAGTTATAAATCTGGCTGACGGTACTGCTGTAACTGACAGTGATTCAACTCTGGTTGCGGAAGCATTTAACACTGTATTCAAGTTCGGTAATTTTGAGCTTGGTCGTTACTTCATAGCGCTTGCAATTCTACTCTTTGCATTTACAACTGTTCTCGGATGGTCACATTACGGTACTAAGGCAGTTGAGTATCTTGCAGGAGAGGCAGCACCTGTTGTTACGAAAGTATATAAAGTAATCTTTGTTCTTATGATTGTTTCGGGAGCAGTTCTTACTTCGAGCCTTGCCTGGGATATATCCGATACATTTAACGGAATGATGATGATCCCTAACCTTATCGGTGTCGTAGCTCTTGCTCCTACGGTAAGAAAGCTTACAAAGAATTACGTTGCGCGACGTATCAAAGGCGAAAAAAATGTTAAGCCTATGCTTTCCTACTTCCCTGAGATAGAGGAAGAAAATGAAAAGAAGATCCTTGAAACAGGAGAAGACTAAACTGGAATATTCTTTGAAAGATGGCAGATGAAATCTGATTTCATTTGTCATCTTTTTTTGTTGGGAATATTGCAGTGATATTGGTATTGTGCTAATATGTTAGTCATTGGTAACAATGTGTTATGGCTACAATGTGTTATGGCTATGAATTCAACGCATTCATAGTATTGATAGTGTCAAATGAATTATGAAAAATGATATTTAAAATCTATTTATTTTAAGTATAATTCAGTTGTCTACGTTAAATGATGCACCAAAACTGGCGCATCGTATTTGTAAACCATGAAAAGCTATAGTAT
>CAMOWK010000006.1 GCA_946628415.1 uncultured Lachnospiraceae bacterium | reverse complement strand
TGAGTTGGAACTATCAAAGAAAGAATATATGTCATAGGGTCAAATTCCTGTTTGTTGGGATGAGCATTATACCGGCTATAACCGGTTTTTCTACCGGAGACTTAAGCAGGATCTGAGCCAGTGTTCTGAATGATAGGCGAAAGGGATTCGCGTATTATTTACAGAATGTATTTATCTTGACATGATGTCAGCGTATGTGTATAATTTATTTTGACACAAAGTCAGAATGAATTATAACTGATAGTCTTGAACTTATTGTGATACTTTTTTGAAAAAAGGAGATGAAGTAAGATGGCAGAGAAAATCGTACAAAAAGCAGGAAGAGAACAGCTTGGTGAGTTTGCACCGATGTTTGCACACTTGAATGATGATATACTCTTTGGTGAAGTGTGGAATGAAGAAGCCATTGATGTGAAGACAAAATGTATTATTACAGTAGTTTCACTTATGGCATCGGGCATCACTGATTCCTCTCTTTCATACCATCTTCAGAATGCGAAGGCTCACGGAGTTACAAAGGAAGAAATTGCAGCAATTATCACGCATGCCACCATGTATGTAGGATGGCCAAAGGGCTGGGCAGTATTTCGGCTTGCTAAAGAAATATGGAATGAAGAAGTGCCTGAACTGACAGAAAAAGACAGATACCAGAATACTATTTGTTTTCCTATAGGCGAAGAGAATCCTTATGGACAGTTTTTTGTAGGACAGAGCTATCTTGCTCCTATATCTACAGAGCAGGTGCCTGTATTTAATGTGACTTTCGAACCGGGATGCAGGAACAACTGGCATATCCATCACGCAAAGAGCGGAGGCGGCCAGATGTTACTCTGTATCGGAGGAAGAGGATTTTATCAGGAATGGGGCAAGGAGGCTGTTGAGATGACTCCCGGTAAAGTAATAAATATTCCTGCCGAAGTAAAACACTGGCACGGAGCGGCGCCGGATTCATGGTTCTCGCATCTGGCAATCGAGGTTGCCGGTGAAGAGACAAGCAATGAATGGCTGGAAGCTGTATCGGATGAAGATTACGGCAAATTATCATAAACAGGAGACTGGCTAAATGAAGAAAGCATTATTAATAATTGCAACGGCTTTGCTGTTTTTTGGGCTCACAGCATGCGGGAATAATGAAGGGCAGGCAGTGAGTGATACAGCAAAGACTGAGGATTCACAGAACAAAGAGCCTGCAGATAATACTGATGAGGAAACACTTCAGGACGTCACAAGTGAATCAACTTCAAACAAAAGTGAAGAGATGGTGGATGATGAATCATCGGAAGCCACATCTTCGGAGAATACAGACAGCACGAATGAAAAAAGTGATGTTCTTGTCGTATATTTCTCTGCAACAGGAACCACAAAGGGAGTAGCAGAAAAGATTGCAGGCATCACAGGAGCGGATACCTATGAGATCAAGGCTGCACAGGAATATACAAATGCCGATCTAAACTGGAATGATTCAAATAGCCGCTCTACTAAGGAGCAGAACGACTCTTCCGTAAGACCTGAGATTGGAAGTGTGTCAGTTTCGCTTGAAGGATATTCAACCATCTATATCGGATATCCTATCTGGTGGGGAGAAGAGCCGCGTATCATGGATACATTTGTAGAAAACTATAATTTTGAAGGAATTACCATGATACCATTCTGTACATCGGGAGGCAGCGGAATAGGCAGAAGCGGTCAGAACCTTGCTGACAATGCCGGAAGCGGAACATGGCTGGAAGGTAAGCGATTCGACGGAGGAGTGTCGGAGGATGAGCTAATGTCATGGATAGATGGCATGAAGTGAAAAAATGAAGGGTAAATGTAATGAAGATAACTGTACTTATGGGAAGTCCTAACAGAAATGGCTCAACGAGCATTCTTGTAAATGAATTTGTAAGAGGAGCCGAGGAAAGTGGAAATACCTGTGAAGTAATAGATGTGTGCCATGCGAATATCCATCCATGTATCGGGTGTGTTGCTTGTGGATATGAAGGACCATGTGTGCAGAAAGATGACGTGGAAATGATAAGGGAAAAACTTCTGTCATCAGATATGGTAGTATTTGCAACGCCGCTATATTACTATGGAATGACAGCTCAGCTGAAAACTGTAGTAGACAGATTCTGCGCTTATAACAGCAGTTTAAACAGGAAACATTTGAAATCGGCACTTCTTACAGTGGCATGGACTGCGGTGATTCTTATAAACTATCCAGCCGGATACAGAAAAATGTAAGGTTATGAAAGTGATAATTTATGTAATAGGGTGCCTGATGGCACTCTATTTTTTTGTGTAATTATGGGGCTCAATATGGTAGACTATTAAAAACTGACAGCTAATCAGATTTACTTCATTTGTGGGATCCGGAGGTCGAAGGTTCGATTCCTTCTGGTTTCTTAGGAAACCATAGCCAGTGGCAGAGCGCCGGAATGGTGATTAATCTGGTGATATCGTTAGTATAATAATACTTGGCAGCTAGGTATATTTACTTCTACATGATTATGGACGGGATGTCGCAGGTTCGATTCCTGTCAGGTTCATTTTGAACCTGTAGCTCAGCTGGTAGAGCGCCCCCCTAATGAATGTACCAATATCGCCAAAAACTGTTTTAATCTGTATAGGTATGTCAAATCATTACCTGAGGCAAGAAAATGAAGAATATTTACAAAAACTATTTATTTGAAAAGCATATCCTTGTAAATGAAAGAAAAACAGAAACAATTGAAAATCAGTTCGAGACCCTTTTTGCGCTTGCCAATCTGTTTAACATTCGCATTGTTGAGGGAGAGAAGCTTGCAAGTGATTACATGATAAGGTTCGTATCAGAACGTCTGGGAGAAAATGTTCCTGAACCCTTTTACAGAGGTTTTCCCCAAAGTGTAAGAGAACTGTCTGCTGACCAGCTTCTTTTTGATCAGATGGTGCATTATGCAGTAACATATGGTTTTGGCAACTTTTCAGAAGCGGGTCATTCCCTTTTCGAAGAGAACTTTGAAAGAACTGCATTTAAAGAAAATGCTGATATAAAAGAGTTTTCCATCATAACAGCGGATGAGGCGGTTGATATGCTATCTCAGATAGTCAGGGATTTACTGGCAGGCACAAGACCGCTTAGTGATGAACAGTATAAGCTGGTTAAGTCCTTTATCATTGAATATGATGTAAAGGTTGATGAGATAGCATCTAAGAACACATGCATAAAGCTTCTGATTGATACGCGTGATAAGAGATTTGCGGAATGCATTTTTTTATCTGATGTGATAAAGCTTGTTGATGAGCTGAACTACTCAGTTTATGCAAATAAAAATATTTACAGGCTTAACTTGAAGAATCAGGATAGAAAGTTCATAACTTCTGTGATTGATACACTTTTTGAAAATGGCAGATGTGACATCAGGACATGCTTCGAGAAGAAAAAAGCGTGGAATGGACTTCTTCATCATATTCATTATGCAGCAAAGACATCAGAGGCTGAGAGTTTCGTTAATGCTATGAGGGGAAATGAAAATAAGTCTGTTTTTTCTGATTTTGAAAGAGCTATGGCTGAAAAGAATATAAGAGCAGCGGTTGATGCTCTGAAAAATGGTAAGGGAACAGCAACAGTCCTCAGAAATATGAATTACATCATAAGCAGATGTGAGTCTGTGGAGGATATGAGTTATGTGCTGAATTGCATGGATACTAAAAATGTCATCGTACTTATTCAGCTTCTTATGGAGTATTCAAGCTATTCGGCAAAAAATGCCGTGAGAACCTTTAAGTTTACTAAGTATAATCAGCTGAGAGTTCATACTGAAACTCCCGATGAAATGAAAAGAAGACGTTCTCACATAACTGAAGGTCAGGCTGCAATGCTGGCTGACAGAATAATGAATAACCTAAAGTCGGTTCTTAAGGGCAGACTGGGAAGGGTTTATATCGATACTGATATGAAAAACTATGCACTTCCTATTCAGGAAAATACTTCCCAAGGTGGATTTGGAGTTCTTACAAGAGGTTCAAGGATTCATATAGGAGAAGCAAAGAAGCTTCGTGCCTTTACGTACTGGGAAAAGGTTGATGATATAGATCTTTCAGTATTCGGAATAGATAAAAATGGCAGACGCACTGAATTTTCATGGAGAACCATGGCAGGAAGACATTCAGAAGCTATCACATATTCCGGAGATGAAACAAGCGGATATAATGGTGGTTCAGAGTATTTCGATATAGATACTGAAAAGTTCAGAAAGAAATATCCTGATATGAGATACCTTATCTTCTGCAATAATGTCTACTCCAGAGTGACATTTAATAAGTGCTTCTGCAAGGCAGGTTATATGGTAAGAGATACTGAGGATTCGGGCGCTGTTTATGAGCCTAAATCTGTCAAATCGGCATTTATGATTGATTCGGGTAGTACGTTCGCATATCTCTTCGGAGTTGATCTTATGACAAATGACTTAATCTGGCTTAATATGGCAAGGGACAGTAAAGCGGCAGTTGCAGGAACTACAGATATGAGTTTCATAACTGACTACTTCCATGTGACCGACGTAATTAATGTTGCATCTTTCTTTGAAATGATGGCTACTGAAGTGGTGGATGATATGATCAATGCTGATGTGGTTGTTACTGATAAGACAGTAGATACGGTTCAGATTGGCGAAGAGACTGAAGTTATAAGGGAGTATGATTTTGAAAAAATGATTGCTCTTATGAATAAGTGAGAAAAGTTATCTTGATAAAGGATAGGAAAATGATGAGACAGCCGGAACTAACAACTCTATGTTACATAGAAAAGGATAATAAATATCTGATGATGCATCGTGTAAAGAAAGCTGATGACATTAATAAAGACAAGTATATCGGTGTAGGCGGTCATTTTGAATATGGCGAAAGTCCGGATGAATGTCTGAAAAGAGAAGTGATGGAAGAAACGGGGTTAACACTGCTTGAGTATAAACCACGCGGTATTATTACATTTATCTATGGTGATGCAAGTCGCCCGGAGGATAGGATTGTGGAATATATGCATCTCTATACTGCAACTATGTTTCAAGGCGAAATTACGGACTGTGACGAAGGCAAGCTGGAATGGATAGAGAAGTCCGAGGTCTATAACCTTCCTATCTGGGAAGGGGACAAGATATTCTTCCGTTTACTTGAAGAAAGAGAAGACTACTTTTCGCTTAAGCTGGTTTATTCAGAAACAGATGAACTGATAGAGACCAGGATAAATTAGAAAAAAGATTAATTAACCGGAATAATGGAGAAAAACTAATGATTAAGAAAGAGATAAATGAAATAAAATCACTCTTCGATACTATACAGGATTGCGGAATTCTCAGACTGGCAGGCTGCTATGTGAACGGGGAAAAGACTAAAGTAAAAACATTTAATGAGTCTTTCTACAATCTTCCTGAAGAGGAAATGTATAAATATCTGGAAATATTCAGAAAAACACTTTCGGGTACACCAGGCAAGAATCTTATAGATATGCAGTTTGTGAATCAAGATTCGGAAAATGAATCCGGCGGCAAGGGTTTGTTGAATAAAATACGTAAGTCCGAGTTAAAGGATGAGGATGCACTTAAGTATTTTTATGACAGAATTATAGATACATATAACTATGTCGGGAGTTATCTGATACTTCTCATATATCAGGCTTATGATATACCGGGGGTCACAACAGATGGAATAGAGCTGGAGGATGCCTCTGATGAAGTATATAACTATATACTTTGTAGTATATGCCCTATGAAGCTGACAAAACCCGGACTTGGGTTTGATGATGATCTGGGAGAAATCCATACACTTAAACAGATCTTTGCTGTGGAACTTCCGGAAACGGGATTTTTATATCCTGCATTTAATGAACGGAGCACGGATGATACGGCGCTTCTTTATTCATCAAAGAAAACAGATGTGCTTCAGGATGTATTTATAGAAAAGGTTTTAGAGGTATCTGCAATGCTTCCGGCTAAACAGCAGAAGGAAGGATTTAACGAATTTGTTTCAGAAGTGCTGGGAAATGAATCGAGTTTTGAAACAGTGCTTGCCATTCAGGAGAATCTTAAGGAAACTGTTAATAACAAGAAAATGGAGTCTGTCGGGGAAACCGTATTCCTCGATAAAGAGTCTATGAGAAATGTCTTTGAGAAGAGCGGTGTTTCGCAGGAAAGGCTTGAAACATTCGATAAGAAGTTCAATGAACAGTTTGACATGAAGAAGATTCATGAAAGGAATGTGGAAGCTGAAATCGCAAGTGAAGATTTTGAGGTTGAAGGAAGTGCGTCAGGAAGGATGGCGGATTATGTTCCGACTGTGAAGGTAGAAGAAAAACTGTTTGCGGATAATGTGGCACCTGTCAGAAACTTTGAAGTAAGAAACAAGAACATGGTACTCCGTGTTAGCAGCAAGCATACAGATATAATAGAGACAAGAGTTATAGATGGTAAGAAATGCTTAGTGATCGAACTGACAGATGACCTGACTGTAAACGGTATTCCGGTAGAATCTTAATAGGGATGCAAGATTAACAGCAGTAATTAAGTGAATGATCATAGCAGTAAGAAATGACCTTTCATCTGTCATAAATAATTAAAGTATGATATACTTCTGTTCAAAGTGATACGGAGGTAAAGTGATGAAAGATGGGGTTGATAATTATCAAAAAAAGATAAGCTGCGGCAAACTCCTCCGGGTAGTTTTGGTTGCAGCTTATTGTATTTTATCTTTGACCGGTTGTGGAGTTCTTAAGAAGAGCGTTCCGAAGAACTGGTACGATTCTACTGTTAAGTTTTATCAGGAGGGCTTTTCTGATAATTGGAAGAATGTGGGCTCTGACTTCATTGTTCCTGACTGCTATACTAATGGAAAGTACAAGTATGGCTATCTGCTGAAGGATCTGAATAATGATGGCGCGGATGAGCTGTTGATAGGCATCATCAGCGATTCCGGAGAAACAAAGTTCACAGATGTCTATATCTATCATTCGGACATGGGACCACTCAGAATCTTTAGTGCCGATGATGAATACAGCATATATCTATGTGATAGTTCGGTTATTCGTCTTGATAAATGGTATGGCTCTGAAACTCAAATAGACTATATGGTTTATAATCCGGAAGGTGATACTTTCATAAATGTTGACGGTGGCAGCATGCCAAGACATTATGAGCTTACACCATTCTAGTGCATAATCGGTGTGTGACTCTGACTGGCAGAACACTTTGTTCGGGACAGGAAACACTTGAGAGTCGGTAATTTACCAGAGGGACATGAGGTGACCCCTCTGGTAAATTTTTGCCAAGGGGACAGTCCACGTGGTAAATCTACAGGGGAAATGAAGATAGTTTTGCGCTATTTGCGTTAAAAGTGTATTATAAGAAATAATGATATATATCTGGAGATTAAAATGGAAAATGAAGTTAAAGTTCTTATGATTGATGATGATGAAGTGATAGCACAGTCAACTTCTGAATATTTCAATATGTTTGATGTAAAAACAGAATATGTGACAAGTTATGATGATGCAGTGGATTTTCTGGAGAATCATACAGTATCTTTACTTCTCATGGATATCAATCTGGGAGATAAGTCCGGTTTTACATTATGCAAAAAGGTCCGGGAAAACTACGATATGCCCATCCTTTTTATAAGTGCCAGATCCAGTGAAGATGATGTTCTGATTGCCCTTAATATCGGTGGGGATGATTATATCAGGAAACCCTATACACTCAGTATTCTTCTTGCCAAGGTCAAAACAATTTTAGGTAGATATGAAAAGGCAGTGGAACTGGCTGAACAGGCTGCAGGAAAGTCCTCAGGCTCGGAAATGATCAGAAGTGGTAATGGTCTTATCAGGCTTACTGAAAAAGTCAGTCTGGATACCAACGGTCGCGTTCTTATATCCGGCGGTGAACAGGTAAGCCTTAAGGCTATGGAGTATAAATGTCTGGTATATCTTATGGAAAATGCAGGAAGAGTAGTTACTAAGGATGAACTTCTGAAAAATGTCTGGGAAGATGAGTACATCGGTGAGGGAACACTTGCAGTTCATATCAGACATCTAAGAGAGAAAATAGAGGAAGATCCAAAGAATCCACAGGTTATAAAGACTGCCTGGGGAGTAGGTTATCGTATAGAAGGAAACTCATGAAATCATATAATAGATTTATAATAAGTGTTGGGGTAGTTTATATCCTGGGACTTATATTACTGATTGTATATTTTAACAGAGATAGCGCAAAATTATATGACAGAGAATCCGTTATCCTGACGCTGAATAATATAGTATATGATGCCAAAGAAAAATGGGATTCGCCAAGCTCTATATCTGACAAGGATTATGGAGTTGATTTTGTCATACTTGATAAGAATAACAGGGTTATATACAGATCTTCAGCCGGAAATGTAACGAATGATTATTCAGGTGCTGAAAGCGTAGATACTTACACATTCTCAGTTGAAATGGCAATAAAAAATCATTACCCATATGCATATATTACCAGGAATGAGCAGATAATTGGAAGCGTGATATTATTTGACGATGGGGAAAAAGAGCTAAAGGCATTTGGCAATAAAATAGTGACTGGATTTGGTGTGTTCGGTCTGGTTGTATTTGCAGCGGCATTTATATATGGAAAATATGTAAAGAAAAATATCATTGATCCTTTTGATCGGATGTCAGAATTTGCGGGAAAGGTTGCAGAAGGAAATCTCGATGTACCTCTCCTGATGGAAAAGAATAATATGTTCGGTGCGTTTTCCGAGAGTTTTGACATAATGAGGGAGGAGCTTGCAGCGTCAAAGAATAGAGAGCTGGAACTTCAGAAAAAGGAGAAGGAGCTGGTTGCGTCTCTCAGTCATGATCTTAAAACTCCCGTGACGGGTATTAAACTCTCTGCAGAGCTTCTGAAGGCGAAACTCGTTAATGCAGATAAAGATATCAGCAATGCATCAGAAATCGAAAAAACGGATATGATAACCAAGCTTGATAACATTTACAAGAAAGCAGAACAGATAGATGTTCTGATCAGTGATCTTTTTGCTTCAACCTTGGATGATCTCGGAGAATTTAAAGTAAGCTGCCGGGATGAAGAGTCCAAAATGCTGGGAAATATAGTGAGAAAATATGATGATAAAGGGGTTGTGAGAATGAAAGAAATCCCCGGAGTTGTCATTAACATCGACACAAGGCGTATGAATCAGGTGATTGGAAATATCATTTCTAATTCCCAGAAATATGCAAAGACAGCCATAGACATTGACTTTAATGTGATTGATGAGTTTTTGGAAATGAGCATAAAAGATCATGGATCCGGAGTTCCAGAATCAGAATTGGAACTAATAACCAGAAAATTCTATCGTGGAAAAGACTGGGTTGACAGCAAAGAAGATGGGAGTGGTCTCGGACTTTATATTGCTAAGTCACTGATGGAGAAGATGGGCGGTGAGCTGATTGTTGAAAATGATGATGGCTTTTGCGTTAAACTTCTTATTCCGCTTAGTTAAAGTAAACCAGCCTGTTAAGAATTTGATAAGAATTTAATAAATCTTCGATAAAGAAGAATCATAAGAAACCATATATACTACAAGCATAAGATGTCACCATGAGCCTTTTGGTGACGTAATAGATGCGGTATATGTGGTTTTAATTTTATGAGGGAATATGTCTTTCATAAAACAGCTGAATATTGATAAGTGAAGATAAGGAGTCAGAAAAATGAGTATTCTCAGAACAGAAAAACTTTGTAAATCATTTTCCAATGGAGGAGTACAACAGCACGTTATAAAGAATCTGGATATGGAAATAAGAGAGGGGGACTTCACAGTTATCATGGGTTCGTCAGGATCCGGAAAGTCCACACTTCTCTATGCACTGTCCGGTATGGATAAGCCGAGTATGGGAAAGGTATTCTTCGGCGATACGGAGATTCAGGACTATTCGAATGATGAGCTTGCAGTATTCAGACGCGGTAACTGCGGATTTGTATTTCAGAGTATATATCTTCTGGAAAATCAGACAGTTCTCGATAATGTACTGACCGGAGCATTGATAGTTCAGAAGAATTCACCTGAGCTGGTGCAGAAGGCAAAGAACCTGCTTAAAAAAGTAGGACTAAATGAAGAAGACTGGAAGAAATATCCAAACCAGCTATCAGGTGGTGAGGCGCAGAGAGTCGGAATAGTAAGAGCCATTATAAATGATCCGAAGATACTCTTTGCGGATGAACCAACAGGACAGCTTAACTCAGCCGCCTCAAGAGATGTGCTGGATATCTTCTCAGAAGTACATAAGAATGGACAGTCAATAGTAATGGTAACACATGACCTAAAAACTGCCCTCAGAGGAACAAGAGTTCTCTACCTCCGTGACGGTGGTGTGGTAGGTGACTACGAGATGCCAATCTACGGCGAAGACGACATAAAAGAACGTAGAGCAAAGCTGTCAGAATTCCTTGAAAGGATGGGATGGTAAATGAAAATTCTAAGATTATCATTATTTAATATAAGGAAGCACAAGAAGGAATCCTTCGTAATCATCTTCCTCACTATGGTCAGCATGTTATTCTTCGGAATCGGTATTATCAATATAGAAAAGGCTGACAGGATGTTTGATGAAATGTTTGAGAAGACAGGAAGCTATCATAATATTTTTCTGTTTCCGGAAAAATCCTATAGGAATGAGTTCTCTCAAATAGTTAAAGAAGATGAGAGAGTAACACGGAGCGTTACATTTGACACCCTCCAGTTTGATATATCAACAGCGATTTCGTATAAGAAATCAGATGGCTCCAAGGCTCAGTTTCAGGCGGTGTTCATTACTGAAGAAGATGAGAAGAAGCTGGAAAGGTTTGAGAAAAAGACATCTCTTTCTGATGAGGAGCTAGATGGTTTTACACATCCTGTATGGGTGCCATATTACCTGAAATATAATATGGGCTTTTCTGAAGGGGATGCTCTTACTCTGGTTATTAGTGGTAAGGAGTATCCATTCCAGATTGCCGGTTTTTATGAGGCGGGACTATGTTCCAGTGTATCCGGAAGTGGAATCAAGTGCGTGCTGACTGATGCGGATTATGACATGATGAGTGCTGTAGTTCCGGAGCATAGGAGAATTGCATTTGATACAAAGGATGGCGTGATAACCAGTGACGAAGAAGCAGGCGAGTTTACTCATGAATTTGAACAAAAGTTTGAGGATATATCGGGAAAAGACATATTTTTATGGAGTGATCAGTATTACACAGAGAAGCTTGCAACAACATCAACTGCAGAAATCCTTATGGGTATTTTGGCATTTGTGTCCATCGTTACCGTTATATCCTGTCTCTTTATAATAAGACATAAGATTACAAATGATATCGATGATCAGATGGAATCCATCGGAGTCCTTGAAGCCCTGGGATATAGATCGAGAGAAATATCAGGAGCGTACATATACGAGTATCTGCTGCTTAGTTTTATAGGAGTACTGGTCGGAGGCATACTTATATTTATTACTGATCCACTAATGACAAGAGTACTTAAGACATTTATAGGTCATGACTTTGTTGCTTCCGGAAATGCATTTTTCCTCATAATTCCTGCAGTTTTACTTGTAGTCTTAACACTCTTTACTTCTCTAATGCATGCCAAGAGAGTTAAGAAATATCCACCGGTTGTTGCTTTCAGAAAGGGAATAAAGACTCATCATTTTGGAAAAAACCTGGTTCCGATAGAAAAAACAAAGTCTGACATTAATAGCAGACTTGGACTTAAGGGACTTGTGTCCGGTGCAGGACAGAATATCGGAATGGTTGTATGTATCCTGGTTGCATCACTTGCCATTACATTTTTTATCTGTCTTGCAGACGTATTTAGAGATAAGGGGGCAGTTTTCCTTAATTTTATCGGCTTGGAAAAGGGAATTATGATTGGCTTTGACGAAGAAACTGATACAGAGGCAGTTATGGAGGAAATAAAGGCAAGAGAAGATGTAAGAAAGTGTCTTATTGTTTCTGCAAATAATGGATTTAGTATTAATGGAAATGATAATGATGTATTTCAATGCTTTGCCTATGATGACTTTGGTGAGCTTGAGAATCTTCCTGTCTCAGAAGGTAGATTCCCTATTCATGATAATGAAATTCTGCTTGGAAGTGGTCTTGTAAAGGCATATAACTTAAGTGTTGGAGATAGTGTACTGGTAAAATACAACAGCATCGAAAAACAGTTTATTATTTGTGGTACTACAAAATTAATTATGAATGAAGGAAAACAGGCTTATATGACATCAGATGGTTTCAGGCAGTTTATGTCTCCTTCAGAATGCATTAGGGAGCTGTTTGTATATGCTGCAGATGGAGTAAGTGAGGAAGAATTAAAAAGTAGGCTTACAGAAGAATATGGAAGTGTAGAAGACACAGTCGGAAAGTCTCTAAGTGAGGGTACATATGAAGAAAAAATCAAGGCAAAGGCTGATGAACAGATGGCACTTCTTAAGTCGAAGTACGGAGTTAGTAATGTAAGCTATGCCATAAAGGTTGGTGATAAAATCATAACCGGAAACAGTGGAAGTTTTAAACTTAAAGAGATTACAACTATCAAAGAAACTATAGATTCGGAGCTTGGAGGAATAAGTGTCATAACTCAGATATTATCTGTAGTATTATTTATCATTATTTCTGTCATAATTTCTATCATAATGAATTTCCTGATTGACTCGAATATTAAAAGGGAAAGACAGGCTATGGGTACACTGAAAGCGATGGGTTATACCTCTAAAGATATAAGAAAGCAGATCATCGTTCGGATTATGCCCGTTGCTATACCGGGTGTGATAGCCGGGGCGACTTTAGCAATACTGGTTGTGAATATGTTTATGAATGTGGCATTTTCAACAAACGTTGGATTCAGATTATTCTGGATACCGGTTGCTATAGTAATTATCTCCCTCTATATATTTGTCACAACCTACATCTCTGCCGGAAAGGTTAAGAAGGTTTCAGCTACGGAGCTGATGACAGAATAATGCTATATAGATAACTCTTGGATATGCTATTGACATTTTACAAATAAGAAAGTATAATTTTCTTACCAAGATAGTTGGAGGGTGAGTGCACATCACCCAATCCAGCAAGGGTTTTAAGTTATAAGATTAGCCGTCACTTACTTGCTAGGGTTAGGACGGCTTTTCTTATGCTCAAAATAAAGTCTTACTAAATCAACAATTAGCTTTATTGCTGCAAGAATAATGTGGTATGAAGAATTTGTTTGTATACAATAAATAGAGAGAAACGAGGAAATAATATGCAACCATTACTAATTCCTGAAAGATTAAAAGAAACAAGAGAACGTCTTGGCATTACAAGGGTAGAAGCGGCTCGAAGAATGAATATCCCGCAGAGTTCTTACGTGAGATATGAGAAGGGAGATCGCAAGCCTACTCATGCAACGATAGTGCAGATGGCTCAGGTTCTCGGAACAAGCGTAGATTATCTAATAGGTGAATCAGACGATGATAGGGCGGATACGGCTGTCATTCATAAAAAAGATAATCCAATACTGTATGAGATTACTATGGGAGCAAAAGATTTAGATGAAGCCCAGCTGAATCGGTTATTAAAATATTATAAAGAAATTGCTAAAAAAAGCGGTAGATAAGAATTTGATAAGATTTTAATAAAGGTCTGATAAAGAAGATAATAATACATTCATCTATAATACTATGTATAAAAACCCTAAGTATTATTTTAGAAGAGGAAATGATATGAATAAGAAGATGAATGGTATTAGATTTATGGCTGGTATAGTTGCAATCTCCATGATCGGTTCTCCGGTCATAAGCAGCAGATCGATGGATAATGGCAGAGTGGTTTTCGCTAAGGAAATCGATACGAAGAGTAAAGAAGAGAACTCAACTGATTCGGAAAGAGGTAATGAAACAGCGACTGCGACTGATCCCGATAAGATATATTGTGTCGCTTCCGTCAGCAAGGTATATGTAACGACTGCCGTGATGCAGCTTGTTGATCAGGGAAAGGTTGACCTTGATACACCGGTTACGGAGTATATAGATGACTTTACCATGGCAGACGAAAGATATAAGGATATTACAGTCAGGATGCTTATGAATCATACATCTGGGTTATCCGGCTCTACTTTAAAGAATATGTTTCTTTATGGTGATAATGATTCTGTTGCAACTACAAATGTTCTGGAAAACCTTAAATCACAGAAGCTTAAGGCGGCTCCGGGTGAATACGCCAGCTACTGCAATGATGGCTTTGAACTGCTTGAAGTAATAGTAGAGAGAGTATCAGGCATGAGTTACACCGACTATGTAGAGAAAAATATAGCAGCAAAGATTGGTGTTGAGAATACCTATACAGCAAATAATGTATTTGAAAATCCACTTCTTGCGGATATTTATCCTGATGGTCATAACAGATATGAAACTGAATACTGTATGGATTTTGGCTCTGGTGGAATATACGCGACAGCAGCGGACACGTGTGAATTTGGCAGTACATTTTTCAAGGGGGATAACAGGCTTCTATCTGAAGAAAGCAAGAATGAAATGGCTACTCTTTGGAGCAGTTCATCTGATATTTCAAACAGTTTGAAATATAACCCGAATTACATGGATCAAAATGGTCTTGGCTGGGATATGGTAGATATTCCTATGTATAAAGAGGCGGGAGTGAAGGCACTTTGGAAAGGAGGAGACTCTCAGGATTATCATGCGTCTCTGCTTGTAATGCCTGAAGAAGAGATAAGCGTATGTGTTACTACTGCAGAGGGAAGCAGCGGATATAATCTGGCTATGTCAGAAGCGCTTGCGAGTATCGCTCTTGAAGAACAGGGTGTCACAGTAGAAGAAACTACCGCACCTGAGGTGGAACTTAAAAGTGAAGTTCCTGACTCGTATAAAAAGTATGAAGGGCTTTATACGATAAGTGGAGCTCCGGCTGAAATTACATTTCCGGATATGAAATATGCTCTTGTCAAAACCCTTGGCACAGGTACCTCAGACACCTTCTATATGTATACAGATAATGGTTTTGTTAAGGTGACGGGAGATGTAGAAGAAGGTTTGGCAAGAGTTGATTCAGACTTCGAAAGATTTGACTTTGAAGAAGCTGAAGGGAACGTTTATATAACTCAGGAAAATATTTCAAAACAGAGTGGTCTTATAAGTGAATATCAGAAAAACTATTCCGGTGAAAAGCTGGAGGTAAATCCGGTATCGGATGATGTACTAAAGGTATGGCAGGAAAGAGACGGTATAAAATGCGCACTCATTTCCGATAAGTATTCTTCGGGAACTTATGAACAGCCATTTTTAGAACTAAAGATGTTTGAAGATAGTGGATATGTAATCTGTATAGGTATAGGAGGGGTGAGTCTGCTTAGAATTGTGGATGAAAGTCACCTTGAGGCTTTTGCTACAATTCCGAGTTCCCGAAACAGAGATGTCTATGATTTATATATTGATGAAAAGGGAGTAGGGCATACAACTGCGAATGTTGATGCGGTAGCGGTATCAGATTTTGAGAACTTTACGGATGGCGTTAAGGAAGTGAGTCTTACGACCGAAAAAGCAGTCTGGTTTAATATAGATGAGTCTATGGCTAATAAGAATATCAGTCTTGAGCGACCAAAGAATAGTGCGGTCTATGTATATGATAAGTTCGGAAATGTTAAGTACAGCACTCATATGGTGGACTATGGAGATGTCATACATCTTCCAAAGGATGGCTATATAATGTTTATAGGAGAGACAGGGGATACTATAAAAATAAAGTAGACTATTACTACATTAAAATGATGATTCAACCAGAGTGTTTCAGTTCAATATATCCGGGAAACGTAGTTGGCAGGAGCTGCGTTATAATGTTATAATTTTTATATGAAAATAAGGATGGGGAGTTTTTTGAAAGAGAAGGATTTTTTATGAAGAAGAAGTTTTTTTCACTGTTGATTGCTTTCACCATGGCTGTGTCTCTTCTTACCGGCTGCGCGGATGATGAGTGGATTGAAGATGAATATTATGGAGAGGACAGTGATGATGAAGAGTCCGAGGATGAGTACGAAGAAGATTACGAAGAGACTGAGACTCCGCCGAGTACAGCTGATGGTGTTAAAGGTCTCAGTATGAGCGTTAACAACAATTCAGGAGAACTCACTATAGACCGCATGAGTCTTTCGCTTGGCGACAACAAGACAGATGACAACACATGGACTATCTTCGTATATATTTGCGGAACAGATCTTGAATCTGATAATAGTGCGGGTACCGGGGATCTGGATGAGATGATGCAGGCAAGCCCGAGCGACAATGTAAGATTCATTGTTGAAACCGGCGGTACCAATCAGTGGAATAACGACAATGTAGACTGTGAGAAGCTTCAGAGATTTCTGATTCAGAACGGAGAGATGACTGTGGTTGATGAGAAATCTCTCGATAATATGGGCTCCAAAGATACGCTTTCGGACTTCCTTTCTTGGGGAGTTGAAACTTATCCCTCAGAACACATGGGACTTATTCTTTGGAATCATGGCGGAGGTTCCATAACCGGAGTCTGCTTTGATGAAATGCATAACAGTGATTCCATAGACCTTATGGAGCTTGATACTGCTCTTTATGACTGTGCCGGGAAGTCTGGACGAAAGTTTGATTTTATAGGCTTTGATGCCTGTCTAATGGGAACGATTGAGACGGCAAATATTCTTGCAACCTATGCCGATTATATGTATGGCTCGGAAGAGAGTGAACCGGGCAGCGGCTGGGATTACAATGCCATAGGTTCATTTCTTGCTGAGGATTCTGATGCTGACGGAGCAGAACTCGGCAAGGTGGTATGTGACAGTTTCCTTGAGTCCTGTGAGAGGGAGGGGGATTCGGATATAACCACTCTTTCGGTTACAGATCTCTCTAAGATGGATATGCTTCTGACAGAATTCAATACATTTGCGAAGAACATGTATGAATCCGACAATTCCGGACTTGCTGAGATCGTGAGAGAAATCAGAGAGGCTGATAACTTTGGCGGAAATAATAAGTCTGAGGGTTATACTAATATGGTGGATGTCGGTGGCATTGTATCCGGCTGCAGCAGCTATGTTGAAGGTTCCGATGCAGTGCTTGCTGCTCTAAAAGATGCTGTGGTTTATAAAGTCAGCGGCTCGACACATCCTGATGCCATGGGGCTTTCCATGTACTATCCTCTTTCTGTTCAGGGTTCAAATGAACTTTCACTTTTCAGCAAAGTATCTGTCAGCCCGTATTACGTTTCATTTGTAGACAGGCAAAATAAAACCGGTGCTACTGATGAGTCTTTAGATGATTATAATGATGACCAGTGGTTTTCGGAAGACGGCGAATGGGAATGGGGCGAAGCAGAGGATGACGGGCACTGGGATTACTGTGATGATTATCAGCAGACCGGCGAAAGTCAATTCATTACATTTGCTGCAAATCCAGATGTGAATGATGAAGGAGTATTCGGTTTCACTTTAGACGAAGATGGTATTAATAATGCGGCGGGAGTCTCAGCTCTTGTATATGAATTGGCTGAAGACGGTCAGAATCTTATTGAACTCGGTGAGACTATCGATATATCAGGTGACTGGGAAACGGGTGTATTTACGGACAATTTTGACGGCTACTGGCTGTCACTTCCGGATGGACAGAATCTGGCAATCTATCCGGCCGAAAAGACCGAAGAGTATATTATTTATACATCGCCTATACTTCTCAACGGAGAAGAAACTAATCTTCGTATGAAACAGGAGTATGACAGCGGGGAAATTGTCATAGAAGGTGCGTGGTCTGGAATCGACGACTCCGGTGCAGCCGACAAAAATATAGTAAAGATAAAGAATGGGGATATTGTCACCCCTACATATTATTCCATTGATATGAATGGCAATGATATAGGTGAATATACAGGACTGGAATATACTGTTTCAGGACAGCTTGAGATAGTTTATAATCTAATGGAAGCAGGTTCTTATCAGTATTCATTCTGTATAGATGATATCTATGGAGATTACTATGCGACAGATTATGTAGAATTCACAGTTTCCGGGGACGGAGAAATCACATTCTGATTCCTTGATGTGACTGATAAGATACTGCCTCGGATTATAATAGTGAAAAGAGTTTGCAGGTAACTCATTGGGTTACCTGCAATTTTTCTGTTTTGCTGGAAGATGATTTCAAAATAAATGATGGACTAACATAAATAATTAAGTCTATGGATACCGACTTTGCTTATGCTAAATAAGGTATTCTTTATATTTCTGTTCCAGTTCGTCATCTGATATCATGGTCACTCTGCCTGAATCATATTCTGATTTGACCCAGTCATATATCTTGCTGATAATGGCATCAGTTTTTGGAAGCTCACTTTCGCCATGCTTTCTTCGGTATTCATTTACCCAGAATGCAACACCGGCAACTCCGGAAGTGTTGGTGATGGATACCTTAGGAGGACGGTTAAGTAGGGTTTCTGTATCAAATATATTATAAATCTCAGGATTCTTCATCATTCCATCTGCATGGATTCCGGCTCTTGTGAGATTGAAATTTGCTCCAACAAACGGAGTCATAGGTGGAATTTCATAGTTAGTTTCATTTTGTATATACTCAGCTATTTCTGTAATAACCTGAGTATTCATACCGTTTAATGTACCGCGAAGAGAAGCATATTCGAAAACCATAGCCTCGAGTGGTACATTTCCGGTTCTTTCGCCAATTCCAAGAAGTGAACAGTTAACGGCACTTGCACCATACATCCAGGCAGTAGTTGCATTTACAACGCCCTTATAGAAATCATTATGTCCATGCCATTCTATCATTTCGGATGGAACATCTGAATAATGCTGAAGGCCGTATATGATTCCCGATACACTTCGTGGAAGTGCAGCTCCCGGATAAGGAACGCCGTAACCCATGGTATCACAGGCACGTATTTTTACAGGTACGCCGCTTTCCTTAGACAATTTCATGAGGCTGTTCGCAAAAGGAACTACAAAACCGTAGAAATCAGCACGGGTAATATCTTCGAAATGACATCTTGGGCGAAGCCCTGCTTCGATGCAGTCTGAAACTATGCCGAGATATTTATCAAGAGCCTGTTTTCTGGTAAGACCCATCTTGTGGAATATATGATAGTCCGAGCAGCTGACAAGTATTCCGGTTTCTTTTATTCCTATTGATTTTACGAGCTCAAAGTCTTTTTTTGAAGCTCTTATCCATGTGGTTATCTCCGGAAATCTGTAACCGAGTTCAAGACATTTTTCCAGAGCTTTTCTGTCTTTTTCTGAATACACAAAGAATTCTGTCTGTCTTATCATGCCGTTTGGACCGCCAAGCTTGTGAAGAAGCTCATATATATGCACCATTTGTTCGGTCGTATATGGAGCTCTTGACTGCTGACCATCGCGGAAGGTGGTGTCGGTTATGAAGATATCTTCGGGCATATTCTCCGGAACCCTTCTGTAGTTAAAGGCTATCTTTGGGGTTTCCGTATATGGAAACATTTCCCTGAATAGCTCCGGCTCATCTATGTCCTGAAGCTGATATATATAAGGATCCTGTTCCAGCTTGTAGGTTTTGTTGCTAAGTACTATATCTTTCATCTGACAACTCCTCTTTTCTATTTATCATAGGCTCTTTTTGTCACAAAAATGCATTTACAAGTATATACACATGTTGCGTTATGTGTAAAGTAAATTATATAGAGAAGATAGATTTAAGTATTTTTCTTGACATAATATATTGTGCAAAATATAATAGTGTAAAAGATTTGAAGATATAATTTGCGAGGTTGTACTATGGCACAGGAATACGAACAGCTTTTACTAAAAAATCAGTTATGTTTTCCTTTATATGCATGCAGCAGAAAGATTGTAGGAAGTTATACACCTTATCTGAAACCGCTGGGACTCACATATACCCAGTATGTGGTGCTCATGGCTCTTTGGGAACATGAAAGCCAAAGCGTTGGACAGTTAGGAAGTATTCTTCATCTGGATGCAGGAACGCTGACTCCTCTCTTAAAGCGACTTGAAAAGATGGGTTATGTCACAAGGCAGCGTTCAAAGGAAGATGAGAGGATTACAATCATAAGTATAACTAAGGAAGGGGAAGCCTTAAAAGAGAAGTGCAAGGATATACCAACGAAACTGTCGATGGATGGTTCTACACTAAATGAAAAGGACGCAAAGGAATTGTACCGTTTGCTTTACAAGCTTTTAGATGAAGAATAGAAATTGCAGTTAGGAGAATAATAATTTTATGTATTCACTATTGATCCGGAGGTCAGGGAATTCATAGCTTCGCTTGATAAGAATAAGGTTGGAGTTGCCATGGATGAAAAGGAATTCAATACAAGTAAGTTTCCGTGAAATGTAATTGACATATCGGTAAAAAACAAATAAGCTTTCATTTGTGTTATACTATTTTGTAAGACTGAAGATGAGCGGGATTTAAAATGGATAGCTTTAAGAAAAAAACCTATCATGATATTACAGTCAAGTTTGTGAAGCTTCTTGATGCGATTTTTGTGACGATACCCTTTGTTATAGTCTGGTATACATTTTATGCAGACAAGCTATGGGTTTATTTTTCCATGCGCGGACACTGGCTTGTGATAGGGCTTTATGTGCTTCTCTACGTTATAATCGGAAAGGCATATGCTGCATTTAAGATGTCGTACTATGGCACGGGAGAGATGATATACAGCCAGCTTCTTTCTCTCCTTGAAGTAAATACAATCATGTATGTAGTGGAACTGCTTCTCATAAGAAAGCTTCCGAACGTTCTGCCCATGCTTCTTGTTTTTCTGATTCAGATACCTGTAGCATTTATATGGAGCACACTTGCTCAAAAATGGTATTTCAGTACATTTCCCGCAAATAAAACTGTTATCATATGGGATAAGCGAAAGGGAGTTTCTTCGCTTATAAATGAATATCATCTCGAAAGAAAATTCAAAGTTGTAGCGACTACCTCTGCGGAAAACTGTATCAAGGATATGAGTATTCTCGATGATGCAGATACGGTATTTATAGTCGGCGTTCACAGCCATGACAGAAATATTATAGCTAAATACTGCATCAATAACAGTATTACCGCATACATGATACCTCGAATCGGGGATCTTATAGTTATGGGTGCAAGAAGGACGAACATGTTTCATCTTCTCATGCTCAAGATTGAAAGATATAATCCGTCTCTTGAGTATCTGTTCGTAAAGCGACTTGCCGATATAGTCTTTTCAATACTTGGTCTTATAGTTCTTTCGCCGGTTATGCTGGTCACTGCTTTATGTATAAAGCTTGATGACAAAGGCCCTGTTTTCTATAAGCAGATAAGACTTACCCGTGACGGAAAAGAGTTCAGTATGGTTAAGTTCCGAAGTATGAGGACTGACGCTGAGAAGGATGGCGTGGCAAGACTGTCAACAGGTAAGAATGACAGCAGGGTGACTAAAGTCGGCAGGGTTATAAGAAGACTTCGAATAGATGAGCTTCCGCAGCTTTGGAATATACTTAAGGGAGAAATGACTTTCGTCGGACCAAGAGCTGAAAGGCCAGAAGTTGCTGCAAAGTATACGGAAGAACTTCCGGAATTTAAGCTGAGGCTTCAGGCAAAGGCAGGACTTACGGGATATGCTCAGGTTTTCGGAAAGTACAATTCTCCTCCATACGATAAACTTCTTATGGATCTTATGTATATAGCAAATGCCAGTGTATTTCGTGATATCAGTATAGTCTTTTCAACGGTCAAGATACTCTTCATGCCGGACTCCACGGAAGGAGTGGAAGAGGGACATATTACTGCTATAGAAAACGGCGAAGCTGACAAAGAACAATAATAATTCCTGCTGAAGCCTTCATTCGGGGAAAAAATTTTTATGAACGATACATTTATTATTGACATACAAAATGACTTAGTATAGAATCCTGTCTTTGACAGAGTTTTGGTGAAAAAAGTCCCGGAAGCCACTTAGTTAGTGGCTTTCAGGACTTTTCTAAGTTTTACGATTGCCCGTTACACTATCTCCTGACCAATGTCTTCACCTAAAAATGTAACCCGACCTCCGTTGCACTACGGCCGACTTTTTATCTGTGCACTGATATCTCTGGATATTGGAATAAGCCTATTTTTTGGTCTGTGAAATGATGTTTCTCATCTTAGCCACAGGTACGATCTGTTTTGAGGTACAGAATCCAAATGCTTCGTGGAGAGCGTCAGTCAGGACTGTTCTTGTATATACCGGCTGATAGCCGTTCCCCTCATATTTCATGAAATCCATTTCCTGTAATACAGGAAGTATCTGAGCTATAGTGTATTTATTCTCCAACTTTTTCTCCAGATAGCGGTATACGATTAGAGCAATGAAACATGTGATGAAGTGGGCGAGTATCCTGTCCTGTCGATTTAGATACACAGGACGAGCTTCGAAATCCGTCTTCATTATCCGAAAGCATTCCTCAATTTCCCACCTGCGTTTATTCGCCTTGACGATGCTACTTACGCTGTCATCAAGATTAGTGCAGACGGCATAGAAACCGTCATACTTTTCTTCATCAGCAATCACGGATTCATCAATGTAGCTGACAGACAGATTTGCAACCTCGCCATCACTTGTCGCATGATCTGTCTTTATAAATCTTTTGGGATCATTCTGCTTTTTCTTGTTGATCGTTTTCTCACCGGATTCGATGATTTTTTTT
Source organism: uncultured Lachnospiraceae bacterium (assembly GCA_946628415.1). GTDB lineage: Bacteria > Bacillota > Clostridia > Lachnospirales > Lachnospiraceae > Eubacterium_Q. The sequence continues at coordinate 107,034 of CAMOWK010000006.1, read as the reverse complement.
GCACGATCAATCTGTCCCTCTCTGACGTGGCGCAAAAAGTCACGATATTTGATGGAGTATGAGACAATCAGTTTCTGCTCTATGATCTGCTTTCAATCAGATGAGTTTACAGAGGACTAAACAGTTATTTTCTCAAAGAAAAGGCTGTTTAGTCCTTTTTTGTTGCGCTTTTGTTATATTATATTTAGTAAAATAATCTCCAGATGATATTATTATGTGTATAATGATATTTCAGATGTTGCTAAGAATGATTTGTTGCAGGTGTTGCTCCGGACCATTTATGATTGTCCTGATGTCGTAAACCGGTTGTTTGATATTTGTTGGAGGGATAACTGCTATGCCAAGATTAAAATATAAATTAGACGATCTGCTTAAAAGAGTTCGTGTCAGAGAAGAAATTCGTTCAATTGGAAATCCACAGTTTATGTATTTTCATCGCAAATGGTTGTCACGAATGAAACATCGTTAGAACAGGCAAATGACAGCCTTAAGCGGATGAAGAAGGGTGACTGCAGCAAATTCAATCATCTTCCGCAGTTCTTAAGGGAATATTACGGTAAAAAGAGTCTGATCGAACTTTTCGGAAGGGACAGAGATGCGATGAGTATAATGATATCGAAATTTTCTCTTGATGCAAGAAATGAAGTGCGTGCCGCTAATAATGATATTCAGAATATGAATAAAAAAGAACAAAAGGCCATGAATAAAATGCTTAACAAAGAAGCGAGAACCAAGTTGAATAACAGAGTAAAACAGCAGATGGGAAGGTAGAATTATGAAGGAAGTAGATATCATTGAGGAAAATAACGGCAAAGAAAATGATCTGACGAGCAGTAAAAAAGATAATAAAACCGACAATATCATTAATGAAGCTCCGAAGGCGGTAAATAATAAGAGGAAGTCTGTGAGAACCAAGGTGAAGATCAGTTCTGATACAGAAGACTATCTTCAGGCTCTTATTGCACGTGCAAATATGATAAGAGGCGCGATAGATTCCAGTCAGTATGATATGTTTTTTGCAGGTTTGATGCAGGTTCAGAGTATTACTCAATCGATACTTGATTCGAGAAAAACCGGAAAGATATTTGATGAGGAGGCGGCCTACAGATCATATGTAAAGGCTGTAAATAATCTTAAAACCTATGCTAAAGCTTACGAAACCTATAAGCTCAGTGATCACACTGAAAATCCTGAAGGGGAGGCCGGTAAGAAAAAGCTGAACAGTAAAGATAAGGATAAGCTGGAACTGGTCCGTCAGGTTATGAATAACAGGAAGTTTTTCGGCGTTGCTGTTCCGACGGTGAAGAAAACTCCGGATTTCCTTAAGAAGACCGACGAAGCTCTTGAACGCCTTAAGGCAGGGAATTATGAAAATGATCCGGATAATAAAAAATTCCTTCGGGATGCTGCATATGCGATAAACGGTCAGATTGTGAGAGCAACCGGCGGCGCAGTGCTGAAGGACAGAAATACCGGTAAAAGGATCAGTTTTGATGCCTTTATGAAGAGATCGTATCAGGATGGGCTTCTTCATATCCTTCGTAGTAAAAATGATAAAAGTAAGTATGTTTCTCCTCAAGTCGCATATAAAATGGCCAATGAATTTGATTATCTGAGAAGGCTCGGAGAATCTTCAATGGCTCCTGACAAGGGTTACAATCCTAAAAAACCTCCGCGCACTGCAGGACAGGCTGAAAAATATATGAAGCAATGCTTTGCCCGTGATATGGAAAAGTTCATGCTTGATATAGCAGGAACCTACGGAAAGGGTAAGAGTGATTCTTCGCCTTCAAAGCTTATGAAGTCGGTACTTACTGCTATCCGGAATATGTCTGCTCCTGACGGTAAAAAGGCAGCAAAAGATGCTGATACAAGATTAAGTGATATGACAAAGCTGAGTATGGATCAGTTTGAAGAAAGAATAGATGCCCTGAGGAAGACGATCAATGGTTATCTGGACAAGCGTAAAAATCCGACAAAGGGCGACAGAGTTGACAGAAATGAACACCTTGAACGCCTGAAGAGAAAACTTACTGCATATAAAAAGGAGATAGATTCGATAAAGAAAGGCAAGGGCGAATTTGTACATGAGCCTAAGATCGACATTGAAACAAAAGGTGAAAATATATCTTATGAGGACCTAAAGAAAAATCTTGTGTATTTTGCAATGACCATGGCGGAAAAGGCTGATGAAGGACGTTCTGTACTGTTCAGGTATGATCCTGAAAGCTTTAATCCTGATGCGTTTGGGAATATTGAGCCTCCTGAAGAGCCAATTCCTGAGGTTAGAAAAGTATTTGATGCGATGAAGGAATTCAGAGCGCTCTTCCGTCTGCAGGATGGAAAGGCTCCTGATATAAGCTTTGATCTGATAAAGGATAAGGTTAAAGCTTTCCATAAAGCTCTGGTTCTTTGTAAGTCAAATGCCCCAAATCTTCCTGCTGAGTATAAGGCGGCTATATATCCGTTTATTGATAACTGCACAGGCATGTTTAAATTAATCGAGGCAATGGAACCATATATGAATATGGATACCATTGAGGGAAAATTTGGAAATAAAAATATATATGATGTTGTAAAAACGTCGCCAAGACCTATCTGTAATATGAAGCTGTTCGCCAGTGAACATTATTTTAATGGGGTTTCAGAGTTTAAAACCGCTGCTGAGGCAAGAACTGCTGTAAAAGCATATAATGATACAAAAGAATTAAAGAGCAAAGATGGTAAGAAGTATTTTATAAATGCTTTATCGAAGGAAATTGGTTTCAGGGATAGTATGATGATCGATTATATAAACAGCCGTTACGAGACGAATACATTCCGTCCTCTTGACAGCGTTATGACCGAGAGAGATATAAGGAACAGAAAAAGGGATATGATGCATATAGTTGCGGCTGAGCTGTTCATCCGTGAGGCTGATGATAAGAATCTCTGGGCTGACCTTAAGAAATTTGATGATAATAATAAGGAACATAGTCTCAGGATCTGTATGTTTGAATATTTTACGAAAGATGTCCTTGAAAATAATCCTGCATTTCTTAATGTTTTGGACAGGTCGGTCAACAGCAATATAACAGAGAACTTTCTTGCAGAAGCGAAAAGACTGGGAACATATGATGAATTAAAGCAGAAACTGAGTGTTGAGGGCATGAAGGAATATACGCGGTCCAAAAATGTTGTCGTGAATAAGGCTCCGATGAACCAGATGCATAAATAAATATGGACGGAGTATCTTAATCGTATATCCAAATAATAATGAGCATTGTTTTGACAGCTGCTGATTTTTTGATCGGCAGCTGTTTTTGTGTTGACAATGAGGTGCCTTATTACGAATTTTTATGAACGATACATTTATTATTGACATACAAAATGACTTAGTATAAAATATGCCTAGTTTTTAATTTAATACGTTAAACCGATGACGCGGAGATAACGTTAGGATATGTGCATTACAGAGAGTGAGGAGTGCTGAGAACCTCATTGTAACAGCCTTTCAAATGGACCGCTGAGGGCGTGGTCAAACCCGAATGGGGAGTATTCCACGACGTGAGTCGAGCGTTAATTGACAGAGATATAAATACGAGAGTTGAGTATCTTGCTGAGAGCGAATCATTTACCGTATCGGATTTTACGGGAGGGTTCGAACTAAGGTGGCACCGCGAATTAATTCGTCCTTAGTCTGATTTTTAATCGGACTAAGGATTTTTTTGATCTGGGAGGTATTAAAAATGATCAAGGAAGCTATTGAAAAAATTGTAAACAAACAGGATCTGACATATGACGAGGCTTATACGGTAATGAATGAGATAATGAGTGGTGAAACAAGTCCTACTCAAAATGCGGCTTTTCTTTCTGCTCTTTCAACCAAAAGTGCAAAGGCTGAAACAAAGGATGAGATAGCCGGATGTGCAGCAGCAATGCGTGACCATGCAACCAAAGTAGATACGGGAATGGATGTGTTTGAGATAGTAGGAACAGGCGGTGACAATGCTCACAGCTTTAACATTTCAACAACATCTGCACTTATCGCGGCAGCAGGCGGAATGAAGGTCGCAAAACACGGTAACAGGGCAGCATCTTCAAAATGCGGAACAGCAGATTGCCTTGAGGCGCTTGGTGTTAATATCGAGCAGGATCCTGAGAAATGTGTAGAGCTTCTTAATGAAGTTGGAATGTGTTTCTTTTTTGCACAGAAGTATCATACTTCAATGAAATATGTTGGAGCTATAAGAAGGGAACTTGGTTTCAGAACAGTATTTAATATTCTGGGACCTCTTACAAATCCGGGAAAACCGAAAAGAATGCTTCTCGGTGTATATGATGAGTATCTTGTAGAACCGCTTGCACAGGTTCTTGCCAGTCTGGGAGTTGAACGTGGAATGGTTGTATTCGGACAGGATAAACTGGATGAGATTTCGCTCAGTTCACCTACTACTATCTGCGAGATAAAAGACGGATGGTACAGAACATCTGTTATAAGACCTGAGGATTTTGGGTTTGAGACATGCAGTAAAGATGAACTCGTAGGAGGAACACCTGAAGAAAATGCAGCAATCACAAGAGGCATTTTAAATGGCACAGAAAAAGGGGCAAAAAGAAATGCAACACTTCTTAATGCAGGGGCTGCACTTTACATCGGAGGAAAAGCTGATAATATAGCCGGTGGAATAAAACTTGCGGAAGAAATTATTGAGAGCGGTAAGGCGACAGAAACGCTGGATATATTTATCAAACTTAGCAACGCATAAATGATTCGTTAAAATGACTATCTGATGATAGTTAACAAGGAGTGAATATGATACTGGATGAACTGGCAAATCTGACACGTCAAAGAATCGAAAAAGAGAAAAATAAGCATCCATTTTCTGAAGTAAAAAAGAAGGCAGAGCTTATAGCTTTAAGGGAGATGGAAGTACAGGAATTTGATTATCCTTTTGAAGAGGCTCTTCGTTCTCCCGGCTTATCTATAATCGCCGAAGTGAAAAAAGCATCACCTTCCAAAGGAGTCATTGCGGAAGATTTTCCTTATCTTGAAATAGCAAAGGAATATGAAAGAAGCGGTGCGAATGCCATATCCTGCCTGACAGAGCCGGTGCGGTTTAAGGGGAGTGATAAGTATCTTACTGAAATAGCCGAGAGTGTAACTGTCCCCGTGCTGAGAAAGGATTTCGTTATCGATCCTTATATGATATATCAGGCAAAGATCATGGGAGCTTCCGCAATTCTGCTCATAGCCGCAATTCTAAGTGATGATGAATTGGCGGAGTATTTCAGTATAGCCGACCGGCTTGGACTGTCCTGTCTTTTTGAGGCTCATGACAAAGAAGAAGTTATGCGCTGTCTTAATGCCGGAGCAAGGATAGTAGGAGTTAATAACCGAAACTTAAAAGACTTCAGCGTTGACTTAAACAACAGTATAAATCTTAGAAAGCTGGTTCCGGAAGATGTTATCTTTGTGGCGGAAAGCGGAATATCTGATCCTGACGATGTGAAAAGGCTGAAGGAAAATGGAACGGACGCTGTACTTATCGGCGAAATGCTGATGAGAAGCGATGATAAAAAAAGGCTTATTCATAAGTTAAAGTCATGCACCGGGAAGAGTGCTCCAAAGATTAAAATCTGCGGTCTTAAAAGTCAGGAAGATATAGAAACTGTAAATGAACTGAAACCTGACTTCGTCGGTTTTGTTTTTGCTGATTTCAGTAAAAGGTATATAAGGGCGGAGGAAGCACAAAAACTTCGGAAAAAACTGATACCGGAAATAAAGGCTGTCGGAGTTTTTGTGGATGAGGATATAAAAAAACTTGAGGAATACGTAAGGCTCGGGATTATAGATATAGTGCAGCTTCATGGGCATGAGGATGAAACATATATACGGCAGTTAAAGAAAGATTTCCCTAATGTAGAAGTAATAAAAGTATTTAACATGAAACAGCTTCAGGACTGTACGGTTATAAACAATTCATCGGCTGATTATGTGATGTTTGATTCAGGTTACGGTACAGGGGAAGTATTTAACTGGAACTTTATCGGAGACGTTGACAAACCGTTCTTTCTGGCAGGAGGTCTGACTCCTGAAAATGTATCGCAGGCGATAGAAGAAACCAAGCCTTTCGCGGTTGATGTGAGTTCCGGTGTGGAAAAAGATGGTACCAAGGATGCTGAACTTATAAATGCATTTATAAATAATGTCAGGAGATGATTGATATGGAAGCAAATAATAAAGGAAGATTTGGAGAATTCGGAGGACAGTATATTCCGGAGACTCTTATGAATGAGATACACAAGCTTGAAGAAGCTTACGAAAAATATAAAAATGATCCCGAGTTTACGGCAGAGCTTGATAAACTGAACAGGGAATATGCAGGACGTCCTTCGCTTCTTTACTTTGCCGAAAAGATGACAAAGGATCTTGGCGGCGCAAAGATTTATCTTAAGAGAGAAGATCTTAATCATACAGGTTCGCATAAGATCAACAATGTACTTGGACAGGTTCTTCTTGCAAAGAAGATGGGCAAAACAAGAGTTATAGCCGAGACAGGCGCCGGACAGCATGGCGTTGCAACTGCTACAGCTGCCGCACTTATGGATATGGAATGTGAGATATTCATGGGTGAGGAAGATACAAAGAGGCAGGCTCTCAATGTATACAGGATGGAGCTTCTCGGAGCAAAGGTTCATCCGGTTAAAACCGGAACTAAAGTTCTTAAGGATGCTGTAAATGAGGCAATGCGTGAATGGGTAAGCCGAGTTGATGATACTCTCTACGTCCTCGGTTCAGTTATGGGACCTCACCCGTTCCCGACAATCGTAAGAGATTTTCAGTCGGTGATAAGCAGGGAAAGCCGGGCTCAGATACTTGAAGCAGAGGGTAAGCTTCCTGATGCGATAGTTGCATGTGTAGGGGGCGGAAGTAATGCTATCGGTTCATTTTACGAATATATAAAGGATGAAAATGTAAGGCTTATAGGCTGTGAGGCTGCAGGACTTGGGGTTGATAATCCTAAAAATGCGGCAACGATGGCAAATGGTGAGATGGGCATTTTTCATGGAATGAAATCTCTTTTCTGTCAGGATGAATATGGGCAGATTGCGCCTGTTTATTCAATTTCGGCAGGGCTGGATTATCCGGGTATAGGACCTGAACATGCATATCTTGCAAGTATAGGCAGGGCAGAATATGTTCCAATAACGGATGAAGAAGCTGTAAGGGCATTTGAATATCTTTCAAGAATGGAAGGGATAATCCCGGCTATCGAAAGTTCCCATGCTGTTGCACATGTGCTTAAGATAGCGCCTGAAATGCCTAAAGATAGTGTCATTATATGCACAATATCGGGAAGAGGAGATAAGGATGTTGCGGCGATAGCACGTTACCGTGGAGTGGAGATATATGAGTAGAGCTTCTTTACGTAAAACGTATATTTATGCAGTGAAGTCACGGTAAGCAGTTACGATAAATGAAAGGGAAAATGATATGAGTAATATATATAAAGCGTTTGAAGGTAAAAAGGCATTTATTGCATTTCTTACCGCGGGTGATCCTGATTTTGAGACAAGTGTTAAATGCTTTAAGGCGGTGGCAGATGCCGGAGCAGATCTTATCGAAGTGGGAATCCCATTCTCCGATCCTATAGCCGAGGGACCTGTTATTCAGGAGGCGGATATAAGGGCTCTGGGCGCAGGCATGACTACCGATAAAGTATTCGACCTTTTGAAAGAGGTCAGAAAAGATGTAACCATTCCGATTGTTTTTATGACTTACGCCAATCCTGTATACCATTACGGTATAGACAGATTCTTTAAAGCGGCAAAGGAAGCCGGAGCTGACGGTATAATAATTCCGGATGTTCCGTTTGAAGAAAAACATGAATTCTCGGATGTGGCTGATAAGTACGGGATGGAATTCATTTCCATGATAGCTCCTACAAGCGAGGCAAGGATAAAGACTATTGCTGGTGAGGCTAAAGGCTTTATATATGTGGTTTCATCACTGGGTGTAACGGGAGTCAGAAGTGAGATAACCACAGATCTTGATTCGATAATAAAGATGATCAGACAGTCAACAGACACACCTGCCGCTATCGGGTTTGGAATCAGTACACCGGAGCAGGCAGAAAAAATGTCAAAGCTTGCTGACGGCGTGATAGTCGGCTCAGCCATGGTAAAGATGGTCGCAGCCTACGGCAAAAAAGCACCGGAGATGTTGTATGACTATGTAATAAGCATGAAAGAAGCCATGCGATAATTTACCGGAGGGACAGTCTCTTTGGTAAATTCAGGGGGAAAAGCTGGTTCAGCTTGTAACTGAATCCAATAAGTATGCATAGGGAATATGGAAATGGCACGCTCACGAATTTATCTTACGACGTGTCATTTTTCGTTTAAAAATGAATTGTATATAAAACACTTTACCTTGTTGTTTTATTTGAAATGTAACCCCAGATATGGTAAGATGGGCAGGATTGGCGAAGCCAATCATGTCCGAGCGAAGCGAGGATGCGATACGCGAAGCGTATCATATACCTGCGCAGCAGGGATATCAAATATGCGCAGCATATATGGCACCACAAGATGGGCAGGATTGGCGAAGCCAATCATGTCCGAGCGAAGCGAGGATGCGATACGCGAAGCAAACTGATAATACTATGAAATTCATAGAAAGGTATAAAATGGAAAAGATTAAGAGTGTTGATTATGAAGAGGAGATGGGGCAGGACTATGTGGACTACGCCATGTCCGTTATAACGGAAAGAGCGCTTCCTGATGTAAAAGACGGTCTTAAGCCGGTTCAGAGAAGAATTCTTTACTCGCTTTCCGAGCTTACAAAGCCGGATGCGCCTCATAGAAAATGTGCGAGAATAGTCGGAGATACAATGGGTAAATATCACCCTCACGGTGACAGTTCCATTTATGAAGGACTTGTAAATCTTGCACAGAGCTGGAAGCTCCCTATACCGCTTGTTGACCCTCACGGAAATTTTGGAGATCTCTCCGGTTCGGGCGCGGCTGCCATGCGTTATACAGAGGCACGTATCTCAAAGTATGCAGAGGAGGGACTTAAGGATCTTAAGTACTGTGACTTCATCCCTAACTTTGACGGAACCGAGAAAGAGCCTGTTCACATTCCATTTCTAATTCCAAACATGCTTACCAGTGGGGCAACAGGTATCGCTGTAGGAATGGCTACAAATATTCCGACACATAATCTCGCTGAGATAGCAGATGCAGAGATAGCTTATCTGCAGAATCCGGATATTACTCTTGATGAACTGCTTGAGATAGTCAAAGGACCTGATTTTGCAACGGGCGGCATTATAAATGCATCGCCTGAGACTCTTCGCAGTATATATGAGACAGGCCTTGGAAAACTTCGTGTCAGAGGTAAGGTTGAAATAAGGGATATAGGAAGAGGCAGAAAGTCAATCTGTGTTACCGAGATTCCTTTTACAATGATCGGTGCAACTGAAAAGTTCCTTAATACTGTGGCTGAACTTGTAAGAAAGGGAACCCTTCCGGCTGTTGTTGATATAGCAGACAGGGGTGACAAGGATGGAGAATGCCTTGCTATAGATGTGAAGAAGGGAACTACCGATGAGGAAATTCAGAAGATAATCAATACCCTTTACAAGAAAGCAGGTCTCGAAGATACTTACGGAGTAAATATTAACTGTATATATAATAAAAAGCCTGAGGTTATGGGATTAAAGCGTGTCCTTGAAACTTATACCGAGTATAAATGGACCGTTTATCGTGATAAGTATTCTGCTCTTAAGAATGAGCAGGAAGAGGTAAAAGAAGTAAAGGAAGGACTTCTTCAGGCTGTTGATGTCATTGATCTTATCATAGAAATCCTGCGTGGCTCCAAGAATCCTAAGGATGCCAGAGAATGTCTTATGTATGGTAAGACTGACAATATCAGGTTTAGATTTAAAGGCTCCGAGGCAGATGCAAAAGAACTTTCATTTACCGAAAGACAGACAGATGCAATACTTGCAATGAGGCTCCAGAAGCTCATCGGTCTTGAGGTTGATGCATTAAAGAAAGAGCTTTCAGATGCCGAAAAGCTTCTTGCCAAATACACAAAGCTTCTTAAATCCGATGCTGCTATGAAAAAGCAGATGATTGAGGATATAGAGGATCTTAAGAAGAGATACGCTATTCCGAGAAAAACAAAGATTGAACATCTCGGCGAAGTCGTACTTGAGAAGGAAGTCATTGCCGCTACAGAAGAAACGGTTATAATGGACAGATTCTTCTACATCAAGTCAGCTCCACGTGCTGTATTTGAAAAGAATAAGGATATTCCATACAGATTTGCTATTAACTGTATGAGCGATGAAAGAGTTGCTGTATTCGACAGTGAAGGTATGGTACATATCATAAGAGTGTCTGATATCATTAAGAAACAGACCAAAAAGGATAAGAAATTCCGTATCACTGACAAGGGTATACAGGTATTTGAGTTCTGCAGCATGGACAGTAAGGCAGATGTAGTTGCGATGATATCCATGGCAGACCTTGATTTCTCAAAGAATCTTATATTCATTACTGATGAAGGTAAAGCAAAGAGGGTTAACTCAATGCTCTTTGATACAAGTCGTAAGACGAGTCAGGCAATTAAAGCAAAGCCGGTTTATGTCGGCTTTGAAGATGAGTATGTGGTTGCTGAAACAGAAGGCGGATATTCTATAAAGGTACGAAGTGACGAGTTGCCGGTTCAGGGCAAGAGTGCAGGAGGCGTAACTCTCATCTCAGTAAGAAAAGGTGATACCGTTACAGCTGCCATGAGCGGAAATAACAGCGATACATTTAATGAAATGAAACTCTCGGATATGAAGGCTGTAAAACGTGGCGGCAAGGGAAACAAGAAGGGAAAGTAAGATGGCAAAAAAAGATGAAAGACCAGATTATACAGGCGAAGATATAAAGGTCTTGAAGGGGCTTGAGCCTGTAAGACTAAGACCGGGAATGTATATAGGCAGTACAGGAAGAGCAGGACTTAACCATCTTGTACAGGAGGTTATAGATAATGCTGTTGATGAGCATCTTGCCGGTTTTTGCAAGAATATAACAGTAACTCTGAATGAAGATGGTTCGGCTACCATAACCGATGACGGAAGAGGCATTCCTGTGGATATGCATCCTACTGAGAAGAAGCCTTCTGAAAGAGTTGTTTTTACCGTGCTTCACTCAGGTGGTAAATTCAATGATTCGGTTTATAAGATAAGCGGCGGACTTCATGGTGTAGGTTCTGCCGTTGTAAATGCGCTTTCAAAGAAGCTGATAGTTGATGTATATCGTGACGGAATGGTTTACCATGATTCATATGCATTTGGAAAACCGACTACCAAACTGGTTGACGGACTTCTTCCTTCTGAACCGTTTAAAGGAAAGAAGAGTGGAACGTCGGTAACTCTCTATCCTGATGATACTATATTTGAGACGATAAAGTTTAAATCATCAGCAATAAGGCAGAGACTTAAGGAAACAGCTTATCTTAATCCGGAACTGACTATTATTTATGAAAATAAGCGTGATGGCTATGAGCCTGAAGTATTTCACCAGCCGGGAGGACTTTCGGCATTTGTCGAAGATATATCTAAGGATCTGACCAAAACTTCTCCTGTGGTCGAGATTTCGGGTGAGAAGAATGGAATCAAGGCTGATGTTGTATTTGTAGCAACGGAAGATGGTGATGAAAATGTAATCGGATTCACCAACAATATAACGAATCCTGAAGGTGGAACTCATGTTTCCGGCTTTAAGTCAGCCTTTGCAAAGCTTATAAATAACTATGCCAGAAATGAACTTGGCGTGCTTAAGGAGAAGGACTCCAATCTGTCCGGTGCTGATATAAGACAGGGTATTCAGGCGATAGTTTCCGTTAAACATCCCGATCCCCAGTTTGAAGGTCAGACCAAGACCAGACTTTCTAATACTGATGTAAGTGCAGCTATGGATGCCATAATCCGTGAACAGCTTACTGTATATTTTGACAGAAATTATGATGTGCTTAAGGATATAGTAGACAGGGCAGTTGAAACAGCAAAGGAGAAGGCGAAGAGCAAGGCTAAAGTCAATCTCAGCAAGTTCTCATTTGAAGGGAACGGTAAGCTTGTACGTCAGGAAAGCGGTGATGCTGACAAGTGCGAGATTTTCATAGTCGAGGGAGATTCCGCCGGCGGCTCAGCCAAAACGGCGCGTAACCGCAAGTATCAGGCGATACTTCCGCTTCGCGGTAAGATACTTAATGTCGAGAAGGTTCCTGTTTCAAAAGTACTTGAAAATGCAGAGATAAAGGCAATGATCAATGCCTTCGGATGCGGGTTCGGTCAGGGCTTCGGAAATGATTTCGATATATCAAAGCTTAACTACGATAAGATCATTATAATGACTGATGCCGATGTCGATGGTGCGCATATAGCAACTCTCCTTCTTACATTTTTCTACAGATTTTATCCTGATCTTATAAATGAAGGACATATCTATATAGCCATTCCACCGCTTTACAGAGTAGGTGAGGGCAAAAAGGCACAGTATCTTTATTCTGATGATGAACTTGAAAAGTACAGGGCATCGCATAAGACAAAGTTCACTATTCAGAGATATAAGGGACTTGGAGAAATGGATGCCGATCAGCTGTTTGAGACAACCATGGATCCTGAAAACAGAGTGCTTAAAAAAGTTTCCATAGCCAGTATGGCGGAAGCAAGCTCCATAACAAAGACACTTATGGGAACGGAAGTTGCTCCAAGACGTGCATATATTGAGGAAAACAGCAAGGATGCAAATATAGATCTTTAAATAGAATTAAATGCATTTCACAGGGTATGCAAATGAAGTCATTTTTTGAAATGATAAAAAACAACAATACTGAGGGTTTAAGGAATCTGATACCTCAGTATAAGGAATATAGTGAGCTTACGCTGGATGTAAGAAAAGGGGAACTTCTTAGATATTCAGGGATACCTGCTGCAGAACTTAGGCATGACGGTCTGGGTAAGATGGATGACTCATATCTGGAAAGGGCTGATTCGGATGGAGAACTGTCAGCTGTAATTGATGATGTGATAAATAAAGCTTCTGGTGTTTTTAGCTATCGGGTTGCATTTGTTACATGTTTGATAAGTCATGATGAGGAAGGGTATCCTATCCTTCCTTTTAGTCAGCATTCTGATGACCTGGCAAAGAATCTTGAGGGCTGCACCGGAGCAGTTATCTTTGCAGCTACGGTAGGCAGTGGGATTGATATGTTGATAAGGCGTTATGAGAGAACCGACAGAGTGAGAGGCCTTCTGCTTCAGGGACTTGGGGCGGAAAGGGCAGAAGCACTCTGCGATACATTTAACAGAGAGATTGCCGGAATGGCTGCAGAGTTTGGTTTTGATACACGACCAAGGTATTCGCCGGGCTACGGGGATCTTCCCATATCTGTTCAGCCGGGACTGTTAAATGCAGTGAATGCGGAAAAAAGGCTTGGAATAACGCTTAATTCATCATTTCTCATGTCACCTTCAAAGTCTGTGACCGCGGTTGTTGGAATTAAATGCATATAGATGAAATTAATTCGGAGGATAAGTAACATGAATATTCTCGAATACTTAAAAGATAATATAGTATATCTGGATGGAGGTATGGGAACGCTTCTTCAGGAAGCAGGTCTTCTTCCGGGGGAACTGCCCGAAAGATGGAACCTTACCCATCCTGATGTGATAGTGGGAGTACATAAGTCGTATTTTGATGCGGGCAGTAATATTGTACTCTCAAATACATTTGGGGCAAATCTTCTTAAGTTCGATGAAAAAGAGCTTGAGGAGATAATTGGAGCGGCTATAGAAAATGCAAAGAAAGCGGCGTCTCTTTCCGGATCAAAAGGTGAAAAGTTTGTCGCACTCGATATAGGTCCTATAGGAAAGCTCCTGAAGCCATACGGTGATTATCTGTTTGAGGATGCGGTAAAAGTATACGGAAAAACAGCAGAGATAGGGACAAGAGCCGGAGCTGATCTCATTTTCATAGAGACTATGAATGATAGCTACGATACAAAAGCGGCACTGCTTGGTGCAAAAGAAAACAGCAGTCTTCCTGTTTTTGTTTCCAATGCATATGGAAGCGACGGAAAGCTTATGACAGGTGCAAGCCCTGCTGCCATGGTTGCCATGCTTGAAGGGCTTGGAGCGGATGCGATAGGAGCAAACTGTTCTCTCGGACCCGACCAGCTGGTTGGCGTTATGGAAGAGTATCTTCAGTATGCGTCGGTTCCCGTGCTTATCAAGCCTAATGCTGGTCTTCCAAGAAGTGAAGGCGGTAAAACTGTTTATGATGTTTATCCGCCGGATTTTGCAAAGTCGATAGAAGGTCTTGTAAGAAAAGGAGTAAGGATTACGGGCGGCTGCTGTGGAACGACTCCCGATTATATCCGTGAAGTTGTAGAAAGGACAAAGGATATCACACCTGTTCCTGTTACTGACAAGGGACTCAGTCTGGTTTCCTCATACACACATGCCGTTCAGTTTGGAAAAGCTCCCATACTTATAGGTGAACGTATAAACCCTACAGGCAAAAAAAGATTTAAACAGGCGCTTAGGGATAATGATATAGACTATATTCTCGGTGAAGGTCTTCGTCAGGCGGATGCGGGAGTGCATGTGCTTGATGTAAATGTAGGTCTTCCTGAGATTGACGAAGTAAAGATGCTGACAGATGTAGTTACTGAGCTGCAGGCAGTTACAGATCTTCCTCTTCAGCTTGATACAACCGATGCGGCTGCAATGGAAGCGGCACTTCGTATATATAACGGTAAGGCAATGATCAATTCCGTAAACGGAAAGCAGGAGGTAATGGACAGTGTATTTCCTCTTGTTGCGAAATACGGAGGATTTCTTGTCGCACTTACGCTTGATGATGACGGGATTCCTTCAACAGCAGAAGGACGCCTTGAGATAGCAAAGAAGATACTTAGGGAGGCAGAGAAGTACGGCATAAAGAAGAAGGATATTATTTTCGATCCTCTTGCCATGACTATAAGTGCTGATACAAAGGCGGCGCTCGCTACCATAAAAGCAGTTCATGATATAAGGCATGAGCTTGGAGTAAATACATCTCTCGGTGTATCAAATGTATCTTTCGGACTTCCTTCAAGGAACATAGTTACATCAACATTTTTTGCAGTGACGCTTGCAAACGGACTTTCAGCGGCGATAATGAATCCATTCGCACAGGAAATGATGAGCGTTTATTACTCATATAAAGCTCTTAATGATATGGATCCTAACTGCATGGATTATATAGAATATGCCGGAACTCTTCCTGTAATGACTCCTGCCGGAGCAGGCGGTAGCGCTGTAGGAGCCGGTGGAAGTGCAGCAGGAACAGCAGAAGCCGGTGGTGGCGCAGTAGGAGCAGGTGGAAGTGCAAATGGAACAGGCGGTAACATAGCAGGTTCGGGCGGAAATGCGGCCGATAAGGGCAGCGGGCTTCAGAATGCCATAGTAAGAGGACTCAGGGAAAAGGCAGGAAGTATCACAAATGAAATGTTACTTGCAGGACGGGATCCTCTTGAAATAGTACAGAGTGAGGTTATACCTGCACTTAATATAGTGGGCGAAGATTTTGAGAAGAAGAAAGTATATCTGCCCCAGCTTCTTATGGCGGCGGAAGCTTCAAAGGAAGCATTTGAGAAGATAAAAGCGGCTTCTCTCAAAAATGACAATGCGGAAACAGAGAAAAAATCCGGAGGCAATTCCGATTTCAAAATAGTTATCGCAACAGTGCATGGTGATATTCATGATATCGGTAAGAATATAGTAAAACTGATTCTTGAAAACTACGGGTTTGATGTGACGGATCTCGGGAAGGACGTTCCGCCTGAGGAGATAGTTGATAAGGTTATCGAGCTGTCTGCACCAATGGTTGGGCTTTCTGCCCTTATGACCACAACTGTTCCGGCTATGGAAAAAACGATTAAGCTTCTCCGAAGCAAGGCACCGTGGGCGAAGGTTGCCGTTGGCGGAGCGGTTATGACTCAGGAATATGCGGACAGTATCGACGCGGACAGATATTGCAGAGATGCCATGGAAACAGTCAGGTATGCTGAGGAACTTGCCAAAGAGCATAATTGATTATTAATTATTGCATCGAAAGAATAATGATTGTATAATCTCAAAATTGGGGAGCAGAAAACTATATAATAAAGCTTTGAAATAAAAAGGAGTGTATGGTTCACCATGGAAAAAGTTAAAGCTTTTATGAAAAAGAAAGATATCGAAATCTCTCTTAAAAGATATGGCATTGATGCTCTCGGTGCTATGGCTCAGGGGCTTTTCGCATCCCTTCTTATCGGAACTATCATTAACACTGTCGGAACACAGTTCCATATAGGTTTTTTGACAAAGACAGTTGCAACTATTGCAGGAGCAGAGTATACAGTAGGCGGTCTTGCGATGGCTATGAGCGGTGCTGCAATGGCATGTGCTATAGGACATGCGCTTAAGTGTCCTCCGCTTGTACTTTTCTCACTTATTACAGTAGGTTTTTCGGCAAATGCTCTTGGTGGAGCAGGTGGACCTCTTGCAGTACTTTTCATTGCCATAATAGCTGCTGAAATCGGCAAGGCAGTCTCTAAAGAAACAAAGGTTGATATACTTGTTACACCGCTTGTGACTATAGGCGTCGGAGTTTTCCTTTCATGGCTTATAGCTCCATGGCTTGGTAAATTTGCCATGATGCTCGGTGATGTAATCATGTTTGCAACAGAGCAGCAGCCTTTTGTAATGGGAATAATTGTTTCGGTAATAGTTGGTATAGCGCTTACACTTCCTATTTCATCTGCAGCAATCTGTGCCGCACTTGGTCTTACAGGACTTGCAGGCGGAGCGGCAGTTGCCGGATGCTCAGCTCAAATGATCGGTTTTGCAGTTATTTCATTTAAGGAAAACGGATGGGGCGGACTTGTTTCACAGGGAATTGGAACATCAATGCTCCAGATGCCGAATATTATAAAGAATCCACGTATTTGGCTTGCACCTACGCTTGCATCAGCAATTACAGGACCTCTTGCAACCTGCCTCTTTCATTTGGAAATGAATGGCGCACCTATATCATCAGGTATGGGAACATGCGGACTTGTAGGCCAGATAGGAGTTTATACAGGCTGGGTAAATGATATCGCAGCCGGAACTAAAACCGGAATTACAGCATTTGACTGGATAGGTCTTGTTCTTATATCACTGATTCTTCCGGCGGTTCTTTCTCTTATTTTTGATATGATATTCAGAAAGATAGGCTGGGTAAAAGAAGGGGATATGAAGTTAAAATAAAGCAGTACAGTTGGAAACTTCAAAGTAATTATAATAAGATATATTAAAAACTCGGAGCATGACGCTCCGAGTTTTATTTTACATCTTTATATAAATAAGAAATTATCATTTATATAAAATGAACTATTATTGCAACAGTGATACCGAGTATGGCACCTACGATTACCTGAAGTGGTGTATGACCAACGAATTCCTTAAGCTGGTCACCGGGTGGGATATTCTTATTCCCCTGATTCCTGAATGTCTCGAGTATATCATTGATGATACGTGCCTGCTTTCCGGTTTCCTGTCTAACGCCTCTTGCATCATGCATAACTATTACAGCAAGTATAAATGCAACTGCAAAGACAGGTGAATCAAATCCACAGTTAAGTCCCGTCGCCGCGGCAACTGAAGTTACTGTGGCAGTATGACCGCTCGGCATACCACCGTCACCAAAGATACGTTCCAGTCTCAGCTCTTTATTGATGATAAGATAAATAATCGTCTTTAAGATCTGAGCAGAGGCAAATGCAATCAGGCCTGTGAGCAGTATCCTGTTTGATAAAAAAAGCTTAATTTGTTCCATTAAGAATCCTCATTTAGTTTATTAGTTACTTGGATGAGGCATGTACTTATATAATGTCATGGCTGTACCTGATACAGGCATAGTCTGGATTATGATACGTCCCGGACCTGTAAGAACTGTATTGAAGATTCCTTCGCCTCCGAATACCATATTCTTGAGTCCTTTTACTGTCTCAATACTAAGATCAACAGAAGCGTCCATCATTGCAAGATATCCTGTGTCAATGATCTTGCGCTGACCCGGCTGAAGCTCATATTCTACTGCTGATCCATCAATCTCAAGGAATACTATTCCCTGTCCTGAGAACTTCTGCATAAGGAAACCTTCACCACCGAAGAAACCGCCACCAATCTTCTTCTGAATATGAGTTGACATTTCGATATTGCCGTATGAAGCAAGAAATGCACCCTTCTGAGCAATGATTGGTGAATTTGGTGTAACCTCAACAGCTCTGATTGAACCCGGGAAGCTTGACGCAAAAGCAATCTCGCCCGGAACCTGTGCTGTGTATGTGTTGAGCATAAGTGACTCACCTGTAAACATACGACCAAGCATTTTGCCTACACCGCCGCCTGATGTCTCCATCTTGATGCCATCATCCATCCAGCTCATGGCACCTGATTCACACTTAATAGCTTCTCCTGCATTAAGACTGATTGTTACTGCAGGCAGATTTGCACCGATAATATTGTACTCCATTTTAAAACCCTCCTCCTTTTTTGGTTCTTAAAATATAATGCAGTGAAGTTCGGTTACTTCACAGCTTCTATAATTTTACCATATATTAAATCTAAAATATAGAAAAATATGATTTTTATGAATTGACACGGAACTTTTTTTGGCATAAACTCGTGAACATGAGTGATTTTAAAAGAGGACTTAAATCGGGAATACCTATAGGGCTTGGGTATCTTTCGGTTTCGTTTACATTTGGAATAATAGCAATTACATATGGTTTTACATGGTGGGAGGCTCTGCTTATTTCAATGACGACTGTTACGTCGGCAGGTCAGTTTGCCGGAATAAATATAATGAGAATGCCCGGCTACTATATATCAATGCTGATTTCGCAGCTTACCATTAACGTGAGATATTCATTTATGTCCATATCCCTTTCTCAAAAGCTTGATGATAAGTTTAAGGGAATTAAGAGATGGCTTCTCGGCTTCTTTATGACTGACGAGATATTTGCGGTGGCAGCTGGTGAGAAAAGTGTAAGTGTACCTTTCTTTACAGGTCTTGCCGTGATTCCTTATATCGGTTGGTCGCTTGGAACATTTCTTGGTGCTGTTCTCGGAAATGTACTTCCGGATAATGTATTAAATGCGCTTTCTCTTGCTATATACGGCATGTTTGTTGCGATTGTAGTTCCTGATATGAAAGGAAAATGGAACGTTACATTTGTTGTGATCGTAGCAGCTGTCATAAGCATTTTATTTACATATGTGCCTTATATGAACAAGGTTTCATCCGGTATAGCAATAAGTATTTCCGCGGTTGTAGCATCGGTTCTTGGCGCACTGGTTTTCCCTGTTCCGGATGAGAAAGAAGGTGAAAGCGGTGGATACTAAAGTATTTTTCTTTTATCTTCTTATAATGGCGGGCTCGACTTATCTTATAAGAGTCATTCCGTTTGTGCTTGTGAAGGAGAAGATAGAAAACAGATTCATTAAATCATTTCTTTATTATATTCCATATGCTGTGCTTACGGCTATGACGATTCCGGCGGCAATCTTTGCAACAGGAAAGGTATGGGCAAGTGTTGCGGGGCTTCTGGTTGCCGTCATACTTGCATTAAAAAAGAGAAGCCTTACAGAGGTTGCATTTTTTGCCTGCCTTACGGCATTTCTCGTTTCGCTTATTTAGGATGCATAAGTGGAAACTCCTGGTAATTCAATTGTCAAGTGATTCGCTGACTTAAGATAATAGTTTGAGATGCTATCTGATCAAAATCTAAAAAGTGTTAAAAAAAGCAGAGTTGAAATGATGCCAACTCTGCTTTTAATATTTATTAATAACTCTAATATCAGTCCTTTGCTTCTCCCTCAAGGAATGTGTAGCATACTGCAGCAAGTGCGCCGCCTATAAGAGGAGCTACTATAAATACCCAGAGAGATGAAAGAGGAGCGGAATTTCCTGCACAAGCTGCTACTATAGCAGGTCCGAAGCTTCTTGCAGGGTTAACAGATGTTCCTGTAAGTCCGATTCCGAATATATGTATAACAACAAGTGTAAGTCCGATGATAAGTCCGCCGAAGGAACCGTGTGTCTGTTTAGGAGATGTTACGCCAAGTATAACAAGGACAAAAAGGAATGTAAGAACTATTTCCACTATGAGTCCGGCTGCTATATTTCCGTTTACTCCACCGAGTCCGTTAGTGCCGAAACCCTTACCGCTTACCGGATCACTCATATCGGTTATTCCACCGAGTTTAAATATAAGGGCAAGAAGACCTGAACCTGCGAGTGCTCCTATAACCTGAGCTATAACATAGCCGACAAAATCCTTAACATCCATTCTCTTGCTGAGAAGACATGCCAGAGAAACGGCAGGATTAATGTGGCATCCCGAAATATTTCCGACAGCGTAAGCCATTCCAACTATAACAAGCCCGAAAGCAAGTGCCGTAAGAAGATAACCGGATCCTGAAGCAGCGTCGCAGCCAACAAGCATGGCTGTACCGCAGCCTAAGAATACGAGTGTGAATGTGCCGATACATTCGGCGATGTACTTTTTCATGCTAAACCCCCTTTTTAAAATGTATTGTAAACCTTCAGTTACCTAACAGAGCCCCATAACTCTGTTAACATAATTTTAATATACAGTAATTATTTGGATAAAACAAGGACGGTTTATCGAAAAAATAGGGCTAAATGTGACAGATGAATGAAAAATTAGCGAATTATGAACGGAAATGCACATATTTGACATATTTTGTTTGATTATAGTATTTATGGATGTTAAACTCATTATAAGTATCCTTAGGGTTGGTTTATTGGTAGTGTTTGGCAGCATGGTAATATGAATAGTTTTTTTACATTTAATTTTAAATCGTGACATACTTTGTTCATAAATAGGGGTTATATTAACACCATACACACCTTATATAACTTTTCTAAATAGTTTTCTCAAACGAATTAGATAATGAAAAACAACCCGTTCGAAACTCGAATGGGTTGTTTTTCATTGTGCTTTTTTTGATTGAGCATTACTGCTTACTATGTTAATATTTTTACTGTATATGATCAGTGGGTCAGTGATCGGCCAATAAGAAATTCATATTGATATATGATAACAGGAGTGTGATTTGAGCTATGATTTCGCGAACCAGATTTGTTTTTAAAGGCGACGTTCAGGGAGTCGGTTTTAGATATACTGCCAAATACACGGCAAGAAACTACGGACTCACGGGATGGGTTAAAAATGAATGGGACGGTTCCGTTACCATGGAGCTTCAGGGGGAAAGGGAACTGATCGACAGAGTTATATCTGAAATCGGAAATGACAGGTATATAAGAATAGAATATATAGAAAAAACTACTATCCCGGTTGTAGAGGATGAGGCTTATTTTAAGGTTCGTTTTTAAATACTTATAAATGGAGAATTCGTATGAGTGGTACAGAAAGTAGTAATGCTAAAGAGAATAGTTCGGCTGCTTCTAAAAACAGCAGGCTTTTATATCAGCTTTTCAGGATGGTATCTGTCGGAGTTATAGATGAGCCGGTCAATCAGGCGTATGACATAATAAGTTCGGCAGCTCTTATTATAAATCTCACAGTGAGCATAATGAGTACCTTTGATAATCTGGAGATGAGATTTGGTGACGGATTCAGGATAACGGAAGCTGTCACGGTTTTTATCTTTGCCATTGATTATGTGCTAAGACTGATTACGGCACGTTTCCTTTATCCGGAGACAACTGTGAAAAAGGCGACTTTTAAATACATCATATCTTTTTCGGGAGTTATAGACCTGCTTTCATTTCTGCCTTATTATCTGCCTGTTTTCTTTCCTGCGGGAGCAGCGGCATTCAGAATGTTCAGGGTTGCCAGAATACTGAGATTATTCAGGATCAACGAGTACTTTGATTCACTCAATGTTATAACAGAAGTTATAGTAAGCAAAAAACAGCAGCTTCTTTCGTCGGTATTCATTATTTTAATACTTATGGTAGCATCCAGCTTATGTATGTACAGCGTGGAAAATGCAGCGCAGCCCGATGTTTTTGAAAATGCATTTTCGGGTATATGGTGGTCGGCATCAACACTTCTTACAGTCGGCTATGGAGATATATATCCCGTAACGGCTATGGGTAAATTCATGGGAATTGTTATCGCCTTCCTTGGCGTTGGAATGGTAGCTATTCCTACAGGTATTATTTCCGCCGGATTTGTTGAACAGTATACAAGACTTAAAAAGCTTGGCGACTACGCCGCTGAGGAGGATATACATTTCATTAAACTTCGTCTTACGGAAGAGGACGGCTGGAGCGGCAAGACTATAAAAGAACTCGGACTTCCTCACGGGGCTGTAGTTGCGGCGATACAAAGAGGAAATGAAACGCTTGTTCCAAGAGGTGATGTAAGGCTTAAGATAGACGACAGGGTTGTCATTGGAGCGGAATCCATAAAGGATGATAAGCCTGTTCATCTTAAAGAAATACTCCTTAAAAAAGATCACTCATGGAATAATGTTATGATCAAAGATCTGGATATCTCAAGGCAGACCTTTATAATTCTGGTCAAACGTAACGGAACGAGTATTATCCCAAAAGGAAATCTGACTCTTCATGAGGGCGATATGGTGGTTCTTTACAGCAAAGGCAAGAGTACTGTTGAAACAGAAATATCAATATAAGTATTACTGACCGATTCATTGGTTTTCGGTGAGTCACAGGGACGGGACTGACAAATGCTACACATAATACTTGATTATCTTACTCTGTTTTTCTATCGCATAACTTCCGGAAGGCTTAGGAAAAAGGTGAGCACGGAGCAGTTTGAACATAATAAGGAAAAGTGGAACGAGATAACATCAGGAAAGAATAATATAATTCATAACGGGTATATAGAACGCCAGTACCTGCTCGGCGATATCAGTTACGGTAAAGACGGTAAACTGTCAAGAAAGCTTTTTTATAAAGGAAAGCCCATGACGGCGGCTGATAATTCGTGTGAGGTAATAGCGGTCTATAATGCTGTAAATGCCTTGATAAGGAACGAGAAACCTTCTTTTCCGGGACTTCTAAATGCTTTTTCAAACAGGGGTATTTCGTTTGGAGGAGTCTTTGGCACGTCGCCGTATGTCCTTAAGAGATATTTCAAAAAAGAAGGGTTTACTGTAAAGAGCCTTGGACCGGCAGGAATAAGGAAGGATAAGATAAATGCACTCGAAAAAGATTACGATACATTTATCTTCACAACATATAATGTAAGATTCAATCCATCAAGAATGATACATACAATGTGTATCACAAAAGAAAGAAACGGGCTTATGATCCACAATGACTATGAAGGCTCGAAAACATATAAGGATCTTTATTCAGCGGTTACAGGATACAGGGACGGAGCCGGACATCCGTTTTATGTTATTGGAATACGTTAAACTTTTGATAAAAAGTGATGAAATAAACATGCCGTTTTTACTGACAAAACTTTAGTTTCATGTTAATATAAGTCTTAGCAGTAAAGAATTACAGAGTTAATAATAAAGGGGGTAGTTAAAAATGCAGATATTTA
This sequence comes from uncultured Lachnospiraceae bacterium, assembly GCA_946628415.1. Lineage (GTDB taxonomy): Bacteria > Bacillota > Clostridia > Lachnospirales > Lachnospiraceae > Eubacterium_Q. The sequence goes on along the minus strand of CAMOWK010000006.1, from coordinate 83,405 downwards.
AGTGCGCAAAATGTGGAAATATGGTCACATATCTTAATAAGGATAAATGTGATGTTATGTGCTGCGGAGAGAAAATGGTTGAAATAATTCCTAATACTTCTGATGGGGCAGGTGAGAAGCATGTTCCTGTTATATCAGTAGATGGAAATATCGTAACAGTTTCAGTTGGTTCGGTAGAACATCCTATGATGGATGCTCACTACATTCAGTGGATCGCTATAGAAACAGAGCAGGGTAGACAGCGTAAAGTGCTAACTCCGGCTGATAAACCTGTTGCTACATTTGCTCTTGCTGACGGAGATTCAGTTAAGGAAGCTTATGAGTACTGCAATCTTCATGGACTCTGGAAGGCAGAGGCATAAGAAAGAATTACTTAAAAAGTTATAGGACCGGGCAGGGCAGATAATGCATGCCCGGTCTTATTACATTAGATGACTTAAAATTCAGATGGACTACGGTATTTACCGAAGCGGCGACTCTGCCGTAAAAGGAGGACGCTATGTATGATGTATTGATAATAGGAGCGGGAGTATCGGGAACTGCGATAGCCAGAGAACTGTCCCGCTACAGACTTAGTATGGCTGTGATCGAACGCTGCACCGATGTATGTGAAGGAACGAGTAAAGCAAACAGCGGAATCGTTCATGCCGGATATGATGCAAAAACCGGGAGCCTTAAGGCAAAGCTTAATGTGCTCGGCAACAGGATGATGGGAGAACTCTCGGAAAAACTTGATTTTCCGTTTAAGCGTGTTGGCTCAATGGTTGTATGCTTTAGCGAAGAAGAATTACCAAGACTCTATGAATTAAAAGAAAGAGGAGAAAAAAACGGTGTCCCTGATATAGAGATACTTATGAGGGATGAGGCACTAAAGCTTGAACCAAATCTCGCGGATGGGGTTTATGCTGCGCTTTTTGCACCAACGGGAGGAATAGTCGATCCATTTCTTATGAACGTTGCATTTGCCGAAAATGCATATGTAAACGGCACAGAGTTTAAACTCGGAGAAGAAGTTAAAGACATAAAGAAAAAAGAAGACGGTACATTTACTGTTATTACCGATAAAGGATCATACGATTCAAAGATAGTTATAAATGCAGCGGGAGTATATGCTGATCAGATTCATAATATGGTATCTTCTGATAAGAAGAAAATAATCCCGAGACGTGGAGAATACATGCTGCTTGATAAGATGGCTGGGAATCATATAAGCCATACCGTATTCCAACTGCCGGGAAGTATGGGGAAAGGGGTTCTTGTAACTCCGACCACACACGGCAATCTTCTTGTGGGACCTACTGCTCAGAATATAGAAGATAAGGAAGGTATTAATACTACCGCTGAAGGAATTGATAAGATAATAAGTACATCCGGCAGATCGGTGAAGGATATACCGCTCCGGCTGGTTATCACTTCATTTTCAGGACTTCGCGCTCATGAGGAAAGCGGTGACTTCGTAATAGAAGAAGTGAAGGACGCAGGGAACTTTATAGATGTTCTCGGAATTGCGTCACCGGGTCTTTCAAGTGCACCGGCTATAGGCGTTTATGTAAAAGATATAGTAGAAGGGCTGACAGAGCTTCATCCAAAAGATGATTTCATTGAAACAAGGAAAGGGACTCCAAGATTTATGGAGCTTTCCGATGATGATAAGAAAAAAATAATAGATAAAGAACCTGCTTACGGACAGATAATCTGCAGATGTGAGATGGTAACAGAGGGTGAGATTCTGGATGCCATAAGAAGGCCTCTGGGAGCTAAAACTTTAGACGGTATCAAGAGACGTGTCAGAGCCGGTATGGGACGCTGTCAGGCGGGATTCTGTACTCCTAAGATAATAGATATACTCATAAGAGAAACCGGACAGAGCATTTACGAAATAAAGAAAAATGCTCCGGGTTCCGAGCTTATAGTCGGAGATATTAAAGACAGTCTGTAAAGGTCAGATGAAATGTTTGACTGATACTTTTACTTATCGGAGAGGACGATTATGGAGAAAAAAGAATTAATAATAATAGGAGGCGGACCTGCCGGACTTGCAGCTGCTATAGCGGCGAAGAAGGAAGGGATAAATGATCTTCTTATAGTTGAAAGAGATGACCGCCTTGGGGGAATACTTAATCAGTGCATACATAACGGATTCGGGCTTCATACATTTAAAGAAGAACTGACCGGACCTGAATACGCAAAAAGATTTGAGGATATGGCAGAGGAAGAAAATGTTCCTTATGTCCTTAATACTATGGTGCTTGATGTTTCGCTTAAAGATGATATGACAGATTGCGGTGCTGAGTCGGCAGATATAGAGCAGACTGCCGGTGACGGAGTAAAAAAGACGGTTACCCTTCTTAGCAGAGATAAAGGACTTGTCACTTACGAAACCGATGCCGTGATTCTTGCAATGGGTTGTCGTGAGAGACCGAGAGGGGCGCTTAACACACCGGGTTACAGACCTGCCGGAATTTATACAGCCGGAACGGCACAGAGGCTGGTAAACATCGAAGGCGTTATGCCGGGACGTGAGGTTGTTATACTCGGTTCAGGTGATATCGGACTTATTATGGCAAGACGAATGACTCTGGAAGGTGCAAAGGTAAAGCTTGTAGCTGAACTTATGCCGTATTCCGGAGGACTAAAAAGGAATATAGTTCAGTGCCTTGATGACTTCGGGATACCGCTTAAACTGTCTCATACAGTTGTAGATATAAAGGGTAAAGAAAGAGTTGAAGCTGTCACGATAGCTCAGGTTGATGAAAATAAGAAGCCTATTCCGGGTACTGAAGAAGAGATAAAATGTGATACACTTCTTCTTTCGTGCGGACTTCTTCCGGAGAATGAACTGTCCCGTAATCTGGGTGTAGAGCTCAGCCCCGTTACAGGCGGACCGGTTGTAGATAACACTCTTGCTACAAGTATAGAGGGCGTATTTGCCTGTGGAAATGTACTTCATGTTCATGATCTGGTTGACTATGTTTCTGAAGAGGCTAAAAATGCAGGCTACAGTGCGGCAAAGTATATTAAGAGCATAAAAAACGGAACGGAAAAGCAGGATTCTAAATACATTTCCGTTAAGACGGAAGGCGGAATACGCTACAGTGTTCCGGCAAAGATAAATCCTGATACTCTTTCGGAAAAGCAGATACTCAGATTCAGGGTTGGCAGTGTTATTAAAAAATGCACCGTGGAACTTTTGATCAACGGTAAAGTTGCAGCGAGGAAGAAAAGACCTGTTGTAAGTCCTGGGGAGATGGAAGAATTTCTGTTGATGAAGAAATACTTCGAGACAGCAGGGGAGATTTCTGAAATAGTGCTCAGGATTATTCCTGACGAAGTTTAAAGGAGGGGTGAAAATGGCAGATAAAAATGAAATCATACTTAAAGAACTGACCTGCATATCATGTCCTCTTGGCTGTCAGATAAAAGTTGAAATGAAAGACGGGGAAATCATTTCCGTAACAGGCAATACATGTCCGAGAGGAGATGCATATGCCAGAAAAGAACTGACTCATCCTACAAGGATAGTTACGACAAGTGTAAAGGTAAATGGCGGAGGAGTGGTATCCTGTAAGACGAAAGAGGATATTCCGAAGGATAAGATATTTGATATAGTAAGAGAATTAAAAAGTGTTACGGTGGATGCACCTGTTCATATAGGGGATGTGATCCTTTCCGATGCAGCAGGAACAGGTGTGGATATAGTCGCAACATCGGATTATTCAGGCGTAAAATAAGTGCCTGACAAAACAGAAATATGTTGTAAAATCCAACTCGGCAAGTTATTATATTAAATTGGTGTAAAAGTTTAATAAATAACTGGAGGTTTATAATGAGCAGTAATAAGAATGATACTGTTGAAGCAATTTATGATGCGAAAATCCTTGGGGTGAGAGGGATGACAGTGCTCGGACTTCAGCATATGTTTGCAATGTTCGGTTCTACGGTTCTTGTACCTGCGCTTACAGGTCTTTCAGTTTCGGCTACGCTTCTTTTTGCAGGGCTGGGAACACTTCTTTTTCATCTTTTAACCAAGAAAAAGGTTCCGGCATTTCTCGGGTCATCCTTTGCATTTCTTGCAGGGTATTTTGCAATTGCGCCGAACGGTGAGAAAGAGCTTCTTCCATATGCATGCTTTGGCGTTGCATGTGCAGGTATAGTTTATATTTTACTTGCGGCAGCTATTAAAGGCTTTGGAGTAAATAAGGTAATGAAGTTTTTCCCGCCTATTGTTACCGGACCCATCATAGTTGCCATAGGTCTTACTCTTTCACAGTCAGCTGTTGATAACTGTGCAAAGAACTGGCTTGTTGCGGTTATAGCCATTCTTATTATAATAATCTGTAATGTTTTCGGAAAAGGAATGGTAAAAATTATACCGATCATCATCGGTGTTCTTGGATCATCGCTTGTAGCTATAATCCTTGCCCTTATTTTTGGCAAGACTGTAGAAATCGGTGACAGCAGCGTCATAGCACTTGCAGGCTCTCCGAATCTTCAGCTTTTCGATACGGCAAAGATTGAGGCTATTAAAAATGCATCGTGGGTAGGACTTCCTTTTAAAATGCAGGATACCGTGTTTCATATCATTAAGGAGCCTGATATAAAGCTTCTTGTAACGGCTGTTGCAACCATAGTACCGATAGCACTCGCAACAATAGTTGAGCATATAGGAGACATTTCAGCCATATCATCAACGGTAGGACAGAATTTCATAGCAGATCCGGGACTTCACAGAACACTTATAGGTGATGGAATTGCAACTACTTTTGCTTCGCTTTTCGGAGCACCTGCCAATACAACATACGGAGAGAACACGGGAGTTCTTACACTTTCAAAGGTTTATGATCCGAAGGTTGTAAGACTTGCAGCGGTATTTGCCTGTGTGTTTTCATTTTCACCAAAGATTGCTGCATGTATATCGGCAATGCCTGCACCGGTACTGGGAGGAATCTCACTTGTGCTTTACGGTATGATTTCAGCAGTCGGTGTGAGAAATATTGTTGAAAACAAGGTTGATTTTAGTAAGACAAGAAATGTTATAATAGCAGCGATTATACTTGTGCTTTCGATAGGTATTACCTACAGCGCGGCAGGTGCTATATCATTTCCTGTAGGAAAGATAACAATCTCGCTTTCAGGTCTTGCTGTGGGAGCTCTTGTGGGAATCATTATGAATGCCGTTCTTCCGGGCAAGGATTATGACTTTGAAAGTATGAATAATAACGGAAAGAATTAAAATCAATATAATAAAGAATGTATTAATGAAAGATATATAGTTTTTTAAAATCAGGAGGTTTAACAATGTACAGTTTTGATGAAATCCTTAAAGGCGATGCTGAAGTTGCTGCTGCAATGACTGATGAGATCAATCGTCAGAATCAGAATCTTGAACTTATTGCATCAGAGAATATCGCAAGTAAAGCGGTTATGGCTGCAATGGGAAGCCCGCTTACCAATAAATATGCAGAAGGTTATCCGGGAAAAAGATACTACGGTGGATGTCAGTTTGTAGATGTTGTTGAGGATCTTGCAAGAGAGAGAGCAAAGAAGCTCTTCGGTGCTGAATACGTTAATGTTCAGCCTCATTCAGGTGCTCAGGCTAATATGGCTGTATTCTTTGCAGTAATGGAGCTGGGCGATACATTTATGGGAATGAACCTTGATCATGGCGGACATCTTACACATGGTTCACCTGTCAATATGTCAGGTAAGAATTATCACTGCGTACCTTACGGTGTAAATGATGAGGGACGTATTGATTATGAAGAGGTTCTCAGAATTGCAAAAGAATGTAAGCCAAAGCTTATCGTTGCAGGTGCATCAGCTTATGCAAGAGAGATTGATTTTAAGAAGTTCCGTGAGATAGCAGATGAAGTTGGTGCAGTTCTTATGGTAGATATGGCACACATCGCAGGGCTAGTTGCAGCAGGAAAACATATGAGCCCTATTCCGTATGCTGATATTACAACCACCACAACTCACAAGACACTTCGTGGACCTAGAGGCGGAATGATACTTTGCAGCAATGCCGTAAATGAAAAATACAACTTTAACAAGGCTGTATTCCCGGGCATTCAGGGTGGTCCGCTTATGCACGTTATCGCAGGAAAGGCTGTTTGCTTTAAGGAAGCACTTTCAGATGAGTATAAAGAGTATATGGGAAGAGTTGTTGAAAATGCAGCTACTCTTGCAAGTGCTCTTCAGGAAAGAGGATTTAAGATAGTTTCAGGCGGAACAGATAATCACCTTATGCTTGTTGATCTTCAGAATCTCGGGCTTACGGGTAAGGAAGTAGAGAAGCTTCTTGATGAGGTCCATATTACAGTTAACAAGAATACAGTTCCTAACGATCCAAAGAGTCCGTTTGTAACAAGCGGAATCAGAGTCGGAACTCCTGCAGTAACGACAAGAGGTGCTGTAAGGGAAGATATGTATGTAATAGCTGATGCATTTAAGGCTGCTATTATAGATAAGGATATGGCTAAGGCAGAGGAACTTGTAAAGAGTATTACCGACAAGTATCCTCTCTATGGCGGAGATATGTTTTAAGGTTAAGAAGGATAATAATGGCAAGAATCTTTAGTTCAAATAAGAACAGTAATTATGACGGTCAGGGTGGTGGAAACATGAACAATGACTATAATAATTACAACAACAATAACAATTATAATAACAATAATAACAACATTAATAACAATGATAACAGCAGAAGACCGGGCGGCGGTATGAGCTCTACAATCATTGTGCTGATAATTTCGGTTGTACTCTCGCTTATCTTTATACTTCAGTATAAGAGCTTTCTTAATGCAGGAACAAAGGAGATAAGTTACAGCGAGTTCCTTGAGAAACTTGATGCCGGTGAAGTAACAGATGTTGAGCTTTATAACAGCAGGATAGAATTTACACCCAAAACACAGGATAATCCTGCGCAGACTGTTAAGTATACTGTTGTAAGAACCGATGACTATAAGATAGTAGACAGGCTTAAAGCCGCAAAAGTTAAGTTCACGGTCATTGATGAAGGAAGCACTGCATTTATCAGATCCATAATATTCTATATCGTAATGCTGGTTGTTATCTATTTTGTAATGTCCCTTATCCTGAGGAATGTTACAAAGGGCAGCGGTATTATGGGCGTCGGCAAGTCAAATGCTAAGATGTATGTCCAGAAGAAGACGGGCATTACATTTAAAGATGTTGCCGGCGAGGAGGAAGCAAAGGAATCACTCGAAGAGATGGTTGATTTTCTTCATAATCCCGATAAGTACGCCAGCATAGGTGCTAAGCTTCCTAAAGGTGCGCTTCTTGTAGGACCTCCCGGTACAGGTAAAACACTCCTTGCCAAGGCGGTTGCCGGTGAGGCAGATGTTCCGTTCTTCTCGATTTCAGGTTCTGAATTCGTTGAGCTGTATGTCGGTGTCGGAGCGTCCAGAGTAAGAGACCTCTTTAAGCAGGCGAACAGCATGGCTCCATGTATCATTTTCATAGATGAGATAGATGCAATAGGAAGAAGCCGTGACACAAGACATATGGGCGGCGATTCGGAAAGAGAACAGACATTGAATCAGCTCCTTTCGGAAATGGATGGTTTTGACAGCAGCAAGGGTATCATAGTTCTTGCGGCAACCAACAGACCTGAAGTACTTGATAAAGCACTTCTTCGTCCGGGGCGTTTCGACAGACGTGTAGTTGTTGAAAAACCGGATCTTAAGGGAAGAGAAGACATACTTAAGGTTCATTCCAAAGATGTTAAGCTTGATGAGACCGTTGATATGCATGAACTTGCACTTGCTACAAGCGGTGCGGTCGGTGCAGATCTTGCAAATATCATAAATGAGGCTGCCATACTTGCAGTTAAGAATAAGAGAAATCTGGTTTCACAGAAGGATCTTATGGAATCGGTTGAAGTTGTCTTTGCCGGAAAAGAGAAGAAAGACAGACTTCTCAGTCCTGAGGAGAAGAGGATAGTTGCATATCATGAAACAGGGCATGCACTTCTTACGACTCTTCAGAAGAATACAATGCCGGTTCAGAGAATTACGATAATACCGAGAACAAACGGTGCGCTCGGTTATGTATGGCAGGTTCCTGAAGAAGAAAAGTATCTCGAGACGAAAATCGAGATGGAAAACCATATCGTAATTACCATGGGCGGACGTGCAGCTGAGGCGATTAAATTTGCTTCGGTCACAAACGGCGCATCGAACGATATAGAGCAGGCTACAAAGCAGGCAAGAGCCATGGTTACCATGTATGGTATGTCAGAAAAGTTTGGAATGGTTCAGCTTGAAGACATGACAGGTGAATATCTCGACAGGAGAACATATCTGAACTGTTCTGACGAGACTGCAGCCGCTATAGATGTCGAAGTAAGGAATATAATTAATAAAGCTTACCGAAAAGCGTACATTCTTCTTAAAAAGAATGAAAAGATTCTGGATGCCATAGCCACGTATCTTATAGAACATGAAACCATTTCCGGTCAGGAATTCATGAAGATATACGAAGAAGTAAAAAAGACGTATCCGGTATATTCGGAGCTTTCGGCTTCTGAACTTCTTGACATAGAAGAATCAGTTAAGGATAGTAAGGTTTCCAAGGTTGAAAGAGCATTAAAGGCTGAGATAAAGGCTGCTCGTAAAGAGAAGACTGAATCAAAAGGAAAAAAGAAGAAAAAGAAAAAGTCAGAACCTGAATATGAAGGCATGGAGTATGTTGCAGGTGATACAGATTATTCATATGCAACTGAAAATGAAACTGACAGCGATACATTTTCTGATTCCGAGATAAAAGGTGATAGTAGTGAGGCAGGAAATGATGCAGACACCAGTGATGGAAAACTGTCAGGGAATCCAAAGATGCCTTGGGAATAAGCAATAAAAATAAGTGGTTAAGTACCGGAAACGGTAATTAACCACTTTTTGTGCGTCCTAGAGGATTCGAACCCCCGACCTTCTGGTCCGTAGCCAGACGCTCTATCCAGCTGAGCTAAGAACGCAAAATAGTTTTGCTGTTTTCAACAACGAAGAGTATTATATATCCGAGTGATATAATAAGTCAAGCAAAAAAGAGAATTAATGAGTTTTATTATTACACAAAAGTGAGAGTAAGGATTTATATGTTAAGAAAAACACTTGATGAGATGGAACAGGATTCCAGAGAAAAACTGATAATCGACATAAGGGACAGTGAAGAGTTTGAAACGGAATCATATCCGGGAGCTGTAAATATATACCTTGATGATTTTGAAGAAAGATTTTTCAGGGATTATCCTGATGAAAAAAGACCTGTTTACCTTATATGCTATACAGGTCTTAAAAGCGATATCATTGCCAGTGATATGCAGAGTAAGGGGTATGAATGTTACAGCCTTGACGAAGGCTACAGAGCTATCATGCGAAGGAATGTAAGCCGTTATATTAACCGTACAGAGGAAGAAGCGGAAGACAGGTCATTTGCCCGTGAGGCAGAAAGGAGCCTTGTCAAAAAGTTCAGGAAAGATATATGGTGCAAATTCACCAAGGCGATCAATGAGTACGAGATGATAAGTGATGGTGACAGGATAGCGGTATGTATCTCGGGCGGAAAAGATTCCATGCTCATGGCAAAGCTTTTTCAGGAACTGTATAAGCACGGAATACAGAATTTTGAACCGGTTTTTCTTGTGATGAATCCGGGATATAATGAAATGAATTACAGGGTTATTCAGGATAATGCAAGAAAACTTGATATTCCTATCGAGACATTTAACACGGATATATTTGACTCGGTTGCGGATGTCGGTGACAATCCATGTTACCTATGCGCGCGTATGAGGAGAGGACATCTTTACAGCAAGGCGAAGGAACTGGGCTGTAATAAGATTGCTCTGGGACACCATTTTGATGATGTGATTGAAACTATACTTATGGGAATGCTCTGGGGCGGGCAGGTACAGACTATGATGCCGAAACTGCACAGTACTAATTTCCCGGGGATGGAGCTTATAAGACCTATGTATCTTGTGCGCGAGGAAGCTATAAAAAGATGGCGGGATTATCACAACCTGTACTTTATTCAGTGTGCATGCAGGTTCACTGAAAACTGTGCTTCCTGCGGTGGTACCGGCAAAGGCTCCAAACGTGCCGACATCAAAAAACTGATAGCGGAACTTGCGAAAGAAGATCCTATTATTGAGAAGAACATTTTCAGAAGTGTTGAGAATGTAAATCTTGCAACAGTAATCGCTTATAAAAAAGACGGAGTAAAGCACCATTTCCTTGACGACTACAATTTACCAGAGGGACAGTCCCCTTGGTAAATAGATATAATGCTTTTGTACATGTGTAGAAGGAGGAAGTAAGTATGGGATCTGTATCAAAAGTGTATTTTTCAAAGGAGATTTCACCTGAAAGTATAGTTAAGCTGTATGATACGCTTGGAAGAGAACATTTTTCTGAAAAAAAGAATGCTGAAACATGCATTCTTTTTTCTTTTCAGTAAATCATATACAACTTCTTAAGTACTCCTTAATAACTTCTGTGCTAAACTCTGAAAAAAATGAAGCGGAGGAAACATGAAATGACCAGAAAGGTATCAACTCCTAAATCAAAGAAAAAGCTTGTTCTGATAGTAATATTAGCAATTATTATACTGTTAGTTTTCGGATGGTGGATGTTCTGTGTTAAAATGTATAACGAGAATTTTAATGTCCGTACTGACAGCTACAAGCCTCTGATGTTTAAGACAGAGGATTTCAGTGGACTTAAATGCAACGAATATACATTTTCATCTGATAAGGGACAGAAACTTGCAGGTTATCTCTACAGTGTTGGTGATGAGCAGAAGGGTATTCTCGTGATTGCACATGGATTTGGCGGCGGGCATAATTCCTATATGGACTTGGCTTATTTCTTCGCCCAAAATGGTTATTATGTATTTGCATATGATGCTACAGGTTCCGACAAAAGTGAAGGTGAAGGCGTCGGAGGCGTACCGCAGGGAGTGATAGACCTGGATCATGCCATCTCGTTTGTAGAATCAAATGAAGAGATTCCGGATCTTCCTATCGTATTATTTGGGCACAGCTGGGGCGGCTACAGTGCATCGGCAGTCCTGACATATCATCCGGAAGTTAAAGCGGTTATTGAATGTTCAGGCTTCAATGCATCGTCTGATATGTTTGAATCAGGAGGAAAGAAGCAGGCAGGTGATCTGATTTATACTATGACACCTTTTATCAGACTTCATGAGAGATTTAAATACGGCAAATATGCGGTAAATACAGCGATTGACGGCTTTAATTCTTCTGAGGCATCTGTGATGATAGTACACAGCGCCGATGATGATGTTATAGGGATAGAGTATGGATATGATAAATTCATGGACAGTTTTAAGGATGACCAAAGATTCACCTTTGTCAGATTTGAAACAAGAGGGCATAATGAAATCTTTAATGACCCGGATAATACATATAAAGATGAGTTTAACGACGGCTTTGACAAATGGCTGGAAACACTTTCTTATGACTATAATTCCGAGGAGAATAAAGACAGATTTGCAGAGGATAAAGCAGCTTATATTAATGAAAAACTCGACCGTGCAAGGTGGAGTACCCGCCTGGATAATGAACTAATGAAAAAGTTTTTAGATTTTTATGATAATGAATTAGGTGAGGAAGACTCTGAATAATATGGGAGAAAGCTGGCGGACGGTACCTATACCTTATCGAACGGCAAAGGATAGCCGTTCGATAACCCTTCGGGCAGTTCCTTCGGAACTGGGCCAGTACGGTATACGAATGCCTGATGCATTCGCATGCCTATACCTTATCGAACGGCAAAGGATAGCCGTTCGATAACCCTACGGGCAGTTCCTTCGGAACTGGGCCAGTACGGTATACGAACACTTGATGTGTTCGGATACCTATACACAAACAGGATTTTGAAAATGGAGATATAAAATGAAAGACGTAATCATATCAGCAAAAAAGGTGCAGAAAACATTTGCTAATAACGGTAATCAGCTGCATGTACTTACAAATGTAAATCTGGATATCTATAAAGGAGACTTCACTGTGATAATGGGAGCTTCAGGCTCGGGAAAATCAACGTTGCTTTATGCTGTTTCGGGAATGGACAGGGCAACTTCGGGAGAAGTAGTCTTTAATGATATGGATATAACAACTGCAAAGGATAAAGCAATATCGAAAATAAGAATAAATGATTTCGGATTCGTATTTCAGCAGATGCACCTTGTAAGTAATCTTACTCTTTTTGAAAATGTTGCTGTAACAGGATATCTGAATAAAAAAAGAAGTGCGGCAGATACACGGAAGAGAGCAGAGGAACTGCTGGAAAGGGTGGGTCTTTCAGATGTGAAGAATCATCTTCCTTCAAGAGTGTCCGGAGGTGAGCAGCAAAGATGTGCCATAGTAAGAGCCATCATCAATGAACCGGAAGTTCTTTTTGCAGATGAACCTACAGGAGCCCTTAACAGGAAAAATACCAAAGAGGTTCTTGATCTTCTTACTGAATTAAATAATTCAGGACAAAGCATAGTAATGGTCACACATGATATCAAAGCGGCAATCAGGGCAAGTCGTCTGCTTTACCTTGAAGATGGAAATATTATAGGTGAACTGGAGCTTACCAAATATGGTGAGACTGATAAAAGTGGTGAAAAGCTTCAAAGTGATAAAGCCCGGGAAACCCAGATAAACTCATGGCTTGAAAGTCTGGACTGGTAACAGTGGTGGCATTAGCAGTGGAAGAACAGTTCCGGGAGGAAGAATAATATGGAGATCATAACGCTTGTAAAAACAGGCATCAGAGATAGAAAAGGTATATTCATCGGATTCCTGATACTTACGATTCTGATAGTTGTAAGTACCATGACCATGTTTGGAGTGGACAGTAATTATCAGAGAGCAGTAGACAGGGCATATGAGATCGAGGATAATGGTGCGATATATGCATTTTTCAAAGATGGATATTATACGGAGGAGCTGGATGAAAAGGTCAGAAACAGTAAATATGTAGACAGTGTTGAAAGGTATGACTGTATTATAGGAAATAATATAGAGTGTAATGGTGAGATTAACGGCAACAGTATCATGGTAATGAAATTTCAGAACCAGTTACCGATTTTTAATAAAGATGGCAGTGAATTCATTAATTACACAGATGGAAATGCATTTTCTTCCGTGATGAAGGAGTCTTCGGATGGAGAATATGATCTGAAAAAAGGTGAGATTTATCTTCCTTACGGACTTAAATCCTTATTTAAGGCGAAAGAGGGCGATAAAGTATTCAGTGATTTTCTGTCAGGAAAAAAGACTTTTACAATCAGGGGATTTGTTCAGGAGCCTTTTATGGGCACATATATCATGGGTTATAAAACTGTTTTCATCAGTGATGAGGATTTTGATGATTTATATGGCAAATGCATTTCAGAGATGAAAAATCCTGAAGATAACTGGGCGCTTGGAGATGTGGTATATATACATCCATCTGATAAGGCGGATGAATCAACGGATATACTTCTCCGTGATCTTAATCTTGAGACAAATTTTGATAATATGAGCTGGGCATCGCTCACAAGGGAAACAAGCGAGCACTATACAGGACTTTTTATCAAGATAATCATGGCTGTTGTAACAGGCTTCTCAGGACTTTTGTTTGCGATATTTCTGGTGATAACCTGGCATAATATAAGTACAGAAATGGATATAGATTATACGAATCTCGGGATACTTAAAAGTCAGGGAGCCGGAAATCCTGTGTTCAGAAAAGTCTATATGATAGAGTATCTTTTTGTAGAAGCGGTAGGTGTTATCTTAGGATTTATTATCGCTATTCCGGTTGAGAGATGGATGAGCAGATTATTCTTTGATATGACAGGAATCCTCCCGCTATCGGATCCACCGGTACTCTACGGATTAATCTTAATGCTGATCCTCTTTGTGATCACAGGAGTATTTATATACATTTTCACGGGAAGGATCAGGAAAGTTTCACCGGTAAAGGCGATTACAAAAGGAAAAGACGATATCTATTTTGAAAACAGGATTAATCTTCCTATCAGTAAAAGAATGCTTGGAATGTCTCTCGGACTAAGGCAGATAACATCTAAACCAAGGAGATATATAAGTGTAGTCCTTGTCACATCGCTGCTTATGTATATGGTCTTTGTGGGAGGCTTTATGTCGAGCTTCATAAGATCAAGAGATGCACTTAAATCCATGGGCGAACCATTCTGCGAGATAGAGTTTGCGTTTAAAACTCTTGAGCCAAAATGTACCGTAGAGGATATAGAAAATACTGTCAAAGAATATTCGGGAATAAAGGAGAGGCTTTATAAATCTCATTTATATATGTCCATAAACGGAGAACGAGTGATGACTCAGGTGAAGGGATATCCTGATGAATTCAGCACTACATATAAGGGAAGAGAAATAAAGTATGATAATGAGATAGTTATAACTGAACAGGTTGCCAAACTGCAGGATCTTAAAATCGGAGATACGGTCACTATTGGCAGAGAAGATATAAGTAAGGAATACATGATAGTAGGCATATTCCAGACCATGAATGATACAGGTAAAGCTATCTCCATGTCACTTGACGGCCTCAACAGACTAACTAAAAATAATAAAAAATATGTTATAGATAATCTGCATATGTTCGGAATCGAATTGGAAGATGATACACATGCAGAGGAGATAGCAGATAAGCTCCGGGAAAAATACGGGGAGGATATAACTGTGGAATGTCGTGATTATGCAAAACTTGTCGGGAATACAACAGAGGCATTTTATGTGGCGGCAAATGGCTCGAATCTTATGATATATGTTTTGACATTTATATTTGGGCTTGTTACAGTAATGATGGTGTGCAGTAAAACATTTATACAGGAAAGAACAGATATAGGTATAATGAGAGCTACCGGGTTTACCGTTAGAAATATCAGACTCGAATTCGCTATAAGATTCGGAATTATAAGTCTCATAAGCTCTGTTTTTGGATGCGTGCTTGCAAGATTTTTTGCAGAGCCAATGCTGTCATCCGTATTCTCCATGTTTGGAGTACCACATATAGAGATGGATTTCACCTTCCTTGGATTTGCGGTACCGGTCATTATTTCAGTATTTGTATATATGGTCTTCGGTTATATTGCTTCTCACAAAGTAAGGAAGGTCAGTGAAAGGGAGCTTATTACCGAGTAGAAAAATGAGGAATTGTATGAAAAGGAAGATACTTATAATCGATGATGACGAAGCACTTTCGGAGATAGCCGGTGAAATGCTGGAAAATTATGGCTACGAAATCGGATATGCCCGCAAAGTGGATGAGGCTTATGAGATTCTTACCGATACTCACTATGATCTTATACTTCTGGATATAAATCTTCCGGATGGCACAGGTTTTGATATTTGTGAGGAACTAAGACAGGTATCCCGCGTGCCGATCATTTTCGCAAGTGCAAGATCAAGTATAGATGACAGGGTGACGGGATTTGAGATCGGAGGGGATGATTATCTCCCTAAGCCATATTCCATGAAGGAGCTTCTGGTCAGGATAAATGCATTGATCAGGAGAAGCTACTCTGAAGGGGAGAAGGATGAGATAGTCAGCTTTGGAAATGTGATCGTGAATCTCTCATCAAGGAGTGTTAAGAAGGATGGTGAGGAGCTTTCTTTTTCACTTAAGGAATTTGATCTTCTGGCATATCTCTGCAGAAATAAACAGACGGCAATTTCAAAGGATAAACTGATAAGAGAAGTCTGGGGAACATTCAGTGAAGTGGATGCTTCAACTCTTACGGTTCATATCAGGTGGCTGAGAGAGAAGATTGAAGATGATCCTTCAAATCCAAGGTTCATTAAAACTGTTTATAAGGTAGGATATTTACTCGATATATAAGTGCGGGGAAGTACGATGAATAAAAAATTATTTTTTATAATTCTCGGTTATATTATTCTGATGCTTGTCATTTCCGTTGTTCTGGTTATAAGGATAAACAGTATCAGAACCGAGGCTGATCTAAGAAGAACTGAGAAGTTTACTGAGCTAAATGAAGTAATGCATTACATTTTGGAAAATGATAATAAAAACGCTGAGAAAAAGCTTGATGAGATTATGCTTACGGATACGCTTTCTTCAGATAAGAACAGTACAGTAAATGATGAATATAATAAGGTCTATATATACAGTGTGATTATTCCGATAATGGTCAGTATTATCGGAATAATTGCTATGTTTTTTTATATTTATATTTCCATACTTAAACCATTTGAAAAACTCAAAAAATATGCTTCGGGTGTGGCAAATGGAGATTTTGATACATCTCTAAAAGTAGAAAGAGGAAACTATTTTGGTGATTTTACATGGGCTTTTGATAATATGCGTAAGTCCATCGTTTCCTCAAGAAATGCAGAGAAAAATGCCATAGAGAACAACAAAACCGTACTCGCCACGCTTTCACATGATATTAAGACTCCGGTAGCTTCAATCAGAGCATATGCTGAGGCATTTGAGGCAAATATGGATACTTCTCCGGAAAAAAGACAGAAATACCTGAGTATAATGATGCAGAAATGCGATGAAGTAAAGAAGCTGACGGATGACCTCTTTATTCATTCCATATCCGAGATGGACAGGCTTGAGGTTAAGACTGAAAAGATAAATATAAATGAATTTTTGGATGAAAAAGTAAGACAGTTATTTGTCAATGAAGATGATGTGGATATAATCCTCCCCGAATCAGGTAAAGAGATATGTATTAATGCCGATCCAAAGAGGCTTTTGCAGATATTTGAAAATCTGAAAAGCAACGCAGATAAGTATGCAAATACAAAGGTTGAGATAAGTCTTGAAACAGGGGAAGACGTTAAGATACATTTCCGTGATTTCGGTAAAGGGATAAATGAGGAGGAACTTCCGTTTATAACAGGTAAGTTCTACCGCGGCAAGAATACAGGCGAAAATCCGGGCTCGGGATTGGGGCTTTATATAGTAAATGAGCTTATGAAAAAAATGAAGGGTAAAGTGATGCTTCTTGGCAAAAAACCAGGGCTGGATGTGGTACTTATCTTTGAATTATCTTAATCCGTAAGATGAAACTTAGAATGCCTGAAGGTATCAAATATGCCGCTTGTTATGAAAAGTAAAACATGATATTCTATGGTATGAAGGTATATTGTCTTTTGTTTGAATGGGGGGTAAAAGATTTATGAAAAAAAGACTTGTAACAAGAAGTGATTTTGATGGTCTTGTATGTGCTATGTTACTTAAGGAGATGGACCTTATTGATGATATTAAGTTCGTTCATCCCAAAGATGTTCAGGATGGAAAGGTTGACCTTTCAGAGAATGATATAACAACAAACCTTCCGTTTGATAAAAGAGTGGGGCTTGCATTTGATCATCATGAGAGCGAACTTCTCAGAAATAAAGAAGAAGACTATAAGGGCAAATACATTATAGACGGTAATGCAAAGTCAGCGGCAAGAGTAGTCTACGACTATTATGGCGGAGCCGAAAGATTCACCAGAGTGTCAGATGAAATAATGATTGCCGTAGATAAAGGCGACAGCGCAGACTTTACGGAAGAAGAGATACTTAATCCTACAGGCTGGGTTCTTATGAATTTCCTTATGGATGCCAGAACCGGGCTCGGAAGATTCCATGATTTCAGAATATCCAATTACGATCTTATGATGGAGCTTATCGATTACTGTGTCGATCATTCGGTAGAAGATGTACTTAAGCTCCCTGATGTAAAAGAAAGAGTCGATATGTATTTTGAGCAGCAGGAACTATTTAAGGAGCAGCTTAAAAAGGTTACAACTATTCATGATAAGGTCGCTGTTATTGACCTAAGAAATGAAGAGACTATCTATACGGGTAACAGATTCATGGTTTATGCAATGTGGCCTGAAATTGAAATATCCGTTCACGTTGCATGGGGATTCCGCAAGCAGAACACAGCTGTTATGATAGGTAAATCCATCATAAATAAGAATTCAGACTTTAATATTGGTGAGCTCTGCCTTTCCTATGGCGGTGGCGGTCATGCAAATGCAGGTACATGTCAGCTCGACAATGATAAGATAGATGCAGAACTCCCGAACATAATCGCAAAATTAAACGGAAAGCAGTAAAGCATATTATACAGTGCTAAAAGAGCTTAAAGTAAATGCGTCCTCTCTACCATATAAGATGGTGGGGAGGATGTTTTTTAATTGCTGTAAATAGTTATTGACACAGGGGGAAGATTAGAGTAGAATACACAATGGCTTTAGTGCAGTAAAGCGATAAAACATTAAAGAGGTAAAGGAAAATGGCGATTAAAATCATCATGCTGGTTGTGTTCTTTGGAGTCATGATCGGAATAGGATTCTACTCAAGATCAAAGGCAAAGAATGTTAACGATTATGTTCTTGGAGGACGTACTGTAGGACCATGGATATCTGCATTTGCGTTCGGAACTTCTTACTTTTCGTCCGTTGTATTTATTGGATATGCCGGACAGTTTGGATGGAAGTATGGTCTTTCATCAACATGGATAGGTCTTGGAAATGCATTTATAGGAAGCCTTCTTGCATGGCTGGTTCTTGGACGAAGAACACGTATCATGACTCAGAAGCTTGATGCAAAGACTATGCCTGAGTATTTTGGTAAGAGATTTAATTCAAAGTCTCTCAGAATAGTTGGATCAATCATAGCTTTTGTGTTCCTTGTTCCTTATACAGCAGGTGTATATAACGGCCTTTCAAGACTGTTTGGAATGGCATTTTCTATTGATTATCATATATGTATAATAGTTATGGCAGTGCTTACCGGAGTTTATGTTGTTGTCGGCGGATATATGGCAACTGCGCTGAATGACTTTATTCAGGGTATCATAATGCTTATAGGTATATGCGCCGTTATAGGTTCTGTTTTAAACGGTCAGGGCGGCTTCATAAATGCCATTAAGGAGCTTTCCAAGATTCCTACAGATGCAGTGGTTACTACACCGGCTCTGGCAGACGGACAGGGACTTTTCGCAAGTTTCTTTGGGCCTGATCCGCTTAATCTTCTCGGAGTTGTAATTCTTACATCTCTCGGAACATGGGGACTTCCTCAGATGGTTCATAAGTTCTATGCCATAAAGGATGAGAAGGCTGTTAAGACAGGTACGGTTGTATCTACATTCTTTGCTATCGTAATAGCAGGCGGATGTTACTTCCTTGGTGGTTTCGGAAGACTTTTCGGAGATAAGCCGGGTATAGTTACAGAAACCGGAATCGCTTATGACAATGTAGTACCTACAATGCTTTCAACTCTTCCTGATCTTCTTATAGGAGTAGTGGTTGTGCTTGTGTTCTCAGCTTCAATGTCAACACTTTCATCACTTGTTCTTACATCAAGTTCAACGCTTACCCTTGATCTGATCAAGCCTGTTTTAAGCAAGGATATGAAGGATAAGACACAGCTTAGACTTATGCAGACATTTGTTGCTGTATTCATCATACTTTCGGTTGTTCTGGCATTTAATCCTCCGACATTCATAGCTCAGCTCATGGGTGTATCGTGGGGCGCTCTTGCGGGCGCATTCCTTGCTCCGTTCATGTATGGTCTTTACAGTAAGAAGATTACAAAGGCTTCTGTCTGGGCAAGTTACATTGTCGGTGTTGGATTTACAATAGTAAATATCATTCATCCGATAATTAAGTCACCTATCAATGCAGGTGCTGCAACAATGATAGCAGGACTGATTATAGTTCCGCTTGTAAGCCTTGTAACTCCTAAGCCTGATATGGCTATAATGGATGAAGTATTCTCATGCTATGATACTCCTGTTACTGTAAGTGAGAAGGAGAATCTCGGTAAGTGAGATATAGATGGTCATGATAAAATGAATAGCTAAGCCATTATGAAAAGTATAAGCCTTGCATGGAGTGATATATCATGCAAGGCTTTATCTGTTAGATGGTATATGAAAATGAAATGTGTTCCGGATGCGGAAAAAGAAAAATCCGAGCAACTTGCTCGGATTAAAAAGCTGGGCTACTAGGATTCGAACCTAGAAAATGCCGGAGTCAGAGTCCGGTGCCTTACCATTTGGCGATAGCCCATCGTTCTTGCAACGAACGTTATTATATTATAGTGATTTAAAAAAATCAAGCACTTTTTTTATGAATTATTCCGAATAGATTTGACTTTTACTTTATATGCTTTTAAAATCATTTTTATGAGTGGATTTTACGGTAAAACAAGGCATTATGAATGTTTTCTGCTCTAAATGATACGCTATTAAAGTAAAGTTGTTTTATGATTGATTGAGAGGGTTTGTATGATCAAAGCAGAAGGCATATCAATGGTATACGGGAAGGATTTTAAAGCGGTAGATAATCTTTCTTTTGAAATAAAACCGGGTGAGATAGTAGGCTTTGCCGGACCAAACGGTGCGGGGAAAACAACTGCCATAAAAATGCTCACAGGAATACTAAAGCCAACTGAAGGAAAGGCTATAGTAAATGGCTTCGACATAGTAAAAGATCCGATCAAGGCTAAGGAAAGCTTTGCATATGTGGCAGACAACCCGGATATACTGCTTCAGCTGACAGGAATTGAATATATAAACTATATTGCTAATCTTTACAAGGTGCCTCTTGAAAAGAGACAGGAGAGGATAGAAGAGCTTGCTGAAAGATTCGGAATAAAAGATTCTCTTGGAAGACCGATGAGGGAATATTCTCATGGTATGCGACAGAAGACTATGGTTATAGCTGCCTTGATCCATAATCCACCGGCATGGATACTTGATGAGCCTATGACAGGCCTTGACCCTACAGCTGCCTATGAATTAAAGCAGATGATGAAGGAACATGCTGAGAAGGGAAATGCGGTTCTCTTTTCAACCCATGTTCTTGAAGTGGCAGAAAAACTCTGTGACCGCATAATGATAATTAATCATGGCAAGTCACTTTATCAGGGAACTGTGGAAGAACTTCCGGAAAAGCATCCGGGTAAAGATCTTGAAGCGATATTTATTGAAATGGTCGGCGGGAATATCGATGAAGCAGATGCCGGGGAGAATTAAGATATGAATTATAGTGGAATAGCTTCCCTTGCCCGGATTCTCAGTAAGAATTCAGAGATGAGGATGCCTGAAAAAAAGATATATAAAGCGCTGGCTCTGATTGCAGTTCTCGGAATTATGATACCGTGTACACTGATAGTCGGCTTCATAAGCTATGTTATGACCGAGGCACTTATTGAGGTGGAGAATCCCGGAGGAGGAATACTCTTTGAGGTTCAGATACTTTCGGCGTTTTCCATGGTTTTTGGAATAATGGTAATATTCAGTGTGCTTTTCTTTTCATCTGACAGAGAGCATTTTACAACGCTTCCGATAGCAAGCCACGATCTTATGATGGCAAAATTCATGTATGCCTATTTTGCAGAGAGCGTTATGGAATTCATGATTCTGGTTGCGGTATTTGCAGGATATTTCATTGCAATCGGTAAAAATGAAGGTATTCTTGCTGCGCTGAACCCGGTATCAATAATATCCTCAATCATAGGAGTTGTACTTCTTCCGCTTATTCCGATGATTTACTGTGCCATCTTTTCACTGATTCTGATGAATGTACTGTCCGGATTTAAGAGCACGAAGATGTTCTACAGATTGTCAACAGTGTTTCTTCTTATATTCGCACTTCTGTTTGTATATTCGCTGCGTGGAATCGGCGACATCAATATGGAGAACTACGTCGAATCACTTGGAAGCGGAGAAAATTCATTCCTCAGGGTTCTTAACATCATATTCTTTGCAGTTCCGTGGCTCAGTGATGCGGTTGCAGAGGGAAGTATTTTAAAGCTTTTACTTTATCTTATTGCAAATGTAACGCTGCTGCTTATACTTTACTATCTTGGAAAACTGATGTACCAGAACGGACTTTATACGGCAGCTTCTCTCGGTTCCTCCGAAAAGGCAGAGGTAAAGTCGTGTGATATAAGGGATGAGTCACAGTTTAAGGCAAGCCTTATGAAGGAGCTTCGAGTGATTCTGAGGACAAAGGCTTTCTCGGGAAACTGTGCATATATAAATATTCTCTGGCCTCTTGGGGCTATAGGGCTGCTTCATTTTACTAAAGATAAAGAGAGTATGGCTTCGTTCATTTCGCTTTTCTCAAGTGGAAATGACAGGGCAGAGATGATACTCTTTATGATAATCATCGGTATAGCATTCATAGCGACCGCACTTAATTCGCTTGCATCAACTGCATTTACAAGAGAAGGACAGCATCTTGAACTGATAAAGTTCATACCTGTTCCTTATGAGACACAGATGTATGCAAAAGCGGCTGTGTGTGTCATTTTCACATATCCCATGCTGCTAATAACGGATATAGTCATTTGCATCTACATGCATGCATCAATCTATATGTGCATTTTCTATGCAGTAATCATGCTGCTTAGCCACATCATATCGATAGTTGTAGGCATGAGCATGGACAGTTCGGCTCCTTATAAGGAATGGGATGATGAATACAGTGCCTTAAGAGGGAACCTCAATGTATTCTTCAATATGGCCGTTATGATGGTCATTTCCGTTATCGTGATAGCACTTGGGCTCATTATGTATGAACTGCTTAAGATGCCTATATTTGCATATTATGTGGCAACATTTGTTATACTTCTCGGGGTTATGATAAGACTCATTATGATAGGACCGAAGATAATAACCAAGAATATGTCCGAGCTTTTCTAAAAGTCCGGTAATCACCTAAATATAAGTCAGGAGACAGAAGATTGAATATTGGAAAGTGGAATAAACTTAAGATAGACAGGATAAAAGAGATAGGAGCTTATCTTACAGACGGCAGCGAGGACGTGCTGCTTCCAATTAAACAGCTCCCTAAAGGGAAAAAGACCGGGGATGAGATAGATGTATTCATTTATCTTGATTCCAAGGACAGACCTATAGCAACTGTAAATGAACCGTTTATTACGCTCGGTGAGATAAAGAAGCTTAAGGTAAAGTCGGTTGCAGACTTCGGAGCCTTTGTCGATTTCGGGCTTGAAAGGGATCTGTTCCTGCCGTTTAAAGAGCAGACTGCGAAGGTTGAGGCAGGAAGGGAATATCTCTTTAAAATGTATCTTGATAAAACCGGAAGACTTGCTCTTACCATGAGGCTTTACAATGACATGCTTCCCAATGATAAGTACGAGAAGGGTGAGATTGTAAACGGAACAGTATATGAGTATAAAAAGGGCTTCGGCGCTCTCGTTGCAATAGATGATAAGTATGAGGGACTTATTCACGAAAGCGAGATTTGGAATAAAGTCTATGTAGGAGATACGGTCACATGCCGTGTTATAAAGAGAAGAGAAGACGGCAAGACAGATCTTTCCATGCGTAAAGAAATTCATGACCAGATAAATGAAGATGCAGAAATGGTATATTCGATAATAGAGAGCTATAACGGTCATCTTCCTTTTAATGATAAGGCTGACAAAGACCTTATCAAAAAAGAGTTCGGGCTCAGCAAAAATGCATTTAAAAGGGCGGTTGGGCATCTTCTTAAGGAGGGTAAAATCTCTATCGGTGAGAGTGATATATCGATAGTCGAGGAAAAATCCTGATCATGTACAGAAATTACATGGAAGTATTAGTGAATGTATGAGTTAATATGTGAATATATGTAAGTAAATATATATAATCAAATATAAAATATGAAAGTATATGGAGGAGTATCATGAAAAAGATTATTTCAACAGATAAGGCACCGGGAGCAATAGGACCATACAGCCAGGCTGTACAGGTAGGAGATATGATCTACACATCGGGAATGATTCCGATCGATCCGGCAACCGGAGAACTTGTAACAGGAGATATAGAAGCTCAGGCAAGACAGGCACTTGAAAATGTAAAGAACCTTCTTATTGCTTCAGGAACGTCCCTTGATAAGGTTGTAAAGACAACAGTATTCATTAAGAATATGGATGACTTCGCAAGACTGAATGCTGTATATGCGGAGTATTTTACAGAAAACTTCCCTGCACGTTCATGTGTGGAAGTGGCAAGACTTCCAAAGGATGTGCTTTGTGAGATAGAAGCAGTCGCTACTATATAATGATGAGTTGATATATAACGACAAGTTGATATAAAGGCTTGTAATACCGGGCAAGTTGCATTTACTTGTATATAAAAAGAGCAGAACTTAAAAGTTCTGCTCTTGGTTTTTTATTAATGTACGTAACCGAGTGGGTTAACAGGTGTACCGTTTATAACTACCTCGAAGTGGAGGTGAGGACCTGTACTGTATCCTGTAGAACCAACATATCCGATTGTCTGTCCGGCAGATACTGCCTGTCCGACTGATGAAGCAAAACCGGAGAGATGCTGGTAAACTGTTACGATTCCGCCGCCATGGTTAACCATGACATAATTACCTCTGGCTCTGTTGTAACCTACGAAGTATACAACACCGCCGCCTGCTGCAACTGCTGCAGCTCCTGTAGGAGCTCCGATATCAATACCCTTGTGGTTAGTAGAACCTATACCGCCTGGCGACGCACGACCACCGAAAGTAGAAGTGATTCTGTGACTTGCCGGGCAAGGCCATACAAATCCGCCGCTGTAGTTACTTATTGTAACTTCTTTTGTTACTGTCTGAGTCTGAGTCTGTGTTGTAGTCTCAGTTGTTTTCTTAGTAGCATCTGTACTGCTGGCTTTATTGGTAGGTTTGGTAACTGTCTTTGTAACAGGAACTTCAACCTGAACTACCTCTGTAACTGTCTGTGTAACTGTTATAGTCTTAGGAGCAGCAGCAGCAAGTCTTTCAAGCTCTGCATCAGCTTCCTTTTCCAGCTTTTCAAGTTCGGCTATATCAATCTGAGTTTCGTTAATCTCGCCGTTATACTCTTTAACTTTTGCCTGCTTAGCAGCTTCGTTCTGTACAAGAGTGTCTTTTTCTGCTTCAGCGTCATCTTTAAGAGTTTTGATCTCTGAAAGGTTTGTTTCAAGAGTTGACTGATATTCGGAAATCTCAGCTTCAATCTTTATAAGTGAATTGAGCTGTTCCTGATCATATGCAGAAATCTTTGAAACATACTCTGAAGTATTGTTAATGTTATCGAAGTCAGTTACCGAGAGGAGAGCGTCGATGTATTCAACGTCGTTATTCTCATATGCGAAGCGGATACGATCCTTCATTTCAGCATATTGATTAGTCTCAGCAACATATGCATTCTGAAGCTTGAGGTCGATAACAGAAATCTGTGACTCGAGTAAGTTTCTCTCATTCGTTAGTTCTCTTATCTTGTCCTCTGAATCAACTATCTTACCATCAAGTACCTTTATCTCATCAAGAATCTTGTCCTTGGCAGTATTGAGCTGATTAAGTTCAGACTCTTTTTCCTTTTTCTCTTTTTCAAGTTTCTCTTTTTCACGCTCGATTTCTTCCTTGGTCTTTTCGGCATGTACAACTGAACCCGGTATATTAGCATTTGCGAGTCCAACTGTAACAAGCATTGCCGCTACAAGTCCTTCGGAGACGAGCTTCTTAAATTCGAATCTCACTTTTTAACCTCCGTAATTATCAATTATTTCCATCGGCTGCACCATTATAACACACATCTATAATAAATGGAAGAGGAAATTTGTAACACTTTTGTAACAAGTTATGAACGAACAGTGAAAAATATTAAGCAATATCCATATTTTATTGAAAAAATGTTAACATAATATTTGCGACATTATGTTAATTATGTTTCTTCAAATGCATTGAAAAATGAAATGTGGTTACATTTCCTTCGCAGGTCGCCCAAAGCTTTCCGTTCATCATTGCCGCAATCTGCGCTGCTATTGAAAGACCGAGTCCGTATCCCGGAGTCGATTCTCTTGATGCATCAGCCCTGTAGAAACGGTCGAACAAGTGTGATATTTCCTCGTCACTAAGAGGTACGCCGGTATCACTTACAGAGAGATAGGCATGTTTTCCGCCAAGTCTGAGCTCTACATTTATAGTACTATTTTCATCACTGTATTTTATGGCATTATCAATAAGAATATTGATAAGCTGTTTCATCTTATCTTCATCACACAGAACGTGTGCATCCTCAGCAATCTGCTGATTTATTGTACGCCCTTTTTCAAATGCTACAGGCTCCCACATAAGAAGAGTCTCAAGAACAACATAGCTAAGATCAGTATCCTTAAGTACCAGGTTTGTCTTAGCCATATCACCCCTTGCCACGTCAAGAAGTTCATTTACAAGTTCTTTCATTCTTCCGGATTCATCTTTTATATTATCAAGTCTTTCTCTTGTTTTATCAGACTGATTTTCGGAAGAAGCAAGAAGCATATCTACATTTGAACTGATGACAGTAAGTGGGGTTTTAAGTTCATGCGATGCATCCGCAACAAACTGTTTTTGATCCTTCCATGCCTTTTCTATAGGCTTTGTTGAAATGATGGAAAAGAAGATGCTGAGTATTGAAAGTATGAAGAAAATAACAAGTGAAATCCTGATATTTGTTCCAAGCTGCGTATTAACTATCTCCATGTCCCTCGATACATCGGTAAAGGCGATGACAGTTCTGTTGTTTGTATTTTCTTTCATATATCTTAGATCAGTGCCGGAAATTGTGCCGGTGCTGAGACTTGCCTTTGATGCCTCGCTGGAGTAGGTTTCTATATCCGAATCGTCAACATAGAAAATGTCATTTTTCATAAGATAGAAGTTTCCATCTTCATCATAGACCGAGCAGATGGTTTCAGTCATACTAAGATCAATGCCCGAATCAAAAACAGGGTCAGAACCGTCGAAATCCGGGCGCTCGTTTTTGCCGTTCGGACTCATTCCGTCAGCTGTTTCAGTGGAATCGGCTTTACCGGACTTTCCTATATACCCTGAACTGTCCTCCTGATTAATAAAGCCCGGTCCCGGGGCATTTAGTCCGCGGTTATAATGCATGATGGTATTCCTAAGCGCATTCTCTGCTTTTTTTTCTACAGAGCGTTTAGCTGATTCATATTGAAATATAGTTATAAATGCAAGAAACAGGGCAGAGATAAGGAGCATAACTGCTATAAACTGAGCCCTGAGTCGTCTGAGTAATTTTCTTTCCATTGTTAATTACCGTATTTATTTACTTTCCAGATGGTAGCCAACTTTTCGTACAACACTGATCGATACGTCTGATTTAAGAAGCGAAAGCTTCTTTCTGAGAAATGAAATGTATGCTTCAACATTGTTGTCTCCGGCATCGGAATCATATCCCCATATCTTATTTATGATGGTTTCTTTGGAAATGATATTTTTGCCGTTTATCATAAGGTATTTCATGAGAGAAAACTCTTTGGGATTAAGCCTTATAGTCTTGCCCTTGCAGCTTAGTTCACATGAGGAAGTTATAAGAGTTAAGTCCCCGTAAACAACATCGTCAGGAATGATTTCGGTATTCCTTCTCATAATTGCGTGGAGCGTTGCCAGAAGCTCGGCATTTTCAAAAGGCTTGGTTAAATAATAGTCGGCACCAAGATTAAGCCCCTTGACCCTGTCAACAAGCTCTGAACGTGCCGTAAGCATAAGGACGGGAGTGGAGATTCCTTCTGAACGGATATTCTTAAGAATGGTGAAACCGTCCATGCCTGGAAGCATGACATCAAGGACTATGGCGTCATATATACCCGATACGGCATCGTAGAAGCCGGACTCACCGTCATTTTCTATATCGACTGTGTCACCGGCTGACTCAATAACGTCAGCAATTGTGGTTGCCAGTCTTTTTTCGTCTTCGACTACAAGTACTCTCATTGTTTTACTCCGTCAATTTATCATATGAACACTATTTTAGGCTCTAATCGGTATAAACAAAGGGATTACGTTTCTTCTTATTCTTTTTATCCGCAATGAAGCTTGCCGGAAAATGACTGATATAGCTGTTAAAACTCTTGGCTGCGGCATTATATTTTTCCGAAGCGATTCCGAGTTCTGCATGAATCTCTTTATATTTATCAAGAAGACCGATTAATTTTTCGTCCTTAAGGGATTCATTTTCGTCTGCAATACTGAGTAAGGCTGTTTCAGCTTCCTTCATAAGATTATAATTATATAGCTGTGTCGCCGGACTCATTCCAAGAGAGAGCATTGGTTCTTTTTTTACTTCGGCAGGAATCTTTATTCCGGCTTCTTCAAAAATGTTTATTATTTTGCCCTTGTTGAAATTCATGTCCCATATAAGAGTATCTATATGACCGCCCGCATTCTTGGCTTTAACATCAAGGTCGGTTATCTGGAAAAGATTCCGAAGGTAAATGATACCAACAAAAACTACGAAAACTATTACTATGATACCAAATGCCTCAACAGCAAGCCTTGTATTATCTGATGATGCGGCAAAAAAAATGCTTTTATCCGCTGATTCCGATATGAATGAAAACATAAATAAAACTCCCTCGTCTGTACTTCATTTAATATGGGTATAATTCTACTAGTTTTTAGTTTTAAAGTCCATTAAAAAATGGGCAGGAAGTGTTATGATTGCACATGGAATATTCCTTTCAGGTGTGGTACAATAGGCATGATTCACGGCGTGAATCATGTGCGAGCGCAGCGAGTATGCATTACGCGGAGCGTAATATAGACCTGCGAAGCAGGGATATCATATGTGCATTGCACATATGGCACCAGAATGTGCGTATGTGTGACGCACATTTAATTAAATATGTATATTGAGGTGGGAAAATGCAGGAACTATATGAAAACAGAGAATTATCTTGGCTTAAGTTCAATGAGAGAGTACTTGAAGAGGCAGAGGATGAAAGGAATCCTCTCTGTGAGAGACTTAGCTTTATCTCAATATTCCAGACCAATCTGGATGAATTCTTCATGGTAAGGGTCGGATCGATTCATGATGAAATGCTTCTTGAAGAAGATTCAAGAGAGAATAAAACCAATATGACTCCGGGCGAGCAGCTGGAAGCCATAAGAGAAAGAGTAAGAGAGCTTTCAAAGAGAAAGGATACTGTATATAAGAATCTGATGACGGAGCTCGAGAAACAGGAAATCCATATAATTCATTTTTCAAAGCTGGATGTATCCGAAGGGGAATATCTTAAAGAGTATTTTGAAAGGGAGGTGCTTCCGCTTCTTTCACCTATAACAGTCAGTAAAAAACAGCCGTTCCCATTCATTAAGAATAACGAAATATGTATAGCGGCAGTGCTTGGAACAAAGAATAATAAAAAGAGAATAGGAATCATTCCGTGCAATACGGGAATGTTTAAAAGACTTATAGAGATACCCGGACGTAAAGGCTGGTTCATGCTTGCGGAAGAACTGATACTTCATTTTCTTCCTGATGTTTTCCAGGGCTACAGTATCATAAGTAAGACACTTTTCAGAGTTACCAGAAATGCCGATATTGATGCGGATAAGGTTTATGACGAAGAACTTAATTACCGCGATCATATGGAGGAGGTTGTTAAGCAGAGACGTAAGCTTACGCCTGTAAGAATTGAATATACACGTGACATTGATGTAAGTGCTCTTAAGTCGCTCATCAAGACACTTAAGATTGACAAGAATATGGCATTCAAGACAAATGCACCGCTTGACATGTCATTTGTCTTTGATATTCAGGATATACTGAGAAACAAGCCGGAGCTCTTCTACGAGAAGAGAATCCCTCAGAAGTCAAATGATTTTGATGAGAGAAAACCGCTTCTTCCACAGATTCTTGAAAAAGATAAATTCCTTTCATATCCTTATGAAAGTATAAGACCTTTCCTTAACATGCTTCATGAGGCAGCCAATGACCCGGATGTTGTTTCAATTAAAATGACATTATACAGGCTTGCAAAACACAGTAAGGTGGTTGAGGCTCTTGTTGAGGCGGCTGAAAACGGAAAGCAGGTAGATGTTCTTGTAGAGCTTAAAGCAAGATTCGATGAGGAGAATAATATCGGGTGGTCACGTATGCTTGAGCAGGCAGGCTGTCATGTCATTTACGGTCTGAATGGTATAAAGGTTCACAGCAAACTCTGTCTTATAACCATGAGAACTGCAGAAGGCGTTAAGTATATAACTCAGATCGGAACAGGTAACTATAACGAAAAAACAGCAAGGTTATATACGGATCTCAGTATAATGACTGCAAATGAAAAGATAGGAGCTGAGGCAGCAAAGGTATTCCAGACTCTGTCACTTGGTGAAGTTATGAAAACAACACAGAGCCTTCTCGTTGCACCTAAATGCCTTCAGAATAAGATTATTGACAGGATCAACAGCGAGATACAGATAGCTAAAGACGGAGGAGAGGGATATCTTGGCTTTAAGATAAACTCACTTACCGATAAGAAGATTATAGACAAGCTGATCGAGGCATCAGAAGCAGGCGTTAAGATTGATATGGTCATAAGAGGTATCAACTGCCTGCGTTCCAAGATTCCGGGAAAAACAGACAATATAAGAATCGTGAGTATAGTCGGAAGATTCCTTGAACACTCAAGAATTTACATATTCGGTAAAGGTGAGAGGGAAGAGATTTATATCGCATCTGCAGATTTCATGACAAGAAATACAGTCAGACGAGTTGAGGTTGCAGCACCTATACTTGATCCGGATATTCAGAATGAGATAAGAGAACTGTTTAATATATGCCTCTCTGATAATGTTAAAGCCAGAGAGCAGAGTGAGGACGGAATATATAGATATGTAACCCATACGGAGCCTCCTGTAAACGCACAGGAAAAGCTTTATGATATGGCGTATGAGGTTGCAGGGATTAAAATGACAGATGAAGCTTAAGAAACCCGGAAAACTGAATATCAGCTTAAGAAGCTTTATCGCATCTTCCGTAATATTCATTCTGGTGATAAGTCTGCTTGCAGTGTCGATAACCATGATCGTGTTTTCTTATAAGAATACCGACAACAGTATCCTTAGTTCAACCGGAAAGAGTGCCGGACTTATCGCAAGCCGTATGACTGAAGATTCATTTAATATTGAACATCTTAATGCATTGATAGAGGAAACGGCAGTTGCCCAGGATGGTCGAATTATAGCCATTGACAGAAACTACCATATACTTTCGGATTCTGAAAGCCTGATAAATGAAAAGAGTGGGGCATTATATATAGTTTCCAAAAATGTAATAGACGTAATGACCGGGAAAAAGAAAATGCAGAGCAGTATCAATGATGGATATGTAAGCATCATTATTCCGGTTACAGACAAAAGCGGAGCTATCAGGGGCGTAATCATATCAAATGCATCTACTGCCGGGATAGATATGGTTCACCGCAGGATTTTCCGTGTCAACATCGTTGCATTTTGCATTGTTCTTATGCTGGGAATAGTTTATGCGATTTTCATATCAAGGCTTTCCGTAAAAGAACTTGAATCAGTAAATGAACAGATAAGTAATGTTGCCGAGGGTAATTTCGATACAGAGATAGAAGTAAAGGGATTTAAGGAAGTAAGATATCTTGCCGATAACTATAATAATGTTCTGAAGAAACTTGATACTATAGATGACGCAAGACAGGAATTCGTTTCAAATGTATCGCATGAGCTTAAGACGCCTATGACTTCAATGAAGGTTCTTGCAGAGTCGCTTGTTCAGAATGAAAATGCATCGGCAGGCGATTACAGGGAATTCATGGGAGACATTATTGATGAGGTTGACAGAGAGACGAAACTCATCAATGATCTTCTTACGCTTGTTAAGACGGATAAGAGAAATTCGGAACTCAATTTAGGCGAGTATAATATAGGTGAACTGATAGAGATAATAATAAAAAGAGTCAGTCCTATTGCCGAAGCAAGAGGAATTGAGATTCAGTACAGCAGCTATAAGGATGTCATAGCAGAGGTTGATGAAGTAAAGATACTGCTTGTCATTTCCAATATAATAACAAATGCCATTAAGTATAATGTGGATAACGGATGGGTAAGGATATCGCTCAATGCCGATTCCAGATACTTCTATATAAAAGTCGCAGATTCGGGCATAGGAATTCCGGATGATGCGAAGGATAAGGTTTTCGACAGATTCTATCGCGTTGATAAGGCGCGAAGCAGGAATACCGGAGGAACAGGACTTGGACTTGCTATTGCGAGAAATGTCATTTTCTCTCATAACGGAACTATAAAGCTTTACACAGAGTTTGGTAATGGAACGACATTTACTATTAAGATTCCAATAAAGCAGGATATGGCTGTTTAGTTTGATAAGCGGAACCGGTAGTGTTGTATCGTTCAGTATGGAAATATAATGAAAAGATTACTTGGTATATTCAGTATAATAATTTGTCTTGGCATATGTGTGTCATGCGGCAGCAGCAGTAAAGAACCCGTTACTGCAAAATCGGTTACAGGCATTATAAATGAAAACAGTATGGTCACTGTATATGATGTTGGTGAAACCGGAATTGTAGAGCGTGAGGACAGATTCCAGCTTAAACAGCCGGAGTCCATACCAACTTCGGTTGAAGAGATCATGAATGAGTTTACTGTGCCGGAATCACTTTCTTACGTAGGTTATACGATAGATGAGGTGAGCAATGTTATCATAACGGTAGGGGATATTTCTGCCAGCGAGGAAGAAAAACTGCTTTTTAAAGCGGCGCTCGTAAGGACTTTGTCGCAGATACATAATATCAATAAAGTTGTGATTGTCTTTGAAGATGCATCAGGAAATGAAATCGAAAGAGCTACCTATACCGACGCCTCCTTCCTTTATTACGAGCAGGAGTGATTGGAATGGTTGAAAGGACGAATAATGAATAGGAGAACATATTGAGAAGACCACTATTTTATGCCGGAGTTCTGGTGCTGCTCGGTGAAGTGACCGGGATCAGTTTGGGGCTTCGGAATGACATTTTAATACTTGCCGCTGTGGCGGCTGCGATATGCATAATTATGTGCAACAGATTTAGTGAGCAAAGAAAAAAATGCTCGTATCTGTTGCACTTTTTATTTTACATGATAGGGCTTTTGTTAGGATTATCCGCTAAAAACGCGCCTTCCGGAAGATTTACCTGTGACAGTAATATTAGCATCATGGGTGAATTGATTTCTGCCGATGAAAAAAAGAACAGCATATATTACATAGTTGCGGAAAAGAATACCGGACAGAAAATGCTTGTTACAAGTACGAAGATTGAAGATATTATGCCCGGGGAATTTGTAATTGTAGACGGGAAGGTTGTCGGTATGAAAGAAAACTGTAATCCCGGAGGCTATTCTGAAAAGGATTATTACATGGGGGTGGGGGTGAATACTAAAGTTGTAGCAAAGAGTATACATACTACCGGCGAAAAAAACAGAGTAAGATTTTTTCTGGGATGCTTAAGAGAAAAGATGAAATCGGGGCTTTATTACTCAATGGATGCTGAAACAGCCGGGACGGTATCGGCTATGATACTCGGTGACAGAGGTGACACCGATGCGGGAATAAAAAAACTGTATCAGGAAAGTGGGATAGCGCACATTCTGGCAATTTCATCGTTGCATGTAATGCTTATCGGTTCATTTCTTATATGGCTGATGAAAAAGACAGGTCTGCCCGGAAGCTTATCGGCAGTTATCGTTTCAGTAATACTTCTTCTTTATGGGATGATGACAGGTTTTGCTGCATCGACAATGAGGGCTGTAATTATGATAATCCTTAACCTTGCAGCGGAAAGGGAGGGAAGAAGCAGTGACGCTGCCACCTCTCTTATAATCTCGCTTCTCATCCTCAGCATTTTCAGTCCATACATGCTTCTTGGGATGGGAAATGTTATGAGCGTCGCCGCAATATCAGGAATAATTACAGGTGAAATGATAAAGAGGATAATCTTTGAAAAGGAAAGGTTTTTATGCCTGCCTCTTAGACTTAGGAAATATATTCAGCCTGCAGTTTCAATGGTTATCACCTCGGTATCAATTAATGCAGTTATGCTTCCGATAATAATACACAGTTATTATGAGGTTCCGGTTTTATCCATGTTCCTTAACTTTCTGGTAATCCCGCTTCTTACTGTTGTAGTTGCAGCGGCATTCACAGCAGGAATACTGGGGATGATTGCAGAAGGGATAGTAATTGGGGGATCTGCAGAAAAAGTCGGAGCAGTATTGGTTTACATAACTAAAACAGTGGTATTTCTCGCCAAATTGTCAGGGCAAATTGTAGAAAGCATTCTTTCTCTTTATAATAAGCTTTCCTTATTTACTCTAAAAATCCCACATTCCAGGATTATCTGCGGTCATACAGATCTTTTCATTGAGGTGGTTTATTACATTTTCTTTTTTTCTATTCTGCTCCTAATACTACATGTTATAAAGAAAAAAAGCAGGGCAGCCGAGTGGAAAAGAATGCGGCATACAGATAAGCTTAAGCATAGGATTAAACATATAGTTTATGTTATAGGAATGGTTGCAGTTATCGAATGTATGTATGTGAGCACGGTTGACATAACTAATCATTTAAACAGAAAACTGATATTCCTTGATGTGGGTCAGGGGAATGGGTGCATAATTCATGGTGGACCTGACGGAGACTTTATTTATGACGCGGGATCAAGCAGTACGGAGTCGTTAGGACAGTACGTTCTAATTCCGGCGCTTAAGTATTACGGAATTGGAAGAGTTGACATAATATTTCTAACTCATTCAGATAAGGATCATATAAGCGGAGTGGAAGATTTGCTTGGTGAAAGATGGGTTGGAGAAGTCCGGGCTACTGGTATGTACAGTCATGCTGAAGGCGGAAGTACAGTAAGCGGCATTAAGATCAGTGATATAGCTGTTTCAAAGAATGTGATAATGGATGATGCATTTTTAAGCTTAAAAGGCAGGTTTGGAAAGGATTTTATTTACCTTGGAAAGGGTGATAAGGTGGAAAAGGGAAATATTAGATTTGATGTTCTTTTTCCGTCAGGTGACGAAGATATTCCGCACAGCGGCAATGAATATTCCCTCGTTTCAAAGATGACATATAAAGAGATTGAGGTATTTTTTACCGGAGATATAGGGGAGGAGGCAGAAAGACTTATAAATACATATAAGAGTGAAGGGAAGCTTCGTATACTTACCTGTCCTCATCATGGTTCTAAATATTCATCTTCTGAAGAATTTCTAAAATGCATTAATCCGGATATAACAATTATTTCCTGCGGCAGAAACAATATGTACGGACATCCGCATAATGAGACATTGGAAAGGCTGAAGGAAGCAGACTGCAGGATTTATAGAACGGATCTGCAGGGGTGTGTAATAATTTCCATTGGATGTAATGATAAAAAGCTTAAAGTAATACCTTTTACAGGTGAATGAGTGCGGAAGAATGCATGCAATCATAAAAAACTATAAATATAAAGTCTAAACACTAAATTATAGCGTTTGCAGTTTAAAGTATGGCTTAGGTGAGGAGGGATAGCAATAAATAACCAAGAAAGTGAAGAATTTATAGTTACAGAAAGCAAATTGTGTTACTGAGGCGTTTAAAAAGCTATAAAAAGTGTAAAAACATAAGAATTAGTAGTTAGGAAGGGGTGACGGACGAAGATGATAAACAAGCATGAATTACTGGATGAGATTGAAATAATTAAGAAGAATATTGAGGATGTTTTGGCAGAATTAGAAATAATGAAAAGTACAGTGGATCAATCAGTTATGCTGCGTGTAATAAAACATGGAGGCGGATATCAGTATTTTCAACGCAGAAAGGGATCAGAGACAAATGGCGAATACATAAGGAAGAAGGATATTAATAAAGCGATTACTCTTGCACAGATAGAATATGATGAAAAACTCCTAGGTGCCTTACTAGAACTGAAAAATGCATTAGAAGAATGCATTGTAAAAGGAATTGCTAATCCTTTTGAAACGGCTTTGGAGCAGATACGTCCGGGAAAAAGAGAATTGGTACAACCTCATTATATTTCGGATGAAATCTACCTTAAGAACTGGAGAGAGCAGGAATATGAAATGCTTCAGTTTAGAGAGGGTTCCCCAGAGTATTATACAAGGAGTGGAATAAGAGTAAGATCAAAGTCAGAAGTGTTGATCGCTGATATGTTGGATGAACTGTCTATTCCGTTTCTTTATGAAAAACCATTGCAGTTGAAGAAAAATACGGTTTACCCTGATTTTACTTTACTGAATATTAAAGAGAGAAAAGAGATTTATTGGGAACATTTTGGGATGATGGATGACAGAGAGTACAGGGATGATGCTTTGATGAAAATAAGAGAATACGAGACAAACGGTTTTTACCAATTTGATTCTATAATCTGGACCTTTGAAAGTTCAAAGAACCCAATGAATACAAGAAATATTCGAAATATGATTAAAAGCTTGCGTTGTATGCTCGAATACTAAACTCCTGTAAAGCATAGCAGGGTATTATGCTTCTACAAGCTGTATGTGGACATTTAATTTCTGTAAAGCATAGCTGGGTGTTAATCGTCCACAAGTCGTATTTGGACATTTAATTTCTGTAAAGCATTGACAGAAATATGAGAATACACTAAAATGACACCAAGTCATTTTAAAGGCGGTGATTGAAAAATATTAAAAGTCAATGGAGAAGTATATGCCCAAAGTAAGTGAAGAATATTTCAAAAAAAAGAAAAATGATATATTGGATGCAGCATTCAGAGTGTGTTTAAAGAAGCCTGTTGCATCTATTGAGATGAAGGATGTCATTGAGGAGACCGGTTTCTCCCATGGAGTAGTATATAAGTATTATAAAGATCTTGATGAAATTCTGACGGATCTGGTTATAAGAATCAATTCTGAAAATCGGATAGATGGAGAGCTTCAAAGCATTTTAAACCAATACGATACGACAAAGTGGGAGTTGGCTGTTCGGGCTGTCTGCGAACTTCTTGCGAAAGATATGAGGAAAGCAGGCAGGGACATTCTTAAGGTTTCGCTGTACAGCGATACACTGGCAATGAGTGACCCGGAAAGAGTCAGCCGGATAGTGTCTAATCTCGGCAGAGAAGGACAAAGTCCGCTTGTTTATTTGGTTGCGATGATGCATGAATATCTGAATAAGGTGATAGAAAAGGAGAAGCTGTGTCCTATAAGGTCGGTTGAAGAGATCATTGAGTTTATGATAGTAACCTTTCACGGAGTACAGTCGGGCTTTGTCCTTTCGGGATATCTTGAAGAAGAACAGATGAAAGGGAAATACACGCCGGAAACCATGTTTTCGTGTCTGGCTGATTCAGTGATCATGATGCTGAAGGGGGAAAGCAAAGGAGAAAAGGATTAATGGAATTTCATACATTTGGAAATAAGGGAAACCGTACGGCTGTATTGCTTCACGGGATGCTGACGCCTTGGCAGATATGGGAAAGGACCGCAGAAAGACTTTCAAAAGATTACTATGTGATTGTTCCGGAACTTGATGCACATACTGAAAATGAACCCAGTTTTTTTATCTCCGTTGAGGATGAGGCGACAAAAATAAAAAACTATATTATGGAAAATGCCAATGGGGAAATATCACTTCTTTGCGGACTTTCCATGGGTGGAAGAATAGCGGCTACCTTAGCCGGGCTTCCGGATATTTCAGTGAAAAATCTGGTACTCGACGGAGCACCGATGACTTCTGTTCCGGGTTTTCTGATCAATATCATGAAAAAGAATTACAAAAGAATCATTGATAAATCCAAGAAAAGAGATCCTAAAGTGTTAGAAAGCTGCAAGAGAGATTTTCTTCCGGAGAAACAGATCCCGTATTATCTGAAAATCGCCGACAACATGGATCAAAAGTCAATAGATAAGATTATGGATAGTGTTTTCTCAAGGTTTGTAATTAAAAAATATGAGAATGTAAGCAGAATACTTTTTATGCATGGCACGAAGGGAAATGAAGCTGTATCAAAAAAGGCTGCAAAAAAGATGAAGGAAATAAATCACCAAACGGAAATAAGATGTTTTAAAGGGTATGCGCATGCAGAATTATTATGCTTTAAAGAAGATGAATGGATTTCGGAAGTATGTGACTGGTTAGGATATCATTAAGGGGAATCTTATATAAAATCGTAATTGAGGTAATGGATGAAGGATTATTGGAGAGAAAGTTTTAGTTATTTTGGTCTATATTGGAGGATGCTCAGGGCGCGGAAGCATACTACGCCTGTCTATAAGAGTTTTGGCTCAGATAAGGAGCAGTATTTTTTGTGTTATAAACCGGAAAAGGTTCGGAGCGATAAGGTCATCATCTGGGTGCATGGTGGAGGCTGGAATGCAGGAAACCCACGCTTCTTTGATTATGTAGGACAGAGTGTGTCAAAAGAAGGCTACCTGATGGTATCGCTCGGATATAGACTGTCTCCCGGGAATAAATATCCTGCGCAGATAGAAGATGTGGCACAAGGGTTTAATGCAGCAATCCGATATCTGAAGGAAAAGAATATCGATACTTCAAAGGTCATTGTCGCTGGACCTTCTGCCGGGGCACATCTGACTTCCATTTTATGTTATTCAAAAAAGATTCAGGAAAAATACAAGATAGACATTTCACCCATTGTTGGATATGTGGGGTTTGGTGGCCCGTACAGTTTCAGAGAGGAACAGTCAAAAACATTGAGAATTCTTTTGAATCAGCTTTTTAAAAAAGGGTATGACCGCAGAAAAGCGGAGCCGGTTTCGCTTATGTCAAGAAATCATATTCCGATGCTGCTTATCCAAAGCAGGCATGATGGACTGATAGAATATGAATGCGCAGAAGATTTTAAGAGAGTAGCAGACAAGGTGGGAAATACGTGTGAAATATACAGTGTAGTGGATAAGAAGAATACACATTCATGGTATACTGCAGGGCTTTTTCTGGAAGAAAGGAAAGAAAATAAGACTTTGGAAAAATTTTACGCATGGATAGATGGAATATAAACCATGAAAATCTATAGTATAAACTATAAAAAACCATAGTATAGACCATGGAAAAACATAGTATAGACCATGGAAAAACATAGTATAGACCATGGAAAGCTATAGTATAAATCATAAAAAACTATAATATCAGATGATATGGAAGGATTTATTGCTTTTTAGACGTAGAAAGAAAAAATACTGGTTAGCTAAGCTATAAAAGTTATGAGATTTCTTTGTTTTATTGCTAATTGCAGGGGGAAAACAATATAACGATGTAAAAAAGCAATAAATGTGGTCAAACTGCTATTATTTATAGTCGAAGGCGGGCAATGAGAGTGAAAAAAGGAAAATTAGTGCTTTAAAAGCTTTAAAAGGGCTGAAGAGGCGAAATAGTCAGTCTTAGGCTCTTTTTTTGCTGCTTAAAACCGAGGGAGAGGGAGGAAAGCAAGTATCGCCAAAAATCTAAAGGTCACGATCATAGACCTGCCGTGATTATAAATAAAATAAGTGATAAATTCCTCTTGACTATGACTGGTCACTTTGCTAATATATGGTTTGCGTGTGCAAAAGAGAAGAATACTACAATAGTGTATGTCCTGCCCAGCGAAAGCTGTCCGTGTCTTGGCGTAAAGGGACTGCATTAAAAATGTATTTATTATAACAACGTAGATGTTATCAAATACAATTTGGAGGTAAGAGCTGTGGCTAATATCAAATCAGCAAAGAAGAGAATCCTCGTTTCCAAGAAGAAGGAAATGAGAAACAAGAGCATTAAGTCAAAGGTTAAGACACTTATAAAGAAGGTTGAGGCTGCTGCAGAAGCAGGTGATAAGGCTGCTGCAGAAGAAGCACTTAAGGTTGCTATAAGTGAGATAAGCAAGGCTGCATCAAAGGGTATCTACCATAAGAATACAGCTGCAAGAAAAGTTTCAAGAATTACTCTTCTTGTAAACAAGATTGCTTAGTTTAGACATAAAGAGATCATTAAAGCGACTCACATTTGTGGGTCGCTTTTTTGTATATCAGCTGCCTGCATGTCCAAGCAGTTTCAGTATAAATATCTCTAAAGTTCTGTCTTTATTTACATTAACACTTCTTAGGATACGTCCGGTATCCTGACACAGATCGACAATTTCAAGCAGCTCTTTATAAGTATATTTATCACATTGTGACTTGTACTTCCCTAAGATAAATGGTGGTACCTTTGCGAGTTTTGCAATGTCAGAGCGGGGAGTTCCGTCACTCTCCATCATTTTTATGGAAGCAAGTCTCATGTAATGCATATTTATGAGAGCCATTATTTTAATAGGAGCCTCTTTTAAAGACAGAAGATCATTGTAAAGAAGAAGAGCCTTCTTCTTATCACCAAGGCTAATGGCATCTATCATCTCAAATACCCTGTCCTCGGCATCGCTTCCGCACAGCTGATTTACATCATCTTCAGAGACAGCACCTTTATCGTAACAAAAGCTGATGATTTTCTCTGCTTCATTTGAAAGAGAAGTCATGTCATTTCCGGAAAGAAATATAAGACGGTTGATGGCGCCTTCTGTAACCTTCAGACCGTTTTCACTGAATAATCCAAGAAGCCATTTGGTAAGGACCGGAGCATCGGGAGTTTCAAAATTAAGTACAGTCCCGTACTTGGCAACGGCTTTATAAAGCTTAAACTTCCTGTCGACATTTTTTTCTGCAAAAATTAAAACTGTTGTGTCCGGAATCTTTTCGATGTATTCTGCCAGCTCGTCCTGTGATGTTTTGAAAAAATCACTGTCTTTGACTAAAATGACACGTCTATCGGCAAGAAAAGGCAGAGTATCCGCGTCGCTTATAAGTGTTTTCACATCCGGGGTCTTATTTCCGTAACGAACAAGATTCATATCGTCATTTCCCGACAGGGTATCAGTAAGCTTCGTAAGAAACTGATTGATAAGATACTGCTCCGGACCGGTGAAAAGATATACACGGCTGAAAGAGGAATTCTCTATATGGCTGTTAATGATACTTATGGGATTTTCTTTTGCTTTTTTGGGAGCCAAGTCATTTTCCTCCATGCTTTTAATGGGAATGTCTGGTTTTTAAGTATCCGAACACCTGATGTGCTTAAATACCTATGATAGTGTATCACTATCACCAAAACTAATCAAAACAATCTTGAAGAATATTCCCCGGTTTGCTATATTAGGGCACATCGGATATGACTGAAATACTAAGGGTATCAGAGCGCTTGATGTGTTCAAATACCTGCAGAGAACAGGAAAGATATGAGCAGTAAAAAAAGAAGACATAAGAATAATAATGAGAATATAGATGCCATCGAGACCATGACTCTTTCTCAGATTACTGAAACTTACGGCATACCGAGAAAGATGGTAAGAAGATTCTTCCCGAATCCAAAGCTGAAGCATTATCGTGACAGAAGCGGAAAGATGCGGACTGTGGAACTCTGGCCAAAGAATAAAGTTCTTAAGGCGGTTAATTATAAAGCTGTTAAGGATTATATCGATAAGAAAAAACAGGAAGAAGAAGACAGACTTATTATCGATGAAATAATGACTATTTATGAACAGTATTCGCCTGAAGTTTATATAGAGCAGGCTAGGAAGCTTAGGAGAACCTTTGTCCTTCATGTGGGGCCTACGAACAGCGGAAAAACTTACGACGCCATTCAGGATATGAAAAAGAATACACCGGGAACCTATCTCGGACCGCTAAGGCTTCTCGCACTTGAAATGTATGACAAGATAAATGCATCGGGGATTCCCTGCAGCATGGTGACAGGTGAGGAATCGCTCATCACAGAAAATGCCGAGATCATATCGTCTACAATTGAACTTTGCGACTTCAGAAAACATTTTAAAACTGCCGTGATCGACGAAGCGCAGCTTATAGCAGATCCGTTTAGAGGCGCCGCATGGCTTAAGGCAATATGTCTTGTCGACGCAGATGTAGTTCATGTATGTATGGCACCGGAAGCTGAAAAGTATATAGAAAAGCTTGTTAAGAGTTTTGGAGCCACGTATGGGATAGTAAGACATGAAAGACTGTCACCGCTATACTTCGGAGGAATATGCTCGGGTTACGAGGATTTAAGACCCGGGGACGCGCTTATATGTTTCTCAAGGAAGAGTGTTCTTTCCACAGCTGCTTTACTTGAAAAAAATGGATTTAAAGCCAGCGTCATTTACGGTGCGCTTCCGCCGGAAGCAAGACGTAATGAGGTCAGTAAGTATCTGAACGGAGAGACAAATATGGTGGTCGCAACTGATGCCATAGGACTTGGGATTTCACTTCCGATAAAAAGGATAATCTTTACTGAGATAGAGAAGTTTGACGGAAGGCAGTTCAGAACACTCACTACTGCAGAGGTTAATCAGATAGGTGGAAGAGCGGGAAGATACGGTCTTAACGAATATGGAGAAGTTCTTTCCATGATAGATGTTCCCGTTATTGACGCGAAGCTGGGTGGAACTGTAAGAAGCATAAAGGCTGCCTGCATTGCATTTCCGAGAGAGGTTTTAAATACGGAATATCCTCTACGTCTCCTTCTTAAAGCATGGCAGAAAATGAATCGCGAAGAGGGCTTTGTACGTGAAAATGTTCAGGAGGCGGAGGTGCTGCTGAAAAGCCTTAAAGGAGTTGACGGACTCGAGAATAACAGGGAACTTGTGTATGACCTTATTACCTGTCCGGTTGATACAAAGACAAATGAGCTTGTGGAGTATTTTGTAAAGTGTGCCAAGGCTATACTTACAGGCAAAATGGTTCCGCTTCCTTCTTTTGGAACAGACACACTTCGTGAATGTGAGCTGGAGTATAAGGCATATGATATAAGACACCAGTTACTTCGGAGAATAGGTGTGCAGGATAACAGCATGAGAAAGAGACAGGAAATCTGTGACAGGATCAGTGAACTCATGCTTCAGGACAAGGATGAGTACATAAGAAGATGCAAAGTTTGCGGTAAGGAACTGCCTATCGGAAGCATGTTTGATTACTGTGAGGACTGCTTCTTCATAGAATAAAGTTCATTTTACAAAAGATACATATATGTGCTAAAATGTCTTATATATGTGCACGGTATGGGACGTGCTAAAAAGGTTAGCTTTTGGAGGGGTTACGAGATGAATGAAAAGCTTTATAATTGGATCAACTGGGTTCTTTATGATGAACTCATTGATGGCAAGATCAACGCACCTAAGCATCTTCTTGGTATTCATGACTATGGCGACGGACAGGTTATCACCTGCTTCAAACCGCATTCTGAGTCAGTATCTTTAAAGACTCCCAAGGGAAAAACACTTACTCCTATGGAGAAGATAAATGATGCAGGCTTC
The DNA here is from genome assembly GCA_946628415.1 of uncultured Lachnospiraceae bacterium. Taxonomy (GTDB): domain Bacteria; phylum Bacillota; class Clostridia; order Lachnospirales; family Lachnospiraceae; genus Eubacterium_Q. The sequence goes on along the minus strand of CAMOWK010000006.1, from coordinate 40,215 downwards.
TACGGCGCTTATTTTCCAAAGAAAAAATTTAAAGGCGTAAACTACAGATTTGTGACGGATTATTATGACGGAACAACTGTTGAAAGTGCGGACTGCTATGCATTTGACGGACTTTTTACTGATTACGACGCTTACCTTTTTGCAGAGGGTAAGAACTACGATATATACGAGAAGATGGGCGCGCACCCTATGACCATTGACGGGGTTAAGGGAACCTACTTCGCTGTATGGGCTCCTGATGCAAGACGTGTATCAGTGGTCGGTGATTTCAATATGTGGGATGGTGCTCTTAATCCTATGCAGATTCATCCTGCGTCAGGTGTATATGAACTCTTCATTCCGGACGTTAATCCGGGTGCTGTATATAAGTATCAGATTCTTACACGCTACGGCGATATTCTTTATAAGGCAGATCCTTACGGCAACTATAATCAGATGCGTCCGGATAATGCCAATATAGTAGCAGATTTAAGAGATTTTAAATGGTCCGATAAAACCTGGCAGGACAATAAGAGTAAAGAGAAGAGAGTTGACAGGATGAAGGAGCCTATGTCCATCTATGAATGTCATCTCGGATCATGGAAAAAGAAGATTGAAGATTCGGACTTCGGCTTCTATAACTACAGAGAGCTTGCAAAGATGCTTGGTGACTATGTAAAGGAGATGGGATATACACACATCGAACTCCTTGGTATAGCTGAGTATCCGTTTGATGGTTCATGGGGCTATCAGGTAACAAACTATTTTGCTCCTACATCGAGATATGGTGATCCTACAGACTTTATGTATTTTGTGGATTATATGCATAACCTCGGAATAGGAGTAATCCTTGACTGGGTACCGGCGCATTTCCCAAGAGATGCACATGGACTTGGACGTTTTGATGGAATGCCGCTTTATGAGCATGGTGATCCAAGAAAGGGAGAACATCCTGACTGGGGTACATTCATTTTTGACTACGGCAGAAATGAAGTTGTTAACTTCCTTACATCAAATGCACTGTTCTGGGTAGAAAAATTCCATATCGATGCACTTCGTGTGGATGCGGTTGCATCTATGCTTTACCTTGACTATGGTAAGCAGGATGGACAGTGGGTTGCAAACGAAAACGGCGGCAAAGAGAATCTTGAAGCTATAGCCCTTCTTCAGAATATCAATACTGTTATGGAAGAGAGAAATCCGGGAGCATATCTTATTGCCGAAGAATCAACTGCATGGCCGGGAGTTACTGCTCCTGCATCAATGCAGGGACTTGGTTTCCTCTTTAAGTGGAACATGGGCTGGATGAATGACTTCCTTGAATATATGAAGCTTGATCCTTATTTCAGAAAGTTCAATCATAACAGGCTTACTTTCAGCCTTTCATATGCATATGCAGAAAATTATATTCTTGTAATATCGCATGATGAGGTTGTGCATCTTAAATGTGCAATGCTTAACAAGATGCCGGGACTTGAGTTTGATAAATATGCAAACCTTCGTACAGCATATGGTTTCATGCTCGGACACCCGGGTAAGAAGCTTCTCTTCATGGGTCAGGAATTTGCACAGCTTCGTGAGTGGAGCGAGGCAAGAAGCCTTGACTGGTATCTGCTTGACGAGAATCCGTTAAATAAGAAGATGCAGGAATACGTAAAGGAACTTAACCATCTCTATCTTAAGTATGATGCATGCTACTATAACGACGTCGATCCTATGGGATTTGAGTGGACAAAGGTTGATGATGCAGATTCAGGCATCGTTGCATTTGTAAGAAGAGGCAAGACTGCAAAGGATCAGCTTCTCTTTGTTCTTAACTTCGTTCCTGTTGAGAGAAAGGATTATAAGATCGGTGTTCCGTGCAAGACTAAGTATACCGAGATTCTTTCATCGGATGAAGAAAGATTCGGCGGACTTGGAAGGAATACTGTGGGTACAGTCACAGCCAAGGAAGGTAAGTGCGATAAGATGGACTACAATCTTACTATAGATGTACCACCGCTCTCAATGACCATATTTAAGTATGATTATAAAGAGTAGGAAATGCACAGTTACTTGACGAATTGTACAAAATAAAATACAATCAAGAGGTTGCAATATGCTTTGCAACCTCCTTTTTTTATCGCAGAAATCATCTGACGGGATGAAAAGTGGAGTAAGTAATATAATAATGTGGAGGAAACAGAAAAATGACAGTAGCACAGATAGGTATCATTGTTTCGATAGTAGTATATCTTGTGGGTATGCTTTTAATCGGCTTTGCTGCTTCAAGAAAGACTAAGGATGTAAGTGATTTCTACCTTGGCGGTAGAAAACTCGGGCCACTTGTAACTGCCATGAGTGCTGAGGCTTCAGATATGAGTTCATATCTTCTTATGGGAGTTCCGGGACTGGCTTACTTTTCAGGAGTTGCAGATGCGGGCTGGACAGCTATAGGCCTTGCTGTCGGAACTTATCTTAACTGGCTTTTTACAGCGAAGAGACTTAGAAGGTACACAGAAAGCTTAGAGGCAATCACACTTCCTGAGTATTACAAAAAGAGATTTAAGGATAATGCAAATATCACTCTTCTTATCGGTGCTATTGCAATAATTGTTTTCTTTATACCATACACAGGTTCAGGATTTGCTGCCTGCGGCAAGCTATTTTCACAGCTTTTCGGAGTGAATTATCAGCTTGCCATGATAGTATCGGCAATTATCATAGTAGGATATACAACAACAGGTGGTTTCCTTGCTGCATCACAGACTGACTTTATTCAGTCAATCGTTATGACATTTGCGCTTGTAGTAGTTCTTTTCTACGGCGTTCATAATGCAGGCGGAATGGATGCGGTTTTAGAAAATGCAAACAATCTTCAGGGCTTCCTTAACTTCAGCGCTACACATAATAATGTGACAGGCGGTGCGGATGCATACGGAATCTTTAACAAGATTACAATGTTCTGCTGGGGACTCGGATATTTCGGAATGCCGCATATTCTCCTCAGATTCATGGCTATAGAGAATCCTGACAAGCTTAAGCTTTCAAGAAGAGTTGCGTCTGTCTGGGTTGTCATTTCACTTGCTATTGCAACATTCCTTGGAATCGTAGGCCGTGCCATGACAGAAGCAGGAGTACTTGATACACTTATCGAAGATCCTACATCATCATCAAAAGCAGAAACTCTTATAGTAGTTCTTGCAGACCACATATCTCAAAATGGATTTGGCTATGCACTTATAGCCGGACTTATAATAGCAGGTATACTTGCATCAACAATGTCTACTGCTGACTCACAGCTTATTGCAGCTTCTTCGGCAGTTTCAGAAAACATAGTTCAGGACGTGTTTGGCTTCAAGCTCAGTGAGACAGCAGCCATGCTTACTGCACGTATTACACTTGTTGTTGTAGCTATTATCGGTGTTGTTATCGCATGGGATCCGTCCAGTTCAGTATTTGGTATCGTTTCATTTGCATGGGCTGGCTTTGGAGCTGTATTCGGCCCTGCAATGATAATGTCACTGTTCTGGAAGAGAATGAACAAGTACGGCGCTGTTGCCGGAATGATTTCAGGTATGGCTATGGTATTTATCTGGAAATATGCGGTTCGTCCTCTCGGAGGAGCATGGAATCTTTACGAACTTGCTCCTGCATTCCTTGTAGCACTTATCTTCATAGTGGTTGTAAGTCTTATAACACCTGCTCCGGATAAGGAAATCACAGAGGAATACGATAAGGTGATGAAAGCATAGTTTGGTTAGTTGATCAGTACATTACGGAGCAGATTGTATGCCACCAATTACAAATGACTGGGCGGACGCACTCCGCCCGGAGTATAAAAAAGAATATTATAAAAAACTGTTTGATTTTATAGGCAGTGAGTACAGAAATGAGGTTATATATCCTCCGGGAGATGAAATATTTAATGCATTTCATCTGACTCCGCTCAGTAAGGTCAAGGTTGTTATCATTGGTCAGGATCCGTATCATGAGCCGGGTCAGGCTCACGGACTTTCATTTTCTGTCAAACCCGGAATAGACATCCCACCGTCGCTCCTTAATATTTATAAGGAACTTCAGGACGAACTTGGATGCTATATACCGGATAACGGATACCTTGTTAAATGGGCAGAGCAGGGAGTACTTCTTCTTAATGCGGTTCTTACAGTCCGTGCACATAGAGCGGCATCTCACCGTGGGAGAGGCTGGGAGAATTTTACGGATGCAGCCATAAGAGTATTAAATGAGATGGACAGACCTATTGTCTATCTTCTCTGGGGCAGCTTCGCAAGAAGTAAAGCTTCCATGCTAAATAACAGTAAACAGCTTGTTCTTGAGGCTCCGCATCCATCACCGCTTTCAGCTTACAGAGGATTCTTCGGCTGCGGACACTTTAAACGTGCAAATGAATTTCTTTCCGAAAACGGTCTTCAGCCTATTGACTGGCAGATTGAGAATATAAGCAGAAAATGAATTTAGTGAACAAGTATAATTATTTGAGGTACAAAAGTGATATTAAAGAACAAAATCTACCTTTATCTTACTGAATTTTTTGCCGGCATGTCGGTTATGGCAGTTGAACTCGGAGCAAGCAGACTGCTTGCTCCTTATTTTTCATCATCACAGATAGTATGGACCATCATAATCGGTACTATAATGATAGCGATGGCGCTGGGAAATATATACGGCGGAAGAAAGGCGGATAAGGATCCGAATCCTGACAAGCTTTACGGAAGGATTATAATTGCGGCTGTTTGGATAGCCCTTATTCCGGTTCTGGGTAAATACATAATAGTCGGTATTTCAGCTCTGCTTGTATTTACCGTAAGTACTAACTTCCTTGTTATAGCAGCTTTTGCAGCATGCATGATTGTATTTGTATTTCCGCTCTTCCTGCTCGGAACAGTAACACCTTCTCTTGTAAAGTACACTGTGGACAGTCTGGATGACAGCGGTAAGATAGTCGGAATGTTAAATGCATCAAATACCATAGGAAGTATTATCGGTACATTTGTTCCTACATTTGTAAGTATTCCGCTTGTAGGAACCAGCGTTACATTTCTTATATTTGCGGGGATATTACTTCTTCTGGCGATAATATACTTTATAAGTGAAAAGAAAAAGGTGCTTAAAGTGCCTGTATCAGTTTTACTTTTCATGCTCTGCTGTATATTCGGGCATAACACAGGCTTTGCCTTCTGGGAAAATGGACTTCGCTATGAAGGTGAGTCTATCTATAATTATCTTCAGGTAAAGGAAGATGATGATGACATAGTCTTATCCACAAATGTACTTTTCGGGGTTCAGTCCATTTATAAAAAGGATGGAAGCCTTACGGGAATGTACTATGATTATGCCATGGCGGCGCCTTTTATGACCGGTGCCGGGGATGAAAAGGAAAACCTAAAAATCCTTGTGCTCGGAATGGGAACGGGAACTTATGCAACTCAGTGTGAGAAGTATCTTGGGGATAACTTTGACCTTGATATAGAAGGCGTTGAAATCGATGGGGCGATAACCGATCTTTCCAGAAAGTACTTTTCTCTTTCGGACAGTGTAAAAGTAACCACATATGATGGACGGGCATTTCTTGAAACTGCAAAGGATAAATATGATGTAATTATGGTTGATGCATATCAGGACATAACCATACCCTTTCAGATGTCATCTGTTGAGTTCTTTACCATGGTTAAGGAACATTTAAACGAAGATGGAGTTATGGTGGTAAATATGAATATGCGTTCGGATGGTGAGGGCGGTATAAATGAATACCTTGCCGACACTATAGCAAGTGTTTTTCCGGAAGTTTACACGGCGGACGTTAAAGGCTACACCAACAGGGAACTTTTCGCATCCGAAAATCCTGAAATGATATCTTTGTTCAGGGAAAATCTCTCCCATATGGAAGATACTTTTTCCGGTTCGGAGGATATGGAATTATCCGGTGATAAGGATTATAATCAGGGTGGAAGTGATTTACTTTTTCAGCTGAAAAATGTAAATGAAAGGCTGGTTCCTTACGAAGCAGGAAAGCTTGTGCTTACTGATGATAAAGCACCTGTAGAGCTTCTCGGAATGCGCGCCATAGACAGTCTTATAAAGGATGAGGTTGAATATTATAAGGAAATATATAAGGAGAAAGGCATTAAAGGACTTATAGAAGAATTGTAACAAAATTCCGGGGGAGTTATGGATAGTAAGAAGATTTTTAAAAAGATTAATAAAACAGGGCTTGCCGGTTCAATCGCTTTGTTTATTGTCTTCGCGTTCCTGTCATGGGTTGTCGTTGAGGTAATGTATGTGGCATTTGTCAATTACATTCTGGAATCCAAATTAAAGTCTGAGTATGAGAAGTTTGATGGTATGGCGAAAACTTATGCTGAAGCAGACGGGGCGGATAAAGAAAAAGTTTTGAAAACTATGTCCGAAGAAGGAAAAGACTTTCTTATTCTTGATAAATCGGGGAAAGTGACATATCTTTGCGGAACTGATACAAGAGTAATCCGTAATAATAAAATCAGTTACAGATTCGTTCAGAAAAAGATATATCTTGATAAGGAAGATGAGATACTCAGGGTAAGCAGGATAGGAATGCTCAGTATACATACCTCCAAGATAATGAAGTATATATTTACTGACAACAATGTCATGTTTACTTTTGAGACGGATAATCTTGAAGAAAACAGCATACCTGTGGGTGAAGTTCAGGTGACTGATGAAAATTTAAAGCTTGCCGAAGAATCATATGAAGCGGAACTGGTTAAGCTTCCTCTTTGGATAAGTTTTCCTATTGGTGAAGAAGGTGAAGCCTTTGTGGGAAAGGCAATACTCGAAATCAATATGAGGGATTTTACCATAGCTCTTGAACTTGTCGGGATAGTATTTCTCCTTATCGGAATCATACTCATTACCATGCTTATCAGTGCCATAGTCCATGTTATAAGACAGAGAAGGATTACTGAACTCTTCCTTACCGATGCACCTACAAAAGGTCATAACTGGATGTACTTTATCATAAAAGGTGATCAGCTGCTTCGGCGCAGGCGTTCGGCAAAGATTCCTTATGCGGTTGTGAATCTTTCCTTTGTAAATTTCAGAAACTACAGTTTATGCCACTCACTTAAGGATGGAGAGCTTATGCTCTATAAGATTTATTATGCGCTCCTTTCCGAAGTGAGGACGAGAGAACTTCTGGCTCATGCAACTTCATCTAACTATGCGCTTCTTCTCCGGGCGTCTGATGAGGAAAGTCTTAGAAAAAGACTGGGTGATATAATTAAAAAGCTTGAAAATATTGATAAAACACATAAGTTCAGTTTTCAGGCAGGAGTAAGTTTTCTCAATCCTCTGGTGGATGAAAACGGAAGGATAAGAAAGAGAAAAGATGTAAGTGTAGAAAATGAATACAACAAAGCTCTGGCGGCAAGAATGAAGCTTTCGGAGCTGGATGATTCAGGTATAAAATACTTCGATGAAAAACTTATCGAAGAGGAAAGATGGGTAGATATAGTTGAGTCAAAACAGGAAGCTGCCGTGAAAAATGAGGAGTTTACTGTTTATTATCAGCCTAAGTATGACCCGAGAACAAATGAACTAAAGGGAGCAGAGGCTCTTATCAGGTGGGAATCGCCGGAATACGGCTTCATCACTCCGGGAAGGATAATCCCTATATTTGAAAAGAACGGCTTTATAACCGAGATTGATCATTACATGATAACTCATGTTGCGAGGGATCAGAAAAAATGGCTTGATATGGGTATGAATCCTGTTCCCGTATCCGTAAATGTATCGAGAGCCCACTTTATCGAGAGTGACCTTGCCGAGCAGATAAGGGATATGGTTGATAAAGAAGGGACTCCAAGAGACCTTGTCGAGATAGAGCTTACGGAGAGTGCGTTCTTTGATGACAAGAAAGCTCTTATAGCTACAATAAAGAAGCTAAAGGACTACGGCTTTGCTGTATCAATGGATGATTTTGGCGCCGGTTACTCTTCTCTTAATTCTCTTAAGGATATGCCACTTGATGTGCTTAAGCTTGATGCCGACTTTTTCAGAGGCGATGCAGAAGGAGACAGGGGAGAGATAGTAGTAAGTGAAGCCATAAAGCTTGCCAAGAGTTTAAATATGCGTACAGTTGCCGAGGGAGTTGAGGTTAAAGAACAGGTTGATTTCCTGGCAGAGCAGGGCTGCGATATGATTCAGGGCTTTTATTACGCAAAGCCTATGCCTGAGAAAGATTACGTTGCGAGACTAAAGAGGCAGTCATAACTGATTATTTATATAAATTTTAGCCTTGACAGCGAAATGTAAAATATGTTAACTTTCTTGCATGACATAATATAGATGTCAGATAATTTAATAACCATAAAATGCATTGAAGAGGAATAGTAGGAATTCCGAAGTCATTTAGAGAGCTGCCGGGTGGTGAAAGGCAGTGATGGAAGTCTTCTGAACTCGCCTTGGAGCAGCCGGATGAACACCGATTATCGGTAAGTAGTTTAGGACGGAACCCAACCGTAAATGAGGGAGGATATAAGATTTAGATCCGTATCCGATGAGTGCATGTCTTTTTAGATATGAAGTAGAGTGGTACCGCGTGTTATGCGTCTCTATAGTAGTTTTACTGTGGAGACGCTTTTTTTATCAAGGAGAGAGACTTAATTAAGAAAGATTCATTTCTCTACAAATCTCTCAAGTTGAAAAAAATGAACAATCATAGTACAATATAATTTACGGGTTTTTCCCGTTATATGGAGGACAAAGATATGAAGAATTTCGAACATTACAGGCGTGGTTATTATATGCCACCGGTAGAGTCAACAGATTGGGTACATAAGGAGTATATAGATAAGGCTCCTGTATGGTGTAGTGTAGACCTTAGAGATGGAAATCAGGCACTTATAGTACCGATGAGCCTTGACGAAAAGGTCGAATTCTATAAAGAACTTATAAGAGTCGGATTCAAGGAAATCGAAGTCGGATTCCCTGCGGCAAGTGAAACAGAGTATGAATTCTGCCGTAAGCTTATTGAGGAAGACCTGATTCCTGATGATGTGACTATACAGGTACTTACACAGGCAAGAGAGCATATTATTAAAAAGACATTTGATGCGGTTGCCGGTGCAAATCCAAAGAATGTTATAGTTCATCTTTATAATTCAACGAGTGTTGCTCAGCGTGAGCAGGTATTCAAAAAATCAAAAGAAGAGATAAAGCAGCTTGCAGTAGAAGGAGCAGAGCTTCTTAAAAAACTTGCAGATGAGGCGGGTGCACCATACAGATTCGAGTATTCACCTGAAAGCTTTACCGGAACTGAACCGGAATATGCACTTGAGGTATGTAATGCAGTTCTTGATGTATGGCAGCCTACAGCCGACAGGACAGCTATAATAAATCTTCCTGCGACAGTTGAAATGTCAATGCCTCATGTTTATGCAAGTCAGATAGAATACATGAGCAAGAATCTTAAATACAGAGAGAATGTGGTTCTTTCACTTCATCCTCATAACGACAGAGGCTGTGGAGTTGCAGATGCGGAACTTGGTGTTCTTGCAGGTGCGGACAGAATAGAAGGAACACTTTTTGGAAATGGTGAGAGAACAGGTAATGTTGATATAGTTACACTTGCTCTTAACATGTATACACATGGAGTTGATCCATGTCTTGACTTTACTGATATGCCGCGTGTTCAGGAGAGATATGAGACACTTACCGGAATGCAGGTTCATATGAGACAGCCATATTGCGGCAAGCTTGTATTCGCTGCATTCTCAGGATCACATCAGGATGCTATAGCAAAGGGCATGAAGTATAGAGAGAACGATCCCAATCAGATGTGGACTGTTCCATATCTTCCTCTTAATCCTGAGGATATCGGGCGTACATATGACGGAGATGTTATACGTATCAACAGTCAGTCAGGAAAGGGCGGTATAGGCTTTATTCTTGAGAGTAAATACGGACTTGATCTTCCGAAATCCATGAAGGAAGATGTCGGATATACGGTTAAGGGTATTTCAGATCATCAGCATAAAGAACTTCTTGGTGATGAGGTGCTTGAAATCTTTAAGAAGGAATATGTTAATGTTGACGGACCTATCAAGTATCTTGAATGTCATTTCCAGCAGGAAGACGGTATAAAGTGTGAACTTACTATAGAAAGAGATGGAATTAAGAAAGTTTATCACGGACAGGGTAACGGACGTCTTGACGCTGTAAGTAATGCTCTTATGAGACATTTTAAGATTTCTTTCTCTATAAATGACTATGAGGAACATGCACTTAACAGAGGTTCTGATTCCAAGGCATGCTCATATGTTTCCATACAGATGGAAGATCAGGATAAGGAGTGCTGGGGAGCCGGAATTGATGATGATATAATCGTGTCATCGGTTTATGCTCTTATAAGTGCGGTAAACAGAGCAATATCATAAACTATTAGCGGTATTTGGGGTGAAAATATGGCAGAAAGCTTGATGCAGGGAAATGCGGAAGCACTGGTAAATCTTAGAGATACATTATCTAAGAGGGATGCTCTCAGGAAAAAACTTATTAATGATAATAAGGAACTGGAAGAACTGGGGAAGAAGTACAGGGCTACCGAAAAGGATATATCGGAAGATATAGAAGATACCATTAAGAAAAAGAAAAAAGAACTCCTTTCTGATTTTGATAAAAAGAAAGGCTCGGTTCTCAGTGAAAAAAAGGATATAGAACAGAGAAAGAATAAGCAGAAAGAAAAGGAAGTGGCGGCGAGAGTCGGTGATGAGACAGAGTTCCTTGTTAAAGAGAATAAGGAAATCAGAAAGGACATCATGAGATATCTCAAAGAAAACCATGTTCCGAAGGCTTTCAGAAACAGTTATTTTGATGTGCTTTATATGCCTATAGGACTTGTTGAACGGCTGTGGCTTTTTGCAGCTATGCTTATATTTCTTGTTCTGTGTCCGGTCATCATAATGTTTATAGGACAGTCTACCGGATTCTATGATGAGCTTAATGCTGCAAATCAAAAGGTGTTTATCATAGTGCTGATCGCCTTATGGGAGATCATAGTCCTTGCTCTTTATTTCATCATCTATGCCAAGGTTAAGATGAGATACATTGACGTTTTTACTCAGACTAAAGAGCTTAGGAAAAGCATTCATTCAAATGAGAAGAAGATAAATGATATAAAGAAGTCCATTAGAAGTGATAAGGATGAGTCAAGATATAATCTCGATTCATTTAATAAGGAACTGTCCTTGGCAGATGAAAAGGCTGAAGCCATTAACTTCGACAGAAATATAGCGATTCATGAATTTGAAGAAAAAACCGTGGGAGAGATCAGAGAAGATATCACAAAGAAGAGAACTCCTGAACTGGAAAAGATTAAAGAAGAGACTGCCGAAAAGGAAGCCTCTATAAAAGAAACTGAAGAGAAGATAAAAGAGCTTACCGAAAGCCTGGATAAGGCTTCGGAAGAGCTTGGAAATGAAATGATGGATAGTGATAAGCTGGAGAAGCTTATACTGATTATGGAGAGCGGTGAAGCATCAACTGTTTCGGATGCTGTCAGCGTATTAAAAGGTAGAGAGTAGTGCGGACGCAGGATAAAGAAGGATACAACAGAAGAATCACGGACAACATAATTGACGGTGGTGGAAGTGATGAGATGAGAGAGTATAACAGGAAGATGAGGAAAAAGTCCGGTAAAGGAAGAGGACTTCTTACTCTTGTTTTTGCTCTTGTCGTTTTGGTGCTTGTTTTGTTCTTTATTTTCTTTATTCGAAACAGAGAATATAAAGGGTACAAGGTTGTTATCAGTAATGAAACTTCATTTGAGATAGATTCCGAGTATCTTGAGTTTGCCGGAAGTCTGCTTAAGTACAGCCCTGCCGGTGTTTCATATATCAACCAGAACGGTGAAACCGTATGGACTGCCGGAGTAAACATGAACGTACCTATAGCTGAAATAAGCGGTGGATATGCCGTTGTTGCGGATAAGGGCGGTAATCTTGTTGCAGTCTATAATGTGGATGGCGAGGTAAGCAGCCAGACTATGCCTTATAAGATATGCGATGTTGATATATCATCGTCCGGTGCATTTGTGGTCGTGCTTGAAAGTGAAAGCGCTAATTATATCAGCATGTACAGCAGTGTCGGTGATAAGATTTACGAGATAAAGACATCCATAAAGAACAGTGGTTATCCTGTTGATGTAACTCTTTCAGATAACGGAGAGAAGCTTTTCACCAGTTATCTTTATCTGTCGGATGTTACTCCAAAGGTAAACCTTACTGCATATAACTTCGGTGATGTAGGTCAGAATGAAAATGCAGACCGTATGGTCGGTGGATATGCATTTGAGGATGAGATGGTTCCGAAGGTGGAATTCGTATCAAATGATGTGGTTGCGGCGTTCACGGATAAAGAGATAGTTATATATACCATGAAGGAAAAACCGAGTGAAAGAGTAAGGATTCCTTATGATGCTAACGTACTCAGTATCTTCTACGGTAAAGACTATGTCGGAATAATTGAAAAGAATGCCAGTGTTGTGCATACGGGTACAGCAACGGACAGTAAGGAAAAAATGTCATCCGAGCTTTACTGTATGAAGGTTTATGATTTTTCCGGAGACGAGAAGTTCAGATATAACTTCAGCATGGAATACGAAAGAGTCATAGCCGGAGAAAAAGAAATCCTTATTACCGGAGGCAATAAGATAAATATAATCACGATGAATGGCAAAAAGAAATTTGACTATGCATTTGATGAACCGATCAGAAATATGATACCTGCGTCGGGTAAAAATAAGTATATCGTAACATTTGACGACAGAACAGAAACTATTAAGCTTAGTACAAAGGATGAATAAAATGAATTATCTTGTAATCATACTCCTGGCTACTATACTTGTATGTGCGGTTGTTGGATTGATAAGAGGTTTTATCAAATCAACATTTGGAGTTGTAATGACAATTATAGCCTTTGTGGCGGTTTATCTCCTTAATCCTTTTTTCAGTAAGTTTCTTATGGATCATACATCGATCGATGAGATGATTTTTAAGAAAAATGTCGAGAGGGTTGATAAATTCGTGGAGGAGAATGTCTTTCCGGAAACAACCGACAGTATTAAAAGAGAAGAAGCGCTTGCAAATATTAATCGCGCTAATCAGATAAAACTGATTGAAGAGCTTCCTGTCCCGGAGGCAATAAAGAAGAAACTTCAGGACAATAACAATGATGATATATATGAACTTCTCGGTGTAAAGACCGTGTTTGAATATATCGCAAAGTATATGACGATAATGATAGTAAATCTCATATCGTCGGTAATTCTTTTTGCACTGATAAGAATTGCCCTGCTTCTAATCAGCATACTTCTTGTTAATGCAGCAAAGGCACTTCCTATGGTTGCAAGTATCGACAGGATTGGCGGATTTGTTATGGGTGCTTTAGTCGGCGTAATCATAGCGTGGGCGGTTTATACTGTGCTTGGATTTATTATGACAGATGCGGTTGAGCAGCTAACAAAGGAAAGTGAATTCCTTCAGTTCCTTAATGAAAGGAATTTTATCAGAGAAATCTTTTTATCGATGGGATCTGTATTTGGCAGATAGATGGTAGATTTTTATGGACAATAATGCGTCATATAAATTTTTTGAGAATAAAGACTGTGAATTTCATCCATGCCATAAGGGGCTGGATGAGATTAACTGTCTTTTTTGCTTTTGTCCTTTTTACCTTAGGACGAATTGTCCGGGGAATCCTTCATTTAAAGAAAAAGACGGTAGAATTATTAAAGTCTGCACTGACTGCATTTTCCCACACAAAAGGGAAAACTATGACAGGATAATTGAGGCTTTAAAAGAATCTGACCGGGGAGATGAATAATAAAATGATACATGAATATCCGGAAATATATGAATCCTTCAAATGCGTGGGCGGAAAATGCCCTGACAGCTGCTGTATAGGCTGGGAAGTGGATATAGATGAAGAAAGCTACTATTATTACATGACAGTTAAAGGGGACTTTGGCGAGAGGCTTAAAAAGTCCATGAAGGAAGAGGATGGAGAAAGGTTCTTTCCTCTAAATGAGAACGGAAGATGTCCGTTTCTTAATTCCGAAAACCTCTGTGATATATATTCTAATCTCGGAGAAGACAGGTTATGTACAGTCTGCACCGAGTACCCGCGGTATTACGAGGTCGTGGGTGACTATGAGCAGATTGATATGAGTCTTTCCTGCATTGAGTACGGTAAGCTCTACTTTGACGATAAAAGAATTAAGTCTTATAAGAGGACGGATGACGGACTCGGTGGAGAAAAGCTTTCTTTTCTTAAAAGAAGAAAGAGGGAAAAGTGCCTCCGGCTTCGGGACAGTGTGATAGATTTTATAGAAGCCTACGAGGGAAATACTATTACAGATTTTATAGCGGATACAGTAAATGAATTTATAAATCGGGCAGCGGCACTTAAAGTCCCGGGATATAAGAATTTAAAAAGAAGCATTTCTTCGGGAACAGACTTTAAAGAATATGATACTTCAGGGCTAAACAGCCTTATGAAGTCGCTTGAAGTTCTTGATAAAAGATGGACTGATGTAACAGAGGGAGTTGATGAAATTCTCTCCCGTTTTAGCGCCTGTGAGGGAAAATACCTATCAAATACTGATAATAATACTATTTTTTTGTATAAAAAACTGATGACATATTTTGTTTTTAGATATACAATCGAAACGTATTTCTCTGATGACGTAAATATGCCTCTCGGAATAATCGAAAAAAGCATGTACTACATTTATATCATGTGCATATCGTATTATTACCGCGATGAAAGAAATTCCGGCATCGATACATTTACAGATCTCTGTCATATATATTCGAGAGAGGTTGAACATTCAGATGATAATTTAAACTTATTATGGAGAGCATGAAATGAATATTATTATTGCGGGCTGCGGCAAGGTAGGAGTTTCGGTTGCCGATCAGCTCAGTCGCGAAGGACATGAGATTACAGTTATAGATACTGATTACAAGACTATAGAGGATGCGACAAATGAATATGATGTTATAGGTTACGAAGGAGACTGCACAAGCTTCAGAACGCTTAAACAGGTGGGCGCGGACGAGTCGGATCTTCTTATCGCAACTACCGATCAGGATGAGAAGAATATGCTTGCGTGCCTCATAGCTAAAAAGGTCGGAAAATGCAGGACTATCGCAAGAGTAAGGAATCCTCAGTATCTTGAAGAGATTACTTATCTTAAGGAAGAACTTGGACTTGCGATGTCGGTTAATCCCGAGTATGCGGCTGCGGCTGAGATGGTGAGACTCATTCAGGTTCCATCTGCATTTGAGGTGGATACATTTGCAAAAGGTAATGTCAATCTTATATCATTTATCATTCCGGAGGGCTCGCCTGTTGCAGGGCACGCTCTTATGGATATAAGGCAGAAACTCGGAGTCAATACCCTCGTCTGTGTAGTTAAAAGAGGCGGGGAAATAACTATTCCGGGCGGTGATTTTATTCTGCAGGAAGGCGACAGGGTTTCGGTATCAATGTCCCTGAAAGATGCAAGTACAGTATTCGAGTCATTTGGCGTAAAGGTTAAAAAGATAAAAAATGTCCTTATTGCCGGTGGAGGAACGATCGCTTATTATCTTGCGTCGGCTCTTCTTAAACTCAGGATTTCCGTAAAGATCATAGAAAAAGATCCGGAAAGATGTGAGCATCTGAGTGAACTTCTTCCCGGTGCTATCATCATAAACGGTGATGCGACAGATACAACCATTCTTACTGAAGAATCTATAGAGAACATGGATGCAGTCTGCACACTCATGAACAGAGATGAAGAAAATGTACTTCTTTCCATGTATCTTAATAAGATCACTGACGCAAAGGTCATGACAAAGATTCACAGAAACTCTTATGAGAATATAATCGCTGATGTTCCTGTGGGAACTATAATCTCAACAAAGAAGATCACGGCTGAATATATAACGAGATATGTACGTTCCATGCAAAATGCATTTGAGAATGATGTTGATGCGCTTTATCGTATAATGGATGACAAGGTTGAAGCGCTTGAGTTCAGGATTACCACGAAAGCGGAATTCGAAGGAATTAAGCTTAAGAATCTCGATATAATCCCGAATACACTTATATGTGCCATTTTCAGAGACGGCAAAGTTATAAGACCGGGTGGTAATGATGAGATAAAACAGGGTGACAGTGTCGTTGTAGTTACATCAAAGACCGGCATCACAGGAATAAGTGACATTATAATGTAATAATACAGATTCCAGAGGAGTAAAATGAATCATTCAGTAGTTTGTAAGACACTGGGAAGTCTATTTTTGGTGGCTGCACTTCTTATGGTAATACCTGAAGTGACAGGAAATATATACGGCGAAAAGGAAGCACTTGCATTTCTTATAGTAGGACTTGTTGTTGCTGCTATCGGATTTTTGCTGAGACAGATCAAGACTAACGGTAAAAGAATAAGGTCGAGGGAAGGCTTCGCTATAGCAGCTATAAGCTGGATAGTCCTCAGTATAATAGGTGCAATTCCTTTTTATGTAACAGGTTCGGTAGAAACATTTACAGACGGAGTATTTGAAACGGCTTCAGGTTTTTCAACAACCGGAGCCAGTATCATGACAGATATTGAGGCACTTCCTAAGTGCATACTTATGTGGAGAAGTCTTACACACTGGATAGGCGGTATGGGAATTCTTGTATTCATACTCGCACTCACACCATCCGACGCAGACAATATGCATATCATGAAAGCGGAAAGCCCGGGGTACTCGGTCGACAAGCTTGTGCCTAAGGTAAGGCAGACAGCTCTTATGCTTTACTATATATATTTTGGACTTACAACGCTTGAGATAGTGCTTCTCCTCCTGGGAGGCATGCCTCTATTTGATACTTTATGCCATGCATTCGGAACCGCAGGAACCGGTGGTTTTGGTATCAAGGCTGACAGTATCGGAGGCTACAATGTATATCTTCAGGTAGTTATAACTGTCTTTATGATGCTGTTCGGAACAAACTTTAAACTGTTTTTCCTGCTTGTTACAAAAAAGTGGAAAGATGCATTTAAGCAGGAAGAAGTAATATGGTATTACGTTATATATTTTGTTGCAGTAGGGATAATAACGATAAGCATTATAAAGGATGTCGGATCGTTCTGGGAAAGTCTTAATCTGGCAAGCTTCCAGGCGGCATCCGTCATGACTACGACAGGATTTGCAACAACGGATTTTAATAACTGGAATTCTCTAGCTAAAATAACCATGGTAATGCTCATGTTTATCGGAGCCTGTGCCGGAAGTACCGGCGGTGGAATGAAGGTATCAAGAATAATCCTTTACATTAAGCAGATAGGAAGAGAGATACGTTCGCTTGTTCATCCGAGAAGTGTTAACAAGATAAAGATGGATAAGTCAGCCGTTGATGAAGGAACCATCAGACTTACCAATGTATATCTTATGGCATACATGATAATAATGGCTCTTTCGATTCTTATTGTAAGTATAGACGGATTTGATTTTACATCGACTGTTACTGCAGTTATAGCAACATTTAATAATATAGGACCCGGTCTTGGAATGGTTGGACCGACAGGAGGCTTCCACGACTTCAGTCTCGTTTCAAAATGGGTTATGATCTTTGATATGATAGCCGGAAGACTTGAGCTTTTCCCTATGCTGGTTCTGTTTATGCCTGAGACGTGGAAGAAGAGATAGAAATTAACTAAATATGCCCACCGGACAAATTCCGGTGGGCACATATTTTATATTAAATCTTTGTAAATCCTGTAGTTGAGATGAGTCCGTCAAGAGGAATTCCGGCATTACACAGAGGACAGTTACCTGAATTGTATGATGTATATCCTTCAATATCCTTTGCGTGGAAGATACTGTGTATCTCCTGACCGTGAATGACATTGGCACCACTGAATATGGCGGAAATGCCTTCAATCAGACCACCGTAATACTCGATACATTCAAGTGCCTTTTCAACGGTGTGCCCCGTAGTGGCTGTGGCAAGGAGAAGAAGTATGTGCTTACCTTTTACCATAGGGATGACATTGTCCTTAAATGTAAGCTGACCGATTGAATTCTGATCGGGTGTGATAACATATATGGTACCGTGTGCATTCATACACATGATACCTGAATTGGTAAGCTCATCAGCAAGATAAGCTCCGATCACGTCAGTTCCATCCATACAAATGATAGTATCAACTATAGTGTTTGCCATATACTCCTGAGAAAGAGATTTGGCTGCAACCTTTGCCTCGCTGCTTCTGGCTTTAAGAGTAGTCAGATCGATGAGATAGTTGATATGCGATGATGATGTGGCAAAATGACCTGGTGTAACGTTTAGTTTAATAAGATTATTATATGGTGAATTGATCTTAAATGAATCCTGCACTCCTGATACCCCCTTTGCTTAAATAATCATATTTAATAATTACGTCATCCATTATAATACAATAGTAAAAAAAATGAAAGGTGAACCGTTATGTCAAGAGAAAAGAAAGAAACTGAAGGGATTACCCTGCTTGGAAATAAAGTCTCGGAATATAAGTCTGATTATGCACCCGAGGTGCTTGAGACATTTATAAATAAGCATCCTGAAAATGATTATTTTGTTAAATTTAACTGTCCGGAGTTTACAAGCCTTTGCCCTATAACGGGACAGCCTGATTTTGCGACTATATATATATCATATGTTCCGGGTGAAAGAATGGTGGAAAGTAAATCACTTAAGCTTTATCTTTTCAGCTTCCGTAATCACGGAGATTTTCATGAAGACTGCGTCAATATAATCATGAAGGATCTGATTAAACTGATGGATCCGAAATACATTGAAGTATGGGGTAAATTTACTCCTAGGGGAGGAATCTCCATCGACCCATATGCAAATTACGGGAAACCGGGAACTAAATGGGAAGAGGTTGCATGGGAGAGACTTACTCATCATGATATGAATCCCGAGAAGGTTGATAACAGATAGAGAGGTATATATATGATTAGAAGAGCAGGCATAAAGGATATAGACGGCATACTCGCGCTTCTTTCGGAAGTGCTGGAGGTTCATGCAAAGATAAGACCGGACCTTTTTATATCAGGTAAAACAAAATATGAAAGAGCTGAACTGGAAAGTCTTTTACTGAATGATAAAAGACCTGTATATGTCTCTGAAAATGAAGGCAGTATTGAAGGTTACTGCTTCTGTATAGTGAAGGAACCGGAAAATGTACCGTGCATGTATCCAAGAAAAACTCTTTATATAGACGACCTCTGTGTCGATGAGAATAAAAGAGGCAGGCATATAGGAAAGAAACTCTATGAATATGTCCTTGGTGAGGCAAAAAAAATAGGATGCTACAACGTGACTCTCAATGTTTGGGAAGGCAATGATTCAGCAAGAAAGTTCTATGACAGTATGGGACTTAAGCCGAAGAAGACTGAAATGGAAATAGTATTATGAGATTTAATACGATAGATGAGGCGGAAAAGTACATACTTGAGATTCCTAAATTTGCTGAAAAAACAGGACATGAGAATCTGAGAAAGATTCTTCACCGGCTTGGTGATCCCGGGGATGGGTTCAAGGTTATTCATATTGCGGGAACAAACGGAAAAGGTTCGGTATCAAGAATGCTCGAAAGAGCATTTACTGATATGGGGTATAAGACAGGACTATTTACATCACCGCATCTTATCAGAATAAATGAAAGGATATCCGTAAGCGGGACAGATATCACGGATGATGATTTTCTAAGGCTTACAAACAGTCTTATTAATACTGTTGAAGATTTAAAGGATAAAGGAGTCGAGCATCCTTCATTTTTTGAATTTGTTTTTCTGATTTCACTTATGTACTTTGAAGAAAAGAACGTAGATATCGTGGTTTTGGAAACGGGGCTCGGCGGAAGGCTTGACGCCACAAATGTTCTTCCCAAAGACTGCGCAGTCATTACTTCAATAGGTATGGATCACATGCAGTATCTTGGTGATACCATAGAAAAGATAGCATATGAAAAAGCGGGAATTATAGCTGACAGGGTTCCGGTTATAGTTAATGCAGCGAATGAGGCGGCAGAAATAGTCATTACAGATATCGCGAATGAAAGAAATTCAAAAGTTTATCGGGCTGACAATTCCATGTATTATGTTAACCAAATTAATGCAGACAGGAGTATGATTGATTTTTCTGTCAATTGCGGTTATTATAGTGTGGATAATCTTGAGATACACAGTCTTGCAAGCTATGAGCTTGAAAACTCAGTTACGGCACTGCATACTCTTTATGTGATGTCAGGTATTATGGGATTATCTTTTGAAGAAGCAGTTAAGAGCTTTAGGAATACCCTTAAAGATTTTTACTGGCCCGGCAGAATGGAATTTATAAAAGATAATATTCTTCTGGATGGTGCGCATAATGTGCCTGCGGCGAAGAGGCTTATGGAGTCTCTGTCGCTTTATCTTAAGTATAAGTCTTATGATAAGACAGCGCTGCTTTTTGCGGTCGCAAATGATAAGGAGTATTCATCAATCATAGAGATAATGACGGCAGGGCTTATGCCGGACAGGATTTATATCACCGATCTTTCAGGAGTAAGAAAGACGAGTACTGATACTGTTCAGAAGATATTTGAAGAGATGACGGTAAAGAATATGCCCGGTCAAAGTCCTTTGATAACAACTATTCATGGTATAAAGGATGCTTATAAGAAGGCAAAGAGTGACCTGCAGGATAACGAGCTTCTTGTATGTATGGGTTCGCTTTATATGATAGCGGAGATAGAAGAGGTAGAGGCAGATGATTAATTTTGATGAAGAGATAAAAAATTATAAACCAAGTATTCTTATAGATGATACAGAAGATGCTATATATGATAATGATCTCAAGGATATTACTGATATAGTGCTGGAAATGACAGAGGATTTGAGAGGTAGAAACTGATGGCGTTAAGAGACAAATGCCTTTTCTGCGGAGAACCTGTCAGTATTACCGGTTATTGCACAAGCTGCAGACTGAAGCAGGATCATCTGAAGAAGGCTTTTAACACATCTATATATTATTACAATATTGCACAGGAAAAGGCGTCTGCAAGAGATCTTTCGGGAGCAAAGACTGCGCTTCTTGATGCCCTCCGATATAATAAGCAGAATGTAAATGCAAGGAATCTTCTTGGACTTATTTACTATGAAACCGGTGAACTTGTCATGGCAATGAATCATTGGGTAATGAGTATCAATTATAAGCCCAAGAATAATCCGGCAACCGAATATCTAAAGGATATACGGGATGATAAGAAGTTTCTTGAGGATATCGGACAGTCATACGTTTCATTTAATCAGGCGCTTGATTATGCAAAGAAGAGGGACTTTGATCTCGCGATACTTCATCTCAGGAAGAGTCTTTCAACCAATAAAAAGTTTGTAAAGGCATACCTTCTCCTTTCACTTATCTATATGGAAAAGGACAGAAAGGGGCTGGCTAAGAAGGCTCTTACTAAAGTGGTTCAGATAGACAGACAGAATGAAACTGCGCTCCGTTACTTCAGAAGTATGGGCATAAGCGTGGGAAGTATCGGGAAACTGATTGAAGAGAATACAAAAGAAGACAGTACCGATTATTACGGACTTGAGACGGGAAAAGAGGTATCTTCCGAAAGAACTCCGAAGAAGATAATTCCAGTAAGCTCCGATGGTGCCACAAGGAGACAGATGCTGAAAAGATACAGGGAGAAGAACCTTGCAAGATTCTCCAATCTGTATGTCATTCTCGGCATCATAGTTGGTGTTGCGGTTCTATATCTTCTTATAGTCCCTGTTTCAAACAAGGAGAAAACTATAGAGGTTAACCAGCTTAGGACTACTTACAGTAAGGATATTTCAGCCAAGAATACAGAAATTGATAATCTCTATGCTGAAAATGAAATACTGAATAAAAAGATAAGTGAATATGCATCCGAGACAGATGCGCTCACTAAAAAGATTGAAGATCTCTCAGATACAGTGGAGACACTTAATACAAGACTTTCAGAGTATGACCCTACAGGTGTTATTGACGGAAGCACTGTCAATGGAGCGGGAAATGATCAGAACGCTGCCGGAACCGATGATGCTGCAAATACTCAGGACGTGGATACTGAGGGCACCGATGGGGCGGCAGCACCGGCAGACGATGCTGAAAACCCTGATAATACAGACGGCACAACTGATGGAGCTGATGATTCCGCAAATGCGGATGATGCAGTGAACCCGGAAGTGGCATCCGGTAATAACGACAGTATTACAGGAATATCAGTTGCCGAGATCAACAGCATTATAAACGGCGAATAGGAGAAAACATGGCGGATAACGTTGGGTTTATTGCAAAACAGTATATAAAATCATATATGAATACATCTTATCTGCCTTACATTTATGATAAGTACTGCAAGATACATGATGTGAATTATAACAAGGTAATCTTTGCTGCATCTTATTCCGACAGACTTTCATCAAATATGCTGCCCATATATAAAAGACTCAGTGAGGCAGGGTATGAGATAAAGAATATGTGTGTCGATTTTAATCGCCTCAGCTCATTTGAAATACTAAGGTACATGAAAACTTTTATGAAGGAATATGCGTCGGCAAGGTATGTCTTTATTTCGGACTATTTTCTTCCGGCTGCTTCCTGCAATAAAAGAAAGGAGACTAAAGTAATAGAGCTCTGGCATGCAGGCGGTATGCTTAAGAAGATGGGATATGACGCTAAAGATGATATACCCACTTATTTCAAAGGGAATCCTACAAAGAATTTTGATCTTGTGACAGTAAGTGCCGATTTCTGTGTTCCTGCATACGAATCTGCATTTAAGCTGGAACCCGGCATTGCAAAAGCAACCGGTATAGCGAGAACGGATTTATATTATGACGATGCCTATAACAAGAAATGTATCGACAGATTTTACAATATGTATCCTGAAGCAATGGGAAAGAAGATATGTCTTTATGCACCGTCTTTTTCGGGAAATGCATCGCATCCGGTATGCCCCGGCTATACAAAAAAACTCATAAAGACTTTTGAAGAATTATCTGATGAGTGGTTCTTCATAACGAAGCTTCATCCTCACATGGAAAAGTATTACCCGGAAGCACAGGTAAAGCTTTCAACGGAAGAGCTTTTCGCCCCGTGTGATCTTCTCATAACTGATTATTCATCGGTTGTATTTGATTTCATGATATATAATAAGCCTTTTATTCTTTATGCGCCGGACATCAAGAGATATATAAAGGAAAGAGGATTCTATATAGAGATAAGTATGCTTCCGGCACCTATAGCAAAGAATACGGATGATTTAAGAAGACTTCTTTCGGGTAACAGCTGGAAGAGGGATCCGGAGGAGATAGAAAAATGCAGGGCTCTTTACATGGAAAAATGTGACGGTCATGCAGTGGACAGGATACTTGCTGCGGCAGGTATTTCTGAAAAAGTTTAAGGAGAGTATCCATATGAAAAAAGGATTTAAGGATTTTTTTAAGAGACAGTATAAGGAGCTTATAGTACCGCTCGCGATGCTTCTGTTTGGATTGCTGTTTGCATTCTTTCCGGGAACATCAATGGCAACTCTTGTAAGAATAGTAGGAATCATTTTCCTCGTTGCGGCAGCGGTACTTGGTGCTGTGAGCTATGTAAATAAAAGATATTTTCTCTTTGGTATAGCGATCGTTACCTGTGTGGTAGGTGCGTTCTGTACGCTTATTCCGGGAGCCGTGGCAAGCTTTACGATAAGTCTGGTCGGTTTCGTAATACTCTTTAATGCAGTACTTAGACTCTACGAAACAGTTCAACTCAGAAAAGGTGAGAAGAACATAATCCCTTACCTTATCAATGATATAATTACCGCAATAATAGGTATCATTATGCTCATCAATCCATTTAGCGCAGCATCCGGAGTTATAAGAGTACTCGGTATAATCATCTTCATTTTTGGAGTGACCAATCTTGTTGAGGTCATAAGGGTGTACCGAAACGGAAAGTTTGTTGATGACGGAACAGATGTTGTATGGGAGGAGTAGGCTGTGGCTATCTACCAGGGCTTTGCGGAGGCATATGACAGTCTTATGGACAACGTGCCTTATGACGAGTGGGTTGCATATATATGCGAGCTGTTTAAAAGATACGGAAATATCACACCGGAAGAAAGACCGCTTATACTTGATATGGCGTGCGGAACCGGAAATATAACCGAGAGAATGAGTTCCCTCGGTTTTGATATGATTGGAATAGATAATTCTGAAGATATGCTCGATATAGCCAATATGAAAAAGCTTGATAATAACTCAAGTGCCCTCTATCTTTTACAGGATATGACAGAGTTTGAACTGTACGGAACAGTGAGAGCGGCAATATCTATCTGTGACTCGGTTAACTATCTGCTGCAGCCTTCTGATGTGATTAAAACCATGAAGCTTGTAAATAATTATCTTGATCCTAAAGGGCTTTTCATTTTCGACTTTAATACGGAGCATTATTTTAGAGATATAGTCGGAGAAAACAGTATTTCTGAAGCAAGAGATGACATGGCGTTTATCTGGGATAATTATTATGACGAAGAAAAGCATATGAACAGCCTTTCCCTTACACTTTTTACAGGCGAGGAAAACGGACTGTACAGGAGATTTGATGAACTTCATCTGCAGCGGGGATATACACTTCATGAGATGAAACAGTTTATAAATGAATCAGGACTCCGGTTTGAAAAGGCATTTGATGCATTTACTTTTAATGAACCGGATGAAAATTCCGAAAGGATATGTATTATAGCAAGAGAACAGGGAAAGATGGTATAAATATGGATCATATTATAAAAGGAATGGCACTTGGAAATGAAGTTAGATACTTTGCTATGTCATCAAAAGATATAGCAGAACATTCAAGAAAGATACATGGGACAAGCCCTATATGTACTGCTGCACTTGGAAGACTGCTTACTGCAGGAGCGCTTATGGGAACGATGCAGAAGAATGATGGGGATCTTATTACACTCAGGATAAACTGCGAGGGACCTGCAAAAGGACTTACCGTAACTGCAGATAATAAGGGAAATGTAAAAGGCATAATCTATAATCCGCTTGTTATGCTCCCTCCGAATGCGGCAGGACACCTTAATGTAGGTGGCGCCCTGGGACAGGGGATACTTTCGGTTATAAGAGACACGGGCGGAAATGAACCGTATGTGGGTCAGACTATTCTTGTTACAAGTGAGATAGCGGAGGATCTTACTTACTACTTTGCTGAGAGCGAACAGATTCCTACATCGGTGGGACTTGGTGTACTCATGAATAGAGATAATACCGTTGATGTGGCAGGTGGCTTCATTATACAGATGATGCCTTTTGCAAGTGAAGAGTCCATAAAGACAGTTGAAAACGGACTTGCCGAATTTGGAAGTGTTACGGAACATCTTGGGAAAGGTGAAAGTGTTCAGGAGATGATGCAGTCCATATTCGGTGATGATATGACTGTAGAAGAAGATATCCCTGCCGGCTATAAATGTAACTGCAGCAGGGAGAAGGTAACAAAAGCACTTATAAGTATTGGTGAAAAAGAGATAAAATCCATGATAGAAGATGGTGAAGACATAACCATGAACTGTGAATTCTGTGAATCACATTATACGTTCACGGTGGATGAGTTAAAGCTTATTCTTGAGCATGGTCATTTTCGTGAGAACCTGCAGCCGCAGTAATCCTGACGGTAGAGACCGTACTCGCTTGATAATTCTATGGAACGTTTATAGCCATTTTTCTTTTTAAAATCACTGTAAAGGAATGTGGGAGAGTTTTCTCCAAATTTGTTATACATTTCTTCTTCAAGCAGTATCCCGATTTCATTGATCCATCTTGAAATCTTATAAGGGCTGATTGAAAGTGTGGTAGAAAAGTAATCAAATCCGCAGTCTTTTGCATAAGCTGCGGATTTTTCTAATCGCATCTTATAGCAGTCATAACAACGTGCTCCTTTTTCGGGAAGATGTTCTCTCCCTTCCGCCATTTTTAAGAAGCGTTCCGGCTCATATTCTCCGTGAACAACCGAAACATTTTTTGCAAATGGAGCTGTTTCACTGAGGCGGACGAGCTCTGCAAATCGTTTTTCGTATTCCTCTCCGGTGTCGATGTTTGGATTATAGAAGTAAATCGTTACATTTTCAAAGTATCCGGTCAGAAGTTCCATACAGTAGGAACTGCATGGGGCACAGCAGGCATGAAGAAGAAGAGTTGGTTTATTGTTGAGAGCTTGAATTTCCTTTAACTGACGCTCAAACTCGATATAGTAATTAGTATTATTCATGGAAAATACCTCAATTTTTAACATAAAAAATAAAATTTTAGTGGTTGACTTTGTCTATACCTTACAATATACTATTATAAGAATATGTTATCAAGTAATAAAGGGGGGTTGGGCATGACAGTTGAGCAGGCAGTAAAAAAATACAAAATGGAACCACTCAATGTATATACAGCCAAGGTAAAAGCTCAAGAGCTTAATGTAGAAGAAGTATTATACATGAATGTCCAGAAGAACAAATATGCATATATCATTAGGGATGGTTCCAGAGGAACTATGCTGTACAAGGATGAGAAGAGTATGTATACCAAGATGTATAAGGGACTTCAGATGATTCCTCTTGATCCGTGATATAGTATGAGATTATTAAAGGATAGGTTTATGGCCTATCCTTTTATTATTGCTTTATTCTTCAAAGTTTCTCTTATATACAGCTTTTAAGTGTTCAACGGATGCCTCGTCAAGGTCGAGTATTATGATTTCTTTCCCATTTCCATGCTTGGCATATATTGCATAGCAGCTTTCGCTTTCCGGATCAGAAGCATATGAAATGATTTTATCTTTCTTAAGACTGATATCATTTTTTGCCTTATCGCTATTTGCCTTACGTATGATGGTTATATCATCAGGCTTTATGTTCTTTAATTCCTTACGGCGGCTTTTGTTATTGATCTTTGCTATATCAATCTCGCCTTCGGTAATTATATACTCATATTCAACGCTCATGTTTTTAAAAGCCTGAACATTAAGAATAACAGATGATACAAGCATTATAAAACCGAGTGGTAGAAAGATAAGTGTTACTAAAACTGAAAACAGTGTAAATAAAATAGATAAGGCTACGAGAAGAATCTCTGCACCTCCCGGCTTTCCGGGTAATAGTCTTTCGTTGTATTTTTCTAATTTCTGCATTTTGAATCCTTTCTTTTACATATTGGAGTGTTGTAAAATGATATGACCGGGGTATAAATTTTATACGGACCGTTTAATAGGACAGCCGCTGCAGCTGCTGCATACTGAACCGGACTCATTCATTACATCCTGATATGCATAATTATCAACAGTTTCAAGAAGACAGATGGACTGGCAGGTTATGCCGAGTCCCTCACCGGTAAAGCCGAGACCTTCTTCGGTTGTGGCTTTAATGTTTACTCTGTTAATGTCAATGTTTAAGGCGTCGGAAATGACACGCCGCATATCTTCAATATGCGGAGCCATTTTAGGCTTCTGGGCTATAATGGTTGCATCGATATTACCGATGATATAGTTTTCTTTATCAATTATGTCCTTAACATGCTTTAGAAGCTCGATACTGTCTGCGCCTTTATATCTTTCGTCAGTATCAGGAAAATGCTTTCCTATATCGCCCTTTGCGGCGGCACCGAGAAGTGAATCCATGATAGCGTGGGTGAGACAGTCAGCGTCTGAATGACCAAGGAGTCCAAGTTCGTATGGAATCTTCACTCCTCCGAGTATCAGATCTCTGTCGGGTACAAGTTTATGGACATCATATCCCATTCCAATTCTCATTCGTAAGTCTCCTGTAATGTATGAATTATTCCTTTACAGCAAAAAGGAATTATTGTACGATTGTGTTATTATAACATCTTTTTAGAATTATAGAAATTTTTTTTGGAGGAAACCCGAAAGAAATGGCATCAAGAAAAAAATCAAAATCTATAACAGGCTGTCTTAAAAAAGTAGGTATCGGAATAGCTGTTCTGAGCATACTTACAATGATTACCGGAAGAAACTATATAAAGGAATATGATGCTTCTGAAAAAAACTCAGGAACAGGGATGGAGTCGATTTCGAAGAAGTATACAACGGATAAATCAAAAGAAAGTACTACTGTAATAACGGCTGATACTGAGGATATGTCAGTTGAAACTGCAGATACCGGGAATTTAGACAGTGAGTCCGGTTCAACAACAGAGTTTAATTACAGTGTAAAGAAAAGAGAGGCATTTTCGGGTGATCCGGTTTCGAGAAAGATTGGATTTTATGAAGAAAAGACATCGGGAGCCAAACCTTTCATAAGTGAGGATGGCGGAAAGATAATAGAAAGAGGATTTAAGAATTTTTATAAAAAGACTGGGGTCTATCCATATCTCTATGTGCTCGAAGAAAGTGAGTATCCGGGGTATGATATTTCAACCAAATATAGAGAACTCTTTGATGAGAATGAAGGTTGTCTCATTATTCTTTATGTTGCTAAAATGGAAGACAGGGACGGGAATCAGTATGACAGTTTCTTCATAGGCTACGGTAAGGATACCGGCGGCATACTTGATGAAGAATCCCTGGCTATACTTAATGACAGGATAAAGTCAAGATGGGACGGAAAGCATTCCATTTCATCCATATTTGGGGAGGGGCTTTCTGAAACGGCTGATATTATAATGCCGGAGTAGGAATTATGACTGGCAATATATTATAAATAATAATATAATGTATAAAGGGTTTACCCATTAATTTAACGGAGGTGGTTACATGAAGGTATTTACTACGGACAAGATCCGTAACGTAGTTTTGCTGGGACATGGGGGTTCAGGCAAGACTTCACTTGTGGAGGCTATGGCATATCTTGCCGGCATGACAAACCGTATGGGAAGTGTTGATGCGGGTAATACGCTGAGCGATTACGACAAAGAAGAAATTAAAAGGAAAAATTCCGTAAGAACGACGGTTGTTCCTGTGATATGGGATGACTATAAGGTTAATATCCTTGATACTCCCGGTTATTTTGATTTTGTCGGTGAGATGGAAGAGGCTGTTTCGGTTGCGGATGCTGCTGTTATAGTCATTTCCGGTAAGGCCGGAGTTGAAGCCGGTACAAAGAGAGCTTGGGATATATGTGAAAAAAGGAATATTCCAAGAATGTTCTTCGTTACGGATATGGATGATGACAAGGCAAGTTACAGAGAAGTTGTGGAAACACTTCAGGGAGCATACGGCAAGAGGATAGCTCCTTTCCATCTTCCGATTCGTGAGAATGAGCAGTTCGTAGGATACGTTAATGTAATTCAGCAGAAAGCAAAAAGATGGAACAAAGAAGGCAAGGTTGATAAGTTCGATGTTCCTGAGTATTCACTTGCAAATCTTAACATCTGCAGAGATGCGCTTCTTGAGGCGGTTGCAGAGACAAGTGAAGAATTTATGGAGAGATACTTTAACGGAGAAGAGTTCTCGGAAGATGAGATAAGACAGGCACTCCGTGTGGGTGTTTGCGACGGCTCTGTAGTTCCTGTTCTCATGGGATCAAATATTGAAGCAAAGGGTATGTATACTCTTATGGCTGATATTATAAAGTATTTCCCAAGCCCGGATAAATGTAAGATATCCGGTATCAATACCGAGAATAACGAGATATTTGAAGCAAATTACGATTTCTCAAAACCAAAGTCAGCTTATATCTTTAAGACTATAGCTGATCCATATATCGGAAAGTATTCTCTTATAAAGGTGAATTCCGGCGTTCTTAAATCAGACGACACACTCTTTAACTACCACAGAGATGCAGATGAAAGACTTGGAAAGCTTTATACTATCTGTGGCAATAAAGTAGAGGAAGTAAGCGAACTTCATGCAGGTGATATAGGAGCTCTTGCCAAGCTTGCTGTAAGCCAGACAACAGATTCACTTTCAACCAGAAAGAATCCTGTTACATACATAAGAGCAACTATTTCCAAACCATATGTATTCAGAAGATATGCAGCTAAGAATAAGGGCGATGAAGATAAGATTTCTCAGGCCATCTCCAAGATTATGATGGAAGATCTGACCATCCGCGTTGAGAATGACAGTGATAACGCCCAGACACTTATCTATGGTATAAGCGGACAGCATCTTGAAGCCATCCAGAGTATTCTTCAGGATAAATACAAGGTTGAGATAGAACTCATGAAGCCAAAGACAGGCTTTAAGGAGACTATCCGTAAGAAGGTTGATACAGAATACAAATATAAAAAGCAGTCAGGTGGTCACGGACAGTACGGACATGTTAAGATTATACTTGAACCGTCATATAATGAAGATGTTCCTTATGAATTTGAGCAGACTGTAGTCGGAGGAGCAGTTCCTAAGAATTACTTCCCTGCAGTTGAGAAGGGAATCATCGAAGCTATTAAGAGTGGACCGCTTGCAGGTTATCCTGTTACAGGAGTAAAGGTTACTCTTTATGACGGAAGTTATCATACGGTAGATTCTTCGGAACTTGCATTTAAGGTAGCAACAGAACAGGCATTCAAGAAGGGATTTATGGAGGCTTCTCCTGTACTCCTTGAGCCTATCGCAGCCATTAAGGTTGTTGCTCCGGATCAGTATACCGGTGATATAATGGGCGATCTTAACAAGAGACGTGCAAGGGTTAACGGTATGAATCCTATCGGTGACGGTATAACAGAGATAGTCGCTGATATTCCGGTACTTGAGCTTTATGAATATGATACAAGACTCTTCTCTATGACAAGAGGAAGCGGTACATTTTCATATGAGGTAGCCAGATATGAGCAGGCACCTGATGAGGTTGCAAAACAGTTTATGCTTGATAAGCAGTAGACTGGTATAGAAACTTATTTATAACACTTAATTCATGTGCCAATTCCGGCTGTCTGCGGGGATTGGCACATTTTGGCTTTTAACAGGGGGGTATATGTATGCTGAAAGAATGGATTAAAGAAGAAAGACCTGCGGACGAGGAACTTGTCGCAAGACTCGAAAATGCGAGAAATGAACTTGCTAAAAGGCAGATGATGGTGAAGGAAAAGAATCTTCCTGTGCTTGTTGTATTTGATGGATGGGGTGCTGCCGGAAAAGGAAGTGTTCTTGGAAGAATCATTAAAGGGATGGATCCAAGGTTTTTCAAGTGTGAAACGCTTACGGAACCTACGACAGATGAAAAGAGAAGGCCATTTCTCTACAGATATTTTGTCCGCATTCCCAAGGCGGGAAAGTTCTCGTTCTTTGACGGAAGCTGGATGGGGGAGATAACATCCCAGTATCTGCATGATGAACTTTCTTTGGAAAAGTATAAGGATCATCTTACAAGTATTAAGAGATTTGAAAGAACACTTAATGATAACGGCTATCTTGTTGCGAAGTTCTTCTTCCATATCGATGAGAAGGTGCAGAAGAAGAGAATCAAAGAACTTGAAGCAAATAAGAATACAAAGTGGAGAGTTTCCGAAAAGGATAAATGGCAGAATAAGCATTATGATAAATGTCTTGATGTATTTGATCAGTATATCGATGCTACAAACCAGTTTGCGGCTCCGTGGTATTTTATAGATTCATCATCAAAGAAGTGGGCAGAACTTCAGGTTACGGAGATTCTCATCAGCTGTATAGATACTGCTCTTGCGAATGCCAATTCGGAAAGAAAGGCACCTCTTCTTCAGAATACCTTCAGGCTTAGAAAAACTGAGAAGCTTGCTGATATCGATCTTAGTAAAACTGTATCAGATGAAGACTATAAGAAGGAACTTGATGCGCTTCAGAAGAGACTTGGAGAATTGCACAACGAGCTTTATCTGAGAAAGATACCTGTAATCATCGCTTACGAAGGCTGGGATGCGGCAGGTAAAGGCGGCAATATAAAGAGACTGGCGGCAGCTCTTGATCCGAGAGGTTATGAGGTGCATCCAATAGCAAGTCCCGAGCCGGCTGAGAAGGCAAGGCATTACCTCTGGAGATTCTGGAACAGGCTTCCGAAGGATGGTCATATAGCCATATTTGACAGAACGTGGTATGGACGTGTGATGGTTGAAAGACTGGAGGGCTTCTGTACGGAAAATGACTGGCAGAGAGCGTATAATGAAATAAATGAGTTTGAAAAAGAACTTGCCGACTGGAATGCAGTTATTATCAAGTTCTGGGTTCAGATTGATAAGGACACGCAGCTGGCAAGATTTACTGACAGACAGAACACTCCTGAAAAACAGTGGAAGATTACTGATGAAGACTGGAGAAATCGTGAAAAGTGGGATCAGTATGAAGAAGCTGTAAATGAGATGATTGAAAAAACCAATACCACTTTTGCTCCGTGGTATGTACTTGAGTCAAATGATAAGAAATATGCCAGAATAAAAGCTTTAAAGACAGTTATTAAAGCTTTGGAAAAGAAACTGACAAAAGAAATAGTAAAAGCAAAGTAAAATATTATGAGAGAAATAAGTATTACTGATTTTAAGCAGGTAAAAATCGGACAGGCAGAAAACGCTGATGCCGGAACAGGGTGTACTGTTATTGTGGCACCTGATGGAATGGCAGCAGGACTTGATGTAAGAGGCGGAGGTCCTGCATCAAGAGAAACAGAACTTCTTAATCCACTTATGGCGGCTGAAAAGATTCACGCAGTCGTTCTAGCCGGTGGGAGTGCCTTCGGACTGGGCGCCGCAAACGGAGTCATGGAATGCCTTGAAGAAAGAGGAATAGGCTTTGATGTTGGAGTTACCAAAGTCCCTTTGGTGGTTCAGTCCGATCTGTTTGATCTTACTGTGGGCGATGCATTTATAAGACCTGACGTGGCTATGGGTTATAAGGCATGTCAGGCGGCGCTCGATTCATCCAATTACAAGGATGGTAATTATGGCGCAGGCTGCGGAGCTACAGTTGGGAAGATTCTCGGGATGGACTATTGCACCAAAAGCGGAATAGGCAGTTATGCTGTGAGTATAGGTGATCTATATATCGGAGCAATAGTTGCTGTCAATGCATTTGGTGATGTGTTTGACCATAGAACGGGAAAGCAGATTGCCGGGTTGCTTGCGGAAGATAAAAAAGGTTTCAGAAGCACGTTTCAGATTATGACAAGTAAGACGGATGTTGTGGAAAACCGTTTTGTCGAAAATACTACTCTTGGAGTTGTTATAACAAATGCCGCTTTTGATAAGGCAGCACTATGCAAGATCGCCGGTATGGCACATGATGGTTATGCCAGATCTATAAATCCTGTCCATACAAGTTGCGATGGAGACAGTATTTATGCGGTGTCAGTCGGAGATATAAAGGCTGATATGAATCTTGTCGGCACACTGGCTGCAGAGGTTGTGAGCGAGGCGATTACAAGAGGCGTTAAAAGTGCTAAGGGCGCGTATGGCTTTAAATCTTATGGCGAAATCACCGGTGCGTAGATTAAATCTCTTTGGAGTTGCCACGTCGTCTACATATATGGTGTGTTTAATTATGAGATGAAAGCAGGCTTAAGAACTTAAATATTACTTGCAAATTATTTGATGATTTGTTATTCTACGAAAGAACTAAGAAAAAAGGAGGAGACCAATGAGATATATTTCTTGCAGATAATTAACTGATGTGCAGTTTTAGCATAAGCATTTTAGGTGGCAATATACCACTATGTTTTAAAGTGCTATTACTGTGGGATGCAAGAAATAATTCTAAAAAGTGGTTTCCGATATATGATATAGTTTAGTCCGTTATTTGGGCATATCTTTGAGTTTATCACCGCAGGGTTATTCCTTGCGGTGATTTTTTTCGGAGGTGATACTATGTCATTATTACAGGTTTCAGAACTGACCTTCTGCTACGAAGGCAGTTTTGATAATATATTTGAAAACACATCATTTTCAGTTGATACAGACTGGAAGACAGGATTTATAGGTAGAAATGGAAAAGGTAAGACCACACTGCTAAGGCTCTTACTTGGTAGATATGAGTATTCAGGTAGCATAATTACAGATAAGGTGTTTGATTATTTCCCTTATCAGATTGCAGAATCGGAAATGGATAAGACAGTTGATGAGCTTTCAGAAGAATGGAAGCCGGGAGTAGAAAACTGGAGAATTATCTGTGAGATAAATTCTCTTGGTGTAGATCCGGAGATTCTTTACAGGCCGATCAGGACTCTCAGTCACGGCGAAAGAACGAAAGCGATGCTGGCAGTTCTTTTCTCAGGAGAAAATGAATTTCTTCTTGTTGATGAACCCACAAATCATTTGGATAAGGATGGCAGAGAGATAGTTAAGGAATATCTAAATACTAAAAAGGGCTTTATCCTGGTGTCTCATGATCGTGACCTTTTGGATGCGGTATGTGACCATATGCTTGTACTGAATAAGGCATCGGTTGAGGTTGTATCGGGTAACTTTACCAGCTGGTGGGAGAATAAGCAAAGGGCTGATGCTTTCGCGATAGCTGAAAATGAAAAACATATGAAGGAAATCGGTAAACTTAGGGCTGCAGCGGACAGGTCAGGCAGATGGGCTGATAAAAATGAAAACATCAAGATAGGATATGATCCCATAAAAGAGCATGACAGAAATATAAGTACAAGAGCTTATATAGGAGCCAAGACCAAGAAAATGCAGTCCCGTGTAAAGAGTTTCGAGAAAAGGATTGACAGGGAGATTGAAGAGAAGGAAGGGCTTCTAAATGATATCGAAAAAGTGGATGATCTTAAGCTTATCCCCCTTACTCATCATAAGAAATGTCTTGTGGAATGTAAGAACTTTTCGCTTGGATACAGGAGTGCCGCGGAAACAAAAATAATATTAGAAGATATAACATTTCAGCTGATGCAGGGGGATATTCTCTTCCTGAATGGTGAGAATGGTTGTGGCAAATCCACTCTGATTAAAGCAATCATAAATGATATAAATAATAAGAGAGGGTCTTATCATGAAGTGGCTGATGTGATGCAGGGTGAAGAAAGTGGTGATATGCTGCAAGGTGAAGAAAGTGGTGATATGCTGCAGGGTAAAGATACCGGTAATATGGTAACTTCTGGAAAACTGGAGACGGCCAGCGGTCTGGTTATATCATACATTAATCAAAGTACATCTCATTTAAGTGGAAGTCTTAAAGAATACGCTAAGAATCATAATCTGGATTACAGTATCTTCCTTACGTTGCTTCGTAAGCTGGATATGGGAAGGACTCAGTTTGAGAAGAACATAGAAGAGTATTCGGAAGGACAGAAGAAGAAAGTACTGATAGCGGCAAGCCTTCTTACATCGGCTCATCTCTATATATGGGATGAACCGCTGAATTATATAGATGTATTTTCAAGAATGCAGATAGAGAAGCTGATAGAAAGCTTCAGACCGACTATGATCATAGTTGAACATGATGTACGATTTCGGGAGAAGCTGGCAACAAAGGTGTTAGATATATGAGATTTACGAGTTATTTCAGAGGTATTTAATGATTTTCTTCAGGAAATAGTATATCATTCTTAGAGTGATAGATTACTCGGCGGTGGTCATACTTATAGCAAAGAAGGCATTTGCAGGGAAAGCAGCTAACATAATAGCAATTATCACTACGAGTGTTTTTGCGGTTATGTGTGTACTTCTTGCATACACCTGAAACTGCTTACTGCATTCATGCATTAAGTACAGTTTATATTGAAAGTTTAAAGAAAGTGATAAAACTGTTACTCCGGATACGATCATTCCGGTTGAGAACATAAGGGGACCGGTTCTTTTTATATCATCAAAACATGACGAGGTATGGCCTTCGTATGAAAGCGCATGCATGATGGAGGAAAAACTGGAATCTGTATCATTTCAATATGAACATAAGCATGTTGCTTTTGAGAATATGAGTCATGCAGCTATTGTTCATCTTCCTTGGATATATAAGATGGCCTTCAAATCGGAACGGCAGCATCCTAAGGAATGTGCAGGAGACAGAGAAAGAATGAAAATGGAATTGATTGCCTGGATAAAGACCGTATGGCAATAAAAGATAACCTTAAACTTGGATTGGAGTGTAAATCATGTCGTTTTTTAGCAAATTGTTTAATGTGGATAATGAAGAAAGCCCTGCTTTAACCAAAGAACAGAAACAGATTGAAAAGAAACTGAAAAGATTAAATTATTTGAAATATGATAATAAGAAAAAACTATCTGCTGTAGAAATTGAAAATTTGTATTTTGGAAAAGGGATTTTAGTTAAAGACATAAGTTCGAAAGATGTATGTTACATAGATATATTAGGTGGATTTGGTAATCATTCTTTCGGTGA
The DNA here is from genome assembly GCA_946628415.1 of uncultured Lachnospiraceae bacterium. Classification (GTDB taxonomy): domain Bacteria; phylum Bacillota; class Clostridia; order Lachnospirales; family Lachnospiraceae; genus Eubacterium_Q. The sequence continues at coordinate 3,915 of CAMOWK010000006.1, read as the reverse complement.
TAAACAGGATGCTTCATATGATTTGTATGAAATTTTAGTGAGAGAAGATAATATAGATTATGTCTTTACTTCCATGGAAAGTATTTATAAAAAATCCGATCAGATAATGGAAGAATGTTATGACGAAATTTATAAAAAGATTACTACGTTTTTTGAAGATAATAGTGGTAGTGATTGGGATATACATTTAAAGAACGATTTCAGTTTAAAGTATCTAAAAGAGAAATGGTATGTTATGGGACTGTCTATTTATGATGATCATATAGAAATATCTATTGGCATAGATGCTGCTGAGAACCCGGAACATGATAGTTTTTATAACGTAAATATACTTGTTGACTATAGTACACAGGAACCGGAAGTTTCATTTGATATAGTATAGGTATCCGAACACATCAAGTGTTCGGGCACCGTACTGGCCTAGTTCCGAAGGAACTACCCGCAGGGTTATCGAACGGCTATCATTTGCCGTTCGATAAGGTATAGGTATTCGAACACATCAAGTGTTCGGATACCGTACTGACCTAGCTCCGAAGGAGCTACACGTAGGGCTATCGAACGGCCATCAAATGCCGTTCGATAAGGTATGGTAAAACCGGAATAATACATTGCAAGAAAATCCACCAAAGTTAATATGACTATGGTTTGGAGGTGTAGAAAAGATTTGATGGATACTTTTGTTGATGAAAGAGACTACAAAATTTTAGAAGCGGATAAATATACATTCTTTGTTCTTAAAAAGATTATGGGCGGAGAATGTAGATTGTTACTGCCTGACCATGAAAGGTTGATTATATGTTTTACGGGACATCCTTTTCCAGTCTGGATCTGGACGTCGGATGATGCTTCGAAAGGGGAAATGGAGAAGGTATATCAGCTTGCTAAAGAGAATAAACTGCTAACAGGAGAATATCATTTTAATGTCAAATATGCACTTGCAGAGTATATCATAAAGAGGGCGGCAGAAGAAGGATTAGAGATGAAAGTATCCACAAATATGTTTGCCTATGATTGTCTAAATCCTATCAGTCCGAGAACAGAAGCGGATGGCGGAGTACATCGTTGTGAGATGCAGGATATGGAAGAACTGGTTTCTTTTCTGGATATGTTCCACAGGGAAATCGGAATTGACCAGCAGGATATTCAAGGGTACAGGAAAGATGCAGAATCTTTTATCCGCGAAGGCAATATGTATTTTTGGAAAGACGGACGGGGAAACAGCGTAGCAAGCTGCAAATATGCTCTTTCCGGAGATATGGCGTCGATAAATCTCGTATTTACCCGGCCTGAGTTTCGAAGAAAGCATTATGCGGAAAACCTTGTTTATCAGGTTACGATGAAGGCTAAAGAAGAAGGATATATACCAATGCTTTATACCGATGCGGATTATGCGGCTTCTAATGCATGTTATGAAAAAATAGGATATGTCCTTCGAGGTAAACTATGTACGATAGGTTAATTATTTTGGAAAGTAAAGGGGTAAGTATATGTCAAAAATCAGAGATTTAAAACCTGATATAAATGAAATGGGATGGCTTGAGGGTGTATTTGATTCGAAATCACTGTTTCAGGGAGAAATGAATATTACTATTTTTGATGATTCGGATGAATCAAGGAAATATGCCGAGAAATGCATTGAACACTATAATAATCTTAGTGCTAATCAGAAAGTGCTTGACGAAATTCAGCAGAAGCTGTCAAAGTTTATGTTCTATATGTATGATGAGTGGAAAGCTATGGAAATATATGATGATATAGTGGCTGATACAGAAAAGGCTATTGAAGTGTATAAGTCTGGGAAACAGCTTTTAAGCTGTCTGTCACATCCAAGATTATATGTTGAATTACCTGAAGAGGAGGATGCTGCCATAGAAATAGGTTACTGTATAGAAACAGAGTGTCCATGGGAACCGGAACACCAGTGCTCTATTATAATAAGAGGGGAAGAAGTTAAATATGTTGGCCCATCAGAAGGTAATACTCCATGGGATGAGGAGGATGAGTATTACTGTATCTGGAATGATGAGGATGAGAACTGATATTCATATGTTGTTTAATTGTGATTAAATATCAGTTTGTTCATAAGGCTTTTGAAGAAAGTACATATCACATCGGATAGGTATTTTTTTTATTGACGTATAGGAAAATACGTGTTAACATATGAACAGATGAACATATAAACAAAAAATAAAAAGTGACAGGAGATAATTTATGGCTAGTAAAGCGATAAGTAAATGGATGTATAAGTTTATATCACCGGGATATGATATTCTGGACAAGACATTTTTTAGGGATAATGGAAGAAAGAATGGAAGGAATCCCAGAGAGGTATTAAGAGAAATGATACCTAACGAAAAGGCTATTGTTCTTGATATGTGCTGCGGCACAGGAACCAACGGGATTGGTGTTGCTATGAAGAACCCGGCTGTTACTGTTGTGGGGCTGGATAGATCGAAGCCTATGTTAATAAAAGCAAAACATAAAGTGCAGGATTTGGGCCTCAGTAATGTTAAGCTTATCTGCAGGGATGCCACTGATACGGGATTAAAGGATAAAATGTTTGATTATATAATAATCGGGCTTGTTCTTCATGAATGTAATTCAGATACTTTGAAGAAATTCCTTTCGGAAGCTTGTAGACTTCTTAAAAGGAACGGAAAACTTATAATACTTGACTGGGAAAGACAGACGATACTCTTGGATAAGCTGAAGTATGCACCGATGTATATTCTTGAAAGCATAGGGACACCTAAATATTTCAAGGAATACTATTACAGCGATAAAGTGGCATTTTTCTCGAGATACGGATTTGAGGTAGAGACGAATGTCAGATGTAAGTATACATTTGTGATGAGTTTAAAGAGGATGGATGTGAAAAAAGATAATCAGAAGGAGGATGCTCAAAAGGAGATAGATGGGGTTGATTCGTACCTTGGTAAGACACATATGCTGGATTATGATAATTATATGATTCAAGAACTCATTAGAGAGCGTGGATGGAAGAATCTTCCGGAATTTGAAAAAATAAGGGCAATCTATAATTTTATCAGAGATGAGATTCGATTCGGTTACAATGTGGATGACAGTATCCCGGCATCGAAAGTTCTGAAGGATGGATACGGGCAATGCAACACTAAGGGTACTCTCTTCATGGCGCTTCTCAGAGCTGTTGGTATTCCGTGCAGAGTTCATGGATTTACTATCAGAAAAGAACTTCAGGAAGGGGCTATGACAGGCTTTGTCTATAAGCAGGCGCCAAAGAGTATTTTTCACAGCTGGGTTGAAGTTTACCTGGAAGGCACATGGTATGAGCTTGAAGCATTTATAATAGATAGGGATTATCTCGAAAAACTTCAGGAGAAGAATAGTAATTGTACCGGAGCTTTTTGCAGATACGGAGTAGGAGTTGAAGATTTCAAGAATCCGGTCATAGATTTTAATCGTAACAACACCTATATTCAGAGTACAGGTATTAATCAGAATTTCGGAATCTACGATTCACCGGACGAACTGCTTAAGGAACATCATCAGGAATTATCACCGATCAAAAAGATGGCTTTCAGATATTACGGAAGACACATGATGAACAGAAATGTAAGAAGAATGAGAGGGGAATAGAAGGAATTTGGAGATGAATAATTATGTCTAGAACTTGGACTTAAGACCAATGGAAGCAAAATAGAGTTGAACAATGTTATCAGGCATGGTACAAATGTAATTATAGTTGAGCAGGCAATTCAACTACTGCAAACTTAGAGGTTATGAGAAGGAAATATGATGGTTAGGCTTTCGGGCTTGATTATAATAAAATATAAGGAGAGTGCTGTTTGAGAAAGTACAACACACTGGAGATTGTGGGTTAACCGGGAGGTTTGCTGACAATCGAACAAGCCTCCCGCTGAAAAGCAACTTTTG